>NZ_SCMR01000020.1 GCF_005502885.1 Microbacterium sp. 2FI
GGCGGAGGCGGCGCGGTGGTCGGCTCAGGATGGGCGCGGCCCTCGTCGGGCTGGCGCAGCTCGGGCTACGGCCCCCGCAGCCAGGTGTGCGGACAGAACGGCTGCTCGAGCTCCTTCCACTACGGCGTCGACCTCGCCGCAGGCTGCGGCGCGGGAATCTACGCCGCGCACGCGGGCACCGTGGTCTACGCCGGCTACAACGGCGGCTACGGCAACTACATCAAGATCGACCACGGCAACAACATCGGCACCGGCTACGCCCACATCCGCCCGGGCGGCATCTTCGTCCGCCACGGTCAGCGGGTGAGCGCCGGTCAGCTCATCGCCAGCGAAGGCAACACCGGAAACTCGTACGGCTGCCACCTGCACTTCGAGACCTACGTCAGCGGATACCCCGTGAACCCGATCTACTTCATGGGCGACCGCGGCGTCTCGGTCTGACCTCCGCCGCGGAGCCCTCGAACGACGAGGAGCGGATGCCGTCGGCATCCGCTCTTCGTGTGAAACGCGTCAGAGGATGCTGGGCGCGACGCCCTCACCCTGCGTCTTGGTCTGACCCTCGTGCTCGGCGAAGCGCGCGAAGGCCTCGTCGACCAGGCGCTCGGCCTCGGCCGCGCTCGCCCACTCGTCGACCTTGACCCACTTGTTGGGCTCGAGGTCCTTGTAGTGCTCGAAGAAGTGCTCGATCTCCTTGCGGGTGTACTCCGGGATGTCGTTGACGTCCTGGATGTGCGCCCAGCGCGGGTCCTTGGCGAGCACAGCGACGACCTTGTCGTCGCCGCCCGCCTCGTCGCTCATCTTCAGCACGCCGACCGGGCGCACGCTGGCCAGGACGCCCGGAGCGAGGTCGAAGTCGAGCAGTACCAGCACGTCGAGCGGGTCGCCGTCTTCGCCGAGGGTGTTCTCGAAGAAGCCGTAGTTGGTGGGGTATCCGAACGCGGTGTACAGGATGCGGTCGAGGAAGACGCGGCCGGTGCCGTGGTCGACCTCGTACTTGACGCGGCTGCCGCGGGGGATCTCGATGACGGCGTCGTACGCGCCCATGGTGTGCTCCTTGGAAAAAACGGGTGGGGTGCGGCGACAAGCCTAGTCGCGGCGGGGACGGGGATACCGTGGGTGCGTGGAACGCCGCCCCAGCTTGGACCCTGCCGTCGCCGAGGTGCGCCGCGCGGTGCGGGCCGCCCTCGCCGCCCTCCCTGCCTCGTCGGCGATCGTCGTCGGACTCTCGGGCGGCGCCGACTCGCTCGCGCTGGCCGCGGCGGCGGCCTTCGAGGCGCGAGGATCGGGGCACCGGATCGTCGCGGTGACGGTGGACCACGGCCTTCAAACGGGATCGGCGGATGCTGCAGCCTCAGCCGCAGCGAAGGCTCGCGCACTCGGTCTCGAGGCCGTCGTGGCGCGGGTCGAGGTCGGCGAGGGCGCCGGTCCCGAGGCTGCGGCACGCGACGCGCGATACCGGGCACTGCATGACGCCGCCCAGGACGCCGGCGCGGCCGCGGTGCTCGTCGGCCACACCCTCGACGATCAGGCCGAGACGGTGCTGCTCGGCCTCGCTCGCGGATCGGGGGGCGCGAGTCTGCAGGGGATGGCCGCGGCATCCGATCTCGACGGCATCCCGCTGCTGCGTCCGCTTCTGGGCGTCCGACGCATCACGACCCGGGCCGCGTGCGCGGCCGAGGGTCTCGAACCGTGGGACGACCCCCACAACCTCGACCCCCGCTTCGCGCGGGTGCGCGTGCGCGAGAGCGTGCTGCCCGTCCTCGAGGCCGAGCTCGGTCCGGGCATCGCCGAAGCCCTCGCGCGCACCGCGGCGCAGCTGCGCGAAGACGCCGAGGCCTTCGACGAGATGATCGACGAGACGATCGAAGACATCGTCGAGCACGCCGAGGCCGGCATCTCGGTGTCGGCTGCCGCGCTTGCGGCGAACCCGCCGGCGCTCCGCCACCGCATCATCCGCCACGTCGTGGACGCCGAGTTCGGTGCGAGCCTCACGCGAACGCAGACGCTCGAGGTCGCGCGCCTGGTCACGGATTGGTCGGGCCAGGGCCCGATCGACCTGCCCGGATGCCGCGCCCGCCGCGTCGGCGGCCGGATCGAGTTCCGGGCGGGAGCTGTGGAAAGCGACGAGACCGCGGGCGGAGCATCGGCTTAGGGTGGATCGGGTCAGGGGGTGCGGATGCCGGATCTGAAGATCACCGACGTCGAGATCGAGCAGACCGTCGCGCGCCTGCGTGAGGCGTCGGTCGCCGCGTCTGCCGGATTCGCCCTCGACCCGACGGTCACGGGGTCGGACGCCGTCGCGGCGGCTCTCGGCGACGCCGACGCCCTGATCGAGCAGCTGGCCGTCGGGCTCGCCGGCGTTGCGGAAGAGGCCTCCGCCGACGCGCGGCTGATCGGGGTCGCCCTCACCGACATCGACACACGGCTCGCGGGGTCGCGATGACCCTGCCCGGCATCGATGTCGATCCCGCGCGCGGAGACCGCTCCGCGGTACGGTCGGCCGCCGCTCAGTTCCGCAGCCGCTCGAGCGTCCTCACCGACCGTGCGGGATCGGCGCGGGGCGCGCTCGGAGCGATGACCGGACTCGTCGGCGAGGCGCCCGATGCGCTGCGCCCGAGAATTGCAGCCCTTGTCGAGCGGATCGACCGCACCGCGGCCGCTGCGGGCACGGTCGCCTGCATCCTGGACGACTACGCCACCTCGCTCGACGCGATCGCGCTGCGCTCGGTCTCGGCGCTGAGTCACGCCCACTTCGCCTACGACCAGATCTGGATCCGCCGCGGCGAGGCGCTCAACGCCGCCTCGGAGCTCATCACCGGGTGGGCCCTGGGATGGGACGACGTGATCCCGTCGTGGCTGTACCTCGACGACCACGCCCACCTCGCGCGCTGGAGCGCGGCCATCGACGACTTCCGCGACGCGCGGGCTGCTGTGCTCGCCCTCCAGCTCGAGCGCGACGAGCTCGACCGCTTCACCGCGGAGCAGTTGCGTGCGGTGCCGCTGCTCGCCGAGCTTGCGGCATCCGCCCCCGCATCTTTGACCGCGCGTCTCGCCGTCGCGTCGCTGTGGGCCGGCGACGTCGACGGCGTCTCAGCCACGGGACTGGCCTCTCTCGGCGACTCCGACGTCATCCGCCAGGTGTGGGGGGCGATGTCGAGCGACCAGCGCGACGCGATGATCGCGGCATCCCCTCTCGTCATCGGCAATCTCGACGGTGTGCCCATTCGCGATCGGGTGGCCGCGAACCGCCGCAGCATCGGCGACGAGATCGATCATCGTGAGGCGCAGATCGCCGCGCTCGAGGCGAAGCGCGACGCCGAGATCGCGAACCCGTCGTCGTACCCGGGGCAGACGCCGAGCGCGATCCGCGCAGCCTACGACGCCCGGATCGCCGATCACCGCGCAGTGATCGTCATCTATCAGGGCCTCTTGACGCAGCGCGTCACGTGGATCGACGAGAACCGCCACGCCCACGTCGACACGGGTGCCCGCGTCGTGGTCTTCGATCCGCGATCCCAGGCGATCGGCACCTATCACGGTCCCATCGATGCGGCCACGGGCGATATCCCTGCCTGGGTCAGGCACGTGGCGATATCGGTGCCGGGGACGGCAGCCACGATGACGTCGTTCTCGGACGACCTCGGAGCCGACCTCTATGCCCTGTCCGGTCGGGAGTCCGCGGTCTTCCAATGGGCCGGCGGCGAGTTCCCCGGAGACCTGCTCGAGGCCACGAGCGCCGACTACTCGGCGGCGCTCGCTCCCAAGCTCCGCGACTTCGCGGCCGGCGTCGCGATGCCCGATTCGGCCACGCTCACCGTGCTCGGCCACAGCTACGGCGGCGCGACCGTGGGCCTCGCCGAGCAGGCGGGCCTGCGAGCAGATCGGGTGCTCTACGTCGCGTCGGCCGGTATGGGGCACGGCGTCTCGGGTCTCGCGGACTTCCCGTACACCGCGGGCGTCCCCCACTACTCGCTCATGGTGCGCAACGACCTCGTCGTCGGCTTCGTGCAGGGCGGGGATGCCGGGGCCCTGCACGGCCAGTCGGCGCTCACCGCCGAGGGGGTCGTACGGCTCGAGACCGGCAGGCTCGTCGACGGCGACCCGACGAGCCCCGACCTCGAGGACTACAGCGAGCCCGGCAACGGCTTCATCCGCCAGGTCGACGTGCACACGACGCTCTTCACTCCGCACTCGACGGCGATGAACGGCATCGTCGCCGTGATCACGGGCGGCCGGGCCGAGGTCTTCGCGCCGAGCGAGTACGTCTTCGCAGCTGGTCGATCGGTGACCGTCGACGGCATCGACAGCGCGGACTACGAGCCGCACTACACCCGGATCGAGTGACGGATGCTCCGACTCCTGGCCGTCACGGCGGTCGCCCTGCTCGCCCTGCTCCTCGGAGGCTGCGCCATGACACCCGAAAGCCGCCTCGATGAATACCGCATCGAGTCCGAGCGCCTGACCGCCGAGGTGCTCGCCCTCGTGCCGGAGGCTCTGCTCACCGACGACCTCATCACCCAGTCCGAGCCGCGCTACGGCGAGGCCGTCACGGTGCAGGAGCGCCCGAGCGACCCCGCGTGGTGGCAGGTGCGCGCGTATCAGACTCTGGTCACACAGACGGATGCCTCGGCAGATGCCGCCGCGGCGATCGAAGCGGGGCTCACCGCCGATGGGTGGAGCCATCGGCGCGTGCGCGAGACCGACGGCGGCACCCGATTCGCCGAGGGGTACTCCCGCGACTCCGACGACGGCGAGACCTGGTACATCGAGGTCACGTGGGTGCTCACCGCGCCCGAGAAGGCGGAGCTGCTCGAGGTGCTCGTGGTGAGTCCCCCCACTGTCCGTGGCGACACGTCGTTCTAGACTCTCCCCATGCGCGCCGCCGACGTCTCCAGTGACATCACCCGGGTTCTCGTCACCGAGGAGGAGATCCGGACGAAGCTCGACGACATCGCAGCCCAGGTGGCCTCCGACTACGACGGCAAGGATCTGCTGCTCGTCGGCGTGCTCAAGGGCGCCGTCATGGTCATGGCCGACTTCTCGCGTGCGCTTCCGACCCTCGTTCCGATGGACTGGATGGCGGTGTCGTCGTACGGCGCGGGCACGAAGTCCAGCGGTGTCGTCCAGATCCGCAAGGACCTCGACACCGACCTGCACGGCAAGCACGTGCTGATCGTCGAGGACATCATCGACTCGGGCCTCACGCTGTCGTGGCTGCTCGAGAACTTCGCCTCGCGCGGTGCCGCGTCGGTCGAGGTCTTCGCGCTCCTGCGCAAGCCCGAGGCGGCCAAGGTCGTGGTGCACTGCAAGTACGTCGGCTTCGACATCCCCACCGAATTCGTCGTCGGATACGGGCTCGACTACGCCGAGAAGTACCGCAATCTGCGGGACGTCGCGATCCTTGCGCCGCACGTCTACGCCTGACCCGCGGGGTCGAAGCGCGCGATTACGCCCTCGGTGAATCCGCAGGAGACCCACAAGAACCCCGCGATACCCTGATTTCCACTGCTGCCGCGGCATCCTGTCCTCGTGTCGGCGGTTCGTCGAAGAAGGGACACGGGCGCACGCCCGCACCATGTTCAAGAAGATCACCCGCAATCCGCTCTTCTACGTGCTGCTCATCGGGGTGTTCCTGATCGTGGGCTTCTCGCTCATCTCGAGCCTCGGCGGTGCGAAGCAGATCTCGACGCAGGAGGGTCTCGAACTCCTCGCAGGCTCCACCGTCACCGAGGTCGTCACGACCGACGGCGACCAGCGTGTCGACATGAAGCTGTCGGAGGAGTACGACGGCGCGAGTGACGTGCAGTTCTACTACGTCTCGGCGCGTGCCGACGAGGTCGTCGAGGCGATCACCGCCGCCGACCCCGCCGACGGGTTCAATGACAGCGTGCCGCGCCCGTCGTTCTTCGACGGCTTCATCTCGCTCCTGCTGCCGATCCTGCTGCTGGGCCTCTTGTTCTGGTGGCTGCTCTCGTCGGCTCAGGGCGGCGGCAGCAAGGTCATGCAGTTCGGGAAGTCGCGCGCGAAGCTGGTCACGAAGGAGATGCCGCAGGTCACCTTCGCCGACGTCGCGGGGTCGGACGAGGCGATCGAAGAGCTCGAGGAGATCAAAGACTTCCTCAAGGATCCGACCCGCTTCCAGAACGTCGGCGCCCGCATCCCCAAGGGCGTGCTGCTGTACGGCCCTCCCGGAACCGGCAAGACCCTGCTCGCCCGCGCCGTCGCGGGTGAGGCCGGCGTGCCGTTCTATTCGATCTCGGGCTCGGACTTCGTCGAGATGTTCGTCGGCGTCGGCGCGAGCCGCGTGCGCGACCTGTTCAACCAGGCGAAGGAGACTTCGCCCGCGATCATCTTCATCGACGAGATCGACGCCGTCGGCCGCCACCGCGGCGCCGGCATGGGCGGCGGCCACGACGAGCGCGAGCAGACGCTCAACCAGATGCTCGTCGAGATGGACGGATTCGACCCGAAGGTCAACGTCATCGTCATCGCGGCGACCAACCGCCCCGATATCCTCGACCCGGCGCTGCTGCGCCCGGGCCGCTTCGACCGCCAGATCGGCGTCGACGCGCCCGACCTCAAGGGACGCCAGAAGATCCTCGAGGTGCACGGCCGCGGCAAGCCCCTCGCCGACGGCGTCGACCTCGAGGTCGTCGCCCGCAAGACCCCCGGCTTCACCGGCGCCGACCTCGCGAACGTCCTGAACGAGGCGGCCCTGCTGACCGCCCGCTCGAACGCGCAGCTGATCGACAACCGTGCACTCGACGAGGCGATCGACCGCGTGCTCGCCGGCCCGCAGCGCCGCACCCGCGTGATGAAGGACAAGGAGAAGCTCATCACGGCGTACCACGAGGGCGGTCACGCGCTCGCAGCAGCCGCGATGAACCACACCGACCCGGTCACGAAGGTCACGATCCTCCCGCGCGGCAAGGCTCTCGGCTACACGATGGTGCTGCCACTCGACGACAAGTACTCCGTCACCCGCAACGAGCTGCAGGACCAGCTCGCGTACGCGATGGGCGGCCGTGTCGCCGAGGAGATCGTCTTCCACGACCCCACCACCGGCGCGTCGAACGACATCGAGAAGGCGACGAACATCGCCCGCAAGATGGTCACCGAGTACGGAATGACCGGCGACATCGGGCCGGTCAAGCTCGGCCAGTCCTCGGGCGAGGTCTTCATGGGCCGCGACATGGGTCACGGTCGCGAGTTCTCCGAGCGCGTCGCCGAACGCGTCGACGCCCAGGTGCGCGCGCTCATCGAGCAGGCGCACAACGAGGCGTACGAGGTCATCAACGCCAACCGCGACATCCTCGACAAGCTCGCCCTCGAACTGCTCGAGAAGGAGACGCTCGACCACCTCGAGCTCGCCGAGCTGTTCACCGACATCAAGCGCCTGCCTCCGCGCCCGCAGTGGCTCTCGAGCGAGCAGCGTCCGGTTTCGCAGCTGCCCCCGGTCAACGTTCCGGCCCGGCCCGAGCCCGCCGCGGTCGCGGCGAGCGTCGAGGCCGAGCAGACGGCGGCCGAGCCCGTCGCGAAGCGCCGCCCCACCGGTCAGGCCCGACCCGCGACCGCGTAGGCTCGGCCTGTGTCCGTAGACCGACAGCGCATCGCCGCGCTCGTGCGCGAGCTGCTCGAGGCTATCGGCGAGGATGCCGATCGCCCGGGCCTGCGACAGACTCCCGAGCGCGTCGCCGACGCGTACGCCGAGTTCTTCGCGGGCGTGGGAGAGGATGCCGCGGCACCTCTCGCGCACACGATCTCGATCGCGCGCGGACCCGCCCCTGAGACTCTTCCCTCGGGTGCGGTGATGCTCCGCGACATCCGCTTCCGCTCGATGTGCGAGCACCACCTCCTGCCGTTCCGCGGACTCGCTCACATCGCCTACCTCCCCGGCGAACAGGTGGTGGGCCTCGGCGCGCTGCCGCGTGTCGTCGACATCCTCTCGGCGCGCCCGCAGGTGCAGGAGCGGCTCGGCGAGCAGATCGCCGACGTCATCGCGGCATCCCTCGACGCCCGCGGTGTGCTGGTCGTGCTCGATGCGACGCACGAGTGCGTGACGATGCGAGGCGGACGCCAACCCGACGCGTCGACCGTCACGATCGCGGCGCGCGGCGAGCTCGCCGACCCCGCGGCGCGGGCCGAGCTCGTCGCCCTCATCGGCGCCCACCGCCCATGACCGCGCTCATCATGGGGATCCTCAACGTCACCCCCGACTCGTTCAGCGACGGCGGTCGTCACGCCGATCCCGAAGCGGCCATCGCGCACGGACTGCGACTGCGCGCCGAGGGCGCCGACATCCTCGACGTCGGCGGCGAATCGACGCGACCCGGGGCCGAGCGCGTGCCGGCGGCGCTCGAGCAGGAGCGCGTCATCCCCGTCATCCGAGCGCTTGCCGCAGCCGGCGCCGTCGTGAGCATCGACACCATGAACGCGTCGACGGCGCGCGCGGCGATCGGGGCGGGTGCCCGCATCGTCAACGACGTGTCGGGCGGCCTCGCCGATCCCGAGCTTCTCGCCGCGGTCGCCGAGACCAACGCCGACATCGCCCTCGGCCACTGGCGGGGGCCGTCGGCAGACATGTACGCACGGGCGCAGTACGGCTCGGTGGTCGCCGACGTCCGTGCCGAGCTCGCCGAGCGCATGGCGGCCGCGGCAGCAGCCGGCATCCCTCCCGCTCGCGTCATCGTCGACCCCGGTTTCGGCTTCGGCAAGCAGGGCGCGCAGAACTGGGAGCTGCTCCACGGCCTGCCGCGCATCGTCGGAATGGGCCCGCGGGTGCTCGTCGGCACGAGCCGCAAGCGCTTCCTCGCCGACGCCCTCGAAGACCGCGACGCCGGCGAGGCGACCGAGGTGCGCCGCGATCTCGCAACCGCGGTGACGAGCGTGCTCGCCGACGAGGCCGGCGTCTGGGCGGTGCGCGTGCACGACGTCGCCGCGACGCGCGACGCGCTGCGGATCGCCGGACTCGGAAAGGGGACCGACCCATGGTCGCCGACCAGATCACGCTGACCGGGCTCCGGGTCTTCGGGCACCACGGCGTCTACGACGACGAGCGCCGCGTCGGCCAGTACTTCGTGGTCGACGTGACGCTCCACCTCGACACGCGCCCCGCCGCCACGAGCGACGACGTCGCCGATACCGTGCACTACGGCGAGCTGGCCGAACGCCTGGCCGCGATCGTCGCGGGCGAGCCGGTCGATCTGCTCGAGACGCTCGCGCAGCGCCTCGCCGACGCGGTGCTCGCCGACAGACGCGTCGAACGCACGCGTGTGACGGTCCACAAGCCCGACGCCCCCATCCCGCTGACCTTCGCCGACGTCGCCGTGAGCATCGAGCGCTCGATGGAGCGATCGTGAGCCGCCGCCTCGCCGAGGGATTCTCGGGCGACGGGGAGCGGCCGCCTCGCACGACGGTCGAGGCGGTCGTGGCCCTCGGCGCGAACCTCGGGGATCGCCGAGCGGCGCTCGCGGAAGCCGTCGAGGAGCTGCGCCTGCTGCCGCTCGTCGACGAGGTCCGCGCGTCGGCGGCCGTCGAGTCGGTCGCGATCAAGCCATCGGGAGCCGACCCCGACGCGCCCGCCTACCTCAACGCCGTGGCCCTCGTGACGACCCGCCTCGCCCCCACCGTGCTGCTGTCGTACCTGCACGCGATCGAGGCACGGCACGGCCGCGAGCGGCGCGAGCGCTGGGGTGATCGCACACTCGACCTGGATCTCATCGCGTACGGCGACGTGCGCACCGACACCGCCACGCTCACCCTCCCGCACCCGCGTGCCGCCGAGCGGGACTTCGTCCTCGCGCCGTGGCTGAGCATCGACGCCGACGCATTCCTCCCCGGCATCGGCCGCGTCGACGACGCCCTCGCGCGGCTGGGCGGCGATCGATGAAGCGCACCGGCGTCGGCATCCTCACGATCGCCGCGGTTCTCGGCATCGGTGCCGGGTTCCTCCTCGACCAGCTGCTGACGGTGTCCGGGCGATCGACCTTCACGCCGGCCGTCACGCTCCCGATCCTGCTCGCCCTCCTCGGCGCCGTGGTCATCGTGCTCGCGCTACCGGTCCGCCGAGCGACCCGGGGGACGGCGACGACGGCCCTCAACCCGTTCCGCGCCCTCCGCATCGCGATGCTCGCGAAGGCATCGAGCATCGTGGGCGCGGCCCTCGGCGGAGTCGGCGTGGGACTGCTGCTCTTCCTCGCGACCCGCCCCGTCACGCCGTCGCTAGGCTCGATGGGCACCATCATCGCGACGATCGTGTGCGGCGGGCTGCTCGTGGCGGCAGGGCTGATCGCCGAGCACCTGTGCACCATCCGGAAGGACGACGATGACGAACAGCCCGGCGGAGACCCCGGACTCACCCCGCGACTCCACGATCACTGACGCGCTCGTGGTCGCGGACGAGACCGCGGACGAGACCGCGGAAGAGACCGCGGATTCGGGCACGTTCGATCGCCTCGTCGAGCCGCGCTCCGAGAACCGGCTCGCGCTCGAGGAGGGGGTCTGGCACCAGATCTCGCCGAAGTACGTGTGGGTGCAGCTCATCTCGTCGGGCTCGTTCCTCGCGATCGTGATCGCGGCGACGCTCGTGCTGACCCTCGGGCTGAACCAGATGTGGGCGTGGATCCCGGGCGGCATCATGACCGTGCTCCTCGGCTGGACCCTCGCGATCATGCCGCGCCAGGCGCGAGCGATCGGGTATCAGCTGCGCGCGGATGATCTGGTGTTCCGTCGCGGCATCCTGTGGCAGCGCTTCGTCGCCGTGCCCTACGGGCGCATGCAGCTCGTCGACATCACCCACGGCCCCCTCGACCGCGGCTTCGGCATCGCGCAGCTGAAGTTCGTCACGGCCGCCGCGGCGACCGGTGTCGTAATCCCCGGACTCGAACAGGCGACCGCCGAGACCCTGCGCGATCACCTCATCGCCGTCGCCGAGAGCCGCCGCACCGGCCTATGAGCGACCTCGGCCCCACCCCCGACGCGACGCCGCCGAACGCGCCGCCGCCGCACGCGCCGCCGCGCGAACTCGTGCGCTCGCCGCTCAGCGACGGCGAGTGGCACCGCCTGCACCCGCTGACGCCGCTGCTGCGCGGCGGTCTGGTGCTCCTGATCGTGATCGGCCTCGTCGTCGCCAACCTCCGCGATCGGCTGATCGCGATCTTCGTCCCGACGTTCGGCGACGACTTCGAGGAATACGAGGAGTGGGAGAGCACGGGCGACCCGATCGACTTCGTCATCGCCAACAACCTGTACCTCGTCGCGATCCTCGCGGTGCTCGGCGTGCTGATCGTCGTCGTCGCGTTCTTCTATCTGTCGTGGCGGTTCCACACCTTCCGCATCACCGACGACGACGTCGAGGTGCGCAGCGGCATCCTCTTCCGCACGCAGCGCCGCGCGCCCCTCGACCGCGTGCAGGGCGTGAACCTGACACGGCCGATGATCGCCCGCCTGCTCGGCACGGCGAAGCTCGAGGTCGTCGGCGCCGGCACCGACTCGAACGTCAAGCTCGAATACCTGTCGACCTCCAACGCCGAGGCGGTGCGGGCCGACATCCTGCGCCTCGCCTCGGGTCGTCGGCTCGCGGAAGCGGCGGCGCGAACGGATGCCGCATCCGCAGCCGGTGCGACCTCGCGCACCGCAGCCCTCGGCCAGACGGTCAGCCGCGGGCTCACCGGCCTCATCGAAGGCGACGAGGCGCCGGTTCTGGTGCCCGACTCGGTCGTGCACATCCCGGTCGGCCGGCTCATCGCCTCGCACATCATCAGCTTCTCGACGCTCGGCCTGATCGTTGCCGCCGTGGCCGTGATCATCGGAGTCTCGCAGGGCGTCACATGGCTGATCTTCGGCATGGTGCCCGCGATCATCGGCTTCGCCGCGTACTGGGTGCGCTCGATCATGCGGTCGCTGCGCTACTCCATCGCGCCGACCCCCGACGGCGTGCGCATCACCTTCGGCCTGCTCACGACGATCACCGAGATCGTGCCGCCGGGCCGCGTGCACGCGGTCGAGGTGACGCAGCCGATCCTGTGGCGGCCGTTCGGGTGGTGGGTCGTTCGCATCAACCGGCTCACCGGCCGCAGCGCCGCCGACTCGTCGACCGACCAGTTCACCACCGTGCTGCCCGTCGGCACCGTCGCCGACGTCGAGCGGGTGCTCCGCCTCGCACTGCCGACCGTCGCCGAGGCGGAGTGGCCGCTGATCGTGCGCGAGGGGATGCTCGGACCCGATGCCGACGACACCCTCACGACCACACCGCGGCGCGCCTGGTTCGTGCGGCCGTTCTCGTGGAAGCGCAACGGCTTCCGCTTGACGTCCGACGTGCTGCTGCTGCGGCGCGGCATCGTGTGGCGCAAGCTCGCGATCCTGCCGCTGGCCCGCCTGCAGAGCTTCGCGCTGCACCAGGGTCCGGTGGATCGCATGGCACGTATCGCGGGGCTCCGCGCGCACGTCGTCAGCGGACCCGTGTACGCGAACCTCGCCGCGATCGACCGCGCCGTCGCGCTCGCACTGTTCGAGGATGTGTCGCGCGCGACGGTGCTCGCCGCCTCCGACGATCGCACGCATCGCTGGGCTTCGGATGCCGCGGTGAGCGCGACGGACGAAGCGGATGCAGCACCGGAGGCAGCCGAGATGCCTGCCGTGGCTGAGGCGCCTGCCGTGGCCGCGCCGGAGGGGTTCGCATGACCCGCGACGGCCGGCTCGGTGTCGGGATCATCGGCGCGGGCCGAGTAGGCCCCGTGATCGGCGCCGCCCTCGCGGGCGCCGGCCACGCGCTCGTCGGCATCACGCCCGGATCCGATCCCGAGCGCGTCGAGGCGATCCTCCCCGGCGTGCCGACGCTCGACGCGACCGAGGTCGCGCGACGCAGCGAGCTCGTCATCGTCGCGGTGCCGCACGACCAGCTCGAAGGGCTCGTCACCGGGCTCGCCGAGGTCGGCGCGTGGCAGCCGGGGCAGCTCGTGCTGCACACCGATCCCGCGTACGGCACCGGCATCCTCGCCCCTGTGCTCACGCGGGGCGCGATCCCGCTCGCCGTCCATCCGGCCATCGCCTTCACCGGCACCTCGATGGATCTGCGCCAGCTGCCCCACGCCTACGCGGCGGTGACGGCACCGGGCCCGGTGCTGCCGATCGCGCAGGCGCTGGCTGTCGAGCTCGGCTGCGAGCCGATCGTCGTCAGCGAGGAAGGACGGGCGGCGTATGCCGAGGCGATCTCGACGGCGACCGACTTCTCGCGCTCGATCGTGCGGCAGGCCGCGGCGCTCCTCGCCACCGCCGGCGTGCCGAACCCCGGACCTTTCCTGTCGGTGCTCGTCCACTCCACGATCGATCACGCGCTCGCCGAATCGGGCGCGGCCACCGATCCGCCCACCGCTACGATCGACGGATGAGCCTGCGCGTCACCCGGATCGGCGGCCCGACGGTGCTCATCGAATGGGCCGGATGGCGGATCCTCACCGACCCCACCTTCGACCCGCCCGGCCGTACTTACTCGTTCGCGTTCGGCACGAGTTCGCGCAAGACGACCGGGCCGGCCATCGGCCTCGATGAGATCGGACCCGTCGACGTCGCCCTCGTGAGCCACCACCACCACGCAGACAACCTCGATGACTCCGGTCGAGCCGGTCTCGGACAGGCGCGGACCCTCGTGACCACCGTCGCCGGAGCTCGGGCGATCGCCCACCCCGACGCGCGGGGGCTCGCTGCCGGCGCGACGACGGTGCTGACGGCTCCCGGCCGCGCGCCGCTGCGGATCACCGCGACGCCGTGCCGTCACGGTCCGCCGTTCACGCTGCCGCTCGTGGGCCCGGTCATCGGCTTCGCGCTGAGCCTCGGCGACGCCGAGCGCCCCGGCGTCTGGATCACCGGCGACACCGTGCTGCACCCCGCGCTCCGCGAAGCGGCGACCGGACTCCGTCCCGATGTCGCGATCGTGCACATCGGGCTGGTGAAGTTTCCGCTCACCGGTCCCATCACCTACACGATGGATGCCGCCGACGCCGTCGAGCTCATCGGCCTCGCCGACCCCGGCACCGTCGTGCCTGTGCACGTCGAGGGCTGGAGCCACTTCAGCCAGCAGGAGGACGACGCCGAGCGCGTGTTCTCGGCATCCGATCCCGACATCCGCGATCGCATCCGCTGGGCGCCGCTCGGCGAAGCCCTCGAGCTCGGCTGAGGTTCGCCGCACGAGGCGCGCGCCCTGCTCAGAAAGCACGGAGGCGCCCGCCGATAGACTGGGCGGCGACTTTGCAAGGAGCCTCCCGCGATGACCGATACGACTGCGCCAACGAGCGACGCCCCCGAGCCGACCGAAGAAGAGGTCTTCGAGCAGAAGGCGGTGCGCCTGGCCAAGCGCGAGCGACTCATCGCGGAGCGAGCGGATGCCGCCGGCGGCGCGTACCCGGTCGGAGTCCCCGTCACCGACACGATCCCCGCGCTGCGCGCGCGCTTCGGCGACCTCGAGGCCGGTGCCGAGACGGGCGAGACGGCCGCCGTCGCCGGACGCATCGTCTTCAGTCGCAACACCGGCAAGCTCTGCTTCGCCACCCTGCAGGCCGGCGACGGCAGCCGCATCCAGGCGATGGTGTCGCTCGCGTCCGTCGGCGACGAGTCGCTGCAGGCGTGGAAGGAGCTCGTCGACCTCGGCGACCACGTGTTCGTGACCGGCGAGGTGATCTCGAGCCGCCGCGGCGAGCTGTCGATCATGGTCGCCGACTGGCAGATCGCGGCGAAGGCGATCATGCCCCTGCCGAACATGTACACCGAGCTCAGCGAGGAGAGCCGTGTGCGCAGCCGCTTCCTCGATCTCATCGTGCGCGACCGCGCGCGCGAGACGGTCGTCGCGCGCGCCAAGGTCAATGCGAGCCTGCGTCAGACCTTCACCGCCCACGAGTTCATCGAGGTCGAGACCCCGATGCTGCAGGTGCAGCACGGCGGTGCGTCGGCGCGCCCCTTCATCACCAACTCCAACGCGTTCGACGCCGACCTGTACCTGCGCATCGCGCCCGAGCTCTTCCTCAAGCGGGCTGTCGTCGGCGGCATCGACCGGGTGTACGAGATCAACCGCAACTTCCGCAACGAAGGCGCCGACTCGACCCACAGTCCCGAGTTCGCGATGCTCGAGGCCTACCAGGCGTACAGCGACTACAACGGCATCGCCGATCTCACGCAGGAGCTCATCCAGAACGCCGCCGTCGCGGTGGCCGGTTCGACCACGGTGACGTGGGCCGACGGCACCGAGTACGACCTCGGCGGTCAGTGGGATCGCCTCTCGATGTACGCGTCGCTCTCCGAGGCATCCGGTCGCGAGGTCACCCCGCAGACCTCGCTCGACGAGCTCCTCGCCTTCGCCGCAGACGCCGGCGTCGATGTGCCCCCTCACGCGACCCACGGCAAGCTCGTCGAGGAGCTGTGGGAGCACTTCGTGAAGACAGGACTCACGCGGCCCACGTTCGTCATGGACTTCCCGCTCGACACCAGCCCGCTCGTGCGCGAGCATCGCTCGATCCCGGGCGTCGTCGAGAAGTGGGATCTGTACGTACGCGGCTTCGAACTCGCGACGGGGTACTCCGAACTCGTCGACCCGGTGATCCAGCGCGAGCGCTTCGTCGAGCAGGCCAAGCTCGCAGCCCGCGGCGACCTGGAGGCGATGCGCATCGACGAGGAGTTCCTGCGTGCCCTCGAGCACGGCATGCCGCCGACCGGCGGCATGGGCATGGGCATCGACCGCCTGCTCATGGCGATCACGGGGCTCGGGATCCGCGAAACGATCTTGTTCCCGCTCGTCAAGTAGCGGTTCCCGCTGGTCACGTAGCGGTTCCCCCGCGCTGGAACGCCCACTCGGGCAGATGCCCGACGTGCACGAACGAGCGCACGATCTCGGCCAGGCCGTGCTCGGGCTCGATCTCGCACGCCTGCCGGGCGTAGACGTCGGCGTGGGTCGAGCGGCCGAGCGCCCACGCCATCCATGCGCACGTCGCGAGCGGGCCCGGCCGCCCCTCGCGCGGGACTGCTGCGGCGACGTGGCGGACCAGCTCGAGCGCGGTGTGCAGCCGCGCCGGGTCGGGCTGCTCGCCCTCGCCCCACATGTGCATCGCGAGGTGGGCGGGATACTCTTCGCCGGCCTCCCAGCGCAGCTGCGCATCGAAGGCCTCGTCGCCGGCATCCATGCCCCCGACCCACTGAACCAGGGCGATGTCGCGCAGCGCGGGGCGGCTCAGGCACCAGCCGAGCGCGGCGGTCTGGTACGGCTCGAGTGCGTCGGGGCGCCACGCGAGCGCAGCCTCGAACAGGGTCGGCAGGTCGTCGAGCGTGCACATCGCCGCGAGCGCCAGCGGGTCGATGCGCGGCTCGTCGGCGTTCGGGTGGGCCGGCTCGTCGGCCTGCGACCCGCACACGAGGCCGACGGCTTCGCGCAGTGCCGCGATCGCGCGGCCGACGCGCTCCTTCTCGGCGAGATCGACCTCGGGCAGCTCCGCCCCCGACGCCTGATCGCCGGCGGGCTCGGTCTCAGGCGGGAGATTCTCGAGTGCGTCCCGCGCGTCGATCGCGTCGAGTTCGCTGAGCGGGTGCCCGAGCGCCGGCCCGTCCGCGTCGAGGTAGCGGCGCCAGGCGTCCGCGGCCACGCACAGCGCATCGGTCACGTGCAGGCCGCACGCGTCGGCACGGCGCTCGAGGGCAGACATCAGGTCGGCGTGCGGCACGCCTCCGCCCGCGTCGAATCGCGCATCGGTGTACACGACGAAGGCGACGGCATCGGCGTCCGCGATTCTGCATGCCATGCCGATGACGGTCGACGCGACGCGATCGAGGGCGTCGGGCTCGTCGTCGGGCAGGTCCACGCGCATCGCGCCGAGGCTGCGCGACCGCGCGAACGGGATGAGGACGAGGCTCTGCGTCGGGTGGAATCCGAGCATGCGGGGGACGAGGGTGAGGAACGCGGCCGCATTCGCGGCCTTCACGATGGTGGTCATGGCATGAGCGTGCGGCGTCGGCATCCGTGATCGGATGCCCGGGGCCCAGGTGTGGACAAGGCCGCGCGCCGCCCCGGCTGGGGAGGAGTCGGCGCCCCGCGTATCCTGGAACTCATGGAGAACTACTGGGTCGCTGTGCTGTGGTCGCTGCTGCCGACCGTCGTCGTGAGCGCCCTGTTCTTCTTCGTGCTGCGCAGCGTCATCCGCGCCGACCGCAACGAGCGCCGCGAGTACGCGCGCATCGAGGCGCAGGAGCGCGCGAAGCGGGGGCTCCCGCCGGCGAAGGCACCCGTTGCGGGCGAGGTCGCAGACGCCGCCGCGGCAGCATCCGCCGACCGCTGACCCCGGCCCCCACTACGCTTGCCTCACGCCGTCCGACGATTCCGTCCGGCGGACGCCTAGGGGGCACGGTGATCAGCATCACGTTCGACGCGACGTGGTGGCTCGTGCTGGTCTTCATCACCGACCTCGCCATCCGCATCGCCGCGATCATCATCGTGCCGCGAAACCGGCGCCCCACCGCCGCGATGGCGTGGCTGCTGGCGATCTACTTCATCCCGATCGTCGGCGTGTTCCTGTTCCTCCTGATCGGCAACCCGCGGCTGCCGCGCGTGCGCCGCCGCAAGCAGGAGCGGATCAACGAGTACATCCACGACACCAGCGAGTCGCTCGACTTCGGCACTCTCCGCCCCAACGCCCCGGCATGGTTCACGTCGCTCGTGACCCTCAACCGAAACCTCGGCGCCATGCCGCTCGCGGGCGACAACGCGGCCCACCTCATCTCGGACTACCAGCACAGCCTCGACACGATGGCAGACGCGATCCGCGTGGCCCAGAAGTACGTGCACATCGAGTTCTACATCCTGCAGTCCGACGCCGCGACCGACAACCTCTTCCGGGCTCTGGAAGAGGTGTGCGAACGCGGGATCACCGTTCGGGTGCTGCTGGATCATTGGGCGAACCGCGGCAAGCCCTTCTACAAGGCAACCCTCAAGCGGCTCGACGCGATGGGCGCGCAGTGGCACCTCATGCTTCCGGTGCAGCCGTTGAAGGGCAAATACCAGCGACCCGACCTGCGCAACCACCGCAAGCTGCTCGTCGTCGACGGCCGCGTGGCGTTCACCGGGTCGCAGAATGTGACCGACTCGACGTACAACCTGCCCAAGAACATCAAGCGGGGCCTCCACTGGGTCGACCTCATGGCGCGCATCGAGGGACCGGTCGTCGCCTCGGTCAACGCGGTGTTCCTCTCGGACTGGTACAGCGAGACCGACGAGGTGCTGAGCGACGAGATCGACCTCTTCGACGTGAAGTCCGGCCCCGGTGACCTCGACTGCCAGATCATCCCCTCGGGGCCGGGGTTCGAGTTCCAGAACAACCTCAAGCTGTTCGCGGGGCTGCTGTACGCCGCCCAGCGCAAGATCATCGTCGTCAGCCCCTACTTCGTGCCCGACGAGGCGCTGCTGCTCGCGATCACGACGGCGTGCCAGCGCGGCATCCACGTCGAGCTGTTCGTGTCGGAAGAGGGCGACCAGGCGCTCGTCTACCATGCCCAGCGCAGCTACTACGAGGCGCTGCTTCGTGCCGGCGTCAAGATCTGGATGTACCAGAAGCCGTACATCCTGCACTCGAAGTCGATGACGATCGACGACGAGGTCGCCATCATCGGCTCGAGCAACATGGACATGCGCTCGTTCGGTCTGAACATGGAGATCTCGATGCTCGTGCGCGGCGAGGAGTTCATCCGCGAGATGCGCGAGGTCGAAGACATGTACCGGTCGCTCTCGCGCGAGCTCACGCTCGAGGAGTGGGAGCAGCAGCCCCTCCGCTCGACGGTGCTCGACAACCTCGCGCGGCTCACATCCGCTTTGCAGTAGCGACTGATCGTGCGATCGTGACCGTCGCGTTATGCGAAGGCTGAGATTCTCGGCCTCGTTGCGACACCATGGGGGAGACGGATGCTGCGGCCGCAGCATCCGCCGTCCTCGACGAAAGGCCCTCGCGATGACTCGACGCCCTCTCACTCTGCTCGCCGCGCTCGGTCTGACTGCTCTGGTCGCCGGCGTCCTGGCGGGATGCGCCACCGGCGCCCCCGACTCCGGCTCCACCTCGCCCGGTGGGAACGGCGGCACCGGCGACACCGCGACCGAGATCGAGGTCGACGCCGCCTGGCTCAATTCGGGCAGCATGATCGGGCTCGTCACGCAGGGGTCGTCGACGTGCGTGCCGACCGCCGGCGACGTCGCACTCGAGGGCGCGGTGCTGAAGGTCGCGCTGGTCGAACCGCCGGCCGACACGGCGTGCACGCGAGACCTCGTGCCGCGCGCGACCCTCGTCGCGCTGCCCGAGGGCGTCGACCCGACGCAGGACCTCGAGATCGAGGTGACCGGCGCGGGGTACTACGGCGACACTGATCTCGACGGGGTGCCGGGGCTCGCTCCCGCGACCGGCGACGAGTTCTTGCCGAGCGCCGGGTGGACCGACGAGGACGGCCAGTTCGTGATCCTGACGTGGGGATCCTCGTCGTGCGTGCCGGTCGTCGAGAGCGCGACAGCCAGCGGTCCGGCCGAGGTCACGGTGACCTTCGCCACCCCGCCGGCCGACCAGGTCTGCACGATGGACATGGCCCCGCGCGGCTCGGTCGCCTGGGTCGACGGCCTCGACGACGACACCGACGTCTTCGCGGTGCTCACCGGCGCCGAGTTCGACAACGTGCGGATCCCGATCATCGGCAGCGACTGAGGCCTCAGGTGCCGCGGCCCGTAGGGCCGCGGCATCCTGCCCCTCTGGATGCTCGTCGGGCTGCGGCATCCGTTCTCCCCGGGTTTGGGGCGTCTCGCGTGCGCGACGCGCCGGGGGCGTCGGCGAGTCGTACGCGCAGGACGCCCCAAACCGGGAGGGGCGGATGCCGATGCCGGCGTGTCGCGCACGCAGCGCGCCCCGAACCCGGCGACCCAACCCCCGCCCGCCTCAACCCCAAACCCCGACCCGGCCGGGCCAGCCCGTCGTCAGTCGGCCCGCACCAGCAGGTCGCCGATCTCGCACTCGAGTGCGCGGCAGATCGCCGACAGCGTCGAGTAGCGGATCGCTCGGGCGCGGTCGTTCTTGAGCACCGACAGGTTCACGACCGACACGCCGACGAGCTCCGACAGGCGCGTCAACGTCATCCCCCGTTCTTCGAGCAGCTCGTCGAGGCGGCAGTGCACCCCGGAGGGGCCCTCGTCGTCGGCCGGAGTCATACGAGCAGGTCCGTCTCGCGCTGCAGGCGAACTCCGATCTGGAACGCCGCCGCGACGAGCGCCAGGCTCAGCGCCCACCCGATCGGCGAGGCATCCAGGTTGAGGGCGAGGTACGCGAACCCGCCCGGCGGGTTCACTCCGTCGTGGCCGGTCAACTGCTGGACGCCGAGGTACTCCACCACCGACGTCCGAGCGAACGCGCCGGCGAGCTGTGAACCCATGCCGCCGACCATGATCGAGATCGCGGCGATGCCGAGCAGGTTCGGCAGTGCGCGGGTGAACGGGCGCTCGCGCAGAAGTGCGAGCGCGAGCCACCACACCGCCGCGGAGATGGCGAAGGTTGCGAGTGACGGCAAGGCGAGTTCGATGTAGAACAGCCAGCGCGACGACATCGGGAGCCCGGCGACCTCGATCCAGGCCGAGCTGAAGCCGCTCGCGATGACGACATCGCTGCCATCGAGCACCGGCGGTGCGAGTTCGCCCGAGGTGTACGGCATGTCGGTGACGATCGACGGGTCGTAGGTGAAGGTGACGACCGCGTTGCTGACGAGCGACACAGCGCTCAGCAGCGCCGCGAGCATCGCGCCGGCGCCGACGAGCGAGGTCGCGAACGACTCGAACCGCGTCAGTCGGCCGGCCGGTGCACGTCGGCGAGAGGCCAGCGTCGCGACGATGACCGCCACGATCACGATCGGCAGTGCGACGAACAGCAGCAGATACTCCCAGCTCACAAGGCGACCCCATATCGATATTCGTTGTTATCGAAAAACGATAGGGCCATGGGATGCTGCGCCGCAACCCCGCGGATCACATCAGCCTCGGCATCCACCCCCGCTATGCCCCTGGCGAACACGGGCATGCCGCCCGCGGCCGCTCGTTACCCTCGTTGTAAGGCGCCGTGGGCTTCAACGACCCCAGCCGCCCCGAAGGAGTTGAACGATGTTCGAGAGATTCACCGACCGTGCCCGTCGTGTGGTCGTCCTCGCCCAAGAAGAGGCGAAGATGCTCAACCACAACTACATCGGCACCGAGCACATCCTCCTGGGTCTCATCCACGAGGGCGAGGGTGTCGCCGCGAAGGCACTGGAGTCGCTCGGCATCTCGCTCGACGCCGTGCGCGAGCAGGTGCAGGACATCATCGGCCAGGGTCAGCAGCAGCCGACCGGGCACATCCCCTTCACGCCGCGCGCGAAGAAGGTCCTCGAGCTTTCGCTGCGCGAAGCGCTGCAGCTCGGCCACAACTACATCGGCACCGAGCACATCCTGCTCGGGCTCATCCGCGAGGGCGAGGGCGTCGCAGCCCAGGTGCTCGTCAAGCTCGGCGCAGACCTCAACAAGGTGCGCCAGCAGGTCATCCAGCTGCTCTCCGGCTACCAGGGCAAGGAGCCCGCAGGCGTCGCGAGCGGCGCCGGCGAGCAGACCCAGGGCACCACGCAGGGCGGCTCGCAGGTGCTCGACCAGTTCGGCCGCAACCTCACGCAGGCCGCGCGCGACAACAAGCTCGACCCGGTGATCGGTCGCGAGAAGGAGATCGAGCGGGTCATGCAGATCCTCTCGCGGCGCTCCAAGAACAATCCCGTCCTCATCGGCGAGCCCGGTGTCGGCAAGACCGCCGTCGTCGAGGGCCTGGCCCAGGCGATCGTCAAGGGCGACGTGCCCGAGACGCTCAAGGACAAGCAGCTCTACTCGCTCGACCTCGGCTCGCTCATCGCCGGCTCGCGTTACCGCGGCGACTTCGAGGAGCGCCTGAAGAAGGTCACCAAGGAGATCCGCACGCGCGGCGACATCATCGTCTTCATCGACGAGATCCACACCCTCGTCGGTGCCGGTGCCGCCGAAGGCGCGATCGACGCGGCATCCATCCTCAAGCCCCTCCTCGCACGTGGCGAGCTCCAGACGATCGGTGCCACCACGCTCGACGAGTACCGCAAGCACTTCGAGAAGGATGCTGCGCTCGAGCGCCGCTTCCAGCCGATCCAGGTCGCCGAGCCGTCGCTGCCCCACGCGATCAACATCCTCAAGGGCCTCCGCGACCGCTACGAGGCGCACCACAAGGTTCAGATCACAGACGGCGCGATCGTTGCTGCGGCGAACCTCGCCGACCGCTACATCTCCGACCGCTTCCTGCCCGACAAGGCCATCGACCTGATCGACGAGGCCGGCGCCCGCCTGCGCCTGTCGATCCTGTCGTCGCCTCCCGAGCTGCGCGAGTTCGACGAGAAGATCGCGAAAGTGCGCGCCGACAAGGAGGTCGCGTCGGAAGACCAGGACTTCGAGAAGGCCGCGTCGCTGCGCGACGAGGAGAAGTCGCTGCTCGCCGAGCGCCTGCGCCTCGAGAAGCAGTGGCGCTCGGGTGACGTCGCCTCGCATGCGGTCGTCGACGAGGGTCTGATCGCCGAGGTGCTCGCACAGGCGACCGGCATCCCCGTGTTCAAGCTCACCGAAGAGGAGTCGAGCCGTCTCGTCTTCATGGAGAAGGCGCTGCACCAGCGCGTCATCGGCCAGGAAGAGGCGATCGCCGCCCTGTCGAAGACGATCCGCCGCCAGCGTGCGGGCCTCAAGGACCCGAAGCGCCCGTCGGGCTCGTTCATCTTCGCCGGCCCCACCGGTGTCGGAAAGACCGAGCTCGCCAAGGCTCTCGCCGAGTTCCTCTTCGACGACGAGGCAGCCCTCATCTCGCTCGACATGTCGGAGTTCGGTGAGAAGCACACCGTATCGCGCCTGTTCGGAGCCCCTCCCGGATTCGTCGGCTTCGAAGAGGGCGGCCAGCTCACCGAGAAGGTGCGCCGCAAGCCGTTCTCGGTCGTGCTCTTCGACGAGATCGAGAAGGCTCACCCCGACATCTTCAACTCGCTCCTGCAGATCCTGGAAGAGGGTCGCCTCACCGACGGTCAGGGGCGCGTCGTCGACTTCAAGAACACGGTCATCATCATGACCACCAACCTGGGCGCGCGCGACATCGCGGGCGGCCCGGTCGGGTTCCAGGTCGAGGGCGACACGGCGACGTCGTACGACCGCATGAAGGGCAAGGTGCAGGAAGAGCTCAAGCGGCACTTCAAGCCCGAGTTCCTCAACCGCGTCGACGACATCATCGTGTTCCCGCAGCTGTCCAAGCCCGAGCTGGTGCAGATCGTCGATCTGTTCACCAAGCGCCTCGGCGACCGCCTGCTCGACCGCGACATGACGCTCGAGCTGTCGCAGAGCGCGAAGGAGCGGCTCATCGAGATCGGGTTCGACCCGGCTCTCGGCGCACGCCCGCTGCGTCGTGCGATGCAGCGCGAGATCGAGGACCGCCTCAGCGAGAAGATCCTGCACGGCGAGCTGAACACGGGCGACCACGTGAAGGTCGACGCGCAGAACGGCGACTTCGTGTTCGAGCACGGGCCGCGCGGCGAGAAGGTCGCCGTCGGCGTGGTGCACGGCGGCGAGATCACCGCGACGCCCGACCTCGCCGTGACGTCGGACTGAGGCTTCGTCTCGCTGCGCTCGCTCAGCCCGAGCGCTTCGTCTCGCTTCGCTCGCTCAGCGACCGGTACCCTCGGGTCGCTGAGCGAGGGAGCGCAGCGACCGAGACGAAGCGGCGGCGCGCCGGGCTCTACGCTTGACCGATGAGCGAGTTCACGGTGCGCCCCGCCACGACGCGCGATGTGCGCGGCATCCAGGCGATCCTCGAGCCCTTCGTTCAGCGCCGCATCCTCCTCGGCAAAGACCTGGTCGTGCTCTACGAGGCCACGCAGCAGTTCGTCGTGGCGGAGGATGCCGACGGCAATCTCGTCGGCTGCGGAGCCCTCCACGTCATGTGGGAGGACCTCGGCGAGATCCGCACGCTCATCGTCGTCGACGAATGGCTGCACCACGGGGTCGGCCGCGCGATCGTCGAGAGCCTCGAGCACAACGCCCGCACCCTCGGGCTCTCGCGGCTGTTCTGCCTGACGTTCGAGGTCGACTTCTTCCAGCGCCGCGGATTCGCGCCGATCGGCGAGCAGGTGGTCGACCCCGACGTCTACTCGCAGCTCGTCCGCAGCCCCGACGAGGGCATCGCCGAGTTCCTGGATCTCGCTCACGTGAAGCCCAACACCCTCGGCAACACGCGGATGCTGAAGGACCTCTGACCCGCGCGCCGCGCCGGGAGCCCGGCGACACGCCGCCTACCCTGGAGGCATGAGCGGCACCACGCGCAGGCACTCTCCGGCGGTCTACCGCCGGCGCCGCCTGGTTCTGCTGATAGCGCTGCTCGCGATCATCGCCACCGTGTGGCTGCTCATCGCACAGCCGTGGCGCGGCGCGGCGTCCGAGAACTCGGCATCGACGGATGAGACGACGCAGGATGCTGCGACCGAGCTCCCGATCCCCTCATCGGGTGCGCCCGCATCGACGCCGGGCGCGACGCCCGAGGCGACACCGGGTGCGGAGGATGCCGAGTCATCGCCCACGCCGTCGGCAACGCTGACGCCTGCCGCCGATCCGTGCGTCGCGCGAGACATCACCGTCGAGGCCCGCACCGATCAGGACACCTATGGGTCGGGCCAGAACCCGAAGCTGTCGATCCGGCTCACCAACAACGGCGCGGACTGCACGCTCAACGTCGGCACGAGCGGCCAGTCGTTCGCGATCTCGAGCGGTTCCGACACGTGGTGGCGCTCGACGGACTGCCAGACCGAGCCGAGCGACATGATCGTGCTGCTGGCCGCAGGCCAGACGGTCGAGAGTGCGGCGCCGCTCGAGTGGGATCGCACCCGGTCGGCTGTCGGTACGTGCGACGCCACCGACCGTCCGCACGCCCCGGGCGGCGGTTCGTCGTACCACCTCGACGTCGAGATCGGCGGCATCGCCTCGACGTCGTCGAAGCAGTTCCTGCTGTACTGACTCGAGAGTTCCGGCATCCGTGTCCCCCGAACGGGGGACAGCACGCGCGCGCCGCGCGGCGTACTCTGGGCCTCAGCTCCCGCAATGCCGACGCTGTCCCCCAGCAGCGGTTCGTACCCCAGCGAACGATCGTGGCCCCTCGGTGAGCAGCAGGCCCTCTCGAACTGCCCCGGATCGGAAGGCGCGAGAGGGCCGGCTCAGTTCCGGCACAGGGGTCGGGCGAGAAAGAGTGCGGGGCCGGAGCGTCCCCCCGGACCACTCCGACCCCGCGTCCCCCAGGACGCGAATGGACTAGGGCTTGTCGCCGAACACTTCCTTCTCCATTGCGTCGTATCCCTCGGCCTGCGGGTCGCCGTGCGTGCCGCCCGACAGTGCATACTCCTCCTCCGGCGAGAGCACCAGTCGGTGGCGGAAGAACAGCGCGAAGCCGACGAGGATGATGACGTACACGATCGCGATCGCCACGATCGCGGGCTGGAACGCCTCGTTGAGCAGGAACCCGACGAAGATGAGCGCCGAGATCGCCGCGGCCACGATCGCCCCGGGGATTCCCCAGGGGCTGCGGTACGGACGCTCGACGTTCGGGAGCTTGCGGCGCAGGATCACGAACGACACCATCTGCAGGAAGTACGCGAGCACCGCGCCCCAGACCGCGATGTTGAGCACGATCGCACCAGCCACGGCGCCCGCTCCCTCATCGGCGGCGGCGATCGTGTCGAGCACGACGAGCGCGACGAAGCCGATCACGGCACCGACGAGCAGCGCGACCCACGGGGTCTTGCGCTTGCCGGTGAGCGAGAGGAAGCGCGGGTAGTACCCGGCCCGCGAGAGCGAGTACATGTTGCGGCCGTAGGCGAACATGATGCCCTGCAGCGACGCGAGGAGGCCGATCAGCGCCAGCAGGGCCAGCACGGCTGCGGCTTCGTCGCCGACGATCGCACGGAAGCCGTCGAGCAGCGGTTCGAGCGAGACGCCCGTCGCGTCGGCGCCGATGACACCCGTGTTGAGGAAGAGCACGAGGAGTCCGGTCACGATGAGCGTCGCGCGTGCCCAGAGGCCCGCCCGCGGGATGTCGCGCACGGGGTTGTGCGACTCTTCGGCCGCCAGCGGCAGTTCTTCGATGCCGAGGAAGAACCACATCGCGAAGGGAAGCGCGAAGAGGATCGGCACCACGCCGTGTGGCAGGAACTCGGTCTGCCCGGCATCCGGCGCGATGTTCCACAGGTTCGCCCACTCGAAGGCTCCCGTGAAGAGGGCCATGAGTGAGAAGACCAGGATGATGCCGATCGAGATGACCGAGACGACGATCGCGAACTTGAATGAGATGCTCGCGCCGGCCGCGTTGAGTGCGACGAAGGCGAGGTACAGCACGACGTACCAGGCCCACATCATGTTTGCGCCGTCGGCTGAAAGGTCGAAGCCGAGGAGTTCTGCCGTGATCGCGTTGGCGTAAGAAGCCGAGAAGAAGACGATCACCGCGGTCGTCGCGACGTACTCGATGGTCTCGGCGGCGCCGGTGATCAGGCCGCCCCACGGCCCCATCGCCGACCGCGCGAACGAGTAGGCGCCGCCGGTGTGCGGCATGGCGGCGGCCATTTCTCCGATCGAGAAGATGAGCCCGTAGTACATCACCACCAGGATGCCGAAGGCGATCAGCATCCCGCCGAAGCCGGCGAAGTCGATGCCGAAGTTCCAGCCGGAGAAGTCGCCCGAGATGACGGCGGCGACGGCGAGGCCCCACAGGCCCCAGACTCCGGCGCTGCGCTTCAGGCCGCGCTTCTCGAAATACTCGTTACCGGCTCGCGTATAGGTCGCTCCGGCAACCTTGGCAGAGCCCTCGCTCGACTGTGACATCGATCCTCCGTGCACTCGGGTAAGGCGCGGGGGGTGCGCCATGCGCATGATTGTGGCGCTTATTGGTGGGCTGTGTCTACCTTTGGATCGGAAAATCTCGTTACAGTGGACGCGGGCGCGGCCCGGGGCCACGCTCGGGTGAACGCCGTGACGGAAGGATGGACCCCATGCCGGGCAACCTCAGCGTCTCCGACCTGGACGCGGCGATCGCGTCGGGCGAGATCGACACCGTCGTCGTCGCGTTCGCCGACGCGCAGGGCCGGCTCGTCGGCAAGCGCGTCTCAGCACGGCTGTTCCAGGAGGAAGTGCTGCCGCACGGCGCCGAGGCCTGCAACTACCTGCTGTCGGTCGACGTCGACATGAACACCGTCGACGGCTACGCGATGTCGAGCTGGGAGACCGGCTACGGCGACATGATGCTGCGCTGCGATCCGGCGACGCTGCGGCGGATCCCGTGGCTGCCGGGCAGTGCGCTCGTGATGGCCGACCTCACGTGGACCGACGGCGCGCCCGTCGTGCAGTCACCGCGCGACATCCTGAACCGGCAGCGGGCGCGGTTGGCCGAGCGTGGTCTCGTCGGCTACTCGGGCACCGAGCTCGAATTCATCGTGTTCGACGACTCGTACCGCGCCGCGTGGGCCAAGGGCTACCGCGACCTGACCCCCTCGACCGACTACAACGTCGACTACGACCTGCTCGCGTCGGGGCGGCTCGAGCCCCTGCTGCGCGACATCCGCCTGAGCATGGATGCCGCGGGCATGTACTGCGAGGGCGTCAAGGGCGAGTGCAACCTGGGCCAGCAGGAGATCGCGTTCCGCTTCGCCGAGGTGCTCGAGACCGCCGACCAGCACACGATCTACAAGAACGGCGCGAAGGCCATCGCCGACAAGCACGGCAAGGCGCTCACCTTCATGGCGAAGTTCAACGAGCGCGAGGGCAACAGCTGCCACATCCACCTGTCGGTGCGGTCCGAGTCGGGCGAGGCGGTCATGGCCGGCGACGGCGCGCACGGCTTCAGCCCGCTCATGGAGCACTGGATCGCCGGCATCATCGCGACCCTCCGCGAGTTCACGCTGCTGTACGCGCCCACCATCAACTCCTACAAGCGGTACGCCAAGGGATCGTTCGCCCCGACCGGGGTCGCGTGGGGCGTCGACAATCGCACGTGCGCGCTGCGGGTCATCGGGCATGGACCGTCGCTGCGCGTCGAGAACCGCGTGCCCGGGGGCGACGTCAACCCGTACCTCGCGATCTCGGCGATCATCGCCGGCGGTTTCCACGGCATCGAGCACGAGCTGCCCCTGCCGGCCCCGCTCACCGGCAACGCCTATGCATCAGACGTCGATCACCTGCCGACGACGCTGCGCGAGGCGGCGCGGCTCTTCGACGAGTCGGCCATCGCGCGTGCCGCCTTCGGAGACGACATGGTCGAGCACTATCTGAACCAGGCGCGCATCGAGATCGAGGCCTACGACGCGGCCGTGACCGATTGGGAGAGGGTACGTGGATTCGAGCGCCTCTGACCGCGTTTCGTCTCGCTTCGCTCGCTCAACGACCGAGACTCCGGTCGTTGAGCGAGGGAGCGAAGCGACCGAGACGAAACGCCCCGTCATCGGCCTGACGACCTACCTCGAGCAGGCGAAGCAGGGGGTGTGGGACGTGCGTGCCGCGTTCCTGCCGCAGCAGTACTTCGACGCCGTCACCGCCTCGGGCGGCATCGCCGTGCTGCTGCCACCCCAGCCCGGGCCCGAGAGTGCGGCCCCCGCGGTTCTCGACGGACTCGACGGCCTCATCCTCACGGGAGGCCTGGACGTTCAGCCCGAGCTGTATGGCGCCGTGCGGCATCCGCTCACCGATCCCGCGCGCCCCGATCGTGACGCGTGGGAGCTCGCGCTCTTCGCGGGGGCCGAGGAGCGACGGATGCCGGTGCTCGCGATCTGCCGAGGACTCCAGCTCGTGAACGTTGCGCGCGGCGGCACGCTGCACCAGCACCTGCCCGAAGCCCTCGGCACCGAGCGCTACCGCATCGGCGGCGGCGTCTTCGCGACGAACGAGGTGCACGTGAGCGAAGGATCGCGCCTCGCCGAGCAGATCGGCGCCGGGGGTTTCGCCGTGCACAGCTACCACCACCAGGGCGTCGACCGGCTGGGCGAGGGCCTCGTCGTCACGGCGCAGACCGACGACGGACTCGTGCAGGCCTTCGAGTCGGCAGGCGACGGCTATCTCGTCGGCGTGCAGTGGCACCCGGAGGAGAACGCCGAAGACCGCCGGCTCTTCGCCGGGCTCGTCGCCGAGGCCGCTGCCTTCAGTGTTGCTGGGCGCGGGTCGGCGAGCGAGGAGCGCAGCGACGAGACGAAGCGGAGGGAGGTACACGCATGAGCGAGACGTTCACCCTGGTCAACCCGGCGACCGGGCGGGGGTTCCGCGAGGTTCGGCGCGCGAGCCTCGACGAGGTCGATGCGACCATCGCCCGGGCCGTCGTCGTGCAGCGCGCGTGGGCCGGCGTCGCGCCGGTCGCGCGCGCGGACGCGCTGCGTCGCTTCGCGCGGGTCGTCGAGGAGCACGTCGAGGAGCTCGCTCAGCTCGAGGTGCTGAACTCGGGCCACCCGATCGAGTCGGCGCGATGGGAGGCGTCGCACGTCGCCCAGGTGCTGAACTTCTACGCCGGCGCCCCCGAGCGGCTGAGCGGGCAGCAGATTCCCGTGTCGGGCGGCCTCGACGTGACCTTCCACGAGCCGTACGGCGTGGTCGGGATCATCGTGCCGTGGAACTTCCCCATGACGATCGCGTCGTGGGGCTTCGCGCCGGCGCTCGCCGCGGGCAACGCGGTCGTGCTGAAGCCCGCCGAGCTCACGCCGCTGACAGCGATCCGCCTCGGCGAACTCGCGGTCGAGGCGGGGCTGCCGGAGGGGCTGTTCGCGGTCGTGACCGGATCGGGATCGCTCGTCGGCCAGCGCTTCGTCTCGCACCCCAACGTGCGGAAGGTCGTCTTCACCGGATCGACCGAGGTCGGCATCGACGTCGCGGCCGGGTGTGCTCGCGGCCTCAAGCCGGTGACGCTCGAACTCGGCGGCAAGAGCGCCAACATCGTCTTCGACGACGCGAACCTCGAACTCGCCGCTGCCGCAGCCCCGGGCGCCGTGTTCGACAACGCCGGCCAGGACTGCTGCGCGCGCAGCCGCATCCTCGTGCAGCGAAGCGTGTACGACCGGTTCCTCGAGCTGCTCGAACCCGCCGTCGCCGCGTGGCGGGTGGGCGACCCCGCGCTGGAGTCCACACAGATGGGCCCGCTCATCTCGGCATCCCATCGCGACACCGTCGCCGGCTTCCTCGAGGGTGCCCACATCGCGTTCCGCGGGAGCGCGCCCGAAGGCGACGGGTTCTGGATGCCGCCGGCGGTGGTCCTCGCCGGGCGCGACGACCGGATCGCCCGGGACGAGGTCTTCGGCCCGGTCGTGGCCGTGCTGCCCTTCGACGACGAGGCCGACGGCATCCGCCTCGCGAACGACACGATCTACGGGCTCGCCGGCTCGATCTGGACCGAGAACCTCGGCCGTGCCGTGCGCGTCTCGCGTGCGGTGAAGAGCGGCGTGCTGTCGGTGAATTCGCACGCGTCGGTGCGGTACTGGACACCCTTCGGGGGCATGAAGGCCTCGGGACTCGGCCGTGAGCTCGGACCGGATGCCGCCGAGCACTTCACCGAGACCAAGAACGTCTTCTTCGCGACGGATCCGTCGTGAGCACAGCTCAGAACCAGAAGGGAACAGCATGGATCTGACCCAGCGACTGAAAGACCGCGTCGCCATCATCACCGGCGGCGCATCGGGCATCGGCCTCGCCACCGCACGGCGGTTCGCAGCCGAGGGGGCCTTCGTCGTGATCGCCGACCTCGACCCGGCCACGGGTGAAGCCGCGGCATCCGAGGTCGGAGGTGTCTTCCGCCGTCTCGACGTGGCCGACGAGGCGCTTGTGAACGAGGTGTTCGACGGCGTCGCGGCCGATTTCGGCCGCCTCGACATCGCCTTCAACAACGCCGGCATCTCTCCCGCCGACGACGACTCGATCGAGACCACCGAGCTGCCGGCGTGGGATCGGGTGCAGGACGTCAACCTCAAGAGCGTGTATCTGTGCTCGCGAGCGGCGCTGCGGCACATGGTGCCCGCGGGCCGCGGGTCGATCATCAACACCGCCTCGTTCGTGGCGCTGCTGGGCTCGGCGACGTCGCAGATCTCGTACACGGCGTCCAAGGGGGGCGTGCTCGCGATGACCCGCGAGCTGGGTGTGCAGTTCGCGCGGCAGGGGATCCGTGTGAACGCGCTGTGCCCCGGACCCGTGAACACCCCGCTCCTGCAGGAGCTGTTCGCGAAAGACCCCGAGCGCGCGCAGCGCCGGCTCGTGCACGTGCCGGTCGGCCGATTCGCCGAGCCCGAAGAGATGGCGGCAGCCGTCGCCTTCCTCGCCTCGGACGACGCGTCATTCATCACGGCGACCGCCTTCGTCGTCGACGGCGGCATCACCAACGCCTACGTGACGCCGCTCTGACCCGGCCGTCTCGGTGTCTCCACTGTTCATAACTCCGGATGAAAGGCGGGAACGGATGCCGACCACGGCGTGTCAGGCTACAGCTGTCACATCCGTCCGGAGTTGTGAACCGGGGGAGCGAGGAGAGACGTGACCGAAGCGCCGCTGCGGGAGGTGCGCCGGGCCGTGTACCGGCCGGTGCGCGAGGGGAACGCCCTCGAAGACACCGTCGCGCGCCTCGTGCAGACCATCCGGCTCGGGGTCGTCGCCCCGGGTGAGTCACTGCCGCCCGAGCGCGAGCTCGCCACCCGGTACGCGGTCAGCCGCGACACGGTGCGCGAGGCGATCCGCGAGCTCGCCGACACAGGCTTCCTCGTGCGCCGGCGCGGAAGGTACGGCGGCACCTTCGTCGCCGACCCGCTGCCGCAGCCGCCGCACCCGGGCGAGGTCGATGCGGCCGAGCTCGACGACGTGCTGGGACTTCGGCGCGTGATCGAGGCGGGAGCCGCCCGTGCGGCGGCCGGCAGATCGCTCGACCCGGCCACCCGCGACGAGCTGTGGGCGCGGCACGAGGCGGCGGCCGCGGCATCCGAATCCGACTACCGGCGTCTCGACACCCTGCTGCACCTGACGATCGCCGAGGTCGCCGGCATCCCGTCGCTCGTCGCGCTCGCCGCCGAGAACCGCGCCCGCGTGAACGCGTGGCTCGATACGTTCCCGCTGCTGCCGCGCAACATCGAGCACTCCAACGCCCAGCACGAGCGCATCATCACCGCGATCCTCGCCGGGCGAGCGGATGCCGCCGAGGCCGCGGTGCTCGACCACCTCGCGGGGTCGGAGGCGCTGCTGCGCGGCTTCCTCAGCTGAGCCGCGTCTACGCTGGTGAGGTGGCAGGCAAGAAGCGCAGAGGCAAGGGCAAGGAGCCGCTCGAGTTCCGCAACACACAGCTCGGCGACGCGCTGCAGACGCAGGACATGGCGGCGGTCGCGTTCGCGCTGCGCCATGGGCCGACCGTCGTGCCGCTCATGCGGCCCGGTCAGCGCGACGATCCACTCGACGTCGGAGAGGTCTGGACCTACCGCGATCCGAAGAGCGGCGACGTCGCGCTGCTGCTCTTCAGCGATGCGGCGAACAAGCCCGCGACGCTGCCGCCCGGCGTCGCCCTGCAGTCGCCGGCATGGCTGCGCGCGTTCCTCGGCACGCACGAGGCCGAGATCACGACGGTGTTCTTCGACATCGCCGGCCCCCATCCGCTGCAGGCGACGCCCGCCGACCTGATCGCGGCGCTCGACGCCTGAGCGGGCGCCGACGGCTTCGCCGACACTCCGACGCGGCCGTCGGTGAATGGCGCCGGCGCTGGCACGCTCGCGGGATGGAGTACCTCCTCGTGGGGCTCGTCTGCGCTGCCGGGCTCGTGATTCCGATCCTTCTCGCGATGGGGGATCGGCACGACAGGCGCCGGCCACGGGGGCGGTGAGCGGATGCTGCGTGATCGGCCACGGGGACGGCGTCGTCGCTGCCTGCACGCAAGCCTGGCGCTGGGCCTGCTCGCCGCAGGCCTGACGGCGTGCACGGTGGGCGCAGGGGTGCCCTCATCGGGCCCCCTCGCGGTGTACCCGCGCCCCGAAGCCGGCATGGACGCCCTGCTCGAGGGCACGCTGCGCACAGACGGCGGCTGCATCCGTGTGGAGTATCCGCCAGAGGGGGACGTCGTGCCGACGTTCCCTGCGGGCGATGCGACCTGGGACGAGGAGCAGGGTGTGCTCACGTGGCGTGATGGCGAGTATGCCGACGGTGACGCGATCGCCCTCGGCGGCGGCTTCAGCCCGACGACCGATGCCGGCGGCTATATGCCCGAGGCGTGCGGCGGACTCGACGTGTTCGTCGTGTCTCCGTTCTGAACGGATTTGGACGCCAGCCGGGCAGGGCAGCCCTGCGCCGAGCCGATACTTCCGTGCCGAACCGATAGGTTCCGTGCGCACGAAACATGTCGGCTCGGCGCAGACCTATCGGCTCGGCGCAACTCGGGTCCGAAGGCTCGGCGAGAACAGGCCGGCTCGGCGGGATGTGGGTGCCCGCGAACGAGCGGTCGGGTGAGCGGATGCTGCGCGGCACGCTCAGAAATCGGGAACGTCGTCGCCCGGACGAGACTTGATCCGCGTGCGCAGGTCGCCGAGCGCCCCGCTCAGGGTGCCGGAGCGGTTGTCGATCACGTCGGTGTAGCCGAGGCGTGCGGCTTCGGTGCGCCGCTGCGCGGCTTGGGTCACCGGCCGAACCTCACCGGCGAGGCTGAGCTCGCCGACCGCGGCGATCGTGCGCGGCACTGCCTGGTTGCGCACGGACCCTGCGACCGCGATCGCGATCGCGAGGTCGGCCGCGGGCTCGACGAAGCGCACCCCGCCGACGGTCGAGACGTACACGTCGAGATTCGAGGTGACGACGCCGGCCTTCTTCTCGAGCACCGCGAGAACCATCGCGACCCGCGCGCTGTCGACGCCGTTGACGATGCGCCGCGGGTTCGGCGCGCTGGTCTGAATCGTGAGCGCCTGCACCTCGACCGGCATCGCGCGACGCCCCTCGAGTGCGATCGCGACGCACGTGCCGGGCTCGGTCGGCCCGTGACCCAGGAAGAGGGCGCTCGGATCGGGAACCTCGGCGATGCCCGCGCCGGTCATGTCGAAGCATCCGACCTCGTCCGTCGGCCCGAAGCGGTTCTTGAGCGCGCGCACGAACCGCAGCGACGTCTGCCGGTCGCCCTCGAAGTGGCACACCACGTCGACGAGGTGCTCGAGGATGCGGGGGCCCGCGATCGATCCGTCTTTCGTGACATGCCCGACGATGATGACGGGCAGCCCACGATCCTTCGCGACGCGGATGAGGGTCGACGCCACCTCGCGCACCTGCGACGGGTGACCGGCCATGCCCTCCGACATCGAGGACGACACGGTCTGCACCGAGTCGACGATGAGCAGCTCGGGCTCGACCTGATCGACGTGGCCGAGGATCGTCGCGAGGTCGGTCTCTGCCGCGAGGTACAGCTCGTCGTGCAGCGCGCCGGTGCGCTCGGCCCGCAGGCGCACCTGCGCGGTCGACTCCTCGGCGCTCGCGTACAGCACGCGGCGGCCGGCCTTCGCCGACTGCGCTGCGACTTCGAGCAGCAGGGTGGACTTGCCGACGCCCGGCTCGCCCGACAGCAGGATGGCCGCACCTGGCACGAGCCCGCCGCCGAGCACGCGGTCGAACTCGCCGACGCCGGTCGTGCGCCGCGGCGCATCGCGCGTGTCGATGCGGGTGATGGGCTGCGCGGCGCGCCCCGCGCCCGGGGCGACCGGGGCCACCTGCCGCGTGAGCCCGGTGGGCTCGGCCGCCTCGACGACGGTGCCCCACTGCTGGCACTCGCCGCAGCGCCCCACCCACTTGAGGGTCGTCCAGCCGCACTCGGTGCAGCGGTACGGAGAGGGCGCGGTCGTGCGGCGGGTGGCCATTCCCTCAGCGTAGGCGGGGGTTCCGACGTCGCCCCGGTGGCGCGGCGGGGGTGATCCGAGAAGCGGATGCCGCGGCATCCGTCGCCTGTCAACGCAACGAGTCGGCGACCTCTTGCAGTGTCGCGGCGGAGCGGTGGAAGAGCTCGAGCTCGTTCGGAGCGAACTGCGTCTCGCGGATCGCGGTCGCACCCGCCGCGCTCACGATCGAGGGGACCGAGAGGGCTACGCCGTCGACGCCGTGGAAGTCGCGCAGCACTGGCGACACCGGCATGACCGCGTGCTCGTCGCCCAGGATCGCCTCGATGATGCGCGCGCTCGACAGGCCGATCGCGTAGTTCGTCGCGCCCTTGCCCTGAATGACTTTGTAGGCGGCATCCCGCACGTCGATCGCGATCTGGTCGAGTTCGGCCACCGTCATGCGGTCGCCCGCGGGCGTGACCCACTCGAGAATCGGAACGGTGCCGATCGTGGCCTTCGACCACAGCGGGAACTCGGTGTCGCCGTGCTCGCCGACGATGTAGGCGTGCACGCTCGACGTCGAAACGCCGGCGCGCTCGGCGAGCTTCCACCGCAGGCGCGACGTGTCGAGCACCGTGCCCGAAGCGAAGATGCGCTCGGGTGGGAGGCCGGTGTCTTCCTGCGCGAGCACCGTCAGCACGTCGCACGGGTTCGTGACGATGACGTAGACGGCGTTCGGGGCGACCTCGAGCAGCTGCGGCATCATGCGCTTCATGATTCCGGCGTTGACGCCCGCCAGCTCGATGCGGGTCTGCCCGGGGTTCTGCTTCGCGCCGGCGGTGATCACCACGACGTGCGAGCCCTCGACGACCGAGATATCGCTGCCACCCGTGATGTCGCTCGAGCCCGTGAACTGCGTGCCGTGGGCGAGGTCGAGGACCTCTGCCTCGACCTTCGCGGTCGCGATGTCGTACAGAGCGACGTGACGGGCGGACCCCCGGATGAGCGCGGCGTACGCGGTGCTCGAGCCGACGCTTCCGGCTCCGACGACGGTGACTTTCGAGTTCTCGATGACGGCCATGCGGTCAGTCTGGCAGGGGACGGATGCCGGGGGCCACCGCTCCGCGCGGGTTGCGGATGCCGATGAACGACACGATCCCGCCCGCCGCGAACAGCGCCGCGGTGACGATCGCGGCGCGGTGGAAGCCGTTGAGGTCGAGGGCCTCTCCGACGATGAGTCCGATCATCGCGATCGTCAGCAGCCCGGCCACGCGCGCGACGGCGTTGTTGACCGCGGACGCGATGCCCGAGCGCGCGCTGTCGATGGCGCCCAGGATCGCAGTGGTGAGGGGCGAGACGGTCAAGGCGAGCCCGAATCCCATCACGATCATGGCGGGAAGCATCTGCCACCAGTACGTGAAGTCCTCGGAGACCGTCAGCAGGAGGAGGGTGCCGCCGGCCATCACGAGCGGCCCGGCGGTCATGAACAGCCGGGGGCCCCAGCGGCCTGCGAGAGAACCGAATCGCGAGCTCAGCAGGATGAGCAGGATCGTGGTCGGCAGGCTCGCGAGCCCCGCGAGAGTGGCCGCGAATCCCGCGCTCTGCTGCAGGTAGACCACCACGACGAACCCGTTGAGGGCGAGGGCGCCGTAGATGAACAGCGTCGCCAGGTTGCCGGCTGAGAAGTTGCGCACGCGGAAGAGATCCAGCGGCAGGATCGGGTGCGCCACCGTGCGCTGACGCAGGAGGAACGCCGCGAACATCAGGGCGCCGCCGACGAGCGGGATCCAGATCGCGGGAGCGGACCAACCGAGCCGTGGCTGTTCGATGAGGGCGAAGACCATCGCTCCGAGCCCGACCGTGCACAGGGCGGCTCCGATCCAGTCGATCGACGCGTCCGGGCGACGTGTGTCGGCGATGTCGACGCGCGTGAGCAGCCAGAGCACCAGAGCGATCGGCACGACGTTGATGAGGAAGGCGAAGCGCCACGACGCGAGATCCACGAGGATGCCGCCGATCACCGGTCCCGCGATCATCGCCGTCGTCGTTCCTGCCGTCCAGACGCCGATCGCACGCCCCTGCGCCGCTCCCCGGAACGTCGAGGTGATGATGGCGAGCGAGCTCGGCACGAGGAACGCGCCCGCCGCGCCCTGGACCGCGCGCGCCACGATGAGGAACTCGGCCGTCGGAGCCGCCGCGACCGCGACCGATGCGATGCCGAATCCGATGAGCCCGACCCGAAGAACGAGGACGCGCCCGTACGCGTCGCTGACCGAGCCCGCGACGAGGATGAGGGCGCTCAGGGTCACGAGGTAGGCGTCGACGACCCACTGCTGTGTCGTCAGTCCGCCGCCGAGCTCGGCGCTGATCGAGGGGAGCGCGACGTGCACGATCGTGCCGTCGAGGAAAGCGACGAACGAGGCTGCAACCGCGATCGTCAGGATGAGCCGCTCGGGCGTCGTCATGCGCTCGGGCGTCGAGGCGGTGGTCACCTTGCTCACGCTAGACCCGCCCGGCGACACCGGGGCCGGTCAGTACGGCAGAACCGAGATGACGTCCATCGTGCCGACCCTGATCTCGACCGAGGTCGATGCTCCACCCGACATCTCGTAGACGTAGGTGCCCGTGGTGCTCGCCCCCTCGTCGAGTGTTCCCGTCGGCGGCCCCGGGTCGATCACGAGGTCGGGGTCGGGCTCGCCGCTCGTCGACATCGACCCGGCGAGGATCACCTCGACATCGGCGGCATCGGCCGGCCCGCCGGCCGTGCGCGCGATCGTGACGGTGACCGTCATGTAGACGTTCCCCTCGGCGGGACCAGCACCCGGATTGGCCGCCACGACGGCATCCGTCGCCTCGCGCTCAACACTGTCGACGACGACCGTGAAGCACTCGACGACGATCTCCTGGTCGACCGTGAACGGGTCGTCGACCGCGCCGGAGGGGGAGTCTGCCGCGGGCCCGGGGCAGTCGGACGCTTCTTCAGGGGCCGTGGTCTCGGTGACCTCGGCGACCGGGGTCTCGGGGCTGGGTGCGGGGGCGCTGCACGCGCTGGCGAGCAGGCTCATCGCGAGGAGGATGAGGATGCCGGATGCCGGCCCGAGACGCCGTGTCATGGGCGAATCCTGGCAGAGCGGCGCGCTGCGCGCGAGGGTGATTGTGGATGGATTCGCGGGACGGGCGAGCGTGTCGTAAGCTTTACGGCGGTGACGTGTCCGAGCGGCCGAAGGTGCAACTCTCGAAAAGTTGTGTAGGGTAACCCCCTACCGTGGGTTCAAATCCCACCGTCACCGCCACTTAAAACCCCCGCAGCTCCCTTGAAAACACTGGGATCGCGGGGGTTTTGCTTTGCCCGGAAACGGCCAGGTGTGAACAAAGTGTGAACAATCGCGTCCGGAACTGCAATGGAACCCCGAGAACTCCCACTGAGACCACGAACTGGCATGGCCGTGTCAGAACGATTTGGCCGTGATGTGCAGCCGTCGACTGACCCTCTAGCATTGGGCTCGCTGGCGCGGTTGTGCGCAAGCGCGACCGACCGGGGAGCCCATGGATCAGCCTTCGTCGCCACCAGGTTGGTATCCAGCGCCCCATGCGAACAATGAACTGCGCTACTGGGATGGTCAGAGTTGGGTGGTATCAAGTACGCCACCATCCGGCGTTTCTGGGCCGCCGACCCCTGAGAGGGGAGATGGTCAGAGACCCCAGGGGCGCGGCCATGGGGTGGGCTGGATTATCGGCACCGTCGCGGCGAGTTCGCTGGCGTTGATCATGTTGATCGTCGCGATTGCGGCGGCGTCCTCGGGTGGAGATTCAGCGCAATTGGAGGCAGATCTGTCTCGCGCTGAATCCGCGCTCATACCGCAGGAGGAGGTCGAGCGTCGAAACAGCGATCTTGATGCTCGCGAAGAGGCGCTCGCCCTGCGCGAAGCGGACGTGTCGGCCCGCGAGGCCGCGATCAGCGAAGTAGAAGCAATGGTCGCGCGAAATAGGTTTGGCGATGGGATCCAGATCGTTGGGAAGACGGTCGAAGCGGGGGTCTATCGAACCGACGACCCCGGCTTCTGTACCTGGTACCTCTACAGGTCAGGCTCCAACTACGAGGATGTGATCAACAGCGGCTTCAGCAATGAGCCTGAGGAGGTCACTGTGGTGCTCGAAGCTGGTCAGGATTTCGACTCGTCAGGGTGCGGGACGTGGACGAAGGTCGGCTGAGCGCCCCATAGTCGGGCGCGGCGTCATCTGATTCCACAACCTGGTCGGCTTAGTGCTGGCCCCGGGCGTCACCGACGACTTCTTGGCGAGCCTTGCCCAGCGCAGTCGCCACGAGGTTCAGGTCGTCATCGAACAGATCGGTATAGGTGTCAAGGGTCATCGATGCGGAAGCGTGGCCCAGCATCCGTTGCACTGCCTTCACGTTCGCGCCGGCGCTGATCGCGAGACTCGCGGCCGTGTGGCGAAGATCGTGCGGTGAGACCTTGGGGAACTCGGGTTCCAGCCTCTGGGCCCGTCGTACCGCGGCGGCGAACCAGCCGTCGCGGGAGTTCGGCAACAGCATGTAGCGCTCGCCGTCGCCGAACAGCAGTGAGTCTGGACTCTTGCCGATGAGTTGGCCGCGGATCAGGTCCTCGAGGAAGTCGGGATATGGGACAGCGCGACTCACGTGGGACTTCGGCGTGCCGACATGCAGCGTTCCGTTGACCAGTACGGCGTTCTCCTGCACGTTCACGCGACGTCGGGCGAGATCGACGTTCCGAACGCGCAAGGCCGTGACCTCGCCCCAGCGAAGTCCGGTGTAGGCGAGGAAGTACACCAGTGCCGGATGGGCAGATTGCTCTGCGAGCTCGTTTACCTGCGCGTGGCTCAGGTACATTCGCGCCTTCGGCTTCTTCTTCGGCAGCTTGACGCCGCGCGCCGGATTTTCGCGGAGGCGCCGGTCGCGGACGGCGATGTCGAGGAGCGACGCGAGGACGCCGTACGCGCGGATGACTGTCACGGCTCCGCGTTCGCGCGTCATCTCGGTGACCCATGCGCGCACTTCGCTGTGCCGCAATGTGCCGACCTCCCGCTGCCCCCACTTCGGCTGCACGTGGATCCGCCAGGCAGACTCGAGCGGATGCATGGCTGACGGCTTCAGCACCGCGGCCTGATCCTGCAGCCAGTCGACGGCGAGCTCGTTCACGGTGATGCGGGCATCGCTCGGATCCACGTAGTCGTTCTGGCTCTTCGAGATCTCGACGGAGGCGAGCCACAGCTCCGCAGCTCTTTTGGTCGTGAAGCCACGCTTGCCGGCTTGGGAGTTGTCGGGCTTCCGGTAGCGAGCGACGTACCGCTTTCCGTTGGGTGTCTGATACCCGTGGATGCTACCCATCCGCCTGTCGGCCGACGATGTAGCTCATACCCTCGAGGCGCCCGGCGGCACGGGCGCGCTTGACCCAGTCCGATGCGGTGCGGTGCGGTACGCCGAGCTCGAGCTGGATCGCCTTCACCGGGGGCTGCCCTGACAGTGCAGCGGCGCCGTAGAGGAGTTCGATCACGTCCATGCGCTCGTCGCTCGATCCTCGGCGGGTGACCTGCTCCGCCATCCACGGCGGAATGATCTTGCCCTCGGCGGTTGTGAGCTGCGAGAGCGGGATCCACGTCGAGCTCGGATCGTCCTCGTCATCAAGCGTCATCGTGATGCAGTGGGGCGTCGCGGCCTGCAGGATCTGCTGGACGGCGACCTGCCGCAACGCGATGTTGTTGATCTCGACGCCGGCTCGAGTTGCGCGGTTGTTCACCTCGCTGACGAGGTAGCGCCCCTCGTCAGCGATGTAGCTCGCGCGAAGCGTCGTCTCGATGCCGGACTCGTCGTCTATCGCCGATGCGACAAATTCGGGGGCAATGCGGAGCGCGGTACCCACGGGGCGCGTGGCAGCTGCCGCTGTCATCTTCTTGCCTGCGGGTGTGCGCACGTCGACCTTCACCTCCTCAGTTTGTCCTACCGCGCTATTGATTCGCATTACCTCTTGCTAACTGTACTTCTTAGTGCTCTACTTATGCAAATACAGGGTGTCGATATGCATACAGGAGGAGTCATGACACGAGCGGCAACACCCCAGCAGCGCGAACTCGAGCACACCTACCTGAGTCCCGAGCAGGTCTGCGAGAGGCTCCCCGGCATCACTCCGCACACGCTCGCGATGTGGCGCTATCGAGGACGCGGCCCGGCCTACCGAAAGCTGGGCCGCGTCGTCGTCTATCCACTCGACGAGCTGCAGGAGTGGCTGGATGCTGCGCCTGGCCACGCCGGGGCGTAGCTATGAATCTGTTTGGCCATCTGCCCTCGGTGACTGTGTACACGACCGGCATCCGCTGCCAGCGCTGTCGGCTCACGCGCATCCGTCTCGAAGAACTCGGCGTCCCGTATCGCGAGATCGACCTCACCGACGACGCGAACCGGGCCGCGCGCGAGTTCGTGACCGACGACCTCGGCTACAGCGAAGCACCCGTCGTCGTAGTGGATGCCGAGCCTGAGAACCACTGGTCGGGGTTCCAGCCCGACCGCATCGATCGGCTTGCGGGTGGCGCGGTCGCGACTTCCCGTCGCGTTGAAGCGGCGGCTCGGCCATGAGTGACGAGAAGCCGCGCCAATCCCGCGCTGAGCTGCCGGCATCCGGTGATCCACGCGCCTCGCATGAGCGCGTCGCGAGACCGCCTGCCAACCCTGAGCGCGAAACCGCGCGCGCGTGGCGGGAGCGCAATGCCGAGCACGTGCGCGAGTACAAGCGAGCGTGGCGCGAGCAGAACGCGAAACGCATCGCCGAGTATCGAAAGGCATACCGAGCAGAGCGCCTGGAGGAGATCCGCGAGAAGGGTCGAGAGAGCGAGCGCGCTCGCCATGCGCGACTCAAGGCCGAGGCCGAGCGTCGCGAGCAGAAGCGTGCACGGGCTCGGGAGTGGTACGCCGACAATCGAGAGCGCCATCTCGAGGCGCAGCGGCAGTATCGGGCGGCGCAGCGCGCCAAGGATCCCGATGCGTATCGCGAGAGCAAGCGTGAGCGGAACAAGCGCTGGCGCGAGCGTCACCGAGACGAGTACAACGCGAAGCATCGCGAGGAGCATCGCGAGAACCCGGATACGAAGCGTGTCGCCGCCGAGCGCTACTACGCGAACAACGCGGAGAAGGTGAAGGCGAAGCGGCGGGAGCGGTATGCCGCGAACAAGGACAAGGAGCTTGCGCGCCAGCGTGTCTGGCGTGAGCGAGAGAAGCGACGCATCGAGGCAGGCCTTCCCCCGCGTCGTGTGCACCGGGTGACCGCCGATGAACGGAGGACGAATCGCGACGCCGCCGACGCGTTCTTCGCTCACGCCTACACGCCAGAGCAGGTTGAGGCCATCAAGAGTGCGTACCGCACGGACCCCGGCCAGCTCGCACGCTTCACGCGGTCGAGTCTTCGTGCTCGCGCCCGTGCGCACCAGAAGGGAGACGTCACCATGCGCGACCGATTCGAGCGATCTGCGGATCGCCAGGCTGAGCTCGCACGCGCCGCTGCCCGATCGGCGAAGGAGCTCGAGAACGCGCGTCTGGATGCAATCGCGCGCGAGATCAACGACCGACTCCGCACCCAGCCTCGGCGGCGTATCGCGCAGATCGATCCGTCAGCTCCATATGTCGGGCCTGAACCGTCGCGAGGAGGCATGGGACTATGACACTCGACACGACCAAGGAGGCCGGCATGTTCGATCGATCGGATGCCGAGGCGGTGATCTTCCACGCCGCCATCGTCGCGTTCACTTACTACCCCGACAAGCACCTCGACGAGCCTGGCTACACGCTCGACGAGGACCTCGAGTGGTGCGCGGGGACGATGACGGACTTGCCGGCGGGAACGCGGCAAGAGTTGGTCGACGAGATTCGGATGCTTGCTGCCGAGCCCACGCGGGATCGGCAGGGATTCATCAAGAAGGTTCTGAGTCTCGTCCACGATTGACAGGGCGGCGCGGCGGTTACGAGGTTGCGTGGCGGGTGCGCCGGCGACCGGTGGCTAGGCGCGGTAGTGGTCCCGGCTTCGTGCCTGTGATCGAACCGGTGATACGGACGTCACGACGCCAGGATCCATGGGGTGCCCGCCATCGCGACGGCGGTCGTGCGGTGAGCCACCGCCATGCGGGCGGCTCAGCGAGCAAAGCCTGGAACAAAGGTGTGCGCGCACAGTCCATAAGACATCGCCCCGCAATCGCGGCAAGGAACGAGAACCTTCGTTCGGCTGCTGCTCGGTTGAGCCACCCGCGATGCCGTTGCAGGGCTTCCACCACCGGGGGCGGACCACTTGCGCAGGTGAAGCCCCAATAGGATCGCGTTGTGCACGCCTCCGCCCGTAGAATGCCGAGTCGGCCATTCGTGGTGCGTGGCGCCCGGACGACGAGCTGTGGAGAGTCGGATGAGCTCGATGTTCGACGCCCCTGATGAGATCTCGACCGTGAAAGCAGAACATCCATGGCGAGGCTGAACCTGAAAGCCGTCCAGGAGCGCGTCGCTCCTCTCGGGGGCCGCGAATCGTATGACCGTGGGTTCATCTTCGACTTGCTGCTCGCGTACGGGAAGCCACAGGCGAACGTCACGCGACTGCGGAAGGGCTCGCTTAGCGTCGCCGACCAAAAGGCGACCGAGGTTGCGCAGAAGAACGTCGTCTATTTCAAGGAAACGAAGGACGATCCACTCGGCGTGATCGACGAGCTCAAGAGCTCCCCCACAGTGGTCCGGTACAACACGCGGTTCGTGATCGTCACCGACTACGACCAGCTGCTCGCCGTCGACACCAAGACCGGCGAGAACCTGATGATCCCGATCCGGGACATCGACCAGCACTTCACATTCTTCCTGCCTTGGGCTGGCATGGAGAAGGCACAGTACGTTGCCGAAGCTCATGCTGACGTGAAAGCCGCCGAGCGCATGGGCAAGCTCTTCGACGAACTGCTCGCCGCCAACCCGGGTCTGTTGGAGCTTCCGAACGGCCGGCACGCGCTCAACATCTTCTTCACGCGGCTGCTGTTCTGCTTCTTTGCTGAGGACACCGGCATTTTCGAGGAGAGTCAGTTCACGAACGCCGTTGGATCGCACACCCAGTCCGACGGATCGGACGTCGCCGAGTTCCTCTTCGATCTATTCACAGCGCTGGACACAGAGAAGCCGGAGGATAAGCCGAAGCACCTCGCGGGGTTCCCGTATGTGAACGGCCGGCTCTTCACGATGGAGACCGACCACATTGTGCCGGCGTTCACGAAGAAGGCCCGCGACCTGCTGATCGAGTCGGGCACACTCATCTGGCGCGAGATCAACCCCGACATCTTCGGGTCGATGTTTCAGGCGATCGTCACGCCCGGCAAGCGGTCGGACCTCGGTCAGCACTACACCTCGGTACCGAACATCCTCAAGACGATCGAGCCGCTGTTCCTCGACAGACTCAAGGAGGAACTCGACGCTAGGTACGACTCGGCTAAGAGGCTCGAAGCGCTATTGACACGGATCAGCGAGATCAGGGTCTTCGACCCCGCCTGCGGCTCGGGCAACTTCCTCATCATTGCTTACAAAGAGCTTCGGCGCCTGGAGCACGCAATTCTCGAGCGGCTCGCCGAACTCGATCCCCGTTATCAGGTGCTGTACGCGGTGTCCAAGATCAACATCGAGAACTTCTACGGCATCGAGATCGACGACTTCGCCGTCGAGGTCGCGATCCTCTCGCTGTGGATAGCGAAGCACCAAATGAACGCTGAGTTCAAGGCGAAGTTCAACCTCTCAATCCCACTCATCCCACTCAAGGAGACCGGCCAGATCCAGGCGGGCAACGCTGCTCGCCTCGACTGGAACGCCGTTTGCCCGAACGATGGCAGCGAGATCTACTTGATCGGGAACCCACCGTACAAGGGCGCGAAGGCCCAGACACCGGAGATGAAGGCTGACTTCCCGTTCGTGTTCGGAAAGCGGCCCTTCAATCGAAACCTGGATTACATCGCCCTCTGGTTCGTCAAAGGTGCGGACTACATCGAGGGGACACGGGCCGAGCTAGCGTTCGTCACGACGAATTCGGTTTCACAGGGCGAGCACGTAGGACTGATGTTCCCGATGATCTTCGCCAAGGGGATCGAGATCGGGTACGCCTATACGTCCTTCAAGTGGGAGAACAACGCCAAGCGCAACGCGGGCGTTACTGTCGCCGTCATCAGCCTGCGCAATGCCTCCGCGTCGCCGAAGTACGTGTATTCCGATGACCTCCGGATCGCAGCCACGAATATCAACGGATACCTAACGGATGGCGCCGATGTCGTGATGCAGCGACGTGCGAAGCCTCTGGGTGCGCCGCGTCCAGAGATGGTCTTCGGGTCGATGCCGCGTGATGGCGGCGGGCTCATTCTGTCTCGCGACGAGCGCCGACAGATGATCGCATCTGACCCGAGCAGCGAGCAATTTGTTAAGCGCTACATCGGCTCCTCGGAGTTCATCAACGATGGGGAGCGATATTGCCTGTGGATTCCTGACGAACTGGCGGATGTGGCCAAGGCGATCCCAGCAATCAAAGCTCGCCTGGAAAAGGTTGCAGCGGAACGGGCCAAGAGCAAGGCAAGCAGTACGGCGGCTTTCGCGGCGCAGCCCCATCGGTTCGTCCAGATCAGCTACAAGCCGACTAACTCGATCATCGTCCCGAGCATCTCCTCGGAGCGGCGCGACTACATCCCGATGGGTTACCTCGGCCCCGATGTCGTCATCTCCAATAAAGGATTCGCCGTATACGACGCTGAGCCGTGGACATTCGCGCTCCTCACGTCGCGGATGCACATGGCCTGGGTGAACTCCGTGTCAGGTCGTATGGAGATGCGGTATCAGTACTCGAACACGATCGTCTACAACAACTTTCCCGTGCCACAGTTAAGCGACGAAGTGAAGGAGCAGCTCGCCGTCGCGGCGCTCCGGGTACTCGACGTGCGGGAGTACCACTGCGAGAGGACCCTCGCTCAGCTCTATGACCCGGACCTGATGCCGGATGACCTTCGCCGCGCACACGCGCACGTCGACGCCCTGGTCGACTCGATCTATTCAAAGCGCGGCTATGAGACTGACGAGCAGCGACTGTCCGACCTGTTCGCGATGCACGAGGCCATGACTGCTGCGGAGGCCGCCCGGATCCCGGCAAGGAAGACGCGGGGTGTGCGGAAGTGAACGCAATCCAGAAGCCAGTAAACATCGTCAACGTGACTTACGCCCGCACCGGCGAGTCCGTGAACACCGACTCGATGGGTATGCGCGAGATGCAGGAGCGCGTCTTCGCCAAGCGGGCCGCCCAGCACATGCTCGTGAAGGCACCGCCCGCATCGGGCAAGTCGCGTGCGCTGATGTTCGTGGCCCTCGACAAGCTCTACAACCAAGACCGCAAGAAGGTCATCGTTGCCGTCCCGGAACGCTCGATCGGCGCATCGTTCTCCTCGACAAAGCTCACCGATCATGGCTTCTTCGCCGACTGGGAGATCAAGCCGGAGCACAACCTATGCGACGCTGGATCTTCGCAGGGCAAGGTCGGCGCGTTTATCGAGTTCCTCGAGGGGCCGGACGCGATCCTCGTGTGCACGCACGCCACGCTTCGGTTCGCATTCGAGAAGCTCGCCCCCGACGCCTTCAACGGCACGGTGCTTGCGATCGACGAGTTCCACCATGTCTCCGCGGATGTTGAGGCTAACCGACTCGGAGCGCTCCTCAGGGACGTGATGAACGGCTCGGATGTGCACATCGTTGCGATGACGGGTTCGTACTTCCGCGGCGACTCGGTGCCCGTGCTGTCGGCTGAGGACGAGGCGCTGTTCACTCCTGTGACGTTCAACTACTACGACCAGCTCAACGGGTATGAGCACTTGCACTCGCTCGGCATCGGCCACCACTTCTACCAGGGCCGCTATACCGACGCGATCAGCGAGGTCTTCGATCTCGATAAGAAGACGATCCTCCACATCCCGAACGTCAACTCGGGGGAGTCCACCAAGGACAAGATCGAAGAAGTCGGTTTCATCATCGACTCGATCGGCCACGTCGAGTCCACGGACCCGGAAACCGGGATCATTGAGGTCCGTCGCGCAGACACCGGCGAGATTCTCCGTGTGGCCGACCTCGTCGACGACACGGACCTCAAGAAGCGGGCAGACACGCTGCACTACCTGAATTCAGTCGCGTCTAAGGACCGCGACGGCGTGGACGTGATCATCGCCCTTGGCATGGCGAAAGAGGGCTTCGACTGGCCATTCGCCGAACACGCCCTCACCGTCGGCTATCGTGCTTCGCTCACCGAGGTCATCCAGATCATCGGCCGCGTCACGCGAGACTCGCCCGGCAAGGAGCACGCGCAGTTCACAAACTTGATCGCTGAGCCTGACGCTTCGCAGAGCGAAGTGAAAGTCTCCGTCAACAACATGCTGAAGGCGATCACTGCGTCGTTACTGATGGAGCAAGTCTTGGCGCAGAACTTCGAATTCAGAACCAAGCGCACCGGTGACGACGAGCCCGTTCCCCCAGGCGTCATCAAGATCAAAGGCTTCAAGGAGCCCTCGACGGAGCGGGTCAAACAGATCGTCGAGACCGACCTCAACGATCTCAAGGCAACGATTCTTCAGGACGACACCTTCGCGAAGGCGGCGTTCGGCGGGGTAGACCCGGAGATGGCGAACAAGGTGCTGATCCCGAAGATCATCCGGGAGCGGTACCCCGATCTGGATGAGGAGCAGGTCGAGGAGTTGCGGCAGCAGGTCGTCGTCGACTCTGTAATCAAGAACGGCGAGGTGAAGACCGTCGGCGACAAGCGCTTCCTGAAGATGTCCGAGAAGTTCGTCAACATCGAGGACATCAATATCAACCTAATCGACTCGGTCAACCCGTTCCAGCGAGCGTTCGAGGTGATCTCGAAGTCCGTCACGACATCGGTGCTGCGGATAATCGCCGACGCGATCACCGCTACGAGGGTCGAAGTCACCGAAGACGAGGCGCGCACGCTTTGGCCGAAGATCCAGCAATGGGCGAAGGTGAACGGGCGCAAGCCGAACATCAGGTCCGAGGACGCCACCGAGAAGCGCTACGCCGAGGTGGTCCTGTTCCTTCAACGGAAGAAGCAGGAGCGCGAGGCGGCAGAGCGCGCGACTGAGATGGTGGACGAATCTTGAGCGACGCTGACGACAACGACCATCTCGAGGGCGAGATCCCTTCGAGCATCGACGAGATCCTCGACTCCGACGTCGATGGTCTGCTGGACGATCCCGAGGCACCGAAGAAGGTCACGTCAGCTGACCGGCTGCAGCGCGCCTTCCTGGAGATCGTGGAATTCCGGCGCACCCAAGGCCGGATCCCAAACTCGATGACACGAGAGATCGCCGAGCGCAAGCTGGGCGCCCGACTGGATGGGATCCTCGTGAGCGACGAGAAGATCGAGGCCCTCAAGCCGCTGGACGACTACGGTCTGTTGGAGATGCCCGAGGCTCCGGCATCGATCGATGAACTCCTCGGAGAGGACGAACTCGATCTGCTGGGCGATGAGTCCGGCTTGATGGACGTCTCCGACCTGCCGGTGCGCCGGCAGGTCTTCGAGAGCAAGGATGTCGCGCGTCGCGAGAAGGCCGAGGATTTCGAGCAGTTCGAGCCACTTTTCAAGCGGAAGCACGAGGAGTTGCGCGACGGCGTCAGCAGGATGCTCCCCTACCCCGGCATGTCGCACATCGTGCCGGGCGCGTTCTTCGTTCTGAACGGCGTCATTCTGTTCGTTGCCGAGGTTGGCGAGACGGAGTACAAGCAGACGACGGTGCGCGAGAACAAGCGCGAGCGACTCAGGGTGATCTTCGAGAACGGCACCGAGTCGTCGATGTACCGGCAGTCGCTGGGGATCCGCCTCAGCGACGAGGACGGCCACATCCTGGTGCGAGCCGAGCTTCCCGAGATCCTCGACGCCGACGAGGTCAGCGGATACATTTATGTGCTTCGATCTAAGAGCGATGATCCGCAAATTTCAGGACTCCAGCACCTCCACAAGATCGGATTCACCCGAGGCGCGGTCGAGAAGCGAACCAAGAACGCCGACAAGTCACCGACGTACTTGATGGCGCCGGTTGACATCGTTGCGAGCTACCGCACTTACAACCTGAAGGCGTCGGCACTAGAGAACCTGCTGCACCGGGTTTTCGCCGCAGTCCGCCTCGATCTCACACAGGCCGACAACAAGGGGCGTGCGTACGACCCGTCGGAATGGTTTGTCGTGCCGCTCGACGTAATAGACCAGGCGATCGAGCTGATCATCTCTGGCAGCATCGTCGATTACGTCTACGACGCGAAGGCCCAAAAACTCGTCGCGCGCAGCGATTGATCGAGGGCTGATACGAGCGCACCGCGAAATCGACATACCCCAAGAAGCTCGACGACGGAGTTGGGAGAAGATTTGTCAGGCGTTCCGAATCCTTGGCCTGGAGGTCCATGTTCGGGCACGTCCCGCTTGCGCGCATTGACCGGTTGAGGATCCCCGTTGCACGCGACGGCTCCGCCCGCGTGTACTGCCCGGATGCGGATCGTGATGACTACGCGGGGTTATGTGTTGCGGAGCTTCGAAGGCCACACTTTGTGCTCGGGGTCCCACCAGATGATGTGAAACTCATGACCGGTGCGCACGCCGTAGAGTCGCTTGAGCCCATCGATTTCGAGTCGCACCATGTGGTCGAGGCCTTGAAACTTGGACTCGAGTCGATCGGTAGCGTCACTGTTTGGACATGCGCTCATGTCTGTGTAGACCTTGGAGAGGCGTTGTCCGGGCTTGAAGAACTCGCCGGCGGTCATGGTCTCGACATGTGCCATCGTCTTGAGAAGCTGCGCATGATCGGCATTCGAGATGCTCGACAGCGTCCATTCACCATCGTCGTCAATGAGGTCGAATCTGAAGCGGACCTTTCGGTCGTTTTCCTTCGGTGCGAGTTCCTCGACAGCCCTGGGCACCCGAAGGCCCGACGACACCACCTCTGAAGATGCCGGCTGCTTCCCGCCACCCTTGTACGGGTTCGCCGAAACCCGAGGGGTCTTGCTACGCGACACCTAGACGAGCGACCCGTAGTACTCCGCCATCGCGGCCTCCGTGATCGGAGTCTCGCAACGGGCACCCACGGGGAGATCCCCCCGTGCATCCGCCCAGGGCCGCTCCGCATGCGTGAGGTTACTCAACTCCATCGCGGAGTACTGACCGTAGAAACCGAGCACACCATCAATGCTCGTCACCTCGTCGGCAGAGAGCAGCGGTTCCTCGGCCTTGATCTCGGTCGGGCTAACAGTGAACCGACCGCGGTGATACGCATAGAGCCGCGGCGCGACAGGACCGTTCGCCCACGCTTGGATCTCGTTCTCGAACAGCGGCTTCTCTTCCCAGACGAGGTGCCAAGCCTGGCTGTAGTACACAAGCTTCTGAAGCTTCATCGCCGTCATACTGCCCTGCTTCCGCAGGATGTACTCGGCCACGTCACGGATCTCAGCCATGGGAGCGCACCTCCTCAGAAACCCCAGGACGACAAGACTGTCGGTCGCTTGCCTTCACCCGCATGCTAGCGGGTCGAGACCCTCATGATCGACAGGCTTGCCAGCGTAGTACAGCCGTCTGACATCCCTCTGAGCCGCGACTGCTACGGCGACAGGTGCCGCTCTGACGGGGCTTGCACGAAGCGGCCCCCTAGCCGAGCACCGCGCGCAAAGGGATCCTCGACCCGATCCCGGCGACGAAGTAGAGCAAGCGCCACGTCGGCGTTCCGGGTTCCCCGCTCCGCGATACACACTCGGCGGCCTCGGACCGCCTCAGAGTGGGGCTAAACCTGCACCGCGCCGAAGAACTCGCGTGCCGTCGCCAACTGGGCGAGTGCCATCACGCCGGCCACGGAGAGGTAGATCAGCCCGATCGTGTCGATGCCGTAGGCGATCGTGACCGCGGTAGCCAGCACGACGAGCCAGATCGAAGCCCACGCCCAGCGCTGCCTAGCGCGGTAGGGAAAGAACAGCACCAGCAGGGCGAACGCGTTGACGACCGCGTAGGCGATGAACATCCGGCCCTCGTCCGGTGACGTGGCCACCAAGAAAATCGCGACCAGGTGATTGAGCAGCATCCCCGTGTTCAGCACGATCAGCACGATCCAGCCGGCCTTTGCCAGTCCAGTTCTCATGCTTGAGTGTAGGACCGGGTCCACGCCGGCAACAGACCCGCCGAGCGCCGCCGGGACGACGGCGCTCATCCCAGCGCCGCCCTACTGCAAGGTGGCATCCGGCCACCACGGATCCTCAATGAGCGCCCCATCTGCGGGACGATCGCCACTGATCTCGCCAACACTGTCCGGTCAGGGATCCTCTCAGTCCCCGTGCTCGTCGAGCCAGGTGCGCGGGTTGTCCTTTGACCCCGCCCCCAAACCCCTGTCGAGAGACGCTCGGGCGATTGCTCCAACGATCGCGCTCACGGCGAGGGCGAGAAAGCCGGTCGACACGCCGATCCCGAACGCCGCAACCCCCAGGTACAACCCCACTATGGCCGCGCCCAAACCTGCCGACTCCTGCGTGTTGCTGAGGAAGAACAGTGAAAGCGCGACGATCGCCGCGCCGAGAATCAACAGGACGACCGCGATCCTGTTCAGGGCGCGCAACGGCGCGCTGTCCCTTATCCAGTCGATTCGGTCCCCAACTGACATAGTCGACTTCCCCATGGCCGACACACTACTTGTGCTAGCGCAGCCTCCCACTCGGGTCGTGAGCAACTCTTACCGGCCCGCTGGACGGCATCCCACGTAACTACTGCCGGTCCGGCACCGCGCGCACAGGGATGTATAGAGTGCCGCCATGACTCTCATCACGTTCGTGCTCACTGATGAGTACGTTGTCCTGGCGAGTGACCGGCGGATTACGTTGGCACGTGGCACGAAGGTGATCTCTCAAGACGATAAGGCGGTGAAGTCAGTCCTTCTGAACGGGCAATTGTTGCTCGGCTTCACGGGTGTCGCGGAACTCGACGGCAAGCCGATGCTGCAGTGGTTGGGCGAGCACCTGATGGGGGTTCATCCAAACGACATCCCGGAAGTGCTCCGGGACTTGATGAGGGACTACTACGAGGCGAACCGGTCGGTGCGAGCGCTCCCGCACGCATTCATCGCGGCCGGGTATGCGTTCAACACGCTTCGCTCTCCGGCCGCGTGGCCGATGGGCTTCCGAGTGTCCAACACAGCCAACGTAGTTCGCGGGGCGCGCATGGAGTTCAGCCACCCGTCGACCGATTTCGCCTCGATGCGCTTCGCTCTCGGCAACCAAAGGCAAATGGTGGGGGCCGTAGGTTACCCGTACTCCAACACAGCCCTGCGGTCCCTTGAGGGATCCGTCCGGCTCGCGCTTCGACTCGACGCATCTGACCCCTCGAAGGTCTTCCGGCCGGTGATTGGCTTCATGAGGGGGGTCGCGCAGCGAAGCGCTGGATATGTCGGGGACACAATCGTGATTACCGCGATCGCACGTTCTAGCATTCCGATCACGGACATTCCTGGTTTCATGATCCCGCTGACCGAGGGCGCCGCGTTCGGTCCCACGCGCGCACCAACCTCCTTCATGGTCACGAACGGACGCTTCGACCCCGAAACGTATCTCCCCGGGACAATCAGTCCGCACATGGTGACGATGGGGGCGACGTTCGGCCCGCCACGCGTCGGAGTCGTGCCGGGCCCAGGGGCCCCCGTCATCACCTGATCCCCGTTGCACGAACTCCTGGATGTCGGCGAGAACAGAATCAGGGCACGCGGCGCAGCTAGGTACCATTTAGTTCTCGCCGCGCAACGAAGTTTCGTGGTGCCGCACGTCTCGACCCGAACGCGACACCCCCTCAACGGGCGCGGCCCGAATTGGGATGGCACCCGCACGTGTCGGCGGTGCGCAAGCCCCTACCGGTCAATGCTCGGAGTGGAGTGGCTACCTTAACCCATCGATATGGCTCGGCGCCGATCGGCACTCAGTGCGTCACTGCTTCCGCGGCTCTCTTGAGGTCGGCGGTGAACCGTTCGAAGTTGTCCTCCAACGGCGGGATCATTCGGGCGACGAACGGGTAGAACGGACCGCCGATGCGCTCAACGATCTCCACTCGCGTCCCGCCGGCTTCACCGCTCAGGGAGCACGTGCGACGGAGCATCGCACTCGCGAACGTCAAGCGCGCGTTCGGCTCGAACTCCTTGACCTTCAGCGAGAACGTGCGGCTCTGGTCGAGTGTCGAGACGAGCTTGATCGTCGAGCCGAGGGCAATCTGGCCACCCAGCGATACGACCGTCGAGTTCCACCGCGGGTACTCCGCGGCCGTGGTCAGTAGCCGCCACACCGTGGCCGCGTCGGCGTCGATTTGTTGGGCGATGCGGGTGGATTGACTGAACATGGTCCGGGTGGTCGACGCGACTCCATCGGACGAAGTGAGGGACATGCGATTCCCCGTTCTCTGCTGGGGCGATTCTAGATCTGGATGCCCGTCCACAACTCGGGACGACACAGAACTGCGCGCAGCCGCACGGCTTTCGCGCATCGCGCGGAAAGGGATCCGACTGCGGCTATCGACGCGTCAGAAAGGCAAGCTCGACGCCCCAGCGTGTCTTTCGTTTCTCGGTGCGGGGGTCTGTCAGATAGATTTCGCACCGGCTCGCGAACGCCTCACCGGTCGGCACGGCATGCGCGTCAAGAGCAAGATCCTGCTCACGAACCCAAGCGTGCAGCAGGCGATTCGCCGCCATGGACTGCGTTCGGTATGCCAGCAAGGCATAGTCCCCGGCGGGTAGCGATCCGGCGTGAACCCGTGCGTCCGAGGCGCTGTTGACTGCGACGACTCCGACTTCGATATCCACCAGATCGGCCATGTTGACCACATGGAGACGCAGAAAGAAGTGCCCGGCGGGTTCGATCTCATGCTCCGTCAACCACTCAACCAGCTCCGCGAGCAATCGATCCCGGTTCGAGAGCATGGTGCGGAACGGCACGGTCTCGCGGATGCCGAGGGTCGGAACCTCTGGACGGCTCTCCAACCGCGGGCCGTCCACAATATCGACTTCACCCGCACCCACGGCAGCAGTATGCCCGCTCCACCCGACGAGCCCCCTACCACCGGCCGCAGCGCGACCCTCCTCCCCGCGGAAGGATCCGTCGGTGTCCCCACGTGTCGGGCGGTCTCTGCCGGGGTTGACCGGATCGTACGATCGAGTGGTGCCCGTCCGGCGAAAGGTTTCTCGTGAGTGAGAGTTCCGCGTCGACGGTGCGTCCGGCTCGGGTGGCTCCGCTGTATGCCGCGGGTTTCGTCACGGCCTTCGGGGCGTTCAGCGTAGCGGCGGGGTTGGGTGCGACTGGTGAGGATATCGGGCTGAGTCTGCTGCGCATCGGGGTGCTTCTTGCGTTGTACGACGTCGCCGAGGTGCTGTTGAAGCCGGTGTTCGGTGCGCTGTCCGATCGCATCGGGGCAAAGCCGGTGATCGTCAGCGGGCTGATCGCGTTCGCCGGGCTGTCACTGTTCGGCCTCGGCGCCGACAACGCGATCCTGCTGGCCGTGGCGCGGCTCGGCCAGGGTGCGGCCGCCGCTGCGTTCTCGCCGGCGTCGTCGGCGTCGGTGGCGCGCTTGGCCGGCGTCGGTCGCACCGGGCGTTACTTCGGGCGGTATGGATCGTGGAAGGGCCTCGGCTACACGCTGGGACCGCTGCTCGCAGCCCTGCTGATCGGTGTCGGTGGCATGCCGCTGCTGTTCGGTGTCCTCGCGGTGGCTTCCGCGGTCACCGCGGTGTGGGTCGCGATCGTGCTTCCGTCGATTCCGCCGTTGCCGCGGCCTCGATACACGGTCCTCGATCTGGTCAAGCAGACCACCGATCGCCGCTTCGTCGTGCCCACGGTGGCGCTGGCGACCTCGACCGCGGTGCTCGGCGCCTCGATTGGTTTCCTCCCCGCACTCGCAACCGAGGGTGGGTCGGATCTGCTCGCCTCAATCGGGATCGCATCGGTGCTTGCGCTCGCCCTGACAGTGGTGCAGCCGGGAGTCGGCGTCGTGCGCGATCGTGCGATGGTCGCCGATCGCACGGGGATCGTGGTGGGACTGGGTGTCATGGCCGCGGGTGTCCTGTTCGCGGCGGCACCGTGGGGACCCGTCGGGCTGTACATCGCCGCCGTGCTCATCGGCGCCGGCATCGGCATCACGACCCCGTACGGCTTCGCAGCCCTCGCGGACTCCACGCCACCCGAACGCATGGGGCGCACCATGGGGTCCGCAGAACTCGGCCGAGAGCTCGGTGACAGTGCCGGACCTCTCCTGGTCGGCGCCGTCGCGACCGCGATCACGCTCCCCGTCGGACTCGCCGCCCTCGCCGCAGTGACGATAGCCGTCGCCGCCGGAGTAGCCGCCACGCCCAGTACTCAACGGACCTCACCCGACGCGGTTGACGAGCCAATCACCAACGGCGAGCGGCCGCAGAACTGAGACGCATCGTCCCCGCCGGATAAACCTGGGTGCTCGTACCCTGCGCGATCAGTTGGACCTCGTGGACGCGCTGTTCACGAGCACTACTCACGCCACCCCTCCGACGCAGAGACTGTAGCGGCCGACAACGGCTCCGTTCCCTCCGCTCGCTATTTGCAGACTCCGCTCTCCGCTTCGCTTTGAGCTGCGCTTATCAACCGCTCGCTGCGGGCACTGCGCCGTCGCCGCCCGCGGGATCGCTGATTGTCGGAGCGAAGGCGAAGACCGAGTTCAACCCACCTTCGATCGCGACGACGACGGACACGCCCATCAACAACTGGCGCCAGAGCTTCAGCTCGACTCCGACGACTCCAGCGCCCGCCGCACCGCGTTCGGGCTCACCCCGATCAACCGCGCAATGTGCGTGATGGGCCGACCTCCGTCGCGGAGCTCCCGGGCCATCGAGATGCGGGCGGGCGTCATGACGGATGGGCGCCCCGGTCGCCTGCCGCTGCGCGCGGCATCCTCAAGTCCTTCGCGGGTTCGCAACCCGATCAGCTCTCGCCGCAAGGCTTCCAGAGCGAGGACGACGTCGTCGGGACCTGTACCCACGACCCCACTACTGCTCAACACCGGTTCGGCAAGCGAACGGAATCGGATGCCGCGAGCTTGAAGGTCTGCGTGCACGGAGACGAATCGCGCAACGCTCGGGGTGAGGTGCGCGGCCCGGGTCACGAGCAGAGAGTCGCCAGTGCGTAGACCGGCGATGAGATCGCGAAGGGAGGTGTCCGCGCTACGGTTCGCGTGCGCGACTGCGATGACCACTTTGGTGGCGCCGGCCGCTCGGAGTGCAGCCTTCTCGTCACTGCCGTCGTCGGTTCGCAGCGGTCGGCGGTAGCCGACAATCCTGCTCACAGTGACGGTCCGGTCGACCGCGACGGCTCGACCGCGGGAGCACTCGACGGCTGAGGGGCCGGCTGTGTGACGCGACGCGGCGGGGTTGCGTTCTGGGTCAGGTCGACGATCTCCTCGACGAGCCGGCGCTCCTGTTCGGCGACGACCGACGAACCCTTCGGAAACGGCATCGCGGGCAGAACCTCGTTCAACCCGACCCGATGCAACTCCAGCAGCAGGTCGGCGGCGGGCGGTGCCATCTCGCGCGACGCGCGAGCGAAGTCCGTCGCGCGGCGAAGCTCGCTGAACCACTCGGCGGCAGCGCGTGGAGTCCACGGGGCATCGTCCACGGCCGCGACCGCCCGCGCGGCGCCGTCGAACGAAGCAGCACCCGCGCTCCGGTCGGCGTCAAACAGCACTGCGCCGTCCCGCCCCACGACGGTAGCGCGATCCACAGCGCTCGACTCCGCAAGCGCGGCTGCCAGCGCGCGGGTCGACTCCCACCCACGTCGATGGACCTCTCGGCTCGTGAATCGTGCCGGCAAGCGTGCCTGGCGCTCCCAGAGATAGGTGGATGCTGCCGCGAGCAGGCTCGCAGCGCGACGCGACGCGACGACCACCGTCCTGGTGGCGAAGCCCTCGTCGGCGAACATCTCGGCCACCGCGAACACGGTCTCCGGCGAACCGAACGTGCCCTCGAGCACGAGTGAACGACGCGATGCCTGCGCGTATGCGATCGACTTCTCGAGCACCTCCGCAGCTGGCCCGCTCACCGCCGACGGCGCCTCCAGCGGGCGCCACCTCAGCAGCTGCGCCGACTGCGGATCAGACATGACGGCGTCATCGGCACTGACAACCGCCGCGCCATCGAGCTCGCGCGCCACGAACGCAGCCACCGCTCCACGTCCCGATCCGGCCTCGCCGGCGACGACTGTGAAGGTCGGCTGCTCGACCCCGTCAGCACGGAAGAGGATGTCTCGAACGACCTCGAAGGATGGCGCGCGGTCCGCTCCCGCGGCGACCTCAGCCACGGCGATCGCCGTTCAGCTCCGCCCACCGGTTCGCGAGATCCGCGGTCACTGCGTCAATGGCGGTGCGGTCGCTTCCATCCACGAGCATCACTCGACTGTGGATGCTGCGTGCCTCGTCCGCGCTACCGTCGACGCGCTCCGAACGGCCCTGCAGGAGCATCCCGATCACCGCGCGCGCGAGATCGCGCATCGCGTCATACGCGACGACATCGCTGGTTCCCCAGCCGCTTCCGCTGACCACTGCTCAGGCGCCTCCTCCCCGAAGTCTATGCATCGAACGAAACACACAAGCACCCATTTCGACAACACCCCGAACTCACCCCGTCCAAGCCCCGATTCCCAACACGCGCAAGGCCGCCACCACAAACCCACCCACGAGCAAAGAATCATCTGACGCACGCAGGCACTTTCTGTGAATGCATACCGTAGATAGACATTGGAGCGTATCCTGGCGGCATGCGCGGAGGACTGCAGCGGTGGAAGCGGGGCGAGGACTCACAGGGAGTTCGCGCCGCGCTTTCGTATGCGCTCGAGGGGCGATGCGATGCGCACATCCGTGTCTCAGCCGGCGGCGTATCTCTCGCTGACTACTCCGACAGCACCGACCGATCGATCACCCGTTTCATCGTCGAGGCGGGCCACATCACCACGGATGAGCTTGACCGGGAGCAGCTTCTCCACTGGGTCGACGGCAACGACCCGCTCACGACGGAGCGTCGCGGCCGCGACCTTGCGTCGCCGAAGTCAGACCTCGTCCTCGACGGAACGATCAACGCGCCGAAGTCGTATAGCCTCGTCGCGACCATCCACCCCGCGCTCGCCGACGAGTTCGATCGGCTGCAGGACCGCCTGCGCGACCGGATCATCACAACCTGGCAGCGCGAGCTGAACGCTCGCCGCGGCGCGGGCGGCCGCATCCGTGAATCCGTCCACCGTCTCGAGGTCGTCGAACTCCACCACCGCCGCTCGCGCGCACTCGACCCGCACCTGCACCGTCACCTCTGGCTCAACGTGCGCGTGCAGGGCGAGGACGGCAACTGGTCGAACGTCGACTCCCGTGTCGCGATGAAGCTGCACACGGTCATCAACGCCGAGGGCGAGCTTGCCGCGCGCACCGACCCGGAGTGGATCGCCGCGCTCGCACGCTACGGCTACACCGTGCGCGCCGACGGCGAGATCGCCGAGGTGTCGCACGCGATCCGACCGCTGTCTCGACGATCGAACCAGATCGAAGCGAACCGTGCGGTGATCATCGCCCGGTGGCGCGACGCCCACCCGGGCCAGCACCCCAGTCGTGAGGTGCTCCAGCAGATCGATCGCTACGCCTGGGCGCAGGGCCGCCCCCGCAAGCCCGACAACCTCGACGAGGACGAGTGGGAGCAGTTGATCCGCCACGAGCTCCTCGAGATCGACCCGCAACTCCTCGATCGCCGTCCGCCCACGATCCCGACCACGGTTGAGCTCGCAGCGCTCGATCGCGAACTGCTCGCCGCAAAGGCGATCGTCGAAGCGGACGCGCGCTCGGCACCCAATGGTGGACGGTTCAGCCCCATGGACGTCCGCGCCGGCGCGATGCGTGCGCTCGCGGCCTCCGGAATCGTCGCCAACCGCGACGACCTGCAACCCTTGATCGACGACGTCGTTGGCATCGCCACCGGCCACACGGTCAACCTGCTCGAGAGCGACGGCGCGACTCCCGAACACATCAAGGGCCTCATGGCGGCCTCGACTGCCGCATTGAAGGTGGAGGTCGCCGACCGCTTCGACCGGCTCGCCGGCGACGGAGACCACGCGGACGATGAGCTCGTCGACGCGGCCGAGTCGGCGACGCTGCAACCCGGCACGGGACTCGATACGGGGCAGCGGGATGCCGCATCCGCCATCGCCGGCACGCACCGGCTCGTCGCGGTCATGGGCCCTGCCGGGACGGGCAAGACCACCATGCTGCGGGTCGCGCACCGGGCGCTCGCGATCCAGGGGCGACGGCTCGTTGTCGTCGCGCCGACGAAGAAGGCGGCTTCGGTCGCCGGTCGTGAGATTGGTGCGTCGGCATCCAGCCTTCACGCCCTCCTCGGCGACCACGGATGGCGATGGACTCGCGACGATGCCGGCGCCGAGGTCTGGACTCGGCTCGGCATCGGCGACGTCGACCCTGCGACCGGTCGCATCTACGTCGGTCCGCGCAAGCATCCGCTCGCACCCGGCGACCGGATCGTCGTCGACGAAGCCGGCATGGTCGACCTCTACACCGCACGCGCGCTCGCTCAGGTTGCCGACGAGACCGGAGCCGGCATCGCCATGGTCGGTGACCACCTGCAGGCGATGCCCGTCGGCCACTCGGGCGCGATGGCCTGCATGGCCCAGCGCAGCGGAGCCGTGGTCGAACTGACCTCCGTGCACCGCTTCCGCGACCCGAACTACGCCGCGCTCACGCTGCGGCTTCGGGAGCCGGCATCCATCGACGAAGCTCGGACCGTCGCGATGGAACTGGATGCCGGTGGCCACATCCATCGCGTCGGAGACCACCTGCATGCGCAAGAGGTGATGGTTGAGTCGTACTTCCGCTGGTCGGCCGAGCGCAAGCGCGTCGCGCTCGTGACGAGCACCAACGAAGAGGCGGATGCCATCAACGAGGCGATCCAGCAGCGACGTGTCGACTGCGCTCAGATCGACGTGATGCGGGTGGCGGTGGGTATGGGGGAGCAGCGGATCCTCGAAGGCGACGTCGTGCAGACGCGCCGCAACGACCACGTCACCGGCGTTCAGAATCGCGCGCTCTGGACAGTGCGCCGCATCGATGCGCGCTGGGTCGAGCTGGTCAGTGTCGACGACCGCGGCGACGTGAGACGAGTGGATGCTGACTACGTCGCCGATCATGTTCATCTCGCCTACGCGTCAACAGTGCACGGCATCCAGGGTGAGACGACCGACGCATCGGTCGTCGGGCCCGGTGTCGATGCCTCGGGACTCTATGTCGGGATGACGCGAGGGCGCGTGCACAACGAGGTCGTCGCCGTCGCGCGCGACGACTCGGATGCGCGGGAGCAGATCGCAGAGAGCATGATGCGAGGGGCGCCTGTGGTGACGATCGACGACTCCAGGCGAGCGGCGCGGGCGGAGTTGGGCCGCGCGGCAGTTCCGATGTCAGAGGCTTTGGACGGAGCCGGTGACCCACGGGCCGAGCTCGGCGAGTGGATCCGTGTCGCCCGTGGACTGCTCACTGACATGGAGGCTGCAGAGGCGCGACGCGCGTCGCGGACGCATGCCCGAGCGGACAATGCAGCTGTCGGCCACGAAGAGGACCGGTCTCGCGCCCAAGCCCTTGCCGATCTAGTCATCGAGCGCGAGCGTGAATGCGCGGCGCTGTGGGATCGCGGAACGCAGCCCGCTCGCGCGTCGAACCATCAGGCATCGGCCCCCGCCATCTCTGTACCTGAGACGGCCGCAATGATCTCCGGCTTGTGAACGAGCCGGACCCGATCGAGGCAGTTTGGGTTGGCATCCGCACGATGGCGGCTGCGTCGCCGACTCTGCGGAGGGCGCTGCAGACGAGTCGGTCTCCGACTAATCTACTGCTGTGACCGATGAGTACGACGGCGCACAACCCCGATGCCCCGAAGACAGCATTGTGATGCGCGACATACCCGGCGGCTGGAGATGCCCCGCCTGCGGCCACACCTGTACGCCAACGATGCAGCAATATCAGGACCAGCCCCAAGACTTCGACGGACCCTCTATCCACGGCGGATGATGAGCAGCGTCGTGCCCGGACGGATCCGTATCCGGACATTGCCCGTTGAACGGACCCGCTTCGTTCAAGGCGGGTCGGATGTCACCTGCTCAGTCAGCAGTCCCGTTCGCATCTACCTGCGCTCAGTGAAGGGCGGTAGGGTCGCAGTGGCCAGGGGAGGGGTGGTGGCGTGCCTCAAAGAGCTTGGGTTGCATCATTCGGGGGGCTGTGGACCGTGAAGTCCGATGCGCGCCAAGTCATCACGGCCTACGACACCGAAGCTGAGGCTATCGTGGCCGCTCGATCACTGCTGGCCGAGACCGGGGGTGGCGAACTCGTTCGGAAGGATCAGTTCGGCGGGGTCGTCGACCGCGAATCGATTCCCCGACGAAGCATCTGAGAACGTTTGATCGTGCCTCCCAGAGTTCTCTGGGAGGCGACTGTGGTGCGCTCGCGATCAATCAGACGCGATCGCTTCGGACGATGGCCGCGAGTTCGGCCACGGCCGCGTGAAGGCTCGTCAACGCTGACACGGATTCGGCGTTCGGATCACGCTCGCGCAACGTCGCGATCTGCTGTTCTGCGGCATCGAGATACGTCGTAACCGCCCTGATGCTGGCCATGTAACGCTCCGTCCCGAGTGTGTTTCCCAGCGGGACACTATCGGAAAGAAGTGAACGGGTATGCGGGGCGCCGTAGCTCTGTTCGGCGCCTCGTGGTTCAGGGTTTGCGCGCGCCTGCCTTCGACTTCACACGCCTTCTCCGCCGCGGTCGCTTGCGCGCCGATGGCCTGTCTCGTCGAGCCGATTCGGAGGACAATAGACGGGTGAGTTGCACGCACCCCGATAGCGAGTTCGAGGCGCTCGTCTACCTGGCGGAGCGTCTGCGTCAGCGATTCCCGGAACTGGCCGAGGGCGCAGCCTTCGAGCTGATCGCTGAGGAGTTGGAGACGTTCGACCGTGCGCGGCTGCGCGACTACGTGCCGGTGCTGGTCGAGCGCAACGTTCTCCGCCGTCTCCGCAGTCACTCGAGCCGTGCGGCCTAGGCGCGATCCTGGTGAGTTACTTCAGGCGGCGGTCTGCAGGCGCGTCTTGGCTTCGCGCTCGACAAGCACCGGGATGAAGTCCCGGACGTGCGCGTCAGCGAACGCGGCGTACGCTTCGCGGACGATTGTCGAGATCGCCTCAGCGTCAATCGCGGGGAACCGTGTGGCGAGCCGCTCTGCTACCTGGTCCATCGCCGCGTCCTCGTCTTCGATTTCGCGAGTCACTGGCTGGTCCAATCGTTGCGGGGGTTTGGCAACAAATGGTACCCATCGCCGGGGCCGAGCACCAGGACAGGTGCCTGAGTCGTGCGGCACTGCCAGGATCTCTTGATGTGAACCTTTTCGTGAACGTCGTGAATGTCTTCGTCGACGATGTCGGCGCGCACGGCAACCCCCTGGGAATCGTCTGGGCGTCGTCCGCGACGCGAAAACGCGAGCAGCAGATCGCCGCCGATCTTGGCTTCAGCGAGACGATCTTCATCGATGGCGTCGCAGATCGTGTTGCGACGGCGCGCATCTTCACACCCACACGGGAGTTGCCGTTCGCCGGTCACCCGACGGTCGGGCTTGCCGCGTGGCTTCGTCGCGGTGGCGACGAGGTCAAAGCCCTGAGCGTGCCTGCGGGAAGCGTGCGAGTGCGCGCAGACGGCGACATGGTGTTCGTGACCGCGTTGCCGGAGTGGGCGCCGGAGTTCGCGCTGGATCAACTCTCCTCGCCCACTGAAGTGAAGGCGGTCGATCCGGACGCGTACGGCGTCGGTTTGAACTACGTCTGGGCATGGCTCGACGAACCAGCAGGGAAGGTTCACGCGCGCATGTTCGCCGCCGACCTCGGGATCCGGGAAGACGAAGCAACCGGATCAGCTGCCGTGCGACTGTCATCCCACCTCGGACGCGATCTCGAGATCCAGCAAGGCGAGGGCTCCCTCCTGCGTACGCACGTGCGCTACCTCGGCCAGCAGATCGAGGTCGGCGGGCGAGTGTCTGAAGCGAGGATCACAGAGCTGCGCTGATCGGTCGAGGCCCTGTTCTCGGTCAGGCCCAGCGCTCGGGCCCCGCATAGACTTCGGTCTATGAGTGCGGGTGACGGTTCCGGCGAGTGGACGACACTCGGAGATCCCACGCGCGCTCGGATCGTGAGGATGATCCGCGATTCCCCGGAGGGTCGCACACTCGTCGGGCGCCTCGCAGACGGTCTCGGACTGCGGCAGCCGACCATCAGCCATCATATGAAGGAGCTCACAGCGCGCGGGATCGTCCTGCGGCAGCCCGAAGGACGTCGGGTCTGGTACTCCCTGGATCCGCGGAACGCGGAGCGCGTCGACGCCCTGCTGGGTGATGAGACGGCAGGATCGGGCGTCGAACTTGACGTGTCACGCATCGTCTTGGCCCTCGCTGAGCGCTATCGAGGCACGTTCGGCAGGGAGACGATCGAGCGCTACGTGACCGAGAGTCACGACCTCCTTGCAGCCAGCAATCCGACCACTCTGATCGGGTCCCGCACCGCGGCGTTCGCGACAGTGCGTCTGGACGCCCTGGCTCGGTCGGCTGCGCCGCGCGGGCCGGTTCCGGAGGTGCTCTTCGTGTGTGTCGAGAATGCCGGACGCTCTCAGCTCGCCGCCGGTATTCTGCGCCAGCTCGCCGGGGATCGGGTGCTGGTCCGCACGGCAGGCTCAGCACCCGCGGGCGCGGTCCGCACGACCATCGTCACCGCGCTCGACGAGATCGGAGTTTCCTTGGGCGGGGAGTTTCCGAAGCCGCTCACCGACGAAGCCGTTCGTGCCGCTGACGTCGTGGTGACCATGGGATGCGGGGACGCGTGCCCCGTCTACCCAGGGCGACGGTACCTCGACTGGGACCTCGAAGATCCGGTCGGCAAGCCACTTGAGACGGTTCGCCGTCTTCGCGACGACATCGAAGGACGTGTGCGGGAACTTCTCGCCGAGCTGACCGCAGCCTGATCGTTCATCTGCTCTTCTTGTAATTACATAGATCGGGATCTATGCTTTCGAGTGAGGAAAGCGAGACCTGATGAACGACAAGCCCACCGTCCTCTTCGTCTGCGTTCACAACGCGGGGCGATCCCAGATGGCAGCCGGATACCTGCGCGCGCTCAGTGGTGGTGACGTCGAGGTTCTCTCGGCCGGGTCTGCGCCGAAGGACCAGATCAACCCGGTCGCGATCGAGGTGATGGCCGAAGAGGGCATCGACATCGCGAACAACACCCCGAAGGTGCTGACCGTCGACGCCGTCAAGGAATCAGACGTCGTCATCACGATGGGCTGCGGCGACGTGTGCCCGATCTTCCCGGGCAAGCGCTACGAGGACTGGGAACTGGACGATCCGGCCGGGCAGGGCATCGACGCGGTGCGCCCGATCCGTGACGAGATCCGGGCACGAGTGGAGAGTCTGCTCGCAGACCTCGTCCCGCCCAGGGGTGCCAGGTGAGCACGCGGCGAACATTGCGGCGTGCGAAGCGCGCTGTCGCGGCGGCTTCGCTGTTCGCTGGAGGGCTGCTGTTCAGTGCGTGCGCGGGAGAGTCTGCCGGAGGTGACGGGTCGGATGGCGGGCTCACCGGCACGGTCGTGACGGATGGCTCGTCGACGGTCGCGCCGCTGACGGATGCCGCTGCCCACCTGTTCGCCGTCGCGGAGCCAGACGTCGACGTGGTCGTCGCCGTCACCGGCACATCGGCCGGGTTTCGGGCGTTCTGCGATGGCGAGACCGACATCTCGAATGCTTCGCGCGTGATCTCCGACGAGGAGATCGCCGCCTGCGAAGAGGCCGGCATCGAGTTCACAGAGATCGTCGTTGCGAACGACGGGCTGTCCGTCATCGTCAATCCGGAGAACGATTGGGCCACGGATCTCACCCTCGATCAGCTCGCGACCATCTGGGCTCCCGAATCCGAAGGTGAGATCACCAGCTGGAACCAGGTCGACCCCGCCTTCCCCGACGAGCCGATCGTCCTGTTCGGTGCAGGTGGGGATTCGGGAACGTTCGATTACTTCACCGCCGCGATCAACGGCGAAGAAGGCGCAATCCGCGCGGACTACAGCGGGTCAGAAGACGACAATGTCACGGTCGATGGCGTCAGGGAGAACCTCGGGGCCATCGGCTTCCTCGGGTTGAGCTATGTCGAGGAGAACGAGGGCGTCATCGTCGCGGCATCCGTCGATGGTGTCTACCCGAGCACCGAGACAGTCCAGGACGGCAGTTACACGCCGCTCAGTCGGCCGCTGTTCATCTACGTCAACAACGCCGCGTACGCCGAAAAGCCCCAGGTCAACGCCTTCGTCGACTTCTACGTGGAGAACTCGCTGGATGTCGCTGAGCGCGCGCTCGTCGTGCCCCTCACGGACGATCAGGTCACCGTCGCCCAGGACGAGCTCGCCTCGCTCGGATGAGCGGGCGGATCGAGGTCCTTGCGCTGGGCCTGCGTCAGCTTGGACAGGTGAGTATCCAACCGATCAGGGGATCGATCACCGTTCGTTCGACGTCAACGAACTGAGGGGGTCGAGCAGGCGTGAGGCTCGCGCAGGATCGTGGCGCGCGATCTCGTCCAGGAGGAGTTCGATGGAGACTCGCAGCGATACTTCGATCGCTTCATTGGTGACCTGTGCAGGTCGGGCCTGCGCAAGCGCGGCGAGCTCGTCCGCTGGCAGCCGATCGATCTCGCGACCGTGCCACGGGTTCAGATCGTATCGCGCACATGCAAGGGTGAGTATCTGATTCCGCAGGTCGTCGAGCATCGTCACGGCTTGCCAGAGCTTGCCTCTTGCGAGGGCGGACCGCGCGTGCAGGGCGTAGAGCCAGCCCATCCCAACCGTCTCGTTCATCTGAGGGGCGGGCGGCAAGGTGGGCGGATTGGCGGAGCCGAAGATGAGTTGGAACCCTTCGTCGGTGGTCGCGCGGAACTGATCGTGAGGCCAGAAGGAGATGTCGACTTGGAGTGATGAGCTCAGAAGAAAGACGCGGTAACGGACGCCCCCAGCGACAACGTCCAGAGTGTCTGCAGTGCCAGCCTCGGTATCCATCCATCGCGTGAAACGATCGACGACTGCTACCTCCTCGGCGTCGGGAGCGAGCTGAAGGACGAGGTCGATGTCAGACCAGTCATCCTCTGTCCCCCGAGCAGCCGAGCCGACCAGCGCGGCACCAACCACGTCGATGTCGACACGAGCGAGTGCGATCAGTGAATCTCGCAGATGCGAACGGCTGTCGGGTGTGAACACGTCACAACTCCACCGCCCGAGAGCCGCGGTGTCAATTGGGCATCAACGAGGCGAACGATTGACGGTCCATGAGCGAGCCGAGCTGTATCCGTTGCTGCGGGTGATGGGAGCCCGATCCGGACGCGCGTTTGACCCGTCCGCAGCGATGCACGGGAAGCGATCGCCTAACGAACAATGACGTGTGATGCGCGGGTGCAGCAAGATGCGGGCGGGAGTACGATGACTCCCGCCCGCACCTATTGCGATGGGTCAGCGAGCAAGCCCTGCGCCGGTCTCGACCACCGGTGCAGCTTCCGGCCCCGGAGCGTCTACACGCGCTGCGGGGCCGCTAGCTTTTGGGGCGCGCTCGACGCCCACGTCGACGAACTTCAGCGAGGCGCCGACGTTGTCCGCGACGATGTCGCGGGTCTCGCGGGTCTGACCACTCTCGCGGTCAGTGTAGGTGCCGAACCGCAGGTCGCCGGCCACGAGCACGTTGTCGCCCCTGCGGAGCGAGCGGGCCACGTGGGCGGCCTGCTTGTCGAACACGACGACCCGATGGAACACGGTGCCGGAGTCTTCCCAGCGCCCGGTGGTTTCGTTGAGCCTCCGGTCGTTGACGGCGACGGTGAAGCGGGCGTACTCGTTGCCCGACTCTCCCGCCCCGTGCTCCGGGTCACCGGTGAGGTTGCCCTCGATGATGACGGGGATCTTGGTTGTCATTGTCATCCTTCCCTTCGTTGCTCAGCCCGTGCGGGCTGTTCGGCGTGTGACCGGTTGGTCCACGCGTCCCACTCCTGCTCGTCGGTCACGTTCGACCACGAGCGGGCTCTGAATGGGTCGTGCTCCTCGCTGCATCCGCCGCCGTATGCGCGGGTGAGTCGGGGGAGAGCTGTGTTGAAGCGCTCATGCCAGTTGAGAGGCCCGAAGCCCGCATCGGTCTCGTCAAACGCGGCCCGGTGGGCAGCATGCAGGGCCGACAACTCTTCGACGAGCGCGTGATGCTGCCACCAACAGTCCGGCACCATGCTGACTGGCAGGTCGTAACGCACCGTGAGCCATTCGACCCAGGCGCGCAGGGCGATCCACTCGGTGCGGGCTTGGTTGTCGTCGAGCTCGCGCCAGTTGACCGAGAATCCACCGACTACCGTCGACGGTCCCTTTCGCGCGGCCGTGCCGGTCATGTCTTGCGCCATTAGTCGAGCTGCCCGCTCGCGCTGCTCATCGTTCATGCGTGGTCCTCCGATCGGGATGCGAGCTTGTGCTGCAGGCGGTTGATCGCGAAGAGCGATCCGTTGCGACGGCTGCGGTGGCGCGACAGCACGATGTCGCGATCGAGCAGCCGGTGGAGCAGCTCATGGCAGAAGGGATGCAGCGCCACGAGGTCTTCGTGAGGCTCGCGTGCCTGCCATCGCCCGTCGACCGATGCCACACCCGAGTAGTCGAGGTGGTGCAGCTCAAGCTGCCGATTCGTCGCGACCTGCAGACAGGCTTCGCACCGCAGTTGCCCATGGCGCTCGACCTCCTCGCGGAACCACCGGTCTCGGCGCGCGAACCAGGCGCGGCTGTGAAGGAAGCCAGTCCGGTAGGTGTTCCGCGCAGCGGGTTTGCGCATGTTGCTCATTCGTCGGTCACCGCCTCATCGCTGCTTTCCCCTGCCGGCGCGGCCGGGGCGGTGCGGATGGCCTTGGATGCCGCGAACACCTCGCGCTGTTCTTCCTCGACCTCGCGCTTGCCCTGCTGAATGACGCTGGCGTCGCGCCGCTTGTCCCACCCCGTCAGCTCGAGAAGAACGTTGCGCTGGTTGCGGTACGCGAGGAGGCCGACCGATGGGGGAATTCTCCGGATCTCGTCGACCGACATGAGTGGCCGGCGCTCATGCTGTTCGCTGGTGTTGTGGCCACCTTCGCGCGTGCTCCACGACCGTTGCGTCCGCTGCGTGTCCCGAGTACCGAGGAGCGCCTCGATGTCGCGGAGGTGTTCGACGTGGGATGCGCCACCGAGCAGCACCTTCGCCGTCGCGGCGGCCCAGATCGTGTCGGCCTCGGCACGCGACCAGGCGGTTTCAGCCTGCGAGAGCGCTTGGAGCACGACGAGCGGGCAGATGCCGCGGCCGCCGCCGTCCGACATGATGCGGGGGAGATTGCCCCAACGGAACATGTTGACGATCTCGTCGAGGATGAGGCCGAGCGGATGCACGAGGCGTGCGCCGGGAGAGGCGAGTGCCTCCTTACGCGCGACCTCGACGATGCCATCGAGCATCGCCCCGAGGAACCCGCCCATGGCTGCCGCGCCGGACGAGGAGCCGATCAAGTACATCGTGTTGGCGGCATCCAGGAACTCCTCCGCATCGAAGACCCGGTCGCCGGGTCGCGGCGTGAGAGCATCGCGGATCTGCGGCACCGCGAGCGGTGCGACGGCACTGCTCACTCCAAACCAGATGGACGACAGCAGCTTCTCGTCGCCCGAGAGAGTTCCCTCGAGGGCGTCTCCCCAGCCGCGTTCGCCGTCGGTGCGGAGGACCTTGACTGCCTTGCGCGCTTGCGACGGGTTTGTGCCCCAGCTGTATAGGTCGCGGATGGTCTTTCCGCCGACTGCGCCGGCATGCAACAGCCGGCCGAGGGCGACACTGGATGCCTGGGCCCATTCGGCATTCGTCGTAGAGGTGCCGAGTGCGGTTCCCGTGATGATGGCGGTCCCGCGCTGCATTGCGACGATCGGGTCTTCGCATCCGGCAAACGGGCTGATGCGAATGGGATGCCGGACGCCAGAGAGCCCCTGCGGATCGAACACGTGGACTTCACCCCGCTGCTGCCGCATCCGCAAGGTGGCGGTGAGATTGTCGTTCGTCGTCGAGGTGGTGACGAGTGGACCCGACCAGTCGATGATCGCCGAGATCAGCACCCGGTAGCCCTTGCCGGACCGAGGCGGCCCGATGAGGGCGACCGAGTCTTCGATCGAAACGTAGACGTCCTTGCCGTGTGCCCGTCCGACCCGCCAGCCGACATCGGACGGCTTCGGCTTCGCGATGTCGCGGCGAAGCTGGTCGGCGCGCTGGAGCACTGCCTGACCCGAGAGTGATTCATTCACCTCGGATGCTGTCGCGAAGCCAGGCCGGGTGTGCAGGTCGGCGATGAACGCGCGGTCGGACTGCAGGTAGCGACGGCGAGCGATGAACGCGGCGATCACGCCGCCGACTGCCAGCAGCACGACGAGCACATCGGCGACACGGATCGGCACCAGGGGCAGGGCGCACCCCGCCGGTGCCAGATAGGCGGCGGGATCACCGGTGATGGCGAACCAGAGACCTGAGATGAAGTTGCTGGGTTCCGCCGGCGCACCGCAGACGAGCTGCGTCACCCCGTGCGCGATGGCCCCGAACGTGAGGCTCAGCACCACAGCGATCGCGATCAGGACAGCGATCCCCTTGCCCAGCATCCCTTGATTCATGACCTGCCTCCTTGATTAGAGCGCAGCGACGGTGGATGCCGCGGCCTTGATCCATGCACGCTGGGTTGCGGGTCGAAGTGCGTCGAACCGCAGAGGCCCCGACTTCAGGGCCGGGTCGAATGGGATGGTCTCGACGGCACGGACGAGCCCCTCGAACCCGTCCGCGGTCCGCGCGACCTGCGGTCGGTTCGCGGGCTCGGCCTGCGTGACGATCACCACCGCGTTCGCGGCGAGTGCTGCAGACCTCTCGTCGCGCTCGCGGAGCGCCTCGAGCAGCAGCACCGCCGACTCGGCTGACTCCGGCGCCGCGAGGGTAGGGAGCACGAGCTGGTACGAGGAGTCGACCATCCGCAGCCACCGATCCGCCGACTCGTCATTGCCGGAGTCGAAGACGACGAGACGGTAGTAACGCGCGGCGACCTGCATGAGCCGGTCGAAGTCGGCCTGTGCGAGGCGCTGGTGCGCGGCGAGCAGCTCGGGGTTCGAGCGCAACACGTCGTACCGATCGGCGGGCTGGTGGTGAACGAACCGAGCGATGTCGGAGATGGATGCCGTCGGCGCGAGGAGTCGCTCGGCCGCGGGGAGTAGATCGCGGATCGTGGTGTCGTAGAGGCCCTGCTCGGTGCGCCAGCCGAGGGTGCCGCGCGTGTCGTTGTTGTCCCACGCGAGCACGTTGCCGCCCCCGAATCGGGCGTATACCGCGGCGAGCATGGCCGTCGTCATCGTCTTGCCTACGCCACCCTTGCCGTTGGCGACGGCGATGGTGCGGCATCCCGCCCATTGCCGAGCCACGATGCGCTCGCGCTCCATCCGTTCGGCTTCGGACTTCGACGGCCCGTTGACGAGGCCTGCCCGGTAGAGAATCCGCCGCAGTCCCGCTGGGGCGTATGCACCGGCGCCCTCGTCGGCTTCGATGAAGGAGACGCGCTTGGCCCGTGCCGGCGCTTCGGCGTCGGCAGCGTGGCGACGATTGGTGGGAGCGTGTTCGGCGAGGCGCCGGGTTGTTGAGGCGGGCGGCTCGACGGTCCCCTCGCTGAAGGCTTTGGCCGCCTCGGCGGCCGCGATGGGCGTTTCCAATGGGAGCAGCGTTCCGTCCGCGTGAACGATGAGCTGGTGATCGCCCCGGTCGCCGGTGGCGATCAGCTCGAGGGGTGCGGCCGCGCGGCGGGCTTCCTCCGTGGCACGCCGCAGCACGGTTGTACGAATGTCTTCGTGGCCGTCCGCGATGACCAGCTCGATCTTGCCGTCGGAGGCGACGAATCGTGCAGTGTCGCCGGTGACCGTCGCGTACATGCGGAGGGTTGTCGCGCCGTTCATGGTTGCTCCTTCGAGGAGGCGGAGAGCCAGCCGTCGAGGCCGGCGTCGGTCGGTTCGGGCCACAGCGAGTCAAGGTCGTCGGGCTGAAGGAGGTGGAGCGTCGCGTCGTCGTGGTCGGCGGCCTGTACGGCGTCGTCGGTCTTGAACAGCTCGTACTCCCACGGTGTGGAGGTGGCGAAGCTGTCGACGAGGTAGGAGTACTGCCCGACGTAGGCGAGGAACTCGCCCTTGCGCAGCTGCCTGGCCATCTCGACGTGTGGAGCGGGGACGTTGAGTCGCTCGCGGAGGCTGACGGTCTCTTGGTGGTTCACGCGGAAGATGAACTTGTTCTCGATGTCGCCGATCATCGAGTAGGCGAGGTTGCGCTCTTGCGAGTCGGCGTCGCCGACGGCGTCGAGGTCACCCATCTTGTGCAGGATGACGATGTTGCTGATGCCGTAGTGACGCGAGAGTTTGAGCCACTCCTGCTGGCGCTGGAGCGAGGGTAGGCCGCGCATGTCGCGCCACCCCTCTTCGCGGATGACGTACCGGTTGCGGTGAGCCTCGCGATTGAGGATCACCGCTTGCGTCCACGACGTCGTGCAGGTCTGCGAGAGCTGAGCGACGAGGTCGCCGCGCGCGAAGAGCTCGGAGGTGTCGACGACGACGATCGGTGCCTCGTCGTCGAAAGCGACGGTCGACTCGTCCTCGAAGAGGCCTGACAGGTCTCCCTCGACGAAGCGGCGCAGGACGAATCGAGGCTGCACCGCGCCCTCGGCCAGGCGCGGGTCGCTGCCGTCGCGAGAGAGCGCGTCGAGCTGGTGGTAGACGCCGCGCAGGGTCGGGTGGTCAGCGGTCTCGGCGATGCACTGCTCGAGAGCGTGGTGAATGGCGGCGTGCTCGACCGCGGTGAGGTGCGTGCCGGTGAGCGTCGTCTCGACGAGAGAGATGAGGGTGGTGGTGCGTCGCTGCCGCACCATCTGCTCGTGCTGCTCGTCGGTCGTGCCACTGCGTCGCGGACCGCGGTCGAGCGGGTTCAAGCGAGTGGCATGACCACCGCCGAGCCGGATGACATTGCCGCCGGGAATGGCTTCGGCCACAGCGACCCACTCGCCCTTCGGATCGGAGGGAACGACGGCCTGGTGGCCGAAGGCGATGGAGCGGGTGACGAGCATCTTGATCGATGCGCTCTTGCCGGCACGGTACGCACCGAGCACGAGGATGTTCGTCGAGAACGAGCCGCGGTCGGTGGTGTCGGTGTAGGTCTCGAACGGCGAGAAGTGCCATAGCGCATCGGCGTTGAGGTCGACGCCGACGATGGGTCCGCGGTGGCCGAGTCCGGCATCCGCCACGAACGGGTAGATGCCGGCGATGTGCTGTGACGTCGCCTGGTGCGCGGGGATGTCGGGGTGGGCGAGGTTCCAGTACCCGCCCTCGGTGAGTCCCGGACCGAACGGGCCCGGCACCGCGGCCTCGGGGAGTGCGCGGTCGCGGCGCCGCGTCGGTGGGGTCTGTGCGGCGAGAGACTCTCGCGCTGCCGCACGTCGCAGTTCGCGGCGCTCGTTTGGGGTCAGGTCGCCGGGTTCGAAGATGAGCGATGAGCGTGCCATCACTTCATCCCCCGCCCGAGCGGCAGCGCGTTGACCATGAGGGCTTCCGCTTGCTGGCAGTAGAGGACCTGCGCCTCCATCCCGGCGCGGGCGAGCGCGTTGCGCATCCCCGCGACGGCGTGGTCGAGATGCTCCTCGTCCTCGGCGCTGATCGTCAGGTAGCCGCCGTACCGGAACTCACCGTGGCCGGCGACGATCTCCTGCTCTTGCTTCTCGAGGGCGTCCCAGTCCGCAGCATCCGCCGCGCTTCCGTCAGCCCCGCGCTTGGCCCGCAGGTTCTCGTTGCCTCGCCACACCTTCTTCTCGTCGCGGATGCGCTTGAGCGCCTTCGACACGGGCACCGGTGTGAGGACGAGCGAGAGGATGTGGGTGACGGCTTCGTTGGTACTCGGATGCCGAGCAAAGACCAGCGGCGCCACGAAGCCGATCGGGGCGTCGGAGCGTGGCCATTCGTGGATCCACATGGTCGTGTGGACACCTGAGTCGGTGTAGACGACACCGTTGCGACCCTTCGGCTCTTCGAAGTGCATCGGCCCGATCGCAGACGTGGCGACGCCGGCGTGGTCGTCGGCGCGGTTCTGCACGTCGGTCGCGAAAGTCGGATCGAAGGTGATCCGCGCGAGCGCAGCGACGTCGCGAGACGACAGCCACTGGCGCACCCGCACCTTCGCCGACTGCAGCGCATCGGCCAGGTTGCCGGCCTCGATGCGGGCGAGAGCCATGACGGCGTCGCGTCCGCCGCCCAGAGACTTCAGCTGCGCACCGAGAGCGACGAGGTCGAGCGTGAAGGTGAGGTAGTTGCGGTGCGCGACGGCGTACTTCTCGGACTGATCCATCACCTCGCGGTAGTTCGCCGCGACCGGCGAGAGCGCGTCGAGCCCGCGCCGGCGGACGACGTCGTTGTAGTGGTCGCGGGCGGCACGGATCGTCGTCGGCGTGGTGCGCTCCTGCAAGGTGACGCGCTTGATCCCCGGCCGCTGGGTGAACGACGCCAGCACGCGAGACCACTGCTGGGCGAGGTCGTAGCGCTCGGCAGTGTCGTGCATCAGGAACCCCTGCACCTCGAGCTCGGCCGTCACCGACGCGGTGCGGGCCTGCGGGTCGTACGCGCACGACACCCCGTCGACATCCCAGAGCTGGACCGACGCCCGAGTTCCAGGAAGGTTCAGCGTCCCCTCGAGTTGAGCACTCTCGGGCCGGTACCGCTGAGTCGTCGCGCCCATCGCGTGGCGGACCTGCTTCATGGCCCAGAGCCCGGCCATGCGCGGGGCCGAGATCCCGTGGATGCTCGTGAGCGCCGCGCCGCCGAACAGCAGGTAGACCGGCGCTGCATAGAGCAGCCCGAGGGGGCCGAAGCGGTTGACGCCGATGAGGAGAGCGACGGCGGCGAACGCGATGAACGTGAGCTGCCACCCGTCCATCCCCATCACCACTCCCTGCCGAGAGCGCCGCGGCAGTCGGACAGGACGCGCATAGTCGTGCGTGGTCATGGGGTGCTCCTGTCAGATCGTGGGCTCGGGGTGGGTGATGACGCCTGGGGTGCTGCCGTCGATGTCGGTGCGGCGGAACGCTGTGGCCCGGGGGTGGGCGGTGGTGAGGTTCGGCTCGCCGGGGTACCCGGCCCGCGGAGGCCAGTGGTCGTCGACGCGCGGGCGGTGCTGGCGACACCCGCGGAGTTGGATGCCGAGCCGCGCCCCGCGCCGGAGGGGACACCCGCCGGCATCGCGCCAAGCCGAGTCGGGATGCGCATGGCGGATCGCCCGGCGTTGCCGGCCATGTGGGCGGCACCGCTGCCGAGTCGCGACCCGACGCCGTCGGCGGCGACGGCGCCGACAAAGCTGAAGAGGCCGAAGATCGCGAACGGCGCGAACGCCACGAGCACGAGACCCACCAAGAGCGGCCACGATTGCGGGTCCCAAATCGTGTTGACGGCGGCGAGGCCGTTGATGATGAGGGTGACGAACCCGATCGTGAGCGGACCGGTGAGCAGCAGCACGACGACGGCGCTGGCGTAGCGGACGACCCACTGGGGTCCGATGCCGCGAACGGGGAAGATCATCCACGCGATCGGACCGACCGCGATGAGGGCGGCGAGCACGATGTTGCGGAACGCGAACACCACCATCAGCAGCAGCATCGAGAACAACAGCAAGCCGTGGATGAGGAAGGCGAAGAAGTAGTTCGCCTGACCGCCCGCCCACATCACGCTCTGCAGTGTGGAGAACAGGCTCGCGGGGCCTTCGCGGCTCATCACGTACCAGGTGAGGTCGTCGATCGCATTGAGGAGGTGGCCGGTGAGCCACAGTGTCAGCGGCACTGCAGCGACGGCGATGAACGAGCGGACGATGGCGCCCACGAGCTCGCCGCGGTCGCCGGAGATCGCGGCCGCGGCAATCGCCCAGACCATCGCGCCGAACAGAATCATGAGCACGGCCCATTGCCAGAACGACCACTCCTCGGTCGCGGCCGACCACAGCAGCGAGCTGGTGTCGAACCGCATGTTCGAAGCGACCGCGTACATGGCCCCCGTCGCCGTGATCGCCATTCCGCGCCCGGCGTTCTCGAACGTGAGGCACACGACGTCGCCGAGGCTGCAGCCGTACTCGACGACGAGCGCCTTACCGCCGACCGCCTTGATCGCATCCACGTGCTCCTCATAGGTGGTGCAGATCGTCGATCGCTCGCCCTGGACCAGGACGCCGAGGAAACACTGCTGCGGCTTCACGAGCGTCGCGTCGTCGGGCGTGCACGTGACCTGACCCGACGATGCGCGACAGTTCACCGGGTACGCGGGCTCGGACCAGGGTTCACCGATCACGGGCATCACATCGGATCGCATATCGACCACGGGTGCACTGCCCGCGGCGCTCGCCGAGGCTGGCGGAAGCGCGCCGACGGTGGCAATGAACCCGATGAGGGCTCCTGCCAGCGCGGCCCGCAGCATCCTCATGGTCGTCAGAATCCGAAGTCGAAGTTCACGAACCAGGCGAAGAGTCCGGATGCGGCCCCGAGGACGGCCGCGGCGATGAAGATCCACAGGATGTTCTCGCCCGCCCACGTACGGACGCGGTCGGATGCAAGGCCACGGAACGCGAGGGCCGCACCGGCGATGATCAGCATGATCAGCACCACGAGCATTGCGCCTGCCAGGATGTACGACGCGATGACTTGGAAGCCCTGGAAGAACGGGGCGGAGAAGTCCGGCTGGATGTCTGGGATGTCAACATCCAGGGGGATGCGGGTGGTGAGAGTCATTCCGTGCTCCTCTGTGCGATGGGGGATGAGTCAGGTCAGGGGAAGGCCGAGCGCGGCCATGAACGGTTGCGGGTCGATGGAGACGCCGTTCCGCAGCACCTCGTAGTGGAGATGGCAGCCGAAGGATCGACCAGTGTTGCCCTCGGAGCCGATAGGGGTGCCAGCGGTGACGGTCTGGCCGTTCGTGACGCGGATCGAGCCCCACTCCATGTGCCCGTAGAGCGTGACGAGGCCTTCGCCATGGTCTATGCGGACGGTGTTGCCCCAGCCCGAGAGTGCGCCGGCGGTGATGACGCGGCCGGGTCCCGCGGCATAGATGGGGCTGCCGCATCCTTGGGCCATGTCGTAGCCTTTGTGGTTCGTCGAGCAGAATCCGCAACCGACAACAGGGTTGTAGCCGAACCCGCGTCCTTTCGAGTACCCGCCGGCGAGGGGATAGCCCCAGTCACCGTTCGCCTGCGGAGCGGGGAACGGCGCCGCGTCGGGGGCGGTTGCGGTCTGGCCGGCTACGGCGAGGGGGATCGCGACAAGTGGGGTCACGGCGACGCTGACCGCGAGCATCAAGAGAACCAGAACCCCGATCAGCACCTTCCGGCCAGTCCTCGTCGTTGCGAGGGCTGCGGCGGCGGTGACCGGGGCTCCCATGTCAGGGCTCCAACGGCTCCGAGAAGAAGCGGATCACCTTGCAGTCCCCGGCCTGCTGGGAGCTGTTGGGCGTCGGGACGCTGTCAGGCCCACACAGCACCTGCACGGTGAGCCGGGTCGTCTCGTCGTAGGTGACCTCGCCGTCGCCGCCGTCAGAACGGTTGAAGGTGATGGCGATGTCGGCGGTGCCGAAGGTCATGTCGCCCGAGGGGTCGTCTGGCACGGGCGCGAGTGTCACATCGCCAGAGACAACCGAGGCCATACGTCCGTCCTCGTTCGCGAGGGAGTCCCACTCCGACTCGGGGAGCACCACGCTCTGCCTGAGCTCGAGCTTGGCGGCGGCCAACTCTGCCTCGCGGTCTGCCTCGCTGGTGTACCGGGTGTCTGGGGTGAACCAGGTGCCGAGGTACGCGATCCACTCCTCGTAGGTGCTCAGCTGGGTGTCGAAGGTTCCGGCGGCGGCGAGGGCAGCGCGCACGTAGGTTTCGGCATCCGTCGTGATCGGCTCGGGCACCCAGCCTCGTTGTTCGACCGTGGCGTCGACGACGTCGCCGTCGGGCGGGGTTGCAGTGGGTTCCGTGGTCGGCGTTGAGGAGCTCGAGGCGCCTGGAGCGGGTGTGGTCTCCGGCTCGCGAGGGGTGGAGCCGATCGCGGCGATGATGATCGCGACGATGCCAGCGAGCAGGATGAGCGCTCCGAGGATCGCCCAGATCAGTCCACGACGGTTGCGTTGCGCCATCATCGCCGGCCCTCCTGACAAGTCAGGGCGGCGCCAGCGCGTGAGCGGAGTTGCATGACTGACGGCCGCCGTGAGGGCATCCTATGCACGATCGCACGAGAACGAAAACGATGCATGGTCCAGTTATGGAACGTGCGCACGCCGCTACCGCGAGTGGCCGGGGGTGCCCATCTCGCGTCTGAGGTCGACGCTAGCCGAGCCGTGTGGGCGATGTCTGTAGGCCGTTTGGGGGACAAGGGCAGCGGAAACGGTGCGAACACCGTCTTCGCTGCCTCGAATCCCATTGACATATCTGCATGATACATAGATACACTTCAGATGTGTACAACTAATTCATGCGGTCCTGTGGACGAGACCATCCCCGCCACGGGACAATGGACGGGTGCCCAAGTACACCCGCCCCGCGAACAGTGCCAACGCGGAGGATCCCATTCAGGCTTTCGGCAACATGGTGCGGGCAAGCATCATCGGGCACCTGCGCGAGCATCCGAACGAGACTCGCGCAGAGATCGCACGCGCGCTCGACATCCCCAAGCCGACAGCGTTCAACGCAATCGACAAGCTCGTAGACCAGGGGATGCTGATCGCAGACCCTCCGCGTGACCAGGCCACCCGAGGTCAGTGGATTCGGTACAGCGTCGACGACAACGTTGTCAGCCGGATGTACTTCCAGCTCGGCCAGGTGATTCGCGAGCTCTAGGCGGTTGGGCTGAGGCACTGTTGCTGTCGGTCTGTGGTGTGCGGCGGGTGACGGCGTTGCGCCAGACGACGGTGTTGACCGTTCCCGTCGGTCCGTCCCACTCGACGATGACGATGCGATCGTTCCAGCCGGTCGCGAACGCTGCGATGCGTTCGGCGGGTTGGTGTCGCCATTGCACCCACGCCCACACTGGGGGCCGCTCGCCGGGCGCTGGCCACTCGATCGGCTGCGGACCGTAGGCCGAAGAGGGGAGCGTGCAGGGCGGAGGGCCACTCGCCGCGATGCGGGCATCGTTGAGGCGGTCGTAGTGCGCCTCGTACCTCTTGTTCTTCGTCATCCGACCGGGGGTCGCCTTTCTCCGGCCGAGGAGGTTCAGAGTATGTGAGGCGTCGGACAGTCGGGGGTGCCGCTGTGGTGCGCTCGCGGCCGTGTCGGAGGCCGTCGCTAGCGTCGCAAGTGAGGACGGCAGTCGATGAGCGCGATCAGTGAAGTCACACTTCCGCAGCTCCTCGCGGCCAACCGGGGGCTGATAACAGTGGTCGTTCTCGCGTTGGCGTGGGTGTCTCTCGCCGCGTGGCGGGCACGGCGCCGGCGCGTGAGGAAACTGCCTGCGACCCTCGGAGGAGTGCGCATCGAGCTCGCTGGCGTGCACGTCGACGAGGACCTCATCGTCGAGCAGAACTGGCGGATTACGCTGCTGGTGACGAATCGCGGTAGGAAACCGGCAATGGTCCCGGCGTTGAGCTCGAGGGCGACTGTTCGGGCAGGGAAGCGCGAGTTCGCCGGCAGGGTCTACCTTGAGCGCGAAGCTACGGAGCTCAACCCTGACGAGGTGCTTGTTGCTTGGGTTTCATTGCAGGTACCCGGCGGGCGCGTGCCGTGCCGAGTGGCGCTTGAGGTTGGTGGAGGGTACGCGCGGCCTCTTCAACTGCGCGCCGACCTGCAACCAAGCAATTCGGTGCGATGGTTGAGGCCAAGCCGCGCATCGGCCGACGAGCACTGATTTGCCGCCGCTGCTTGACGATCGCGGCGCCCCAACCGGGACGCGATCATCCGCCTCGTCGACGCGGTCCTCGCCGAGCAGACGGACGAAAGGGCCGAAGGGTGCCGCTACCTCGGCCTCGACCTCCTTGCCAAGTCCCGCCTCAGCTTCGTCCCGACCCCGGACCGAGGTGAACACCGACACCGTCCTAGAGCTCTGCGCCTTCTTCCACCCAACAGATCGAAGGAACCTGAGCTGCACCACTTCCCGGGGCTTGACCGGGTCGCACGGGAACACGCCATGTCGCGCCCGACGACTTGAGTGTGAAGTGCCCGTGCCATAAGTTCTGACCAAGCACGCGGCGTCGGGCGGAGTGCGGCTACTTTCTGTTCAAAGTCAGGATCTCCCATGGCATGCCCATCGTGCGGCGGCGTTGAGCGAACCCCCATGGCGGTTGGCTACTGGCATTGTGATTCTCGGGTTACTCGAACACAGCGGTCATGGGTACCACTTCACCCCGGTCACCCCGGAGCGGGTATGCGCCCTCTAGACGAGACGCACCATGAGCCCTGCGGTTTCGATTATCAAGAAGTGGTAGGCGACTCATCTAGCATTCCAACTTGCGCCTGCGGAATGTTCGCGATCGGTGCATGCTCGAGCTGCGGCAAACCGGCGTGCGGAGTACACGGCAAGTTGCTTTCTGACACCTTTCTGTGCCAAGAGCATGCGCTCGAAAGGGTAGCCGCGCTTCGTGAGCTCGAAGCGACAAGGGAGGCTACTCGCCTTCAGGAGGCTCGGGCTTCGACTGCGCCCCCCAGCTCACTGGCCGCGGCGATGCAACGTATCGCAGAGGCTGAGGCGACCGCCATAGGGGCGGCCGCTGCTGCTGCCGCGTCGAACGTTCAGCAACTTCGCCGTGTCGCTGAGGAGCTCCTCCCTGAAGTTCAGCGCCTGGTCCACGAAGTGCTCGCCGCCGCCAGTGCCCGAAGTGTTGAGTACACGGTTTCGGGCGCCCCGCGTAAGAAGGAGCGCGGCGGAAAAACCGTGGAGGATGTGGCAGGCATCGGTCACCACGTAGCCGACCGGACCGTTGGCGGTCGGACGACAGGCTGGCGGACTCAATCCATTTACTCCGGGATTTGGCCGGTGGTTGCTTGGCAGGCCGACTGGACGCCGCCGTCGCCGGACACCGGCCAAAGGGGTCCCGTCGTCGGCGCACTGTGGTTCAATCGCTACGGCATGATGGTGGCCGGACATAGGCCATTAGGCGCGTCCGCGATCGTCGCCATGTCCCCTTTCGTTCCAGTGGGGTTCAGTCGAGGGACCGGGATGATGCTCAGCGGCGTCGCGGAACCGTACGCGAATCTGATGCAACCCGTGCATACTGACGACCTGCCGGTCGACCGCCTCGTGGAACTCCTGCAGGGCACCATCAGCGCGCCCATCCTGTTACAGGCTTCGCTCGCAGACATCGTCCTCGGCGCGGCGCCGAAGATCATGGTGGAACACCGGGACGGGTGGCCCGGTTGGCAAGGATGAGCCGGACGGGCGGCCTCGAGGCCGCTACTACGTACCACGTCGTCGTGCCGGTCCGCGTCCCAATTCTCGTCGTGGGCATCTGACCCGAGGCGAGGTGTGAACAGACGCGTGAACAAACGAGGAGATCGAGTGCAGGCGAACGCAGAATCTGAGAACTTGCGAACCGCGTGATCGCAGGAGAACGCCGGGTACGAGATCGAGTGCAGCTCTGGTGACGTCGTCACATCAGAGTTCAAATCCCACCGTCACCGCCATAAAGCCCTGATCAGAGGCTATTTTTATCGTCTCATTGAATGGGAATTCTGAGGATGCCGCGCCGGCGTGCGCGGCATTTTCTTTCTCTCATCAGGTCTTTTCTCGGGCGTTTCCGGCTTCTCTCGTGGGAAAGAAATGAGAAAGCCTCGCTTGCCCATCTCTTCTCGCTGCGCAGTGTCGCGTTTCGAAGGTCGAAGAAGCGTTCTGCGTATCGGGCACGACACCGCCCGGTGCGCCCGACCTCGTCGACCGGCACTTCTCCCGGTCCCGCACGTGCCAGCTCTGGGTCGCGGACTTCACCTATGTGTGTGGACGTGGTCGGGGTGGGTGTACGTCGCGTTCGTGTTCGACGCGCACTCGCGCCGCATTATCGGCTGGCGTGCGGCGACGTCGATGACCCCGCTCGTGCTGGACTGCCTCGAGATGGCGCTGTGGACCCGCCGCAGAGAGGGCGTCACCGGGCTTGCCGGGCTCACACGCCACACCGACGCGGGAAGCGTCTACACGTCGATCGCGTTTACCGACCGGCTCGTTGACGAAGGCTTCGACCCGTCGGTCGTGTCCGTCGGCGACGCGTACGACAACGCCCTCGCAGAGTCACAGATCGGGCTCTACAAGTCCAAACTCATCCACCTCGAGGGTCCCTGGCGCGACGCCGACCAAGTCGAGGCCTCGACCGCGAGCTGGGTGCTTTGGTTCAACACCGAGCGCCCACACGGCTCGATTGGCGACCTCACACCCGTCGAGGTCGAACAGCTCGACTACGCTCGCATCGAACCGGTCGAGAGAGCGGGCTGACACCAGCAAAACACTCTCCGGATATGCCGGGCGAGTCATTGCGTGGAGGTTAGGGTGGACCCCCGTCCGCGGCGGTTGTGAGGATTGGAGCGTTCGCGGACATTATGAAGTGTGAGCCAATCTGACGCCGAGTTGTGGGCCAACGTCCTCGATGGCGATGAGCGCGCGTTCGGCGCACTGTGGGATAGACACCGCGATCGCACGCTGCGGCATCTCTTCGCGCAGGGTTTTCCCCTAGCGGACGCCGAAGATCTCGTCGCCATCGTGTACCTCGAGCTCTGGCGGCGCCGCCACTCGGTGCGACTAGTGGACGGTTCCATACTGCCGTGGCTGCTGGTGACCGCCCGCAACGTCGGTAGCAACGCGGCGCGGGCACGCCGGCGGTACCACCGGTTCCTGTCGGAGCTTCCGGGCCCCGTCCCCGCGCCGGATCATGCTGAGCTGCACGCGGAGCGCAACGACGAGCGCGTCACAGAGCTACGGGCAGTCCTGGCGGCCGCGTCCCCGCGCGATGCCTCCCTCTTGGCGCTGACAGTTATCGAGGGATTCACCGTGAGTCAGGCGGCCGAGGCTGTGAACATCTCCGAGCCGGCGGCCCGCATGAGGCTCTCAAGACTCCGCACACGTCTACGGCACGCCGTCACTGCCGCCATCGAAAGGACACCGTCATGACTGTGCAATTCACCCCCGAGCGTTCGGATGCGATACGCGAAGCGCTCGTCGCTCACGTTGCTGCTGAGAGCCGATCGCGAAGCCTAGGCAGGCAGGGCGCTCAGCGAGCTGCCGATCCGGCACTTCGCAGCTCGATGAAGCGACGCACCACGCCGAGGGGCCAGCTGGTGGCCGCGTCCGTCGCTCTGGTCCTGGTTGGCGGCGTGGTCGGTGGAACTGTCACGATGCTTCAGGCCGCTTCGCCCATCGCGGACGGATCGTCGACTACGGATGCCACCGCGGGATCGACTCCGTCTGCGGGGACCACGTACGTAGGCTCGGGCGTGGTCATCGAGAAAGGCGGCGAGGTCGCGCTCTGCCTCGGAGGTCACTACCAGTCCATGCCGCCGACTTGCCTCCACACGGCGATCCGTCTTGAGAACTGGGACTGGGCTGACGCCGAATACAGCACCGCGTCCCATGTTCGCTACACCGAGGGCGCTGTGGGAGTGCGCGGCACCGTCAACTGGGCCAGTGACTCGGTGCCGGTGCTCGTCGTGAACGAGGTTCTCGAGCCGAGAGCCCACCAACCCCTTCCCGAAGACGCCGCGACCACTTCTCCGAGCGGCATGTCGAACGCCGAACTCCAGCAAATCGTCGATAGCGAGCTGGCTTCCGTCATCGGGCCCAACGTCGCATCCGTCGTGGGCGGAGTCATTTTCGCGTCGGTCGCATTTGACGATGACACTCTGCAGCGGGCGGCCGATGCTGAGTTCGGCGTCGGTGTCGTCGTCGTTCAATCAGTGCTGCAGAAGGAATGAAAAGGGTGGGACTCGAGGTCGAGTCCCACCCCCTCAAGGCGAGCCGCTCAGTACAAGTACAGGGACGCCTCCAACGCCGCACTGATGGGCGTCACCGGCATGTAGAAGCACCGAAGCGATCCATCAGCGTATTCGCGTACACCGCCGTGCTGACCGTGAGCGATGACGTCCCCCGAGCCGGACATAGTCGTCAGCCACGGGCCGCCGGAGTCGCCGCCCTGGCATGCGCTGACCGTCGTTTCCCTCCACGGGCCCTTCCCGCCCGAGGTGAACGCGATGTTGCGGATCGTTCCTGCGTGGAGGCCGCTCTTGCCGCCGCTCAAGGCGATCGCAGAGCTGACGGGCTCAGACGCCATCCCACCGACTACCCAAACGCACGTCGTTGGTGTTGGCAGCACCGACGAACACGTTCGGGTTGAACTGGCTCTGGGGCGCGCTCCTCATCAGGAACGTGTCGCGCGCAGTGTTGTAGTAGTAGCGCGAGCCGACGGTCACTCCGTAGTTCTTCCACGTGGTTACGCCTGAACTCTCGTAGCAGTGCTCGGCCGTCGATCCCATAATCTCGCCGGTCGTCCACTTCCTCCAGTTGAACCCCGCCGTGCAGTGCGGCGCGGTCGAGAGAGATGAGTCCGTACGCAGCACAGCGCCGCCAGACCAAGGCGCGGCATCATCCTGTCGGTTCTGGAGCACGGTCTTCACGCCAGTCTCGACTTCGGCATTGACTCCGTCGACGCTGATAGTCGCAGCGACGGCGTCGTTCGAATAGACCGTCAGTTCACCCGTACGCGTGTCAATCGAGACGCTGTCCACCGACGACAGGCCGGTTGCGCGCAGAGTCGTCGGGTCGTTCGCAGACAACTCGCGCGCGGACTCGAAGACTTGCTGAGGATCCCAGTCGACCGGGACGAGGGAAATGGGGAGAGACGTCGACTTCGCGGTCTGGGTCGCCGCCGTCACCAGACCCTTGGCTAGCGCGTGCCCGCTCCAGTAGCGGATCTCGAGCCCGCCATCAGGGCGAACCTCCACCTGAGCGACGAGTTCACCGAAGCGGGAATTGGCCCCAACGATCGAGGCCTTCTCAAGGCTCCTCATTTGTCTCAACCAGAGCGTCGTTCTCCGTCGACGCGAGGATTGAGTCGTGGTTAGATTCCGGCGCGCCGCTTGCGGGTTCTTGACCGAAGGCGGCCGAGCCGGAGATCACCACTCCTGCGCTCAGGATCATCGCGGCAAGTCCGACTACCGCTTTCCTAGATGCTGTGGACACATGCTTCCTTTCTGGGGGGTTTATGTCGAAGCTACCGAGTGCTGGAATGGGTTTTCCGAGCGGTACGCGAGGGTGTGGATAACCGGGGTTCGGAGTTGGCGAGAGCGAGTGGGTTCGAACCGGGCGCGGGTTCGCGAGGCGAGCTGGGTGCTGTGGTTCAAGACCGAGGTGTCAGCGACGCTTGAGAACTGGTCAGTTTCGATCTTCGAAAAGTGAACAGTTGCGGGCAGTCTAGCCAGGGGTTTCGTCGGTGGTGGTTCTGATGCTGGGGAGGCTGTCG
>NZ_SCMR01000021.1 GCF_005502885.1 Microbacterium sp. 2FI
CGACTCGTTCGAGGCCGGCAAGCTCGGCACGTTCGAGGTCGGCGAGGGCGCCAGCGTCCTCCTCGGCGACCCCTACGTCTTCGACGCCGACAACATCGGCGACTTCGACTTCTAAAGCCGAAGCATCAGAGAGCGCCCGGTCTGCATTCGTGCAGGCCGGGCGCGCTGCGTCTCTGGCATGCTGGGTCGAGGCACAGCGCACATGCCACCCCCATCGCAAGGAGTCCGCATGGCCGGCAAGTACGACCTCGAGACCACGACGCTCGGCGAGCTGCTCGATGATCCCGAGGCGCGAGCGATCATCGACGAGCTCGCACCCGAGGTGCCCGATCACCCGATGATCGGCTTCGCCCGGGGGATGCCGGCGGCCGCCATCCTGAAGATGGCGGGCGGTCAGGTGCCGGCGGCGACGATCGAGCAGCTCACGAGTCGCATCGCGGCGCTCTGACCCGCCTGATCACGCGGGGCTCGCTCACGCCAGCGCGCGGGCGAGTTCCGTCTTGCGGCGCTCGCGCATCGCGAGGAAGAGAGGGAACGTGAAGGCGAAGGCCGTGATCCCGGCGCCCACGACGTAGAGCCAGCCGAAGCGCATGCGCATGCGCCGCGCCTCGACGATGATGAAGACGCTGCCGGCGACCGCCACCACGAGCAGGTCGACCGTGATCGACGAGACGGCCGGGCCGCTCGTGACGAGGTCGCCGATGAAGTCGCGCAGCTGGACGATCGCCAGGGCGTTGAAGAACCAGGTGCCGACGAGGCCGGCGACGGCGAGGCCTGCATAAACGAGGGCGAGCGGGCTCCAGTGGCGGGTCACTCGCTCATTGTTTCAGTCGCGTCGGGCGAGGAGGGCGTTGACCGCTCCGGCGCCCAGCACGACGCCGGCCGCCGCGATCGGGGCGATGAGCGCGACCTCTGCGCCGCCGTTCTCGGCGATGAGCCCCGTTATCGCGGACGCCGCGGACTGGCCGACGATGATCGCCGACCCGAGCATCGTCATGACGGTGGCCGAGCGGCCCTGCGGGCTGCGAGCGGCGGCGAGGCTGTACTGGGTCACGAGGGTGGGGCCGATGCCCACGCCGATGATGAGCAGGGCCACGGTGATCGCGGCGACGCTCCCGACGAACGGCAGTGCGAGCGTGCCGGCGACGATGATCGCGGCGAAGGTCAGCCACCGGGCCGACAGCGTGAAGCGGGCGGGGAAGAGCGCGACGCCGAGGGCGAGGGCGGCCGAGCCGATCCCCATCGCGCCGTACACGAGGCCCGCCTGCTCGGGAGCGCCGCGCTCGGCCATGAAGGCGGTGAGAGAAGTGAGCATCGCACCGAAGAAGAGGCCCATGCCGAGCGCCCCGACGACCGTCGTGATGACGGCCGGGCGGAAGAGCTCACGCGCGGGCGCCTGGGCGACGGCGGCCGCTCCGGCCGGTGCCGCCTTCGCGGCGGTGGGGTGCAGCGCGAAGGCGCTCACGAACACCAGGGCGAGCACGGCGGCGCCGACGACGGGAGCAGCGGGGTTCATCGTGGTCGCAAGGAGCCCGACGATCACGGGACCGAAGACGAACACGATCTCATCCGCGGCCGACTCGTAAGCCATGGTTCCGCCGACCACCGACTCCCGCCGGTCCTTCGAGAAGGTGCGGCCGATGATCGAGACCAGACGGCTGCGCGAGAGCGGCGCGACCTGCGGCATCGTCGCGCCGATGAGGAAGGCGACGGCGAGGAGCGCGGCATCCGGAACCGTCGCGAACGCGAGCCACGCGATCGCGAGCAGCAGCGCGCTGTTGATCGTGCCCGACAGCAGCAGCACGCGGCGCTGGCCGAACCGGTCGGCCGCGGCGCCGAGGAGCGGTCCGATGAGCGCGGTGCCGATGCCGGTCATCGCCGACGTCATGCCGCCGAGGGCGAGCGAGCCGCGCGCCGAGACGACGAGTGTGAGGATGCCGACCACCATCATGGCGAAGGGCAGGCGCGCGATCAGCGCGATGGGGAAGTAGGAGAAGCCGGTCTCACGAACGAGGCTCGTGTGGCGCGGCGCGGCCAGTGTGGTGTGCATGGGGTCCTGTACGTCTGCCGCAGAGGTTCCCGCGGCACGTGGTGCCGCCTTTGTCCGCGAACGGGCCAGGTAGATGCACAGCTGATGGGTCGATCGATCTTACCGGACGCCCCTGGCAAGGGCCTGGGCGGTGTCAGCGGGCCTCCGGGATCCAGATGCGCATGGTCGACGGACCCCGCTCGGCCCACTCGTGGTAAGGCACGAGGGGCACCTCGGCGGTGGCCGTGCCCGCGGTGGACTCGGCCTCGCCGTAGGGCCACGGACCACGACCGAGCGGGAGCCGCTGCACGGTCGCCCAGACTCTGCCGTCGCGCTCGAACGGCACGGTGCCCGGTGCGATCGCGACCTGCGCGACATCGGTGGCACCGGCCGCCGCGAGATCCACGGACTCGAGAGCGAACACCTCGGGGCCGCGCTCGACGGCGACGCAGCCGCGGACGGCATCGATCCGCGGATCGGGCGACGACACGCGCGGCACCATCGGGAGGTCGAGCTGGACGACGTCTCCGGCGCGAAACGAGTGACGCACCTCCACCATTCCCGGGTCCGCGGAGCGCTGCTGCGTCGAGCCGCCGGTGACGATCCGGAGGGTCGCGCCCGTCGCCCACGCCGGAACGCGCAGGCTGAGCGTCCAGGGCGCATCGGAATCCGACACGTGGGTGACGGTGATGCGACCGTCGGCCGGGTAGGCGGTGGCGACGTCGAACGCAACGACGCGGCCGTCGTCCAGCACGGTGCGCACCGTCGCAGGGGCGTACTGCAGCAGCTGCACGCCTTCGGCATCGGCGGTCGCCACGTACGCGTCGAGACTCGCGAGCATGCGCGCCACGTTCGGCGGGCAGCAGGAGACCTCGAACCAGGGCGCCCGCAGCGACGACGACGCGCGGGGCGAGGTCGTGTCGGGATCGGCGGGCGTGCCGGGCACCCGCTGGTGGAGCGTGTTGGCGTAGTAGAACGCTCGACCGTCGGGTGACGGTGAGGTCGCCACGACGTTGTAGAGCGTGCGCTCGATGAGGTCGGCGTGTCGTGCGTCACCGCCCGCCAGCAGCAGGCGCCACGTGAACATGATCGAGCCGATGCTCGCGCACGTCTCGGAGTACGCGCGATCGGGTGGCAGTTCCCAATCGTCGCCGAACGCCTCGTCCTGGTGGTGCGACCCCTGACCACCGGTGATATAGGTGCGACGGGCGATCGTGCGGTCCCACTGGCGGCGCAGCGCATTCAACAGGCCGGTGTCGCGCGTGTCGACGGCGACGTCCATCGCACCCGCGGCGAGGTAGTTCGCGCGAACGGCATGACCACGCAGCACCTCGGCCTCGCGCACCGGCATGTCGTCCTGGTAGTACTTGCGGCCCCACTCGATGTCGCGCAGGGTGCCGCGACCGTGGCGTTCGACGAACAGGCGTGCCTGGTCGAGGTACCGGCGGTCGCCGGTCACACGGGAGAGTTCGGCGAGACCCACCTCGATCTCGGCGTGACCGCAGATCGCCGCGCGGCCGTCGACCCCGAACTCCGCGCACACGAGGTCTGCCGCCCGACGCGCGATGCCCAGCAGTCCGTCGTCGGCGCCGGGACGCGTGCGCTCACGAGCGACAGCGGCCTGGAAGAGGTGGCCGAGGCAGTAGAGCTCGTGCCCCCATTCGAGGTCCGACCATCGCGCGCCCTGGCCGGGCCGGCCGAACCGGGTGTTGAGGTAGCCGTCGGGCTCCTGCGCCGCGGCGACCCGCGCGACGACGGCGCGCAGGCGCTCCTCGAGCAGCGGGTCGTCGGTGCGGCCGATCTCCCACGAGAGGCCCTCGAGGTACTTGTACACCTCCGAATCGGAGAACTCCCGTCCGCGACGTCGCTCGTCCAGCCCTTCGCTCGCGGCGAGGTCGAAGTTGGGCAGCCACCCCTCGGATTCGAGGCGCGAACCGATGTGGGCGAGGGTGTGCTCGCCGTTGACGACCTGCCGATCGCCCCAGAACCCACCCGTGATGCGGACCTCGCCCTGGCCGAGCGGCCTGAGACGTCCGCGCGCGGGGACGGCGGGCGCCTGCGGCGCGTGCGTCGTGAAGTGCATAGTCATCCCTTGAAGGCTCCCGACATGAATCCGCGGACGTAGTGGCGCTGCAGCACGAGGAACAGCACGACGCACGGCAGCGCGAGCACGACGACCCCCGCTTCGGTGGCGCCGTAGTCGATCACTCCCATCACCTGACCGCGCAGGTTCGCCACCGCGAGGGGGAGCGTCATCCGATTGGTGTCGTTGATGAGGATCAGCGGCGCGATGAAGTCGTTCCAGGCGGTCAGGAACGCGAAGAGCCCCACCGTGATGAGCCCGGGCTTGACCGCCGGCAGCAGCACGCGCCACAGCGCCGAGAAGCTGTTGCAGCCGTCGACGAGCGCCGCCTCGTCCATCTCGCGCGGGATCGACTCGAACGAGATCCGCATCATGAACATCGAGAACGGCAGCTGGAACATCGTCAGCACGAGCGCGACTCCGACGAGGGAGTTGTTCAGCCCGATCGCGTTGAGGATCACGTACAGCGGGATCAGGAGCGTCGCGTACGGCACCATCAGGATCGCGAGCACCAGGAGGAACAGCAGGTTCTTGCCGGGGAAGTTGTACCGTGCGAAGGCGTACCCGCCGAAGAACGAGATCACGAGCGTCAGCACCACCGTGAGCAGCGACACGAACAGCGAGTTGGCCAGGTACACCCAGATGCCCGCCTGGAAGTCCGCGAGTGCCTGGTAGTTGCCGAACCCCCACCCGTCGGTCTGGCTCGAGCCCGCCTGCGGGCTGAAGGACGAGACCGTCGTCCACACGAGCGGGTAGAGGAAGATGATCGCGAGTGCCGAGGTGAAGACCCCGTACGGGATGCCCCACATCAGGCGCGTGGCGTGGCGCCTGCTCATCCGCGGCCGGTCGCGCAGACCGGGGGCGACGACGGTGCGGGTCGACGTGGTGTCGGTGAGGGTCACGTCAGGCCTCCTCAGGACGACGGAACGCGCGCAGCTGCACGACGTTGATGACGATGAGTGCGAGCAGCACGATGACCGACAGCGCCGCGGCGATGCCGAGGTCGTTCTGCCCCTGGAAGGCGACGTTGTAGATCAGCTGGACGATGGTCATGGTGCTGTTGTCCGGCCCGCCCTTGGTGAGGATGTAGAACTGGTCGAACGCGAGGAGCGACCCTGTCACGCACAGCACGATGGTGAGCGCGAAGGTCGGTCGCAGGAGCGGCATCGTGATGTGCCGGAAGGTCTGCCACCGCGACGCGCCGTCGATGCGGGCGGCCTCGAAGACGTCGTCCGAGATGCCCTGCAGGCCCACGAGCATGAGGAGCATGTAGAACCCCGCGTAGCGCCAGACGATGAGGAACACCGTCGACCACAGTGCGCCCTCGGGTGTGCCGAGGAACGTGAAGCCCCACGTCGCCATCAGATCGGCGAACGGACCCGCGAACGGCGAGTAGAGGACGTAGAAGAGGAGGGATGCCGAGGCGAGGCCCAGTGCGCTGGGGATCAGGAACGCCGTGCGGAGGAATCCCTTCCACATCGTGGACTCCTGCACGAGGAGTGCGAGGCCCAGGCCCAGACCGATCAGCAGCACCGTCGTGATCGCGGTGTAGAGGAGTGTGAAGCGGATCGAATCCCAGAAGAGGCGGTGGTCGACGGCGGCGATGTAGTTGTCGGGGAAGTTGAGGCCCATGTTCCCCCGGAGAAGGGGCCAGTCGGAGGCCGACATCTGGAGCACGAGCATCAGCGGGATGAGGAAGAGCGCGACGACGAAGATCGCGGTGGGGGCGGCGTAGAGCCAGCCCTGCAGCGGGCCGCCGAGGGGACTGCGTGCGGGCTTCGCGCGTCGCGCGAGGGTGGGGAGTGCCACGTCGCTCCTAGGGGAGTTGAACGGTTGGAAACGGGGCGGGCGGGGTGCGCTGCCGGGCAGCGCACCCCGCCCGCGATGAACTCACTGACTCAGGATGGCCGTGATTTCGTCGTTGTCGGCGTCGACCGAGTCGGCGCCCTCGATGACGGCGTTGCGGACCAGCGTGAGCCAGGGGCTGCCCGGAGCGTTGTAGGCCTGCTGGAACTGCAGCGCGACCGGGGTGTCGCCCTGACCGGCCACCTCGTTGATGGTGACCAGACGCGGGTCCTCGGCGGCGTACTGGTTGTCGGCGAGGTCGGAGCGCGACACGGCGTTGCCGGCCTGGGCCAGCACCTCGACCTGGGCCTCCTCCGACATCATCCACGCGAGGAAGTTCCACGCCTGCGGCGACTGCTCCGAGTCCTTCGAGATGCCGATGCCGTCGCCGCCGACGAACGTCGAGACGCCGCCGTCGACTCCCGGGATGCCGGCGAGGCCGGCATCGAACTCCAGGGCGGGGAGGAGCGTGGCCGGGAACGGCATGATGCCGACGTTGCCCTCCTGGAAGCCCGCGACCCAGGTGGCGCCGGTCTCGTCAGCCGAGCCCGGAGCGACCGCGCCCGCCTCGTACAGCTCCTGCCAGGTGGCGTAGACCTCCTTCGCCGTGTCGCTGGCGAGCAGCGCCTCGGTGCCCTCGGGGTTCATGACCGGGTCGCCGGACGCCCAGATGCTCGGGAACCACGTGAACACGAGGCATCCGCCGCAGTTGAGTCCGGCGGACGTGCCCGACACTCCGGGCTTGCCCAGCTCCTGCACCGCCATGGCGGCCTCGGCGAACTCGGCGAGCGTCGCCGGAGCCTTGTCGGGGTCGAGACCGGCCTCGGCGAAGAGCTCCTTGTTCCACATCAGCATCGACAGGTCGAGTACGAAGGGGAGAACGTGCTCTGCGCCGTCGTAGGTGCCCGCCGCGAGGTGACCCTTGTTGATCGCGTCCTTGTAGTCGAGTCCGTCGATCTGCTCCGAGATGTCGGCGAAGAGCCCCTGCTCGACCCAGTTCGGCACGTAGACGATGTCTGCGGCGAACAGGTCGGGAAGCCCGCTCGAGCCGGCGGCGGCGCCGACCTTGGCGACATAGTCGTCGTTGGGGACGACGGTGAGTTCGACCTGGTTCTCGTGGCTGGCGTTGTACGCGTCCACGAGCAGGTTGGCCTGCGCCTCCATCGGCGCACGCGTCCACAGCGTCAGCGTCGTGCCGTCGTCGACTCCCTCGGCGGGGATCGACTCGTCGGGGGCGGGCGTGTTCCCGGTGTCACCGGCGCACGCGGTCAGGCCGCCGATCAGGGCTCCGGCGGCCGCGAAGGCCGTGACCGCGCGCAGGGCGGCCCGGCGTCGGGTGGTGATCATGCAACTGTCTCCTCTGGCTCATCTTCGAGCGGATGACGCCGATGGGGGTCGGCACCGCTGTGTGGGGGTGCGGGCGATTCGAAATCTACGAAATCCCTTTCGGCAAGGTATCGTCACAGACAGCGAGCGGTCAAGTACCGTCTCCGATAACCTTTCCGCAACAAGGAGGTCAACGTGGCGCCGAACGAGATCGGGTCGCGTGCAGCGACGCTGAGCGACGTCGCCCGAGCGGCGGGAGTTTCGATCGCCACGGCGTCGAAAGCACTCAACAACCGGGACGATGTCGCCGCTGCGACGCGCCAGCGCGTGCTGCAGGCGGCCGAAGATCTGGCGTTCACCCCGAACGCGATGGCGAAGGGTCTGCTGGCCGGACGCACCGGCACTGTCGGACTCCTCACGAGCGACCTCGAAGGCCGCTTCATGATCCCGATCCTCATGGGTGCCGAAGACGCGTTCGGAGCAGGGCAGATCAACGTGTTCCTGTGCGATGCGCGCGGCGACGCGATCCGCGAGCAGCATCACCTGCGGGCGCTGCTGAGCCGCCGCGTCGACGGCATCATCGTGGTCGGCAGGCAGACCGACCCCCGACCGTCGCTCGGTCAGGGCCTCCCGGTGCCGGTCGTCTACGCGTACTCGCCATCGGATGATCCGCGGGATCTGTCGCTGACCCCCGACAACTACGCCGGCGGGCGCCTCGCCGTGGAGCATCTCATCGCGTGCGGGCGCACGCGGATCGCGCACATCACCGGTGACCCCTCGTACGCCGCCGCGCAGGACCGCCTCGCCGGTGCCCGCGCGGGCCTCGCCGCGGCCGGGCTCGAACTGGTCGGAGAGCCGATGTTCTCGGAGTGGACCGAGCACTGGGGACGCGACGCCGCGGCGATGCTGCTGAAGCGGCATCCCGATGTCGATGCGTTCTTCTGCGGATCCGATCAGATCGCGCGCGGCGCGCTCGACACCGCCCGCGACCTCGGTCGCACAGTGCCCGACGACCTCGCCGTGATCGGCTACGACAACTGGGAGGTGCTCTCGACCAACTCCCGCCCCGAGCTCACGAGCATCGACGCCAACCTTCAGCAGCTCGGTCGCCAGGCAGCGCAGCGCGTGTTCGACGCGATCGACGGCGTCGACGTCGGCAGCGGCGAGCACCACCTGCCGGTGCGCCTCGTGATCCGGGGCTCGACCATCCCGCGTCGCTGACGGCGCGCGTCAGACGTGGTCGCGCCAGGAGTGGCGCGGCTCGAACCCCAGCTGTCGTCGCGCCTTGTCGATCGAGAGGAGCGTGTCGTGCGGACCGACGCCGCCCTTCACGGCGACTCCGGGGAAGACCTCCTCGATGAGCTCGGCATTAGGCCTGGACATCACGGTGTCGGCGGCGGCGATGATGAACTGATCGAATCCGGGGGGAGCGATCTCGAGCGCGCGCTGGACCGCCTGCGCGCCGTCCCGGGCGTCGATGTAGCCCCACAGGTTCCACTTGCGACGGAGGGCGTCGTCGTCGAAGGAGGGGAACTCCGCGTAGTCCTCGGGCACCATCACGTTCGAGAAGCGCAGGGCGGTGATCGAGAGGTCCGGATGCCACCGAACGAGTTCGACGGCGAGTCTCTCCTCGAGCGTCTTGACGAGTGAGTAGACGGACTCGGGCCGCGGCGGGTAGTCCTCGTCGACCGGGATGTACGGCGGCGGAGTGTCGAACGGGAGTCCCTGCACCGTCTCGCTGGAGGCTGCCACGATGCGACGGATGCCGAGGCGGACGGTGGCCCAGAACACGTTGAACGTCGCCGCCATGTTGTTGTGGAACGTGGCGATGTCGCTCCGGATGCCGGGAGCGGGGATCGCGCCGAGATGCACGACCGCGTCGAAGCCGTCGTGGCGGTCGCCGACCGCGGTGAAGGCGTCCACCACCTGACCGTAGTCGGTCAGATCGACCTGGACGAAGGACGGGCCGCGAGTGCCGACGACGTCCATTCCGATGACGTCGTGCCCCGCCGCGACGAGCTCACGAAAGACGACGGTGCCGAGTTTTCCGGATGCTCCGGTGAGTGCGATGCGCATCGTTCCAGCATGTCAGTGACCGGGCGCCGCGGCGCCGCCCGGCTCACGGTCGTGATCGGGGACGGAATCACCGAAAACTTCGAAAACCATTGCGTTAACCAAATCGACCCTGCTTGACTGTGCCTGACTCGTCCTGGCGCCCCACTCGCTGTAGCGCGGCAGCCGGGTCATCCGATTCCCCGATGGAGAGGAAGGGCGATGTCGCCTGCATCTTTGAGGAAACCGGTCGCCGGAGCTGCGATCCTCGCGCTCACCGCGGCCACACTGGCTTTGGCGCCGACAGCGGCGGTCGCCGATGTCGTCCCCGGCAATGAGGCGGACGTGGGGGTGTACACGAACGGCCAGACCGATTCGATGGACATCGGCGACCCCACGTACGCCAACATCGACGAGGTCGCGGCGAAGCTCGCGACCGGTGTCGACTGGACGGCGAACAGCATGCACGACCGGATCTTCGAAAAGGATCTCGCCGCCGGGGGGACCGACTACTACCTCGACCGCATCCTGGGAGTGTCGGGCACGGCGAACAACACCGTGCTCCAGACCCGCGGCCGCTCGCTCTATATGCGCGGCGGCAGCAACTGGGGCGTCATGGGCTTCGCGGGCTCCGCGTTCGCCGGCGGCCCGAACAACCTCGGCAACTTCTACACCGTCGTCGTACCCGGACAGACGGTCACCGAGGTCGGCGCGCAGCGGTTCAATGCGCCCAGCCACGCGAAGTCGCAGTACTCGATCGGCGCGACGGGCGTCGTGGCGGATCTGCGAAAGTTCGTCACCCACGACAACGTGGCCGTCACCGCGCTCACCTTCCGCAACACCAGCGGCGCCGAGCAGACCTTCACGGTCCGGGCGGCATCGCCGCTGGCCACCGGTGCGGGCGACGAAGCGGATGAGCTGGTCGGCACACGCACCCTCACGAGCGGTGCGAACAACGGGCTCGTCGACACCCCGTGGTCGACGGTGAAGATCGGACTCAAGGCCGACGGCTTCCAGCGCACGGGTGCGAACCTCGAGCGTCAGGTCACGGTGCCCGCGGGCGGATCGGTCGAGCTCTCCGTCGTCGGCGCCCTCTACAGCGACTCGCTGCCGGCCGGAGCCACCGAGCTCGACGCGTATGCAGAGCTCGCGCCCGCCGCTGCCTTCCAGCAGGGCGTGACCGAGTTCAACCGGCGCTGGGCACAGGACATCCCCTACATCGACGTGCCGAACGCGGCCGTCGAGAAGGCGATCGTCTATCGCTGGTGGGGCGAGCGCTACAACGTGCTCGACTCCAACGAGCCGGGCTACGTGTACCAGTACCCGACGACCATCGAGGGCGTGAACCTGTACCAGAACGCGGTCGTGCTCACCCAGCCGATGCACCTGCAGGACACGAAGTGGATCCGGACGCCCTACCTTCCGTACGGCCAGATCCTCAACGTGGGCGAGCTCTCGGGCTCATCCGCGTTCCTCGACAGCCCCGGACACACGAGCTGGAACAACCACTACTCGCAGTATCTGGGCACCGCCGGTCTCGAGGCCTACAACGTCCACGGTGGTGGCACGGCCGTCGCCGAGCGCTTCGCGCGATACTTCGAGGGCGACGGCGTCGGGCAGCTGGAGCACTACGACGGCAACGACGACATGCTCATCGCCTACGACACGAACTACATGCCCGGCAACGACTCCGACGCGATCACGTTCGGCTACCCGCGGACCAACGCGTCCGCGCCGGGTGCGCGCACGATCGAGCGCCCCGAGTCGGCCTACGTGTGGGGCGCGTTCGACGCGGCCCGCCAGCTTTACGAGATCGCCGGCGCAGACGAGGCGAAGGTCGGAGAGATGGGCGACACCGCGGACGAGATCCGCGAGGCGATCCTGGGTCGCCTCTGGAGCACCGAGATGCGCTCGTTCCTCGCCGGCACGTCGCACGGCGCCCTGTCGGCGGACTCGTCGGGAACCGGGGCCAACCCGCTCTCGGCGGCCGAGCGCGATCTGATCCCCGCGAAGGAGTCGAACCTGTTCGACATCTACGCCGAGGGTCTGATCCCGACCGAGGACGCCGAGGACTACGTCGACGGGCTGCGGTTCCTCCGCTACGGCGACAACTTCCCGATCTTCCCCTTCTACACGGCCAACCAGTACGACCGTGCGAAGTTCAGCATCGGCGGATCGAACAACTTCTCCAACATCAACTTCACGGTGCAGTACCGCGCCGTTCGGGAGGCGCTGCGCCACTACGACCCCGAGGGGAAGTACATCACCCCCGAGTACGCTGCGCGCCTGCTCGACTGGATGGCGTGGAGCATCTACCCGGGCGGCGACGCTCGGGTGGCGAACCAGGCCGAGTACTACTCGAACTGGAACGCGACGGCGAAGACGTACAACCGCAACAATCCGAACCACGTGATGCTCGGCAACATGAACTACATCTACGTGGAGGACATGGGAGGCATCCAGCCGCGCTCGGACGACAAGGTCGAACTGTGGCCGATCGACCTCGGCTACGACCACTTCATGGTCAACAATCTGCGCTACCACGGACAGGACCTCACGATCGTGTGGGACGAGGACGGCTCGCACTACGACCTCGGTGCCGGGTACAGCCTGTTCATCAACGGTGAGCGCAAGGCGACCGCCGACGCGCTGGGCCGGTTCGTCTACGACCCTGCCGCGAACGACATCGTCGAATCCGACGAGGGCCTCGCCGTCGACGTCGTCTCCGACGAGGGCGCCGATCTGCCGACGGCAGCCGGAACGCCGATCGAGGACGACCGCGTCGTGGAGTACCTCAAGACGGCGGGCATCGACCTGGGTGAGGACGCGGCGAATCTCGCCGCCGACGCGACCCTCACGTCGTCGTACACCCAGCAGGGAGCGCGGCCGACGCCGTGGCGCAACTTCCACACTCCGGGTTACTCGACGGGCTCGATGAACTACACGCCGGGTGCCATTGCCGAGACCGAGCGGCCGGTGTCGCTGGATGCCGTGACCGACGGAACCACGGTCAACGAGCCCTACTGGGGCAACTACGGCACCACCGACGCGAACGGCTACGTGGAGCTCGACTTCGGCGAACCGCGGACCTTCGACAACGTCAAGGTCTGGTTCGTGAGCGATCGGCAGAGCGGCGGCTACAGCCAGCCCCAGCGCTACCAGATCCAGCTGCAGAACGGATCGGGGGACTGGGTCAGCATTCCCGACACGTTCAAGTCGCCCAAGATCGTGCAGCCGAAGTTCAACGAGGCGCTGTTCGATCAGGTCACCGCGAGCAAGGTCCGCGTCGCGTTCGTCAACACCCCGACGAAGTACACGGCCATCTCCGAGATCCAGGTGTTCGATTCCGGACGCGACGTTCCGGCAGTGGTCAACGATGCTCCGGTCGTGACGGCGGCAGCCGATCGCTCGCGCGACGGCAACCTCTCGACGACCTTGACCGGAACGGCGACGGACGACGGCATCCCCGAGGACGGCGCGCTCACGGTCGGATGGTCGACGGTGTCGGCACCTGCCGGCGCGGGGGTCATCTTCAGCAACGCGACGGCGCTGACCACGACGGTCACGGGCACGGTGGCGGGGGCCTACACCTTCCGTCTCACGGCCTCGGACGGTGCGCTCACGACGCAGCGCGACGTCGAGCTGCAGCTCAGTGAGAAGGCGACCTCGGCCGAGTTCGGCGCGGTCGCGACGATCACCACGAGCGGCACGTCGTCGTGGGAGAACCACACCCGGGTGAACGAGGCGACCACTCCGGCCAGCTCCGCTCCCGGAGCGGGCAACGGCTGGGGCAACTGGGGACAGCCGGCCAACGGCACGTCGCCGGCGACCGCCGCGTGGATCCGGTATCAGTGGCCTTCGGCCGTGCGCCTGCAGTCGACCGAGATCTACTGGTACGACGACAACGGCGGGACGCGGATGCCGCGGTCCGACACGTACACAGTGGAGTATTCGAACGACGGCACGACGTGGACCCCGGTCACGCTCTCGGGCGGATCGACGTACGCCGGCGCGCTCGTGCGCAACACCTACAATCGGCTCGAGTTCGAGCCGATCGAGGCGACCCAGCTGCGCATCCGGATCACGGGAGTGCAGGGTTCCGGCGCCGGCACCGGTGTGCTGCGCTGGCGGGCCAACGGCGAGACGGTCGCGTCGGTGGACGCCCCCGTGATCATGCGGACCGTCGTGGGCGAGATCCCGGTGCTGCCGGCTGAGCTGGACGTCGTGTACTCCAGCGGCTCCCGCGGCTCGGTGCCGTTCACCTGGCAGGCGATCACGGCGGAGCAGGTCGCAGAGGCCAACGTCGAGCCGTTCGTCGTCTACGGGACGAACACCACGAACGGTCTCATCGCGCAGGCGCAGATCTACGTGCGGCCCGAGAACTCGCAGGGCGGCATCTCGATCCAGGGCGCTGAGCAGTTCGAGCAGTCCGTCGATGTCGGCGAGCAGCCCTGGCTCCCCGAGAAGGTCGAGGTCTCGTACAACGACGGATCGCGTGACAACCAGGCGATCGGCGTGGAGTGGGACTACGACGAGTCGATCGTCGACCGGCCGGGCGTCTACACGATCCGCGGAGACCTCGTGCTCCCGGCCTACGTGAGCACGGCGGGCACGACCTCCACCACGCTGACGCTCACCGTCGGGGACGGCGTCTCGCCCGGGCCCCAGATCTCTGCGACGGCGAGCACCCGCTGCGTCGCGGGCAAGGTCGTCGTGGTGGTGCGGGCCGTGAACGAACACGATGAGCCGCTCGCGTTCGAGCTGAAGTCCTCGTTCGGCACGAAGCAGTTCGCCGCTGTGCAGCCGGGCAAGGCCGTCAGCCAGGTGTTCACCACGCGGATGGTGGGGGTGGATGCCGGCACCGCCGACGTGACCGCCACCACCACCGGCGGAGAGAGCACCACCGTGGAGGCCGCGTACGCAGCCGCCTCCTGCGGCTGAGGTGAACGGGAGGCGACGCCGGATCCCGGCGTCGCCTCCCCTTCTGCCCCCTGTTCTGCCCGACCGCACGCGCGGCGGCATCCACCCTCGCCGACCCAGTGAAGTGAAAGGAACCACACGATGACACCCGAAACCCAGACGGGGATCTCACGACGCAAGGTCGTGGTCGGGGGAGGGATCGCGCTCGCCGGCATGGCCGCCGCAGTAGCGCTCCTCGACCCGACGAACGCGCGCGCCACCGCGGGCGCCGCTTCCCAGGCGTCCGCGTTCCGCGCGGCCGGCGTCGCACGTTCGGCGCGCATGGTGCTGGCAGGCCAGACGCATGTGTACCCCGACGCCTGGAGCGTGCAGCCCTTCCCGCTCACGTCGGTCTCGCTCGGCCAGAGCGTCTTCACGCGGGCGCTCAACCAGCACCTCGTGCTGTACCGGGCGTACTCGGTCGACAAGATCCTCGCGGTCTTCCGCCGCAATGCCGGTCTCGACACCCGCGGCGCGACACCGCCCGGCGGGTGGGAGGAGTACGGCCCCAACCCGGACGCGCAGCGTTGGGGACCCCGCGAGTACACGCGCGGCCAGAACACCGCCGGCGCCGGCGGCTGCCTCCGCGGCCACTACGGCGGCCACTTCCTCAGCGGCATCTCGATGGCGTACGCCGCCACCGGAGAGCTGGCGCTGCTCAACAAGGTGAACGCGATCGTGGCGGGGCTCGCCGAGTGCCGCACGGCGCTCGCCGCACAGCAGTACCAGGATGCCCCGCGCTACTCGCACCCGGGGTTCCTGTCGGCGTACGGCGAGTGGCAGTTCTCGGCGCTCGAGGAGTTCGCACCCTACGGCGAGATCTGGGCGCCGTATTACACGCTGCACAAGATCCTCGCCGGGCTCCTCGACGCGCACGCGCTCGCCGGCAGCGACCTCGCGCTCGAGCTCGCCGAAGGGATCGGGCACTGGGTCTTCAGCCGCCTGTCGGCCTGCACCCCGGCGCAGCTCGCCCGCATGTGGGGGTCGTACATCGCCGGCGAGTACGGCGGCATGAACGAGGTGCTCGTCGAGCTCTACTGGCGCTCGGCCGATCCCGCGAAGGCGGAGTTCCTCGATGCCGCGAAGCTCTTCACGCTGCACACCCTGGTGGATGCCTGCGCGACGGGCGTCGACACTCTCAACGGCAAGCACGCCAACCAGCACATCCCGCAGTTCCCCGGCTACATCAAGCTTGCGGCCGAGACCGGCGACGAGCACTTCCTCGACGCCTCGAAGGGCTTCTTCGACATGGTCGTGCCCGGCCGCGCCTACGCGCACGGCGGCACGGGCGAGGGCGAGCTGTGGGGTCCGGCGGGAGCAGTGGCGGGTGACATCGGTCCGCGCAACGCCGAGTCGTGCGCGGCCTACAACATGCTCAAGGTCGCCAGCTATCTGTTCTTCAACGAGCAGGACCCGGGCTACATGGACTACTACGAGCGGACGGTGCTCAACCACATCCTCGGCGGTCGGCGCAATGCCGAGTCGACGACAGGCCCCGAGAACCTGTACATGTTCCCGGTGCATCCGGGCGCCCGAAAGGAGTACGGCAACGGCAACATCGGCACGTGCTGCGGCGGGACGGGGCTCGAGAGCCACGTGAAGTACCAGGAGGGCATCTACTTCCGGTCCAAGGACCAGACCGAGCTCTATGTGAACCTCTACATCGCCTCGACTCTCACGTGGGACGAGACCGGGCTCGAGCTCGAGCAGGTTTCGTCGTACCCCGAGGGCGAGACGTCGACGCTGACCGTCACCGCGGCCCCGAGCGGACCGCTCACGGTCCACCTGCGGGTGCCCGCGTGGGCGTCCGGCGTCGAGATCGCGGTGAACGGAGCCGCCGCCGGCGTCGCCGCCGAGCCCGGCACCTACGCGTCGATCGCGCGCACGTGGGCGGCCGGCGACACGATCACCGTGCGCATCCCGCTCGCCGTGCGTGTCGAGCGCTCGCCCGACCGCGCCGACATTCAGACGCTCCTGTACGGTCCGGTCGTGCTCTCGGCGACCAGTTCGTCCTCGAGCTATCTGAAAGTCTCGGTCGCCGACCGGCTCGACCTCGACGGCCACGTCAGCCGGGGGATCAGCAAGACGGCTGCGAACGTCTTCACGATCGGCAACCTGACGTACGAGCCGGCGTACAACGGCAAGGACGTGGCGTACCACATGTACTTCCAGCGAAACGAGCCCACGGTGACCTTCGCCGGGCGTGACTCCGGCGTCGCCAACCCGCGTCGATCGGGGTCGACGCTGCTCGACGACATCTGGGAGTCGGCGCCGTTCGAGACCCGGGCGGCCTTCCTCGGTGTGGTGGGCGACGTCACCGCGTCGTACGTCGCCGACGGGCTGCTGACCTCGCGCAATCGTCAGAAGATCCTGCTCGCCGCCGGCCGTGCCCCGATCGACGGGGGCAGCTGACATGTCGAAGACAAGCGAAGGGAAACCAATGAAGAGGATCGCGGCAGCCGTGGCGGTCTCGTTCGCGCTGGTCGCAGCGGCGATGACCGGGATGCCGGCGACTGCCGCCGACGAGCCGTTCAACGTCGCACTCGCCTCAGGTGAGAACGCGCCGACGACGGAGGTGAGCTACGTGCCGTCGTGGAACTCGTCGGCCGCGCTCAACAACGGCGCCTCGGCGCCGACCAACACGTTGTCGGCGATGTGGGGGACGTGGGGAGCGCCCGGGAGCCCTACGCAGGACATCGCGACGTACACATGGGAGCGGGCGGTCACCGTCAGCTCGTCCAAGCTCTTCCTGTGGCAGAACCACCTGACGCCGGGCGGCGACTCGGGCGTCATGATCCCGGCTGCGTGGAAGATCGAGTACCGAACGGTCGCGGGCGAGTGGGCGCCGGTCAGCGGCGCCGGCCTCAGCTATCCGCTCCCGGTGCTGAACACCGCGGCTCCGGTGACCTCGCAGCCGGTCGTACAGGCGAACTTCGACGCGGTGACGACGACGGCCGTGCGCCTGGTCCTCGACCGTGTGGTGTTCTCGGGTCAGCGCAAGGCCACCAGCGTCATCGAGTGGGAGGTCTGGGGTGTCGACGCGCCGATCGTGGAGCCCGAACCCGAAGATCCGAACGCGTTCCTGGATGCCGAGTCGGTCGCGGTGCGCACGCTCACCGGCACCGCGCCGGAGCTGCCCGACCGGGTCTGGGTGGTCGGGGAGAACGGCCCGCTGCGCTACGTCGACGTCGAGTGGGCGGGCATCGCGCCGGCGAGCTACGCGACCGCGGGCGAGTTCGAAGTCCTGGGCGACCCCGCCGGCTACGACGGGCAGTCCGTGTCGGCCGCCGTCTACGTCGCCGACACGCTATCGGACGACGTCGAGAGCGTCGCGTACGCGGTGTCGATCACGACGCCGGGGGTTGCCCCGGTGCTGCCCGAGACGGTCGTCGCCACGTACGACGACGGCACGGAGAGCAGTGCGGTCGCGGTCGAGTGGGAGCCGATCGACCCGGCCCTGTACGCCGACGCCGACGCCATCTTCGACGTCGACGGTGCGGTCGCGGCCTACGAGCCCGGTGCCGTGGCGACGGTGTTCGTCGTCGAGCCGCTCGATCAGAGCGAGCCCATCGTCTCGATCGAGTTCGACTCGGCGCCGCAGGGCTCGGGGTGGTACACCACCGCCCCGACCGTGACGATCTCCGCCGAAGAGACGGCGAGTCCGATCGACCGCGTCGAGTACTCCCTCGACGGTGAGACCTGGACCGAGTACAGCGAGCCGTTCGCCGTGTCGGCGCAGGGCGAGATCACGGTGGGCGCGCGCGCCACGAGTGAAGACGACGCAGTGGGCGAGGCGTCCGAGACCATCAAGGTCGACACGATGGCACCCACTACCGGTGTCGACTGGATCGTGGTCGACGGCACCTCCGCGACCGTGACCCTCACTCCTGCCGACGCCGAGCCCGGCTCGGGCGTCACGCGCACGGTGTGGTCGGACGGCCCGGACGCATCACCTACCGGTGAGACGAACGGGTTCTACGCCACCTACGAGGAGCCCTTCTCGGTGCAGCTCACCGAGGATCCTCGCTACGTGCACGTCCAGTCGCAGGACGCGGCCGGCAACATCGAGGAGCACGTCACGATCGAGCTGCCGACGCTCGTCGGCGACACGCTCGACCTCGTGCCGACGGTTACCCAGCGCTGCGTCGCCGGCAAGGTCGTCGTGGTGGTCTCGGTGCGCAACGCCGGCGAGGTGCCGGCGACGGTCTCGGTCGAGACCGCCTTCGGGTCGAAGACGTTCACGGGCGTCAAGGCCGGCGGCACTGCCTCGGCCGCCTTCACGACCCGCGCGCTCGGCGTGGGCGCGGGTGAGGTCTCGGTGGCGGGGTCTGCGACCGGCGATCTCTCCTACGAGGGAAGGACGTCGTACCCGGCGTTCAGCTGCGGCTGAGCCTGACGAAGAAGGAGTGGCCCGCGGTCTGTCGGCCGCGGGCCACTCCCGTTTGCGCAGGCGTCAGGTCGCCCGAGCCGGGCCGCCCGGAGAGACCGGGGACGCGGCATCCACCTCCTCCAGGCGCCGCAGTCGCCGGCGCGCGAAGTCCTGCGCTCGAGGACCCGAGCCGAGGGCCTTCGCCGTGGTCGCGAGCACCAGACGGGTGGCGGTGACGACGGGAAGCGGGCTCCGCCGGAGCCCAAGCAGCTTGCGGTACCGGCGCGGGATGGTCGCCACCGCGCTCGCGAAGAGCACTCGGTACGCGAGCGACATCGAACGGGAATCGGGGAACGGCGGTCGCCGCAGGAACCGCACGACGTCGTCGACCCGCGCGTCGCGCCGCAGCGTGCCGCGCGCGAGGTAGTCGTCGAGCCGGCGGCGGAGATCGGCTTCAGAGGTCGGCGGATCGGCGACATGCATCAGCCGACCGGCCGTCGCCCACTCCTGCACGTAGGCGTCGGCGCCGCCGGGGATCGCACCGCCCCACCGCTGATGGCATGACAGGAATGCGTCGGTGAAGGCAAGATGCACCCACTCGAGGAGCTCGGGGTCGGCGGCCGAGTACGCCTGATCGGTGCCGTCCGCCGCACGGTACGTGCCCGCGACGCGGCGGTGGAACCGGCCGACGCGGGCCGTCTCGTGTGCCGCTTGCGTGCGAGAGCCGTAGGTGAGGCAGATGACCCACCGCACGGTGCCGGTGAGTCGGCCGATCGGATCCTCGCGGTAGCGCGACCAGTCGTGCACGCCCGCGAGGGCGCCGGGGTGCAGGGCTTGCAGGAGCAGCGCGCGGATGCCCGCGACCATCGTGCCCATGCCGGCATGGACGGTCCATGCGGGGCCGTTCTCGGGGAACCAGCCGGCGTCGTCGCCCTCGGCGAGCTCGCACACCCAGGGCGGCGTCCCGTCCGGATCGCCGGACAGGGCGGTGAGCAGACGTGCGCGCAGCCGGGCGATGGACGTGTCCGTGGTCACACCCCCAGCGTGCCATGCCGAGCGGATGCCGCGGCCGCGGCCCCTGAGGTCGGAAAGAGCGGGCCCCCGGTGGACGAATCCACCGAGGGCCCGGGTCTCACGGCGCGGCGAAGAGCCGCGGCCGGATTGCCGTCAACCGCAGGAGCGGTTCTCGTAGGCGGCCGTCACCGTTCCCGTTCCGGCGCCCTGGGTGACCTCGACGCTCACCGCGCCGGCCGGCAGCGAAGCCAGTCGCGTGGTGAAGGCGTACGAGGTCGACTTGCCCGCCAGGACAGTGGCCGACTTCGTGCCGTACGGGGTCGAGACCTCGACTGCCGCGGCATCGGTGCCCTCGTTGGTCAGCTTCACCGTCAGGACTGCCTTGCCTGCGACGCACCGCGACGTGGCGGTCACGTCGAGGTGGATCGCAGCCTCGACGGTCACCGTCGCCTCGACCGGCATGCGCGAGTCGTCCTGCGCGACACCCGAGACCGTGAAGGTCCCCGGTGCGGCGTACTCCGACGCGTCCACGGTCTCCCAGACGACGTCGACGGTCTGCTGCGAGCCGTCGACCTTCGTCAGCTTCGCCTGCGGAAGCACCGGCGCGACGCCGGTGGCCGTCGTCACGTCCATCGCCGCGACAGAGGCGACGGCGATGTTCGGCGCGTATGCCTCGAGCACCTTCTGATACTCGGCGCGCGTGACCGGGATCACGGTGCCGTGGCGGGGCTTGCCGCCGTCGGCGTTCTGCGGCAGTCCCTGGCGGAGCTTCGTGCCGAGCGCCTGCCAGGCGTCGCCGTCGTTCAGGTCGTCCGTCCCGAACGGCACGTAGTGGTTGGGTCCGCCGTGGTAGTCCGGCTGGTCGATGAAGAGGAACCAGTCCAGGCCGTTCACGTCACCGTCGTTGGCGGGGAAGATGTTCGCGCCCTCGCCGCTCGAGTAGGTGCCGCCCGGCTCGCCGTTGGGCAGGCCGCTCGCGACCCGCTCCTTGACGAGGGTCCACTGGTCCGCCGCGCCGGTGGTGCCGGGCAGCGTGCCGGTGATCGTCGCGAGGAGGTCCGTCGACTTCTCGTGGCGGATCGTCATGCTCGCCTCGTCCTTCGTGAAGCGGTGGTACACGCCGTCCACTTTCGCGACCGTCGAGTCGATCATCCCTCGACCGGTTCCGCGGGGCACGTCCGTCCAGATCTTCGCGTCCGAGAAGGTCACGAAGTCGTCCGTGGTCGCGTACATCATGCGGTTGTACGTCACCGCGGTGCGGTCGGCGGTGTTGGTCGTCGGGTAGAGGTTCGAGGCCCAGAAGACGACGAACGTGTCCAGCTCCTCATCCCAGTACGCCTCCGGCGCCCACGTGTTGCCGGCGTAGTCGGTCGACACCTTCACGTGACGCTGGTCCGACCAGGTCACGAGGTCGTCCGATTCCCAGACCTCGATGTACTTCGAGCCCGAGATCTGCGCCGTGGTGAACCCGCCCGCGAGCCCGGCGACCTTGAGGTCGGTGGCGATCATGTAGAACTTGTCGCCTTCGGGTGCGCGGATGATGAACGGATCGCGCAGGCCCTGCGTGCCGACCGTCGACGTGAAGATCGGCTGACCCGCGTTGAGGGTGTTCCAGCTCAGCGCGTCGTTGCCCTTGGATGCCGCGATGCTGACGCGCTCGGCGCCCTGACCCTCGCCGGTGAAGAAGGTCCAGAAGTACGCCTCGGTCTGCGTGGTGCCACCGGGCATCGGCTGGATCCGTGCCGAGAAGGTGCGGGATGCCGTGGCCGAGCCGTTCGTGGCCGTCGCCGTCAGCTCGACCGTCACGGCCTCGGAGCCCGCGGCGGGCCGCTGCACCTCGACCGTGCGCGAGTCTGCCCGCACACCGTCGCGCAGGGCGGCGTTCGCCGCGCCGGCGGGCGCCACCGCCCACGCGATCGCGGAGCCCTCGGCACCCGACGTCGGCACCGAGAAGTTGGTGCGGATGTTGTCGAGGTTGCGGATCTCGATCGCGGCCAGGTCGTTCGCGACCTTCTCCGAGTCGGGGATCTCCTGCGGCACGAGGACCGCGTAGGTCTGGGTCCGTGTCTCTGCGCCCACGGTGAACGTCGCCGTCAGGGTCACGTTCGCGTCCCCTGTGCCCGCGGCGGGGCGCGTGACATCGGCGGTCGAGCCGGTCACGGCGATCGCCGGGCTGTCCGACGCCCACGCGACGGCGACGCCGGCGCTCGTCAGCGGCACCGTGAAGTCACTCGTGGCCGAAGCGGGGACGGACACGCCCGCGACCGCGCGGTCGAGCGCCTGCGAGCTGTAGAGCGACTGCACGTCGGCGTCGGTCAGCGCCGAGGCGTAGACGGCGAAGTCATCCACGAGGCCGTTCCAGCTGGTGTCGTTGTACGTGGAGCGGCCGAGGCTCGCGACGAGGGTGGGGCCGAACGCGGCGACGTCGCGCGCGATGGTGTTCTGCGCGATGCGGGTGCCGTTGATGTACACGCGCAGCTGGCCCGTGGTGCCGTCGATGACGGTCGTGTAGAGGCTCAGCCCGGCAGGCGTCCGCGCTCCGACCGTCGCCGAGTTCGTGCCGCCGGGGCCGACCTCCGTGCTCCACGGAGCGCCGGCGTTGACGGAGTTCGTGACGACGGACTTCACATACCCGCTCGGGTTTGCGGGGTTGAGCAGCCAGTAGCCGGAGGAGTACGAGGCGCCCGATGCGACGGGGGCGCCGATGAACGCGGCCGCCGTGTTGCCGGCGCCCGATCGCGGCGAGAGCCACGTCGAGATGGTGAGGTCCTTCTTGCCCACCAGGGGAGCGGTCGGGATCTCGAGATACGCCGCGGTGCCGCGTGCGCCGCCGGGAAGCGACAGGCTGCCGTCAGCGACGCTGCCGCCGCTCTGCCGCAGGATGGCGTCGTGGCCGTTGCCGCTCGCATCGGCGATCGTCGTGCCCGAGGCGGCGTCGAAGCTGTAGTGGATGAGGGGCTGCGCGCTGATGGCGGCATTGGCCGCCGTCGGTACGACGGCGCCGGTGACGGCGAGGGCGATCGCGGTCGCGACCGCACCGCCCTTCGCCAGGAATCGGGATCGGTTTCGCGTTCTCACGCTCTGCTTCCTCGCTCTCGTCGATTGCGGCGATGCGAGGAACCCCAGACCGTGGACGTCGCCGTCTCGGCAGACTCGTTGTGCGTCATCGCGCAATCCTGTGGACCGCGGCTGCGCGGTCTGCGGACTCTCGGTGTTACCGGAAACACTCCGGATCAGCCCCACGCTAGATGCGCGGCTGAGCGATGTCAAGCGTGCGGGGAACTATTCCGTTATCGGTAACACTGACGCTAGTGTGAGCGATAACAGCCTGTTCGATGATGTGCAGTCACTTGACGGAGAGTGGATATGAGTCTGTCTTCACGCGCTCGAAGAAGCGCACTGGTCCTCACCGCCGCCGGCGCGATGGTCCTCGGCATGGGCGTGACGTCCGCGGCCGCCGAACCCCCCACCGACGGCCTCGTCGCCGCCTACGCGTTCTCGCAGGCGTCGGGGAGCGAGGTGCCCAACGGCGCGATCGGATCGGACTTCGGCCCCGCCACCGTCCGCAACCTCCAGGCCTCGGACTGGACCGGCTCCGCGCTCACCCTGCGCGGCGGCGCGAAGACCTCGACGGGGAACTGGGTCGAGTTGCCCGACGGCCTGCTCGCCGGGGCGGAGTCGGCGACCGTCGTGGCCGAGGTCCAGGCTACGCAGGCCATGCTCAACGGCTTCCACTTCCTCTGGAACATCGGAAACGAGTCCTCGGCGACCGAGTACTTCTTCGCCTCACTGAACTGCGGTTCGGGGCGCTCGCCGCTCGTCGGCATCAAGGCGGGCGGGGTCGAGCGCCTCGTCTCGTCGAGCTCGTGCGGCATCACGGCCGGCCAGTGGGTCAATGTGGCGTCGGTCGTCGACGGCGCGGCGGGTACGGCATCCCTCTTCCTCAACGGCACGCGCGTCGCCCACGGTCCGATGGAGTTCACGCCGGGCGACGTCGCGGACCAGTCGCTGAACACCATCGGCCGCGCGCCGTGGCCGGACCCGCTCTTCCAGGGCGCGATCTCGTCCTTCCGCGTCTACGACCGCGCGCTCTCGGCGACCGAGGTCACCGACGTCGCGGCCGCCGATGCCGCGCCGCACGCCGCGGTGCTTCAGGCGCAGGCGCAGGCGATTCTCGACTCCCTCGGCCTCGTCGACCGCGAGACGTCGACCGACATCGACCTTCCGACCGCGAGCGGACGCGTGACATGGTCCTCGAGCGATCCGTCGGTCGTCGCCCCCGACGGCACCGTGAACGCACCGCTGGCGGGGCAGCCCGCCGTCGAGGTCGAGCTCACCGCCTCCGCCACGGTGCGGGGCTTCACCGCCACGACGACCATCACCGTTACCGTGCTCCCCTCGACCGAGTCCGCGGCGGATCGTGCGGCGCGCCTCGCGTCCCGCTTCGTCATCCCCTCCGTGGTGGAGTCGGGCACACCGCTTCCTGCGGCTCCTGCCGGCACCGCCGTGGAGGTGACGTCGGTCAGCGCAGGAGTGACCGTCGACGACGCGATCGTCTCCGATTCGGAGGTCGGGACGGATGCCGAGATCACCGTCCGTGTCACCGATGAGTCGACCGGTGCCGGCGTCGACCGGACCTTCGCTGTGCGGGTGCTCCCGGCCGCCACCACGACGCAGCTCCTCGCCTACAACCGAGTGCCGACCTCCGTCACCGAGGCGAACAACGCCGACGTCGCGCTCAGCATGCACCTCGCGCTGGAGGACGGCGAAGGCTGGTCCCCGCTGAACGAGAATTACGGCATCTTCTTCGCCAAGACCTCCACGACCCCGCCGGCGAACGGCACGAGCGACGGCATCATCCGGAGCCTGAAGGACCCGCACCTCTTCCGCCTCGCGGACGGCGGGTTCGGTGTCGTGGCGACGCGCACCGCACGCGGCGGCGCCTCCGACGGCACCCAGACCGCGCGCATGCTCTTCGCGCGGAGCGCAGACCTGCGTTCGTACGAGGAGGTCGGCATGATCGACCTCGGCGTCACGAGCGGAGTGAACCAGCCGGCGGCTGTGTACGACACCGCCGCCGACCGGTACGTGGTCAGCTGGACGTCCGACGCGGGCGCAGCGATGTACACGACGTTCACCGAGTTGGCCGGCGGCATCGGGCGCACCGCCGCCCAGCGCGGGACGATCGAGGCCACGTCGGGTGTCACCGGCACCGGCATCCCGAACTACGCGACGGGCAACGCGCTCCCCGTCGACGCCGAGACGGTGGAAGCCCTCCAGGTGCGCTTCGGTCGCATCATCAACACCGGTGTGGCCGAGTTCGACACCGTGACGATCGAGGAGGGCGACGCCTTCGGCGCGGCAGACCTGCCGCAGCGTGCCCAGCTCGCCTATGACGACGGCTCCGACGCCTCGCGTGCGATCGCGTGGGATGCGGCATCCGTCGACGCCGTCGACACCGCGGTTCCCGGCACCTACGAGGTGACGGGGACCGTGAAGCAGACCGAGTACGCGACGCCGTTCGCGGACGAGCGGGCCGATCCGTCGGTGTTCCGCTACGACTGGAACGGGCAGGAGAAGTTCCTGATGATCGCCACGGAGGACATCTACGGCGGCAACATCAACCCGCAGGGCGGCGGGCACATGCCGATCCGCATCGCCGACAGCATCGAGGACCTCTCGGACGAGGCGATCGACGCGGGCCGCAACATCGAGATCGACCTCCTGCGCCGCGGCGACACGGACGCTGATGGCGGTGTCATGACCGGGTGCTTCTGGGCACCGGAGTATCACGTCATCGACGAGAAGCTCTCGATCCTGTTCATGCCCTGCTACAACGGCTCCAACGGTCAGCCCGACATGTGGACCGGCCGCGCGAGCATCATGCAGCTGCAGCAGGATGCCGCGGGCAACGACCTGGATCCGGCTGTGCCGGCGAACTGGAGCAAGCCGCAGAAGGTGCTCCGCTCGGGCGGCGGTGCGCTCAACAGCGTGCAGGGGATCTCACTGGACATGACGTATCTGGAGGACTCCGGGCAGTCGTACTACATCTGGCAGATGCTCGGCTCGCTCTTCATCGCGAAGATGGACCCGGCGAATCCGACCCGGCTCACATCGGAGCCGGTGCGCATCCTCGCGCCGGAGTACGCGTGGGACAACACGATCGCCGAGGGGCCGAACGTGTTCGCCCATGACGGGGTGCTGAACCTGATCTACTCCGGATCGACGGTCGGCGACAGCTACACCACCGGACTCGCGACGGCCACGGCGGGCGCCGGGGTCGATCTCACCGATCCCGCGGCCTGGTCGAAGCTCAACTACCCGATCCAGAAGTCGGGCGTCTTCAACGGCGCTTGGCAGCTGGGCACCGGTCACGGGATGTGGTCGCACGATGAGGACGACAACCTCCTCTACGTCTTCCATGCACGCACCGACAACGAGGGCCTGAGTGGCCGCGACATGTTCGTGCGGCGCGTCCACTGGGCCGCCGACGGCCTGCCGGTCTTCGACATGGAGGGCGACGAGGAGGTGGCTCCCGACAACCGGACCGTCTCGGTGACGGTCACGGTGACCGGCGACCCCGAGCCGTCGCTGGACGTGTCGGCGGTGGTGTCGGCGCGCTGCGTCGCGGGCAAGGTCGTGCAGGTGCTGGCGGTGAGCAACGCCGAGGGCGTGCCGGTGTCGGTGACGGCGACGGGTGCGTACGGGTCGAAGACGTTCGCGGCGGTCGCCGCGGGCAAGACTTCGTCGACGTCGTTCACGACCCGTCAGCAGGCGATCCCCGCCGGGACGATCTCGCTGACCGCCGCGGCCACGATCGGCGGCGAGACGGTGACCGCAGACCAGCAGGTCGGCTACCCCACGGCCACCTGCGGCTGACCTTGACCCGGCCGCGCGGCGGCCGATGCGACGCGCGTCGCGGGTGAATATCCTCCCCGCGACGCGCTGTCGCGCGCCCTGGCCCCGTGCTTCAGCATCCCTCATCCCTTCTCCCCGTCCCCCTCGCTTCACCGCGAGTGCACGGCGTACCGTCGAGTGCACGGCTTCGCCACGCGGCGAAGCCGTGCACTCGACGACATGTCGTGCACTCGGCTGCGCAGACGGGTGGGGAGGGATGCCGCGGGCGATGCGACGGGGGCGACGGATGCCGCGGCGCGCGCACCCGGGCAGGTGAGCCCGACAGCGCGAAGCGCCCCGCCGACCTGAGGGTCGGCGGGGCGCTTGCCCGAAGTGCGACTACCCGCAGGTCGCGGCGGCGTACCCGGCCGAAGCCTCGGCGCTGTCGTCGCCCGCGGTGACGGTGACGCTGACCGTGCCGGCGCCGATCGCGGGCTGCCGCGTCGTGAAGGCGGTGGCCGTGGTCTTGCCGGGCTGTGCGGCGACGTAGGTCTTCGTCCCGTACGCGCTGTCGACGTCGAGCCCCACCGCTGCGGTGCCGTCGTTCGTCGTGCGCACCGTCAGCACGGCCTTGCCGGCGACGCAGCGCGTGTCGGCGACGACCGTGACCGGCAGCACGGGGGCTGCGACCACGACGTCGGCCGTGACCGTGACCGCGGTCGAGCTGTAGAGCTGCTTGCCCGTCGCGTTCCATGCCGTCGAGCCGCCCGCACCCACCCACTGGTTGAGGTTCGCACCGATCGTGCGCACGGTGCCGGTCACCTCGTAGCTGCCCGGAGTGCCGGTGTCGACGTCCGTGAGGTCCCACGTCACCGGCTGCGAGGCCGTGCCGCGTCCGTAGGCCATGACGACCTCGGCCGAGGCGGGGAGTGCGGCACGCACGTCGGCCTCGGCGGCGTCCGCCTCGACCTCGACGGCGCCGAGATCGGTCGTCACGGCGGATGCGGCATCCGCTTCACGCAGCGTGTCGTAGCCGGCCTTCGTGAGCGAGACGACGCCGCCGTGCTTGGTGCTGGGCGCCATGAAGAAGCCGGGGCTGACCAGCTGCGACCAGCCTGCGTCGAGATCGGTGGTCTGCATCGGCCGGTAGCCGGTGGACGGGATGACGTCGACGTAGAGGTACCACTTGTCTTCGCCGTGCCGCTGGAACACCGCCGGGCCTTCGACGCCGCCGGCGTTGCCGCCGGACCACACCGCGCCGATCTGCGACTGCAGCTGAGTCCAGGTGGCGGCCGGGGTCCACCACTGGCTCGCGGTCGTGGACTCCATGTAGATGCCCTTGCCCGCCGAGTTGTCCTTCGTGATCCGGTAGGTCTTGCCCTCGTCCTGGATGATCGTGGTGTCGATCGTGTTGCCGCCGGCATCGATGAAGACGCCGCCGTAATCGTAGGTCTCCTGCGTGAAGTCGGGGGTCGCGCCCCACAGGATCCGCGAGTACGACGAGCCGGTGTGCGCCTCGTTCGCGTAGACGTTCGACGACCAGTACACGACGAACGCTCCGCTGCCGTCGGGGTGGTAGTCATCGACCCATGTGGCCTCGGGCGCCCACGCCATGCCGAGCTCGGCGACTTCGGCGCCATCCGAGAGGGCGACATCGAATTGGCGCAGATCGCTCCAGGTCACGAGGTCTTTCGACTCCCAGACGTTGAGCTTCGTGCTGCCCTGCGAGCTCCAGTAGCACCACGTGGTGCAGCCGCTCACGCCGTTGTTCCCGCCGAACACCCGCAGGTCGGTCGCGATGATGTAGTAGGTCGCGGTCTCGGGGTTGTAGGTGAGGTACGGGTCGCGGATGCCGGTGGTGCCGAGGTCGGACGCGAGGATCGGCTTTCCGCCGTTGAGCGGGTCCCAGTGCTCGGGGTTGTCGCCGCGCGAGACGTCGAGGTAGATCTTCTCGGCGTAGCCCGCGGAATCCTCGATGAAGTGCACCATCGCGTAGCCGTACGGGTCGGTGGCTGCGGGTGTCGGCAGCACCGTCACCGGCACGTCGCGCGAGACGCTCGCCCCGCGGACGGTGGCCGTCGCGGTGAGCGTCGCCTCGATCGCCGCCTCGCCGGAGGCCGGCTGATCCGCGGTGAGCGTCAGCCCGTCGGCGCCGACCTCGAGCACGGTCGACGACGAGGTCCACGACACCCGCCCGGCATAGTCGGGGAGGGTCGTGACGCGCTCGTCGACGGTGAGGTCGGCGACGCTGTCGAGCACGACCTGGGCGGCCTGCTCGTGCGCGGAGGCATGGAGCGCGGCATCCGCCACCGACACGTCCTCGACTTCGGCGGCCGTGAGAGCGCGGTCGTAGACGCGGAACGACGACACCTCGCCCTTGTACATCGGGTCGGGGTACGGCGCGCGGCCGATCGCGTTGAGGGTCTGATCGGTGATGGATGCCGGGGTCAGCGTGGTAGGCGCCTGTGCGACCTGCTCGCCGTCGACGTAGAACGTGATGCGTCCGGCGGCTCCGTCGATGACCGACGTCAGGCTGTACCAGCGATTCGCGCCGAGGGCGGTGCCCGAGCGCGCGTTCACCTCGCCGCCACCACCGGAAGCGGTGATCGCGGTGCGGGCGTTGTCGCGCACCGACGCGAAGTAGTACTGCGTGGTGGAGTTGCTCCCGATGTTCCACAGGAAGTTCCAGTTGTTCTTCATCGTCGCGTCGAGCTTCGTCTCGATCGTGACGGTGGCAGAGGCCTTGCCGCTGAGCATGTTGTCGGGCAGGCGCACCCAGTTGGCGGTCGCGCTGGTCTTCGCACCGCCCGCGAACACCAGCGACGAGCCGCTCCAGTGCGCGTCGGTGCCGTTCACGACGGTGGCGGGGGCCCCGCCGCTCACACGATTCGGGATGCTGGCACCCGTGGTCTGGTCGAACGCGTAGTCGGCGACGAGGCCCGACGTCGGGACGGTATCAACCGCCGGTGCGGCACCGGCGGGCGCCAGCGCGGTGAGGATGAGCGCTGCGCCGAGCGCTGCCGCGAGAAGGGAGCGCGTGCGACGCTGGGGGTCGCTGCGCTCGGTGGGTGGGGAGACCGTTCGACGTGTGAGAATCACTCCAGCTCCTTCGCTGTGCGCGGTTGAAGGTTGCATGCAATCGGAGTGCATGCGTCGCGCCGTGTGCATGTTAGCGCTCACGCTCCGATGCGGCAATCATCTGACGGAGTTCGTCAATCCCTTGACGCGATGGCTCGTTCGCGCTAACAATGGATATACCTGATAGCGGTAACAGCACCGTCGCGCGGCCGGCCGGGTCAGGTTCGACAGGACGAAGGAGCCCTGCCTTGGCGAAGAATCTGCATCCCATGAACAAGATCCGCAGAGCAGTGGCGGTCGTGACAGCGACCGTCCTCGCCGCCGGCGGACTGGCGTTCACGGCACCCACGGCGGCGCTCGCCGCCCCAGTCTCGATCGAGGCGTCGAAGGTGCTCGACCTGCGCTTCGACGGCAGCCTCGCCGACGCGGGTCCGAACGCCGCCGCCGTGACGATGCAGAAGGGCGCCGAGGTCTACGGCGCCGGCATCAGTGGACAGGCCTTCAACCTGAACGGCTCCAACGCGATCCGCCTCGGCACCGCGGCGTACCTGCAGCCGGCCGACCTGACGGTGTCGTTCTGGTACAAGCCGAACGTCGCCATGACGGGGGAGCAGGTCTTCGCGTGGAGCAAGCTCCCCTACAACTCTCCGGGGTGGTACCTCACGTCCGAGGGTGACGGATCGCCCCTCGCGCTGTCGATCGGCCCGGCGAGCGGTCAGCCCTACAAGGTCGCCGTCGACACGGCCCGCGCCGGCTTCTTCCCCACGGGGCAGTGGACCCACATCGTCGCAACCTACGACAAGGCGACCAAGGACGTGCAGTTCTACCGCAACGGCGTGCGCCAGATCGCGACCGTGAAGTACCCCGCGACGGGAACTGCCACGGGGCTGATCGTGGGGGAGAGCACGACGGTCAAGACCCTCGGCTACAACGGCCCGCAGTACAACGGTGCGCATGCCAACGGGCTGCTCGACGACTACACCCTCTACAACGGCGTCGCCACCGTCGAGGATGTCGTGACCCTCACGCAGCAGAACGACCCGTCATTCGATCCCGCGGCCGTGGCCCAGGGCGCGCTCGACGGACTCACCGTCCCGTCGACGGCGTCGACGAGCTTCGGGCTTCCGACCCAGTCGACGAACGGCACCGCGATCTCATGGACGTCGTCAGACTCCGATGTCGTCGCGATCGACGGCGGTGCCGCGACCGTCACGCGTCCCGAAGGCGCCGATGCGACGGTGACGCTCACCGCGACCGGGACCTATGGAGGCAGCGCGCCCGTGACGAAGTCGTACGAGCTCACCGTACCCCGGAGCGGGGCTTCCACCTCCGTCTACCTCGAAGAGACCGAGTTGAGCGAGGTGCTGCTGGAGGACCCCTACCTGGTCAACGGAAACCAGAAGATGGTCGACTACCTGCTGAGCCTCGATCCCGAGCGCTTCCTCCACGGCTTCTACACGCAGGCCGGGCTCCCCACGACGGCCGCACCCTACGGCGGGTGGGAGCGCACCAGCGGCACGCGGTTCCAGGGCCACTTCTTCGGCCACTACATCTCGGCGCTCTCGCAGGCCTATACGACCGAGACCGACCCCGCCCGCAAGGCCCAGCTGCTGGCCAAGCTCACGACCGCGGTCGACGGACTCGCGGCCGCGCAGACCGCATTCGCCACCGCGAATCCGGGCAATGCCGGCTATGTCTCGCCCTTCTCCGTGACCGTCCTTCCGAGCGGCGGCGGCGGCCTGCTGGTGCCGTTCTACAACCTCCACAAGGTGCTCGCCGGGCTCCTCGACGCGCACGCGTACGCACCGGCTGAAGTGTCGGAGACGGCTCTCGCGGTCGCGAGCGGTTTCGGCACCTGGGTGCGCGACTGGGCGGGGCGCCAGGCCAACCCGGCCAGCATCCTGAACACCGAGTACGGCGGCATGAACGAGGCGCTGTACGAGCTGTACAGCATCACCGAGAACCCCGCGCACAAGCGTGCGGCCGAGTACTTCGACGAGGTCACGCTCTTCCAGCAGCTCGCCGCGGGCCAGGATGTGCTCGACGGCAAGCACGCGAACACGACGATCCCGAAGCTGGTCGGCGCGCTCAAGCGCTACACCGTGTTCACCGACAACCCGCACCTCTACGAGACACTGACGGCGGCCGAGAAGAGCAACCTCGGCATGTACCGCACCGCTGCCGAGAACTTCTGGCAGATCGTGGTGGACGACCACACCTACGCCAACGGCGGCAACAGCCAGTCCGAGCACTTCCACGGGGCGGACGAGCTGCACGAGCACGCCACCAACGGCACGACCTCGGGCTACGGCGAGAACTCGACGTCCGAGATCTGCAACGAGTACAACATGCTCAAGCTCACCAAGGCGCTGTTCCAGGTCGAGCCCGATGTGAAGTACCCCGACTTCTACGAGCACACCTACATCAACGCGATCCTCGCGCAGCAGAACCCCGAGACCGGCATGATGACGTACTTCCAGCCGATGCAGGCCGGGTACGCGAAGGTGTTCGGCAACCCGGTCGACGAGTTCTGGTGCGACCACGGCACCGCGACCGAGAGCTTCACCAAGCTCGGCGACTCGATCTACTTCCGCAAGGGGTCGTCGGTCTACGTCAACATGTTCCGCTCGTCGGTCTACACCGACGACGCGCACAACCTGCGGCTCACACAGACCGCCGACGTGCCGGCCGACGAGACGGTGACGTACTCGGTCGAGGCGATCGACGGCGGCGAGCTCGCCGACGGCACGACGCTGCGCCTGCGGATTCCGAGCTGGGCTGCCGCGACGCCGACCCTCACCGTCAACGGGCAGGCGCAGGACGTCTCGGCCCTCACGCAGGACGGCTACGTCGTGCTCGAGGTCGAGGCGGGCGACGAGCTCGTCTACGAACTCCCGGCCGAGGTCCGCGTGATCGACGACACCGAGAACCCCAATTGGGTCGCCTTCGCGTATGGCCCGGTGCTCCTGGCGACCGAGCTCAACCGCACGAACGTCGGCGCCACCTACGTCGCCGGCGTGCTCGTGCGCATGAGCGTGGCCGATAAGTCGGTGAGCAACGACGTCGTCGTCGACGACGCCGAGGCGTTCAAGGCGGGGATCGCCGAGAACCTGGTGCGCATCGAGGACGGCGAGAACCTCAACGGCGTCTCGACGATGCGCTTCACGATGCGGAATGCGGATGCCGCGTCGGAGGCGCTCACGTTCGAGCCGTGGTACAGCCTCTACAACGCCCGCTACGCGATCTACATGGACCTCGTCGAGCCCGACTCGCCGCAGGCGCAGGAGCTGATCCTCAAGGAGAAGCAGCAGCTGCGCGTCGAGGAGACGACGATCGACTCGCTCACGTCGTTCGACAACAACAACAGCGAGGCAGACAAGAACTACTCCTACAACAAGTCGGGTGTCGGCGTGTGGTTGGGTGAGGGCTACCGCGACGGTCAGATCGCGACGGATGCCTACTTCCAGTACGACATGATCGTCGACCCCTCGCTGCCGAAGAATTACCTCGGCGTGCGCTACTTCGGCGGCGACAACGGGCGCACATTCGACGTGTACCTCAACGACGTTCTGCTGAAGAACGAGCGCATCACCAACGCGGGCGGATCGACGAACTGGTACGTGCAGTACGACGAGATCCCGGCCGCGGTGCTCGCCGGCATCCCTGCGAACGACAGCTACAAGCGCAACCAGGCGGGGGAGTACGTCCTCGACGAGGACGGCGAGAAGATCCCCGTGGTCACCGTGCGCTTCCAGGGCAACGGCACGAGCTACGTCGGTGGCGTCTACGGCGTGTACACCTCGTCGAAGACGGCTTTCGCGACGGATGCCGATCTCACGGCGCTCGCGTTCGAGGACGGGATGCTGAACCCCACGCTCGCGGACGGCGTGTACGCCTATACGGCGACCGTTGCCGAGGATGCGACGACGGCGACTTTCGATGCGGATCCGGCGGTGCCGAGCGGCCTCGTATACGTGGGCGACGTGCTCATCGACGACACCCTGCCGCGAACGGTGGCGCTCGCCGAGGGTGACGCGCCCACGGTGCTGACGCTGCGCTCGACCGCGCAGGACCACACGACGACGGCGACCTATCGCATCGAGATCGTGCGGGCTGCTCCTCAGCCGGCGCTCGAGATATCGGCGATCGTGGCCTTCCGCTGCGTGGCGGGGAAGGCGGTCATGACGGTGCAGGCGTCGAACGGGTCGGAGGTGCCGGTGGCGCTGACGGTGACGACCGCGTACGGCGTGAAGCAGTTCGCGGCGGTCGCCCGGGGCAAGTCGGTGTCGAGTGCATTCACGACGCGCACGGCCCACGTCGCGTCGGGGGAGATCACGGTGGCGGCGACCGCGACGGTCGATGAAGAGCCGGTATCGGTGAGCGTGCCGGTCGCGTATCCGGCCCACACCTGTGGATGACGCCTTCGAAAACTCGAAACCGATTTCGGGTCTTGTTCTCGCTAACTGTTGCCGGTAACATTGCCCGCGAGCCACGACGATCCACTGAGGGATCACAAGCAAAGGTGCACCATGCTCGAACGAATTCGCAACCGATCAGCCGTCGGTGACCGATTCCGCGTCGCACCGCACATCGACCAGCAGTACTGGGCGATCAGCGTCAGCTGAGGTCCTGCGAGACCCGAAGGCCGGATGGTCCGGTCGCTCGCGAACATTCGGCCCGGCAGGGATGCCGGCTCGGGATTGGAGAAACACAATGAACAAGCGAGGGATCTTCGCCCGCACCGCCGTCGGCGCGCTCGGCGGAATGATGCTGATCGGCGTTGCCGGCGTCGCGATCGCCGACGAGATCGAGGGCGATGACGTCGACGTCACCGTGAGCATCGAGGCGATCGAGCCGGTGGGCGCGCTCACCATGAGTGTCGCTGCGAACTCGACCGCGCTCTCCGAGGTCGACTCGGCCGACCCCGAGCTCCGTCAGTTCGATGGCGTGCTCCCGACTGTCACCATCACGGACGACCGCGAAGAGACGCCCGCCGACCAGTACTGGTACGTCACCGGTCAGTCGTCGGCATTCTCGGCGGCCGGCGTGCCGGACATCTCGGCCGGAAGCCTCGGCTGGGTCCCTGCGCTGCTCTCGGGCGATGACGAGCAGGTGCTCGCGGGTGACGAGATCGTCACGGTGCACGACGACCCCACGCTGGGCACGCCGGGCACGCCCAGTGCGAACAACGTCGGCCTCGTCAATGAAGAGCTGCTCGCGTTCGCTCCGAACCTGGACGGCGAGCTGACGCAGGGCGTGTGGACGGCGAACGCCGACCTGTTCCTGAAGACGCCCGTCGACGTCGCCCCGGGCAACTACACGGCGACCCTGACGCTCACCCTGTGGGAAGACGGCATCTGATCGCATCCGCGACTGATTCGTGTTGAATCGGGTCGGGGCCGTTCCACGGCCCCGACCCTGACGTCTGGATTCACCATCGTGCCTCACCTGACCTCGCGACCCGGCGGCGTGCTTCGCGCGCTGCTCGCTGTCGTCCTCGCCGCGGCATTCGGTTCGACGGCACTCCCTGCCGCGGCCGACACGGCTGACGATTCGGAGATTCGCTGGTCGGTGACGCCGGCCGACGAGTCAGGTCCCGACGGTCGTTCTGCTGTCGAGCACGACATCGATCCCGGGGACTCCGTTTCGGATCACTTCGCGGTCCGAAACGTCAGTGCCGAAGAGGTCACCTTCCGCCTCGCCGCCGCGGACGGGTTCTACACCCGCACGGGACGCTTCGACATGCTCCCCGCCGATCAGGAATCCGTCGACTCCGGCACGTGGATATCGATTCCCGACGACGTGACCGTGGCCGCCGGTGAGACGGTCGTCGTGCCGTTCGACATCACGGTCCCCGAGACGGCCGAACCCGGCGACCATGCCGCCGGCATCACCGCCTCGATCCTGTCGGTGCAGTCCGGCGACGACGGCGCGAGCGTCGGCGTCGAGAGCCGCATCGGCTTCCGCGTCCTCACCCGCGTCACCGGTGAGATCACCCCGGCGGCCGCTGTGGAGGATGTCGTCTCGACGTACGCGCTGTCATGGAATCCGCTGCGTCCCGGCGAGATGACGGTGACTTTCGACGTCGTCAACACCGGCAACACGCGGCTCATCGCCGAGGGCGTCGTCGAGGCCGGAACAGGATCGGTCGCATTCCCCGTCGAGGGGGAGATCACGCAGGAGCTCCTGCCCGGCGACACCCGCACGATGACCGCCGTCGTCGACGGGGTCTGGCCCCTCTTCGTCGTTCCCGTGAAGGTCATCCTCGATCCGGTGGTGGTCACGATGGACGGCGAGACGTCGACCCTCACTCCGGTGGTGGCGGAGGTCGTGACGTGGGCCGTACCCTGGCCGCAGCTCATCGTCGTCCTCGGAATCGTGTTGGTGATCGGCGCCGTCGTGTGGGGGCGGATCCGCTCACGGCGTCGCCTCGACACTCTCCTCGCCGACGCGAGGGAAGAGGGACGCCGCGCTGCGGAGCGTTCGGAGGAGACGGTATGACGCTGATGCGGACAATGCGGTCCGGCGTCGCCGCGTCGCTGGTCGCGGCGCTGGTGCTCGTTCCCTCGGGCCTTGCCGCTGCCGACGAGCAGCCCGATCCCGAGGGCGTCGAAGTCTCGGTCGTGATCGAGCCGCTCGCGTGCCATCCCCACAGCGGTGGACACGGCCATCCCCGGCGCGGTCACCCGGTGCATACGTGCCACCCGGGGCATCCCGGTCCCCCCGACAAGCCCGACAAGCCCGACAAGCCCGACAAGCCCGACAAGCCCGACAAGCCCGACAAGCCCGACAAGCCCGACAAGCCCGGACATCCCGTGCATCCGGGAAAGCCTGAGAAGCCGGCGAACCACGGCAGCACGGGCAAGCCCGGCAGCACCGCACAGCCCGGCACGGACGGAGCTCACATCACCGCGGCCTGGCTGCTCGCACACCTCATCGCGGCGGTGCCCGGCGCTCCTGCCGCGGCCCCCTACGATGTGGTCAGCAAGAAAGCGAGGTGAGCGGCGATGTCCGAGCAGGCGACACGGGGTTGGCAACGGCCCAGCATCTATGACGTGGCGAAGCAGGCGGGCGTCTCGCACATGACGGTCTCGCGGGTGATCAACGGTCACCCGAACATCCGGGAGTCCACGCGTGAGCGGGTTCTCCAGGCCATCGACGAGATGAACTACACCCGCAGCTCGATCGCCCGCGCGCTCGCCACCCGCCGCGCAATGCGCATCGGCGTGCTGGTGGACAGCCCCGTGCAGTGGGGCCCGAACAGCACGCTCCGCGCGATCGAGAGCGCCGCCCGCGACGCCGGGTACGCGATCAGCGCCTTCTCGATCTCCGACGACGAAGCGGCGCAGATCGAAACCGGCGTCGTCGAACTCGTCACCCAGGGCGTCGATGCACTGTGCGTCATCGCTCCTCGCGCCTCGTCACTCGACATGCTGCGACAGCAGAGCACCGGGCTGCCGACCCTCGTCATCAAGGCCGAGCCGGATGCCGAGATGCATACCGCCGCCGTAGATCAGCGCGCGGGGGCGATGGCCGCCGTGATGCACCTGATCGAACTCGGCCATCGTTCGATCGCGCACCTGTCCGGACCGCTGGACTGGTATGACGCCCGTGCGCGCGAGCAGGGCTGGCGCGATGCGATCGCAGACGCGGGCCTGGAGATCGCCCCGCCCGTCGTGGGCGACTGGACCTCCGACTACGGCTACGCCTTCGGCAAGACCTACGACTTCTCCGGCACGACGGCGGTGTTCGCGGCCAACGACCAGATGGCGCTCGGCCTCGTCCACGGCCTCGCGGAACGGGGCCTGCGCGTGCCCGAGGATGTCAGCGTGGTCGGCTTCGACGACCTTCCCGACGCGCGCCACTTCCTTCCTCCGCTGACGACCGTGCGGCAGGACTTCGCGGCGCTCGGATCGCTCGCGCTGCAGATCATCATCGCCGCCATCGAGGGCGATGACATCGCGGAGCACGACATCATCGAGCCTCGCCTGATCGTCCGCGGCTCGAGCGCGCCGCCGGCCCGCGCCTGAGCTGAACCCCGCTCGCAGCCGGTGCGGGGGGATCCTTTCGCGCGCCCGCACAGAGCCCGAAGGCCCCTTCGTTGAACGACGGTGGATGTTCGCGGTAACGGAGATGTAACGAATCTGGAGATTTGAGTTGCGCCACGGGCTTGTTAGCGCGCACAATGGTCTCGCACACCCGAGAGTGTCCCGCTGGGGCACAGGGACTTCTCCCCGACCAAGAGCGTCGGGGAGTCTCAAGGAGGAGAAGAGATGGCTATCAAGAAGCGGATGCTCGGACTTATCGGCTTCGTCGGTGCAGGGGCGCTCGCCCTCGGCCTCGCCGGCTGTGCCGGCGGCGACACCGACAGCGGCAGCGACGGAGACACCGGTGGCGAGGGCGACCTGGTCACGGTCGGCTTCGTCGCGGTCGGCCCCGAGGGTGGCTGGCGCAACGCCAACGAGCAGGCGATCAAGGACGCGTTCACGCAGGAGGCCGGCTTCGACCTGAAGTACGCTCCTGCTGCGAGCCCGACCGACCAGAAGTCGCAGATCGACGCGTTCGCGACGTTCGTGAACGACGAGGTCGACGTGATCCTCCTCACCGCGACCGAGGCGTCCGGCTGGGACGACTCGCTGGAACTCGCCCAGGAGGCCGAGATCCCCGTCATCCTGCTCGACCGCGGTGTCGACTCCAGCGATGACCTCTATGTCACGCGCATCGCCCCCGACAACGTGAACGTCGCCGGCGCCGTGGGCGACTGGGCTGTCGAGACCTTCCCCGAGGGCGCGAACTACTTCACGCTCGAGGGCGTCCCCGGTCTCTCGGTCGTCAATGAGCGCAACGAGGGCTTCGAGGCCGCAATCGCGGGCGCAGACGGCTGGAACAAGATCGGCGCGCAGACCGCCAACTGGACCGCTGACGAGGGCAAGTCGGTCATCGAGACCGTGCTGAAGGAGAACCCCGACCTCCAGTTCGTCTTCGCCCAGAACGACGAGATGGGCATCGGAGCGGCTGCTGCCGTGACTGCGGCCGGTCTCGTTCCGGGCACCGACGTCAAGATCGCCACGATCGACGGCACCACGCCGGCCCTCGAGGCGCTCGCCGCGGGCGACCTGAGCTTCGTCGCCCAGTACAACCCCTTCTTCGGCGACCTCGCCGTCGACGCGGTCAACGCTGCGCTCGCGGGCGAAGAGGTCGAGAAGAACATCATCGTCCCCGGCGAGAACTTCGACTCGCCCGAGGCCGGCCAGGCCGCGATCGACGACGGCAAGGGCTTCTGATCCGACCCAGCGTCGACGAGACGAGAAGTGATGCGAGCGGGGGTTGCCGTTCCGGCGGCCCCCGCTCGTTCTCGTCTCCATGCAGTACGTCCGTCTCGCACCACAAAGGAATCACGCCGCCATGATTGAACCGATCGCGATCGTCGAGGTCCGCAACGCGTCCATCACCTTCCCGGGAGTGAAGGCGCTCGACGACGTCAGCTTCCGGCTGCTCCCCGGCGAAGTCCACACCCTCATGGGCGAGAACGGCGCCGGCAAGTCCACCCTCATCAAGGCGCTCACCGGCGTCTACCAGATCGACTCCGGCGAGATCGTCGTCGCCGGACAGCCGCGGCACTTCACCGGCACCGCGTCCGCCCAGGCGGCGGGAATCTCGACCGTCTACCAAGAGGTCAATCTGTGCACGAACCTCACCATCGGCGAGAACGTCATGCTCGGGCACGAGGTCCACGACTGGACGGGAATCAACTGGCGCAAGACCAATGCCCGCGCCCGTGAGGCGCTCGCGCGGATGGGGCTCGGCGACCTCGACCCACGCGCGCCCCTCTCATCGATCTCCATCGCGATCCAGCAGCTCGTCGCCATCAGCCGTGCGATGGTGACCGACTCCAAGGTCCTCATCCTCGACGAGCCGACCTCGAGCCTCGACGCGAACGAGGTCGAGGTGCTCTTCGGCGTCATCCGCCGCCTTCGCGACCAGGGCGTCGCGATACTCTTCGTCTCCCACTTCCTCGACCAGGTCTACGCGATCAGCGACCGCATCACGGTGCTGCGAAACGGCAAGTTCGTCGGCGAGTACCTCAAGCGCGACCTCGACCGCACGCAGCTCATCTCGAAGATGATCGGCAAGGACTTCGAAACGCTCCGAGCCCTCGGCTCCAATCGCCAGACGGAGAACCGCGACCGCACGGTCACTCCGCTCTTCGCCGCAGACGACCTCGGCCGCAAAGGCGCGATCGAGCCCACGGATCTCGAGATCCACGCCGGTGAGGTCGTCGGCTTCGCGGGCCTCCTCGGGGCAGGCCGCACGGAACTCGCGCGGCTCATCGCCGGCGCCGACAGAGCCGACTCGGGGACGACCCGGCTCCGCGGCAAGAAGATCGCGCTGAACACGCCCGTCGCGGGGCTTTCGCACGGCATCGCCTATTCGACCGAGAACCGTCGCGAAGACGGCATCGTCGGCGATCTGAGCGTCCGCGAGAACATCATGCTCGCCGTCCAGGCCCGCCGCGGCTGGATGCGTCGTGTGCCCGCGCGCGAGGTCGACCAGCTGGTCAAGACCTACATGGAGCGCTTCAGCGTACGGCCGAACGATCCCGACCGTCCCATTCGCCTCCTCTCGGGCGGCAACCAGCAGAAAGTGCTGCTCGGGCGGTGGCTGGCCACCAACCCCGATCTGCTCCTTCTCGACGAGCCGACCCGAGGCATCGACGTCGGCGCGAAGGCCGACATCCAGGAGACCGTGGCCGAGCTCGCCGAGGGCGGGATGAGCGTCGTCTTCATCTCCTCCGAGCTGGAAGAGGTCGTCCGTCTCTCGGAGCGCATCGTCATCCTCAAGGACCATCAGAAGGTGGGCGAGGTCATCAACGGACCGGAAGTCACGGCCGAGAGCATCGTCTCGATCATCGCCGCAGAGTCGGGCGATGAAGCCGAGAAGACCGCGGGAGCCCTCGCCGAAGAGCTCGCCGCCGGAGAACCCGCCGCCGACCAGGAAGGGAGCGCGTCATGAGCCGCGTGAAGATCGCGCTGCGCACGCCCTGGTTCTGGGCCATCGTCGGCATCGCGCTGCTGCTGCTGATCAACTCGATCAAGAACCCGGCTTACCTCGCGTTGAGCGTCAACCCGACGACAGGGATGCTGACGGGCAACGTCCTCGACATCCTGCGCGTTTCGGCGCCGATCATCATGATCGCCCTCGGGATGACGTTCGTCATCGCCACGGGCGGTATCGACCTCTCCGTCGGGTCGATGATGGCCGTCGGTGGGGCGGTCGCGATGGAGACCCTCTCGAGCCTGGACGGGTCGTCGCCGGTCGGCGCGATGCTGACGGCGATCGGCCTCGCACTCGCGCTCGCGATCGTCCTCGGTGCGATCAACGGCTTCCTGGTCTCGGTGATCGGGCTGCAGCCCTTCATCACGACGCTGATCATGATGCTCGCCGCGCGAGGCATCGCACGCGTCATCACCGGTGGCCAGAACACCAATGCCACCAACGAGCCGTTCCGCCTTCTCGCTAACGGACAGATCCTCGGCATCCCGACGAGCTTCGTGCTCGCCATCGCGATCGTCGTGCTCATCGCCCTGGCGATGCGCCGCACGGCGCTCGGGCTCATGATCGAGTCGATCGGCATCAACCCGCACGCGAGCCGGCTCGCCGGCATCCGTCCTCGTCCGATCCTGTTCGGCGTCTACATCCTCTCGGCCGCACTCGCCGCGGTCGGCGGTCTGTTCAGCGTCTCCGAAGTGATGACGGTGAGCGTGGGAGGCACGGGGAACCTGATGGAGCTCGACGCGATCCTCGCCGTCGTCATCGGCGGCACATCGCTCGCCGGCGGAAAGTTCTCGATCGTGGGTTCCACGGTCGGCGCGCTCCTCATCGCGACCCTCAACAAGACCGTGCTGTTCCTCGGCATCCCTGCCGCGGCGACGCCGGCGTTCAAGGCACTCGTCATCATCGTCCTCGTGCTGCTGCAGTCCGAGCGCGTGCGCTCGTGGGCCTTCGGCCGCGCGAAGTCGTCGGACACGCCGGCCCCGCCCGCAGCGGAACAGACCGCACCCGTTTCGAAGGAGGTCGTCGCATGAGCTCTCCAAGCACGCTCGCCGACGCCGTTCCCCCGGTCCCCGACCTGCCCGAGAGCAGGAACACCGCCAGCGCCGCTCGTCTTTCGCGGCTCTGGGAGCGGAATCAGACACTGATCCCCACGCTCGCAGCCCTCGTGCTGCTGTTCGGCATGCTCATCTACGCCGAGGTCGCGTACGGCAGGGTCTTCCACGCCGGAACGATGTCGAGCCTCCTCATCAGCTTCGCCCCGACGATCATCCTCGCCGTCGGGATGACGATCGTGATCGTCTCGGGCGGTATCGACCTGTCCGTCGGCGCGGTCGTCGCGTTCAGCTCGGTCGCCGGCGTCATGCTCATGAACATCGGCATCAACGGCTGGGTCTCGATGCTGCTCATGATCCTGTTCGGCGCGCTGTTCGGCGTGATCGCGGGCGTCATGGTCCAGTACTTCAGCGTGCAGCCGTTCATCGCGACGCTCGCCATGATGTTCCTCGCCCGGGGACTTGCCTCCATCCTTTCGACGACGCCCGTGCAGGCGCCCGAGGACTCGCCGATCCATCTGCTGGCGACGGACTGGAAGATCTTCGACGGGCCCAAGGTCAACGATTTCACCATCACTCCGGGCCTGCTCATCGCCGTACTCGTCGTGCTGGGCGGCATGTTCTTCATGCACCGCAGCCGAAGCGGGCGCACGGTCTACGCGATCGGCGGCAGCGAGACCTCGCCCGGGCTGATGGGTCTGCCGGTCGCGCGGACCCGTGTGGGGATCTACATCATCTCCGGTGCGCTCTCTGGTCTGGCGGCGATCGTCTACACCGCGGAGGTCGGCGGCAAGGCCCAGAACGTCACCGGCATCGGCTGGGAGCTCGACGCGATCGCTGCCGTCGTCATCGGCGGGACGCTGCTCACGGGTGGCTACGGCTATGTGCTCGGCTCTGTCGTCGGTGTGTTCGTCATCGCGGCGCTGCGCCTCATCATCACGAAGGACGGAACGATCAATCCCGAGTACCTCACGATCATCACCGGCGCCGTCCTGCTCGTGTTCGTGCTGCTGCAGCGCGTGCTGACCCGGCGAGGGACGACCTGATGAGCGACTTCGCGCCTGACGTGCAGGAATCGATCGACGCGGTCCGCGCCGATGTGGCGGCGCTCCACGGCGAGCTCGTGCGGTACGGGCTCATCGTGTGGACCGGCGGCAACGTCTCGGGCCGCGTGCCCGGCGCCGACCTGTTAGTGATCAAGCCGTCGGGTGTGTCGTACGACGACCTCGCGGCCGAGAACATGATCCTCTGCGATCTCGACGGCAATGTCATCCCGGGAACGCCCGGAAGCGAACGGAGCCCGTCGAGCGACACCGCCGCGCACGCGTACGTCTACCGGAACATGCCGGACGTCGGGGGAATGGTGCACACCCACTCGACCTTCGCGGTGGCGTGGGCTGCCCGGGGCGAGGAGATCCCCTGCGTGATCACCGCGATGGCCGACGAGTTCGGCGGACCCATCCCGGTCGGTCCGTTTGCGATCATCGGCGACGACTCGATCGGCCGCGGCATCGTCGAGACCCTCACCGGCCACCGGTCGCGGGCGGTCCTGATGCAGAACCACGGACCCTTCACGATCGGCGTCTCGGCGAAGGACGCGGTGAAGGCCGCGGTCATGGTCGAGGACGTGGCACGCACCGTGCACTACGCGCGCGAGGCCGGTCCGCTCATCCCCATTCCGCAGGAGGCGATCGACAGCCTCTACGACCGCTACCAGAACGTCTACGGCCAGTCCTCCGACGAGCGCCGCGACGAGGGGGACCAGCGATGACGGCAGAGGCGATCCTCTCGGGTCGCACGACTCTCGGCATCGAGCTCGGCTCGACGCGGATCAAGGCATGCCTCGTGGATGCCGCAGACCCGGCGACCGTGCTCGCCGTGGGCAGTCACGAGTGGGAGAACCGGTTCGAGGACCGCGTCTGGACCTACGCGATCGATGATGTCTGGGCGGGACTCCAGGCCGCCTACGCCGATCTGCTCGCCGACGCGGAGCGCCGACACGGCGTCCGACCGCGGACGTTCGGTGCGATCGGCGTCTCGGCGATGATGCACGGCTACCTCGCCTTCGACGCCGAGGGCGAGCTTCTCGCTCCCTTCCGCACATGGCGCAACACCACGACGTCGCGGGCGTCCGGGGTGCTGACCGCGCTGTTCGGCGAGAACATTCCGCTGCGGTGGTCGGTCGCGCATCTCTACCAGGCGGTGCTCGACGAGGAGCCCCACGTCAGCGACGTGCGCTTCCTGACGACGCTCGCGGGGTACGTCCACTGGAAGCTCACCGGGCGCAAGGTGCTCGGCGTGGGCGACGCGTCGGGTATGTTCCCGATCGACTCGGCCACCCACGACTACAACGCGACGATGCTCGAGCAGTTCGACCAGCTCGTCCTCGAGCGGGCGTACGGACTGAAGATCTCCGAGATCCTCCCCGAGGTGCTGGTCGCCGGCCAGGAGGCCGGCCGGCTCACCGAGGCGGGAGCCGCGCTCCTCGATCCGTCGGGCGACCTGCAGCCGGGTGCCCCGCTCTGCCCGCCCGAGGGCGACGCCGGCACGGGCATGGTCGCGACCTGCTCGGTCGCGCCGCGCACCGGCAACGTGAGCGCCGGCACGAGCATCTTCGCGATGGTCGTACTCGAACGCCCCCTGACGAGCAGCCACCACGAACTCGACCTCGTCACGACGCCCGCGGGCGACCCGGTGGCGATGGTGCACTGCAACAACGGCGCGAGCGAGCTCGCGGCGTGGGTGGGCATGTTCAGCCGCTTCGCCGCGGTGACCGGCGGCACGCTGAGCTCGGACGACGTCTTCGAGGCGCTCTTCCGCGAGGCGCTCGACGGGGATCCCGACGCCGGTGGGCTGCTCGCCTACAACCATCTCGCGGGCGAGCCGATCGCCGGGCTCACCGAGGGTCGGCCGCTGTTCGTACGCACGCCTGACAGTCGCTTCACGCTGGCGAACGTCATGCGGGCGCAGCTGTACGGGGTGTTCGGCACGCTGGCACTCGGCATGCGAGTGCTCGACGGCGAGGGCGTCGAGATCGACCGCATGTTCGCCCACGGCGGCATGTTCCGCACCGCCGGAGTCGCCCAGCGGTTCCTCGCCGGTGCACTGGACGCACCGGTCGCGGTAGGCGAGACCGCGTCGGAGGGCGGGGCCTGGGGTATCGCGGTGCTCGCCGCCTACCTTGCGGTCGCCGAAGAGGCCACCCTCGACGACTACCTCCGCGAGCGCGTCTTCCGCGGCGCGGACTTCGACGTCGTCGACCCCGATTCCGAAGACGTTCCCGGCTTCGCCGCCTACCTCACCCGCTATCGCGACGGCCTGGCCGTCGAACAAGCCGCCGTCCAGGCGCTCTGACCTCCGCCCTCCTCCCCGCAAGACCCCGAAGGAACACGTTCATGACCCGCACGCCTCTCGCCACCACCCTTGACGCCTACGAGGTCTGGTTCGTCACCGGCAGCCAGAACCTCTATGGCGAAGAGACGCTCCGCCAGGTCGCCGAGCAGTCGCAGGCGGTCGCCGACGGCCTCGGCGGGCTGCCCGTGAAGGTCGTGTGGAAGCCGGTGCTGAAGGATTCCGACAGCATCCGTCGCCTCGCCCTCGAGGTGAACGGCCGCGACGACGTGATCGGCGTGATCGCGTGGATGCACACGTTCAGCCCGGCGAAGATGTGGATCGCGGGCCTGGATGCGCTGCAGAAGCCGCTGTTGCACCTGCACACGCAGGCGAACGTCGAACTGCCGTGGGCCGACATCGACTTCGACTTCATGAACCTCAACCAGGCCGCCCACGGCGACCGCGAGTTCGGGTACATCCAGACCCGCCTCGGGGTCGCCCGCAAGACCGTCGTCGGCCACGTGTCGAACCCTGCGGTGCTGCAGCAGGTCGAGGACTGGCAGCGCGCAGCGGCCGGCTGGGCGGCATCCCGCTCGCTGAAGCTCGCCCGCTTCGGCGACAACATGCGCTACGTCGCGGTCACCGAGGGCGACAAGACCGAGGCCGAGCTGCGCTTCGGCGTGCAGGTGAACACGTGGGGCGTGAACGAGCTCGTCGCGGCCGTCGATCAGGTGACGGATGCCGACGTCGACGCTCTCGTCGAGGTGTATCTCGCCGAGTACGACGTCGCCGCGGAGCTGCTTCCGGGCGCCGACAGGCATCAGAACCTGCGTGACGGGGCCGCGATCGAGCTGGGGCTGCGCTCCTTCCTCGAGGAGGGCGGGTTCGGCGCCTTCACCACGAGCTTCGAAGACCTCGGCACGCTGAAGCAGCTTCCCGGTCTCGCGGTGCAGCGTCTGATGGCCGAGGGTTACGGCTTCGGCGCGGAGGGTGACTGGAAGACCGCGATCCTCGTGCGCGTCGCGAACGTCATGGGCGCGGGCCTCCCGGGCGGCGCGAGCCTCATGGAGGACTACACCTACGACCTCGTCCCGGGCGCGGAGCGCATCCTCGGCGCGCACATGCTCGAGGTCTCGCCGTCGCTGACGTCGGCCAAGCCGCGCCTGGAGGTGCACGCGCTCGGTATCGGCGGCAAGGATGACCCGGTGCGGCTCGTCTTCACCGCAGACGCCGGTCCCGCTCTCGTCGTCGCGATGAGCGACATGCGCGACCGGTTCCGCCTGGTCGCGAACGTCGTGCAGAACGTCGACGCCCCCGACCTCCCCAAGCTCCCCGTCGGCCGTGCCGTGTGGGAGCCCGCCCCCGACTTCGCGACGTCGGCGGCGTGCTGGCTCGCCGCCGGCGCAGCGCACCACACCGTGATGACGACCGCCGTCGGCATCGACGTTTTCCGCGACTTCGCCGAGATCGCGAAGACCGAACTCGTCGTCATCGACGAAGACACCACTGTCCGCGGCTTCCAGCGCGAACTCCGCTGGAACCAGGCCTACTACCGACTCGCCCAGGGCCTCTGACGCCCGCCTCACCACTCCACCCGATGAAGAGACGGAGTTCTCACCGATGAGATCACGACCCACCCAGTCCCGCACCGGTGCGCCGCGGCGCACCATCCGACGGGCGATCGCCTCATCACTGATCGGCGCGCTCGCCGTCACGGCGATCGGGCTCTCCGCTCCGGCGGCCGCCAACGCGGCCGCCGTTCCGGCCCCGACTGCCCACTACGACATGTCCGCGTCGGGTACGTCGCTGTTGGATGTGTCGGGCAATGGCCGCAACGCGACACTCACGGGGCTCGGTGCGAGCTCGTTCGTGAACCTCGCCGGAGACAATGTGCTGCGGTTCAACGGCGACGGCTACGCTTCGCTCCCGCAGGGCCTGGTCACCGGCACCGACAACAGCTTCACCGTGGAGTACACGGTTACCACGCAGACCGCGCGCAACCAGTTCGGCTGGGTGATCGGGAACGGCATCGGCGCCTGGAACACCACGCAGCTGGGGAACCACGTGTTCGTCAACCCGCGTTCCGCCGACGCCCCCAGCGGCCGCGTGCTCGCGGGCATCCGCGTGAAGGACAGCGGAAACGGCGAGACGCGACTTCCCGACGGCGGTCCGCTCAACCCGGGATTCACCACGCTCACGCTGGTCGGCAGCGGCAACACGCTGACGCTCTACCGCGACGGCACTCAGATGTCGACCGTGACCCACACGAAGGTGATGAGCGCCATCGTGCCGGCCACCGGCGTACTCGGATACATCGGCCGCTCGTTGTACACCGGCGACGCGCTCGTGAAGGCCGACGTCACGGACATCAAGTTCTGGGATGTCGCGCTCACCCCGCAGGAGGTCACCGACAGCATGCCGACCGCCGCGCAGAAGGCCGCCGCGACCGACGGGATCATCCGTCTCGACATCCAGTCCACGGTCCGCGGAGCCAACCCGTCGCTTCAGGAGGTCACGAAGAACCTGACCTTCCCGGCATCCTCCAACGGCGTCTCGCTCACCTGGGCGAGCTCCAACACCGCTGTGGTGTCGAACACCGGAGTGGTCTCGCGGAGCACGCTCACCAGCGACACTCCTGTCACCGTGACCGCCACGACGGGGCTCGGCACGACGATCACCTTCGACGTCATCGTGAAGGCGCCCGTGCTCACGGCCGACCTCGACGCGATCTCGCTGACGGCACGGACCACCGAGAACCTGCCCCTGATCACCACCGGTGCCGTCAACGGCGCCGCGATCACGTGGACGTCGTCGGACGCTGCGCTCGTGACTCCGACCGACGCGGCGTACACCGCACCGGCCGTCGGTGCCGCCGACCCGTTCCGGGGCGGCGGACTGGTCGAGCGTCCCGCGTACGGCGAGGGCGACAGTTCGGTGACGCTCACCGCCACCGCGACGCTCAACGGCAGCACGGCGCAGCGCACCTTCACGGTCGCCGTCGCTGAGAAGGGCCGCTGGGCACCCGATGCCGGCTACGCAGCGGCGTACTTCAAGGCCGACAACGACGAGAAGATCTATCAGGCGGCGACGTCGGGCAACGACTTCTTCACATTCGCGCCGGTGAACGGCGGCAACCCGGTCATCACGTCGACCGCCGACACGACTGGCCTTCGCGACCCGTACGTGATCCGCTCCGCCGAGGGCGACAAGTACTACATGATCGCCACAGACCTCTGCATCGGCTGCACGGGCGACTGGGGGGCTGCGCAGTCCAACGGCAGCCTCAAGGTCGAGGTGTGGGAGTCGACCGACATGAAGAGCTGGGTCCGCACGAACGGTCAGAACACCGGCATCACGATCAACCAGCCCGAAGCCGGCATGACCTGGGCGCCCGAGGCGTACTGGGACGACGACCTGCAGTCGTACGTCGTGTTCTTCGCGTCGCGCCTGTACAACGACGTGACGCACACCAGCGGCCCCGGCCATGCGCGCATGTTCTACGTGCTCACGCGCGACTTCAAGACGTTCACCTACCCGCCGGCCATGTGGCAGGACACCGGGTACGCGCGGATCGACTCGACGGTCACGAAGATCGACGACTTCTACTACCGCTTCACCAAGAACGAGGACAACGGCGCCGCCGGAGCTCTCGAGATCGGCAAGGACATCTTCCTGGAGCGCTCGAAGGTGCTGACCGCGCCGACGACGCAGTCCAGCTGGACGGCCGACCCCGACACGACGTGGCAGCTCACCGACACCTACATGACGAGGCTCGAGACCAACCAGGTCGGCGAAGGCCCGGAGATCGTCAAGCTCAACGCCGGTGACCCGAACAACACCGCCGAGGGGGACGGCTACGTCTTCCTCGTCGACAACTACGGTGCGGGCGGCTATCGCGCCTTCCTCACGGATGCCGACGCGATCGCATCGAGCACCCAGAGCGACCGTCTGTCCAAGCGCGCAGAGTGGGTCGTCCGGCCCGCGGGCGGGCTGCCGGCGAGTCCTCGCCACGGCTCGTTCGTGAGCGTGTCGAAGTCGGTGCTCACGGGGCTCAACACCTGGAGCCCCGTCGCCGCGGTCGCGTCGACCACCACCGCGACGGCCGAAGGCAGCGTCGTGACGGCCGAAGTCGAGGCCGCGGACGGCGGCGACGTCGTCGGCACCGTCACCTTCTCGGGCGGCGCCTGGAGCGAGACGGTCGACCTCGAGGGGGGCGTGGCGCAGGTAGCCGTGCCGGCGGGCGTCGGCAGCGTCACTGCCCACTACGACGGCTACCGCGACGGACTCGTGAGCCCGTCGACGTCGGCCGCCGTGTCGGTGGCTCTCGAGCTCACGGCCGTGGCGACGACTCGCTGTGTGGCAGGCAAGGTCGTCGAGGTCGTGACGGTGACCAACGCCGACGACGTCGCCGCGACCGTCACCCTCGCCGGTGCGTACGGGAGCAAGACCCTCACGGTCGCCGTAGGCAAGGCGAGCTCGGCGTCGTTCACGACCCGCATCGCCGCATTCCCGGGCGACAGCGTGTCGGTGACCGCCACCGCCCCGGGCGGGCAGAGCTACAGCGGCCAGGTGACGGTGGCACCCGTCACCTGCGGCTAGCGCCGACAGCGAAGGGCCCGCGCAGCGCCGCGGGCCCTTCGCCGTGCAGCGGGCGACGGCCGACCGACTGGCTCGGCCCCGGCCCCGCCGATACTGTGAAGACCGCTCATCCACGACCAGCATCCACCCACTCGACGCAGGGAATCTCAAACTCATGGCACGTACCCCGATGTCCGGCACCCAGCACGCGCTCCGCGCGGGCGACTACGAGGCGGTCATCGCCAGCGTCGGCGCGACGCTGCGCTCGCTGACCTACGACGGCCGCGACCTCGTCGTGCCGTTCGAGGCCGACGAGGTGCGCCCCGCCCACCGCGGCGCGACCCTCGCCCCGTGGCCGAACCGCGTCGTCGACGGAAAGTACGCGTTCGGCGGCGTCGAGCGCCAGCTCGCCCTCAGCGAGCCGGCGCGCTCGCACGCCCTCCATGGGCTCGCGACGTGGCTCGACTTCGAGGCGATCGACAAGGGTCCCGACCACGTCACTCTCGCGGCAGTCATCCCGGCCCAGACGGCGTACCCGTGGCGGATCATCGTCACCACCACCTTCTCGCTCGGGCCCGACGGCCTCACGCAGTCGGTGACGGCGCGCAACGACTCGGAGAGCCCCGCGCCGTGGGGCACGGGTCCCCATCCCTACCTCGTCGCCGGCGCGGGTCGCGTCGACGAGTGGACGCTCGAGCTGCCGGCGGAACTCGTGCTCGCCGTCACGCCCGACCGCCTCATCCCGACCGACGTCGCGGCCGTCGATGCCGACGAGCCCGAGCGCTTCGACTTCCGTGAGGCGCGGCTGATCGCGACGGCCGAGATCGACCACGCGTACACCGGCCTCATCCGCGACGCCGACGGTACGGCGACGGTTCGGGTGACGGATGCTGCCGGCCACGGGGTCGAGATGTCGTGGGATGCCGCCTGCCCGTGGGTTCAGATCCACACCGCCGACAAGCCCGATCCCGACTCCTCGCGCATCGGCCTCGCGGTCGAGCCGATGACCTGCGCGCCCGATGCCTTCAACGCCGACGCGTACCCCTACGACGCGGGCCTGATCGTGATCGAGCCCGAGGCGTCGGCCACGGCATCCTGGCGCATCGCCGCGATCGCCTGATCGCGCGTCTTCCCGTCGGCCGCGTCAGTGGTGGCCGGGATCGACGACGGAGTGCTCGCCGTGGTCGGGGGCGAGCCGCCCGGCCTCGGTGGCTCCGAGCGCGGGGGTGACGACGCCGGCGACGATCACCGCGGTGACGAAGAGGACCGACAGGCGCGGGGCGCCGGCATCCGTCGCCGTTCCCGTGCGCAGGGCGTGCGCGGCTCCCAGCGAGCAGGCCAGAAGAAGGACGGATGCCGCGACCACGGCGATCACGCTCGTGCGCGACGGGTCGGCCATGAGGGCGACGGCTGTTGCGACCATGCCGGCGAGAGCTGCGCCGATGGCGAAGCGCGGAGTGACGAGGCGTCCTCGCATGAGAGTTGCGACGCCCCAGACGAGGGACGCGAGACCGAGAATGACGAGAGCGGTGCCGGCCCCCCGGGCGGCACCGCTCCCGTCTGCGCCCGTGAGGGCTCCTGCGCCGAGAGCGAGCTCGACCAGACCCGCTCCCCAGGCCGCGACGGCGGCCCAGGAGGGAGCGGAGGTGGGGGCGGCGACCGTGGCCGAGCCGTGCGCGGAGCGCGGTTCGGACTCCGTCACGGGGACGGCGGTCGCGGCGATGATGGACATGTTCAGGCCGTACGGCTCGACAGTTCGGCGCGAGCGTTGCGCTCGGCGGCGAGTCCGACACCCAGCAGCACGATGGCGCTGGCGAGGTGGAGGAAGTGGTCGAAGGTGTTCAGGGCCAGGATGTTGAGCGCGGTGCCGACGAGGAAGAACCCGACGATTCCGAGCAGCAGATAGGTGGCGCCGACGATCACGTTGACCGTCTTGGCGGCGACCGCCGACGAGAGCCCGGCGACCAGCAGCGCGCCGCCGATGAGCAGGTGGGCGACGTTGTGGAGGGGGTTGACCTCGAAGATCCCGAGGAGCAGTCCACCCTCGGTCGCGACGAAGCCGACGCCGCCCGTGACGGCGAAGCCGAGGGCTCCGACGACGAGGTAGACGGCGCCGAAGATCGTGGCGACGAGGCGGTTCGGTGACGAGCGCATGAGCGTCCTCCTTGTTTCGTGGCGGCGGGGTGCCGCGTCACCGTGTTGTTCGGATGCCTCGGGGGATCGGATTGGACGAGTCCTCCCCGACCACGCAGAAGGCCCCGGAGTACTCTCCGAGGCCCACCGCGTCGGTGCCGGGCTCTGCCGCGTGGGAAGAGCGCCGGGCGGATCAGCGCATCAGCTGTCGCGCAGCTCTTCCTTGATCGAGTTGCGTGTGCGCACCGAGTCGCGCTCGGCCTCTGCCTTCTTCACCTCGGCGTCGGCCTTCTTCTCATCAGCCTTGTCGCCGATGCGGTCGGTCGTGTCTTCCCACGTGTCCTGGATCTTCTCGCCGACGGCCTCGGCCGTCTGCTTCGCGTCATCAAGGAATCCCATGATCTGCTCCCTTCGTGAAGGACTGTGTTCTTCGACGCTACGTCGGGGGTCGGATCCCAGCAGGGGGGTTGCGCACGAGGGCTCGGGTTGCTACGCGTTCGGTGCCACACTCGATCCATGCGATTCGAGACGACACTCTTCCTCGTCGGCAACAACACCGGCATCGAGGTGCCGCCCGAGATCCTCGACGAGCTCGGCGGCGGCAGGCGTCCGGCGGTCAACGTCACGGTCAACGACGACTACTCGTATCGCAGCACGGTCGCGTCGATGGGTGGGCGCTACCTGATCGCGTTCAGCGCCGACAAGCGCGCCACGACGGGACTTGCCGGCGGCGACGCGATCACGGTCGAGCTGAGTCTCGACACGGCTCCGCGCACGGTCGAGGTTCCGGACGACCTTGCCGCGGCTCTCGACGCGGCACGAGTGCGGGACGCGTTCGATGCGCTCGCGCCGAGCGCGAAGAAGGCGCACGTGACGAACGTCGAGGGCGCGAAGGCCGCAGAGACGCGAGCGCGTCGCGTCGCGGCCATCGTCGCGAAACTCGGCGGCTGAGGTGTTCGCGCGCGTCTGAGCGCAATTCGCGTCGTCTCGGCCATGGGATGCCGCAGCGCAAGCGCCGAGACGACACAGAGTGCTGCGCGAGCCGTATCAGAGTGCGTTCTGCGTCGCTTTCGGCGATGGATGCCTGGGGGTCAGGCGATCGGGGTCGTCGTGTCGATCGCGGCGCGCAATGGCTTGCGCATGGCCCCCCAATACCGGGTGGGCGTGATGCGGGTGAGCACGTCGACGAGACGCGCTTCGCGCCCCACCATCGTGCGGGGCCGGCGGGCGATCGTGGCCTCGACGATGCGGAGCGCGGCATCCGCCGGTTCCGTGTGATACATCGCGGCCTGCGCGGCCGCAGCCCTCTGCGCGATCGCGGGATCGAGCGCGGCGGCGTAGCGTCCGTGCAGGATGATGCCGGTCTTGACGCCCGCCGGGTAGATCGCGCCGACGGTGACACGGGAGTCCTCGAGCTCGTGCCGCAGCGACTCGGTGAACCCGCGCACCGCGTACTTGCTCATCGCGTAGGGGATGCGCCCGGCGGGGGCGGCGAGGCCGTAGATCGACACGAGGTGCGTGATGTGGGCGGCGGGCTGCCGGCGCATCGCCGGGAGCAGAGCCTGCGTGATGTTGACGGTGCCCCACAGGTTCACGTCCATGAGCCAGCGCATCTCGGCCATCGTGAGCTGCTCGATGCTGCCGAGCATCGAGGATCCTGCGCACGTGATGAGCGACTGGATGTGCGGGTGCGCCGCCTCGATCTCGGCCGCGAGCGCGAAGACCGCGTCGTCGTCGGTGAGGTCGACCGCGTGGGTGGTGTGGCCGGTGCCCTGAAGCTCCGACGCGAGTGCGGCCAGGCCCTCGGCGTTGCGGTCGAGGAGGGCGAGCCGCGCGCCCCGGCGCTCGAGCTCGCGCGCGATGTCGGCGCCCATGCCGCTCGCCGCTCCCGTGATCACCGTCGTCTTGCCGCGCACGTCGAGGTGCTGCTTCTTCGCCACTTGTCTGCCTTCCGTCGGTGCCGTCGCGTCGTCGCCGGCACCGTCTACGATTCTCGCCGACGCGGCGCGCGCGGCTGACCGGATAGCCTCATCTGTGGAGGAGGTGCGGCTGGTGGGACGCACAGCAGAGGCGATCGCCGAGGGGGTCGCGATCGCGGCCGCGGCGGCGCGCCTTTCGGTGCGCAATCACATCCTCGTCGAGACGATCGCGCACGACGAGCCCTTCGACGTCACGCTGTTCTCGCCGTTCGCCCACGACACCCTGGTCGCGCTCGCCGAAGAGCAGGAGGCCGCGGCCGCCCTCGCCAAGCGTCAGCGAAAGAAGGCGTGGGGCAAGTTCACCGACCCCGACGGCACGCACGACTACCGGGACCGCGACCTGCGCAACCTGCGCCGTCGCTACCGCCAGTACATGGGCGTCGCCAAGGCGCTCCGTCAGCAGGCCGACGACCCGCACGCGATCCGCGTGATCGTCGAGCAGGCGAGGGATGCCGCGTGGGGCGACGTCGAGGCGAACCTCGAGCGGCGGCTCAACGTCGAGGGCATGCGGCCCGATCTCGACCCCGACTACGACATGATGCGCGGCGCCCGCATGCAGTCGCTGCGCCTCGTCGATCTGCCGCGGCTGGCGGCGCATCGGCGTGCGCTCACGGCGGGCCCGGATGCCGACGGCGACGCCGCCGAGGCGTGAGCCTCTCGGTGTTTCGGGATGCTGCGGCGGGGCCTCAGTGGTCGGACACGCCCGGGTTTCCGGCATCCCGCCCTCGATTCGCCCCGCGGCCGACCGTGGGGTAATCTAGACGCTGGTGTGCGCGAGAGCGTGCACCATGCGCCCGTAGCTCAATGGATAGAGCATCTGACTACGGATCAGAAGGTTAGGGGTTCGAGTCCCTTCGGGCGCACACTGTGTTGAGACAGTGAACCGGAAGAAGCCCCGCGAGGGGCTTTTTCTGTTTCTCCCGGGGGGATCGCCCGATCCTCGACAGGACGTCGAGATCCGCACCGGAGCAGTCCCCCGCCCAGGTCCGCTTCTCCACTCAACCCCGATCCGCCCCGGTGGGAACCAGGCAGGATGGACGGATGCGAACGCTCATCGAGGCCCCGGACCTTGCGCGGGAGCTCGAGCGAGAGGCTGCCGGACCCCCGGTGACCGTGATCGACGTGAGCTGGGTCCTCGGTGGCGGCCGGGGACCGAGTCTCTTCGGCGAAGGCCACATTCCCGGTGCCCGCGATGTGGAGCTCGCCCGAGACCTGGCGGGGCCGCCCGGCAGCAGGGGGCGCCTGCCGCTGCCGACGGCGGCGGCGCTGACAGCCCGACTCCAGGCGTGGGGCGTGAGTCGGGGCGGGGCGGTCGTGGCGACGGACGGAGGTGACGGCAGGGCATCTGCGCGCGCGTGGTGGGTGCTGCGTCACGCTGGCGTCGACGCCCGGATACTCGACGGGGGCACCGCGGCCTGGGTCGACGCCGGCTTGATGCTCGAGCGCGGTGCGATGAGCCCGCGGCCCGGCGGAGACGCCGTCGCGCGCTTCGGTGCCATGCCGGTGGTCGACTGGCAAGGGGTGCGCGACTGGCCGACCCACGGCATTCTGATCGATGCGCGGAGCGCGGCGCGCTACGAGGGATCGATCGAGACGCTCGATCCTCGTGCCGGACACATCCCGGGCGCTGTATCCGCCCCGGCTTCTGGGAACCTGACCGCCGATGGCCGGTTCCGCTCGCCGGAGGAGCTTCGCGACCGGTTCCTGCAGTTCGATGTCGTGCGGGGTCGGGATGTCGCCGTCTACTGCGGTGCGGCGGTGGCTGGTGCGCAGGAGGTCGCCGCCCTCGCGATCGCAGGAATCGACGCCGCCCTGTATGTGGGCTCCTGGAGCGAGTGGTCGCGTCGCGACGATCTTCCGATCGTCGAACGTGATCGATAGTCCACGATTCCCCGGCGACAGGGGTGTGCGACAACATTGTCATTGATATAGTCAATGACGATGACTTTCGCATCGAGAGAAATGCGGGCAATGATGCAACCACTCTCCGAACGGCGATCGGTCTCGATCGATTGCGATGGGGTCCGTATCGCAGCCGACGTCCGCGGCGCGGGCGCGCCGCTGCTGCTGCTGCACGGATACCCCGAGACCAAGGCGATGTGGGATGCCGTCGCGCCCACGCTCGCCGGTTCCTACACGGTCGTCGCGAGCGATCTGCGGGGCTACGGCGACTCCGCGAAACCGTCGGGCGAGGTCTATTCGAAGCGCGAGATGGCGCGGGACCAGCTTCTCCTCATGCGCGAGCTGGGATTCGAGCGCTTCGCCGTGGTCGGGCACGATCGCGGCGGACGAGTCGGCCATCGCCTGGCGCTGGACAATCCCGCGGCGATCGCAGGACTCGCGGTGCTCGACATCGTCCCGACGCTGCACATGTTCGAGAACGTCGATCGCGCCATGGCGACCAGCTACTTCCACTGGTTCTTCCTCGCGCGCCGCGACGGGCTGCCGGAGGCCCTCATCGATGCCGCGCCGGAGGCCTGGCTGCGCAGCCGCTTCACCGGGCGCAGCGTGGCCGGCGGACTGCCCGCGTCGTACCGGGAGTACGAACGCTGCTTCGACCACGACACGATCCGTGCCTCGTGCGCCGACTACCGGGCGGCCGCGACGACCGATCTGGATCACGACCGCATCGACCGTGGCGCCGGCCGCCGGGTAGACGCTCCGACGCTCGCGCTGTGGGGGAGCGAGAGCTACGTCGGCGCGAACTTCGACGTCGTGGAGGTCTGGCGGGACTACGCCACCTCGATCCGCGGGCGCTCGGTGCTCGCCGATCACTACCTGGCCGAGGAAGCGCCCGACCCGACGGCGGCGGCGCTCATGGAATTTCTCGGGGAGCTTTCGTGGTGACGGGCTCTGATCGCGTGAACCGCGTCCTTTCGCGATTGGAGGCCCTCGTCTCCATCGAAACGCCCACGGGCGACGCGGGGGGTATGACCGCGGCGCACGTGCTGGTCCGCTCCTGGCTCGAGCCGATCCTCGGCGATGCCGTGGTCGAGAGCGTCGAGGGAATCACGCATCTGCTGTGGCCCGGGGGACAGGCTCCGCGACTGCTGCTCCTCGGCCACCTCGACACTGTGTTCCCCCTCGGCACGCTGATCGGGCGGCCGTTCGCTCGCGACGACGACCGGCTCACGGGCCCCGGAGTCTTCGACATGAAGTCGGGCGTCGTGATCATGGCCGAGGCGCTCGCCACGGCGAGACATGCGCGCGACGTCGCTGTGCTGCTCACGAGCGACGAAGAGACGGGCTCGTCGACCTCGCGCGGCCTCATCGAGCGTGAGGCCGCGCGCGCAGGCTCGGTGCTCGTGCTCGAGCCCAGTCTGGCCGGCGCGCTCAAGGTCGCGCGCCGCGGCGGCAGCATGTATCGGCTCGACGTCCACGGTCGCTCCGCGCACGCCGGCCTCGAGCCGTGGGCGGGTCGGAGTGCTCTCACGGAGCTTGCGCACCAGGTGCTCGCCCTTCCTGCGCTCGCCGACGAGGAGCGCGGGACGACCGTCAACCCGACGGTCGCTCGTGCCGGGACGGCGACGAACGTCATCCCGGATCACGCCGAGCTGAGGGTCGACGTGCGCGCGGAGACGATCGCCGAGCTGGAACGCGTCGATCGCGCGATGCGGGCGCTGAGGGCGCACACCCCCGACGTCGGAGTCGTCGTCACCGGAGGCGTCAACAGGCCGCCGATGGAGCGTGCGTCGTCCGAGGAGCTGCTCGCGACGGCCCGCTCCGTCGCCGCGCACCTGGGGCAGAGTGACCTCGATGCCGTGTCGGCGGGCGGCGCGTCGGACGGCAACTTCACGGCAGCCGTCGGTGCTCGCACGCTCGACGGACTCGGGCCGAACGGCGGCGGCGCGCATGCCGTCGACGAGTGGGTGTCGCTCGCTTCGACGCTGGAGAGGATCGATCTGGTGGCCGGCATCATCGACCTCGTCGCGGCGGAGCCGCGCTGAGGGTCGCCGACCCTGCGAGTGCGAGACGTCAGCTCGACGCGGGCGCGTGCCGCTCGATGCTCTCGAGCAGCAGGTCGAGAGCGGTCTCCCACGCTCGGGGGTCGCGGATGCCGGGAAGGTTGCCGCCGACCCATGCGATGTTCGGGTAGGCATCGAGATCGAGGCGTCGGTAGTCCATCTGCCATGTCAGATCGTCCGCCTCCTGCACGTCTGCGGGCAGGACGGTCAATGCCGCCTGGATGCTGGTGGCCGAACGGATGAGCTGGCCGAGTGCCCGCGCATAGAGCGCGGCCTGTTCGGGTCCATATCCGCCTCGCCGGAGGGCCCCGATCGAGAACTCCATCGACATGAAGTCCGTCGGGCGGCGCAACGCCATCTGGAGCGCGAACTCGGGATAGCGCAGGTAGTGGTCGTGGATCAGGTGCGCCTGCGCCCGAAGGTCGGCCATCCAGTCGTCGGTCGCCACCATCGCACCGCTGTACGACCGCGCGCGAAGCGTGTCGATGAGCGCGAGCAGCAGTTCGTCCTTGTCGCGGAAGTGCCGGTAGATCGAGGTCGGGTGGGCGTCGAGCTCCTCGCCGATCGCCTGGAACGTCAGGCGGTCCAGACCGTCTCGTTCCACCACAGCCTCGGCTGCCGCGACGATGATCTCGCGGCTGAGCGAGTCGCGGGCGCGGCGCGGGCGACCTGACTTGGTCGCGGCCTTCGGAGGCTTGCTCGTCTCCGACGCCTTCTGTGCCACCATCTGAACCTCCACTTCGGCCGTTGCCGGCGGCGACGGCGGCTGGCATTCACGGTATCCCACCACGCATCGGGCGTCGTCGATGTCGACGATCGCCATTGCACGACACCGCCATCTTAGCCAATGTTATAGTCAACCAACCTGACTATGGTGATAGGGGATGCAGAATGGTCGATGTTCGAACCCAGTTTCCGTCGAGAGCATTGAGCGAGCGATTCGCCGTGCCCCATCTGCTCACAGCTCGTCCGGCTGTCGGTGAGCAGGACATCGCCCTGCTCGTCGAGGATCATCGCGACGGGTCGCGCGCGAGGATCTGGCGCGCCGGCGAGGCCCCTTCAGACCTGCTTCCCTTCCCGGTCGGCGTCGGTGCGCTCATCACCAATGACGGTCGGTGGATCATCGATCTCGACGACGGCGGCGGCTCCGAGGTCGGATCGCTCATCGCGACCGCTGTCGACGGCTCGGAGGTCGTCGACCTCACGCCGGGTCGCGAGCCGTTCGTGCTGCGGGGGCTGGAGTCCAGCCATGACGGGTCGGCCATCGTCGCGACCGTCGTCGATGAGGCGGGCTTCCACGTCCTCGTCATTCCCTCGCGACCGTGGGGCGATCCCCGCGTGGTCTACAGCAGCCCGATCGAGGCGTGGTACGGCCAGATCTCGCCCGACTCGGCTCTCGTGTCCGTCGACACCACCGATCACAATCCCGGGGTGCGCCGGCCCGCGCTGACGGTCGTCGACACGCGCACGCTCGAGACGGTCGCCGTGCTGAACGATATGCCCGACGGCCCGGTGCGAGGAGTGCGCTTCTCGTCGGTCGCGGGCGACGATCGCCTGCTCGTCAGCACCGAGCGCAGCGGGTTCGCGCGACCCGCGACCTGGAACGTGCGCTCCGGCGAACGCGTCGACTACGCACTGCCCGAGCTTCGGGGTGAGGTGATGCCGCTCGACTGGCACGCAGCCACCGGCCGGGTGCTCGCGCTCCACGTCGACGAGGGCCGGCATCGTCTGCTCGAGATCTCGGAGCAAGGCGCCGCCGTCCGAGTGCTGCTCGAGGGTGGCAGCTTCGCCGATCCGGATGTCGCGGACCTGCATCCGTTCCAGTGGGCGTCGTACTTCGCCCCGAACGGCCGTGTGCGCGCGGTCCGCTCGAGCTGGGATGTGCCCCTCCACATCATCGAGCTCTCCGAGTCCGGCGATGCGCGATCGCTCATCGAGCCGGCTGCCGTGCCACCGGGGGTGTCGATGCGCTCGACCATGGTGGACAGCAGCGACGGCACCCGGGTGCAGCTCTGGCTCGGCGTCCCGCGGGAGGCGCCACCGGTCGGCACCGTGCTCGAGGTGCATGGTGGGCCCAATCTCGTCGCGGTGGACGCCTACAATCCGTCGGCGCAGGCATGGCTCGACGCCGGGTTCGCCTACGCATCCCTCAACTACCGGGGCTCGGTGACATTCGGTCGCGCCTTCCGTGAAGGATTCTGGGGTTCGGGCGGCGACCGCGAGATCGAAGACGTCGAAGCGGCCGTGGCATGGCTGCGGGCGAAGGGTCTGGCAGATCCCGCGAGCACGTTCATCACGGGTGCGTCCTTCGGGGGTCATCTGACGCTGCTGAGCGTGGGAAGGCTCCCCGACCTGTTCGCCGGGGGGCTCGCGCACGTGGCGGTCGCGGAGTGGTCGGCCGCGATCGCGGCGATGAATCCCGCGGTGCGCACGGTGTGGTCGAGCTGGGTGCCGCCCGAGATGGTGGAGCGATTCTCTGCGCTCACTTATGTCGGGGATGTGAAGGGTTCGGTGTGGATCAATCAAGGCTCGATCGACACGCGGACGCCGATCGTGGGCGTCCAGCGGTTCGTGGACGAGCTCGCCGCCCGCGGCGGCGACGTCGTGATGGACGTCTTCGAGGGTGGTCATGAACCCACCGGCCTCGCGATGCTCGAGCACGACCAGCGTCGCATGACCGACCTCGCGCTGCGTGCGATCGGCGGCGACAGCTGGGCGGACTCGAGCATGCCCTGAGCCGAGATCCGCAGCATCCGGATCTCTAATCAATAACGTTGACTATAACCCTTGCTAAAGGGTTGCCGGCGGATCTATAGTCGGACCACCGACCCGGCGTCACCGCCGAACATCGCACCCGACATCTCCCACGATCACGGAGTTCTCACATGCTGAAGTCATCGCAGCACCGTCTTCTGTCCGGTTCCCGCCGCGCGATCATCGCCGCCGTCTCGGCGCTCGCGCTCGTCGGCTCGCTCGCCGCATGCTCGGCCGGCGGATCGACCCCGGAACCCGCCGCCACCGACGTCCAGACCGGGGGCGAGATCGTCATCGGTGCCGAGCAGGAGCCCGACTGCGTCGACTGGATCGCAACCTGCGCGGGTTCGATCTGGGGCACGTACATCATGCAGGTCCCCACCATGCCGTCGGTGTTCGATACGAGACTCGTCGCGGATGAGTGGACGCCCGTCCCCTCATCCCTCGTCGCCGAGGAGCCCGTCGCCGTGGCGGCAGGCGACGGCATGACCATCACGTACAAGATCAACCCCGACGCCGTGTGGTCGGACGGCACGCCCATCACGTCTGCCGACTTCGAGTACACCGCGCTGCAGATCCGCGACGGTGACGACATCTTCGACAAGACCGGCTACGACCGGATCACGGCCGTCGACGTGTCCGACCCGCAGACGGTCGTCGTCACTCTCGACTCCCCGTACGCGGGATGGCGATCGCTGTTCAGCGTGTACGGCGTGATGCCGGCCCATATCCTCGACGGCAAGGATCGCGCTGCCATCATGGCCAACGGCTACGACTTCAGCGGCGGGCCGTGGAAGATCGAATCCTGGGTGCGCGGCACGTCAGCGACGCTGGTGCCGAACGAGAACTACTGGGGTGACAAGCCGAAGCTCGACAAGGTCACGTTCCTGTTCCTGCCCGACACCACCGCGGCCTTCCAGGCGCTCAAGAGCGGCCAGGTGGACGTCCTCTACCCCTCGCCGCAGCTCGACGCGATCAGTCAGATCGACGCCGGCCTGCCGGGGATCAACTCGCAGATCGATTCGCGGAGCGCGTCCCTCGAGGCGATCTGGTTCAACAATGCAGCCTTCCCCTTCGACTCGAAGTCGGTGCGACAGGCCGTCGCATACGCCATCGACCGCGAGGCCATCGTCGACCGGCTGTTCGGCAGCCTCGGCATCGACCAGCCCCAGCAGAGCTTCAACAGCCCGATCGTGGGGACGTATGCGGGGGACGACTTCTCGGCGTACACGAAGGACCTCGACATGGTCGCCGAGCTGATGGAGGGCGACGGATGGTCGAAGAACTCCGACGGCATGTGGGAGAAGGACGGGCAGACCGCGGCGTTCGCGATGGAGACTCTCGCCGGAAACAAGCGGCGCGACCTGACCACGCAGGTGCTGCAGTCCCAGCTCGCCGAGGCGGGCTTCGAGATGACGATCAACGCGGTCACCCCCGCTGATCTCTTCGGGGCGATCGCGCCGGAGGGTGACTTCCAGTCGGGGCTGTGGGCGATCGTCGACACCTTCGCGGATCCCACGCTCAGCTCCTCATTCCTCTCGTCGAACATCCCCTCCGCAGACAACGGGTTCTCGGGCATCAACTTCTACCGGGTGTCGATCCCCGAGCTCGACCCGCTGCTGTCTCAGGTCGACACCGAGCTGGACATCGACAAGCGCGTCGCCGCGTCGAAGGAGGCGGATGCCGTGATCGCCGAGAACGTTCCCTCGCTCCCGCTCGACACCGTGCCGCTCGTGCTGCTGTGGAGTGACAAGGTGGGAGGGCCGCTCGAGATCAACCCCGTCAACGGTCCCTTCTGGAACCTCGCGGCCTGGGGCCTCGCGGGCTGACGCCGGTTCGGCCCAGGAGAGATCATGTTCAGTTTCATCGCGAGGCGGGTCCTCTACTCGCTCCCGGTGATTCTCGCAGCATCCTTCATCCTCTTCTGGGCCGTCCGCGCCACCTTCGATCCGCTCGCGAAGCTGCGCCAGACGTCGGATCCGAGCGCCCTGCAGCGCGAGATCGAGCGACTCGGACTCGAGCGAACGATCTTCGAGCAGTACTTCCTGTGGCTCCGCAGCTTCGTCACGGGCGACTGGGGCACCAGCACCCGCACCGGCACCGCGGTGCTTCCGCTCATCGGTGACGCGCTGTGGCCGACGCTTCAGCTCGCGTTCTGGGGGCTCCTCGCCGCGGTTCTCGTCGCCGGAGGCATCAGCGTCTACTCCAGCGTCCGGCAGTACTCCATCGGTGACCAGATCTTCACCGGTGCGTCGTACGTCGGCATCGCGATGCCGGCCTTCTGGTTCGGCCTGATCCTCATCCAGGCGCTCGCCGTATGGCCCAAGGAGACGTTCGGCCTCGACGAGCCGCCGCTCTTCTTCATCGGCCTGCCGCCGATATCCGATGTCGGCGTGGTCGACTATGTCCGCCACCTGATCCTCCCGGTGGCGGCGCTCATGATCGCGCTGGTCGCCTCCTGGAGCCGGTTCGGACGCACCGCCATGCTGGACTCGCTCTCGAGCGACTACGTGCGCACCGCTCGCGCGAAGGGCGTGCCCCGCCGGCAGATCATCTGGCGCCACGCCGTCCGCAACTCGCTGGCGCCGTTCGTCACCGTGGTCGCCCTCGATGCGGCCATCCTGATCGGCGGTCTCGTCGTGACCGAGCAGATCTTCGCGATCCCCGGAATGGGACGACTGTTCCTGCAATCGCTGGTCGCCGGCGATGTGTTCGTGCTCCTCCCGTGGATGATCGTGGTCGCGGTCGCCGTGGTGCTGTGCAACCTGGCAGCCGATATCGGCTACGCGATCCTCGACCCGAGAGTGAGGCTGTCATGAGCGGTGCAGGACTCACCGGCGCGGAGGAGCTCCTCTCCGAGCAGCCGGTGTCCGGCGGGTCGACCCGCCAGCTGATCAAGCGATTCGTCCACCACAGGCTCGCGCTCGCAAGCCTCGTCGTCCTCGCGGTCCTCCTCATCGTGTGCTTCGGCGCGCCATGGATCGCTCCGTACCCTCAGGGGATGCAGGACCTTCTTCTCGGGCCCACTCCGCCGTCGGCGGAGCATTGGCTGGGAACCGACGAGCTGGGCCGCGACTACCTGAGCGAGATCCTCTACGCGGGGCAGATCTCCCTGGCGATCGGGCTCAGCGTCGCCCTCCTCGCGACGGTGGTCGGCACCGCCCTCGGCGCTGCCGCCGGCTTCGCCGGCGGGTGGGTCGGCGAGCTCATCATGCGGATCACCGACCTCTTTCTCATCGTTCCCGCGATCGCCCTGCTCGCGGTCATCATCCAGGGCCTGGGTGCATCGCCGGTGACCATCGTCTTCGCGCTGACGGCCCTGGGATGGACTTACATCGCACGTGTGGTGCGCGCCCAGGTGCTCTCGCTCCGCGAGAAGGACTTCATCGAGGCGGCCCGCGGAATCGGCGCATCGAACCTGCGGATCATCGTGTCGCACCTCCTGCCGAACCTCGCCGGTGTCATCGCCGTCGCGATGAGCCTCGCCGTGGCGTCGGCGATCATCGCCGAGTCGACGCTGAGCTTCCTCGGCTTCGGAGTGCGCTCTCCCCAGACCAGCTGGGGCTCGATGCTGAGCCAGGCCGCCGGCTACGTCGGAACCCCGCAGGTGTACCTCCTCTACTTCCCCGGCCTGTTCATCCTCGTCACGGTGCTGTGCGTCAACTTCATCGGCGACGGACTCCGCGACGCCCTCGATCCGCAAGGCAAGAACCTGTGAACGCCGACATTCCGCTGCTCGTGGTTGCGAACCTTTCGGTCACCTTTCCGACCGACGCAGGTTCGGCCCGCGCGATCGAGGACGTCTCGTTCGACCTGCACGCCGGCGAGACGCTCGGAATCGTGGGGGAGTCCGGATCGGGCAAGTCGATGACGGCGATGGCGATCATGGGCATCCTGCCCAAGAGTGCCGTCATCACCGGCTCGATCAAGCTTCGCGGCCGTGAACTCGTGGGTCTCTCGGACGACGAGTTGCGTGAGGTCCGCGGCAACGAGGTCGCGATCGTCTTCCAGGACGCGCTGACAGCGCTCAACCCCGTGGCGACCGTCGGCGATCAGCTGATCGAAGCGGTGCGCGTCCATCGCCCGGAGACCACCCGCGAGCAGCGCCGCGCGCGAGCGATCGAGCTGCTGGAGCTGGTCGGCATCCCGGCGCCGGAGAAGCGGATCGAGCGCTATCCCCACGAGTTCTCGGGCGGCATGCGGCAGCGTGTGATGATCGCCATGAGCATCGCCAACGAGCCGGACCTGCTCATCGCCGACGAGCCGACGACCGCGCTCGACGTCACGGTGCAGGCACAGGTGCTCGAGGTGCTGCGGGAGGTGCAGCGTCGCACCGGCACGACGGTGATCGTGATCACGCACGACCTCGGCGTGGTCGCCGGGATCGCCGATCGCGTGATCGTCATGTACGCCGGCGGCGTCGTCGAGGCCGCCGACGTCGACCCGCTGTTCTACGAGACCGGCCACCCGTACACTGCGGGGCTGCTCGCATCGCTGCCGCGGCTCGATCGTCGATCGTCCCGCGACGAACGGCTTTACCAGATCCCCGGTCAGCCGCCGGTGGCGACTCGGTGGCCGGACGGGTGCCGGTTCGCGCCGCGCTGCGCCTACGCGGTGGCAGGTCGCTGCGATGTCGCGGTGCCCGCTCCCGTGAATGTGGGCGGCACGCACACGGTCAGCTGCGTCCGAGTCGGCGAATGGCGGGAGGAGGTCCTGTGAGCACCACGCTGTCTGTCGACAACCTCGTCAAGGAGTACCCGGTCGGCGGCGGCCTCTTCAGCCGCAGCAAGGAGGTCGTGCATGCGGTCTCGGACGTGACTCTGTCCGTCGCCGGCGGTACGACCTTCGGACTCGTCGGCGAGTCCGGATGCGGGAAGTCCTCGCTCGGTCGCAGCGTCGCGATGCTGCAGTCATCGACCTCCGGAGCGATCCACCTCGACGAGGTCGACATCACCCGCGTGCGCGGAACGGGGCTGCGGGGCCTGCGGCGCCGCATCCAGTTCGTCTTCCAGGATCCCTACGCTTCCCTCAACCCCCGCAAGTCCATCCGCGACACGCTCGCCGAGCCGCTCGCCATCCACGGACTGCACCGTCGGGGCCAATCGGCGCGCGTGCTCGAGCTTCTGGACATGGTCGGCCTCAACCCCGCGCACGCCGATCGCTATCCGCACGAGTTCTCGGGCGGACAGCGTCAGCGCGTCGGGATCGCCCGAGCTCTCGCGGTCGAACCCGAGGTCATCGTGCTCGACGAGCCGGTGAGCGCGCTCGACGTGAGCGTCCAGGCCGGAGTGCTGAACCTGCTCGACGATCTGCAGCGCGATCTGGGGCTGACGTATCTCTTCATCGCACACGACCTCTCCGTGGTGCGGCATCTGAGCGATCGCGTCGGTGTGATGTACCTCGGAAAGCTGATCGAGGAGGCGCCGGTTGACACGCTCTACGAGCACTCGATGCATCCGTACACACAGGCGCTCCTGTCGGCGATCCCCGTTCCGGACCCGCGAATCGAACGCGCACGCGAGCGGATCGTGCTCACCGGTGACGTTCCGAGTCCGGTGGCGCCGCCCTCAGGGTGCCGGTTCCGCACACGTTGCTGGAAGGCGACCGATCGCTGCGCGGCCGAGGAGCCGGCACTCGTCGACCTCGGTGGCGGCCAGCGCGTCGCGTGCCACTATCCAGCCGTTCGCGACGTCCTCTGACTCTCGACCACAAGGAGAACCATGACCGGATCAGCGCACCGGATCGCCGTCATCGCCGGTGACGGCATCGGCACCGAGGTGATGCCCGAGGGCATCCGATCGCTCGAGGCTGCGGCATCCCGCTTCGACATCGCCCTCGACTTCGAGGAGTTCGACTTCGCGAGCGCTGACTACTACATCCGGCACGGCAAGATGCTGCCGGACGACTGGTTCGACACCCTGGGCCAGTTCGACGCGATCTACTTCGGCGCTGTCGGCTGGCCGGAGGTCGTCCCCGATCATGTGAGCCTGTGGGGCAGCCTGATCCAGTTCCGCCGCGCGTTCGACCAGTACGTGAACCTGCGGCCGTGCCGGCTGATGCCCGGGGTCGTCAGCCCGCTTGCGGGCCGCAAGCCCGGCGACATCGACTTCTATGTCGTCCGCGAGAACACCGAGGGCGAGTACTCGTCGATCGGCGGGCGGATGTTCGAGGGGACGGATCGCGAGTTCGTCGTGCAGGAGACCGTGATGTCGCGGATCGGCGTCGACCGCGTGCTCCGCTACGCCTATGACCTCGCCGAGCGACGGCCGGCGCGCCATCTGACGTCGGCGACCAAGAGCAACGGGATATCGATCTCGATGCCGTACTGGGACGAGCGCGTCGCTGCGATGGGGGAGCAGTACCCGACGGTGGTCAGGGACCAGTTCCACATCGACATCCTCGCCGCGAACTTCGTGTTGCACCCGGACTGGTTCGACGTCGTCGTGGCGAGCAACCTGTTCGGTGACATCCTCTCCGACCTCGGGCCTGCGTGCACCGGAACGATCGGCATCGCGCCGAGTGCGAACATCAATCCCGAACGGCGTCATCCGAGCCTGTTCGAGCCCGTTCACGGCTCGGCGCCGGACATCGCTGGAAAGGGCATCGCGAACCCCATCGGGCAGATCTGGTGCGGCGCGATGATGCTTGAGCATCTCGGCCATCCCGACGCCGGTGACGCGATCGTCGCGGCCATCGAGAACGTCCTCGCGCGCGGGGCAGACGGCGCCCCGTTCACCCCGGATCTCGGCGGGGCGGCATCCACGGCATCACTCGGCGCCGCGATCAGCGCAGAGATCGTCGGAGCCTAGTCGCGCCCACGGGCAGGAGACACGGCGAGGCTCAGGAGCACGATCGCGAGGCCGAGCCCGCAGACGGTCCATGCGAGGGCGACCCATCCGCCGCTCGCCCACGCGAGCGCGCCGATCACGCCGCAAACGCTCGATCCGATGTAGTACGAGACGGAGTAGAGCGCCACCGCGTGCTGGCGCCCGCCGCCACTCGTCCGTGCGACATGGGCATTGGCTGTGCTGTGCGCGAGGAACATGCCGCCGGTGACCAGCGCGACTCCCGCGATCACCGCCCACAGGGGATCGGCGAGTGTCGTCAGGATCCCGCCGCCGATGACCAGCCCCGCCACGACAAGGGTCGCGCGAACACCGATCGCGGCGGCGAGTGAGCTCGAGAAGCGCGAGGTCAGCGTCCCGGCCGCGTAGCACGCGAAGACCAGTGATACGGCGCTCGGCGGGAGAAGGTAGGGCGGGGACTCCAAGCGGAACATCAGGCTGTTGTAGGTGGCGACGGTCGCTCCGACGGAGAGCGCCCCGATCGCGTAGAGCGGAAGCCGGCGGCCCTGCGCGAACTGCCGCATCAGCACCCGCAGGCTCTCTCCGAGGCTGGTCACGGCAGGTCGGGCCGGGGGGAGCAGGATCGCCGCCGCGATGCAGAGAGCGGCTCCGACTACCCCGAGCACGATGAGGCTCGTCCGCCAGCCGCCGACCTCTGCGAGCGGACCGGCTGCGATCCTGCCCGCAAGGCCGCCGACACTCGTCGCCGCGATGAAGGCCGCAGCGACCGCTGCCGAGCGTCGGACGGCCGTCGCTTCGTGGAGGTAGGTCATGGCGAGGGCGGGAACGCCGCCGAGCGCGACACCCAACAGCACGCGCCCTGCCAGCAGGCCCTCGAATCCGGGGAGGAAGGGGCCGATCAGGGCGAACACCGACGCAGAGAGGGTGGACGCCTGGAGCGCCGCTCGACGGCCGATCCGATCGGAGATCAGCGCCCACGGGAGGATCGATGCCGCGAGCCCCAGCGTCGCGCCCGAGATCAACCACGATGCCTGGACGGCATCCAGCGAGAGGGTGAGCGACACCTGCGTGAGGAGCCCCTGCGGTGCGTAGAGCAACCCGAACGTCGCAATCCCGGCGCACCACAATGCGACATCGAGCCGGATGTCGCGCGCTTGTGCCCGTTCCGCGGCGAGCGGAGTTGCCGTTGCTGTGCCCACGACCTCGACCCTAGGCATGTAAGTCATGGCCGTCCAATGACATTCGATCAAGTTCGATACCATCTGGGTATGAATCGTGATCGCATGCGAGCGTTGCTTCCCCACCTTCAGCTCCTCGCTGCACTGGCGGATGAGGAGCATCTCACGCGCGCCGCCGAGGGGATCGGCATGCCGCAGCCCGCCGCGAGCCGAGCGCTCAAGACCCTGAGTCAGCGACTCGGTGGCCAGATCACGACTCCCGTGGGCAGAGGGATCGAGCTGTCGCCGCCCGCCCGGGCGCTCGTGCCGTTCGCCCGCATCGCACTCCGGTCGCTCGAAGACGGACTGCGAGCGTGGGACGAAGCCCTCGAGCGCGCGTCGTGGACGGTCGGCATCTCCTTCCAGAACTCGCTCGGCGAACGTGTCATCCCCGCCATGATTCGGGAGGTGCGCGAGGCGGATCCCAGCATCCGCTTCAACCTGCACCAGGCACCTCGGCAGCATTGCCTCGACCTCATCGCCGACGGACGGGTCGACATCGCCGTGGTGTCCGACTTCCTGCCGACGAGCGCCGAATACATCGTGCATCCCTTGTTCGCGCAGCCGCTCGCGGTCCTGATGCCGGTCTCCAACGCGCTGGCGACTCGGTCTCGACTGCACGTCGTGGACCTTGCCGACGAGCAGTTCGTGACTCTGAAGCAGGGGTTCGGCATCCGACGCTCCGTCGACGCGCTCTTCGCGGCGTGCGGGCTCGAGCCGACCCTCGCCTTCGAGGGGGAGGACCTTCGCACCGTCGCGGGACTGGTCGCCGCGGGGCTGGGCGTCTCCATCGTGCCCCGAGACGGAAACCCGCCCGACGGGTGCGTGTGGGTGCCGCTCGCAGACACTCTCGCCCAGCGCCATATGGTCGCGGTCGTGAGGACCGCATCGGCGAGCCCCGCTGTGCAGATCGTCGCCGACGCGCTGTCGGCGGTTGCCTCCGACCACGGCGCGGCTGCGCGCCGTGACGCTTCAGCACCGCTTCAGCCCGGTGCCGTCACACTGGGGTGATGCGGATTCTGGTTGTCGACGACGAGGTGCGTCTCGCAGATGGAGTGCGTCGTGGCCTCGAGGCGGAGGGTTTCGCCGTCGACGTCGCCCACAACGGCGTCGACGGACTGTGGCGCGCGCGTGAGGCTCGCTACGACGCCATCGTCCTCGATCTGATGATGCCGGGGCTCAGTGGCTGGAAGGTCTGCGAGGCGCTTCGGGCCGAGGGCAACTGGACTCCCGTGCTGATGCTCACCGCGAAGGACGGCGAGTGGGATCAGGTCGAGGCGCTCGACACCGGAGCGGACGACTACGTGACGAAGCCGTTCTCGTTCGCGATCCTGGTCGCCCGGCTGCGCGCCCTCATCCGGCGCGGCGCGATCGAACGGCCCGTGATCCTCGAGGCCGGCGACCTGCGCCTCGACCCTGCGACCCGCCGCGTCTGGCGCGACGAGACGGAGGTCTCGCTGACCGCGCGCGAGTTCGCCGTGCTCGAGCACCTGCTTCGCCATCGCGGGCAGGTGCTGCCCAAGCGCGATGTGATCGCCGGGGTGTGGGACGACGACTTCGAGGGCGACCCGAACATCGTCGAGGTGTACGTCGGCCATCTGCGCCGGAAGCTCGACCGACCGTTCGGCCGAACGGCGATCGAGACGGTGCGCGGCGCCGGGTACCGGTTGGCAGCTGATGGCGGCTAGACGGCGGCTGTGGCGGTCGGTGCGTGCCCGGGCGACCCTGGGCGCGACGGCCGTCGTCGCCGTCGCGCTGGTCGTCGGCGGGTTCATCTTCGTCGCGGCCCTCAGCTCGAGCCTGGAGGATGCGTCCGCTCGCGCGGGGGAGGTGCGGGCCGAGGAGCTCGCGAGCCGGGTCGAAGCGGAAGGGCCGGGCGCCATCCGAGCGCTCGAGGATGAGGTCGCCCAGTTGGTGGATGCCGACGGTGACGTCGTCGCGGCATCCGAAGACGCTCCCTCCACCGCGCTGCCGCATGATGACCCGGCCGTGTCGAGCGTGGTCGACGGTGAACCGGTCCTTGTGGTGAGTGAGGAGCTCGACGACGGGAGTTCGGTTCTCGTCGGCATCTCGGTGGAGGACGACGCCGAAGCCGTGGCGACGGTCGTGGGGCTGCTGCTGGTGGCCGTTCCCCTCTTGGTCCTCCTCGTCGGGACGACGACATGGCTGGTCGTGGGTCGCGCGTTGGCGCCGGTGACCCGCATCCGCACCGAAGTCGAGAGCATCACCGCCGACCGTCTCGATCGGCGCGTCCCGGTTCCGTCCTCGGGTGATGAGCTCGCGGCCCTCGCGATGACGATGAACGGGATGCTGGAGAGGCTCGATGCGTCGGCACAGGCCCAGCGGCGGTTCGTCTCGGATGCGTCCCACGAACTGCGCTCGCCGCTGGCGACGATCCGGCAGCATGCCGAGCTCTCCCAGGCCCATCCCGAGGTGACCTCGGTCGAAGAGCTGGCGGGGATCGTCCACGAGGAAGGGCTGCGGCTGCAGGGTCTCGTCGATGCGCTGCTGCTGCTCGCCCGGCTCGATGAGGGCGCCGCGGTCGCGCACGAGGCCGTCGACCTCGACGACATCGCCCTCGTCGAGGTGTCGCGCCTGCGCGCATCCGGCATCGTCGTCGACGGTTCCGGCGTCGGCCCCGCGCAGGTGAGCGGCGACGGGCGTCTGCTGGGTCAGCTGGCGCGGAACCTCGCCGACAATGCCGCGCGCCACGCGGCCGGGCGCGTCGCGATCGGCGTCGCCGCCCGCGACGGCTTCGCCGTTCTCACGGTCGAGGACGACGGCGACGGGGTCCCGCCCGACGAGCGCGAGCGCATCTTCGAGAGGTTCGTGCGCTTGGACGAGGCGCGTTCGCGGGATGCCGGCGGCAGCGGACTCGGGCTGCCCATCGTCCGTGCGATCGCGGATGCCGTCGGCGGGCGAGTGGCCGTCGACGACTCGCGGTGGGGTGGCGCCCGGTTCACGGTCACGCTTCCGGTCGCTTCCTGAAGCCTTCTTCAGTTCGCTTCAGCCCTGCTTCAGCGGCGATGAGAACGATGGAGTCATGACCGAGATGACTGATCACACCGATTCGACCCCGACTCCGAACCCCACCCCGACTGCGGCCGAGACGACCCCGAAGCGCTCGCGCCGGCGCACCCTCCTCATCAGCGGCGGTGCCGTTCTCGCCGGTGTCGCGCTCCTCGGCGGCGGCGTCGCTGTGGGCGCCGCGATCGCCGACGAGTTCGACGACGACGGCGATGACGGTGCCACGTCCTCCGAGACGACGCGCAGCGACGACAGCGATGCGAGCGACGGCGGCGCCTCGGGTGCGGCCTCCCTCACCGGCGCGGCATCCGCGAGCGAGCTGCTCGAGATCATCGAGGCCGCCTCAGCAGAAGCGGAAGGCGAGCCGGTCGGGATCGAAGCCGAAAGCGCAGGGGCGTGGGACGTGCAGTTCGTGACCGCGGCGGGTGACGAGACCGACGTCCGGGTCGACTCCGATGGCGGCGCCGCGGTGGTCGGCACCGAAGGCCCCGACCAGAACGAGCAGGTTCCCGAGGGCTCGCTCGACACGGCGACGGTCGACGCCCTGCTTGAGGCGGCCCTGGGTCATACCGACGGCACCGTGATCGGCATCGAGATCGATGACGACACCGCATCCCCGTACGACGTCACCGTGCTCACGGCCGACGGAAAGACCGTCGACATCGCGCTGGACGCCGACTTCGCCGTGGTCACTGCGGACGCCGACAACGACTGAGGACGCACACACGAAGTGCCCGGGGAGTCTGTCCCCGGGCACTTCGTGTGTGCCGGCCTCGCTCACCGCCGACAAGCCGCCTCAGCGGGGCTCGGCGTCGGCCGGGCGCCGGTCGTGGCTTTCGGTCTCGGCCCAGTTCGCCAGGAGCTGCAGGCGCTGGTGCGACGGCGATCCGGGCTCGGCGGAGAACACGAGCATCTGCAGGCCGCGGTCGGTGGCGAGGTCCATTGCTTGGTAGGTGAGGTCGAGGTCGCCCACGATGGGGTGCTGGATGCTCTTGAGGCCGGTTCGGTGCTCGCGGACGTCGTGGGCGCCCCAGAGCTTGCGGAAGAGGTCACTGCGCGTCGAGAGCTCGCCGACGAGGTCGCTGAGGTGGCGGTCGTAGGGTGAGCGCCCTGACTCGGCGCGGAGGATCGCGACGATCTGGCGGGTGTTGCCTTCCCAGTCCCGGTAGAAGTCCTGCGCGCGGGAGTCGAGGAAGACGAAGCGGGCCGCGTTCACCGGGGGATGGGCATCGTCGAGCATCACGGAGAAGAGCGCCCGCCCGAGCTGGTTCGCTGCGACGAAGTCGAGGCGGCCGTTCTGCACGAAGACGGGAACGGTCGACATCGCGTCGACGGTCTGCTGCATGCCGGGCGTCAGCTGCGCCTTGCGGGGCGACGGGCGGCGGCGCTGCGGGTGCGCACCGGCGTTGGCGGTGCGGACGAGGTCGTAGAGATGGGTGTGCTCGGCTTCGTCGAGCTGCAGGGCGCGGCTGACGCCGTCGATGACGGCATCCGATACCCCCATCGCGTTGCCGCGCTCGAGGCGCTTGTAGTACTCGGCGCTCATCCCCGCCAAGAGCGCGACCTCTTCACGGCGGAGTCCCGGGACGCGTCGGCGACCGCCGAAGTCAGGCAGCCCGGCCTGGGTCGGGGTGAGCTTGGCTCGCCGCGTGGCGAGGAACTCGCTGATCGCGTCGCGGTTGTCCATGCTTCGAAACTACGCCGACAATCCGGCCTCAGGGGGGTCCTGGCGGGGCACCCATCGGTAGGGCCGCGCTAAGTCGTGGGCGAGTGGGTTGACTGGATGGCACCGGAAAGTAAGGACATCAGATGAAGCACATTTCCCTCGGGGGTCTCGACGTCTCCCGCATCGGCCTCGGAGCGATGACGATGGCCGGCACCTACACGACCGAAGGCGCCCTCGACGACAGCGAATCGATCCGCACCATCCAGCGCGCCCTCGACCTCGGCGTCACCCACATCGACACCGCCGAGGTCTACGGCCCCTTCCACAGTGAGGAGGTCGTCGGCAAGGCCATCCGCGGTCGCCGCGGCGACGCCGTGATCGCGACGAAGTTCGGGCTCATCGACCACTCCAGCGGTGGGCGGAACGTCGACAGCAGTCCGGACAACATCAGGATCGCCGTGGAAGGGTCGCTCCGGCGGTTGGGAACGGATCACATCGACCTCTACTATCAGCACCGCGTCGACCGGAACACTCCCATCGAAGAGACCGCGGGAGCAGTCGCCGAGTTGATCGCCGAGGGAAAGGTGCTGCACTTCGGGCTGTCGGAGGCATCGCCCGAGACCATCCGCCGAGCGCACGCCGTTCAGCCCGTCACCGCGCTGCAGACCGAGTACTCGTTGTGGACCCGCGACGTCGAGGCCGAGATCCTGCCGCTTCTGAGGGAGCTCGGCATCGGCTTCGTGCCGTACTCTCCCCTCGGGCATGGACTCCTCACCGGTCGGATTCGCACCGTCGACGACTTCCCCGACGACGACTGGCGCAAGACGAATCCCCGGTTCACGGGTGAGAACTTCCGTCGCAATCTCGCGCTCGTGGACGAAGTCCGGGCCATCGGCGCCGAGATCGGCGCCAGCCCCGCGCAGACCGCCCTCGCGTGGATCCTCACCCGCGGCGACGACATCGCCCCCATTCCCGGCACCCGCCGGGTCGCGCGCGTCGAAGAGAACACCGCCGCGGACGCCATCGAACTGACGGCACAGCAGATCGAGCGGTTGGGATCGCTCGCCCCGGCGGCAGGCGCACGCCACGACGACGCCAACATGGCCTCGATCGACCTCTGAGCGATCACCCCGCCGAAGAAGGAGAACGCCGTGGCCGAATGGTCCACCGACCAGCTCGCATCGATCGAGCGCAACGACGACCTGCTCGTCGCCCCATACCGTGAAGACGGAACCACTTACGGAACACTCACCCAGACGTGGGCGCTCGTCGTCGACGGCAAGGTGTACGTGCGCGCAGCGAACGGACGGGCCTCCCGCTGGTTTACAGCGGCCATCGCACAGAAGGCTGGCCGTGTGCGGGTGTCCGGAACGAACATCGACGTCACCTTCGAGGAGGCCGGCACCGACGATGAGGCAGCGATCGACGCCGCGTACGAAGCGAAGTACCCGGGCAGTTCCGCCGTGCCGATCATGCAAGGAGCCGGCCCGAAGTCCGCAGCGGTCCGCATCTGGCCTCGCTGAGGATCGGCTGAGCAGGAGCGCGCGGTGTGTGGAACGTGCGCCAGTGCGAGACTCACAGAATGACCGACAGCGCACCGACCGGGTTCATCGGCGTCTACCACGCTGACGGCGGCCCGATCGGCGAGCTGCGATACCTCGTCGGCCACATGCTCGGCACGACTCGCTGCGGACTGTGCGATGTGACCCACTCCTGGCGTCGCAAGCCCGAGTGGGATGCCATGGTCGCTCGCCTCGGCATCCCCTTCGATCTCGTCCATCTGAACGAGATGGATGCCGAAACCGCCGAGGCGGTGCGGCTCTCGGGCTCGCCGGTGGTGTTCGCGCGCACCGAAGCCGGGCTGCAGCCGGTGCTGCGAGCGGACGAGCTGGACCGCCTCGACGGGTCGGTTGCTGCCTTCGAACGGGAACTGTGCGACAAGGTTCCCCGCATCCGCTCCCAGTCGGACTAGCGTGCACAGCAAGCCTCATTTGTGAGGCGGCTCAAAAATGAGTACACTCAGTAAAGCCGACCGAATCCGGCCGACCGAAGCTGAGGAGCAAGACGCATGCGAGCGTTCGTCATCGACAGTTACCAGGGCGCACTGCGCGACGTGAACATGCCTGAGCCCGCCGTCGGTGAGAACGACGTGCTGGTGCAGGCCGTCGCGGCCGGCGTGAACCATCTCGATGAGAAGATCCGCACCGGCGAGTTCAAGCGGATCCTTCCGTATCGATTCCCGCTGGTGCTCGGTCACGACGTCGCCGGAACCGTCATCCGTGTCGGCTCGAAGGTCGAAGCGTTCGCGCCGGGCGACTCGGTGTTCGCGCGGCCTCGCGACGGGCGGATCGGCACCTTCGCCGAGACCATTGCGATCGACGAGGCCGATGTGGCGCTCGCTCCGAAATCGATCGGTGCGGTCGACGCGGCATCCCTGCCGCTGGTCGCGCTGACCGCGTGGCAGGCACTCGTCGAGCGCGGCAACGTGCAGCCCGGGCAGCGCGTGCTCATCCACGGTGGCAGCGGGGGAGTCGGAACGATCGCGATCCAGCTCGCTAAGCATCTGGGCACGTACGTGGCCACCACGGCGTCTGCGGCGAACGCGGACTTCGTCCGGGAGCTCGGAGCCGACGAGGTGATCGACTACCGCTCGCAGGACTTCGCGGACATCCTTCACGGCTACGACCTGGTCCTCGACGGTATCGGCGGCGACCACCTCGCGAAGTCCCTCCGGGTGCTGAAACCCGGTGGCAGGGCGATCGGCATCGCGGGGCCCCCGGATCCTGCCTTCGCGCGCAGCGCGGGCCTCAACCCCCTGCTGCGGCTCGCGATCGCCGGCTTGAGCGGCAGCATCCGCAGGAAGGCTCGCAAGCTCGGCGTCTCGTACGAGTTCCTCTTCATGCGCGCGAGCGGAGGCCAGCTCCGGCAGATCGCCGCGCTCGTCGATGCGGGAGTGCTGCGGGCCGCCGTCGGAGAAGTCCTCGCGTTCGACGACACCCCGCAGGTGATCGCTGGCCTCTCTTCGCGTCACATCCGCGGAAAGGCGGTCATCTCGATCGCCCCACTGACCAGCCACGCCCATCACGCCGCCGACACCGAAGAAGCAGGGCATTCACGATGAACGCAACGAACAATGAACCCGTCGTCACCTCCTACGCGGAAGCGCCGACGAAGATCGTCACCGCGGGCGGAACCACCTTCGCGTATCGCGAACTCGGCCCGAAGGGCGGCATCCCCGTCGTCTTCTTCGTGCACCTGGCCGCGACCCTCGACAACTGGGATCCCCGCATCGTCGACCCCATCGCGAAGACCCGCCACGTCATCGCCTTCGACAACGCGGGCGTCGGCGCGTCCTCGGGCGTCGTCCCGGGCACCATCGAGGAGGCCGCCGATGACGCATACGCCTTCATCACCGCGCTGGGGTTCGATCGGATCGACGTCTTCTCGTTCTCGATGGGCGGCATGATCGCGCAGGACCTGGTCGTGAAGCACCCCGATCTGGTGCGAAAGCTCGTCCTCACCGGCACCGGCCCGCGCGGCGGCAAGGACATGGACAAGGTCGTCGGTGTGACTTACTGGGATATCTTCCGATCCGTGGTCGCCCGGGCGGATCCGAAGGAGTTCCTGTTCTTCAACCGCGACGCGGAGGGGAAGAGGGCCGGCAAGGCCTTCGTCGAGCGACTCAAGGAGCGCACGACAGACCGTGACCAGCCCATCAGCACGAGAGCGTTCCGCACGCAATTGAAGGCCATCCAGCGCTTCGGTCGCTCGGCGCCGTCGGACTTGTCGACGATCACCCAGCCGACACTCATCGCCAACGGCGACAACGACCGGATGGTTCCGTCGGTGCTCTCGCACGACCTCCATGCGCGGATCGCCGGCAGCGACCTGATCATCTACCCTGGCTCCGGCCATGGCGGCATCTTCCAGCACTGGGAGAAGTTCGCCCCCGTTACCGCGGCGTTCCTCTCAGAGGAGAGGGGAGAATAGGCCCGGCGCAACGTCGTCATCGATCCGTTTGGAGGACACCATGACCACCGCCTCCTCTCCGGTCGGGCGGCGCGAGCGCAACAAGCAGGAGAAGCTCGACCGCATCATGGATGCCGCCCGCGAACTGTTCGCTCAGCACGGCGTCGACGAGGTCACGACTCAGCAGATCGCCGAGAAGGCCGACATCGGTGCAGGCACGCTGTTCCTTTACGCGAAGACCAAAGGCGAACTCCTGCTTCTCGTGCAGAACGACGCCTACGCGAAGGCGCTCGACCAGGGGCGGGAGGATGCCGCACTCGAGGCCGGTGCCGTCGAGGCGGTTCTTGCGATCACCAGTCCGATCGTCGCGTGCAACCGCGCCCAGATCGACAACGGGCGCACCTACCTGCGCGAGATGCTGTTCGGCGACCCGACCGAGCCCGCCCGCCGGGAGGCGCTCGAGATCGTCGCGCGGACCGAAGAAGCCGTCGCGACGACACTCCAGCGCACCGCGGGCCTTGAGGATGTCCGTGCGGCGACCACGGCGCGGATCATCTCCGCAGCGATGTACGTCAGCATGGCGTCGAGCCTGAACGTCGAGGCCGGCGTCGATCAGATCATCGACGAGATCGCGCAGCAGATCCGCGTGCTGCTCGCGCCGGCGACAGACGGCGGCGCGTTCTGAGATGCCTCGCCGGCGCGATCGTTTAGGACCGCGATAGTAGGGTGCGGGTCGAGGTCGACGACCAGGCTTGAGGTCGAAGGAGGGACCGCGTGATCGCAGGACTCAATCGGCTGATCGAAGTCGTCGAGACGCATCTCGACGACGACATCGATGTCGGCGGGCTGGCGGTGGATCTCGGCACGACCGAGTACCACCTGCGTCGCATGTTCTCGTCGCTCGCCGGCATGCCGCTCTCGGAGTACATCCGCAGGCGTCGCATGTCGGTCGCGGCTGCCGACGTCCTGGGCGCCGACGATCTTCTGGGCATCGCGGTGCGCTACGGCTACGGCTCGACCGAGGCTTTCGGCCGGGCGTTCCGATCGGTGCACGGCGTCGGGCCCAGCGACGTGCGGCGAGACGGCGGCCCCCTTCACACGCAACCGCAGCTCAGGTTCCGCCTGACCGTAGAAGGGAACACCCCCATGGACACCCGCATCGCCGATCGACCCGCATTCCGTCTCGTCGGCCACGCCGCCCGCGTTCCGCTCATCCACGAGGGCGCCAATCCGCACATCAAGGCGCACATCGCGTCCATCCCCGCAACGGAGCACGGGCGACTCAAAGAGCTGAGCGACACCGAGCCGACAGGGCTGCTTCAGGTGAGCGCCGACGTCGACCCCGACTACCGCGAAGGGAGCGAACTGACCTATCTGCACGGCGTCGCCGTCACCGCGGATTCGCCGGTGCCCGACGACCTCGACGCGATCGAGGTCCCCGCCGGCACATGGGCTGTGTTCCGCGCCGACGGACCCTACCCGGCGGTGCTGCAGACCACGTGGGCCGCGACCGCGACCGACTGGTTCCCGTCGAACCCGTGGCGGCTCCGGCCCGGACCCTCGATCGTCGCGGTGCTCGACCGGGCGGCGGACTTCAGCACGGCATCCTGCGAACTGTGGCTGCCCGTGGAGCGCGAGTGACCTGAGCGACGCCTCACGCGCCGCTCTCGTCGAACTCCCGTCGCAGATACCTCGGCGCCTGCACCCGCCATGCTTCGGTGACGAGCTCGCCGAGGTGATCCGCGTCGATGCCGGCCATGCGGAACGCGACCTTCGGCTCGCTCCAGGTCGTCGTGGTGCGCAGGAACACGTCGGGCGCCATCTCGACGAGGGCGAGCGCGTCGAGGCGGTCGGCGACCTTCACCCCGACGACGAGCTCGGCGGCGATGATCGCGCGGATGTCGGCGGGGATGCTGGGCCACGGATGGCACTCCCACGCGTAGAGCTTGCTGCGCACGAACCACGCGGTGCCGCCCGTCATCGCCCGTTCCTCGCTGCCGGGCAGGGTGCTCGCGATGCGGCGCACGTCGTCGAGGGTGGGCACGGCGTCAGTGTAGGCCCGGGCGCCGACATGTCAGCCTCAGTCGGCGCCATCACGGACCGGTGCGTCCGTCGCCTCGAGCGCGAAGGAACTTCCGAACGGATGCCGATGGAAGGCGAGCCAGGCGATCGCGACGCCCGCGAACTGCAGGCAGGCCAAGAAGAGGTAGAACGCCGTGATGTTGTACTCGAGGAACACCGGAGTCCAGATCGCGAAGGCGGCCGCCGTCGCGCGGGCGAGGGCGATCACGCTGCCCTGAGCCGTCGATCGAAGGAGAGGCGGAAATGACTCCTGTGTCCAGATCTTCATCATGCCCTCGAACGCGAAGGCGATGCCGACCGCTGCGCACACCGTCGCGATCGTGTAGGTGGTGAGAGTCACCCCGAACACGGCCAGGACGAGCGGGGCGATCACACCGACCACGGCGCCTGCGGTGAACAAGCGGAATCGTGCAGGCCCATCGGCGAACCGCATGAAGATCACCAGCCCGACGACCACGATGGGAACACCGAGGAGCACGACACGGGCGGCTTCCGGGACGGTGGCGCCTGCGAAGTTCACCATCACGTAGATGCCGAGTTGGCCGTTCGTGTTCGCGACCAGATTCGTCAGGGTGTAGAAGCCCGCGATCGCCCAGAAGTGCCGCGCGTAGGGCGCGCGCGTGATCGATCTCACACCGGGACGTGCGGCCGTGGACGAGGCGGTGGTACGGCTCGCCGCCAGCCACCGCCATGATTCGGGGATCGTCAGGCGTGCGATGAGGACCAGCAGGCTCATCAGGCCGATGTGGCCGAAGATGATGCGGATTCCGGTGACCCCGAGATCTCCGACAGCGCTGCTGATGAGGAGGTTCGCGACGATGCCGGCGACCCACAGAAGGTTCGACACCAGGATCAGGCGAGCGCGGATGCGCTCGGGCGCCATCTCGGAAGCGGTCGTGAGCGCGACAGGCAGGTCGGCGCCGGTGGCGATGCCGAGGAGCGCGGCTGCGCAGAGCAGGACGGGGAACGGTGGGATCAAGAGCATCACCGTGCTGGCGGCGACACACCCGACCATGGTGGCGACGAACACCGGACGCCGCCCCCAGCGGTCGCCGAGGCGCCCGCCGATGAGTGCTCCGGCGGCGATTCCGAGCGTCAGCGTGCCTGACGCGATCCCGATGTCGATCGGCGCCAGCCCCAGGATCGGCTGGAGCATCGTCAGTGCGACGGCGAAGCCGGTGATCGCCGCGGCATCCACGTACGATGCCATGCCCGTGACGACCGCCATATAGCCGGGTGAGATCCGCCGCGCCATCATGCCTCCCCGTCCGCTCCGGGTATCGTGAACCGGTGACTTCGGGTGCGCGCGGTTCGTATTCGTCCGGGCGAGATCGCCGCGAGCGGATCCTGGATGCTGCGACGCGCCGGTTCGCGGACGGCGGCTACGCGCAGACATCCCTCGCCGACATCGCTCGCGACGTCGACGTCACAGGCCCGGGACTCAAGCACCATTTCCCGTCGAAGGAGCACCTGCTCCTGGCGATCGCCGAGCGTCGCTTCGTTCGTGCGCGGGGAACGGCGAGCGAGGAGCCCGCTGACGTCGACGGCCTCGGGACGCTCCGGCTGATGCTTCATCAGACCGCCATTCGCGCGCAGCAACCCGAACTCATCGAGATCTTCGTTCAGGTGGTCGGGCTTGCGGCCGATCCTCACGGACCGGCGCACGAGCTCTTCGCGGAACGCTATGCCGTCGTGGTGGACGACCTCACCGTCCGATTCCGCGCAGCGGTCGCACGCGGTCTTCTGCGCAGCGACATCGACTACGAGGCGATTTCGCGCAGCTTGATCGCTCTGTCGGATGGGCTGCAGATCCAGTGGGTTCTGACCCGAGGCGGCATCGACATGGTCGGGATGATGACCGATCATCTCGAGCGTCTCACGCCGGTGATTCTCGTCAGCGGCGCACAGGTCTCGCTCAGCGTGGAGTAGCTCCGAGCCGTTCCGCGGGGGAGGGCGTTTTCCCGGCCTCCGGGCCGCGAGTGAATACCTTCTCATGAAAGTTTTCATTGACACCTCACTGTGTCGCTCGTACGCTGTGAACGAAGATGAATCGATTCAGATTCTCACAGTACTCGATGGAGAGGCACATCAATGAAGAGAATTCGTGGGCGGCACTATGCGATCGCCGCTGTTCTGACCGCTGTCGCGCTGGTCGCGACGGGCTGTTCGGGTTCGGGTGGCGATGGTGGCGATGGTGGCGACGCCGGTGATGGCGGGGATGCGAATCTGTCGATCGTGATGCTGCCGAAGAACC
>NZ_SCMR01000022.1 GCF_005502885.1 Microbacterium sp. 2FI
GTCGAGGGTCATGCCGTCGAGCCTAAACTCTCACCCGTTTACGGACGGGACACGCCGCGGGAGCGCACCCGGCACGCGGCGTGTTCCGTCCGTAAACGGGTGAGAGTTTAGGCTCGACGGCATGACCCTCGACCTCGACGCCCTGTACATCGACCTGCACCGACACCCCGAGCTGTCGTTCCAGGAGACGCGCACCGCGGGGGTCGTCACCAAGCACCTGGCAGCCCTCGGCATCGAGTTCGAAGAGGGCATCGGCAAGACCGGCGTCGCCGGGGTGATCCGAAACCCTTGGTCAAGCTCAGGGGAGTCCGGCGAAGGCCCGGTCGTGTGGCTGCGGGCCGACATGGACGCCCTTCCCGTCCCCGAGCAGACCGGGCTCGACTACGCCAGCACCGCGCGCGGCACCGATCCGTCGGGGCTCGACGTCCCGGTCATGCACGCGTGCGGCCACGACATGCACATCACATCGCTGCTCGGCGCGCTCGAGCGCCTCCTCGCCACGAAGGACGAGTGGTCGGGAACGATCGTCGCCGTCTTCCAGCCGGCCGAAGAGTACGGCGCGGGCTCGCAGGCCATGATCGCGGACGGCGTGCTCGACCGGTTCCCCCGGCCCGACATCGTGCTCGGCCAGCACGTCACCCCGCTCCCGGCCGGCACGATCGGCGTGCGCAGCGGGACCCAGATGGCGGCATCCGATGGACTCACCGTGACCCTGCTGGGCCGCGGCGGGCACGGCTCGCGCCCGCACTCGACGATCGACCCCGTCGTCATGGCCGCCGCCACCGTGATGCGCCTGCAGACGATCGTCTCGCGCGAGGTCGACCCGCGCGACGTCGCCGTGGTCACCGTCGGCTCGATCCACGCCGGGCTCAAGAACAACATCATCCCGGCCGAGGCGAAGCTCGAGCTGAGCCTGCGCTACCCCGATGACGAGGCCCGCGCGCGCATTCTCGAGAAGGTCGAGCGGGTCGTGCGCGCCGAGGCGCAGGCGTCCGGCGCCGAAGAACCGCCGGTCATCGCGATCGACCACTCGCTGCCGCCGACCATCAACGATGCCGATGCCACGGGGCGGCTGACCGCCGCGTTCGACCGCGCCTTCGGCGAGGGCACCGTCATCGACCCGGGCATGTTCACCGGCAGCGAGGACGTCTCGTGGTTCGCGCGCGACGCGGGCGCACCGCTGGTGTTCTGGTTCTGGGGCGGTGTCGACCCGCAGAAGTATGCGGATGCCGTCGCCGCCGGCACCGTCGAGCGCGACATCCCGACCAACCACTCGCCGTTCTTCGCGCCGGTGCTCCAGCCGACGCTCGACAACGGCGTCGCGAACCTCGTCGTCGCGGCGCGCGAGTTCCTGGGCGCCCGCGCAGGCGCCTAAGCCCGGCGGCATCCACTTCCCGACCTCACCGTCTCGCCGCCGAGACGACGCAGATCGTCGCGTGGGCGCGGACAGCCAGCCACCTGCGTCGTCTCGCTGACCGTACAACTGGTATCCCGTCGCCGAGACGACGCAGATGGCGATCAAAGCGCCGTCACGCAGCACTCTGCGTCGTCTCGCCGCCGGGGAGGCGGCGGCGGTTGACCCCGGGGCGCCAGCATCCCGTCTCCCCGGCCCTCCACCCGCGAGACTTCACCAATGCCCGCTCCAGCGACTCAGAAGGCGACATCTGTGAAGTCTCGCGGCATAGACCACCCCACCCGGGCGCCCGGCATCGCGCGTAGCCTGGAAGGGTGAGTTCCCCCGCCCCCGTCCTCGACCTCGCGGCCATCCGCGCGGACTTCCCGCTGCTTCACCAGGAGGTGAACGGCGCACCGCTCGTGTACCTCGATTCTGCGGCGACGAGCCAGAAGCCGCAGGCCGTCATCGACGCCGAGGTGTCGTTCCTCACGCGGTCCAACGCGGCGGTGCATCGTGGCGCCCACACACTCGCCGCCGAGGCGACCGAGCTCTTCGAAGACGCGCGGGCGACGGTCGCCGGCTTCGTCGGCGCGGCGCCCGAACAGCTGGTGTGGACGAGCGGCGCTACCGCGGGCATCAACCTCGTCGCCTACGCCCTCGGCAACGCCTCGATCGGCCGCGGCGCTCCGGCGAGCGCACCTTTCGCCCTGCGCCCGGGCGACGAGATCGTCGTCACCGAGAGCGAGCACCACGCGAACCTCATCCCGTGGCAGGAGCTCGCCGCGCGCACCGGCGCCGTGCTGCGCCACATCTCGGTGCAGGACGACGGCTCCCTCGACATGAATGCCGCGGCATCCGTCATCGGAAGCCGCACGCGCGTGGTCGCCTTCCCGCACGTCTCGAACGTGCTCGGAATCGTGAACCCGGTCGCCGACCTCGTGGCCTTAGCCCGATCGGTCGGCGCGATCACGGTGCTCGACGCGTGCCAGTCGGCGCCTCACCTCCCGCTGGACCTCCCAGCTCTTGGGGTCGACCTCGCCGTCTTCTCGGGGCACAAGATGCTCGGCCCGTACGCGATCGGCGGACTCTTCGGCCGCTCCGAGGTGCTCGAGGCGCTGCCGCCCTTCCTCACCGGCGGATCGATGATCACGACCGTCACCCTCGACGAGGCGCAGTACCTGCCGCCGCCGCAGCGGTTCGAGGCGGGCACGCAGCCGGTCTCGCAGGCCGTCGGGCTCGCGGCCGCGGTGCGCTACCTCGAGGGCGTGGGGATGGATGCCGTGCACGCCCACGAGCGCGCACTCGAGCGCCAGATGGGGGACGGGCTCCGGTCGATTCCGGGCATCCGGCTCCTCGGCGATGCACCCGGCGCCGAGCGCGTGGGACTGTGGGCCTTCGACGTCGAGGGGGTCCACGCGCACGACGCCGGACAGTTCCTCGACTCGCGCGGGGTCGCGGTGCGCGTCGGGCACCACTGCGCGCAGCCGCTGCACCGCCGCTTCGGGATAACGGCATCGGTGCGCGCGTCGGCCGCGCTCTACAACACCGCCGACGAGGTCGACGTCTTCCTCGACGCGGTCTCGGGCATCCGCTCCTTCTTCGGGGTGACCTCGTGAGCGGGCTCGAGTCGCTCTACCAGGAGCTCATCCTCGACCACTCCAAGCGCCCGCAGGGCAAGGGGCTCGCCGACGAGGACGGGCGCAACGCCACCTCGCACCAGCGCAACCCGATCTGCGGAGACGAGATCACCCTCCGCGTGCGGCTGACCGCCGACGGCGCCGTGCGCGATGTCACGTGGGACGGCGCCGGCTGCTCGATCTCGCAGGCGTCGGCGTCGATGCTGGCCTCGCTCGTGGCCGAGGACGCCGGAGACGACGGGATGCCGCAGGCCTCGGCATCCGCCCTCATCGACGGATTCCGCGAAGCGCTGCGCTCGCGCGGCACGCTGCCCCTCGACGAAGAGGTCTACGGCGACGCCGCCGCCCTGTCGGGGGTGTCGAAGTTCACCGCCCGGGTGAAGTGCGCGATGCTCGCGTGGGTCGCGTTCGAAGACGCCATGGCGCGCGCCTGAGGGCTGCCTGACACACGCCCTGACGCCCGACTCGCGTGAGGTTCCGGCGTCCACCCGTATGGATTCCGTGAGGACGACGGCCGCCGTGCCCACGGTGGAGTTGCATCGGTACGTGCCCACCGGCACTCCGCGCACAGCAGGTGCGCGGATCGTCTCGATCGCTCCCTCGCGGAGCCTCTGGAGTTGCCGTGCTCGATGTGCTCTACCTCGTCGCCGTGATCGCGCTGTTCGCGCTCGTCGGCCTCGTCGCGAAGGGGGTCGAGAGGCTCGACCTCCCTGCCCGGGGCTCGGCCCAGCGCGACGCGATGCGCGGACGGGAGCAGCGATGATCGTCTTCGAGATCCTCGCCGCCGCCCTCGCCGTCGCGGCCGTCGTGTACCTCGTGGTCGCCCTCGTGAAGCCGGAGGGGTTCTGATGGGTGCCGCCACGATCGGCTTCGGCATCCTCCAGGCCGCGACCGTGGTCCTCGTGCTCGCGGCGATCTACCGCCCGCTCGGGGACTGGATCGCCCGCATCTACACGACCGACAAGGACGCGAGAGCCGAGCGCGCGCTCTACCGGCTGGTCGGCGTCGACGCCCGCTCCGAGCAGACCTGGCAGGCCTATGCCCGGGGGGTGCTGGTGTTCTCCGCGGTCGGCGTGGTCTTCGTCTACGCGCTGCAGCGCTTCCAGGCGGTCCTGCCGTACTCGCTCGGCCTCCCGGCCGTCCCCGAGGGCCTCGCGTTCAACACGGCGATCTCGTTCGTCACGAACACGAACTGGCAGTCGTACTCGCCCGAGCTGACGCTGGGGTACACGGTGCAGCTCGCCGGCCTCGCCGTGCAGAACTTCGTCTCGGCTGCGGTCGGCATCGCCGTCGCCGTCGCGCTCGTGCGCGGCTTCGCGCGGCGAGGGTCTGCGACGATCGGCAACTTCTGGGTCGATCTCACCCGCGGCATCACGCGACTCCTGCTGCCGATGGCGGTCATCGCGGCCGTCGCGCTGCTCTTCGCCGGCGTCGTGCAGAATTTCACCGGCTTCACCGAGGTCGGCACGATCACCGGCGGCACGCAGGTGATCCCCGGTGGCCCGGTGGCGAGCCAGGAGGCGATCAAGGAGCTCGGCACGAACGGCGGCGGATTCTTCAACGCCAACTCGGCGCATCCCTTCGAGAACCCTGCGCCGTGGTCGAGCGTGCTCGAGATCCTGCTGCTGCTCGCGATCCCGGTCGCGATGCCCCGGGCGTTCGGTCGGATGGTCGGCGACAACCGGCAGGGCTACGCGATCCTCGCCGTGATGGCCTCGATCGCCGTCGTCTCGATCGCCGCGGTGACCGCCCTCGAGGCGCTCGGAGCGGGAACCGCCCCGCAGCTCGCCGGCGGCGCGATGGAAGGCAAGGAGGCGCGGTTCGGCATCTTCGGCTCGACGCTCTTCGCGGGCGCGACCACCCTCACCTCCACCGGCGCGGTCAACTCGATGCACGACTCGTACACGGCGCTCGGCGGCATGATCCCGATGGTCAACATGATGCTCGGCGAGATCGCTCCCGGCGGTGTGGGCTCGGGACTCTACGGGATGCTGGTACTCGCGGTGATCGCCGTGTTCGTCGGCGGGCTGCTCGTGGGGCGGACGCCCGAGTACCTCGGCAAGCGGATCGGCCCGACCCAGATCAAGCTCGCGAGCCTGTACATCCTCGTCACGCCGACCCTCGTGCTGGCCGGAACGGCGCTGAGCTTCGCGATCCCCGGCATCCGCTCCGACATGGAGGCGACGTCGATCTGGAACCCCGGCATCCATGGCCTCGGCGAAGTCCTCTACGCCTTCACCTCGGCCGCGAACAACAACGGGTCGGCGTTCGCCGGGCTCACCGCGAACACTCCGTGGCTGAACGCCGCGCTCGGCGTCGCCATGCTGCTCGGGCGGTTCATCCCGATCGTGCTCGTGCTGGCTCTCGCCGGCTCGCTCGCCGCGCAGGGCACGACCCCGTCGACCACCGGAACGCTGCCCACCCATCGCCCGCAGTTCGTCGGCCTCCTCGCCGTCGTCGCGGTCGTCATCACCGCACTCACCTACTTCCCCGTACTCACGCTGGGTCCCCTGGCGGAAGGGCTCGTCTGACACATGTCCGTCTCGACCATCACCCCCGTGTCCGGCACGGTCACCCCGTCGCCGAAGCAGCCCGCCCGCGCGTTCGGCTGGTCGCAGCTCGCGTCGGCGCTCCCGGGCGCCTTCCGCAAGCTCGACCCGCGGGCGCAGTGGCGGAACCCCGTCATGTTCCTGGTCTGGATAGGCGCCGCCCTGACCACGGCGATCGCGATCGCCGAGCCCTTCCTCGGCGGGCCGCAGGATTCCGGCGGCACCGCAGTGCCGTTCGGGTTCACATGGGGGATCGTCGTGTGGCTCTGGCTCACAGTCCTCTTCGCCAACCTCGCCGAGTCGGTGGCCGAAGGCCGCGGCAAGGCGCAGGCCGCATCGCTGCGGAAGACCCGCACGAGCACCGTGGCCCGCCGCGTCGCCGACTACGACGAGATGACGGATGCCGCAGCCGAGCGCGCCGCGATCACCGAGGTCTCGTCGGCCGACCTGGCGCTGGGCGATGTCGTCGTCGTCTCGGCCGGAGAGCTCATCCCGGGCGACGGCGACATCGTGCAGGGCATCGCGACCGTCGACGAGTCGGCGATCACGGGCGAATCGGCGCCGGTCGTCCGCGAGTCGGGCGGCGACCGCTCGGCGGTCACCGGCGGCACCCGCGTGCTGTCCGACCGCATCGTGGTGCGCATCACCTCCAAGCCCGGCGAGACCTTCGTCGACCGCATGATCGCGCTCGTCGAAGGCGCCGCCCGCCAGCGGACGCCCAACGAGATCGCCCTGAGCATTCTGCTGGCGAGCCTGTCGATCGTGTTCGTGATCGTCGTGCTGACGCTCAACCCGATCGCCTCCTATGCGGCGTCGCCCGTCTCGATCCCCGTGCTCGTGGCTCTCCTGGTCTGCCTCATCCCGACGACGATCGGCGCGCTGCTGTCGGCGATCGGCATCGCGGGCATGGACCGCCTCGTACAGCACAACGTGCTCGCGATGTCGGGACGCGCGGTCGAGGCGGCGGGAGACGTGACGACCCTCCTCCTCGACAAGACGGGGACGATCACCTACGGCAACCGCCGCGCGGCGGACTTCGTGGGGATGCCGGGCGTCGGCGACGACGAGCTCGCCCGGGCCGCCGCACTGTCGTCGCTGGCAGACCCCACCCCCGAGGGCGTCTCGGTCGTCGAGCTCGCCGCCGTGCGCGGCATCCGCATCGAGAAGCCGGCGGGCGCCTCGATCGTGCCCTTCACGGCGCAGACCCGCATGAGCGGTGTCGATCTGGCCGACGGGACCGAGGTGCGCAAGGGCGCCGGTTCCGCCGTGCTCGCGTGGCTCGAGACCGGCGGTGCACCCGTCACCGCCGCGATGCGAGCGCACCTGGCGGACGAGACCGACGCGATCGCACAGTCCGGCGGCACCCCGCTGGTCGTCGCGACGCGCGACGCAGCAGGCACGAGCACGATCCTCGGCGTGATCCACCTGAAGGACATCGTGAAGGACGGCCTGCGCGAGCGCTTCACGGAACTGCGCGCGATGGGGATCCGTACCGTGATGATCACGGGTGACAACCCGCTCACCGCCGCAGCGATCGCCAGAGAGGCGGGTGTCGACGACTACCTCGCCGAGGCGACGCCGGAGGACAAGCTCGCCCTCATCAAGCGCGAGCAGGAGGGCGGCAGCCTCGTCGCGATGACCGGCGACGGCACGAACGACGCCCCGGCGCTCGCGCAGGCGGATGTCGGCGTCGCGATGAACACGGGCACGTCGGCGGCGAAAGAGGCCGGCAACATGGTCGACCTCGACAGCGACCCGACCAAGCTCATCGACATCGTTCGCATCGGCAAGCAGCTGCTGATCACGCGGGGCGCTCTGACGACGTTCTCGCTCGCCAACGACATCGCGAAGTACTTCGCGATCATCCCGGCGATGTTCATGGGGATCTACCCGGGACTCGCGGCGCTGAACGTGATGCAGCTCAGCAGCCCCGCCTCCGCCGTCACCAGCGCGATCATCTTCAACGCGCTCGTGATCGTGGTGCTGATCCCGCTGGCGCTGCGGGGCGTCGCGTACCGTCCGGCGAGCGCGTCGCAGATCCTCAGCCGCAACCTCGCGATCTACGGCCTCGGCGGCATCATCGCGCCGTTCGTCGGCATCAAGCTCATCGATCTCGTCGTGAGCCTGCTCCCGGGCTTCTGACCCTTCTGACCTTCACCGATCAACTCCCGAGGAGTCGAGACACATGTCCACCACCCGCACCACTCTGCGCACGACCGGCGTCTCCGTCCGGCTGATGCTGGTCTTCACCCTGGTGCTCGGCGTCGGCTACACCGCGCTCATCACCGTCATCGGCCAGGTCACGACGCCGTGGCAGGCGAACGGCTCGCTGCTCTCCGGCACGAGCGGCGAAACCGTCGGGTCGGCGCTGATCGGGCAGGCCTTCACCGATGCCGACGGCCAGGCGCTCCCCTGGTACTTCCAGTCGCGTCCGTCGGCCGCCGGTGCCGATTACGACGGCGGCGCGTCGAGCGGATCGAACCAGGGTCCGGAGAACGCCGACCTGATCGCGGCGATCCAGGAGCGCAAGACCGCGATCGCGGTCCGCGAAGGCGTCGACGAGTCGGAGATCCCGGCCGACGCGGTGACGGCATCCGCTTCGGGGCTCGATCCCCACATCAGCCCGGAGTATGCGCTGCTGCAGGCGGCCCGGGTCGCCGAGGCGCGCGGGCTTCCCGAGAGCGAGGTCCGCGCGCTCGTGGAGTCTAGGATCCAGTCACGGGACCTCGGCTTCCTCGGGGAACCCCGCGTCAACGTGCTCGAGCTCAACCTCGCGCTCGACGAGCTGCAGAACTGAGGATGAGGCGATGAAGCGCGGGAGGCTGCGGGTTCTGCTCGGCGCCGCACCCGGTGTCGGCAAGACCTACGAGATGCTCGAGGAGGGCCGGCACCTTCTCGCCGGCGGGAAGGACGTCGTCGTCGCACTCGTGGAGACCCACGGGCGCGCTGCGACCGCCGCACTCGTCGGAGGACTCGAAGTGGTGCCCCGGCACCGCGTCTCGCATCGCGGTGTCGACCTGAGCGAGATGGACCTCGAGGCCGTGCTCGAGAGGTCGCCTGCTGTCGCGCTCGTGGACGAGCTCGCCCACACGAACGCGCCCGGCTCGCGAAACGCCAAGCGCTGGCAGGACGTGGAAGCTCTTCGGGATGCCGGCATCGACGTCGTCACGACCGTGAACGTCCAGCACATCGAGTCTCTGAACGACGTCGTGGAGCAGATCACCGGGGTTCCCCAGCGCGAGACGGTTCCCGACGCGGTCGTGCGCGCGGCAGACGAGATCGAGGTGGTCGACCTCGCGCCGCAGTCGCTGCGCGACCGCCTGACCGCGGGCGTCGTGTACCCGGCGGAGCGGATCGACGCCGCGCTGTCGAACTACTTCCGACTGGGCAACCTCACCGCGCTCCGAGAGCTCGCTCTGCTGTGGCTCGCCGACGAGGTAGACAGCGCGCTGCGGTCGTACCGGGCCGAGCACGGCATCGACGGCACGTGGCAGGCGCGCGAGCGCGTGGTCGTCGCCGTCACGGGCGGCGCCGAGGGTGAGACGCTCATCCGCCGCGGTGCCCGCATCGCGGCGCGGTCGGCCGGCGGCGAGCTCCTCGCCGTGCACGTTTCGAGCCAGGACGGGCTGCGCACCGCCGAGCCCGGCGCCCTCGCCGCTCAGCGCGCGCTCGTGGAGTCCCTCGGCGGCACGTATCACCAGGTGGTCGGCGACGACACCTCTCGCGCGCTCGTGGAGTTCGCCCGATCCGTCAACGCGACGCAGCTCGTGATCGGGGTGAGCCGACGCGGGCGACTGAGCGCCGCCCTCGCCGGTCCCGGCATCGGTGCGACCGTCATCCGCGAGTCGGGCGACATCGACGTGCACATCGTCACCCACTCCGCCGCCGGCGGCCGGTTCGTCCTGCCGCGAGTGACCGGCGGCGCGCTCAGCCGGGAGCGGGTGGTGCTGGGGTTCGCCCTCGCCCTCGTCGGGGGTCCGCTGCTGACGTGGCTCTTGTACGTTTCACGCACGCCCGAGTCGATCACCTCCGACGTGCTCGCCTACCAGCTCCTCGTCGTGGTCGTCGCGCTCGTCGGCGGCATCTGGCCGGCGCTGTTCGCCGCGGTGCTGTCGGGCCTGACCCTCGACTTCCTGTTCGTGGCGCCGCTGTTCACCGTCACGGTCTCGGATCCTCTGCACCTGTGGGCGCTGTGCCTCTACATCGTGATCGCGGTGCTCGTGAGCTACATCGTCGATCAGGCGGCCCGGCGAGCGCGCGTCGCGCAGCGCGCCACCGCCGAGGCCGAGCTGCTCGCCGCCGTCGCCGGCAGCGTGCTGCGCGGCGAGAGCGCGGTGCCCGCGCTCGTCAGCCGCACACGCGAGGCGTTCGGGCTCGCCGGGGTTCGCCTGCTGGGCACCGACGGCGCCGTGCTCGCGACCGACGGCGAGCCGGTGCGGGACGAGCAGTTCACCGCCGTCGCCATCGGTCCGGGCGCGAACCCCCGTGCGACACTCGAACTGCACGGCGGACCGCTCGACGCGTCCGAGCGCCGACTGCTCGACGTCATCGTCTCGCAGCTCGACGCGGCGCTCGAACGCACCGATCTCACCGCGACGGCGCGCGAGGCGAGCGCCCTCGCCGAGACCGATCAGGTGCGCAGCGCTCTGCTCTCGGCGGTCAGCCACGACCTCCGCCGCCCCCTGGCGGCCGCCGTCGCCGCGATCGGCGGACTGCGCTCGTCGGGTCCCGGACTCTCGCCCGAGGACCGCGCCGAGCTGATCGCGACCGCCGACGAATCGCTCGCGACGCTGTCGACGCTCGTGACCGATCTCCTCGACGTGAGCCGGGTTCAGGCGGGCGTGCTCGCGGTGTCGATCCGGCCCGTCGACGCCACCGATGTCGTGCTCGCGGCGCTCGAGGAACTCGACCTCGGCCCGGCCGCCGTCGACCTCGCCCTCGATCCCGATCTCCCACCCCTCGACGCAGACCCGGTGCTGCTCCAGCGGGTGCTGGTCAACGTCCTCGCGAACGCCGAGCGGCACGCGCCGGCCGGAACCCTCGTCCGCGTGACGACGAGCCGGCTGGCCGGCATCGCCGAGCTGCGCGTCATCGACCACGGCCCGGGCATCCCGGCCGACCGGCAGGAAGACATCTTCGCGCCGTTCCAGCGCCTCGGCGACACCGACAACTCCACCGGGCTCGGGCTCGGCCTCGCGCTGTCGAAGGGGTTCACCGAGGGCATGGGGGGTACCCTCACTGCGGAAGACACCCCGGGCGGAGGGCTCACGATGGTGATCGCGCTGCGGGTGGCGACGACATGAAGATCCTCATCGCCGACGACGACCCGCAGCTCGTCCGTGCGCTGCGCATCACCCTCGCCGCGCACGGCTACGACGTGGTCGCCGCCCCCGACGGCGCGGCCGCCATCGCCCTCGCCGCCAAGGAGCGCCCCGAGATCGTGATGCTCGACCTCGGGATGCCGCGCCTCGACGGCGTGGCTGTCATCCACGCGCTCCGGGGCTGGACGAGCGTGCCGATCATCGTGGTGTCGGGGCGCACCGGCTCGGCAGACAAGGTCGAGGCGCTGGATGCCGGCGCCGACGACTTCGTCACGAAGCCCTTCCAGATCGACGAGCTGCTCGCGCGGCTGCGCGCGCTGTCGCGGCGGGCGGTGTCTGCATCCGATGACCCCGTCGTCGCGTTCGCCGACGTCGCGATCGACCTCGCCGCGAAGGCCGTGACGCGCGGCGGGACGCGCGTGCACCTGACGCCCACGGAATGGCAGATCCTCGAGTTCCTCGCCCGCCACCCCGGCTCTCTCGTGACGCGCCAGACCCTGCTGACCGACATCTGGGGCACCGAGCAGGTCACCGACACCGGCTACCTGCGGCTGTACCTCTCGCAGCTGCGCAAGAAGCTCGAGGCCGACCCCGCGAACCCCGTGCACCTCATCACCGAGGCCGGCATGGGGTACCGGCTGGTGCTCGACGCCTGACGCCGCGGCGTCGGCATCCGGTCCGATCAGCCCAGGCCGTGACGCTCGTCGTCGCGACCCTGCGCGGGCTCGCCGTCGCCGGAGACCGGCTTGCGCGAGAGCCCGACCGAACCCGACCCCGACCCGAGCGCCGCCGAGACCGCGACCGACTCGTCGACGTCGGGGTACTGCGGGCGCAGCTGCACGGCGCTCAGGCGCTTCTGCTCGCGCTTGGCCTTGCGGGCCGAGTACGTCAGGTTCAGCGCCTCGACGACGATCGCGAAGGCCATCGGCGCGTAGATGAGGGCCTTGTCGATGTGCACGCCGAAGCCCTCGGCGACGAGGAACACGCCGATCAGCATGAGGAACGACAGCGCGAGCATCTTCACCGTGGGGTGCTTGTTCACGAACGTGAAGATGAAGCGCGACGCGAACAGCATGATGCCGAACGACAGCACGACGACGGTGATGATGACGACGAGGTTCTCGGTCATGCCGACCGCGGTGATGACCGAGTCGAGCGAGAAGACGATGTCGAGCAGCAGGATCTGCGTCAGCACCGACGCGAACGTCACCTGCACGACCTTGCCGCCGGCCCCGTGCTCCTCTTCGGCTCCTTCGAGCTTGTGATGGATCTCCGTGACGGCCTTGTAGACCAGGAACAGACCACCCGCGATGAGGATGATGTCCTTCCACGAGAAGCCCCACTCGCCGATGAAGAAGATGTCCTCCTTCAATGTGATGATCCAGCCCGCGAAGAACACCAGCACGACGCGGATGAGCATCGCGAGGGTGAGGCCGAGGTTTCGCGCCTTCGCCTGCTGCTCCTTGGGGAGCTTCGAGGCGAGGATCGAGATGAAGATGACGTTGTCGACACCCAGCACGACTTCGAGCACGAACAGCGTCAGGAAGACGGCGACGAGGTCGGGGGTGAATTCGAGGGAGAAGTCCACCCCGCCATCGTAGGCGAGGTGCCCACGTCTCCCGCCGTCACCGGGTCAGCGTGACCTTCCGCAGCCCCGCCGGGCGGTCGGGATCGAGGCCCCGCCGCAGGGCAACCTCGAGCGCGAGCCGCTGCAGCGGCAGGATCTCGAGCAGCGGCACCAGTTCGGGGTCGTCGGCCTCGGCGCCTCCGAGAAGATCGGCGACATCGAAGACGACCCCGCCACGATCCTGCGCCGCCACCGCGAAGGATTCGACAGAGTCGCGTCCGGCCGGTCCCGAGGTCAGCGCCAGCACGGGGGTGCCGTCGACCACCTGGCCGAGCGGACCGTGCGTCGCGTCGGCGGCGCTCCACCCCGACGCGGCGAGCGCACTGGTCTCCATGAGCTTGAGCGCCGCCTCCTTCGCGGTCGCCATCGAGTACCCGCGCCCGACGACGAGCGCGCGGTCGGCTCCGGCGACGGCATCCACGACGCTCGGGTCGAGTTCGCAGCTCAGGATGCCGCGCGCCGCACCCGCCGCGCGCGCCACTCGCTCTTCGAGCTCGTGCCACGGCTGACCCGCCGCCGACGCGATCACGAGGAACAGCGCGAGCAGCTCGGCGGTGTACGTCTTGGTCGCGGCGACGGATCGCTCGACGCCGGCGCGCAGCGCGACGGGGGAATCGGATGCCGCGGCGAGCGCGCTCGCATCGTCGTTCGTCATGCCGATCACCGTCGCCCCGGCGAGCCGGGCGGCGGCCACCGTGGCGAGCAGGTCGGGTGAGGCCCCCGACTGCGACACCGCGATGACGACCGTGCGTGGGTAGCTGACCTCGGCGCCGAACACCGATGCAGACGCCGGTGTCGCGAGCATCGCGGGGGCGCCGAGCAGGTTGTGCGCGAGGTACTGGCCGTACATCGCCGCGTGATCGCTCGAGCCGCGCCCGGCGAGCACGAGCAGCTGCGGGTCGACGCGGCGGAGCGTCGAGGCGGCCGCCAGGATGTCGCTCCGACCGGCGGTGACCAGGTCGAGCCAGCGCTCGGGCTGCTCGGCGATCTCGCGGCGCAGGTGCGCGCCCGGCACCGAGTCGGCGGTCACGAGGCGAGCCCCGTGATCATGGCGACCAGCTCGTTGTGGCTGGTCTCGTCGAGCCGACGCGTCGCGACCTGGGTGCCGCGGCGCAGCACGCTCACTCGGTCGGCGATGCGGAAGACCTGGTCCATGTTGTGGCTGACGATGAGGACGGCCGCGCCACGCTCCTTGAGCTGCAGGATGAGCTCCTCGACCTTCGCGGTCTCGGCGACGCCGAGGGCTGCCGGCGGTTCGTCGAGGAGCACGAGGCTCGACGCCCAGTGCGTCGCCCGGCAGATCGCGATGCCCTGACGCTGGCCGCCCGACAGGTCGCTCAGCGTCGCCTTCGCCGAGGGGATGCGTACCTCCAGCGTGTCGACGAGCTGCTGCGTCTCGGTCGCCATGCGCTTGCGGTCGAGGATGCGGAGGGGACCCTTCACGAGCTCGCGCCCGAGGAACATATTCATGTACACCGGCTGCTCGGGAACCATCGCGAGGTCTTGATAGACGACCTCGACGCCCTTCGCGCGGGCGTCGGACGCATCGCGGAAGCGCACCTCCTCGCCGGCGAGGTGGATCTCGCCGGCGCTCGGCTGGTAGAGCCCCGAGATGATCTTGATGAGCGTCGACTTGCCGGCGCCGTTGTCGCCCACGAGGGCGACGATCTCGCCGGCACGCACCTCGAGGTCGAAGCCGCGGATGGCCACGACGCCGCCGAAGTGCTTCTGGATGCCGGAGAGACGCAGCGGAACGGCGTCGGGGGCGCCGGCGGGCGGCGTGACGGGGTCAGCGGTGGGGATCGACATGACGGGTCCTGCCTCTCAGGAGCGGAGCTCGGGAATGGGGTGGGGTGAGCCGTCGGCGGACCACACGCCGGCGACGCGGGGGCTGCCGGTGCTCACCCCGCTGATCGCGGCGGTGAGGGCGCGGGTCACGAACACCTGCGGGCGGAACCCGAAGATCACGCAGTCGCCGACGCGGCTCTCGGCCTCGTCCATCGGAATGGTGGCGTAGTAGTCGATCGCCTCGGCGGCCGGCATCTCGACCGGGAGCGCCGGGTGGGCTGCGACACCGGTCGTCCCGGGTCGCACGACGATCGCACGGGTGGCCGCGTCGCCGAGCACCGGGTCGACGTACAGGCCGCCGCCGAAGACGTACGCGCGGTCGTCGTAGGCGTGCGAGACCTCGCTGACGTAGGCGATCGCCGGCTCTTCGACGAGGTCTTCGACGGCGTGGAGCGGGGTCGTGCCGGTGAGCCCATGACCGGGCTCGACCTGCGTCACCCCGGCCTCGGCGAGGCTCTCGAGCACCGACTGCGACGTGGTGCCGGGGCCGTTGACCTGCACGTCCGTGCGCCCGGCGGCGGCGAGCGCTGCCGCCGCACGCCGCAGCGTCTCGCGGTTGGGTGTCGCCTCGGCACGGCCGCTCGCGCGATCGAAGAGCGTGGCCGGGAACGTCGTGATGCCGGCGAACCGCACCCCGGGGATCGCGTCGATCCGATCGGCGACGCCGGCGATGTCGGCGGCGGGGAAGCCGCCCTCGTGGCCCGGGTAGAAACGGTCGCCCGGCGCGTGGATGCGCACCAGCACGTCCTGCACGCGGCCGATCGCGAGGGCCGCGCGGCCCGCCTCTTCGGCCTTGCGGGTGTTGAAGACGGTCCAGTAGAGCGGACGGAGGGATGCCGCGGCATCCGTTTCATGCCGGGGGATCTGCACGAGGTGCCCGATGTGGCCGACGCCGAGCCCGCCGTTGTGGGCGGCGATCGCGCACGCGAGATCGACGCCCACCGCGTGGGTGATGCCGTTCGCGGCGAGGGTGCGCGAGACGTCGGGATTGCGGCCGATCTGCTTCGTCATCGCGAACGGCGTGAGCCCGAGCCGCGCGGACTCGTCGGCGAATCCGCGCGCGTTCCGGGCGACGGCATCCAGGTCGATCGCGTACGTGTTCGCGGGCAGGTCGCCCGTCGCGTGCAGCGCCGAGATCGCATCGAGGAACGCGGGGTTGCGCCGCGCGAGGAGGGAGAGGAACACGGATACTCCTAGCTGCTCTTCTTGGCGCGGAGCGAGAACGACACCGCGATGAGGATGATGACGCCGCGCACGATCATCTGCTGCGACACGTTGAGACCGGCGATGATCAGGCCGTTGTTGATCATCGTCATGAGGAGGGCGCCCATGAGCGCGCCGACGACGGCGCCCTTGCCGCCGAACAGGCTCGTGCCGCCGACGATCGCGGCCGCGATCACGGTCATGAGGTCGGTCTCGCCGAGCGTGTAGCGCGCGCCTTGGAGGCGCCCGGCGTAGAGGAGGCCGGCGAGGGCTGCCGCCATCGCGCTCCCCACGAACACCATGAGCTTGACCCGGTTCACCCGGATGCCGCTCACCCGCGCGGCCGAGATGCTGTCGCCGACCGCGAGGACGTGGGCGCCGTAGCGGCGCTGCCGCAGGAGGTGCCAGCCGACGAGCACCGCGCCGAGCGTCCACCACAGGAGCACGGGAACACCGAGCGTTCCGCCGCCGAAGATCCAGACGAAGACGTCATCGGTCACCGGCACCGACTGCAGGTCGGTGAGCTGGCGGGCAAGGCCCGCGACGATCCCCATCGTGGCGAGCGTCACGAGGAACGAGGGGAGCCGCACCCACGTCACGAACAGGCCGTTCACGAGCCCGACGAGGGCGCCGACACCGAGACCGGCGAGTGCGCCGATCCACCACTGGCCGGTCGCCTGCAGCGCGACGGCCGCAGAGAGCGCCGACAGGGCGACCGTCGAGCCGATCGAGAGGTCGATCTCGCCCGTCGACAGCACGAACACGAGCCCGATCGCCATGATCGCGATCGGCGCCGACTGGATCACGATGTTGGTGAGGTTGGCGGGGTTGAGGAAGTACGGCGTCTGGGTGATCGCGAAGAAGGCGAACACCAGCGCGAAGCCGATGTAGACGACGTAGTTCGACCAGTTCACGGTCCTGAGCCGCTCGGCGATCGCCGGCGGTGACGCAGTCATGGTGCTCATGCCGCTTGTCCTTTCGCGGGTATGTCGGAGGGGGTGTGCTCGCGGGCGAGACGGGCCGCGCCGAAGACCGGCGCGAGGGCGCCGAGGGTGCTGTGCCGCACCGGAAGATCGCCGACGCCGAGGCGCAGCATCCATTCGCGGGTGCGCTCGAGGAGGTCGGTGCGCGAGCCGATCCCGCCGCCGAGGACGACGAGCCCCGGGTCGAGGATGCTGCGGACCGCGGCGATCGCGGTCGCGATCCACCGCGCCTCGTCGTCGACGACCCGGATCGCCGTGGCATCGCCGTCGGCGGCGAGGCGGAAGACCTCGCGCGAGGAGATGTCGGCTCCGGAGAGCTCGCGGTAGCGCGCGACGATCGCGTCGCCGGCGACCGCCTCTTCGAGCGCTCCGCGGCGGCGGCTCGACTCCCGAAGCGGATCGGTGCCGAACGGCAGGAACCCGATCTCACCGGCCGCGCCTGACGCGCCGCGCACGAGTGAGCCCCGGGCGATGATCCCCATGCCGATGCCGGTGCCGACGGTGATGACGACGAAGTCCTGGTGCTCGGCGCCGACGCCCCGTTCGAGCTCGCCGAGGGCGGCGACGTTCACGTCGTTGTCGAGGACGACGGGGTGCCCGAGCAGGGTGGCGAGGCCGATGCCGAACGCGTCACCGGTGCCCTCGAGATTCGGAGCGAGCGTGAAGCCGTCGCCCTGCGTCGCGCCGGCACCGCCGATGCCGGTCGCGGCGATGGCGCCGGCATCCGTCCCCGCCTTCTCGCACACGAGCGAGACGACCCGAGCGATCTGGCCGCTCACCGTCGTTCCCGCCTCATGGGTCGGGATCGACGCCTCGGCGATCAGGGCTCCGGTGCCGTCGACGAGCCCCGCGTGGATCTTCGTGCCGCCGAGGTCGATCCCGACGACCGGGCCAGTCGCGCCGCTCATGCGGTGCCCTGCGTGAGGAGAGCGCGCGGGTTCGCACCGAGAAGCTGGTCGACGAGCGCGGGATCGAGGCCCTCGTCGATCGCGAGCGGCAGGAACACCGCGGCGAGATAGCCGTAGCCCCAGCGGCCGTGCGTTTCGGGGTTGAGGTACACCTCGGCGCCGGTGAGGTCTTCGCTGAGGTGAAGCTGCGACGCGTAGCCGCGCTCGGTGAGGGCGACGAGGTTGCGGGCGCGCGCGAGATCCGAGCGGAAGTAGGCGCGCTTGGCGTACTCGCCCTCGGCGGGCTCTGCCGGCAGCGGCTCGAGCACGAAATCCCAGTGCTGCTTGCCGATCGTGTCGAACGCGATGCCGACGCCGGTGTCGAGCACGCGCACGAGGGTGTCGAGGTCGGGCTGGATGTCCATGTGCCCGATGACCACGCGCGAGAGGTCGGCCGACTCCTCGCGGAGGATGCCGACCTGCTCCATCGCCATCGTGCCGTGGGTGGTGTGGGTGACCAGCGCCACGCCGGTCTCGACCTGCGCGCGGGCCGCGGCGCGCAGGCACTTCTCTTCGTGCGCGGTGATCTCATCGAGCCCGGTGGCCTGCTCGCCGAGGATCCCGGCGCGGACGCCGGTGGTGCCGATGCCGACCGTGACGTCGCGGACGAAACGCTCGGTGAGCTCTGTGACGGTGAGCTCGTGCGTCCACTGCGGGCTGAACGGCTCGAGGTAGACCGAGCTGCCGGCCACGATGTGCACGCCCGACCGGCGCGAGATCTCCTGCAGCAGCAGCACGCTGTCGCCGGATTCATCGCGACCGACGACCCCATAGGGGCTCAGGTCGACGACGGTGTCGATGCCGTAGCCGGCCAGCGTGGCCAGCGCCCCGACCGCGCGCTCGATGACGTCTTCCTGCGCGTACTCGGTCTCATCGGCGCCGATGGGTGCGCCGCCGCTGAGCCAGGGGCCTGGGACGAGAGCGCCGAGGTGCTCGTGGTGGAGGATGCGCCCCACCGCGCTCGGGGGGAGCGGACCGAGGACGGTCTGGATGAATGCGGCCATGATGCTTCCTTGACGTGGTGCCCGTCGCGGGGACTCCGAGATTCCTCGAGGGGTCCCCGCGACGAGGGGGTGCTTACTGATCGGTGACGCTCGAGGGCGGCTCGGTGCCGTAGTCGGCCATCCACCCCTCCTCGAGATTGTCCGCCGTGACGGCGATCGGCGTCGAGGCGACGAGCTCGGGCGCCTCCTTGCCGAGGAGGCCGTAAGCGCCCGCGATCGCGAGTCCTTCGCCGATGCCGATCGCGCCGTTGCCGACGAGGCCGATCACGTTGCCGCCGCCCGCCATGTCGGCAGCCAGCGTCGCGTCGAGGTCGTTCGTGACGACCTTCACGTCCGCCCGGCCGGCGTCGCGGAGGGCTGCGACGACGCCCTGTGCCGCCGTCGCCCACGGCACGTAGATGCCGGTGATGCCGGGGTTGCGGGCGATCAACGCTGCCGCGATCTCCTGGGTCTTCGCCTCGTCGGTGAAGCCCTCCTCGGCGACCACATCGATGTCGGGGTAGAGGAAGGCGGTCCAGTCGAGGAACGCCTGATCGCGCTGGTTGGTGAACCAGAAGTCGGCGTCATGGAACATGTAGGCGACCTCGCCCTCGCCGCCGAGCGCCTCGCCGAGCAGCTCGGCGTTGATCTGGCCCGCCTCGGCCAGGTTCTCGGTGACGATCGAGACGAACTGGTCTCCGGCGGTGTAGTTCGCCGGCGGCGTGGTCATGATGACGAGCTTCGCACCGCTGTCGACGGCCGGCTGGAAGGTGGCCTCGGCCGAGACCGGATCGACGGCGATCGTGACGATCACGTCGGGGTCGAGGGCGAGGACGGTGCCGAGGTTGTTGGCCTGCGTCGCGGCGTCGAAGTTCGCCTGCGTGCTCGCGACGACCTCGATGCCGAGGCGCTCGAACTCCGCCCGGGCGCCGTCTTCGACCGCGCTGACGAACTCCGACGAGGTGTGCCACACGAAGGCGGCGGTGTACTCGCCCGCGGCGACCTCGGCCGACTCCTCGTCGGTGAGCGACAGTTCGTCGAGGAGTCCGGGGATCTCGCCGTTCGGTCCCACGAACTCGAGGCTCGGCTCGGCGGCCGGAGCCGCGGACTCTGCCGGGGTGTCGTCGCCGGCCGAGGCGGCCGTGCAGCCGGTCAGGGCAAGGGCGCCGACCGCTGCGCCGACGATGGCGAGGCGGAGGCGACCGCGGCGTGCTGTGCGTGTGGTCATGAGATTTCCTCTCGGGTGGATGCTGCGGGTCGGCGGGATGCCGGGTGGATTGTTCGTCAGTTTGATTGCAGTCTGCAACCAAAGTCAAGAGAAATCTTGCCGATTCGGGAATCGGGCTCCCTGCGCGGCGCCCCTGACCGCTATGTTTGAGCCACCACTGCACAGAAAGGCGGTACGTGTGTCGGTCGACATCCGGACGATGAACCGCACCGCCGTGCTCACCGAGCTGGCGCGCCGTCGCCCCTCGTCACGACGGGACGTGGCGGCTGAGACCGGCATCTCGCGGGCGACCGTGAGTCGCGTCGTCGAAGACCTGATCGCCGAGGGGATCGTCGTCGAGGGCGACGAGATCGTCGTCGCCGGCCAGGGTCGCCGTGCCCGCGAGCTCGACCTCCGGGCCGAGCGGGCATACGCGGTGGGCGTCGATCTCGGCGCCAGCAACACCCGCATCATCGTCGCGGATCTCGTTGGGCGCCCGGTCGCGGCCGTCGAGCTCCCGACGGCCGCCGATGCCGACGTTCCGGCGCTCGCGGACTGGCTCGGCGACCTCATCGTCCACACGGCCGGCGACCACTGGCCCGCTGTCGCCGCGGTCACCCTCGGGCTTCCCGGTGCCGTCGCGCAGGAGACGCGGGTGGTCTCGAACGCCCCGAACCTCCGCCAGGTCGAGGATCCCGCCTTCCTCGACGCTCTCGAGCGCAGCCTCGAACGGCCGCTGCTCGTCGACAATGACACGAATCTCGCCCTCCTCGGCGAGCGCCGCTTCGGTGAGGCGCGCGAGACGCCGTCTGCCGCGATGGTGACGCTCGGCGCGGGACTCGGCGCCGCGCTGTCGGTCGGCGACACGATCCTGCAGGGCCGCCACGGGCTCATCGGCGAGTTCGGCCAGCTGCCCGTCGGGCCGCTCGGCACGCGGCTCGAGCTGTTCCTCACCGGGCCCGGCATCCTGCGCCACGCGGCCGACGCGGGGGTGCACCTGCAGAGCCCCGCCGAGCTCTTCGATCCGGCGCGAGACGCCGCCGACCCGTTGCGCGCGCAGTTCGACAACGCGCTGCTCATCGTCCTCACCGCGATCGTGGTCTCGAGCGAGCCCGACGTCATCGTGCTCGGCGGCGGGATCGCCCGCTCGATCGCCGGCGACCTGCCGCGCTACGAGGCCTCACTCGCCCGCAGCCTCCGCTTCGCGCCGCGCCTCGCGCTCCCCGCCCTCGGCGATTACTCGGGGGCCGCCGGCGCGATCGTCGCGGGGCTCGGCGCGATCCTCGCCGACCTGGGCGTCCGCTCCGTCGGCGCAGCCGACGTGCCCGGCGGCGCAGCTCTCGACCTCGCGTCCGTCACGGCCGCGCTCGCTGCGCAGCAACCTGGCAGGTGACCTGGCTAGCAACCTGGCTAGGTCGGGCGTAGGATGCCGCCATGGCGGCGTACAACATCCTCGAAGCGCGGAACAACCTGTCCCGGCTGATCGCCTCGGTCGAGTCCGGTGCCGAGGTCACCATCACGCGGCGCGGCAAGCCCGTCGCGCGGATCGTCCCCGTCGAATCGGGTGACGCAACTGCTTCGGGCAACAGGCTCGCCGAGTTCTTCGCCACATACCGTCCGCCGACGGGCGGACGCACGAGCGACGAGATCGAGGCCGGGATCCGCGAGATGCGTGAGGCCGGTGCGTGATCTATGTCGACACGTGCCTCGCGATCTACGCGATCGAAGACCCAGGGCCACGCGGAAGTCGTGCTCGGGCGCTCTTCCGGAATCCCGTGATGCCATTCGCGTTCAGCCCACTTGTGATGATGGAGGCCCTCGTGGCGCCGATTCGCTCGCATGATGACCCCGTCATCGAGGCGTACCACCGGCTGTTCACCGGTTGGGACATGGTCGCCGTCGACCTCGACGCCTACATGCGCGCCGCGGAACTGCGCGCGGCATCGCCCGGACTCAAGACCGTCGATGCCCTCCACCTCGCGGCAGCCGAACTCGCGGGGTGCGAGGAACTGTGGACGAACGACCGGCGCCTGGCTGCAGCATCCGCCGGTCTCGCCGTCGACGTCATCGGCACCTCGTAGCGGGGCGGGCGAAGGCGAGAGCCCCGGATAGACTTGTGCCGTCCGGCATCCCTCGTTCTCTGGAGCTCAGCCGCGTGACCAATCCTTCTCAGACCTCTGTCGCCGACACCGTCGAAAACGCCGCCGCCACGCCCGAGAAGGAGCAGCCGTATGCGGCGCTCGGGCTCAAGCCCGACGAGTACGCGCAGATCCGCGAGATCCTCGGCCGCCGCCCCACCTCGGGCGAGCTGGCGATGTACTCCGTCATGTGGAGCGAGCACTGCTCGTACAAGTCGTCGAAGATCTACCTCCGCAAGTTCGGTGAGAAGGTCTCGGACGAGATGCGCGAGCGCCTCATGGTCGGCATGGGTCAGAACGCCGGCGTCGTCGACATCGGCGAGGGCTGGGCGGTCACGTTCAAAGTCGAGTCGCACAACCACCCGAGCTACATCGAGCCGTTCCAGGGCGCCGCGACCGGCGTCGGCGGCATCGTCCGCGACATCATCTCGATGGGCGCGCGCCCGGTCGCCGTGATGGACCAGCTGCGCTTCGGGGCGATCGACCACCCCGACACCGCGCGGGTCGTCCACGGCGTCGTCAGCGGCATCTCGTTCTACGGCAACTGCCTCGGGCTCCCCAACATCGGCGGCGAGACCGTCTTCGATTCGGTCTACCAGGGCAACCCGCTCGTCAACGCGCTCGCGGTCGGCGTCCTCCGCCACGAAGACCTCAAGCTCGCCAACGCCACGGGCGCCGGCAACAAGGTCGTCCTCTTCGGCGCCCGCACCGGCGGCGACGGCATCGGCGGGGCCTCGATCCTCGCCTCCGACTCGTTCGACAGCACCGGCCCGACCAAGCGCCCGGCCGTGCAGGTCGGCGACCCGTTCGCCGAGAAGGTGCTCATCGAGTGCTGCCTCGAGCTGTACCGCGACGAGCTGGTCGAAGCGATCCAGGATCTCGGCGCTGCGGGCATCTCGTGCGCGACGAGCGAGCTGGCCGCCAACGGCGGCTCGGGCATGCGCGTGGACCTCGAGAACGTGCTGCTGCGCGACCCCACGCTCACGCCCGAGGAGATCCTCATGAGCGAGAGCCAGGAGCGCATGATGGCGATCGTCGCCCCCGAGAAGCTCGACGCCTTCCTCGCGGTCGTCGACAAGTGGGACGTCGAGACGAGCGTGCTCGGCGAGGTCACCGGCGACGGACGCCTCCAGATCTTCTGGCACGGCGAAGAGATCGTCAACGTCGACCCGTCGACGGTCGCCGTCGACGGCCCCGTCTACGATCGCCCCGTCGCGTACCCGACGTGGGTCGACGCCCTCCGCGACGACTCGGCCTCGGCGCTCACGCGCGCGGTCGACCCCGACACGCTCCGCCGGCAGTTCCTACAGCTGGTGGCCAGCCCGAACCTCGCCGACACCGCGTGGATCACCAACCAGTACGACTACTTCGTGCTCGGCAACACGGCCCTGTCGTTCCCCGACGACGCGGGCATGATCCGCGTCGACGAGCAGTCCGGTCTCGGCTTCGCGATCGCGACCGACTGCAACGGCCGCTTCTGCCAGCTCGACCCGTACGAGGGCGCCAAGCTCGCCCTCGCCGAGGCGTACCGCAACGTCGCCGTCACGGGCGCGAAGCCCACCGCCGTCACCGACTGCCTCAACTTCGGCAGCCCCGAGAACCCCGAGGTCATGTGGCAGTTCTCGCAGACCGTCGACGGCCTGTCTGACGGCTGCCTCGAACTCGGCATCCCGGTCACCGGCGGCAACGTGTCGTTCTACAACCAGACCGGCGACCAGCCGATCTTCCCGACACCCGTCGTGGGCGTCCTCGGCATCATCGACGACGTCGCCCGCCGCATCCCGTCGGGCTGGCAGGATGCCGGCGAGAACGTGTACCTGCTGGGCGTCACGGCCACCGAGCTGAGCGGCTCGGCGTGGGCCGGCACCGTGCACGGCCACCTCGGCGGTCGCCCGCCGGCGGTCGACCTCGCCAACGAGCGCAAGCTCGGCGATCTGCTGCACGCGGCATCGCAGCAGTCGCTCGTCTCGAGCGCGCACGACCTGTCGTCGGGCGGCCTCGCACAGGCACTCGCCGAGGCGGTCATGCGCTTCGGCGTGGGCGCTCGTGTGTGGCTGGGCGAGATCATGGAGCGCGACGGCGTGGATGCTGCGACCGCCCTCTTCTCCGAGTCGACCGGTCGCGTCATCGTGAGCGTGCCGCGCGAAGACGACGTGAAGTTCCGCGGACTCTGCGAGGGACGCGGCTACCCGGTGCTGCGCATCGGCGTGACCGACCCGGCCGCCGACGGGGACGAGCCGGCGCTCGAGGTGCAGGGCGTGTTCACGGTGCCGCTGCGCGAACTGCGCGACCTGTCGACCGCGACGCTGCCCGCAGCCTTCGGCCCGGTCATCGCCGAGCCCGCGGTCTGACGCCGGCGCCCGGGCTCTGGGTGAGCGCGACGTTCTCGAGGAATGCAGCGTAGCGCGAGGCCCGAACCGTTACCTCTTCGTGACCTTTACGTGCTTCACGGCCCGCTGATCAGAGCCGGAATGTCGGAACCCCTTCGTATCTTTGTTCTATGAGGTTCTCGGCAGCAACGTCTCCCGCAACGCGGCTGACCGACGCTGCTGCGCGCATCTCCCAGCGGCTCGGTGATCCCGGCATCGACATCCAAACTCTCGAAGACGAAGAGCTGCTGGGCCTGCTCGCTGACGCTGCCGACACGCGCAAAGCGCTCGAGCTGATCGTGGCCGCGGCGTCGACCGAGGTGTCGCGCCGCTCATCGCGCGACCTCGGGTACGAAGGCCTGGCCCAACGCAAGGGTCTGCGCACGGGAACGGCGCTCGTTCAGCAGATCACCGGACTCGCCCGCGCCGACGTCGTTCGCGCCGTCGAGGCGGGTACCGAACTCGCGCCGGTCGCACCGGTCGCACCGGTCGCGCCGGTCGCGGAGGGGGTGGATGCCGCGACCCCCGCCCCTGCGACTTCCGCGGCGTGGCTGCAGCGACTGCGCGACGCTCTCGCCGCCGGGGCTCTGTCTCAGGCGCAGTTCCAGGCGATCCGCGCCGGACTCGGCGAGCCGCCGGTCGAGCGCTACCCCGAGCTCGACCCCGACTTCCTGCCGCAGGCGTGGGGGCGCGCCGTGGAGCTGCTCCTCGACGAGGCCGCCACGCAGGCGGTCGAAGACCTGCGCAATCAGGCGCGCGTCGCGCGCGATCGGCTCGACCCGGTCGGGGTGACACTGCGATTCGAAGAGCGGTTCGCGGCACGCTCGTTCCGCACCTGGACGGACGCACAGGGGCAGCGTCACGGGCACATCCTCTTCGACGACGAAGCCGGCGCGTGGGTCGACGCCCTGTTGCAGGCTGCGCTGCGTCCGCGCCGCGGGCCACGATTCGTCGGGGCGGATGCCGGTGACCGAACCCGCGCGGCAGAATCCGACGAACGCACGAACGAGCAGCTGCAGTACGACACTCTTGTCGCCGTATTGCGCACCGGCGCCAACGCCGACCCTCAGCAGGCGTTCGGCGATCGGCAGCCGGGCGTGCGCATCATCGTCGACTCGTCGGCGATCACCGACGGCGACGAGCGAGGTGCAATGACCCTGACGCGCGTCGGGCACTGCGAAGACGGAGGCGCGGCGATTCCCGCAGGTGTTGTAGAGGCCCGGCTCTGCGATTCCGGCGCCGTCCCGGTGTTCTGGAACACCGATGGCCGACCCCTCGACATCGGCCGCGAGCTGCGGCTGTTCACCCGCAAGCAGCGCATCGCAATCGGTGCGCGCGACGGTGGCTGCATGTGGCCGTCGTGCGCGGCGCCGATCTCGCAGTGTGAGTTCCATCACCTCGACCATTGGTGGGAAGACCACGGGCGCACCGACGTCGATGACGGCATCCCGCTGTGCCGAAACTGCCACCTCCGCCTGCACAATCAGGGTTGGCGGATTCGCCGGACACGCGATCCCGTGACCGGCGCCGACACCTACTGGCTGCATCCACCTCCGGATCCCCTCACGGGCGAGATGGTCGAACCCACCAGACTCGTCTCGAAGTCACCGCGTCGTTTCGAAGCGGCGTGAAGTGCGACCGGTGTGAGCTGACGGGCGGCGTGAACTGCCGGCGGCTCGGCGACGGAGTCTCAGCGCGCGGAGGCGACCTTGGGGCGACGACCCTAGACTGGACCCCATGGCGCCGGACGACGAAGAATACAGCGGTTTCAACGACACGCGGCAGAAGCGCATCAAGGTCGTCGCCTGGGTGACGATCGTCGCCCTGATCCTCGTCGGCGGCGGCGCCACCGTCTTCGCACTGCTCTTCGGCTGAGCCCGCCACCGTCGGGGGCGCCCGTGGGTGACCGGCGTTAGCATGGCAGGGTGGAGCCCTTCCTCCTCATCCTCGAGACCTGGTGGTGGACGGTTCCGGCCGCCGTCGCCGCCGGAGCCGGCGCTTACGCAGGCCTGACGACGCGCAGTCGTCGCGCGCGGCGTCTCGAACTCGACGCGGCCCGCCACGAGCATGCGCTCGCCTACCGGGCACTCATCTCGTCCCGCGCCCGCGTCAGCGAGGCCCAGGCGAACGTGCTCGCTGCCCGCGCGCAGTCCGGAGCCCCGGCGTTCGGCACAGCTGTGCTGGGAACCGCGGCGATGAACGACGCCCGGGCGCGGATGCAGGAGGCCAAGCGCGCCGAGAAGGCCGCAGCGCTCGGCCTCCGCGCCGCGCGCGCCCGCGTCAAGGCGGCCAGCGTCCAGTACCACGGCACCCGCGCGTCCGATCCCCTGCCGATCGCCACGCTGTTCGCCGCCCACAACGCCGTCACCGCCCGGTGGCTGGCGTACGAGACAGACCCGGCGAAGGCGCTCGCCTTTCCGCAGATGCTCGATTCGCGGCATCCCGCCACCGTCGCGTTCCTCCGCGCGCAGCGCGCGGCGCAGGACGCACGACCCGCTTCCGAGCGTGACCGGATCCCGCCCGAGCAGTACGTGCGCTACCGCGAGGCGGTGCGCGCACTCGAAGTGGCCTTCGACGAGGCCGAGTGGCAGGCCGGTGCCGCCGAGCGCCCGGCTCCGGCGCGCATCGGGATGATCCCGCTCCCCGGCTGGTGGATGCCGCGGCCCCCGCTCTCACGCTGAGGCGTGCGGCTAGCATGACAGGGTGGGGGAGTTCTTCACGTTCCTCGGGAACTACTGGTGGCTGGCATTTCCGCTCTTCGGAGTGCTCGCCTCGGTCGGCGGCGCCTGGGAGCGCAGCGCCCGGCGCCGGCACAAGCGCCGCCTCGAGGTGTTGCACGCGAAGGCCGAGCTGAAGGCGGCGCAGGCGGCCGCGCGCGGTCGTACGGGTCCGCTGCCGGTCTCGCCACCGACGGCGGCGACGCCGATCGCGGCGGCACAGACCGGTCCGGTGCCGCAAGCGTCAGCATCCGCCCCCACCGGCACGCAGCTCGAGCGCCTGTTCGCCGCCCACGACGCCGTGACCGCGCGCTGGCTCGAGTACGAGCTCGACGTCGGCCGGATCATCGCGTTCCCGGCGATGAGCGACGGCCGCCAGCCGCTGACGGCGTCGTTCCTGCGCGCCAAGCGCATCGCCGACGGCCTGCGCCCGGCATCGGCGAAGGCGCGACTCTCGCGCGAGCAGCTGACCGAGTACCGCAACGCCGTCGCCGATTTCGAGGTCGCGTTCGACGTCGCCGAGCGCGATGCCCGGCGCATCCGCGACTCGTCGTTCACCGACGTCGAGCGCAAGCGCCTCGACACCGCGAAGAAGCTGCTGACCGTCGCGATCGATCAGGCGGCGACGCCTGCCGAGCGTCAGGTGGCGTACCGGCGCGTGCGCGAAGAGCTCGACGGGCTGATTCTGCTCCCCGACGAGGCGATCGAGGTGCTCGAGAAGAAGGTCTCGCTCGAGCTCACCACCGGAGTCCAACAGGTGCCGCCCGCCGCGGCCGCCCCACCGACGACCCCGACCCAGACCGGCCCACCCGCGCCTGCTCCCGCTCCGTGGCCGGTCCCGGCGCGCGGAACGGGCGATGCACCGCCGCCCCGCACTGCTCCGCCCGTTTCACCCTCCTGAGTCCGTCGCGTCGCCCGCCTCGGGCTGCGCTTCGTCGACGGCATCCCGCGAATGGATGCTGACCCACGCGTCGATGCGCGCGAACCAGTCGTAGAGCCACGCCTCCTGCTCCGCGCGATCCGCGGGGATGTCCTTCCGCGGGATCCGCCACGCGTGCAGGGTGATCTGCTTGTCCATCGGCAGGGCCCGCCAGATGTCGCGGACGGTGATGAGGTCGTCGAGGCCGGCGTGGGCGATGAAAACGACATCGGCGTCGGGCGACGACGCGAGCGCGGCGTTGATCCCTCCCGGCTGCGGCGCGAGCACGTGTTGGAGCGCCTCGGCTCGCAGTGCCAAGGTCTCGTTGCCGCTCACGCGCAGCCGATCGATGCGGCTGAGGCGCCGGGACACCGAGAAGTTTCCGCCCTCGGGGAAGATCACGAACGCGTCGTCGGGCCCCAGACCCTGCGCGAGGTCGGCGATCTGCGCGGTGATGGGATGGGCGCCCGTCCCACGGGTGCGGGTGGCCGAGAATCCGGTCGGCGTGATGAACCGGGTCGGCAGCCGGTTGAGCAGCACGTCGATGGCCGGATCCCACTGCATCGTGTCCTTCAGCACGATGCGCGGGCGGCGCCCGACCTGGTTCATGAGCGTGTGGACGAGGATGAACGAATCGCCGGGGCCGGCGTGCCGGCTCGCGACGACGAGCGGCGCGCCGGCGCGGAGGAGCTCGTCGAACGCCACCGCCTCGCCGTCGGACGCATCCTCCGCCTCGACAGTGATCGTCAGGCGCAGCACGGCGCCGAACAGCCAGAACAGCACGCGCAGCCCGAATGCGGCGATGGCATAGTGCGCCCGCACGAACCCGGGCTTGCGAAGCGCGTACCCGAACCCGGACGCGATCCACATCACGAACAGGATGATCAGCAGAATCGCGTCCCACAGCAGGTACAGCGCGACCAGCAGCAGCGCGCGCGGCCAGCGGAATCGACGGGGGATGAACGACGCCACCAGGATGATCGCGATCAGCAGCGGCGGCATCAGCCCGATGAACAGCGGTGCGGCCACCACGACGAGCGGCGCCAGCACGAGGCGGCGCACCCAGATCGGCGGCAGCCCCATCACTTCTCCGAGCCCCGGTCGTCGGCGCGGTGGTCGAGGCCGGTGAGGAACTCACTGCTCGCCTCGTACGCCTGATCGATCCGTCGCCGCACGGTGTCCATACGGCGGTACGACCGCAGCGAGTCGTCGCCCTCGAGCGAGCCGCCGCTGGGCAGCACGTGCAGAGCGACGCCGTCGGGCAGATTCGCCGTGTCGCGCGCGAACCGGTGCCGGCGGGCGACCTCGAATGCGACGCGCGCGGTGTCGACGGCCGACGACGGTGCGACCAGCGGCGTCTCGATGCGGCCGACCTGCAGCACGTAGATCGTGCTCGCCCCGACCTCCACCGCCTGCTCGATCGGGATGGAGTTCACGATCCCGCCGTCGATGTAGTGCTCGTCGCCGATGCGGGTGGGCGGCAAGAGGCCCGGCACCGAGGCAGACGCGAGGATCGCCTCGATGAGGGGGCCCGATTCGAACACCTTCTCGGCGGCACGCTCGATGCTCGCCGCCACAACCCGCAGCCGCACCGGCAGGTCTTCGAACCGGCGATCGGCGCCCAGCGCGCGTTCGAGGAGGTGCCGCAGCGGCCGGGGCGAGTTGAGGTGGGTCTTGGTCTTCACGAGCCGCGACAGCTGCGTGAACAGCGAGTCGCCGTAGACGGCGTTGGCCTCGGGCGACATCCACGCGTCCATGAGGGCGTCGATGACCCCCGGCGTCGGGTCGCTCGCCACCAGCGCGCCGTTGATCGCGCCGATCGAGGTGCCCACGACCACATCTGGGCGGATGCCGCGCTCCAAGAGCGCCCGCAGCATGCCGATCTCGACGGCACCACGCACGCCGCCGCCGCCGAGCACGAAGGCCACCGGCATCCGTCACCTCCTCGTTCGATCCCGACGATAGTTGACAACGCGCCCGATCCTGTTGCATGGTTAGTTAGTCAAGTAACTAACCGACCAAGAAGGAGTGGTGTGATCGAAGAAGGCAGGGCGCTCTTCCTGCAGATCGCGGAGAGCGTCGAGGACTCGATCATCGACGGGAGCCTGGCCGAAGAGGCGCAGGCGCCGTCGACGAACGAGCTCGCCGCCTTCTACCGCATCAACCCCGCCACCGCCGCCAAGGGCATCGGCCTGCTCGTCGACAAGGGCGTGCTGCAGAAGCGCCGAGGCATCGGCATGTTCGTGGCCCCCGGTGCCCGCGCGATGCTCCTCGCCGAGCGGCGCACCGTCTTCGCCGACCGTTTCCTCGATCCGCTGCTCGCCGAGGCCCGAAAGCTGGGCCTCGACGCCTCCGACCTCCGCGCGCTCCTGAATGAGCGGGCCGCGGCATCCGACCCCACCACCGAAGGGAACCCCCGATGACCGCCGTGATCGAGGTGACGAACCTCACCAAGCGCTATCGCGAGACGCTCGCCGTCGACGACGTGAGCTTCGCGATCGAGAAGGACACCATCTACGGCCTGCTCGGCCGCAACGGCGCCGGGAAGACGACGGTCATGTCGATCCTCACGGCGCAGAACTTCGCCACGAGCGGCGACGTCCGCGTCTTCGGCGAGGATCCGTACGAGAACGCGCACGTGCTCGGGCGCATGTGCTTCGTGCGCGAGAGCCAGAAGTATCCCGACGACGCCCTCCCCCGCCATGCGTTCGAGATGGCGCGCCTGTTCTTCCCGAACTGGAGCCAGGAGCTCGCCGAGCGCCTCATCGCCGAGCTGCAGCTGCCGATGAAGCGGCGCATCAAGAAGCTCTCGCGCGGGCAGCTGTCGGCGGTCGGCGTCATCATCGGGCTCGCCTCGCGTGCCGAGATCACCTTCTTCGACGAGCCCTACCTCGGCCTCGACGCCGTCGCACGGCAGATCTTCTACGACCGGCTGCTCGAGGACTACACCGAGCACCCGCGCACGGTCATCCTCTCGAGTCACCTGATCGACGAGGTGTCGAACCTCATCGAACGCGTGCTCGTGATCGACGGCGGGCGGATCATCATGGACGAGGAGACGGATGCCGTGCGCGATCGCGCCGCGAACATCGTCGGCGACGCGGCGGCGGTCGACGCGTTCGTCGCGGGGCGCGAGGTGATCCATCGCGAGTCCCTCGGCCACGTGGCCTCGGTGACGGTCCTCGGCACGCTCACGGCAGCCGACCGCGAGCGCCTGGCCTCCGCCGGCCTCGACGTCGCGCCGGTGTCGCTTCAGCAGCTCATCGTCCGTGTCACCCAGCACGCTGCGGAAGCTTCGACGAATGCCTCCACCCTCGACGAAGGAGCCCTGCGATGAGCCGCACCCTGAATGTCGTCCGCATGCAGCTGGTCAACCGGCAGACCTACATCTGGATCCCGCTTCTCATCCTCGCCGGCTCCTTCCTGCTGAGCCTCGCGGTCTACGCCCTGATCCCGACCGACGAGCCGAAGTACGGCGGGGGCGCGCAGGCTCCGCTGTGGTACTTCCTGGCGGTCGGCGTGCAGGCGCTCACCCTCTCCTTCCCGTTCTCGCAGGCGATGAGTGTGTCGCGGCGCGAGTTCTACCTCGGGACCCTGCTCACCGCGGCCCTCACCTCGACGATCCTCGCGGCGATCTTCGTCGTCGGCGGCTTCATCGAATCGGCGACGAACGGCTGGGGCATGAACGGCTGGTTCTTCCGTCTCGATTGGGTGTGGGAATCCGGGCCCCTGGGCGCTGCGCTCTTCTACTTCGTCAGCGCGATGCTCTTCTTCGTCACCGGGTTCTGGGCCGCGACCATCTACAAGAGATGGGGCGGCCTGTGGCTCACCGTCGTGCTCGTCGGCCTCGGCGCCCTGTTCGTGCTGGCGCTGTTCGTCGTCGGGCGCCTCGAGGCCTGGGTGCAGGTCTTCACGTGGTTCGCGACTCAGGGCGCGGTCGGTCTCGCGCTGTGGGGCATCGTCGTGATCGCGGCCCTCGCCGCGATCGCGTTCGGCACGCTGCGCCGCGCGGTGCCCTGAGCGGAGGCCGTTGGGCATCGACGGCTAGAGTGGCGCGGATGGAGACGACGCGCCTGACCCACGTGGACGAGTCGGACGCCGCGCCCCTGGGCGCGGCACCACTCCCGCGAACGGATGCCGAGCTCTCCGAACGGCTGTGGGAGATCGTCACCGGATCCCTTGAGGAACCCCGCGACGGCTGGGCATCGGTGCCGGGTGTGACCGCGCTGTTCGGGGCGCACCCCGGCATCGCGAGTGCGGCCCTCGACCTCACCGGGTTCACGGTCGGCACGCCCGCGACCCCGCCGGCAGACCCGGTGACGCCGCCCGTCCCCCCGCGCAACGCCGAGATCGCGACATCGACACCCGCGCAGATCGACCGTCTGAGCTTCATCGCCGCTCCCCTGGAGGTCTGGGGTGTGCGGGTGCACGCGACCTTCGACGCGGAGGACATACCGGTCGAGTGGATCACCGACACGGCCGGCGAACTGTGGCTGCGCGTCGACGAGACCCGAGCCGATCAGCTGCGAGCGCGCTTCCGTGTGAGAGTCGCCGTGGACGCTGCTCGCGAGGGCCTGCGCACCGTGCTCACCCAGGCTCTCGCGGCCGAGCGGCTCACACTGAGCGACTTCGACATGGACGTGCGGGCGAAGCGGCGCGGGGTCGTCGAGGCGTCCGGCCAGGCGCGACTGCGTCGCGGCATCCTGTCGGCGAAAGCCCGCGCCCGCGCCGTGGTTCGCCTGGATCCCCGACGCATGACCGCGACTGTCGAGCGGGTCTCGGTGCGCAGCGCGAATCCGTTCGTCGCCCTCGCATTGCTGGCGGCACGTTCGCACATCCGCGCTGCGCAGGGTCAGGTCATCGATCTCAACGCCTCGATGCCCGCGGGTGTGCGCCTGAGCGCTCTCACCGTCGACGTCGAACAGGGCGTGCTGGTAGTCGAGGGGCGCCTCGGCTGACACGCACCCGGCTCGGGGTCGTCAGCGCCCGTCGGCCGCTTCGGTGTGGTGGCGGATCACCTCGGCCACGACGAAGTTGAACCACTTCTCGGCGAACGCGGGATCGAGTTCGGCCTCGATCGCGAGGCGGCGAAGACGCTCGAGCTGCTGCTCTTCGCGGGCGGGATCGGAAGCCGGCATCCCGTGATCGGCCTTCAGGTGGCCGACCTGCTTGGTCGCCTTGAAGCGCTCGGCAAGGAGATACACGAGCGACGCGTCGATGTTGTCGATGCTGCTGCGCAGGCGTCGCAGGGTGGTCGTCGGGTCCTCGGTCATAGGGGTCCTCCTCGTGCCTCGACGATACCCGAGGCTCGCCACACAGCATGGGCGCGTGTCACCTCACCCCTAGAGTGAGTCCATGACTGACGCGACGACGCCCGCCGACCCGCCCGCGGGTGCCGGATCCGGCCCTCTCTCCGCCGACCCCGCCGCCGGCACGGATGCCGCGACCGTCGTCTCCGCCGACACCGGCGCCGTCATGGTCGCCGCCACCGCCCCCGCCGACCGCGGGGGCAAGCCGTTCTGGGCGCGCCTGGACAGTCCGTTCAGTGTCGGATTCCTGCTGACCTTCGGCGGCCTGGCCGCGGTGCTGCTCGGACTCGCACTCGCGAACATCGTCACGGTGCTCATCTACATCGCGTTCGCCATGTTCGCGGCCCTCGGCCTCGATCCCGTCATCAAGTGGTTCATGCGCCACAACGTCAAGCGCCCGTGGGCCATCACGATCGTCTTCCTCATCTTCGGCGTCGTGCTGGCGGGCCTCGTCATGCTCGTCGTTCCGACCCTCATCGAGCAGATCGGAGCGTTCATCACCGGCATCCCCGACACGATCGCGAACTTCGAGGACTCCGACTTCTTCGCGTGGCTCGAGACGATCTTCGGGGCCGGACTCGGAACGCTGGTCAACGACCTCGAGGCGTGGATCACCAACCCGGCGAACATCGCCGCCATCTCGGGCGGCCTGCTGAAGGTCGGCGCAGGGATCGCCACGGCAATCTCGGGCGGGCTCATCGTCATCGTCCTGACCCTGTACTTCATCGCCTCGCTCCCCGCGATCAAGGAGTCGCTGACGCAGTTCGCCCCCGCTCGCAACCGCGCGAAGGTGCGCTCGATGACGAACGAGATCACCGACTCGGTCGGCAGCTACCTCATGGGCATGGTGCTGCTGGCGTTCTTCAACTCGATCGTCGCGTTCACGCTCCACGCCATCCTGCAGCTGCCCTTCCCGCTGCTCATGGGTGTGCTCGCCTTCGCGATCACGATCATCCCGCTCGTGGGTCCGGTGCTCTACTGGATCACAGCGTCGCTGCTCGCCCTGTTCACCGATCCGGTGACGGCGCTGATCTTCTCGATCGCATACCTCATCTACATCCAGATCGAGGCCTACGTCATCACCCCGAAGGTGATGAGCAAGGCGATCGCGATCCCCGGTTCGCTCGTCGTGATCGGCGCCCTGATCGGCGGCACGTTGCTCGGGCTGCTGGGTGCTCTCATCGCGGTGCCCGTCACCGCGTCGATACTGCTGATCATCAAGCAGGTCTTCCTGCCGAAGCAGGACGCGAAAATTTGAGCCGGGCCGGATCAATGCGAGCGCAGCCCGCGTTGATGCGGTGCGACTCAAGATCGAGTAGGCGCGCCAGCGCCGTATCGAGATCTCAGTTCCAGGGCAGCAGGCAGGTCGGCGACGGCACCTCGGCGCGGTGACGCACGCGCCCGGGCACCCCGTACCGGGTGTCGAGGGTGAGCGAGGCGACCTCGTTCGAGAGCTGACCTGTGACCAGCAGCATGTCGCGCACGATCACGTGGTGCCGGGGCCAGTCGACCCCGGCCTCGACCAGCGCGACGGGCTCGAGGTGCGATCCGTCGCCGCGGACGCGCAGCGTCGCGAGCGTGTTGCTGCCGCGAACGCCGGCGTAGACGAAATCGCCGTCGCGCGACGACGCGAGCTCGGCCGCGGTATCGCCCGGCAGGGTTCCGACGCCGAGCGGAGCGCCGCCCACCACGTGCCACGAGCCGTCGACCGCGGCGGCGAGCACGAACACCTCGCACGAGAGTTCGGCCACGACGTAGAGGTGCCCGCTCGGGTGGAACACCATGTGGCGCGGGCCGCTGCCCTTCGGCAGCACGACCTGCTGCACGACGCGGAGCCCCTGCCTGCCCACGCGCCAGAACCGCACGAGGTCGAGCCCCATGTCGGTGGTCGCGATCAGCCCATCGTTCAGGAACCGCGTCTGGTGCGCGCGCGACGGACGGCGATCGGATGCCGCGGCCTCGGCCACCGCGGGTTCGGGCACGGGCTCGCGATCGTGCTCAGGGATGAGGTGGGCGAACTCGGTTCCGGCAGCCTCGCGCAGTGCACGAGAGGCGGCCGCGAGGTCGATCCCACCGCCGAGCGCCTCCGGCGCCGCTGCCGCATCGGGATCGTACGGATCCACCGCGGCGGGCGCGATGACCGGGGCCGAGGGCCTGCCGGTCGCATCGAGGTCCATGCGGACCACGCGGCCGTCGCTCCAGCACGCCGCGACGAGAGACCCGCCGTCCGGAGCGACGGCGACATGGCAGGTCGCCTCGCCCGCCGTGACGGGGGCGCCGAGAGCCGTGTACGAATCCTCGCCCGTGCGACGGAAGGCCTGCACCGCTCCGGTGCGCTCGAGGGCGGCGTAGACGACATCGAGCGACGGATGCTGCGCGAGCCACGACGGCGAGTCGGCGCGCGCGACCTCGCCCTCGTACGAGAGGGAACCGCCGGCATAGGCATCGTCTGCGGCGCCGGCGCGCAGCATCCCGATCCCCGTCGCCGCGCCGTCCATGTCGGCGGTGTACCCGCCCAGGAGGAACTTCACGCGAGCATCAGTCGACGAGATCGTGACGGACGATCACGGCATCGCGCGACGCGCCCACGCCGATGACCGAGATGCGCGTGCCGCTCATCGCCTCGAGCGCGAGGACGTACTCCTGCGCCTCGATCGGAAGCTCGTCGAACGTGCGTGCTCCCGAGATGTCCTGCTTCCACCCCGGGTAGTACTCCAGGATCGGCGTGGCGTGGTGGAAGTCGGACTGGCTCACCGGCACTTCGTCATAGCGCTGCCCGTCGACGTCGTACGCGACGCAGACCGGGATCTGCTCGAGGCCGGTGAGGATGTCGAGCTTGGTCAGCACGAGGTCGGTGATGCCGTTGATACGGGTCGCGTAGCGCGTGATCGGGGCGTCGTACCAGCCCACACGGCGGGGCCGCCCGGTGGTGGTGCCGAATTCGAACCCGCGCGAGCGCAGGAAGTCGCCGTTCTCGTCGAACAGCTCGGTGGGGAACGGGCCCGACCCGACGCGGGTCGTGTACGCCTTCACGATGCCGACGATCCGGTCGAGGCGGTTCGGACCGACTCCCGAGCCGGTCGAGGCGCCGCCCGCGGTCGCCGACGACGAGGTCACGAACGGGTAGGTGCCGTGGTCGACGTCGAGCATCGTCGCCTGGCCGCCCTCGAAGACGACGACCTCGCCGCGGTCGAGCGCTTCGCCGAGCAGCAGCCCGGTGTCGGCGACCATCGGGCGCAGCCGCTCGGCATAGGCGAGAAGATCGTCGACGATCTCGTCGACGGTGATCGACCGTCGGTTGAAGACCTTCACCAGCAGGTGGTTCTTGCCGTCGAGGGCGCCCTCGACCTTCTGGCGCAGGATGTTCTCGTCGAAGAGATCCTGCACCCGGATGCCGACGCGATTGATCTTGTCGGCGTAGGCCGGTCCGATGCCGCGACCCGTGGTGCCGATCTGGCGCTTGCCGAGGAAGCGCTCGGTGACCTTGTCGAGCGTGCGGTGGTACTGCGTGATGATGTGCGCGTTCGCGCTCACGCGCAGGCGCGAGGTGTCGAGGCCGCGGGCGTGAAGCGCCTCGAGCTCGTCGAAGAGCACCTCGAGGTCGATCACGACGCCGTTGCCGATCACGGCGTTGACGCCCGGGGACAGGATGCCGGAGGGGAGAAGGTGCAGTGCGTACTTCTCGTCGCCGATCACAACGGTGTGGCCGGCGTTGTTGCCGCCGTTGAACTTTACGACCCAGTCGGTGCGGTCCCCGAGCAGGTCTGTGGCCTTGCCCTTGCCCTCGTCCCCCCACTGGACTCCGACGATCACGATGCCTGGCATGGGCTACTCCCCCGTTATCGGACGGTTACACCCCATCCTATCGACCCGGCTCCGTCACACCCGCGTGTGCCGTCGATATGGTCGAGCTATGACGCAGCGCTCTCCGATGGATGCTCTCTGGCCGTTCGTGCGGATCGGCACGACCGGCCTCGTGCTCGCCGCCGTCGCCGCGCAGCTCTCGCGCACCATTCAGCGCGCCCTCGCCGCCGAGACCGCCTACGCCGGCGACATCCCCACCGTCATCACCAATTTCCTGAGTTACTTCACGATCCAGTCGAACCTGGCCGCCGCCGTCGTGCTGGCGATCGCGGCGATCTGGGCGTGGACGAAGGGCCGGGATGCCGATGCCGAGCCCCGCGGGCTCGCGATCGCCCTCGCGTGCGTGAGCACGTACATGATCGTCACCGGCATCGTCTACAACACGCTGCTGCGCGGAGTGGCTCTCGACCAGGGAGTGACGGTGCCGTGGTCGAACGAGGTGCTGCACGTCGTCGTCCCGGTGATCCTGCTGCTCGACGTCCTCTTCGCGCCCCGCCGGCGCGCGCTCGGGTGGGCGACGGTCGGGATCGTCGCGATCTACCCGATCGTGTGGGCGGTGTACACGCTCCTGCGCGCGCCGTTCATCGTCGCACCGGCCACCGGCACGTCGTACTGGTACCCGTATCCGTTCCTCGACCCGAACCTGGTCCCCGGCGGCTACCTCGGCGTCGCGGCGTACATCGCCGGGATCGCGGTCGCGATCGTGGGCGTCGGGCTCCTCGTGATCTGGATCGGCCGGGTGCGGGCCTCGCGTCGCGAGGCCCGCACCGCGGCGGTGTGACGCCCGGGCGCGCGGAGGTCACACCGGGCGCCGCCGGCGCGTGAGGAGCATCAGCACCGCACCGCCGAGGATCAGGGTCGCGGCGACTCCGCCGGCCACCACCACCGGCACCGTGTCCGATCCCGTCGCAGGAAGAGGCGGAAGGAAGGTGTTCTCGAGCACGAACGACTGCTCGACACCGGGGTGGATGACGAAGAACCCGACCCTCGTGCCGCCGCCGGGAGCCACCAGTCCGATCTCGTCGCCGTTCTCGTCGAGAAGCCGCTTCGAGTCCGCTCCGCCATCGTCCGTCTCGGCGATGCCGCAGAGCGCACCGGCGGGCAGGATCTCGTACGTCGTCTCGTACCCGTTGGCGGCGTTGAGCTCTCGCACGGCGCCGCCCGGGATGTCGACGAGAGCGATGCCGCTCGCCGGATCGATGCACTCGACGGTCACCTCGAACGGTCCTGCGCCGAACTGGTCGGCGCCTCCGCCGACCACGAGCTTGTCCACCCGCACGCTGCCGATGAGGAACGTGTTCGTGGCGGTGACCACGACAGGAGCCTCGTCATCGGACGACCCGATCGTCGCCGGCGAACCGGAGATCTCGTGGCTGTCGGCCACCGAGTCGTCGGGTTCGGTCACGCGGCAGACCGCGCCGGTGGGGATGCCCTCGATCGTGACGGTCTCTCCGGCACCGATCTCGACGTCGGCGTTGTAGACCACCCTCGGCACCAGCTCGCCGTCGGCCAGCGTGCACGTGACGTGGAGCGTGAACGGTCCCTGGCCGAAGTACTCGGCTCCGGCGCCGTCGACGACCTTCGCCAGTTCGAGCGGGCCGGAGTCGAAGAAGTTCAGCACGGTGATGACCGCGGGGTCGCCCTCGCCCACGGTCGCCGTGCCGACGGCCGGGTCGCCGGCGTTGGGGGTGATGGTGACCGTTCCCGCCCCGCCGTCGTACGTCTCGGTGAGCGTGCACTCGGCGCCGACCGGCAGCCCGAGGTACGAGGCGCTGTAGTCGTTGTCGGCGTCGAGCTCACGCGTCGCACCGCCGACGAAGAGAGCGGGGTCGAGGTCGACGACCTCGCCGTTGACCTCCCAGCTGCAGGAGAGTTCGACCTCGAAGGTGGTGTCGGCGCCGATCTCGGCGCCCGCGCCGTCGAACTCCTTCACGACATCGATCGCACCTGTGGCGAACGTGTTGGTCACCGTGATCGTGACCGGCTCGGTCGCATCGGGGTCGACCGTCACCGGATCGGTCGGGCTGATCGACACCTCGGCGTTCGCGGTGTCGGTCTCCTCGACTGAGCACAGGGCGCCGTCGGGAAGACCCTCGTAGGTCGTCGACAGTCCACCGTCGACCGAGAGCGTGCGCACCGGCTCATCGATCTCGATCTGCTCGCCCTGCCACACGCAGGTCATGGTGATCTCGAATTCGCCGATCGCCCAGCGGGCGCCGAGCCCGGGAGAGATCTCCTTCTCGACGGTGATCGCACCGAGGTCGAACACGTTGTCGATCGACACCTCGGCCGGTTCGGGCGTGCCGTCATCATCGGCATCCGTGACGGTGACCGTGACCGTCTCGGGATCTATCACGACATCGCTGGCGCCACCGTCGTCGGGCTCGGTGATCGTGCACTCCGCTCCGGGAGGAAGCGCCTCGTACACGACGACGTCGGTCTCGCCCGCAGCCGTGATCTCGAGGGTGCGGTCGGCGCCGTCGGGAATCGCGATCGGCTCACCCTGGTACGTGCAATCGAGGTGAACGGTGAAGGTTCCGATGCCGTACGGGTCGGCGCCGTCGCCCGAGGTCGACTTCGTGACCGCGATGCTGCCGACCGCGAAGGTGTTGACGACCGAGAACTGCGGCTGCGCGTCGGCCTCCACGAGGAAGATGCCGGCCCGCTCGCCGTTCTCATCCACGATCTCGCTCGACGTCGACCCGCCGGTCTCGGACTCGAACATCGCGCAGGCCGCTCCAGCCGGCAGTCGCTCGAACGAGGCCGTCCATGCCGGATCGCTGCCGGCGGTGAGGGTGCGGGTGCGACCGCCGGGGATGTCGACGATGAGGGTGCCGCTGGTCAGGTCGACGCAGATGATCGTCACCTCGAAGCTGTCGGCTGCCCAGCGCGTGTCGCCCTCGAAGACCTTCGTCACGGTGACGCTGCCCTCGTCGTAGATATTGGTGACCTGCACCGTCACGGCGGCGTCGGCGCCGATGGTCACCTCGGCGGGGTCGATCACGGTCTCGCTGGCGAACCCGTCGTCGGTCTCGGTGACCGTGCACACGGATCCGGTCGCGATGTCGTCGATCATGACGGGAGCGTCGACGTCGAGCGTCAGGTCGCCGTCCCACGTGGTGAGCTCGCCCAGCACGCAGGTGACGTGAACCGCGTACGGCCCCTCGGCGAACGGCGAGTCGACCGGGTCGAGAAGCTTCTCGACGGTGAGCGAACCGACGTCGTACGCGTTGACGAAGGCCACCTCGTTCGTGATGGCGTCGTCCGCGTCGGGAGTGAGCACGATCGTCGCCGACGTGCCGTCCGCGGCCGGCGTGGTCACGTCGGCCGTCGCGCTCGCGACCGTGGTGGATGCCGCGCCGTTCGTGTCGGTCTCGGACACCGTGCACTCCGCACTGGCGGGCAGCCCGTCGAGGGTGACGACGTCGCCGTCGACGATCGTGAACTCCATCGGGTCGTTGGCGTCGTACCCGTCGGCGAACACAGCCGCGCCGAGATAGGTGCATGTCACGCCCACTTCGAAGGGGCCGTAGTCGATGGGCTCGCCATCGGCGTCGAGCGCCGCGCTCTCCACCGTCTTGGTCACCTCGAGCCCGGCGAGGAGGTACTCATTGTCGATCGTGATGGTCGCAAGTCCCTGTTCAGGCTCGACCGCGATCACCGTGTCGGGGTCGACGGTGAAGTCCGCCTGACCCTGATCGGATTCGCTGAGCGTGCACTCGGATCCCCACGGCAGTCCCGTGACCACCTCGGGCGTGCCGGGAGTCACCACGACGCTCGCCGCGGGGTCGATCTCGACGCCGACGGACGTGCAGACGACGTCGACGGTGAACGAGTCGGGCGCATAGCCGATCCCGTCTCCGCTCAGCTCCTTCCGCACCGAGATGCCCCCGGTCGCGAGCGCAGCGCCGACCTTGGTCCCTTCGCTCGGCACCATCACCTGGCCGCCGCCCGCGGTGGTCTGCTCCTCGGTCGTGTGTGCGCCGACGGCGACGGAGTTCCAGGCGATCGTGTCGTCGCCGGCGGTCTCGCTCACGGGAGGTGTGATGGTCGGGGCGTCGATCAGGATCGATTCGCCGGGCGCCAGGGGATTGTCGGGCATGTCGATGACGGTGCGGACTCCGGTGATCAGCGCCTGGTCGACCGAGCCCGGTGCGACCCAGTAGCCTGCGCCGCAGGCCTCGAGCGGGTCTCCGGGCGCGCCCGGTGCCGAAAGGTCGTCGGCGCAGACTCCGGGGTCGGTCGTGACGGTGAAGGTGATCACCGCGCCGTCGGGCAGCCGCACGGGGACGAGCTCGCTCGCCTCGAGGATCGGCGACCACGCGGATTCACGCGGAAGGTCGCTGATCGCACCGGTGTCTCCGGGCGTCGGAAGGAGGTCGACCATCACGAGGCGATCGAGGTCCACGTTGCCGGTGTTCTGCACGCCGAACCGCCAGTGCACGGTGTCTCCCGGCTTCGAGCGCGGGACGCAGGGGAACCAGTAGAAGCCTTCACCGTCGGGGTCGACGAGCTCGCCGGTGTTCGGTGCCTCGCATCCCTCGGCGCTTCCATCGCGATAGTCGAAGGCGCCGAGCTCGGTGTCTTCGGCGCGTACGAACTTGCCCGAGCGCACCGCTCCCGCGATGAGCGGCGTCACCGTCGCCGTGTCGGCACACTCGTCGACGGGTACGCCGCCGCCGTTGCAGCTGTCGAACTGGCGGTCGCCCGTGATCGTCGCGACGTTGTCCACCGGGATGCCGCCGGGAACGCCGGGCGCGAAGACCATGTCGATCGAGATGGTGTACGACTGGCCGACCTCCAGCACCGACCCCGTGGGGAAGGTGAAGGTGATCGCGCCGGTCGCCTCGTCGACGGATGCAGTGACCGAGGCGGCGTCTTCGGGAAGCGCCAGCCCGGTGGGAGGTTCCGGCGCGGCGCCCTCCAGGTCGTACGCGAAGGGATCGGTCGCGTCGGGGTTCACAATGAGCGTGCCGGATGCGGTCGGGTCATCGGTGATCACCGGGTTCACGATGGGCCAGTCGCCCGTGTTCGTCACCGTGATCTCGTAGGGGATCGACTGACCCGGCGCGTACACGCCCGTCGGCTGCTTGTCGATCTCGACCGCCGTCGTCGCGTGCTGGTAATAGATCACGTCGGTCGCCTGGTCCGTGACCGTGCCGATCTGCCCGATCGCACAGACGGGGGCGAGTATCGCACACGCCGTCGCGTTGGTCTCGTTGGTGAACTCGCCCGCGGCGGCCTCGCCGGGAGCAGCTTCGTTGCCCGCAAGGTCGCTGGGCACCGGACCTCCGGTGTGCAGTTCCGCGCGGCGCTGCACGAGCACCGGCACCTCCTGCAGCGGGTTGACCGGGTTCTCCCACTGCACCGGGGTTCCCGTGCCGTCGACGGACTGGAACTCGAACCGGATCGCGTTCACATCGGCGGCATTCGCCCCGTCGGGCAGCGGATCCGCGATGAACGCGGCGAGGTCTGCGGCATCCACCCACTCCCCCGCGGTCCACGCGCCACCCACGTGAACGACGCCCGATCCGATGTCGACGAACGAACCACCTGTGCGGACGACCATCTTCACCTGGTTGATGGGCGTCGCAAGCGTGAACGACGGATCGATGCCGACGAAGTCGAAGGCGTTCCAGAACGTGGGCGCGGTGTCGCTGATCGCCATGCCGCCCACGCGCGCCGAGGTCTCGATCGTGGGCTGACCCGTCAGGGTCATCACGACCGGGTCGTCGTCCGGCTCGACCTGCACGTCGGGCGCAAAGGACTTGCCCGCCTCGACCCCGATCTCGAGCTCCGCGAGGGTGACCGATGCGTCCGCATCGGCGGCGGGAATATTGCCGGCGGCCCCGCCGCCGGCGTCGTCGACCGTCGCCTGGGCTCGGTTGTCGACAGGGCTGTCCGTCACCGACACCCGGGTGCCGGGCTGTCCCCGAACGTCCTCGCGGAGGCGCAGATCCATCTCGACGACCGCGACGGCGCCCGCGTCGATGCGGCCGTCGTGCGTGACGAGGATTCCGACCACGTCGACGAGCTCACCCGAGGTCATGCCGAGCGCCGTGCTCACGTCGACGTCCTGCGTGTCATCGACGACGCCGTCCTGATCGCTGTCGAGACTCAGTGTCACGACCGTGCTCTCGGTGCCCGGCGGAACGCTGATCTGCCGGATGTCGTACAGATCGAACCACGTGAACGGATTCTCGTCCGCGGTCGGCCCCGGATCGGCGATCATCATCGTGTCGACCTTCGCCGCCGTGCGGTTCGTCGCCGTCAGCTGCACGCGCCCGGTCGGATATGCATCCTGGGGTGTGCCGTCCGGCGGGATGCCGAAGGGGCTGTTGGACCAGGTCTTGGTGAGGTCGACGTTGAGGGGCACGTCGAGGATGGCGATCGTGTCGGAGTCCTCGGTGCCGATGACCTCCTGGCCGGCGGAGTCGGTGCCGGTCACCGACGCGACGTCGAGCACGGTGCCGATCGCGGGGTCGGCGTCGTCGATGTTGTAGTCGAGCGAGCCGATGACCGGCTGGCTCGCATCGGAGCGCAGGTAGTCGCGCAGCGCGATGTCGATGACGACATCGCGGTCGTTGCCCGACGAACGGGCGACGCCGCTGCCGACGGGAGGCGCGGTCAGGTCGCCCTCGGCGGTCTGCGCGCGCGTCGGACTCTCCGCCACGAGGAGGCGGATGCCGAGCGCGCGTTGGCGATCGGCATCGGTCAGCGTCACGCCCGGGAACGTGCCGTCGCACGCGGCCGGACACGGGTCGTTCTCGAGGTCCTCCCACGAGTCGCCGTCCCACAGCTGCACCGCGGTGATCTGGTCGAACTCCAGGTGCGGATCCATCGCATCGGTGATGGCGGCGACGCCCGTGATGTCGAACGCATCCCAGAAGGAGTCCGCCACGCCGAGTGCCGGCGGCGCGGGCGGCGGCGCTGCCTCGTCCTGGATGACGACCTGCTCGACGCCGCTCAGTCCGCCGGTGGACCAGTGGAGGGTGATCTCCGCGGTCGCCTGCGACCGGGCAGTCACCACGTTCGGGTCGATCTGCTTGTCGAGGACGTCCGGACCGTCCCCGTCGGGGTCGTACGGATCGATGTTCGTCTCGGCGCAGGCTGTGTCGTCGTCGGTGGGCGTGGACTGCAGTCCGCCCGCACCCTCGGCCTCGCCGAGCGCACAGTTGGCGAGCAGCGCAGGCGGCGTGACGACCGTGGTGGTGTCGCGCTCGGTCTCGCGCACCTCTGCGGTGAAGTGCGGCTCGACCGTGGTTCCCGGCGGGAACGGCTGACCGTCGTCGGCGGTGAAGGTGAACTGCAGCCCCTGGATGAGGTCCTGCTCGTCGGCGGGGATGTCCATGCTGAACACCGTCGGGCCCTCGACGACGACCGGCTGGTCGTCCTCGTCGAGCAGCGGCACCCACGCGGAGCCGTTCCAGTACGTGATCGTGAGCGTGGCGCCGTCGGGCACCGCCGTCTCGGTGATCTCGGTGGCGTTGAAGAAGTCCCAGAAGGTGCCGTCGATCGGCGCAGGCACGACCGCGGGATCCTGCACCACGATGGTTGTCGCGTCCGTCGTCGACCGCGGGAATTCCGCGATCTGCGCGTCCAGCGTGACGAGCACCCATTCGCCCGGACGATCGAGCACCGCGTCGGGGTAGATGGACTTGCCGGTGATCACCTCGATGTGGGCCTCGTACACGAGCAGGTCGGCATCCACCTGCTCGGTGGAGGTTCCGCCGTTCGGGTCGGTGCCCGACACGTCGGCGACGTTGGTCAGCGTGGCGGGATAGCCCGCCTGGTCGGGGTCGGTCTGCACGTCGAAGGGGATGTCGGTGGAAGCTCCGTTGGGAATGTCGCCGGTGAAGGTGATCTCCCAGCGCACCACGTCTCCGCTCGGCGCCGGGGGCTCCTCCCCGTCGTCGAACGCCAACGGTCCATCAGAGGACCCGTCGTCGTAGTAGTACGTGATCGTCGCGCCGGTGGCGCCGTCGGGGTAGGCGATGCCGGCGGTGAAGCCGGCGAAGGCCATCGAGGTGTCGAAGCCGCCCGCCCACGGGTCGCCGGGATCGGTGAGCGCGGGCTCGGTGACGGTGAGTTCCGCCAGATCGAAGTCGCTCGCGTTCCCCGCCGTGATGGTGGCGGTCGAGGTGTCGCCGGCGGCGACCTCGGACGGATCGAACGACTTGTCGGCGATCAGATCGATGTCTGCCGCCACGATCTGGTGGGTGGCCGACCCGGTGTCGGTCTGCGACTCGCCGTCTCGCGAGACCTCGCCCTCGGCGATGTTGGTGACGGTGAGGTTGCCGGCGAGGTCTCCCACGTCGGCAGGATGCGCGAAGCCGATCTCCACACCGCCGGCAGCGTCCACCGGGATGCCCGAGCCGTCGGTGTCGGTGAAGACGATCTGAACGCCGATCACGTCCGTTGCCGGCACCGCCGGCGGCACCGGCTGATCGGGCGCTGTCGCGGGCGTGCCCTCGACCGGCCCGCCGTCGGTGATGTAGACGATCTGCGCGGTGTCGGCGCCTTGCGGATAGGAGACCGTGCCGACCCCGGTGAAGTCCAGCTGATCGAACGGGCTCGGCACCGCGGCGGGGTCGGCGGGATCGCTGATCACCAGCTGCTCGACGGCGGCGTTCGAGCTGTTGGTCACGGTCACGTCTGCGACCACGGGTTCCCCCGGGTTGGCGAGAGCGCTCGGGGGCGACATCGTCTTGTCGACCTCGGGGTCGAGGACGAGGGGAATGACCGGCGTCACCTCGACGGTGTCGGACAGTGGGCCGGAGGTCTGCGTGTCGGCATCCGTCGTCGCGGTGTTCGGAACGGGGATGCCGTTCGCGGAGTACGGCAGATCCTCGTCGGCGTGCACCTGGATGGTCACCGCGCCGGTCGAGCCGGCGGGAATGCCGACCGTACCGTCGGCCAGGGGAGCGGTGAAGTCCACCTCCACGCTCTGGCCGTCCTGCGCGATCGTGCCCTGCAGCCCCGCCGAGATCGACACGTCGTCGACGATGAACTCGTCGGGCACCTGGTCGACCAGGGAGGCGTTCGTGCAGCCGGCGAGCAGCGAAGTACACGTCAGGGTGATCGTGTAGGTGAAGGTGTCACCCGGCTGAACGGTGGTGACGCTCGCCGTCTTGATGACTTCGACGTCACCGTCGGCCGCCGCCGCCGCGGGGGTCGTGGCGACCAGCGCGCCACTGAGCCCCAGTGCGACTGCGGTCAGTGCCGCCAGCCATCGCCTCTGAGCCGCTCGTCGCCGAGCCTGCCGAACCTCACGCCGCTGCATCCGGAACCCCGCCTTTCCGTCCTCGGCCAGCCTAGGACGAACCTCCCGACACCCACCAGCGCGCGTCGCGAGACCTTGCAGGATGCCGCTTCGCGGCGGGTCGCTGCGAGCATGCTGGCGTTCAGGTATCACACGGGTCCACACTGTGCTCAACGAAGTCGACGGATCCGCCGTCGCAGTCGCCCGGGGCAGGCGGCTGGCACCACCGATCGAAAGGGGTTGTCATGCTCTGGTCTTGGCTCCGGATCGCCGCCGCGATCGTCGCCTTCTCGGGTGTCGTCGCCGGCTTCATCGTCAATGTCGACAGGGCTCAGCGCGAGGGGTGGGATCTCGGGCTCGTGCTGGCGAACTTCTTCAGCCTCTTCACGATCCTCACGACCCTCCTCAGCGTCACGGTGCTCCTCGCCGCCGGAATCTGGTCACTGCGGCATCCCGGAACCTCGCCCGAACCGGGCCTCATCGCCCTCGGCCTCGCGGCCGTGACCGTGCCGATCTTCCTCCTCGGTGTGGTCTACAACGTCCTCCTCCGCGATCCGCCGAGCGGCATCGCGCTGACCGACCCCCCGATGATCGCGTTCTTCGACTCGTGGGCGGTCGAGATCCTCCACGTGGTGATGCCGATCTATTTCCTGCTCGATCTGCTGTTCGCGCCCCGGCGCCGGGGGCTGCCGTGGCGGTCGCTCATCGTGATCGCGGCGTACCCGCTCACGTGGGCGGCGTACACGATGATCCGCGGCGAACTGGTCCCCAACCCCGACGGCAGCAACCCGTGGTGGTATCCGTACCCCTTCCTCGACCCGCACGGCGACGGCGGGTACGCCTCTGCGTTCACCTACCTCGCCGCGATGACGGCCGGGTTCCTCGCGATCGGCGCGATCATCATCGCGATCGGCCGGTTCCGCGAGAGGCGCGCCGCCGCCCGCAACGACTCCGCCCCGGCCGTCGACGCGGTCCCCGTCTGACACCCGGCGGGCCGCCCTGGCGCCCGTCACTACACTTGAGGGCATGTCGAAGGTCCTTCAGTCCCTGCCCGTCGGCGAACGCGTCGGAATCGCCTTCTCGGGGGGGCTGGACACCTCTGTGGCTGTCGCGTGGATGCGCGACAAGGGCGCCGTGCCGTGCACCTACACCGGCGACCTCGGTCAGCCCGACGAAGACGACATCGCCTCGATCCCCGAGCGTGCGCTGCACTACGGCGCCGAGCTCTCACGCCTCGTCGACTGCAAGCCCGCCCTCGTCGAGGAGGGCTTCGGCGCCCTCGCGTGCGGCGCCTTCCACATCCGCTCCGGCGGGCGCACCTACTTCAACACGACGCCCATCGGGCGGGCCGTCACCGGCACGCTCCTCGTCCGCGCCATGAAGGACGACGGCGTCGACATCTGGGGCGACGGCTCGACCTACAAGGGGAACGACATCGAGCGGTTCTACCGCTATGGGCTCCTCGCCAACCCCGCGCTGCGCATCTACAAACCGTGGCTCGACGCCGACTTCGTCACCGAGCTCGGCGGTCGCCAGGAGATGAGCGAGTGGCTCGTCGCGCACGGCTTCCCCTACCGCGACTCGGCTGAGAAGGCCTACTCCACCGACGCCAACATCTGGGGTGCGACGCACGAGGCCAAGACCCTCGAGCACCTCGACGTGTCGCTCGAGACCGTCGAGCCGATCATGGGCGTTCGGTTCTGGGATCCCGCGGTCGAGATCGCGAGCGAAGACGTCACCGTCACGTTCGAGGCCGGCCGCCCGGTCGCCCTCAACGGCGTGGAGTTCTCCGACCCCGTGGCCCTCGTGTTCGAGGCGAACCGCATCGGCGGGCGCCACGGTCTCGGGATGAGCGATCAGATCGAGAACCGCATCATCGAGGCGAAGTCCCGCGGCATCTACGAGGCTCCGGGCATGGCGCTGCTGTTCATCGCCTACGAGCGCCTCCTCAACGGCATCCTGAACGAAGACACTCTCGCGACGTACCACGAGCAGGGTCGCCGCCTGGGGCGTCTCATGTACGAGGGCCGCTGGCTCGAGCCGCAGTCGCTCATGCTGCGCGAGTCGATCCAGAAGTGGGTGGGCTCATCGATCTCGGGCACGGTTACCCTGCGACTCCGCCGCGGCGAGGACTACACGATCCTCGACACGACCGCGCCGCACCTGTCGTACTCGCCCGAGAAGCTCTCGATGGAGCGCGTCGGCGACGCGGCCTTCGGTCCGACCGACCGCATCGGCCAGCTGACGATGCGCAACCTCGACATCGCCGACTCGCGCGCGCGGCTCGAGCAGTACGCCGCCCAGGGCATCATCGGCGGCGCAGCGGGCGACCTCGTCGGCCGCGTCACCGCGGGCGAGGCCGACGAGATCACAGAGCACGCGCAACCGTACGATCAGGCGCGCGAACAGCTGGCCGATGCCGTCGATGAGGCGTCCGAGGGCGCCGCGTTCGACTTCGGCAGCGACTGAGTCCTCGGGGCTCTCGTCGGGCGGCTGAGACTCAGCCGATCCCGCCGCCGGGTTCGCCGACGCAGCCGTTCTCGGCGAACTGACCGTCGCCGCGACCCTCGAAGAACTTCTCGACGCCGTCGGTGTCGAGGTAGACGAAGCTCGGGTAGTGGTCCTCGAGGTCCTGGTGCTTGTTGTGCGCCCGGACCACCGCGATCTTGTCGGTCTCGATGAAGACGTACGGGTTCTTCTCGCTGTGCGTGGCGTGGCAGTACGGCACCTTGTGCTCGCCGTCGCTCGCGGGCTTGGTCGCGAACGCAGGCGACGCGGCACCGAGAACGGCGACTGCCGCGAGGGCCGTGGCGCCGGCGAACGCGGCGATCCGGCGTGAAATGGGCATGGTCATCATGGTTACTCTCCCCAGTCGAGTAATGGATACGTCCCGGTCTATCACGGTCTCCTCGACGCCCACAAGGCCCGGTGGGTGGGCGAAAAGCGAGCAGGATTCGTTAGCGCTACGCCCCCGGGTTACGATGCCTGACGGTGTGCGCGACCCGAAAGCGCGGCACTCCGGCTCGCAGTGCCCGGCACTGCGTCGAGCCCGACCATCCGAAAGATCTCTTCAATGTCGAAGCCCTCCCCGGCCTCTCCTCTCAACGCGCCCGACGAACAGGCCCCGAGGCGTCGTTCGGTCGGCCGCACGATCGGCATCACGCTGTACAGCATCGTCGCCGGTGTCGTCGTGCTCGCCCTCATCGCCACCGGCTTCGTGGTCTACACGATCCAGCGCTCGTTCCCGCAGCTCGACGGCACGGTCGCAGCCCCCGGGCTCGGTGACGAGGTCACGGTCCAGCGCGATGCCCTCGGCATCCCGACCATCACCGCGAGCCGCACCGACGATCTCTTCTACGCGCAGGGTTACGTGCACGCGCAGGACCGTTTCTGGGAGATGGACTTCCGCCGGCATGTCACCGGTGGCCGACTCTCCGAGCTGTTCGGCGAGTCGCAGCTCGAGACCGACAAGTTCCTGCGGACCCTCGGCTGGCGCGAGATCGCCGAGCAAGAGGTCGAGGCGCTCGACGAGGCGACCCGCTCGTACTACGACAGCTACGCCGAGGGCGTGAACGCGTATCTCGCGGAGCACGACGGCGCCGACGTCTCGCTCGAGTACGCGATCCTGGGCCTGCAGAACGACGACTACGAGATCGAGCCGTGGACCCCGGCCGACTCGGTCGCGTGGCTGAAGGCGATGGCCTGGGACCTCCGCTCGAACATCGAGGAGGAGACCGAGCGCGCGATCGTCGCCGCCGACTACACCTCCGACGAGATGGCCGAGCTCTACCCGACCTACCCGTTCGACCGGAACCCGGTGATCGTCCCGTCGATCACCGAGGTGCCCGCCGTCGGCACGGTCGCGTCACGGCAGGACGACGGCGAAGCGGATGCCGCGACCGCCGCCATCGAATGGAGTGAGGTCGACGGCGTCATCGAGGCCGTGGGTGCTCTCGTCGGCGGGGCCGGTGAAGGCATCGGGTCGAACTCGTGGGTCGTCTCGGGCGACCTCACCGAGTCGGGCATGCCGCTGCTCGCCAACGACCCGCACCTGGGCGCGTCGCTGCCGAGCGTGTGGCACCAGGTGGGGCTGCGGTGCGACGCGGTCACCGCGGACTGCCCGTTCGACGTCTCGGGATTCAGCTTCTCAGGAGTCCCCGGCGTCATCATCGGCCACAACGCCCGCGTCGCGTGGGGGTTCACCAACCTCACCACCGACGTCACCGACCTCTACCTCGAGAAGATCGACGGCTCGAGCTACTGGTACGACGGCTTGCTCGTGCCGCTCGAGGAGCGCACCGAGACGCTGAAGATCGCGGGCGGCGACGATGTCGAACTCGTCATCCGCTCGACCGTCAACGGACCGATCGTCTCGGGTCTGACCGATGACTTCACCGCGATCGCGACCGAGCCCTACACCGGCACCGGCGGCTTCGTCGAGGCGCCGGTCGGCGACCCTGTCGGCGAGTACGCGGTGAGCCTGCGGTGGACCGCGCTCGAGCCCGGCACGACGGCGGCTGCGATCTTCGCGCTCAACGTCGCGCAGGACTTCGACGACTTCCGCGGGGCGGCTGCCCTGTTCAACGTGCCCGCGCAGAACCTCATCTACGCCGACGTCGACGGCAACATCGGCTACCAGACGCCGGGATCGCTCCCGATGCGGGGCGCCGCCGACGGCTCGATGCCGCAGCCGGGGTGGGACTCGTCGTACGCGTGGCAGGGCTACATCCCGTTCGAAGAGCTGCCGGTCGCGTACAACCCCGACGAGGGCTACATCGTCACCGCGAACAACGCGGTCGTCGGCGAGGAGTACCCCCACTTCCTCACGCGCGACTGGGATCAGGGCTGGCGTGCCGCGCGCATCGTCGACATGATCGAGCGACGCGCGGCGAACGGCCCGCTCACGACGCAGGACATGCGCGACATCCAGGCCGACAACGAGTTCTTCATGGGCAAGCGCCTCTCGGCCGCGTATGTCGACATCGTCACCGGCGACGACGGAGCGGATGCCGCCCTCGACCTGCTGCGGCACTGGGACGCCCAGAACAATGCCGACTCGGCTGCGGCCGCCTACGCGAACGTGCTGTGGAGCGAGCTCGCCTACGCGCTCTTCGAGACCGGCCGCGAGAACCCCGCCCCCCTCACCGACCAGGGGCGCCTCTTCCTCGTCGTCGACGGACTGCTCGATGACCCGCAGTCGCCGTGGTGGACCAACGAGAGCCTGGGCGTCGACGGCCAGGCGGCGATGCTCGAGCACACCGCCGTCGCCGCGTACGAGAAGCTCGTCGACCTGCAGGGCGACAACCCGTCGCGGTGGAACTGGGGTTCGCTCCACGCTCTCGAACTCGTCAGCGACACGTTCGGGTCATCGGGCATCGCCCCGATCGAGATGCTCTTCAACCGCGGCCCGTACGCGGTCGGCGGCGGGTCGTCGGTGGCCAACGCCACCGGTTGGTCGATGGGCGAGGGCTTCGCGACCGTGACCGTGCCGTCGATGCGCATGGTCGTCGACCTCGCCGACCTCGACGCGTCGACGTGGAACCACCTCACCGGCACGAGCGGCCACGCGTTCCACACGAACTACATCGACCAGGTCGAGACGTGGCAGAAGGCCGAGATGACGCCGTGGGCGTTCTCGCGGTCGGCGGTCGATGCCGCGACGACCAACACGCTGACGCTCGTCCCGGCCGGCTGATTCTCGTCGGCGGCTGATCGGTCTCCGGTCAGCCGCCGGCAGCGGGCGGAGTGCGCTGCGACTCGGCGAGTTCGTCGACGAAGAGCTCGGACTCGTCGATCGTTCCGTTGCGGTACGCCTGCCGGCCGACCATGTGCGCCGACAGCGGCGCGGTGGCGAGCTGGATCAGCACGATCGGCACGAGGAAGGCGACGACCGGCCACGAGCGCAGCGACAACGCGACGGCGAGGCAGATGAGGATCAGCCCGAGCACCTGCGGCTTGGTCGCCGCGTGCAGGCGCGTGGGCACGTCGCGGAAGCGCAGCAAGCCGATCGCGGCGGTGAGGCACAACAGCGCGCCGATCAGGATCAGCACGAGGGCGGCGGCATCCATCCATGCGTCGAAGGCGTTCATCCGGGCGCGTTGTCCTTCCGTGCGACGAAGCGGGCGATGGAGATCGAGCCGAACACGCCGACGGCGGCGATGATCAGCAGCACCGGGAGCGTGCGTGTGTGCTGATTGATCGCCATCTCGGCCCCGAGCACGCACATCACCTCGGTCAGCAGCACGTCGGAGGCGACCGCGCGGTCGAGGATCGACGGGCCGATGACGATGCGCACAAGGGTCAGGAGCGCAGCGACCGCGAACACGACGTAGATCACGATGAGCAGGGCGTTCACGCGGCACCTCCCGCGGTGCGAAGGGGGGCTGCCGCGCGCACGGCTTCGACCTGCGCCCGCGAGCCGACCGCCATGACGATCCGGCGCTCCCAGCGCTGCACGCTCTCGCGCTGCCTCTCGACGTCACGGGCACTGCGCACGCCGATGACGTGCAGATACAGGATGCTGCGATCCCGGTCGGCGTCGACGATGAGCGAGCCCGGGATGAGGGATGCCGTGACGGCCGTGTGCGTCATGATGAGGTCGTCGTCGGTGACGAGCGGCACCGCGATGATCGCCGCCCCGGGCTGACGGCGGAAGTCGAGCACCTGCCAGACGACCGTGAGGGATCCGACCACGACGGCCGCGAGGAATTCGATGATGAAGACCGCGCCGTACCACGCGTTGACGCGGCCGGAGAGCTCGACCGGGGGGAGGCGGAAGACGCGCGTGACCAGCACGGCGGCGGCCAGTCCCGTGAGGAACGCGAGCCACGTGAACTGGCCCCACAGCAGCATCCACAGGGCGATGAGCCACACGAAGAAGGGCAGCTGCCGCCAGAGCTGCTCGAGGAGCGATCGCTTCCCGGTCACGGCTGCACCTCCTTCTCGTCGCCGCCGGTGCTCACGTCGTGCTGCTCTTGGAGCTGCCCGAGGGTGACCGGTTCGAGGAGGGACGCGCCGATCCGGGCGCAGACGTCGTACAGCGGACCGGCGAACAGCGTCAGCGCGACGGTGATCGCCACCATCCCGGTGGTCGCCGCCGTCATGATCTTCGGGATCACGCGGCGCTCGGTCTGCACGCCCGAGGGCGAGGCGCCGAGGTACGAGATGCGCGCCTCGGTCTCGGCCGAGTCGTCCTCCTCGCGCCAGAACGCGAGGTTCCACGCACGCATGAGCGCGTAGAGGGTCAGCAGGCTCGTCACGATGCCGCCGACGATCAGCACGATCATGAGGGGCGTGCCGACCTCGGCCGCCGCATCGAACAGGGCGAACTTGCCGATGAAGCCGGAGAACGGCGGGAGCCCCCCGAGGTTCACGGCCGGAATGAAGTAGAGCACCGCGATCACGGGTGCCGCGCGCATGAGGCCTTTGACCCGCAGAATCGAGGTGCTGCCCGCGCGGCGCTCGATGAGGCCGACGGCGAGGAAGAGGGTCGTCTGCACCACGATGTGGTGGATCATGTAGTAGATCGTCGCGCCGATCGCCGCGGGAGTCGCGATCGCGAGTCCGAAGATCATGTATCCGACGTGGCTCACGAGCGTGAACGAGAGGATCCGCTTGAGCTCGGCCTGCGCGACAGCGCCGAGCACCCCCACGATCATCGTCGCGAGCGCCACCCACAGCAGCAGCTGGTTGACGTCGTTGTCGAGGAACATCTCGGTCTCGGTGCGGATGATCGCGTAGACGCCGACCTTGGTCAGAAGGCCCGCGAACACGGCCGTGACCGGCGCCGGCGCGGTCGGGTACGAGTCGGGCAGCCAGAACGACAGCGGGAAGACCGCGGCCTTGATGCTGAAGGCGAGCAGCAGCATGAGGTGCAGCACGAGCTGGGTCTGCTGGGGGAGCTCGCCCATCCGCTCCGAGATCTGCACCATGTTGACGGTGCCGAGCGCCCCGTAGATCATCGCGATCGCGGCGAGGAAGAGGATCGACGACACGAGCGAGACGACGATGTAGACGACGCCGGTGCGGATGCGCGACTCGGTCGAGCCGAGCGTGATGAGCACATACGAGGCGACGAGCAGGATCTCGAATCCCACGTAGAGGTTGAACAGGTCGCCCGCGATGAAGGCCGTGAAGATCCCCGCCGCGAGGATCAGGTACGAGGGGTGGAAGATCGAGACCGGCGTCTCGTCGTCGCCGTCGGCGGCGCCCTGGCCGACCGAGAAGAGGAGCACCGCGAGCAGCACGATGCTCGAGACGAGCACCAGGAGCGATGCCAGCCGGTCGACGTAGAGCACGATGCCGAACGGGATCGGCCAGCCCCCGACCGACACCGCGATCGCCTGATCGCCGCCGTCGACGACGGCGAGGAGGATCGCGGCGATCACCGAGACGACGGTGAGGGTCAACACCGAGACGACGACCTGCGTGCGGCGGTGGCGCCCGGCGATGAGGGCGATCGCGGCGCCGAGCAGCGGCAGCGTGACCAGCAGCGGCACGAGGGCGGGGGCGAGTTCTCTCACGCGTCGTCACCGCCGTCCTGATCGCGCGGGGTCGGGCGGGTCGGGCGGGTCGGGCGCTCCGGCCGGTCCACGGGCGCGTCGTCGCGAAGGGCGGCAACGTCGCGGCTGCCGAGCACCGTGATCGGCGACGTGTCGAGGCCGACGAAGTCGGTGGTCGCGTCGTCGTCCTCGTCTTCGATGCCGGTCTCCTCGTCCATCGCCCCTTCCGTCTCGGCGGCACGGCCGCGGACGGCGAGGTCGGCCTCGTCGTCCTCGACGGTGTCGGCCTGACCCAGCTGCCACGAGCGATAGATGAGGGCGAGGAGGAACGCCGACACGGCGAAGGTGATGACGATCGCGGTGAGCGTGAGCGCCTGCGGCAGCGGGTCGCTCATCTCGTCGGTCGTCGCCGCCGCACCGAAGAACGGCGCGATGCCGGGCTGTCCCATGACGATCAGCAGCAGCAGATTCGTAGCGTTTCCCAGCAGCAGGAACCCGATGAGCACGCGGGTGAGGCTGCGCTCGAGCATGGCGTAGACGCCGCACGCGAACAGGACCGCCATCACGATGATGAGGACGAGTGAGACATCCATCAGCGGCTCACCCCCGCTCGCCGGTCGTCGCGCGCCTCGTTCGACTGGCGGTCGACCTCGGCCCCGAGGCTGCGGAGCACGTCGAGCACGAGGCCGATGACGACGAGGTAGACGCCGATGTCGAACAGCGTGGAGGTCACGAACTCGATGTGGCCGATGACGGGGATCTCGGCCTCGAACCACGCGCTCGTCAATGGCGCGGCACCGAAGAACATCGGCACGATCGCGCACGCCACCGCGATCGTCATGCCGACGCCGAGAAGGCGCCCGGCATCCGTCGGCGCGGCGGCGCCGAGCTCGTACGGGCCGCCGGCGACGTAGCGCATGACGAGCGCCATGCCGGCGACGAGTCCGCCCGCGAAGCCGCCGCCGGGAAGATTGTGCCCGGCGAGCAGCAGGTAGAGCGAGACGACGATGATCGTGTGGAAGAGGATCCGCACGACCACCTCGAGCATGATCGAGCGGTTCTCGGGACGCACCTTCTGGCCGCCGACGAGCCACGCCATGCGGCCCGAGTCCGGCGCCTCGGCGCGCGGCTTCACACCCTCGGCCGTCTCGACGAGCGGGCGGCGCGTGCGGGTCGCGGCGGTCGGCAGCGGCTGGATCGAGCGCGACAGCGTGTCGGACCGGTGCGTGACGAACACGAGCGAGGCGACGCCTGTCGCGGCGAGGATCAGCACCGACAGCTCGCCCATCGTGTCCCAGCCACGGAGGTCGACCAGCGCGACGTTGACCACGTTCTTGCCGTGGCCGAGCTCGTACGCGAGCTCGGGGAACCGCTCCGAGATCGGTCGGGCGGTGCGCGCGGCCGTCGCCACGAGGGCCACCATCGCCATCGTCACGCCGACCGCGGCGCCCAGCACGGCGCGCGCCACCGGCCACACCGAGGCGTTGTGCTCGCCCATGCGGGACGGAATGCGTCGCAGCACCAGCGCGAACGCGACGAGCGTGACGGTCTCGACGAGGATCTGCGTGAGGGCGAGGTCGGGCGCGCCGCTCGTCGCGAACAGCAGCACCATGCCGAGACCGGTCACCGACACCAGCACGACGCCCGTATACCGCTTCTGTGCGCGCACCGCGACGAGCCCGGCCGCGATCATGATCGGGGCCACCACGAGCTGCATCGGCGTCTGGAACGCGTCCAGCTGCGCTCGCCATTCGTCGCCCGCGAGCAGCGCCGTGCCCTCGGCTGCGACGAAGACCACGAAGATCGTGCCGACGTAGACGGGCAGCGACCCGCGCTGGGTGAAGCTCGTGGTGATCACCGACAGCCGTGCGATGCCGCGGAGCACCGCGTTGTACACCTCGGGCGCGGTGAACGGGATGAGGCGCCGGGCCAGCACCGGCCGCCGCGTGACCGCGAACAGGACGGCGCCGATGGCGATCGAGCCGAGCGAGATCCACAGCGCCGGCTCGAGTCCGTGCCAGAGCGCGAGATGCGCCGGTTGCTCGGGAGCGGCGACTCCCGGCGTCGATGCGGGGGCGAGGTCGGCATACCCCGCGAAGGCGACGTCGAGGGCGGATGCCGCGAACCCGGCGATCGCGGTGAGGCCGGCCAGCACGACCGGAGCGCCGAGGAAGCCGATCGGCGGGTCGGGCCACTCGGTGCGCGCAAGCGCCGTGCCGTCGGCATCCTTCTTCGTCCAGAACGCGCCCCAGATGAACCGCAGGCCGTACGCGGCCGTGAGCACCGACCCGAGCACGACCCCCGCGAAGGCGACGATGCCCCAGGGCGCACCGCCGGCCGCCTCATGCAGGAGGGCGGTGAGCGCCCCCTCCTTCGCGACGAAGCCGAGGGTCGGGATCACGCCGACCATCGAGGCGACAGCGATGATCGAGAACGTCGCCATCACGGGCGCCTGGCGCCCGACGCCGCTGAGCTCGCCGATGTCGCGCGTGGAGAGCTGGCGGTCGATCACGCCGACGACGAGGAAGAGGGCGGACTTGAACAGCGCGTGGCTGAGCAGCAGCGCGAGGCCGGCGAGCGCGGCGTCGCGCGTGCCGTAGCCCAGCACGACGGTGAGGAGTCCGAGCTGGCTCACCGTGCCGAAGGCGAGGACGCGCTTGAGGTCGGTCTCGCGCAGGGCCTGGAAGCCGCCGAGCAGCATCGTGAACACGCCGAGCCCGATGACGATCGGGCGCCAGGTGGGGGCGATCGCGAACACCGGAGCGAGGCGGGCGATGAGGTAGATGCCGGCCTTAACCATGGCCGCGGCGTGGAGGTACGCGCTCACCGGGGTGGGGGCTGCCATGGCGCCGGGCAGCCAGAAGTGGAAGGGGAAGATGGCGGACTTGCTGAGCGCCCCGACCAGGATGAGCACCAGCGCCGCGTCGACGACGGGGCCTGTCGGAGCGTCTGCCAGCATCGTCGAGATGCTCGAGGTGCCGGTGTCGACGACGAGCAGCACCACGCCGATCAGCATGACGAGTCCGCCGAGGGTCGTGACCAGCAGCGCCTGGAGCGCCGCGCGACGACTGGCCGCGCGACGGTTGTAGTACCCGATGAGCAGGTACGACAGCACGCTGGTGATCTCCCAGAACATCACGAGCACGACGAGGTCGTCGGTGAGGACCAGTCCGTACATCGCTCCTGCGAAGGCGAGCAGCACCGCCGAGAACTGGCCGAGCCCCTCGGTCTTGTCGCGGAAGTACCAGCGGCAGTACAGCAGCACGAGTGCCCCGACGCCGGTGACCACGAGGGTCATCAGCCACGAGAGGGTGTCCATCCGCATCGACAGGTCGATGCCGAGCGGCGGGATCCAGGCGTAAGTCTCGAAGGGGATGTCGCCGGCGAGAACCGCGGGGGTGAGCACCACGGCGTGGACGAACGCGGCGATCGGGAGCACGGCGGCGATGTAGAACGCGCGCTCTCCGATGCGGGCGACGAGCCACGGCAGCAGGATCGGAACCACCGCGAACGCGCACAGGAGGAGGAGCAACGAGTGGCCTCCTCGTGGTCGTCGGCCGGGCGCTGCTGGACGGGTCGAAGCAGGCGCGCGCGGCTCGGGCGATCAGGGTGTCGACACCCATCCTACCGGCGCGACGGGCTGGGTCAGGCGGGCGCCGGGCCCGTCGTGTTGCCCTCGCGGAAGGTGCACGTGAAGCGGAGGGATGCCGCATCGGCGCCCTCCAGCATGGCGGCGACGGCCTGACCCGCCGCCCGGCCCTTCTCGCTCGCGGGCTGGACGAGAGTGGTGAGTACGAACGGCGCGAGGCCGTCGACGACGATGCCGTCGAAGCCGGTGACGCTGACGTCCTCGGGAACGCGGAGTCCCGCCTCTTCGGCGGCGCGGATGACGCCGGCGGCGAGGAGGTCGCTCTGGGCGATCACGGCGGTCGGGCGTGCTGCGTGGTCGGCGAAGATCGCGCGACCGGCGGCGAGCCCCTCGTCGATGAAGCTGCCGGCGGCAGCGTAGGCGACGGCATCCGGGAACACATCGTGAGCGCCGGCGAGGCGCTCGCGCGTGACGTCGATCATGATGGCGGTGTCGTCGAGGATCCATCCACGCTCCCACCCGGAGCGCGCGGGCAGGGTCACGATCGCGACCTTCGCATGCCCGAGGCTCGCGAGGTGACTGGCCGCCTGGCGCTGGGCCTCGCGGTTGTCGAGCTCGATGCGGGGGACGCCGGCTCCGGCATCCCCTTCGATGACCACGACCGGGATGCCGCGCGCCCTGACCGCGTCCAGAGATTCGCGGAGCAGGCCGCTGCAGCCGATGAGAACCGCGGCGTCGAGAGGAGCCGTCGTCAGCGACGACCCGCTCGAGATCGGCTCCTGATCGCGGAGCAGAAGAAGCCCGGCGCCGAGCGGGGCGACTCCTTCGGCGAGACCGTCCATCATGAGTGTCTTGACCGGATCGAGGAACGCCGTGCCGAGGTGCTCCTCGAAGACGACACCGACGATTCCCGAGCGGCCGCGGCGCAGCGACGCCGCGCGCGGATCGGGGCCGGTGTAGCCGAGGGCTGCGGCGGCATCCAGCACACGGCGTCGCGTGGCCTCCGACACCGGCGTCTTGCCGCTGAAGACGACCGACGCGGTCGAGGGCGAGACGGCGGCCTCGCGCGCGACGTCGGCGATGGTGGCTCGGCGCATGCTCATGACGCCATGATGCTACCGCTCGCAGCGTGCGTCCGTCGAATCGATTCGACAGTGCTCGAATCGATTCGGTACCATGACCGTCATGGAACTCGTCCTCACCCGCTCTCAGCTCGTGCGCTGGCGCACCGCGGTCTTCGCGATCTTCCTCGCGAGCGGCCTCAGCATCGCGACATGGGCGTCGCGGGTCCCCGCCATCAAAGAGGCGCTGAACGTCGACAACATCCAGATCGGCCTGATGCTCCTCGGCGCGGGGATCGCCTCGATCCTGGGCCTCTCGCTCGCCAACGTCGTGCTCGCCCGCTTCGGCGCCCGCGCGGGGATGCTGGGGGCGATGATCGTGTTCGCCCTCGGCGTGGCGCTCATCGGCATCGGCACCGACGTCGCGCAGTCGTTCGTCGTTGTGGTCGCCGGCCTCGTGCTCTTCGGCCTCGGCAACGGCGCCGTGGACGTCATGATGAACGTCGAGGGCGCGGCGATCGAGAAGCAGATCGGAAAGACGATCCTGCCGCTGTTCCACGCCTTCTTCAGCTTCGGCACGGTGATCGGCGCCGGCATCGGCGCCCTGGCTGCGGCGATGCAGATCAACGTGCTGCTGCACACCCTGTTCATGACGGTGCTCATCATCGTGATCGCCTTCTGGACCCACGCCAACGTGCCGGCCCGCGAGATCGCGATGGACCCGGTCGACGAGAGCGAGAAGGCCCACTGGCGCGAGCGCCTGCACACCTCGCTCGAGGCCTGGCGTGAGCCGCGCACCTACGCCCTCGGCGTCATCATGCTCGGTATGGCCTTCGCCGAGGGCGGTGCCAACGACTGGCTCGCGCTCGGCATGGTCGAAGGCCACGGTGCGACGCCGGCGATCGGAGCCCTCGGGCTCACGGTGTTCTCCGTCAGCATGACCGTCGTCCGCGTCTTCGGCGGGCCGCTCGTCGACCGTTTCGGCCGCGTCGCGACGCTGCGAGTGCTCTCGGTGCTCGCCGCCGGCGGCCTGCTGCTGTTCATCCTCGCGCCCAGCATCCCGCTCGTCTTCGTCGGCGCCGCGCTGTGGGGCGCGGGCGTCTCGCTCGGCTTCCCGCTCGGCATGTCGGCAGCCGCCGACGACCCGCTCAAGGCCGCCGCGCGCGTGAGCGCCGCAGCGACGATCGGTTACATCTCGTTCCTGTGCGGACCGCCGCTGCTCGGATTCATCAGCGAGCAGGTCGGCCTGCTCAACACGCTGTACATCCTCGTCGCGCTGGCCGTGGCGTCAGGACTCGCGTCGGGTGCGGCCAAGCCCATCGCCGGCTCCACGGTCGGCGCGGGGCACCCGCACCGCTGAGCGGGCGACGAGCGCGGTTCCGGCGAGCAGGAGGAGGCCCGCCGTGACGAGCGGCAGCGCCGGGTCGACGCCGGTCGGCGGCAGGTCGTCGTCCGGCGGTGTCGGAGTCGGAATCGGCGTCGGGGTCGGTATCGGCGTCGGGGTCGGAGTGGGCGTCGGGGTGGGAGTGGGCGTCGGGGTGGGAGTGGGCGTCGGGGTCGGGGTCGGCGTGGGCGTCGATGCCGCAGTCGTGACGACCTGGATCGTCACCGACCCGCCTGCCCCGCCGTCCTTGTCTGTCGCTGTGAGAACGGCAGCGTACGTCCCCGGGGCCGCGTACGTGTGCGTCACGGGAGGGTCCGCCGGACCGGGCACGCTCAGCAGCGGCGATCCGTCGCCCCAGTCGACGGTGTAGAGGAACATCGCCGCCATGTCGGCCGCCGACGGGTCGTCGGCCCCGACTTTCACGGTGAACGGTTCGCCCACGGTCGCGGTGCGCTCATCCGAGACGACCGTGATGGGGGCGGTGTTGGTGACATCGAGCAGGGCGGTGTCGGTGGACTGCTCCCCGTCGAGGGTCACGCGCAGAATCACCGTGTGGGATGCCGGTCCATCGTCGATCCCGAGCGCTTCGAGCTCCAGCCACGTCAGCGTGGGCGTCGGCCCTGTGGCGTCGGCGAAGGCGCCGTCGCCGTCGATGTCCCACTCGTAGACCGCGCCAGGCGTCGAGCCCGTGCCGTCGAGCGTGAGGCTCGCTCCTTCGGCGACGGTGTAGGGACCGCCGGCGTCCGCGACCACCGGGGCATCGACCACCTGGGTCAGCGAGCCGCTGGATGCCGAGAACTGAGGAGTGCCGGAGAACGTCGCGGTGATGGCGTGCGAACCGGCGGTGAGCGTGCTGGTGGTCAATGTCGCGGTGCCGTCGGCGGCGAGGGTCACGACGGCAAGAGGGGTGGCACCTTCGGTGAAGACGACCGGTCCGCTCGTCACCGGAGAACCGCCGGCGGTCACCGTCGCGGTGAAGGTGACAGTCTCGCCGAACGTCGACGGGTTCATGTCCGAGGTGACCGTCGTGCTGGTGGCCGCGGCGTCGACGACCTGCGTCACCTCGTCATCGCTCGCCGCGAAGGCCGTGGTGCCCGTGTACGCGGCGGCGATCATATGCGACCCCACGGACAGTCCGCTCGTCGTGAAGGTCGCGGTGCCGTCTGCCGCGAGCGCGACGGTGGCAAGAGAGGTGGCACCTCCGGTGAAGGCGACCGATCCGCTCGTCACCGCAGCGCCACCGGCGGTCACCGTCGCAGTGAAGGTCACGGCCTGCCCGACGGTCGACGGATTCACCGATGACGTGAGCGAAGTGACGGTCGGCTGCAGGCTTTCGATGGTGAGGCACCATCCGCCCGAGATCGAGCCCGAGTCGCCGTTGGCGTCGTCCACGACCCACAGACTCCACTGGCCCTCGCCGGTCGCGCCGTCGAAGGTCGACAGCGTCGTCGCCGCGCTTGCGATCGGCGCCGGCGCCGGGAAGGCCGCGTCCGCGGCATCCGCGTCGCTGTCTGTCGGGCGGAAGCTCCCCGATGTGAGCGGAGTCGGCACCGTGCCGGCCGCGTCGTCGTCGAACACGACGGTGAGGCCGCTCACTGGGCCCGTCCCTCCGACGTCGCTCATGAGGACGACGTTCGTCGTCGGCACGGGGCCGGACAGCATCACGTCGAGGTCGACCGGCACGGCGTGCGTGAGGCCGTTGAGCGTCACCGTGACCTTCGTGACCGGGCCGCCGAGGACCCCCGCCGGGACCGTGATGTTCGACGGGTACGGCCCGCTGGTGCCGCTGGTGCCGGCCGCCGGCACGGTGATCGCCCCGGTGTTGCAGAAGGTGCTTCCGCTGACGGTGGTGACGTTGTCCACCCGTTGGGTCACGCTGCCGTTGCTCGTCAGGAACCCGGTCGCCCCCGAGTAGGTGGCCGTGACCAGGTGCGTTCCTTCGGTCGCTACCGCCGTGGTGAAGGTGGCGACGCCGGCGCCGTTCAGAGCCACGTTGGTCGCGGCCGGTACGCCGTCGATCGCGAAGGTGACGGTGCCGGTGGTGACCGGGGCCCCGCTCGCGGTGACGACGGCGGTGAAGGTCACGAGGTCCGCCGGTGACGACGGAGTCCCCGAGGTCGTGACGACCGTCGTCGTTGCCGCGGCCGCCGCCTCGGTCGTGATCACGAGGCTCCACCCGCCGGCCATCTGACCGACATCGCCGGTGGCGTCGTCGACGACGTACAGCTGCCACGTGCCGTTCGGGTTGATGCCGGTGAACGCCCCGGCGAGCGTGGTCTGCGTCGAGGGAGCGGGCGCGGGCGCCGGGAACGAGTCCGTTCCCGTCGGGTTCGTCGGGCGGTAGGTCCCGGTCGGCACGTTGCCGCTCGACGGCACCCCTGCGGCCGCGGCGTCGTCGAAGGTGAGCGTCGCATTGTTCGCGAAGGTGAATGTGCCCTCGGCGGCGGCATCGGAGAGCACCACGAGGTTCGCCCCCGAGGGAGCGACGATCATCGCGTCGACGTCATTGAGGATGCTGTGGGTGACGCCGTGGAAGACCACCTGCACCGTGGTGACGGCGCCGGCCATTCCCGAGACGGTGATGGACGACGGATAGGGGCTCGCCGGGCCGATCTGGTTCGCCGATCCGGTGGCGGGAATCGCGATCGCGGCCGTGTTCGAGAACGTGGTGGGCCCGTCGGCGAACGCGGCCGACGGAACGCCGACGACCCCGCCGACGATGCCGAGGAGAACGGCGACGGATGCCGCGGCGACGCGCCGGACGGACCACCGCGGTGCGACAGTCCTCACTCGTGCTTCGGACGTGGTCATGATTCCCCTCACGGGTCCGGGTCTGCCCTGTCCGCACACTATGACCGCGGGGCGCCGTTGTACAGACCGCGGTCTCGCGGGCTGTGCGTCGGGCTAGGCTCGTCGGGTGCGTCTCGTCATCGCCCGCTGCTCCGTGGATTACACCGGTCGACTGACCGCGCACCTGCCGCTTGCCACCCGCCTGCTCGTCCACAAGGGCGACGGGTCGCTGCTGGTCCACTCGGACGGCGGCTCGTACAAGCCGCTCAACTGGATGAGCCCGCCGTGCCGACTCGATGTCGAGGAGCCGGATGCCGATTCCCTCGCCGCAGGCGTGCGCGAGCACTGGCGCGTCACCCACGCCAAGACCGGCGACGCCCTGCTCGTGCGCATCTACGAGGTGCTGCACGACTCGTCTCACGAACTCGGGATCGACCCGGGCCTGCAGAAGGACGGCGTCGAGGCCGACCTGCAGCGCCTCCTCGCGGAACAGGTCGACGTGATCGGCGAGAACCTCACGCTCGTGCGCCGCGAGTTCCCCACGGCGATCGGCCCCGTCGACCTGCTGCTGCGGGATCCGGCCGGTGGCACGATCGCGGTCGAGGTCAAGCGCCGCGGCGACATCGACGGCGTCGAGCAGCTCACGCGCTACCTCGAGCTGCTCGGGCGCGACCCGCACCTCGCTCCTGTGACGGGCGTCTTCGCCGCGCAGGAGATCAAGCCGCAGGCGAAGGTGCTCGCCGCCGACCGCGGCATCCGCTGCGTGACACTGGACTATGAGGGCATGAAGGGCACCGAGTCCGGCGCCCCCCGCCTCTTCTGAGAGACCCGCGAGCCCGGCCGGAATAGGCTGGACACCATGCCGAGACGATCGCCGTGGACCTGTGTGCTGTGGGACGTCGACGGCACGATCGTCGATGCCTCCGACGGCATCCTCCGGCGCCTCACGATCGCCCACGAGCACTTCGGCAAGCAGCCGCCGACCCGCGCCGAGCTCGTGCACTGGATCGGTCCGCCCATGTTCGAGTCGTTCCAGGCGAACGTCGGCATGACGCCGGCGGAGGCATCCGAGGCCGTCGCGTTCTATCGCACGCTCGGGCGGGCCGACGGCTACACCACGGGCGCGAAGCTCTTCGATGGAGTGGGCGACCTGATCCTGGATGTCGCGGCAGCCGGCATCCCGCAGGCGACCGCGAGCTCCAAGCCCGAGGTGCAGGTCGTCGCCCTCATGGATCACTTCGACCTCTCTCCCGCACTCACCGCGATCGTCGGCGCGACACCCGATGAGCGCACGCTGAGCGCGAAGAGCGACATCGTCGCCGAGTCGCTCCGGCGTCTCGCGGCCGCCGGTGTCGACACCTCTCGTCCGGTGCTCGTCGGCGATCGCCACCACGACGTCGAAGGCGGCGCCGACCAGGGCGTTCCCGTGATCTTCGTGCGCTGGGGGTTCAGCTGGCCTCACGAGTCCGAGGGTGCCGCGGCCGCCGTCGACACGGTCGATCAACTGCGCGGCCTCCTGCTCATCGAGGATGCCGATGGCTGACACCGTCGCCGCGGTGCTCGCGTGGGTGATCCCGGCCGTCGTGGTCTTCGGCGTGACGGCTCTCGCGATCGCCGTGACGGCATGGGCGGTGCGGCGGGCGCGTCGATCGCCGCTCGCGCGGGCGTCGGCCGAGCAGGCGAAGTCCGAGGCGGGCGCGATCCTCGTGCGTCTCGACGACGCCGTCGCCGAGCTCGAGCTCGACCTCGCGCTCTCGGGCGCCCTCTACGGCGGCGGCGCGCCGGCGTCGCTGCGGCGAGCGCGTCTGACCGCCCAGCATGTGCGTGATGACGCCTTCGAGGAGTATCGCGCCGTGAGCGCCCCCGACGTCCACCCCACCGATCTCCGCCGCCGGTCGGCAGAGATCCAGCGCCGCGCAGCCGATGCCCTCGCGACCATCTCGCGGGCACGCGCCGAGCACGACAGGTGGGTGTCGGCGAATGTCTCGGCAGCCGACCAGGTCGCCTCGGCGACCGAGCGGCTCGCGCAGCTGCGGGGCGCGATGGGCGACCCGGTCGCCCTCGTCACGGATCTCTCGGCCCGCTTCGCCGAGGACGAGTGGAAGGATGCCGCACGCGCCGCACGCGCCGCGATCACGGCCACCGCGGACGCCGAGCGTCACCTCGCCGATGCGGCCATGAAGGCCGCCGACCCGTCGAAGAGCGCCCTGGCCGATCTCGCCGCCGCCGAGCGGTCACTGCGCGCAGCCGAGGCCGATGCCCGCATCCTCGAGGAGTCGCATCGCCTCGTGACGCAGGCTGCCCAGGCGACGCCGGGCGAGATCGAGGCGGCGCACACGGCGCTGCGTCAGGCGGCGGTCATCCGCGAGCAGCTTCCACCGGCCGACGCCGAGCGATTGGGCGACGAGGTGCGCGGGATCACAGCCGAACTCGCCCGCCTCGAGCCGGGTGCGGCGCAGCATCCCACCCTCACAGTCGATCGCGTCGCACGCCTGCGCGATCGACTCGATCTGGCGCTCGGTGACGCCCGCACGACGCAGCAGCGCCTGCGCGGTGCCCGCACCGCGCTGCCGGGCACACTCGCCGCCGCACGCGGAGCCGTCGCGCAGGCCGAGGCCGCGGTCGCTCACTCCGCCGCCGGTGCCGACGCCCGATCGCGGCTCGCCTCATCGCAGCGCGAGCTCGCCCAGGCCCGGCAGGCCCCCGACCCGGTTGCGGCGCTGGACGCCGCGCGGCGGGCGCTGCGCGACGCCGAAGACGCCAAGGCCCTCGCCGACTACGGAAGACTCGGCGCGCCGTAACAGCCCCTCGCTATCGTGATGCCATGAGCGAGCCCACCCCCGACC
>NZ_SCMR01000023.1 GCF_005502885.1 Microbacterium sp. 2FI
CCCCGAACCCCGCCCCGGCGCCCGGCGCGTACCCGCCGCCGCCGGCCTACAACCCGCAGGCAGCCCCGGGTACACCCGCTCCGGCAGCGCCGACGGCGCCCCCGGCCTACGACGCTCCGCCCGCGTACGGGACGACTCCCGGCTACGGCACAACGCAGGCTTACGGCTCCGCGCCGTCCTACGGGGCCCCCGCATACGGCGCCGCACCCGCCTACAGCTACGGCGCGACCGCGAAGACGAACACCCTCGCGATCGTCTCGCTCATCGCCTCGATCGCGGGCCTCACCTTCGTCCCGTTCATCGGCTCGGTCGTGGGCGTCATCACCGGTCACATGTCGCTCAGCCAGATCAAGCGCACCGGCGAGCAGGGTCGTGGCCTCGCTCTCGGCGGCACCATCACGGGCTGGGTCGGGATCGCCCTCAGCATCATCGCGATCATCGCCGTCATCGCGTTCTTCAGCTTCATCGTCGCGACGTATCCCACGACCTACAGCTCCTGAGCGGCGTACGCTGGAAGCACTGTGAAGAGCTCCAGCCGGACGCCGTCCACCACGTCACTGCCGCGCGCACCGCGCGACGATGTCGACGCGCGTTCGATCCGGTATCTCACGATGATGGGCGTGCGCGTCGCGTGCTTCATCCTCATGGTCGTCATCACGCCGTACGGCTGGTACACGTGGGTGCTCGGTGCTGCGGCGATCCTGCTCCCGTACATCGCGGTGGTCTCGGCGAACGTCAGCGAGAACGTCCGGCGGACGGTGCGCGAAGATCCCGAGCGGGCGCTCACCGCGGCACCCGCCGAGCCCGCATCGGCCCCCGAGCCTCGCGCGGCGGCCCCGACGGTGATCCGCCTCGAGGAGACGCGGCCCAGCGACGACGCCACGACGGATCCCGCGGACGGTCGAGGGTGAGCGCGGATCCCGGTGAGCACGTCGATGCGACGTGCTCACGAGCAGGATGCCGCGCCCCGGCCGCGTGGCGGGTGGAGTGGCGCAATCCCCGCATCCACGCCGCCGACCGGGTGAAGACATGGGCGGCGTGCGACGAGCATCGCGACTACCTCCGCGACTACCTCGCCGCTCGCGACTTCCCGGTCGCGGTGCGACCCCTCGTCGATGACACGGAGGCGATCCGATGAGCGGCCGTAGGGCGGTCAGCATGCAGGACCTGCCGAAGGCCGGCCGCTGGTCGATCTACATCGCGCTCGCCGTCGTGTTCGCGATCGCCTGCGCGTTCCTGTCGAACTGGCAGTTCACGCGCAACGAGGAGCGCTCGGCACAGCTCGCGCTGGTCGAGACGAACTATGACGCACCCGCCGTCGCGCTCGAGGAGCTGATCCCGGCGGGATCGGCCCTCGACCCCGCCGATCAGTGGCGCCCGGTGCGGCTCGAGGGCGAGTACGTTCCGGATGACCAGCTCCTCGTGCGCAATCGGCCGCACGGCGGCACCTCCGCGTTCGAGGTGCTCGTGCCTTTCCGCCTCGACGACGGGCGCGTGCTGCTGATCGATCGCGGCTGGGTGGCGCCGGGTGAGGATCAGCCCGAGCCCGATGCCGTGCCCGCTCCCCCGAGTGGCGCGGTCACCGTGATCGCGCGTCTCAAGCCGGGCGAGCCGCTGCCGTCGTCGGGACGCTCGGCGCCAGAGGGGCAGGTGCCGACGATCAACCTCGCGCTCGTCGCCGAAGCGATCGATCCGGCGACCGCCGAGGCGCTCGAGTTGAGCGCCTACGGGATCATGGTGTCGGAGGACCCGGCGCCCGCGTCGAGACCGAACCCGCTCGAGGCGCCGTCCGAGGACCCGGGGCCGCACCTGTCGTATGCGATCCAGTGGATCCTCTTCGCGATCATGGGCTTCGTCTTCATCGGCTACGTGATCCGCACCGAGCGGCGCCATCGCCGAGAGGACGCGGAGGAGAACGCCGAGACGGATGCCGCGCCGACGGCTCCGGCATCCCGCCGTCGTCGCGATCGCGATGCCGATGACGAGGACGCGCTCCTCGACGCGACGAGCCGCTAGCTCAGCTCACGCGAGCGTGATCAAGTCCGCGTAGTCGCGGCCCCAGAGGTCCTCGACGCCGTCGGGCAGGATGAGCACGCGCTCGGGGTTGAGCGCTTCGACGGCGCCCTCGTCGTGCGACACGAGCACGACGGCGCCCTCGTAGTGCGACAGCGCCCCGAGAATCTCTTCGCGCGACGCCGGATCGAGGTTGTTCGTGGGTTCGTCGAGGAGCAGCATGTTCGCGCTCGAGACGACGAGGGTCGCGAGCGACAGGCGGGTCTTCTCGCCGCCCGAGAGGACGCCGGCGGGCTTGAGCACGTCGTCTCCGGTGAACAGGAATGAGCCGAGCACCTTGCGGGCCTCGGTCGCGTTGATGTCGGGCGCCGCCGACATCATGTTCTCGAGCACCGAGCGCGAGACGTCGAGGTTCTCGTGCTCCTGGGCGTAGTAGCCGATCTTGAGGCCGTGCCCCGGCTCGAGCTGCCCGGTGTCGGGCTTGTCGACCCCGGCGAGGATGCGAAGGAGCGTCGTCTTGCCCGCGCCGTTGAGGCCGAGCACGACGACCTTCGACCCGCGGTCGATCGCAAGGTCGACGTCGGTGAAGATCTCGAGCGATCCGTACGACTTCGACAACCCGGACGCCATCAGGGGGGTCTTGCCGCACGCGGCGGGCTTGGGGAACCGCAGCTTGGCGACGCGCTCCTCCTGGCGGACCTCGTCGAGACCCGACAGCATCTTCTCGGCACGCGCCACCATCTGGTGGGCGGCTGCCGCCTTCGACGCCTTGGCGCCGAACCGGGCAGCCTGCAGCTGCAGCTGTGTGGCCTTCTTCTCGACCCCGGCGCGCTCCTTCTTGCGGCGGTCCTCGTCGGCCACGCGCTGGCGCAGGTAGTTCTTCCAGTTCATGTTGTAGATGTCGATGACCTGGCGGTTCGCGTCGAGGTAGAACACGCGGTTCACCGTCTCACCGACGAGTTCGACGTCGTGGCTGATCACGATCAGCCCGCCCTTGTAGTTCCGCAGGAACTCGCGCAGCCACACGACGCTGTCGGCGTCGAGGTGGTTCGTCGGCTCGTCGAGGATCATCGACTCGGCATCCGAGAACAGGATGCGCGCGAGCTCGATGCGGCGGCGCTGGCCGCCCGAGAGGGTCTTCAGCGGCTGGTCGAGGATGCGGTCGGGCAACGAGAGATTGTGGGCGATCGATGCTGCCTCGGCCTCGGCCGCGTAGCCGCCGAGCGCTTCGAACCGCTCGGTCAGGTTGCCGTAGCGCTTCATCGCCTTCGCCGCGACGGCCGGGTCGTCATCGCCCATCGCGAGCGAGGCCTCGTGCATGCCGAGAGCGAGTGTGCCGAGCCCGCGGGCGTCGAGGATGCGCGTGCGCGCCAGCATCTCGGGGTCACCGGTGCGGGGATCCTGGGGCAGATAGCCCAGCTCGCCCCATCGTTCGACCTTGCCGTCGGCGGGCTGGAGGTCGCCGGCGAGCACCTTCGTCAGCGTGGTCTTGCCGGCGCCGTTGCGCCCGACCAGGCCGATCTTGTCGCCGTCGGAGACGCGGAAAGCCACGTCGGACATGAGCACGCGGGCGCCCACGCGGATCTCGAGGTCGTGCACGGCGAGCACAGCGAAACGTCCGTTCCGTCGGTGGATGTGAAGTCGGCCGAACGGCCAGCCTCCCAGTATAGATCGCCCGGGGGCCCGACGCGGTCGGGCCCCCGGGCGATCCGGTTCTGCGGTGAGCGTCAGCCCTGGGCGATCGCCGTCGCCGCGGCGAGCTCCTCGAGGAGCGTCGGCAGGATCCACGGCAGCGTCAGCGGCGTCGGAGTGAGGGCCGACACCTGCTCGCCGTTGATGAGCGAGGCGACCGCGCCCTTCTGGACGGCGGGGATCAGCTGCGCCGTCGTCGACGAGGTGAAGGTCTCGAGCGCGCCCTCGTCCACGAACGTCAGCACGACATCCGAGTCGATCTTGTCGAGGTTCTCGGGGCTCACCGTCGTGTAGAAGGTGGACTCGCCCGTGTCGAGCTCCGTGACGCTGGGCGGAGACACGAAGCCCAGGTCCTCGAGGATCTCCACGCGCGGGTCGGCGGGGAGGTACAGGTACCAGACACCGGCCGAGTCGACCGGTGTCGAGATCGTGGTTCCCGCGAACTCGGGGTGCTCGGCTGCGGCATCGGCGACGGTCGCGTCGAGCTCCGCGAGGATCGCCTCGGCCTCGGCATCCATTCCGAGCGCCTCGCCGGTGATCGTGACGACGTCACGCCACGGGGTCACCCATGCGCCCTCGGGGTACGCCACCACGGGGATGCCGGCACCGGTGACCTCGTCGAACTCCTCCTGCGTGAGACCCGAGTAGGGGGCGATCAGGACGTCGGGGTCGGTCGCGAGGAGCTCTTCGACCTTGAGCTCGAACGTCGAGTTGTCGAGGATCGTCGGCGCCTCGCCGCCGAGCTCGTCGAGGGCGTCGGCGATCCACGGTGAGATGCGGTCGTCGCCGCCGGAGTAGTCGTCGGACGGGATGGCGACCGGAACGATGCCGAGTGCGAGGACCGCGTCGGTCGCGCCCCAGCCCCACGTCGCCACACGGGTCGGCTCGGTCTCGATGACCGCGTCGCCGAGCGCGCTTTCGATCGTCAGCGGGAAGGCACCGGAGGCGGCGCCTGCGGACTCGTCAGCGGTCTCGGGCGCGGCGGAGGCGCAGCCTGCGAGGGCCAGCGCGACGACGCCGGCGGCGGTCGTCGCGAGTACGGAGCGGAATCGGTTCATGGGAAGGGGTTCCTTTCTTCGGGGGTGCAGATCTGTGACGGCTGAGCGGTGCTCAACCGGCGTCGGGCGGGTTGTGGGCGCCACCGGGGACGGGAACCACGAGGGGCGTCCCGGTGAGCGGGTCGGGGATCACGAGCGCGTCGAGGGCGAACGCCTCGGCGACCACGTCGGCGGTGAGGACGTCGGCGGGAGTCCCGTGCGCGATCAGTCGGCCATCGGCCATCACGATGAGTTCGTCGGCGTACCGTGCGGCGAGATTCAGGTCGTGCAGCACCGCCACGATCGTCGTGCCCTGCTCGCGGTTGAGGTCGCGCAGCAGATCGAGCACCTCGAGTTGGTGGCTCAGGTCGAGGAACGTCGTCGGTTCGTCGAGCAGCAGGATCCGAGGCTCCTGCGCAAGGGCCATCGCGATCCACACGCGCTGCCGCTGACCGCCCGAGAGGTCGCCCACCGGGCGACCGGCGAGTTCTGAGGTGCCCGTACGGCGCATCGCCTCGTCGACGATCGCGGTGTCGTCCGCACTCCAGCGCTGGAAGAGGCCACGGTGCGGATGGCGTCCACGCGAAACGAGCTCGGCGACGGTGAGTCCCTCGGGGGCGACGGGATGCTGCGGCAGCAGCCCCACCGCGCGCGCGTAGGCCGGGCGCGGGATGCGGGTCACATCCGTCCCGTCGAGCTCGATGCGACCGCCGAGCTGCGGCCGCAGCCGCGCGAGAGCGCCGAGCAGGGTCGACTTGCCGCAGGCGTTGGCCCCGATGATCATCGTGATGCGACCGGGCGCGATCGAGAGGTCGAGGCCCGAGATGACGGTGCGACCGGGGTAGCCGGCTTCGAGATCGTGCACGCTGAGTTTCATAGGGTGCGTCCCTTCGAGGTCGCGAGCAGCCAGAGGAGGAAGACCGCGCCGAGGGCCCCGGTGACGACGCCCACCGGCATCGCGACGCCGGGAAGCGCGAACTGCGCGATGAGGTCCGAGACTGCCAGCAGCGTCGCGCCGACCAGCGCGCTCGCCGCGAGCGCGATGCGGCCGTGCGCGACGAGCGGCCGTGCGATCGCGGGAGCGCACAGCGCGATGAACGAGATCGGACCGACGAACGCGCACGTGACGGCGGTGAGCAGCACCGCGACGATGACGCACAGCAGTCGGGCGAGGCCCGGTCGCACGCCGAGGCCGGTGGCCGCCTCGGGCCCGAGGGCGATCACCGGCAGCCACCGCGCCGTGACGAAGAGCACGGGCAGCGCGACGACCCACACGACAGCGAGCACCACGACCTGCCACCAGGGCGTGCTCGAGAGGCTGCCGGTCAGCCAGACGAGAGCCGCCTGCGTCTGCTGCAGCTGCGCCTTCGTCATGAGGAAGCCGATGATCGAGGCGGTGAAGAAAGACAGGCCGATGCCGGCGAGGATCAGCCGGTAGCCCGCGGCGCGCCCGCGAGCGGCCGCGAGGAGCAGCAGGGACGCCGCGAGCCCGCCCGCGAAGGCGATCGCCGCGAGCGGCGGGCCTGTGATGCCGAGGATCAGCAGGCCGAAGACGGCGGCCACGCTGCTGCCGCCCGAGATGCCGAGCAGTTCCGGACTGGCGAGCGGATTGCGCAGGAGCGACTGCAGGAGTGCGCCCGCGACGCCCAGAGCCGCCCCGACCAGCAGCGCCATGAGCAGCCGCGGCAGACGCACCTGCAGCACGACGTACGCCTCGACGCGCTCGCCGGCCCCGGTGAGCGCGGTCCAGACCTGCGCCGGGGTGAGGGGGTAGTCACCCATCAGCAGCGTGGCGACGGCGGCGGCGAGCAGCAGCGCGACGAGCCCGCCGAGCATGAGCGCATGCCGCCGCGATGCCGCGGCGCGGACGACGGCGAGGCCGTTCACAGCGTCACCTTCTGTCCGCGCAGCACGAGCGCGATCAGCACCGGCGCGCCGATGAAGGCGATGACGACGCCCGCCTGCACCTCGCCCGGAGGTGCGACGACCCGGCCGATGACGTCCGCGAAGAGCAGGAGCGCGGCGCCGAGCGGCATCCCAATCCACAGCAGCCGCCCGTATGAGCCGCCCACGATCGCACGCAGGGCGTGCGGCACGACGAGACCGAGGAACACGACCGGCCCGGCGATCGCGGTGGCGCCGCCGGCCAGCAGGACGCTCGCGAGGACGCCGACCGTGCGCGTGCGGCCGACGCTGTGTCCGAGGCCGGTGGCGGTCTCGTCGCCGAGGGCGATGAGGTCGAGTCCTCGTGCCGACACGAGTGCGAGCACGACGCCGATGACGATCGGCCCGAACACGAGGACGACGCTGTCGAGTCCGCGTGCGTTGAGGGCACCGACCGACCAGTAGCGGTAGACGTCGAGCGCCGCGGACTGCGTCGTGAGCACGAGCAGGGTGAGCGAGGTCAGGCCGGCGGTGATCGCGGCACCGGTGAGCGCGAGCTTGGCGGGCGCTGAGCCATCGGGTCCGCGCGACCCGATGAGCGCGACGGCGACCGCCGCGATCGCCGCTCCGCCGAATGCGAACCACACGAAGCCGGAGGGACGCGTGATGCCGGCGAGCGTGATCGCGAGCAGCACGCCGACAGACGCGCCGGCATTGACGCCCAGAAGACCCGGGTCGGCGAACGGATTGCGCGTGAGCCCCTGCATCACCGTTCCCGCCAGCGCGAGCGCGATGCCCGCGAGCAGCCCGATGATCGTGCGCGGCAGGCGCTGGGTCACGACCACCACGTGGTCGTTGTCGCTCGGATCGAACCGCAGGAGCGCATCGAGGACGGTCGCAGGCACGATCGGCCGGGCGCCGACGCCCAGACTCAGCAGGACGGCGACGACGAGCAGCGCGATCGCCGCAGCCGAGACCCAGGCGGTGCGAGCGTGCCCGGTCCTCTGCGCGGCTGCGATCATTCCTGGCGCTCGGACTGACCGAGCCGCCAGTACCCCATGAATGCGACGCGCTTGCGGTCGACGCCGCAGCCCTGCACGAGGTGACGGCGGAGGGTCTTGACCATCGCCGCTTCACCGGCGATCCACGCGTAGAACTCGCCCTCGGAGTCTTCCGGGCTGTCCCACAGCAGCTCCTGGTCGACGTCGATGTCGGCCAGCTCCTGCCGCCGCGGGGCAGCTGCCGCCGCGAGCACGTCGCCGGCGGTCCCGGTCCAGGCGGCCACCGCCTCGGTCAGCGCGGCGCCGTGCGCGCGATCGTCACGCGCGAGCCAGGTCACACGGAACGAGGCCGGCACATCGGGCGTGAGCCGATCCGCGCCCGTCGGCACCTCGATGAACGCGTCGACCTCGTAGGTCTCGTCGAGCGACTCGAGGATCGAGCAGATCGCCGGAGCCGCCGTCTCGTCTCCGGCCAGGACGACGCGACGCGCGGTTCCTGGGTGCCAGTCGAGTCCGAGCCGGTACCCGTCGCTGCGCTGGTCGGGGCCGACGATGACGATCTCGTCCCCCGCGGCGGCACGCTCGGCCCACGAACCGGCCGGCCCCGCGTCGTGGTGCACGACGAAGTCGACGAAGAGTCGGCGCCGCTCGGCATCGACCCGGCGCACCGTGTAGGTGCGCAGCGGGCTGCGCGTCTCGTGGGGCAGGTCTCGCCACGTGGTGTACCAGTCCCCCGCTGCGATCGACGCGGCGTCGTGCTGGCCGATGTCGCTGAGACCGCCGTCGATTCGCGGCAGGATCAGCTTGATGCGCTGATCGAGGCCCGCCGTGCCGAAGACGTCGAAGTCGGCGCCCGTGAAGGCGACGCGCACGAAGTGGGGCGAGAGCCGTTCCACTCCGGCGACCGTGGCGGCGTAGGGGCGGTAGGCGGGACGCGTGCGGGCGACCGAGGAAGTACTCACGAGGTTAGGCTAGCCTTGCCTGCCCTGCCCGCCCAAATCGGGCGTCACATCGTGACGGGATGCCGCTCCTCGTGGGCGTGTCCGAGACGCAGTCCCGGCACGAGAGCGATGAGCGCGAGCGCAGTGGCGATGGCGAACACGGCCGGGAACGCGGCATCCGTCCCCGCCAGAGCCGTGAAGGCGAGACCCATCGTCGCGATCGTCACCGCGGCCCCCACCGAGTCCGAGATCGACAGCGCCGACGAGTTGAAGCCCTGATCCTTCGGCGTCGAATACGCGAGAGTGAGCACCGTCAGCCGCGGGTACATGAGACCCATGCCGGCGCCGGCGAGGGCCCAGCCGGCGATCAGCACAGCCGGATGAAGCCCGAGCAGCGCCGTCGCCGCCGCGACCGCGGTGGATGTGCCCAGCAGCCCCGTGCCGAGAAGGCTGATGCGGGTGTTGCCGATGCGGTCGCCGAACCGCCCCTGCACGTCGGCGGCCGCGGCCCACGCCAGCGCAGCCGCGGTGAGTCCGAGGCCCGCCCACGTCGGCGAGAACGCGTACTCCTCGATCAAGAGGTACGGCACGTAGATCTCGGCTCCGAACAGCGCCCCGGCGATGAGGCCGCGCATGAGCACGACGCTCGGCAGCCCGCGCCCCGACACCAGCGTTCGCCGCGGCAGGAGCGGCCGGATCGCGATCGCGATCACGACGACGGATGCCGCCACCACCGCCCAGCGCCATGGCCCGATGTCACCGGCGAGACTCAGCGCCAGTGCCCCCGCGGCCACCGCCGTCGCCCACGCGAGCCGAGGCGCGACGCCGCCTGTCGCCGGTTCGTCGGTGTGCAGCGGCAATCCGTGCAGGCGCAGCACCACCATCGCGAAGGCGACCACCGTGAGGGCTGCGACCCAGAGGAAGACCCAGCGCCAGTGGAGGAACTCCGCGACGGCGCCGGCGAGGAACGGTCCGATGAGCGACGGCACGACCCACGCGGCCGAGAAGGCTGCGAACACGCGACCGTGGAGGGCCGGCGGGTACACGCGCGCGACGACCACGTAGAGCGCGACCGTCTGCCCGCCCATCCCGAGCCCCTGGATCAGTCGGCCGATCACGAGCGCCGGCATCGACGCCGCGACACCGGCCAGCACGAGTCCGACGACGAACAGCGCGACGGCGGTCGACAGCGGGGCCAGCACTCCCCCGCGGTCGCACCACGCGCCGACGGCGACCATGCCGATGACGCTCGTGGCGAGCGTGCCGGCGAACGCGACGGCGTACAGCGCGTCGCCGTCGAGGTCTGCGCTGACGACCGGCATCACCGTGGTGACGGCGAGAGCCTGCATCGCCGCAAGGAAGATGAGCGCGATCGCCCCCACCGTCACCCACACGAAGCGCGGGTGCCAGATGCCCTCGAGCGTGTCGACCGGTGTGCTCACGCGCGCACCAGTGCGCCGATGCGCTCCACCGCCTCGCGGAGGACATCCGGAGAGCAGCCGAAGTTGATGCGCACGTGACCCTTGCCCTCGGTGCCGAAGAGCGGCCCGAGGTGCAGCGCCACGCGGGCGTCGCGGAGGATCTTCACGGCGGGGTTGTCGCCCCAGCCGAGCGCCGACAGGTCGACCCACGCGAGGAAACCGGCATCCGGAATCCGGTAGCGGGCGCCGGGAACGTGCTCGGCGAGGAGCTCGGCGAGCAGCACGCGGTTCTCGTCCAGCGCCGCCAGCTGGGCGTCCAGCCATTCGTCGCTCTCGGGTGCGAAGGCGGCGACCGCGGCGATCGCGCCGAAGAGCCCCGTGCGCCACTCGATCTCGTCGGGAAGGCTTGAGACGACCCGCGTCGTCGCGTCGTCGGCCGTCACCATCAGCGCGCACTTAAGCCCGGCCAGGTTGAAGGCCTTGCTCGCACTCACGACCGCATAGCCGACGCGCGCGGCGACGGGTGAGGCGTCGAGGAACGGCGTGAAGGTCGCACCCGCGTTCACGAGCGGCGCATGGATCTCGTCGCTGATGACGACGGCGCCGAACCCGGCCGCGAGGTCGGCGAGGGCGGCGAGTGTCTCACGCGAGTGGACGGTGCCGGTCGGATTGTGCGGATTGCACAGCAGGATCGCGCGCGCACCGCCCGCGAAGGCCGCCTCGATGCCGAGCAGGTCGAGCTCCCATCCGGCGCCGCTGTCGACCAGCGGCACGCGCTCGACGACGGCACCGGCCTCGGGGATGCACTCGAAGAACGGCGGGTACACGGGCGTGGTGACGATGACCCGGTCGCCGGGAGAGGTCACCCGGCGCAGGATCTCGACGACGCCCATCATGACGTCGCACGTCGTGCGGATGCGCGCGGGGTCCACGATCCAGCCGAAGCGGCGCTCCGCGAACGCGGCGTACGCGGTCGCGACACCCGGGTCGGGAGGGGTGTAGCCGGTGTCACCGAGAGCGACAGCACGGCTGAGCGCGGCGGTGATCGCCGGCGCCGAGGCGTAGTCGGTCTCGGCCACGAACAGCGGCAGGACGTCTTCGCCGTACTTCCGCCACTTGGTGCTGGACCGCTGTCGCAGCTGGCCGATCGGCAGGGCCTGCAGGGGGGTGACACTCACCCGTCGAGACTATCGAGGGGAACGGATGCCGCGCCCCTCGGGCGTCATATGGCGAAGCCGAGCGCCCGCATCATGTCGCGGCCGTCGTCGGTGATCCGCTCGGGACCCCACGGCGGCATCCAGACCCAGTTGATGCGGAAGCGGTCCACGACCTCGTCGAGCGCCTGGGCGGTCTGCTCTTCGAGCACGTCGGTGAGGGGGCACCCCGCCGACGTCAGCGTCATGTGGATGACGAGGGCGTCGTTCTCGTCGTCCCACCCGAGGTCGTAGATGAGACCGAGGTCGACCACGTTGATCCCCAGTTCGGGATCCATGACGTCCTTGAGCGCTTCGCTGACCTCGTCGTACTTCTCGGGCGTGAGGGTTGCGGTCATGTAACGATTCTACGCTTCGCCGTCGACGGCGGCATCGGCCAGCGGCTCGATGAATCGGTCGTAGCCCTCGTCCTCGAGACGAGCGGCCAGCTCGGGACCGCCCTCCTCGACGATGCGGCCGCCGATCATGACGTGCACGAAGTCCGGGTGGATGTAGCGCAGGATCCGCGTGTAGTGCGTGATGAGGAGCACGCCGAGGCCGGTCTGCTCCTTCGCGCGGTTGACGCCCTCGGAGACGATCTTGAGCGCGTCGACGTCGAGACCCGAGTCGGTCTCGTCGAGGACGGCGATCTGGGGCTTGAGCAGCTCGAGCTGGAGGATCTCGTGGCGCTTCTTCTCGCCGCCCGAGAAGCCCTCGTTGACGTTGCGGGCCGCGAACTTGGGGTCCATGCGCAGATCCTTCATGGACTGCTTGACCTCCTTCGTCCACGTGCGGATCGCGGGGGCCTCGCCGTCGATCGCGGTCTTGGCGGTGCGCAGGAAGTTGGTGACGGTGACGCCGGGGATCTCCACCGGGTACTGCATCGCGAGGAACAGGCCGGCGCGTGCGCGCTCGTCGACCGTCATCTCGAGCACGTCGTCGCCGTCGAGCGAGATCGAGCCGCTCGTCACCGTGTATTTCGGGTGGCCCGCGATCGTGTACGCCAGGGTCGACTTGCCCGAGCCGTTGGGGCCCATGATGGCGTGCGTCTCACCGGTGCGGATCGTGAGGGTCACGCCGTTGAGGATCGGCGTGGTTCCGGCTTCGGTCTCGACCGTCACATGCAGGTCGCGGATCTCGAGGACAGACATGGGGACTTCCTTCACAGCTCTTTTTTGACGGCCGGGTCGATGAGCACGTCATCGCCGTCGATGGTGACCGCGAAGACCGGGACCGGCTCGTACGCGGGGAGATTGAGGGGCTTGCCGGTGACGAGCGAGAATGCCGAGCCGTGGGCCCAGCACTCCAGCGTGTCGCCGTCGACGAAGCCTTCGGCGAGCGAGATGTCGCCGTGCGTGCACACGTCGCCGATCGCGTGCACCTCGCCGTTGGAGTCGAGCACGACGGCCATGGCCACGCCGTCGACCTCGACGCGGAGCGCCGCGTCCTGCTCGAGGTCACTGAGGGCGCACACGCGCTGAGCGGTCATCGGAGGGCCTCCTGGGCGAGTTCGGTCTCGATGGCGTCGAAGAGCTCGGCTTCCAGTTCGGCGACGCCGACCTTCTGGACGATCTCGGAGAGGAAGCCGAGCACGACCATGCGCCGGGCCTCGTCTTCGGCGATGCCGCGCGCCTGCAGATAGAACAGCTGCTCGTCGTCGAAGCGCCCGGTCGCACTCGCGTGGCCGGCGCCGCGGATGTCGCCGGTCTCGATCTCGAGGTTCGGGATCGAGTCGGCGCGGGCGCCCTCGGTGAGCACCAGGTTGCGGTTGGCCTCGTACGAGTCGGTGCCCACGGCGTTCGCGCCGATGAGCACGTCGCCGATCCAGACGCTGCGTGCGCCGTCGCCCTGGAGCGCGCCCTTGTAGAGCACGTCACCGGTGGTGTCGGCGCCCTTGTGGTGCAGGTACACCTGGCTCTCGAGGTGCTGGCCGGCATCGGAGTAGCTGAGTCCGTAGAGCTCGGCGCGCGAGCCGGTGCCGGCGAGTTCGACGCTCGGGTTCACCCGCACGACGCCGCCGCCGAAGCTGACGACGATGTGACGCAGCGTCGCGTCGCGGTCGACACGGGCCTGGTGCGATGCCGTGTGCACGGCCTCGTCGTCCCACTGCTGCACGGTGACCACTTCGAGGTGAGCCCCGTCGCGGACGACGATCTCGACGTTCTGCGCGAGCGCGGCGGCTCCGCCGTGACGCAGCAGCACCGTCGCGTGGGCGTTCGCCCCGGCCTCGATCACGATGTGGTCGTGCGCGGCGCGGTCTGCGCCTCCGCCGGTGGTGGTGATGACCACGGGCTCGGCGATCTCGACGCCGTCGGGGATGCGGACGTGCAGGGCGTCGTCGGTGCGGGACCACGCGAGCGCCGCCGTCAGATCCTCGGGCTGGAAGACGTCGCCGCGCGGCGCGGCGCCGACGCGGAGGCTGCCGGTGACGACTCCGTCGGGTGCGTCGACCGCGACGACGATGGCGTCGCCCGAGGCGTCTGCTTCGGCATCCTGGAAGAGCACGGCAAGCCGGTCGATCGGCGTGTGCTTCCAGTTGACCTCGCGCCCGGTGGGCGTCGCGAAGTCAGCGGGGTCGTACGACCGCGGGCGCTCGGAGCGGGTCTGGATCGGTGCGACCCCCCATGCCCCGTCGGTGTGCGCGGTGGAACCGGGCGCCACGATCGGCGCCTGTGTTGCTGCCGTCATCTAGCCGACACTGCCTTCCATGCCCATCTCGATGAGCTTGTTGAGTTCGAGCGCGTACTCCATCGGAAGCTCGCGGGCGATCGGCTCGATGAATCCGCGCACGATCATCGCCATCGCCTCGTCTTCGGGGAGGCCGCGCGACTGCAGATAGAACAGCTGCTCTTCGCTGACCTTCGAGACGGTCGCCTCGTGACCGAGCTGCACGTCGTCGACGCGGATGTCGATCGCAGGATACGTGTCGGACCGCGAGATCGAATCGACCAGCAGCGCGTCGCAGCGCACGGTGTTCGCGGAATGGTGCGCGTTGGCATCGACCCGCACCTCGCCGCGGTAGCCGGCGCGGCCACCGCCGCGCGCGATCGACTTCGAGACGATCGAGGACTGCGTGTAGGGCGCCATGTGGATCATCTTCGCGCCGGCATCCTGGTGCTGGCCGGGGCCGGCGAAGGCGACCGAGAGGGTCTCGCCCTTGGCGTGCTCGCCGACGAGGAAGATCGACGGGTACTTCATCGTGACCTTCGAGCCGATGTTGCCGTCGATCCACTCCATCGTCGCGCCCTCGTGCGCCACGGCGCGCTTGGTGACGAGGTTGTAGACGTTGTTCGACCAGTTCTGGATCGTCGTATAGCGCACGCGGGCGTTCTTCTTCACGATGATCTCGACGACGGCCGAGTGGAGCGAATCGCTCTTGTAGATCGGAGCCGTGCAGCCCTCGATGTAGTGCACGTACGAGCCCTCATCGGCGATGATGAGCGTCCGCTCGAACTGGCCCATGTTCTCGGTGTTGATGCGGAAGTAGGCCTGCAGCGGGATCTCGACGTGGACGCCGGGGGGCACGTAGACGAACGAGCCGCCCGACCACACGGCGGTGTTCAGCGCGGCGAACTTGTTGTCTCCGGCGGGGATGACGGTGCCGAAGTACTCCTCGAAGAACTCCGGGTGCTCGCGGAGCGCCGTGTCGGTGTCCATGAAGATGACACCCTGCGCCTCGAGCTGCTCGTTGATCTGGTGGTAGACGACCTCGGACTCGTACTGCGCAGCGACACCGGAGACGAGACGCTGACGTTCGGCCTCGGGGATGCCGAGGCGCTCATACGTGTTGCGGATGTCCTCGGGGAGCTCCTCCCAGGACCCTGCCTGCTTCTCGGTCGAGCGCACGAAGTACTTGATGTTGTCGAAGTCGATCTCGCTGAGGTCGGCGCCCCACGTCGGCATCGGCTTGCGGCCGAACAGCTGGTAGCCCTTCAGGCGGGTCTTCAGCATCCACTCGGGCTCGCTCTTGAGGGCGGAGATGCCGCGGACGACGCCCTCGTTGATGCCGCGCTGGGCGACAGCGCCGGCGGCATCGGTATCGTGCCACCCGAATTCGTAGACACCCAGACTCTCAAGCTCCGGGCGGTCGATCAGCACATCAGACATCGTCACGTTCTCCTCCGGGCCCCTGCGGTGTCATCCGCCCCGGCATTCCGACTCCTCCGGTGGAGTTACCGGAGGGGGATGCCGCTGATGGGCCCTCTCATTCGACGCCGGCCATCGCGCCTAGACTGTCGGTGATGCGCACCTCCGAGAGGTGCACGCACCCGACCCCACGATTCTACAGGTTCTCCCCCGGCATCGGACGCTCCGCGTCGTTCATGCTGTGCGTGCGGAACCGGCCCGAGGAGCGACCCCCCGTATGACCGCCGAACCGACGACCACGCCCCGCCCGGGAATCGCGCGGCGGCTGTGGGAGTGGCTTCCCGCGACCATCGACCGCCGCGTGGTCTGGATGGCCTGGGCGACGCTCGTGGTGCAGATCGGCATCGTCGGGACCGGTGGGCTCGTCCGCCTCACCGGATCGGGCCTCGGCTGCCCGACATGGCCGCAGTGCACGGCCGACTCGCTCGTGAACACCCCCGAGATGGGCATCCACGGGGTGATCGAATTCGGCAATCGGATGCTGACGTTCGTGCTCGTGATCGTCGCGATCCTCATGTTCCTCTTCGTCGTCCGCATGCGCCGTGAGCGCCGCGACCTCTTCTGGCTCGCGCTTTCGATCGGGCTCTATGTGCCCCTCCAGGCGATCATCGGCGGCATCACGGTGCTGACGAACCTCAATCCCTACGTCGTCGGACTCCACTACTTCGCGTCGGTGCTTCTCGTCGCACTGTCGGCCGTGCTGGTCGTCCGCGTTTACGCGACGCCCGGGCCGCGCGTCCTCGCGGTGCCGCGCTGGTACGCCGTCACCACCCACGTCACGAGCGTCTTCGTGCTCGTGACGGTGGTGGTCGGCATCCTGGTCACCGGCTCCGGCCCGCACGCCGGCGACGGCGGCGCCGCCCGCAACGGCCTGAACCCCGAGTTCATGCAGCACGTGCACTCGTGGCCCGCCTACATCACGCTGGCACTGACGCTCGTCCTCGTCGCCGGTTCGCGGCGCACTCCCCCGGTGCTGCGGCTCACTCTCTGGACCGGTCTGCTGCTTGCCGTCGAGGCCCTGCAGATCGTGGTCGGCCTGTGGCAGGCGCGCACCGGACTGCCGATCGTGCTGGTGAACATCCACATGGTGCTCGCCGTCATGCTCGTCGCCGCGATGACCGCCGTCGTGATGAATCTGAAGGCGCCCGCGGCCGCGCCGGCGCACACAGCCGACTCATAGGGACTGCATCGCGTTCGCACGAACGCGGATGGAAGCGTGGCGGATGCCGCGGCCGCCCGGGCCGCGCCACCGAGGAGTGATTCCATGACCACGCGTCCCCGTCTTGTCCGCAGCATCCCGTTCTGGGGCCTCGTCGCCGGCTCGATCGCCACGGCCGGCTACGGGGCGATGAGCCTCAGCGAGACGCTCGCCACGATGACCACGACCCTCACCGACGGCACCGCCACCGGTGTCGAGGTCTATGTCGGCCAGTCGCAGGCGGTCTTCGGCGCGGTGCTCGTGGGCGCCGGCATCGTCGGCATCCTGCTCGCCCTGACCGTCGCTTCGGTCGCAACGCTCCGCCCGCACCCGCCGGTCGAGGTCGTCGAGCCGATCGACTGGGATGACGAGTCAGACACGCTCGCGGACGACGCCACCGACGTCGAGGCCGAGACGGTCGCCGAGGACGAGCCGACTCCCGCTCGCTAGAACGGCAGCAGCGGGTCGATCGCGATCGCGACGAACAGCAGAGTCAGATACGTGATCGATGCGTGGAACACACGCATCGGTCGCGGCTCTGTCCCGCGCACGGCGCGGTTGTAGAGGCGGTGCGACTCGTAGATGAACCAGCCGCCGAAGACGAGCGCCGAGACGGTGTACACCAGGCCCATCCCCGCGACGGGGATCAGCAGGAGCGAGCAGGCCACGGTCGCCCACGCGTAGAGGATGACCTGGAGGCCCACCTGCGAGCCGTTGCGGGTCGCGCCGAGCATCGGCACGTGGACCTCTTCGTACTGCTCCTTGTACTTCATCGACAGCGGCCAGTAGTGCGGCGGCGTCCACAGGAACACGAGCGCGAACAGGATCACCGGCGGCCAGGCGAGCGAGCCGGTCACGGCGGTCCAGCCGATGACGACCGGGAAGCAGCCGGCGATGCCGCCCCACACGATGTTCTGCTCGGTGCGGCGCTTGAGGATCATCGTGTAGATCACGACGTAGAAGAAGATGGCCCCGGCCGAGAGCACGGCCGCCAGCCAGTTCGTCGTGAACCAGAGCCACACCGTGGAGACGACAGCGAGGGTCCACGCGAAGATGAGCGCGCCGCGCGGCGACACCTCGCCCGTCACGAGCGGACGGTTGATCGTCCGCTGCATGTGCGCATCGATGTCGCGGTCGAGGTACATGTTGAAAGCCGCAGCCGACCCGGCGCTCAGCGAGCCGCCGATGACGGTCGCCAGCACGAGCCAGATGCTCGGGAACCCGCCCTCGGCGAGGATCATCACCGGCACCGTCGTGACCAGCAGCAGCTCGAGCACGCGGGGCTTGGTGAGTGCGATGTAGGCGCGCACCGTGCGCCCGAAGCTGCGGGGCGCAGTCGGAGCGGTGCGAGCGGATGCCGCAGGCCCGACCGTCGTCGTGATGTCCATCGCCCCCGCAATCGCCGCCTGCAGAACTCGTCAAGTCTATGGCATCGGCGCCGCGGGCCAGGCCCCGGCGAGGCGCCTCACAATCGACCCCTCGCCGCCGTGAGCAGAACGTGATGCCGACGACACGGCGATGACACGGAAGCCGTCTGCGGGTTCGCAAGACTCTGTCACACAGCGGTCCACATGGCCGGGGCGGCATGCCCCTTCGCTATGCTGAGACCACACGCGCGCCTCGCGCCGACTCCCCCTTTCTCCTCCGGACAAGGGCCGCGGACCGGCCGGATTCTGGGCGCACCACCTTCGAGAAAGGCTGCCGGTGTCGGAACTGCGTTGGGATGAGATTGATCGGCGCGCGGTGGATACCGCACGCGTGCTGGCAGCGGATGCCGTCGAGAAGGTGGGCAACGGCCACCCCGGCACCGCGATGAGCCTCGCTCCCGCCGCGTACCTGCTGTACCAGCGCGTGCTGCGCCACGACCCGGCCGACACCGACTGGCTCGGCCGCGACCGGTTCATCCTCTCGGCGGGCCATTCCTCACTCACGCAGTACGTGCAGCTGTACCTCGGCGGCTTCGGGCTCGAGCTCGACGACCTCAAGGCGCTGCGCACGTGGGGCTCGAAGACGCCCGGCCACCCCGAGTACGGCCACACCGCCGGTGTCGAGATCACGACCGGCCCGCTCGGCCAGGGCCTCTCGTCGGCTGTCGGCTTCGCCTACGCCGCCCGCTACGAGCGCGGCCTGTTCGACCCCGAGGCCGCCGCCGGAACGTCGCCGTTCGACCACTTCGTGTACGCGATCGCCGGCGACGGCGACCTTCAGGAGGGTGTGACCAGCGAGGCGTCGTCGCTCGCGGGGCACCAGCAGCTGGGCAACCTCATCGCGATCTACGACTCGAACCAGATCTCGATCGAGGACGACACGAACGTCGCGTTCACCGAAGACGTCGCGGCGCGCTACGAGGCGTACGGCTGGCACGTGCAGGTCGTCGACTGGAAGAAGTCCGGCGAGTACGTCGAAGACGTCGCCGAGCTCTACACGGCGATCGAGGCCGCGAAGGGCGAGACGGCCAAGCCGTCGCTCATCGTGCTGCGCACGATCATCGGCTGGCCGTCGCCCGGCAAGCAGAACACCGGCAAGATCCACGGCTCGGCGCTCGGCGCCGACGAGCTCGCCGCCACGAAGGAGGTGCTGGGCTTCGACCCCGCCGAGACCTTCGCCGTCGCCGACGACGTCATCGCCCACACCCGGTCGCTGAAGGACCGCGCCGCCGAGGACCGCGCCGCGTGGCAGGTCTCGTTCGACGCGTGGGCAGAAGCGAATCCCGAGCGCAAGGGCCTGCTCGAGCGTCTCCTCGCCGGTGAACTGCCCGCCGACATCGCCGACGCGCTCCCGGTCTTCGAGGCCGGTAAAGAGGTCTCGACCCGTGCCGCGTCGGGGAACGTCATCAACGCGCTGGCCGCCGAGCTGCCGGAGCTGTGGGGCGGCTCGGCCGACCTCGCCGAGTCGAACCTCACGACCATCAAGGACGCGAAGTCCTTCATCCCGGCGGAATGGTCGACGCACGAGTGGTCGGGCGACCCCTACGGGCGCGTCCTCCACTTCGGCATCCGCGAGCACGCGATGGGCGCGATCGTCAACGGCATCCGCCTGCATGGCCCCACCCGCCCGTTCGGCGGCACGTTCCTGATCTTCAGCGACTACATGCGCCCCTCGGTGCGCCTGGCAGCGCTCATGGACATCCCGTCGATCTTCGTGTGGACTCACGACTCCGTCGCCCTCGGCGAGGACGGCCCGACGCACCAGCCGGTCGAGCAGCTCGCGACGCTCCGAGCGATCCCCAACTTCGCCGTCGTGCGTCCGGCCGACGCGAACGAGACCTCGGCCGCATGGCTCGAGATCCTCCGCCGCCAGGGCGGCCCCGCCGGCATCGCGCTGACCCGCCAGAACATCCCGGTGTTCCCGCGCGGCGAAGGCGACGCCGAAGGCGACACGTTCGCCTCGACCGCAGGCGTCGCCAAGGGCGCGTACGTGCTCGCCGAGGCGCCGAACGGGACCCCGGATGTGATCCTCATCGCCACCGGCTCCGAGGTGCAGCTGGCCGTCGCCGCCCGCGAGACGCTCGCCGCCGAGGGCATCAATGCCCGCGTGGTCTCGGCCCCGTCGCTCGAGTGGTTCGCCGAGCAGGACGAGGCGTACCGCGAGTCGGTGCTGCCGAAGGCCGTCAAGGCACGTGTCTCGGTCGAAGCCGGCTCCGCGCTCACGTGGCGCGGCATCGTCGGCGACGCCGGTCGCTCGGTCGCGATCGACCACTTCGGCGCCTCCGCCGACTACAAGACCCTGTTCCAGAAGTTCGGCATCACCGCCGACGCCGTCGTCGAGGCGGCACGCGAGACTGTCGCCGCCGCGCACGCGGCGGTGTAGAGAAAGTAGAGAACGCAGCATGAGCACCCCCACCGAACAGCTCGCCGCCCAGGGCGTGAGCATCTGGCTCGACGACCTTTCGCGCGAGCGGATCACGTCGGGCAACCTCACCGAGCTCATCACGTCCCGCACCGTGAGCGGCGTGACGACGAACCCGACCATCTTCCAGGGCGCGATCGGCGGCGGCGGGCACTCGTACGCCGCCCAGATCGGCGAGCTCGCGGCATCCGGTGCCACCGTCGATGAGGCGATCTTCGCCGCGACGACCGACGATGTGCGCGATGCCGCCGACATCTTCCGCCCCGTCTACGACGCCACGCACGGCGTGGACGGCCGCGTGTCGATCGAGGTCTCCCCCGACCTCGCCCACGACACCGAGGCGACGATCGCGCAGGCCAAGGAGCTGTGGGCCACGGTCGCGCGTCCGAACGTGCACATCAAGATCCCCGCGACCAAGGCCGGCCTCCCCGCCATCACCGCGGTCCTCGCCGAGGGCATCTCGGTCAACGTGACGCTCATCTTCAGCCTCGAGCGCTATGCCGAGGTCATCGACGCGTACCTCTCGGGCATCGAAAAGGCGAAGGATGCCGGTCACGACATCTCCGCGATCCACTCGGTCGCGTCGTTCTTCGTGTCGCGCGTGGACAGCGAGGTCGACAAGCGCCTCTCCGCGATCGGCACCGACGAGGCGATCGGCCTGAAGTCGCTCGCCGGCGTCGCGAACGCGCGCCTCGCGTACGAGCTGTTCGAGAAGGAGTTCGCCACCGACCGGGCGAAGGCGCTGACGGATGCCGGCGCCAATGCGCAGCGTCCGCTGTGGGCTTCGACCGGCGTCAAGGACCCGGCGCTGCCCGACACCCTCTACGTCACCGAGCTCGTCGCCCCCGGAACGGTCAACACGATGCCCGAGAAGACGCTCGAGGCGACCTTCGACCACGGCGTGATCGCCGGCGACACCGTCACGGGGACCTACCAGTCCGCCCACAATGTCTTCGCGGACCTCGCCGCCGTCGGCGTCGACTTCGCCGACGTCACCCAGGTCCTCGAGGACGAAGGCGTCGAGAAGTTCATCGCCTCGTGGCACGATCTGCAGGCGACGGTCAAGGCCGCGCTCGAGAGCGCGGCCGCACAGGTCGCACGATGAGCTTCGACATCCACCTGAGCGGCCACGTCAAGTCGGTCGTCGACGCCACGCTTCCGGGTCTCGTCGCCAGCCTCGTCGCCAGCGGCATCACCGCCGGCGACGCGACGCTCTGGGGTCCCGACGCAGAAGACGAGTCGTCGAACCGACTCGGCTGGGTCGAGGCCGTCAGCGTCTCGCGACCCCTCGTGCCCGAGATCGTCGCGCTGCGCCAGACGCTCGTCGCCCAGGGCGTCACCCGCGTCGTGCTCGCCGGCATGGGCGGTTCGTCGCTGGCACCCGAGGTCATCGCGCAGACCGCCGGCGTGCCGCTCGTGATCCTCGACTCGACCGCTCCCGGTCAGGTGCTCGCGGCTCTCGACGGCGACGCCCAGGCCGGCGATCTCGCCAAGACCGTGCTCGTCGTCTCGTCGAAGTCCGGCTCGACCGTCGAGACGGACTCGGCCAAGCGCGCGTTCGAGGCCGCCTTCCGCGACCTCGGCATCGATCCGCTCGAGCGCATCGTCGTCGTCACCGACCCCGGTTCACCGCTCGATCAGGCCGCTCGCGCCGACGGCTACACCGTCTTCAACGCCGATCCGACCGTCGGCGGCCGCTACTCGGCGCTCACGGCGTTCGGCCTGGTGCCGACGGGTCTCGCCGGCGTCGATATCGCCGAGATCCTCGACGAGGCCGAGGCGACGCTCCTCGAGGTCGCGATCGACAGCCCCGACAACCCCGCCCTCGTGCTGGCGGCGGCGATCGCCGGGGGCGAGCCCCGACGCGACAAGCTCGGTCTCGTCACCGACGGCACCCACATCGTGGGCCTGCCCGACTGGATCGAGCAGCTGGTGGCCGAGTCGACCGGAAAGGAAGGCACCGGCATCCTGCCCGTCGTCCTTCTCCCCGTCTCGCCCGAGGTCGAATCGGGCGCGACCGACGTGCAGATCGTGCGCCTGGTCGACGAGGCGAAGCGATTCCACCTGTTCGAGCACCACCACGGCGAGGTGCTCGTGAGCGGTTCGCTCGGCGCGCAGTTCGTCGTGTGGGAGTACGCGACGGCGATCGCGGGACGGATGCTGGGCATCAACCCCTTCGACCAGCCCGACGTCGAGTCCGCCAAGATCGCCGCTCGAGGACTGCTCGACGCCCGCCCCGAGCAGGCGCCGCCGGCCTTCATCGTCGAGGGCGTCGAGGTGCGCGTCTCCGACCCGGCGCTCGCGGCGTCCGGAACCGTCGCCGGTGTCCTCGACGCGCTGTGGGCTCAGGTGCCGGATGGCGGGTACGTCGCCATCCAGGCGTATGTGAACCGCCTCGCGCTGCCGCAGCTGCAGGGCCTGCGCGAACTCGTCGCCGCAGACTCCGGAAAGCCGACGACGTTCGGCTGGGGCCCGCGGTTCCTCCACTCCACCGGGCAGTACCACAAGGGCGGTCCCGCGACCGGCGTGTTCCTGCAGATCCTCGAGCAGACCGACGTCGATCTCGAGATTCCCGGGCGTCCGTTCACGTTCGGCCAGCTCATCCAGGCTCAGGCCGCGGGCGACGCCGGCGTGCTCGCCGACGGCCACGGCCGCCCCGTGGTGACTCTCACGCTGACCGACCCCCAGATCGAAGTGCTCTCGCTCTTCGAAGCAGCCCAATAGCAGCCCGGTAGGAGCCCCCGCCCCCATGACTGTCGAGATCTCGCGCGGCCGCAATCCGCTGCGCGACCCCGAAGACGGCCGTCTGAACCGCATCGCCGGCCCCAGCGCGCTCGTCATCTTCGGTGTCACCGGAGACCTTTCCCGCAAGAAGCTCATGCCCGCGGTCTACGACCTCGCCAACCGCGGACTGCTGCCGCCCGGGTTCGCCCTGGTCGGGTTCGCGCGCCGCGACTGGGAGGACCAGGACTTCGCGGAGGTCGTGCACGACGCCGTCCGGCAGCACGCCCGCACCGAGTTCCGTGACGAGACCTGGCAGCAGCTGCTGCAGGGAATCCGATTCGTCTCGGGCGAGTTCGGCGATCCCGAGGCGTTCGCGCGTCTGCGCGACACGGTCGAGAAGCTCGACGTCGAGCGCGGCACGATGGGCAACCACGCCTACTACCTGTCGATCCCGCCGAAGGACTTCCCCCTCGTCGCCGAGCAGCTGAAGGCGTCCGGGCTCGTCGACGACACCGCCGATCAGCCTGACCGCTGGCGCCGCGTCGTCATCGAGAAGCCCTTCGGCCACGACCTCGCCTCGGCGCAGTCGCTCAACGACGCGCTTCGCACTGCCTTCCCGACGGACTCGATCTTCCGCATCGACCACTACCTCGGCAAGGAGACGGTCCAGAACATCCTGGCCCTGCGCTTCGCGAACGAGCTGTACGAGCCGATCTGGAACAGCAACTACGTCGACCACGTGCAGATCACGATGGCCGAGGACATCGGCGTCGGCGGCCGTGCCGGTTACTACGACGGCATCGGCGCGGCGCGCGACGTCATCCAGAACCACCTGCTGCAGCTCATGGCCCTCACCGCCATGGAGGAGCCGATCTCGTTCGACGCGAAGAACCTCCGCGCCGAGAAGGAGAAGGTGCTCGCAGCCGTCACCCTTCCGAAGGACCTCGCCCGCTCGACCGCCCGCGGCCAGTACGCGGGCGGCTGGCAGGGCGGCGAGAAGGTGCTCGGCTTCCTCGAGGAAGACGGGATGAACCCGCATTCGACCACCGAGACGTATGCGGCGATCACCCTCGAAGTGAACACGCGCCGCTGGGCCGGTGTGCCGTTCTACCTCCGCACCGGCAAGCGCCTGGGCCGCCGCGTCACCGAGATCGCGGTCGTCTTCAAGCGCGCGCCCGAGCAGCTGTTCTCGCGCAATCAGACGTCCGGTCAGGGGCAGAACGCTCTCGTCATCCGGGTGCAGCCCGACGAAGGTGTCACGATCCGCTTCGGCTCGAAGGTCCCGGGCGCAGGAGCACAGGTGCGCGACGTCACGATGGACTTCGGCTACGGCCACGCCTTCACCGAGGCGAGCCCCGAGGCCTACGAGCGCCTCATCCTCGACGTGCTCCTCGGCGATCCGCCGCTGTTCCCCCGTCACGAGGAGGTCGAGCTCTCGTGGAAGATCCTCGACCCGATCGAGGAGTTCTGGACGGCGCAAGGCGGTCCGCTCGAACAGTATTCGCCCGGGTCGTGGGGCCCGGCATCCGCGGATGAGATGCTCTCCCGCGACGGCCGTACCTGGAGGCGCCCGTGATCGTCGACCTGCCCGACACCACCGTCAGCAAGATCTCGCGCGCGCTCGTCAACGTGCGCGAAGAGGGCGGTGCAGTCGCCCTCGGACGCGTGCTGACGCTCATCATCCTCACCCGTGAAGGTGCGATGGAGGAGGTCATCGAGGCCGCCAACGACGCATCGCGCGAGCACCCCATGCGGGTCATCGTGCTGCTGATCGGCAACGACCAGGACGCCGAGTCGCGTCTGGACGCGCAGATCCGCGTCGGCGGAGACGCCGGCGCGAGCGAGGTCATCACGCTCCGGATCGCCGGCGAGGCGGGCAACTCGAACCTCGAGTCGCTCGTCACCGGTCTCCTCCTTCCCGACGCCCCGGTCGTGGTGTGGTGGCCCAATCGGACGCCCGACAACCCGTCGAAGACTTCGATCGGCAAGATCGCACAGCGTCGGATCACGGATGCCGCGACGAAGACCGACCCGGCCGCCTGGGTCGCCGATCTCGGCTCGAAGTACGCGCCGGGAGACACCGATCTCGCCTGGACGCGTCTGACGCGCTGGCGCGAGCAGCTTGCCGCGATCCTCGACCAGCCGCCGTATGAGGCGGTGACCGGTGTTCGCGTCCGCGGCGCGGCCGACTCGCCGTCCACGGCGCTGCTGGCCGCATGGCTGCGGCTCACCCTGGATGTGCCGGTCGACTGGGCCTATCTCGACTCCGCGGAGTGGCCGCACGGCATCAAGTCGGTCACGCTCGTCCGCCCCAGCGGCGAGGTCGTGCTCGAGCGTCCGAACTCGGACGTCGCGATCCTCACACAGCCCGGGCAGCCGATCCATGACCTCGCGTTCCCGCGTCGCACGCTCCGCGAGTGCCTGGCCGAGGAGCTCCGGCGCCTGGATCCCGACGTCCTGTATGGTCGTGTCATCACCGAGGGCTGGGAGCTGCTGCACCGGCCGGCGACGAAGGAGACGCGGGAATCGGAATGAGTGCGTCGCATGGTTGAGGAATGGGCCGAGAAGCGTGTCGTCATCGGATCCGACCCGGCGGCGCTGGCCGAATCCGTCGCCGCACGATTCCTCAGCCGCGTCGCCAAACGCGTCGATGAGGGCAAGTCCGCACACATCGCCCTGACCGGTGGATCGATGGGCTCGGCCGTCCTCGCCGCAGCGTCGCGGAACGAACGGATCAACCGCATCGACTGGACGCGCGTGCACTTCTGGTGGGGTGACGAGCGCTTCGTCGCTCGCGGCGACGCCGACCGCAACGAGAAGCAGTCCCGTGCCGCGCTGCTGGACGCTCTCGTGGAGATCGGCCTTCCGCCCGAGAACATCCATGCCGCCGCGACATCGGACGAGGGTGTCGATCTCGACGCAGCCGCTGCCGCGTACGCCGCAGACCTGGCGCGATTCGCCGGAGCGGAAGGGGCGTGGCCGTCGTTCGACGTCTGCTTCCTCGGCGTCGGGCCCGATGGCCACATCGCCTCGCTCTTCCCCGACCGTCCCGAGATCCAGATCACGGATCAGGCGGTCGTCGCGGTGCGCGACTCCCCCAAGCCGCCGCCCGAGCGCGTCAGCCTGACGAGGCCCGTCATCAACAGCTCCAAGCGCGTCTGGATGGTGCTCACCGGCGCCGACAAGGCCTCAGCGCTGGGCCTCGCCCTCGCGGGAGCGAGCTACGCGAGCGTACCCGCCGCCGGCGCCAAGGGGCGCAAGCGCACCGTGTTCTTCGTCGACGAGGCGGCGGCGGCGAAAGTACCGCCGGAACTCATCGACCGAGAGTACTGAGGCCGGGCCGAGAGACGCAGGGATCTCGCGGCCGTTCGACCTCAGTCCTGACCGCGGCGGTCGCGAAGCTGCTTGAGGGCGTCGTCGAGAAGGGCGTCGGCCTCTTCCTCGGTGCGGCGCTCCTTCACGTAAGCGAGGTGCGTCTTGTACGGCTCGGTCTTGGCGACAGCCGGAGGGTTCTCCTTGTCGCGACCTGCGGGAAGCCCGGAGTGCGGCGAGTCGATCGTGTCGGGGATCTCCTCCTCGGGGATCCCGGCGGCGAAGTACCGGACCGTCTCGTTGCCGAGAGCGTCCCAGTACGAGATCGCGACGCGATCCGCGTGGAAGCCGTGGTCCTGCTCGCCCATGGGACCGGCGCCGACGCGCGTCCCGCGGATCGCATTCCCCCCGGTCGCCATCAGATGGCCTGGAACTTCGTGATCAGGCCGAGGGCCACGATCGAGACGAACCAGGCGAGCGCCAGCACCACCGTGAAGCGGTTCAGGTTGCGCTCAGCGAGGCCGGAGGATCCCAGCGCCGAGGTCATGCCGCCGCCGAACATGTCGGACAGCCCACCACCGCGACCCTTGTGGAGCAGGATGAGGAGGGTCAGCAGGAGACTCGTGATGCCGAGGAGCACCTGGAGGACGAACTCGAGGATCTGCACAGTCGTTGAAGCCTTTCGCTGCGATCATTCGCTGATCGCACAAGGGTCAAGTATACGGTGGCGCCGGCCGGACTATACGCCGACGTGCTTCTGGTAGCGGATGATCGCCGCGAACTCGTCCACGACGAGGCTCGCACCGCCGACCAGCGCACCGTCGACATCGGGCTCGCGCATGTAGCTGGCGATGTTCGACGACTTCACGGAGCCGCCGTACAGCACGCGCGTGCGGGCAGCGGCATCCTCACCGAGCTTGTCGGCGATGACGACGCGGAGCTTCGCGCAGACGTCCTGGGCCTGCTCGGGCGTCGCCGCCTGGCCCGATCCGATCGCCCACACCGGCTCATAGGCGACGACGATGTCGGCATCCGCCGCCACGCTCTCCAGGGCCACCGACAGCTGGCTGACCGGCACCGCGCTCGCCCCGAACTTCTCGAGGTCCTCCGCGGTCTCGCCGACGCAGATCACGGGAACCAGGCCGTGCCGGAGGGCGGCCTGCACCTTCGATCCCACGACCTCGTCGGTCTCGGCGTGGTACTGCCGACGCTCGGAGTGCCCGATGATCACGTAGCGGTTGGCGAGCTTCGCGAGAAAAGCCCCCGAGATCTCACCGGTGTACGCGCCCGAGTCGTGCGCGGAGATGTCCTGCGCGCCGAGGGCGAACGGGATCTTGTCGGCGTCGAGGAGCGTCTGCACGGTGCGCAGGTCGGTGAAGGGCGGGAAGACCGCGACCTCGACCGATCCGTCTTCGTGCTTGGCGTCTTTGAGCGTCCAGTGCAGCTTCTGGACGAACGCGACCGCCTGCAGGTGGTCGAGGTTCATCTTCCAGTTGCCTGCGATGAGCGGTGTTCTGGTCACAGCGACCATCCGAGGACCTCCAGTCCGGGAAGCTTCTTGCCCTCGAGGAACTCGAGGCTCGCGCCGCCGCCCGTCGAGATGTGTCCGAATTCGTCGTCCGCGAAGCCGAGCTGGCGCACGGCGGCAGCGGAGTCTCCGCCGCCTACGACCGAGAGGCCGTCGACCTCGGTGAGTGCCTTCGCGACCGCCTTCGTCCCGGACGCGAAAGGCGCGAGCTCGAAGACGCCCATCGGTCCGTTCCAGAAGACGGTACGGCTGCTGCGGATCGCCTCGGCGAAGGTCGCGGCCGTGTCGGGCCCGATGTCGAGGCCAAGGCCCGATGCGCCGAACGGCGTGTCTTCGATGCCGTCGGCGCGCGTGACGACGTGCTCGGCATCCGCACCGAACTTCGACGCCACGACGACGTCTGTCGGGAGCACGATCTCGACGCCTGTCGCCTCCGCCGTGCGCATGTAGTCGCGCACAGTGTCGAGCTGGTCGGCCTCGAGCAGGCTGGAGGCGACCTTGTGACCCTGCGCTGCCAGGAACGTGAACAGCATGCCGCCGCCCACGAGGATGCGGTCGACGCGGGGCAGCAGGTGCGAGATGACGCCCAGCTTGTCACTCACCTTCGAACCGCCGAGCACGACCGTGTACGGGCGCTCGGGGTTCTCGGTGAGGCGGTCGAGCACATCGAGCTCGGCCGCGATCAGCAGCCCGGCCGCCGACGGCAGAATCTCGGCGAGGTCGTAGACGCTCGCCTGCTTGCGGTGCACGACGCCGAAGCCGTCCGACACCAGCGCATCTCCGAGTTCCGCGAGCTGCTCCGCGAAGGCACGACGCGTGGCGTCGTCCTTCGCGGTCTCGCCGGCGTTGAAGCGCAGATTCTCGATCACCGCGACGTCGCCGTCCTCGAGGGCGGCGACAGCCTCGTGCGCGGACTCGCCCACCGTGTCGCGAGCGAACGCGACGGGCTTGCCGAGCAGCTCCGACAGTCGCTGGGCGACCGGGGCGAGGCTGTACTTCTCGTCGGGGGCCCCGTCGGGGCGGCCCAGGTGCGAGCAGACGACGAGTCGGGCGCCCTGGTTGATGAGGGCGTTGAGCGTGGGCAGCGACGCGCGCACGCGGCCATCGTCCGTGATCACGCCGTCCTTCAGAGGGACGTTGAGATCGCAACGGACGATGACACGCGTGCCTGCGAGCGTGCCCACCGACTCCACGAGCGAATCGAGGGTGCGCAGGGTCATGGCGATCGCTTAGAGGCGCTCGGCGACGTACTCGGTCAGGTCGACGAGACGGTTGGAGTAGCCCCACTCGTTGTCGTACCACGCCGAGACCTTCACCAGGTTGCCGCTGACGTTGGTCAGCTCCGCGTCGAAGATCGACGAGTGCGGGTTGCCCTGGATGTCGCTGGAGACGATCGGGTCCTCGGTGTACTGCAGGAAGCCGGCGAGACGGCCCTCGGCGGCAGCGGTCTTGTAGACGGCGTTGATCTGGTCGGCGGTGAGGCCGTCGGTCGGCGTGACGATCGTGAGGTCGACGATCGAGCCGGTGGGCACCGGCACGCGGTACGACGAGCCGCTCAGCTTGCCGTTGAGCTCGGGCAGCACGTGGCCGATGGCCTTCGCGGCACCGGTCGAGGCGGGGACGATGTTGATCGCTGCGCCACGCGCACGACGCAGGTCGCTGTGCGGGCCGTCCTGCAGGTTCTGGTCGGCCGTGTAGGCGTGCGCGGTCATCATGAAGCCGCGCTCGATGCCGAACGCGTCGTTGAAGACCTTCGCGAGGGGCGCGAGGCAGTTCGTGGTGCACGACGCGTTGGAGATGATGACGTCGGTCTCGGGGTTGTAGTCGCCCTCGTTGACGCCCATGACGATCGTGACGTCGTCGCCGGTGGCGGGAGCGGAGATGAGCACCTTCTTGGCGCCGCCCTGGACGTGCTTCTTCGCGTCTTCGGCCTTGGTGAAGCGGCCGGTCGACTCGATGACGATGTCGACGCCGAGCTCGCCCCAGGGGAGGTTCGCGGGGTCGCGCTCTTCGAAGACCTTGATGGTCTTGCCGCCGACGGTGATGGAGTCCTCGTCGTACGAGACGTCCTCGGCGAGAACGCCGCCGACGGAGTCGTACTTGAGGAGGTGCGCGAGGGACTTGTTGTCGGTGAGGTCGTTCACCGCCACGATCTCCAGGTCTGCCCCCTGCGCGAGAGCCGCGCGAAGGTAGTTGCGTCCGATGCGGCCGAAGCCGTTGATTCCGATCTTGACAGCCACGGAATTTCTCCTGAGAAGTGTCGTGCGCGAGTGCGCGGTTTGTGCGTTCAGACGGTGGACAACGGCGTCCCGGCGGGGCTGCCCGCCGGGACGCCCACGCTTGCTATGACAGTACCAGCAGGCCCGAGGTCTTCTCGCGGGCCACCGTGAAGCGGTCCTGCACGTTCTGCCAGTCGGCGATGTTCCAGAACGCCTTGACGTAGTCGGCGCGCACGTTCTTGTAGTCGAGGTAGTACGCGTGCTCCCACACGTCCAGCAGCAGCAGCGGCACGGAGCCCGCCGCGAACGAGGACTGCTGGTCGAAGAACTGCTGGATGATCAGGTTCTCGCCGATCGAGTCCCAGAACAGTCCCGCCCAGCCCGAACCCTGCACGCCGAGCGCAGCGGCGGTGAAGTGGGCCTGGAACTTGTCGAACGACCCGAAGTGGTCATCGATCGCCGACTCGAGGTCGCCCGTCGGCTTGTCGCCGCCGTTGGGAGAGAGGTTCGTCCAGAAGATCGAGTGGTTGGTGTGCCCGCCGAGATTGAAGGCGAGATCCTTCTCGAGCTTGTTGATGTTCGCGAGATTGCCCGAGTCGCGCGCTTCGGCGAGCTGCTCGAGAGCGGTGTTCGCACCCGTCACGTACGCATTGTGGTGCTTGCTGTGATGCAGCTCCATGATCGTCGCGCTGATGCTCGGTGCGAGCGCTGCGTAGTCGTAGGGGAGGTCGGGCAAGGTGTACTTCGCCATGTTCTCTTCTTCCAGTCGGCGCAGCGCCGTGGATCCCGGCACTGCGAGGGTGACGCGTTCATCCTACTGAGGGGCAACACCGCGCGGCGGGGGTTGCTTCCCTCTGTGACGTGCCGTAAAGGCGCGGAAACTCAGTCTTCGAGGCCTGCGGGCACGGCCGACTCGGTGCCGGGGATGCCGTCGGTCTCGGCCTTCTTGTCGGCCATCGCGAGGAGGCGACGGATGCGACCGGCGACGGCATCCTTGGTCAGCGGCGGGTCGGCATGGTGGCCGAGTTCGTCGAGGCTCGCATCGCGGTGCGCGAGGCGCAGATCGCCGGCCTCACGAAGATGGTCGGGCACCTCGTCGCCGAGGATCTCGAGGGCGCGCTCGACGCGGGCGCACGCGGCGACTGCGGCCTGCGCCGACCGGCGGAGGTTCGCGTCGTCGAAGTTCACGAGGCGGTTGACGCCGGCGCGCACCTCACGGCGCTGGCGCATCTGGTCCCATTCGGCGGCGGCGCGCTCGGCGCCCATCGCCGACAGTGCCGCGCGGATCGCCTCACCCTCGCGCACGACGACGCGGGGCACGCCGCGCACTTCGCGGGCTTTGGCCGGGATGCCGAGGCGATGCGCCGCGCCGACGAGCGCCATCGCGGCCTCGGGGGCCGGGCAGGTGATCTCGAGCGCCGCGGAGCGACCCGGCTCGCTCAGGGACCCGGCGGCGAGGAACGCGCCGCGCCAGATCGCGGCGAGATCGCCGCGGGAGCCGGTCGTGAGCTTGTTGGGGAGGCCGCGCACCGGCCGACGGCGCTGGTCGAGCAGACCGGTCTGTCGCGCGAGGGTCTCGCCGCCCTCGATCACGCGCACGGCGTAGTGGCTGCCGCTGCGGGTGCCCGAGCCCTGGACGTGGACCAGCTCGGGCCTCACGCCGTACAGCTCGACGAGGTCGCGGGCGACGCGTCGGCCCAGCACATCGGAGTCGAGCTCGGCCTCGACGGCCACCCGGTTCGCGATCGAGTGAAGCCCGCCGGAGAACCGCAGGAGCGAGGTGAGCTCGGCCACACGAGCGGTCGGGCGGGGGTCGCGCACAGTGATGAGCTCGGCCTTCACGTCGGCGGTCAGCGACACGGGTCTCCTCGCGGTGTGGGGTGGGGAACGAGGGTCAAGCCTACTCGCGCAGGCGCGTCACTCGCGGCCCAGGTCGCGATCCTTCACCCGCACCGCGATCCCCGGTGCGTCGGCCAGGCGCGTCGCGAGCTCACGCGCCATCACCACCGAGCGGTGCTTGCCGCCGGTGCAGCCGATCGCGATCACCGAGTGCCGCTTGTTCTCTCGCTGGTATCCGGCGATCACGGGGAGCATCGCCGCGGCGTACGCGTCGATGAATTCGAGCGCCCCGGCCTGGGCGAGAACGTAGTCGCGGACGCCCTCGTCCTCACCGGTCAATGCGCGCAGGTCCTCGTTCCAGAACGGGTTCGGCAGGAATCGCATGTCTGCCACGAGGTCGGCGTCGGGCGGCAGCCCGTACTTGAACCCGAAGCTCATGATCGTGAGCAGATGACGGGCAGCGCCCTCGTCGCGGAAGAGCTCCGCCACCTGCGTCGCGAGCTGGTGGATGTTGTGCGACGACGTGTCGATGATGAGGTCGGCGCTCTCGCGCACGGCGGCGAGGCGGTCGCGCTCTCGACGGATGCCGTCGAGGATCGTGCCGTCGCCCTGCAGCGGGTGCGGGCGACGGACCGCCTCGAACCGGCGGACGAGCACCTCGTCGGAGGCGTCGAGGAACAGCAGGCGGATCTGACGGCGCTCGCGAAGGGCACGCATCGCCTCGGGCAGGTCTGCGAACAGATCGCGTCCGCGCACATCGACGACGACCGCGACCTTGGGGAGGGACTCCCCCGCGAGCTCGGTGAGGTCGAGCAGCGGCCGCAGCATCTGCGGCGGGAGGTTGTCGACGACGTACCAGTCGAGGTCTTCGAGCGCGTTCGCCGCCGTCGACCGCCCGGCGCCCGACATCCCCGTGACGATCAGCACTTCGCCGGCTTCTCGGCGCTCCGCGTCGTTCATGACCACCCCCGTCGGGTTCAGCCTACCCATCCGACAGATGCGCGTGGATCGCGGCTGCGAGCTTGGGGCCGACGCCGGGGAGCTCGGCGATCTCGTCCGGCGTCGCACGCTTGAGCCCTGCCACCGAGCCGAAGTGGCGCAGCAGCGCCTTGATCCTCGCGTCGCCGAGACCGGGAATCTCGGCGAGCACCGACTGGATGTCGCGCTTGCGTCGACGTCGCTGGTGGGTGATGGCGAACCGATGCGCTTCGTCGCGGAGCCGCTGCAGCAGATACAGAGCCTCGGACGTGCGGGGAAGGATGACGGGATACTCCTCCCCCGGCATCCACACCTCCTCGAGTCGCTTCGCGATGCCGCACAGTGCGATCTCCTCGTGGCCGGCATCGCGCAGCGCCCGGGCGGCAGCCTCGACCTGCGGCTTGCCGCCGTCGACGACGAGCAGCTGCGGACGGTACGCGAAGCGCGGTCGGCGCCGGGCTGTGACGACGACCTCGCCGTCGGCGGTCACGTCGGGCTCGGCATCCGCCTCGACCTCCTCGGGCCGATCGAGGTACGCGAGCCGGCGGAGGAGCACCTGGTGGAGCGAGTCGGTGTCGTCGGTGGTCTCGGCCACGCCGAACGAGCGGTACTGGTCCTTGCGCGGCAGCCCGTCCTCGAACACGACCATGGATGCCACGACGTTGGTGCCTGAGAGGTGAGACACGTCGAAGCACTCGATGCGCAGCGGAGCTTCGAGAAGACCCAGCGCGTCCTGCAGGTCGGTGAGCGCCTGTGTGCGTGCTACGTAATCGCTCGTCCGCCTCGTCTTGTGCAGCACGAGCGCCTGCTGGGCGTTGAGGCTGGCGGTGCGCATGAGGTCGGCCTTGCGGCCTCGCTGGGCGATCTGGATCGTGACCCCGCGGCCGCGGCGATCGCGCAGCCACGCCTCGAGTTCGGCGGCGTCGTCGGGCATGACCGGAACGAGGACCTGCTTGGGGATATCTGCGGGTGCGGCGTTGCCGTACGTGCGCTGCAGCACCTGGTCGACCAGGTCGCCGCCCGTGATGTCGAGCTCCTTCTCGATCGTCGTCGCCCGAACACCGCGCACGCGACCGCCGCGGATCACGAAGTGCTGCACCGTGGCGGCCAGCTCGTCCTCTGCGATGCCGAAGAGGTCGGCGTCGGTGTCGGCGGCGAGGACGAGCGCGCTCTTGCTGAGCACCGCATCGATCGCCTGCAGCTTGTCACGGAAGCCCGCGGCTGCCTCGTAGTCCATCGCCGCAGACGCTTCGCGCATGCGGGCGGTGAGCGTCTTCGTGAATCGTTGGTCGCCGCCCGAGAGGAACGCGACGAAGTCGTCGACGATCGCCCGATGGTCCTCGATCGAGACCTTCATCGAGCACGGACCGCCGCACCGGCCGATCTGGCCTGGGAAGCACGGGCGTCCGGTCGCCATCGCCTTGCGATACGACGCGTCGCTGCACGTGCGGATCGGGAAGACCTTGATCATGAGGTCGATCGTGTCGTGCACGGCCCAGACCTTCGGGTAGGGCCCGAAGTACTTCGCGCCCGGGATCCGCCGGTTGCGCGTGACGATCACGCGCGGCGCCTCGTCGGCGAGGGTCACAGCGAGGAACGGGTACGACTTGTCGTCCTTGTAGCGGACGTTGAAGGGCGGATCGAACTCCTTGATCCACATGTACTCGAGCTGGAGCGAGTCGACGTCGCTGGCGACGACGGTCCATTCGACGGACGCCGCGGTGAGCACCATCCGCCGCGTGCGCTCATGAAGGGTGTGGAGGGGCGCGAAGTAGTTCGACAGCCGCGAGCGGAGGTTCTTCGCCTTTCCGACGTAGAGCACGCGACCGTCACGATCACGGAATCTGTAGACGCCGGGGTTCGTGGGGATCTCGCCCGGCCGCGGCTTGTACGCGAGCTGGTCGGCCATGCCTGTCAGCCCGCTTTGCGGACTGCGGGCGTCGCCAGCACCTCCGCGAGGAACATGCCGGTGTGGCTGCCCTCGGCGCGGGCGACGACCTCGGGAGTGCCGGTGGCGACGATCTCGCCGCCGCCGGAGCCGCCCTCGGGGCCGAGGTCGATGATCCAGTCCGCCGACTTGATGACGTCGAGGTTGTGCTCGATGACGATGACCGTGTTGCCCTTCTCGACGAGGCTGTTCAGCACCTCGAGGAGGCGCGCGACGTCTTCGAAGTGCAGACCTGTCGTCGGCTCATCGAGCACGTAGACGCTGCGGCCGTTGCTGCGGCGCTGGAGCTCGGTCGCGAGCTTGACGCGCTGCGCCTCACCGCCCGAGAGCGTCGTCGCCGACTGGCCGAGTCGCACGTAGCCGAGGCCGACGTCGACGAGAGTCTTCAGGTACCGGTGGATCGCCTGGATCGGCTCGAAGAACTCGGCCGCCTCGGCGATCGGCATCTCGAGCACCTCGGCGATGTTCTTGCCCTTGTAGTGCACCGACAGCGTGTCGCGGTTGTAGCGTTTGCCGTGGCACACCTCGCAGTCGACGTAGACATCGGGCAGGAAGTTCATCTCGATCTTGATCGTGCCGTCGCCGGAGCACGCTTCGCAGCGGCCGCCCTTGACGTTGAAGCTGAACCGGCCGGGCTGATAGCCGCGCGCCTTCGCCTCGGGGGTTTCGCTGAAGAGCGTCCGCACCCGGTCGAAGACGCCCGTGTACGTGGCGGGGTTCGATCGCGGTGTGCGGCCGATCGGTGCCTGGTCGACGTGGACGACCTTGTCGAGGTCGTCGGTCCCGGTCACGCGCGTGTGCTTGCCCGCGACGCGTCGCGCACCGTTGAGGCGGTTGGCGAGCACCTCGTAGAGGATGCCGTTCACGAGCGACGACTTGCCCGACCCGCTCACGCCGGTGACCGCGGTGAGCACGCCGATCGGGAACTCGGCCGTGACGTTGCGCAGGTTGTTCTCGCGCGCCCCGACGACGGTGATGAGGCGCTTCCGGTCGATGCGCCGACGCTTGGCGGGGGTCGGGATCGCACGGCGCCCGGCGAGGTAGTCGCCCGTGATGGATCCGCTCTCGGCGAGGAGCTCGGCGAGAGGACCGGAGTGCACGACGTTGCCGCCGTCGACGCCCGCGCGCGGGCCGATGTCGACGATCCAGTCGGCGGCATGGATGGTCTCTTCGTCGTGCTCGACGACGATCAGGGTGTTGCCGAGGTCACGCAGCGTGACGAGCGTCTCGATGAGGCGCCGGTTGTCGCGCTGATGAAGCCCGATCGACGGCTCGTCGAGCACGTACAGCACGCCGGTCAGGCCCGACCCGATCTGCGTCGCGAGGCGGATGCGCTGGGCCTCGCCGCCCGACAGCGAGCCTGCCGACCGACTGAGGCTCAGGTAGTTGAGGCCGACCTGCAGCAGGAAGTTCAAGCGTGCACGGATCTCGCGCAGCACCTGCGCGGCGATCTTCGCCTCGCGCTCGGTGAGTTCGAGCGTCGCGAAGTACTCGTGCGCGTCGGCGAGGCTCAGGCGCGAGGCGTCGGCGATCGAGTGGCCGTGGACGAGGACGGCGAGAACCTCGGGCTTGAGGCGTGCGCCGTCGCACGCCGAGCACGGCACCTCGCGCAGGTACTCGGACCAGCGCTGGCGTTGCGCGTCGGAGTCGGCCTGGATGTATTGGCGCTCGATGTAGGGCACGACGCCCTCGAAGCCCGACGAGTATCGCATCTCACGGCCGTAGCGGTTCTTCCACTTGACCGTCACCTTGTAGTTCTCGCCGCGCAGCACTGCGTCCTGCACATCGACCCGAAGGTCGCGCCACGGGGTGTCGAGCGAGAAGTTGAGGTCGGCGGCGAGCCCCTCGAGGAGCCGCTCGTAGTACTGGAAGAGCCCCTTGCCCTGCGTGGTCCACGGAATGAGGACGCCTTCGCGGATCGACAGCTCGTCGTCGCCGAGCATGAGCTCGACGTCGACCGACATGCGCGTGCCGAGGCCCGAGCATGTGGGGCACGCGCCGAAGGGCGCATTGAACGAGAACGTTCGCGGCTCGATCTCGGTCAGGTGCAGCGGGTGGCCGTTCGGGCACGCGAGCTTCTCGGAGAAGGACTGCCATGCGGCATCCCCCTCTTCATCGACGAAGTTGACCTGCACGATGCCGCCCGCGAGCCCGAGCGCCGTCTCGACCGAGTCGGTGACGCGGCTGAGGATGTCGGAGCTGGCCACAAGGCGGTCGACGACGACGGCGATGTCGTGCTTGTAGCTCTTCTTGAGCACCGGCGGCTCTGCCAGCTGAATGAGGTCGCCGTCGACGACGGCGCGCGCGTAGCCCTTGGCCGAGAGCTCTTTGAAGAGGTCGACGAACTCGCCCTTCTTCTGCGTGACGACAGGCGCGACGATCTGGTACCGCGTGCGCTCGGGCAGCTCCATCAGCTGGTCGGCGATCTGCTGCACGGTCTGGCGCTGGATGACCTCGCCGCACTCCGGGCAGTGGGGCACGCCGATGCGCGCCCACAGCAGACGCATGTAGTCGTGGATCTCGGTGATCGTGCCGACCGTGGAGCGCGGGTTGCGGTTGGTCGACTTCTGGTCGATCGAGACCGCGGGGCTGAGTCCTTCGATGAAGTCGACGTCGGGACGGTCTACCTGCCCGAGGAACTGCCGGGCGTAGGCGCTGAGCGATTCGACGTAGCGGCGTTGGCCTTCGGCGAAGATCGTGTCGAACGCGAGACTGGACTTGCCCGAGCCGGAGAGCCCCGTGAAGACGACGAGGGAATCGCGCGGGATGTCGAGATCCACGTTCTTCAGATTGTGGACGCGAGCACCCCGAACCGACAGTGTTCCGCTCGTGTGGGCATGCGATGAGACGGGGACGATGGGCACCCGACAAGTCTAGGCGGGGGCTCCGACACCGGCTCCGACACCGGACTCGACGCCGCCGCCGGAACGGCCTCCCGCGAAACGCGCCAGCGCATCGCGCAGCCGGACGACCTCGGCGACGTCCATGCCGACCCGCTCCATGATCTGCCTCGGAACGTCGAGGGCGGCATCCCGCAGCGCTCGTCCTTCGTCGGTCAGCGAGATGTCGAGCACACGCTCGTCGTCGCTGCGTCGCGAACGGCGGACGCGCCCCTGCGTCTCGAGCCGTTTGATCAGGGGCGAGAGTGTGGCGGGCTCCATCGCGAGCTCGCCCGCAAGCTCGCCGAGCGATCGCGGCGACTGCTCCCAGAGCGCCAGCATCACGAGGTACTGCGGATGCGTGAGTCCCAGCGGCTCGAGCACCGGCCGGTACACCGACACCACATTTCGCGCCGCGGTCACCACGGCGAAGCAGAGCTGATTCTCGAGCGCGAGCGGGTCGTCCGTCATGACGGCATCCTATCGTCCACTAATCATTAGTACACTAATCTTCATGACCGAGAATCGGATGCCGCTGCGCAAGCGCGTGAAAGAGGCGGGCGGCTGGTACGCCTACCTCAATGCGAACCTCATCCGCCTGGCGGGACCCGCCGCGGTCGGGCCGTACGAGTCGACTCCCCCACCCTCGGCCGCCGAGCGCGCCGAGCGCTCGTGCCCGCTGTGCGGTGCGCCGATGACCGCGCATGAATTCGATCGCTCCGGACCCAAGCCGATCATGCACTGCCCCTGACGCGGCGTCGCCACCACGCGCAGCGACCCCGGACGAATATCGTCCGGGGTCGCTGCGATCAGAGGAGTCTCAGGGCGCGGTGACGTTCAGCGTGAACGAGGTGGTCGTCCCGGTGGGAGCCACCGACACCTGGAACGTCGTCGGACCGCTCGCACCCGCCGGAATCGCGACGCTGACCGCGGCGGTTCCGACCTCGTCCGTGGTCGGCGTGAAGTCCGTGTCGACCGGTGCGCTGCCGACGGTCGCGCCGCCCGAGGTGACGAGCACGTTGAGCGCGTCCGGCTCGTCACGTGTGAAGTCCAGCGACGACATGTTCACCAGGACGGTCGATCCTGCAGCGACCGTGGTCCCGCCGGCCACGTTCACGCCGACCGCCCGCTGCCCGAGGTCGATCGCAGCCGTGCCGAACGCGTCGAACCAGTCGACCATCGACTCGAGATCGACCTTGCCGCTGTCTGCCTTGCCGGTCCCCGAGCGGAACGTCGTGAAGTTGTCGCCGCCGGTGGAGAGGAAGGAGTTGACGCCGACGACGTACGGCGCCGCCGGGTCGATCGCGACACCGTCGAGCCACATCTGGGTGATACGCGCCCCGGGAGCCCCGAGCGGGTCATAGGTGTACGTGAACCCGGCGCTGACCCCGAGCTTGAGGAACGGCCGCGATGCGCCGGCGGGCTGCCACTGCTCCTCGAGCACGCTCTTGATCTGAGCGCCCGTGAGCGTCATCGACACCAGCGTGTTCGCGAACGGCTGCACGGCGGCCGCCTCGGCGTACGTGACCTCGCCCGACGCAAGGTCGGCGCGCAGTCCGCCGGGGTTCATGAAGGCGATCTGAACCCCGCGATCCTGATCGGCGTTGAGCGACCACTTCTGCACGTCGGCGACGAAGTTGCCGAGCGTCGACTCGCCGCCGCGGTTCTCGGGGAACGACTCCCCCGCGACCGGCGTCTTGAAGATCGCGCGCCCGAAGTTCGCTGCGGCACTGCCGAGCTCGACACTGCCCAGCACCTTCGCGACGTTCGTCGCCTCGGTGACGATCGGAACGAGCACGGGGTCGGGTTCGGCGAGATAGGCAGTGACGTTGCCGCTCGCATCGAAGGCGGTCGCCATCGTGTACACGGTGTTCTCCATCGCGGTGATCTTCTCGGACTTGGTGTCCCAGCTGATCTCCATGTTCGAGAAGCGCTCGCCGTACTGGCCGGACGAGATGACCGGGCGACCGTCGATCACGTGGTTGTACGCGAGGTGCGTGTGACCCGAGACGATCGCATCGATGTCGTCGTCCGCGTTCAGCACGATCTGGCCGAACCGCGTGCTCGCGTCGGTCGCCGAGGCGATGTCGGTGGTCGCGGCGCCCTCGTGGACGAGCAGCACGATGATGTCGGCCTCGCCGTTGCCCTCGTCGCCGTCGCTGAGCTCTCCGGCGACGCGGTTGGCGGCCTCGACCGGGCTGCCGACCGAGATGTCCTCGATCCCCCCGGGGCTCACGAGCGACGGAAGCTCGTCGGTGACGGCTCCGACGAAGCCGATGCGCACGGCCTTCTTCTTCTCGCGGACCTCGGTGATCCAGTACTCCGGCAGCGCGGGATCTTCCGTGCCCTTGTGGTAGACGTTCGCCCCCAGGTACTCCCAGTCGGCGAGCGGGATGACGCGGTCGGTGAGGTCGGCGAAGCCCCTGTCGAACTCGTGGTTGCCCACCGAGCTCACGTCGAGACCGGCGGCGTTGAGCGCGTCGATCGTGGGGACGTCGTCCTGGATGAAGGAGGTGAAGGTCGAAGCCCCGATCATGTCGCCTGCGGCGGCGAAGATCGTGTTCGGGTTCTCGGCGCGGAGCGCGTTCACGGCGCCGGAGAGCCGCGCGATGCCCGCGATCGCGCCGGACTGCTCGATGCGCCCGTGGAAGTCGTTGACGGTCACCAGATTGATGTCGATCATCCGCCCGAAGGCGTTGCCCGGAGGGGCGCTGGGCGGCGCGGCCTGTGCGGGCACGACGGCACCGAGCGCGAGGGCGAGGGTTGCTGCGCCGGCGAGTGCTCCTGCCGCCACTCGACGTCTGGTTCGTGCGGATGCCGTTGTGCTGGTCGCACCGGGCGTGGGTAGCTGCATTGCGTGATCTCCTTCATTCGGGCAAGGGTGCCTTCGAAGCTAACCCGAGGGGTCACGGGAAGGAAGGCGCGCCGCCGAGTCCTCACACACCCCTCACGAAGTGGATGCGAACCCGACACCGGCCGGCAATGTTCTGCGCCCGCGGCCACTCACGCGTGGCCGGCGCGCTCCATGGCGCGCAGCTCCTTCTTGAGGTCCTGCACCTCGTCGCGCAGGCGTGCCGCGAGCTCGAACTTGAGCTCGCCCGCGGCGGCGAGCATCTGATCGCTCAGGTCGGAGATCGTCGCCTCGAGCTGCTGAGCCCCCTCGGCGGCGATGCCCGTGCGGCGCAGATTCGGCGTCGGCGCCTTGCCCTTGCCCGACGCTCCGCTGCGATTGCGACTGAGCATCGCCTTGGTGTCGGCGCCCTCGCGCGCGAGCGCGTCGGTGATGTCGGCGATCTTCTTGCGCAGCGGCTGCGGATCGATGCCGTGCTCGAGGTTGTAGGCGACCTGCTTCTCACGGCGGCGGTCGGTCTCGTCGATGGCCTTGCGCATCGAGTCGGTGACGGTGTCGGCGTACATGTGCACCTCGCCTGAGACGTTGCGGGCGGCACGGCCGATCGTCTGGATGAGCGATGTTCCCGACCGCAGGAACCCCTCCTTGTCGGCATCCAGGATCGACACGAGCGAGACTTCGGGCAGATCGAGGCCCTCACGGAGCAGGTTGATGCCGACGAGCACGTCGTAGACGCCCGCCCGCAGTTCGCTCAGCAGCTCGACGCGGCGAAGGGTGTCGACGTCGGAGTGCAGATAGCGCACGCGCACGCCGTGCTCGCCGAGGAAGTCGGTGAGCTCTTCGGCCATCTTCTTCGTGAGGGTCGTCACGAGCACGCGCTCGTCACGGTGGGCGCGCACGCGGATCTCTTCGAGCAGGTCGTCGATCTGACCCTTGGAGGGCTTGACGACGATGTGCGGGTCGACGAGCCCGGTCGGGCGGATGATCTGCTCGACGACGCCGTCGGCGATGCCCATCTCGTAGCGCCCGGGCGTCGCCGACAGGTAGACGGTCTGCCCGACGCGGTTCTTGAACTCGTCCCACCGCAGCGGCCTGTTGTCGAGCGCGCTCGGCAGGCGGAAGCCGTGCTCGACGAGCGTGCGCTTGCGCGACGCGTCGCCCTCGTACATCGCCCCGATCTGCGGAACCGTCACGTGCGACTCGTCGATGACCATGAGGAAGTCGTCGGGGAAGAAGTCGAGCAGCGTGTGCGGCGGCTCGCCGGGTGAGCGGCCGTCGAGGTGGCGCGAGTAGTTCTCGATGCCCGAGCAGAATCCGAGCTGCTGCAGCATCTCGAGGTCGAAGGTGGTGCGCATGCGCAGCCGCTGTGCTTCCAGCAGCTTGTTCTGCCGCTCGAGGTCTTTCAACCGGTCGGCGAGCTCGTCCTCGATCGTGCCGATCGCGCGGTGGACGGTCTCGGTGCCGGCGACGTAGTGCGACGCCGGGAAGATCGGCACCGCATCGAGCTTCTGCACGACGTCGCCCGTGAGCGGATGCAGCATGTACAGCGCCTCGATCTCGTCGCCGAACAGCTCGACGCGGATCGCGTACTCCTCGTACACGGGGATGATCTCGATCGTGTCGCCGCGGACGCGGAAGTTGCCGCGCGAGAAGTCGACGTCGTTGCGGTTGTACTGCATCGCGATGAACTTGCGGATGAGGGCGTCGCGGTCGTAGCGCTCGCCGACCTGCAGCGCGACCATCGCCCGCATGTACTCCTCGGGGGCGCCGAGGCCGTAGATGCACGAGACGGTGCTCACCACGATCACGTCGCGGCGCGAGAGCAGCGAGTTCGTCGTCGAGTGGCGCAGCCTCTCGACCTCGGCGTTGACCGACGAGTCCTTCTCGATGAAGGTGTCGGTCTGCGGGACGTACGCCTCGGGCTGGTAGTAGTCGTAGTAGCTGACGAAGTACTCGACCGCGTTGTTCGGCATGAGCTCGCGGAACTCGTTGGCCAGCTGCGCCGCCAGCGTCTTGTTGTGCGCGAGGACGAGCGTCGGGCGCTGCACCGCCTCGACCAGCCAGGCCGTGGTCGCAGACTTGCCGGTGCCGGTCGCGCCCAGGAGCACCACGTCGGTCTCACCCGCGTTGATGCGCGCCGCGAGCTCGGCGATCGCGTGCGGCTGATCCCCCGAGGGGACGTAGTCGCTGACGACCTCGAAAGGGCGGACGGAACGTGTGGGCTGCACTCGTCCAGCGTAGGCGAGGGCTCCGACACCGGGGCCGGAGGTCAGCCGCCGAAGCCTCCGCCGCCGTCGAAGCCGCCGCTCTCCGTCGAGCCGAAGCTCTCGCCCACCCAGCCGGGCTCGGAGGCGATGACCATCGACCCCGCTCCGACCGTGAAGTAGCTCGTGATCGCAGCGGAGAAGAGGAAGTTGTTCGCGACGAGCGCCATGACTCCCGCGCTCGCGAGCACATCCCGCGAGTCGACGCCGTCTCGCGGGTCGACCGCGACGCTCGTCGCCGTAGCCGCGGCAGGAGCTGCCGACGCGTTCTCGGCCCGCTTCGCGCGGTGCTCCTCGGCCCGGCGGATGAGCCGCGCGAGCAGCACAGGGTCATCGGATGCCGCCGACTTCTCGTCCTCGGCCATGAACGGCTTCAGCTGCTCGAGCATCTCGCGCCGCCGGTCGGCGGGAAGGTCCTTGAAGGCGGTCGCGTGCGCGCTCTCGATGACGGATGCCGGGAGCGTCCCCAGCAGATACACGTAGCGCGACATGCGCTCTTCCTCGCTGAGCGCCCGGTACGGCGACTTCTTGCGTCGGAACCTCGAGAGCATCCCCATGTCGCACCTCCGTCGTGCTGTCACGCCCTTCTGCGTGGTGTGCTCAGGATACGCCCGATGTCCGCTCCCGGACCCGGCGCGGGAGCTCCGCCCAGAGGGCGTCCACCCGCCCGAGGGTGTCGTCGATGGTGCCCGAGGTGTCGATGACGACGTCGGCGATCGCGAGCCGCGCGTCGTCGTCGACCTGAGACGCGATGCGGGCTGCGGCATCCGCTTCGCTCATCCCGCGTATCTCCACCAGGCGGCGCCGGCGGACCTCGACCGGCGCTTGGGCGACGATGATCAGCTCCCACGGGTCGCCGACGCGGGCTTCGACCAGCAGAGGCACGTCGTAGACCACGACCGCGTCGGCGTCGGCGGCGAAGGCCTCTGCGAACCGGCGGGCGGACTCCGCTTGCACCGCGGGGTGCACGATGGCGTTGAGTCGAGAGACGGCGTCGGCGTCGCCGAACACGCGGGAGCCGAGGCCGGCGCGGTCGAGCGAGCCGTCGGGCCGCAGCATCCGCTCCCCGAACTCCGCCGCGATCGCAGCCAGCACCGGCGAGCCGGGGGCCTGCACGTCTCGCACGATCCGGTCGGCGTCGACGACGACGGCACCGTGCTCGGCGAGACGGCGGGCGATCGTGGACTTGCCCGAGGCGATACCGCCGGTGAGTGCGACGAGAGGCATGCAACGAGGATGCCACGGTGCGACCTCCTCGTGTCGCGGTGAACTTCAGCGTCTCCTGAGTTCGACCTGAGGGTCGCCTGAGGCCGCCGCGCTAGCGTCGGGAGCACCCGAAGGAGATGGTTCCGTTCGAACGGCACCGAGGAGGTGCGGACGTGAGGATCGACTCCCGTACGACGGAGGCGGCGATCGTGGGGGCGACCGCCGGCACCGTTCGTGCATCGGACACGCGCGGACGGCGAGGCCTGGGGACCTGCCTCGCCATCCGCGCGGCCTCTCGCTCCGGGCGGGGGTGGAAGCGGGGTGCTCTGGGGGCTTCCCGCTTCCGCCTCACCCGGCGCGACGGCGCATCGCGCTGCGTCGGCATCTGACGTGAGCACCGCCGAGCGGCGGTTCCAGACCGCGTTCTGGGATATCCTGACCGACATCCGCGAGCCGACCGTCATCTCACCGGCTCGGGAGGGTGAGTCGGTGGACGAAGAACGCATCGCAGTCGTGATCGAGGACGAGGAAGACATCCGGTCGCTCCTGTCCACTGTGCTGGCGCAGGCCGGATTCACGGTGCACGGCGCCGCCGACGGCGAGTCCGGCGTCGAACTCGTCCGCCGGCATCAGCCGATCGTGACGACACTCGACGTGAACATGCCGGGCATGGACGGGTTCGAGGCGGCCAAGCGCATCCGTGCCGTCAGCACCACCTACATCGTGATGCTGAGCGCGCGTACCGAGGAGATCGATGCGTTGCAGGGGCTCGAGGCCGGCGCCGACGACTACGTCTCGAAGCCGTTCCGGCCACGCGAGCTGCGCGCGCGCATCGACGCGATGCTGCGGCGTCCGCGACAGCACCTCGCCGCACCGTCGCCCGCCGCACCGGCGACGATGGCGGAGTCGGTCGCCCCGCCGACGACGTGGCTGGAGCACCAGGGGCTGCGCCTGAACCCCGCGACCCGCATCGCGACCGTCGACGACCTCGAACTCGAGCTCACCCGCAGCGAGTTCGACATCCTGGCGGATCTGCTGACCGCCGGCCGGCGCGTCCGCGGAAAGTCCGACCTCGCGCTGATGCTCCGCGGCGAGACCTACACCGGCGCCGAATTCGTCAGCGACAGCGACGCCCGCGCAATCGAGGTGCACGTCGCGAACCTGCGCCGCAAGCTCGGCGAGTCCCCCGCCGCCCCCCGTTGGATCGAGACGGTACGGGGCGTCGGCTATCGGCTCACGGCGCCGTAGCGACGACAGGCACGGATGCCGCTACTCGTCGTCCCCGACGAGCACCGACGATTCGACGCTGACCGCCGCGCGGCTCGCAGCGTCTCGCGCGACCTGCACGAGCGCGTCGGGCTCGTAGCCGACGGCATCGGAGAGCGCGACTCCGACGCCGACCACGGGGATCACGCCCCCGCCGACACGGCCGAGGTCGTCGAACAGACCGCGATAGATCACGGCCGCCTGACGACGCGCCTGCGCGGGCGCGTCGACGACGACGCCCACGAGGAGTCCGGTGGGTCCGTCTTCGGCGACGAGGGCGTTCGAGGGCGCATGGCGGCGCACGCCGGTGCGCCACGTCTCGGTGACGGCGCGGGCCACCTCGCTTCCGAATGCCGTCGAGATCTGCTCGAGGTCGTCGACGCGCACGGCGACGACGCCGACGAGCTCCGAGCGCCAGCGCGCGCGGGCGCACAGCTCGGCCATCGCGGTCGCGAACTCCTCGGATGAGAGGATGCCGTCGCGCGGCGCATTGAATCCGGTGGGATTCAGATACCCGCGCATCGGGGCGCGCGTCGCTCGCAGCACCGAGGTCGACACGACCGCGACGATCGTGAGGGTGATCGTCAGCAGGCTCGTGCTGACGGTGCCGAACGCCTGCTGGAAGAGCGAGCTGTCGGGCCCCGAGGTGACGAAGGCCGTGGTGCGCGAGACGTAGAACAGCGACTGGAACCCCAGCACGGCCCCGAGCACCCACGCCGTCTTCGAGTCGCGGAGCTCGCCGCGCAGGCACTCCACCGCACCGAAGCCGGCGAACACCAGCAGCGGGACGAACATCCAGAGGGCTCCCGCCCAGTCGCCGCCGTCGGGTCCTTCGACGATCACGGCGATCGCGGCGGCGAGCACCGCCGTGGCCACGAGGAACGACGACCACCCCATCGCGCGATCGTTGAAGCGACGGCATCCGAGCCACATGCATCCCGTCCCCGCGACGAACGCGCCGTTGCCCACCGCGACCGCCCACCACGCATCCGGCGACTGCGCCCAGATGACGTACGCGAGGGTCGTGAGCATCGCGGCGAGGAACGCGAGGGCCCACACACGACCCGCGCCCTCGTCGCGGCGCAGGAGCGTCTCGACGATGAACAGGATGCCGCTGACGTTGATGACGAGAGCCGTGACGACGAGCACACTCGCGATCTCGAGGTTCATGAGGTGGATCCTTCTGCGGGTGCGTCGGGTGCGTCGGGAGAGGATGCCGGGAGCTTGACGACGAAGGTCGAGCCGACGCCCGGCGAGGAGTGCAGGCCGAGCTCGCCGCCGTGGGCGCGCACGATGTCGCGCGTGATGGCGAGGCCGAGCCCGGTGCCGGCGCGGCGCGGGGCGCCGGCCTGGTAGTAACGCTGGAACAGGCGGGATCGGTCGGCTTCGCTGATGCCGACGCCGGTGTCGCGGACGAGGATCCAGCTCGAGGTGCCGTCGGTCGTCGTTCCGACGAAGACCGTGCCGCCGTCGCGGTTGTAGGCGATCGCGTTCGAGAGCAGGTTGTCGATCACCTGGCGGATGCGCAGGGGGTCGGCCCACAGCATCGCCTCTTCGAGCCCTCCGGTGTCGATGGTGATCGCGCGGCTCTGCGCCCGCGGCATCAGAGCTTCGACGGAGGCATGGACCACATCGCGCGCGTCGAGGGAGCGGGGCGCGATCGACGCCTCCACCGACGACGACGACGAACTCGACGCGGCGAGGATGTCTGCGACGATCCGCAGCAGTCGCTCGGCGTTGCGCTCGGCGATGTCGAGGTTCGCCCGCACGTGGTCGGGCACGTCCGGGTCCTCGATCGCGAGATCGAGGTAGCCGAGGATCGAGGTGAGCGGCGTCCGCAGCTCATGCGAGACGGAGGCGACCAGATCGTCGCGGGCGCGGAGGGCGGTGAGCTCGGAGGTGACATCGCGCGAGACGACGACGGCGCCGACATCCGTCCCCGACGAGTCGGTGAGGCGACGCGCGGTGATGCTGAGTGCCTGGCGGGGGCCGGGCTCGATGCCGAACCACACGAGCTGACTCTCGAAGGCCTCACCGCGCAGCGCGCGCTCGAGCGGAAGCTCGTCGGCGGGGAGGCGCGTCACGCCGTCGTCGCGGAACGCGGGTGGTGCGGCATCCTCGTCATCGTCTCCGACCGCGTGCTGGAGGCGAGCGTGGGCTTCATTCGTGACCGCGATGTTCCCGTCGGCGGTGACCCGGATCACGCCGAAGTCGACGGCATCGAGCACCTCGGTGACGACCTGCTCCTGGCGCCTCGTGCGCTCGAGCACGCGGCCGAGGAGCCGCGCCTGTTTCGCGAGGAGGGTCCGCTGGGCGTCGGAGCGACGGGCGTTGAGGTGGCTCGTCACCGCCACCGCGAACAGGACGAGCGGCACGAGGAGCGTCGAATACGTGACCTGCGATGCGCTGATCGCCATCAGCACGCTCACGATGCCGGCGACGGAGACGATCACCGCGAACATGCCGAGGAGCCCGAACCCCGACGCGAGCCACGTCGTGGGGAAGATCCACAGGAGTCCGAACGCAGAACCGGGAGCGGCGATCTGCATCATCGTGATCGCCACGATGTCGATCGCGGGGACGACGGCGACCCAGCCGAACGGGATCCGGTTCCAGGGGATCACGAGCGTCGCGCCGGTCACGACGAAGATGACGACGACACCGGTGAAGAGCAGCACCTCGTCGCCCTCGAACGGCCCGAGCGCGATCAGGACGCCGAGGGCGAAGACCACCGTCCCCAGCAGCAGCTGGTTGAGGGTCGCGGTGCGGGCGCGCGTCCGGTCGACGAAGTCGTCGCGCAGCCACGCCGTGCGCGTGCGCTGGGTGCGGACCGCATCGCTGTGCGGCCGCGGGTTCGGTGCGACGGACATATGGCGACGGTAACGGATGCCGGGCCTTTCGGCGCGGTGCCTCAGCCGCGGAGGGCGATCGCCTCGCTCGTCCAGCGTCGGAAGAGGTCCCACGGATCGTCGACCCCGGCCGCGACGACCGCGACATGCGCGCGCAGATCGTCGGAGAAGCGGAACCATTCGGTGCGTGCGAAGCGGTCTGCGGCGAAATGCGCATGCCGTCGCTGCTCGAGCGCGCGATCGCCGCGCTCGAAGGCGAGGAGCTCGTCGTGCCAGATCGCGCCGAATCGCTGCCGCGGGTTCGCGGTCGTGCCGATCTTCACCCGGTCGGCGACGCGCAGGTAGTACACGACGTCGACGCGGGGTGGTGCCAGCTCGCCGTCGACGACCTCGCCGTGGCGCCACTCGCAGCTCGCGCAGATCCATCCCGACGGATAGCGGATGCCGGTGCGCGACCCGCACAGGCGACACGGCGACGGCAGGACGTCGACGACGCCGTGCTCACGGACGGCCCACTCGGCAGCCTCGGCGAAATGGCCGTCGCACAGCGCGATCGGCGCATCGGCGGACACGGTGCCACGGCATCCGTCGCCCATCTCAATGCACGAACGAGGGAATCCAGAAGCGTCATCGGGCACGCCTCGACGGTAGCCGGGGGGAACGACACAGGGTCGGAGCCCGAAGGCTCCGACCCTGTGTGGTGTTCAGCTGCGGATCAGCGACCCGAGAGCTTCTCGCGGAGAGCCGCGAGTGCCTCGTCGTCGGCGAGGGTGCCGCCGCCGGTGCTCTCCGAAGAGAACGAGGACGAGCCGGCCTCGACGGCCGGTGCGTTCGCCTCGGCCTCGAGGGCCTTGGCGACGGCTGCCTTGTGAGCCTCCCAGCGGCCCTGGGCAGCGGCGTACTCCTGCTCCCACTTCTCGCGCTGGGTGTCGAAGCCCTCGAGCCAGGCGTTGGTCTCGGGGTCGAAGCCCTCGGGGTACTTGTACTCGCCGTTCTCGTCGTACTCCGTGACCATGCCGTACAGGGCCGGGTCGAACTCGGTGCCGAAGGGGTCGACCGACTCGTTCGCCTGCTTGAGCGAGAGCGAGATGCGGCGACGCTCGAGGTCGATGTCGATGATCTTGACGAAGACCTCTTCGCCGACCGAGACGACCTGCTCCGCGAGCTCGACGTGCTTGCCCGAGAGCTCCGAGATGTGCACGAGGCCCTCGATGCCGTCGGCGACGCGGACGAACGCACCGAACGGAACGAGCTTGGTGACCTTGCCCGGAGCGACCTGGCCGATGGCGTGGGTGCGGGCGAAGACCTGCCACGGGTCCTCCTGCGTCGCCTTGAGCGAGAGCGACACGCGCTCACGGTCGAGGTCGACCTCGAGGATCTCGACGGTGACTTCCTGACCGACCTCGACGACCTCGGACGCGTGCTCGATGTGCTTCCACGAGAGCTCCGAGACGTGGACGAGACCGTCGACGCCACCGAGGTCGACGAACGCACCGAAGTTGACGATCGACGAGACGGTGCCCTTGCGGACCTGGCCCTTGTGGAGGTTGTTGAGGAACGTGGTGCGGGACTCCGACTGCGTCTGCTCGAGCAGCGCGCGGCGCGAGAGCACGACGTTGTTGCGGTTCTTGTCGAGCTCGAGGATCTTCGCCTCGATCTCCTGGCCGAGGTACGGCGTCAGATCGCGAACACGGCGCAGCTCGATGAGCGAAGCCGGGAGGAAGCCGCGGAGGCCGATGTCGACGATGAGACCGCCCTTGACGACCTCGATGACCGAACCGGTGACGACACCGTCGGTCTCCTTGATCTTCTCGACGTCGCCCCACGCACGCTCGTACTGAGCACGCTTCTTGGAGAGGATCAGACGGCCTTCCTTGTCCTCCTTCTGGAGAACAAGCGCCTCGACCTCGTCGCCGACCTTGACGACCTCGTTGGGGTCGATGTCGTGCTTGATCGAAAGCTCGCGCGAGGGGATGACGCCCTCGGTCTTGAAGCCGACGTCGAGGAGGACCTCGTCGCGGTCGACCTTCACGACGGTGCCCTCGATGAGGTCTCCGTCGTTGAAGGACTTGATGGTCAGTTCGACCGCGGCCAGGAAGTCTTCAGCGGATCCGATGTCGTTGATCGCGACCTGCTTGGTGGCCGTGGCGGTCGTTGCGGTAGTCATGTAGTGGGTTGTCCTTGTTGGGTTGAGGGTCTCGGGCTTCGGCCTTCATCGGCGGGCCGGCCGCGCGAGCGCGAACGGATGCCTCGAGCCGAAGCGAAGCGGATTGTTTGATGCGATGTCACAGACGAGACGGCGCGAACCGCATCGAGGCGTGGCTGTAGAGCCACATGAATGACACTCCAGAGTAGCAGAATGCGGGGTTCAGCGGGGCAGGTCGATCGGCGCCGTGGTCGTGCGATCGGGGTCGTACGGCGGAATCGGCTCGGTCAGCTGCTCGCCGCGGAGTTCTGCCAGCCGCTCGTCCTCACGACGGCGCGCTCCGGCGAGCCACTCCCAGCCGCCGGGCGCGTCGGAAGCGGTCCGCGTCGGCGCAGGCGGCAGCGGCGGCCGTGCGACCCGGGGCGACGGCGACTGGTCGGCGACGAACCCGCGCAGGCCGGACTGCTGGATCACCCGCTGGATGGTCAGGCCCCTCCCGTCGGGATCGCCGACGTAGCGGATCTCGCGGAGCCCCTGCGACTGCGCCGCCGACTCGAAGATGAAGTGCCCGTAGCCGAAGATGCGGCCGACGAGCGGCTTGTGCACGGAGATGTCGAGGATGCGCGCGAGGGGCATGGTCGCGATCCGCTGCGACAGGATGCCGTGCACGCGGAACACGCGCATGTTGGTGATGACGAAGCGATTCATGCGCTGCTCGAGGATGCGCCACGACGCGTGCAGGATCACGCCGACGCCGACGAGCGCAGGAAGCCACCAGACCACCGGCGGAACGACCGTCGCCAGCAGGGTGACGAGCATTCCCGCGCCGAGCTCGAGGGTCGCGGCGACGACGGCTGCCCAGTGCTTGCGCACTTCGTCGATGACGACCTCGCCCTGATCGGCGATCAGGTGCCGCTCGATCCGGGGATCGAACACGGCTCAGCCGCCGGCGAGGGCGACGAAGAACTCGGTGACGGCTACCCCGGTGCCCCAGATGGCGCCGAACGCACCCTGCACCGCATTCGCGGCATCCTCCGGCCTCGTGACGAGGTAGAACACGGCGAATGCGATGACGAGTCCGATGAGGACGCGCTTGACGAGCTTCACAGGTGGGGTCCTTTCACGACGGCGGTGAACGATCCCCCCGGAACGCAGCACATGCTGTTGTACCCCACACTTCGCCGCGATCGCGTCAGACACGCGGATCGGGATGTGCGCCGACGGCGTCAGGGGCGCAGGAGCACCTTGACCGCGCGGCGTTCGTCCATTGCGGCGTACGCCTCCGCTGCTTCGCCGAGCGGCAGCTCGAGATCGAACACGAGTCCGGGCACGATCGCCCCGGATCGAACGTCGGGGAGAAGTTCGTCGATGTAGCCGCGCACGGGCGCGACGCCGCCGTTCACGCCGACGTTGCGCCCGAACATCTGCGCGATGGGAAGCTCGGGGCCGCCGTTGGGCACGCCGACGTAGCCGACCATGCCGCCCGGGCGGGTGGATCGAAGCGCCTGGTCCATCGACTCCTTCGTGCCGACGCATTCGAGCACGCGATCGGCGCCGATGCCGTCGGTGAGTTCGCGGACGCGTTCGATGCCATCCTTGCCGCGCTCGGCGACGATGTGCGTGGCACCGAACCTCCGGGCGAGCTCCTGCCGCTCGGGATGACGCGACATCGCGATGATCGTCGTCGCGCCGAGGCGCTTCGCGGCGATGATCGCGCACAGGCCCACCGCGCCGTCCCCGACGACCGCGACGGAGTCGCCTGCCTGGACGCCTGCCGACACCGCGGCGTGGTGGCCCGTGCCCATGACGTCGCTCAGGGTGAGGAGTCCGGGGATCTCGTCATCGGCGACGGGGCCGGGTACGACGGCGAGCGTTCCGTCGGCGAGCGGAACGCGCACGCGCTCGCCCTGGCCGCCGTCGGCGAACCCGCCGAGACGGTCGGCACTCCCCCACCAGCCGCCGGTGAGGCACGACGTGCTCACGCCGTTGCGGCAGTTGACGCACGTGCCGTCGCACACGTAGAACGGCGCGATGACGAAATCGCCGGGCGTGATGTCGCGCACGTCGTCACCGACTGCTTCGACGACACCGACGAACTCGTGGCCGATCCGGTGAGGCTCGTCGGTCGCCGTCACGCCGCGATACGGCCACAGGTCTGATCCGCACACGCACGCGGCGACGACACGGACGATCGCATCGCCCCCGGTGGAGAGCACGGGGTCGGGGACTTCTTCGACACGGATGTCGCGGGCGGCGTGGATGACGGTGGCGAGCACGATTCGAGCCTAGAGGGATGCCGCGCGACCGGCACCGCGCGATGGCGAGCACGGTCGCCGACTCAACCGCAGTAGACGGCCTTGAAGAGCAGCACGGTGAGCGCGAGGTTCGCGGCTTCAGACTCGCCCGAGTAGTAGAGGTCGATCGCGCCGAGCACCTCCTCGGCATCCGCCTGCATGCCGCGCGCCTCATCGAGACCCTCCAACTGCGCGACCAGCGCGTAGAACGCGTCCTCGACGCTGGTGACCTCGCCGGTGGCGATGTCGACGGTGGTCGAGCAGGCGTACTCGAATGCGAAGTCGGCGGCCGGGTTGGACTCGACCGCCGTCTGTGCCCGTGCCACATCGTCGGCCATCGTGTCGAGGTCGTCGCTCGCCTCGCTGACGGCGTTCCGCGCGGCGATGCGCAGGTCGTCGAGCGTCTGCGAGCCCGACCGCAGCGCATCGTCGGTGTATCCCAGTGCGTCGGGCAGGTACTGTCCGGCCTGCCGCGCCGCCGGCGCGCACGCCGAAGCAGTCGTGGTGATCCCCACGAGCACGAAGACGATGAGCATCGCCGCAGAGACGAGCGTGGAGCGCTGAGTTCGCATGCGGGATCCCCATTCCTTCGCACACGGGCGTCGTTGACGCGCACACTACTCCGCCGCACGTGCCGGCGGAAGGGCACCTGGCCGGGACTCTGACCCGCGACGGCGCCAGTTTGCGGCATCCGCTACACCGATCTCTGGCGCGGATGCCGCAAACTGGCGCCCTCGTGTGAAACCGCACCGGCGGAAGGCTCAGCCGTCGCCCGTCACGCGCACGACGACCTTCCCCGCCACGTGCCCGCGCTCGACGATCTCGAGCGCCTCGACCGCACGGTCGAACGGGAGCACCTCCTGCACGACGGGCGCGATCGCGCCCGCGGCCAGCCACCCGGCAAGCAGTTCGAGGTCGCTCGCGTCGACGCGGGCCATGAGACCGCGGGCGTCGACGCGTCGCACGTTGCCGGCGACGGTTCGCGTCACGAGCGACGACAGCGGACCCAGCACGCGCCCCCGGCTCAGCCCGCCGACCATGACCACGCGCCCACCCCGGCGCAGCAGCCGCCGCAGCCGCGCGATGGGCGCCGTCGCGACGGTGTCGAGCACGATGTCGTAGTCCCCCTGCCCGACCCCCGACCCCGGCTCGCCCTTTGTGTAGTCGAACACCCGATCGGCGCCGAGCCCGCGCACGAGGTCGCCGGTGCGCGGCGAGCACACGGCATCCACACGCAAAGCTCCCAGCACACGCGCGAGCTGCACCGCGAGATGCCCGACACCTCCGGACGCGCCCCACACCAGCACGCTCCCGCCGTCGCGCAGTCCCCCGCCGTCGCGGAGCCCCTGCAACGCGGTGAGCCCGGCCATCGGAGTGGCCGCGGCATCCTCCCACGACACCCCGTCCGGCAGCCGCGCGAACGCACCTGCCTTCGCGACGGCGAACTCGGCGAGCGCTCCCCCGCCCATCGAGCCGAGCACGCGGTCTCCGACGGCGAGTGCGGTCACGGCAGTCCCCACGGCATCGACGATTCCGGCGACATCCGCCCCCGCGGTGCGGACCCCGTCGAAGCGGAAGCCCTCCTGCATCCGCATGATCCAGGGCTCACCCCGGTGCATGTGCCAGTCGAACGGGTTGAGTCCCGCGGCGATCACGCGCACCCGCACACGACCGTCGCCGGGTTCGGGCACAGGCTGATCCGTGAAGCGAAGGCCCGCGGCATCCGTGTACCGGTCGTAGGTCAGCGCTCGCATGCAGATGGCTCCTCGAAGACGTACAGCGTAAGTTTCCACCGGTGACGCTAGGCTTACGCCGTAAGTTTGTCAAGGGAGGGGCGGATGGCACGAGCGGGACTGACACGGGATGCCGTCATCGACGCCGCACTCTCCCTCGCCGATCGCGAGGGACTCGCCGCCGTCTCGATGCGCCGCCTCGCGAGCGAACTCGGCGTCGAGGCGATGTCGCTCTACAACCACATCGCCGACAAGGGCGATCTGCACGCCGGCCTCGGCGACCGCATCTGGAGCGAGGTCGACCTCGCTCCAGACGAGTCCGACTGGCGCCGCGGGCTGCACCGGCTGTGCGGGTCGACGCATGCGGCGTTGCTGCGGCATCCGTGGTTCTTCCGGCTCCCCCTCGCCGCGGGCGGGCCGACGCGCCTCGCCGTGATCGAGGCGACACTCGCGCACATCAGCGCCGGCGGAATCGATCGGGATGCCGCATTTCACGCGCTGCACGTGCTCGACGGCCACGTCTACGGGTACACGTGGCAGGCTCTCGAGTTCGCGCCCTCTGCGAGCGCGCTCCCCGAGCCCGATGCGCTCGAGCAGATGCTCGCCCCCTACCCGCACCTGCGCGCGCATGCACGGCAGCACTTCGACGGCGCCCCGGCCGGCGACGGGTTCGTCATCGGTCTCGACCTCATCCTCGACGGCCTCACCGCGGGCAAGCGCGCGACCGGATCCACGGCTGTCGCCCCCGGGCGCTACCGCCACTTCAAGGGCGGCGAGTACGAGGTCGTGAGCGTCGCACGCCACAGCGAGACCGAGGCCGAGCACGTCGTGTACCGCGCACTGTACGGAGACGGCGGGCTGTGGGTGCGACCGGTCACGATGTGGACCGAGCACGTCGAGCGCGACGGTTACGCGGGCCCGCGGTTCACCCGCGTCGATCCGCCGGCGGGTCCACAGCCGGGTCAGCCGGATCATCCGCGCGATCGGCCGTAGCCAGCAGGCTGTGCCGCCTCCCCCACAGCAGGTAGAAGGCGAGCACGACCGCCACCCACCCGGCGAACCACGCGTACGTCGAGAACCCGAGGCCGGAGATCAGGTATAGGCACGCGAGGATCGACAGGATCGGCGTGACCGGATACCCCGGCACGCGGAACCCGCGCGGCAGATCGGGGCGCGTCCGCCGCAGCACCATCACGCCGATCGAGACCACGATGAACGCGACGAGCGTGCCCATCGACACCAGGTCCCACAGGTTCGACAGTGGGACGAGGCCCGCGAGCAGCGCCACCGCGATCGCGACGACGACCGTCGAGAACACCGGGGTGTGAGTGCGGGGATCGACGCGGGCGAACGCCTTCGGGATCAGCCCGTCACGACCGATCGAATACAGGATGCGGGTCTGACCGTAAAGCGTCACGAGCGTCACCGAGAAGATCGAGATCACCGCGCCCGCCGCGAGCAGCGTCGCCGGCCACGAGGCGCCGAGCACATCGGCGAGGATCACCGAGAGACCGGCGCTCTGCTGCTCGGGGTCTTCGAAGTCCTGCCACGGCTGCGCGCCGACCGCCGCGATCGTGACGAAGAGGTACACCGCGACGACGGTGACGAGCGCGATCAGGATCGCGCGCGGCAGCGAGCGCTGCGGATCGCGCACCTCGTCACCGGCGGTGGAGACCGCGTCGAGGCCGATGAAGGTGAAGAAGATTGTTCCGGCCGCCGCCGTCACCCCCGCCGCGCCGTGCGGCGCGAAGTCGGCGAAATTGTCGGCCTGGAAGGCGCTGATCGCAATGACGCCGAACATCACCAGCACGCCGATCTTGATGAAGACCATCACGGTGTTCACCGTCGCCGACTCGCGGGTGCCGCGGATGAGCAGCAGCGCGCACATGCCGACCAGCACGACGGCGGGCAGGTTGATGACACCGCCCTCGAGGGGTCCTGCGGCGAGCGCCGCCGGGATGTCCCACCCGAAGAGGTCTCCCACGAGCCGGTCGAGGTAGCCGCTCCATCCGGAGGCGACGGCAGCGGTCGAAACGCCGTACTCGAGCATGAGGCAGGCGGCGACCCCCATCGCGACGATCTCGCCGAGCGTGGCGTACGCGTACGAGTATGTCGATCCCGACACCGGGACTGCCGAGGCCATCTCGGCGTAGCAGACCGCCGACAGCCCTGCGGCGATCGCGGCGATCAGGAACGACACGATGACGGCGGGGCCGGCGAGCGGGACCGCCTCGTGCATGACGAAGAAGACGCCGGTGCCGACGGTCGCCCCGACGCCGAGCATCGCGAGCTGAAAGGTGCCTATGCCGCGGGTCAGTCCGCCGGGCGCCGGCGCCGGCGGCGTGATCGGCTTCCGACGGAAGAGCTCGTTCGCGGCGCCCATGTCACGAGAGTCTAGGGGCCGCTCGTCTCGCCGCGACCCCCTTCTGCCGCGGCATCCCACGCCCTAGCGTGAAGACATGTCCGCTTCCGACCTCCCCGCGCTCGCCGCATCCCTCGACGCGCGCGCCCTCGCCGACGGCTTCTCGGGCGTCATCTCGATCGACGTCGACGGAGTCCCCGCGTTCGCCCAGGCGTACGGTCTCGCCGACCGCGCCCACGGCATCCCGAACACGGTCGACACGCGGTTCGGCATGGCCAGCGCCTGCAAGGCGTTCACGGCGCTCGCGGTGATCTCGCTCGTCGAGGACGGCACGCTCACGCTCGACACGCCCGTGCGCAGCATCCTGAACGACGATCTGCCGCTGATCGACGATGGTGTGACCATCGAGCACCTGCTCACCCACACGTCGGGCATCGGCGACTATCTCGACGAGGAAGCCGACTGGGACGTCGACGACTACATCCTCACGGTGCCGGTGCACGAGCTGTTCGAGACCGAGGCGTTCGTGCGCGCGATCGACGGCCAGCCGCAGAAGTCTCCGCCCGGGGAGCGGTTCGCCTACAACAACGGCGGCTATATGGTGCTCGCGATCATCGCCGAGCGGGTCAGCGGGCTGCCGTTCCACGACCTCATCGCCGCACGCGTGTTCGAGCGCGCGGGGCTCGAGAAGACGGCGTATCTGCGGCTGGATGGGCTGCCGGGCGACGCGGCCTTCGGCTACGTCTACGACGATCCGGAATCGCTCCGCACGAACGTGCTGCACCTGCCCGTCCGCGGCAACGGCGACGGGGGCGCCTTCATCACGGCCCCCGACTTCAGTCGGTTCTGGCGCGCTGCCGCCGACGGCGCGGTGGTCTCGCAGGCGTCCGTCGCGGACATGTGGCGGCCCCGCAACACCGACGAGAACGAGGGTCTCCGCTACGGCTTGGGGTTCTGGCTCGACCTCGACGGACCCGGCATCGTGCTCGAGGGATACGACGCCGGTGTGTCGATCCGCAGCCGGTTCGATCCCGGGTCGCGCACGACGACGACGATCGTCGCGAACAGCTCCGAAGGCGCGTGGGGTGTGATCGGGACCTACACCGACGCGCTCTCGGCGTGAGCCGCGGGGCTCTGGCTCGTGCCCCGATCACCCTGCTAGCGTGCCAGGAACCGGAGAGGCCCGAGTCGACCACGAAGGAGACGATGACGTGACAGCAGCTCAGAATGCCGCGCCGCAGGGAGCGAGCGCCGCGAAGCCGCGCGAGGAGTGGACCGGACAGGTCGGCTTCATCCTCGCGGCGATCGGCTCGGCGGTCGGCCTCGGAAACATCTGGCGGTTCCCGGGCGTCGCCTACGAGAACGGCGGGGGCGCGTTCCTCATCCCGTACCTCGTCGCGCTCATCACCGCCGGCATCCCGATCCTCTTCCTCGACTATGCGCTCGGTCACCGCTTCCGCGGGGCCTCGCCGACCGCCTTCCGACGCGTCGGCGGTGCGTTCGGCCGCTGGACCGAGTCGCTCGGCTGGTTCCAGGTGGCGATCGCCTTCGTGATCGGGCTGTACTACACGGCCGTCATCGCGTGGGCGCTCAGCTACTTCGTCTTCTCGTTCGATCTGCGCTGGGGTGACGACACAGCCGGATTCCTCACCGGGGAGTACCTCCAGGTGGGCGAGCCGGGCGTCAGCTTCGAATTCGTGCCAGGCGTGCTGATCCCGCTCGCGATCGTCTGGATCGCCGCGATCGTCGTGCTCGCGCTCGGTGTCGCGAAGGGCCTGCAGCGGGTCAACGTGATCTTCCTGCCGCTGCTCGTCGTCGCATTCACGATCCTCGTCGTGCGCGCCCTCTTCCTCGACGGCGCGGCAGAAGGCCTCAACGCCCTGTTCACCCCCGACTGGGAGGCGCTGGCGAACCCGAATGTCTGGATCGCCGCGTACAGCCAGATCTTCTTCTCGCTGTCGATCGCGTTCGGCATCATGATCACCTATGCGTCGTACCGCAAGCGCCGTGCGAATCTGACGTCGCCCGGCCTCGTCGTCGCCTTCGCGAACTCGTCGTTCGAGATCCTCGCCGGCATCGGGGTCTTCGCGACGCTCGGCTTCTTCGCGTTCCAGCAGGGCGTGGGCGTCGACGAACTCGAGGGCCTCACCGGCGTCGGACTCTCGTTCATCACGTTCCCTGCGATCGTGTCGCAGATGCCCGGCGGCCCGATCTTCGGCGTGCTGTTCTTCGGCTCGCTCGTGATGGCGGGATTCACGTCGCTGATCTCGGTCCTGCAGGTGGTCTCTGCCGCCGTGCAGGAGAAGTTCCGGCTGACGCCGCGCAGCGCCGCGGTCGGGGTCGGCATCGTGTCTGCGGTGCTGTCGATCCTTCTCTTCTCGACCACGACGGGGCTTCTCGCCCTCGACACCACCGACCAGTGGGCGAACAACATCGGCATCGTGCTGTCGGCGGTGCTGACGACGATCCTCGTCATCTGGGTGCTGCGTAAGGGCCCCGAGCTGCGCTACCACCTCAACGCCGTGTCCACCTTCAAGGTCGGCGGCGTCTGGATCGTCCTGGTCGGCGTGCTCGCCCCGATCGTGCTGGGCTACATGCTCGTCTCGCGCATCATCACGCTCGTCGTCGAGGGCTACGCAGACCTGCCGGAGTGGTACCTGCTGCTGTTCGGCTGGGGCACGATCGCGTTCACCCTGATCGCCGCGATCGTGATGACGATGCTCAAGTGGCGCGATTCTCCCGACGACTTCACCGCGTGGCCGCCGTACCGTGACGAGCGAGGCGCCGCGGCAACCGGCGCGAAGGAGGACGCGCGATGACTCCCATCGCCATCACATTCCTGATCCTGGCGATCCTGATCGTGTGGGGCGGGCTCGTCGTGAGCGTGCTGTTCCTGCGCTCGCGGTCGGAGCTGGCGCAGTACCCCCCGGGCGACACCGACGATCACCGCGAGGACGACGCGCCCGACATCCGCGACACGTGACGACGATCGGGATGCCGCGGCCCGCTGCCGCGGCATCCCGACATCGTCAGTTGAGGGATCGAGTGGATGCCGGGATCGCGCCATCACGGTAGAGATCGGATGCCATGTCCTGCAGCGCGGTCAGCGCGACGCGCTGGGTCATCGGTCCGTACGAGATGCGAGCGACGCCGAGTGCCTCGTACTCCGCGGCGCGGAGCGAACCGGGCAGCCCGATGACGCTCACCTTGCGCTCGCCGATGCCCTCGACCAGCAGCCTCGTGACGTCGGCATCGAGGATTCCGGGCACGAACACGAGGTCGGCGCCGGCATCGAGATACGCGCGGCCGCGTTCGATCGCGTCGGCGATCGACTCGTCGACGGGGCGGCCGCCACCGCGCACGAATGCATCGGTGCGGGCGTTCAGCACGAAGGGCACGCCCTCGGCGGCACCGGCCGCGACGATCGCCTCGACGGCTGCCACCGCCTCGTCGAGCGGGCGCAGCCGGTCTTCGACGTTCGCGCCGACGACACCGACGCCGATCGCGCGCCGCACGGTGTCGCCCGGGTCGCCGTAGCCGGCGTCGAGGTCGGCCGACACCGGCAGGTCACCGACCGCCGTGACGATGCGGCCCACCATGTCGAGCATGACCTCGAGGGGGACCTCGCCGTCGGGGTATCCGTAGGTCGCCGCGATCGAGTGACCGGCGGTGGCGATCGCCCGGGTCTCGGGAAGGGCGGCGATCGTCTTCGCCGACACGGCGTCCCACACGTTCACGACGCGGAGGATCTGGGGCGCGGCATGCAGTCGCGCAAGGGTCTGGGCCTTCTGCTCGGAAGTCGTCATGCCCTCAACGCTAGCGGCCACCCTCCGACACGCGGCCGTCGAGGTACCACCAGCGTTCGCTCTGCCGCACGAAGCGGCTGCGTTCGTGGAGTTCGCCGCTTTCTCGCCCCTGCCGCCAGTGCGCGCGGAACTCGACGATGCCGCGCGGGTCGTCTTCTCCCCCGGCATCCGTCTCGACGATCTCGAGGCCCGTCCACCGCTGACGCGGATCGAGGTCGAGCGTCTCAGGACGCGTTCCCGGATGCCACGTCTCGATGAGGTACCCGGCGTCGCCGATCGCGAAGGCGGTGTAGCGCGAGCGCATGAGGCGCTCGGCCGTCGTGGCCGGCGTGCCGGAGAGGAGCGGGCCGCAGCATCCGTCGAAGCGATCGCCGCTGCCGCACGGGCACGCACTCGCGCCGTCGACGCCCGACGGCGTCGATCCCCGCCCTGCGGCTCCTCCGAACGACACGTGACGACCCTCCCGACCGGCAAGCGGTCGCTTCGAGCCTACGTCCGCCCGAGCGACCGGGGCGCGAGATCGCGGCCATTCTCGCAGGACCTGTCGGGCATCTGCGGGGCAGCGTCATAACGAACTCCCAGGCCCGACTGCGATTCTGAGGACGTCTCCGCGGAGAGTCCGTACGGCGTGTCACGCCCGGATCGACTCCGCGACGGCGACGGTCTGCGGGACCGCCCCTCGTGCCCACCCCCCGGGCAGGAGGGGCGGCCCCGAACCCGCCCAGAGCCGGCGAGCGTGTTCCCCCGGAGCGTTCGCCGGCTCACCTGGTCTCTGCGGGTGTGGATAACTCGAACCCGCGTCAGGGCGCGGCGGTTACCGTGGTCGGGTGAGATCGCGCGCGCTGACCGGGGCCGTCGCCCTGCTGCTGCTCGCGAGCGCGCTCAGCGCGTGCACTCCGTCTCCCGAGCCCACCGAGCCGACGCCCCTCTTCGCGAGCGAGGCCGAGGCATTCGCGGCCGCCGAGGAGACGTATCGCGCCTACGTCGACGCCCTGAACCAGGTCGATCTGAGCGACCCCGCGACCTTCGAGGACGTGTACGCCTGGACAACGGGTGACCTGAACAGGTCGGATCGGCAGGGGCTCACCACCTACCATGCTGAGGGCACGGTCGTATCTGGCGAGTCGTCGGTCGCTCTCGTCGAGGGCTCGACTGCAAACATCTCGCGTGGAACGGTCGATCTTGCGGTCTGCCTGGACGTCTCGAACATCGACGTGCGTGATTCCGACGGCAACTCAGTAGTTGACCCGGATCGCACCCCGGTGCAGAGCCTCGTCGTTTCGCTATCCCCCTCAACGTACTCACCAACCGCGCTTCAGATCGAAGCCATTGGCCCTCGAGTTGACGGCCCAAGTTGCAGCTAACCGCGGTTGCGCTCGCATTCGTGCTCGCGACCACACTCAGCGCCCCGACAGATCGTGAGCAGTGCCACGACGTCGGAACATGGACCACGACATGCACCGCTAACTCCGGAACCCAGGTAGACATCTCCGCTGGCATGACCCACCCGGGCACGGAATCCCCCACGCGCCCGTCGACC
>NZ_SCMR01000024.1 GCF_005502885.1 Microbacterium sp. 2FI
ATGCGGGCGAACGCGACGAGCAGCTTGTACTTCCCCGACGGGATCGACACCGCTCGGCCGCGTGCGACGTCGTGCAGCGACTCGCGCACGACGTCGGAGGCGTCGAGCCACATCCAGTCGGCGACACCCTCCTGGCCGGGCGGCAGCCCCGCGCGCTCGTGGAAGTTCGTGTGGGTGAAGCCCGGGCACACCGCCGTCACGGTCACACCCTTCGGTCCGTAGCGCCCGTTCGCCCAGCGACTGAAGCTGATCAGCCAGCCCTTGCACGCGCCGTACGTCGACCGCGGCATGAAGCCCGCGACCGAGGCGACGTTGACGATCCGCCCGTGACCGCGGGCGAGCATGCCGGGGAGCGCAGCATGCGTCAGACGCATCGGCACCTCGACGTGGAGGTCGAGGTGGCGCACCTCGTCGTCGATGTCATTGCGCTCGAACGCGAGCGGCAGCCCGAACCCGGCGTTGTTGACGAGGACCTCGATCGGCTGGTCGGGGTCGGCGATGCGCCGTTCGACCCTCGCCCGGTGCCGGGGTTTGAGCAGGTCCGCCGCGAGCACCGCGACCTCGACGCGGTACCGCGCACGCAGGGTGGTCGCGAGGTCTTCGAGCGCATCGCGATCCCGCGCGACGAGGACCAGATCCGCCCCGCGCGCGGCCAGCTGCCGCGCGTACTCCGCTCCGAGTCCTGAGCTCGCTCCGGTGATCAGCGCCGTGGTCATGCGCGCCAGCCTACGACGACGGGACGAGGGTCAGGAATCGATAGCGGATGCCGCTGCGCGAGGTGTGCCAGCCCTCGACCGGGTCGGTTGTCGTGACCTGCCAGGAACCCCGGGGCGGGGCGAAGGCGTCGCCGTCGACATCGGTATCGAGCTCGGTCACCTCGAGTCGATCGGCGAGGGCGATCGACTCACGGAAGAGCTCACCGCCCCCGATCACCCAGACCCACTCGGCATCCCCGTCGGCGGCCGAAAGCGCACTGTCGAGCGACCCCGCACGCTCCGCGCCGTCCGCCGACCACTGCTGCGAACGGGTCACGACGATGTTGCGCCGCCCAGGCAGCGGGCGGAACCGCTCGGGCAGGGACTCCCATGTCTTTCGCCCCATGACCACCGGCGACCCGCTCGTGACCTGCTTGAAGTGAGCGAGGTCTTCGGGAACGTGCCACGGCATGCCGCCCGCGGCGCCGATCACACCGCCGTGCGCCTCGGCCCAGACGAGTCCGATGCGGGCCGTCATACCGCGACCGCGCCGCGGATCGCGGGGTGGTGCTGGTAGTCCTCGATGACGAAGTCCTCGTAGGCGTAGTCGAAGATCGACGCGGGCTTCCGCGCGAAGCGGAAGGTGGGGTACGGGTACGGGTCGCGCGTGAGCTGCTCGCGCACCTGCTCGACATGGTTGTCGTAGATGTGGCAGTCACCACCCGTCCAGACGAAGTCGCCCGGCTCGAGCCCCGCCTGCTGGGCGACCATGAGGGTCAGCAGCGCGTAGGACGCGATGTTGAAGGGGACGCCCAGGAAGAGATCGGCGCTGCGCTGGTAGAGCTGGCACGAGAGCCTGCCGTCGGCGACGTAGAACTGGAACATCGCGTGGCACGGCGCCAGCGCCATGTCGGGGATGTCGGCCGGATTCCATGCCGACACCAGCAGGCGCCGCGAGTCGGGGTTCGCCCGGATCTGGTCGAGGACCTGGGAGATCTGGTCGATGTGAGCACCGTCGGGCGTCGGCCACGATCGCCACTGCACGCCGTAGACCGGGCCCAGCTCGCCGTCTGCATCCGCCCACTCGTCCCAGATCGTGACGCCGTGCTCCTGAAGCCATCGCACATTCGACTCGCCGCGAAGGAACCACAGGAGCTCATAGGCGATGGATTTGAAGTGCACGCGCTTCGTCGTGATGAGGGGGAAGCCCTGCGACAGGTCGAAGCGGATCTGGCGACCGAAGGCGCTCGTCGTCCCGGTGCCGGTGCGATCGTCCTTGTGGGTGCCGTGCTCGAGAACGTCGCGCAGGAGGTCCTCGTAGGGGGTGGGGATCGCCGTGGTCACGGCTGCCACGATACCCGCGCCGGGCGACACCGGGATTGTTACGCGGCCGCCGTCATACAAGGCGCATCCGGGTTCCATTCAGGTGAAAGCGGATACGCTGGTCAGTTGTGAACCTCGTCGGAGCCCTCGTCGCCCTGGCCGCGCTCCTCGCGGTCACCGTCGGCGTCGGCGTTTACCTGCGGTGGCGTCAATCCCGCCCGCAGCGACACATCCCTCACGAGGTCGTCGAGCCCCACCGTCTGGGTGCCGATTCGCTCGGCGAAGTGGCCACGCTCCTGCAGTTCAGCACCGAGTTGTGCTCTCGCTGCCCCGGCGTCCACCGCACTCTCGCGGCCATCGCCGACGGACGCGACGGGGTGCGGCACCTCGACGTCGACCTCACCTATCGACCTGACATCGCCAAGCACTTCCACGTGCTCCAGACGCCGACGACACTCGTGCTCGACCGCAACGGCGTCGTTCAGACGCGGTTCGGCGGCACGCCGAGCAGAGACGTGCTCGAACTCGAACTGAATCGCCTCTCCGGGGAGACCGCCGTTGTCTGATCGTTCGCACACTCCCCCGCGCGGCATCGACCCGCGCGGCCCCCGCTTCGCCGCGGGCATCACAGCGCTCTTGCTGCTGGTCGACGTGTTCCTCGGCCTCACGGGCCTTGCGACCGCACAGGTCGCCGGCGGCTGGGCACTGACGTCCGCGACGATCGTCGAGCGCTTCCTCGACCCCGCGTTCCTGTTGCTGCTCGCGCTCGCCCTGCTGTTCCTGTGGAGCGTCCTCTCGCCGCGCACCGCGCCGTGGGGCGTGCTTTACCGCACGCTCGTCCAGCCGCGCCTTGACCTGCCGACCGAGCTCGAAGACCCGCGCCCGCCGCGCTTCGCGCAGGGTGTCGGACTCTTCGTGACAGCGATCGGCCTCGTCCTGCACCTGCTGGGCGTGCCGTGGGCGCTGCCCATCGCCGCGGCGATGGCGTTCATCGCGGCATTCCTCAACGCCGCCTTCGGCCTGTGCCTCGGGTGCCAGCTGTACCTCCTGCTGCAACGCGCCGGGCTCGTCGGCCGCGAGCGTCCCGCGGCAGCCTGATCCGGTCCCGACCCGGAGCTGTCAACCCGTCGCGCCGCGGCGCCGGTCGCCGTTAGGCTGACCGCGAAGGCGCCCGGCACGCGGGCGCCCGCCGAAAGGGAGGCCCCCATGACCGTCACGAGCGAAGCCACCACCGTCTGGCAGGGCGGCCTCATCGACGGATCCGGTGAGGTGACTTTCGTCTCGTCGGGCCTGGGCACCTTCGAGGTCAACTGGAAGGCCCGCAGCGAGGGCTCGACCTCGGTGACGACGCCGGAAGAGCTCATCGCGGCCGCCCACGCGTCGTGCTTCAGCATGGCGCTCTCGCATGCCCTGGCAGAGAACGGCACTCCCCCGGAGTCGATCGACACGACCGCGTCGGTCACGTTCAAGCCGGGCACCGGGATCACCGGAAGCCACCTCAACGTCAACGCCACCGTGCCGGGGCTCGACCCCGAGGAGTTCGAGCGTCTCGCCCAGGGCGCCAAGACCGGCTGCCCGGTCTCGCAGGCGCTCGCGGGAGTCGAGATCACCCTCGAGGCGACGCTTGCCTGATCCCGAGGGTTCGGCCGGCGGCATCCGTCATGTGGTGATCGCAGGCGCCTCGGGACTCATCGGGTCCGCTCTCGCCGACAGCCTGCGCGCCGACGGCGTCACGGTGACGACCCTCGTGCGCCGCCCCGCGGAAGCGCCCGACGAGGTCGAATGGCTGACGGATGCCGCACCGCTCGATCCCGACGTTCTCGCCGGCGCCGATGCCGTGGTCGGGCTGAACGGCGCGAGCATCGGCCGCTTCCCCTGGACGGCGTCGTACAAGGAGACGCTGCTGTGGTCGCGCATCACCCCGACGCGGGCGATCGCGCGTGCGGTGCGGGCGCTCGGCGCAGACGCCCCCGTTTTCGTCTCATCGTCGGCCGTCGGGTACTACGGCTCGGCGCCGGGTGCCCGGCTCACCGAAGGCGCGCCGCGCGGCGACTCGTTCCTCGCCGATCTCTGCGGCGAGTGGGAGTCGGCCGCGCACGGCGCCGGCGACGACGCGCGCGTCGCGCTCCTGCGCACCGCGCCGATCGTCCATCGCGACGGAGTGCTCAAGCCCCTGCTGCTGCTGACGAAGCTCGGCGTGAGCGGACCGATCGGAAGGGGCACTCAGATCTGGCCGTGGATATCGCTCGAGGACGAGATCCGCGCGATCCGACACGTCATCGACCAGGGGCTGACCGGACCTGTCAATCTCTCCGGCCCGACCCGGGCCACCGCGAACGACCTCGGGTTCGCGCTCGCGGTGCGGATGAACCGGCCGTTCGCGTTGCGCGCACCGGTGTGGGGCATGAAGCTCGCCCTCGGCTCGGATGCCACCGAGGCGATTCTCACCTCCGACATGCACGTCGTGCCCGACGCGCTCGAGCAATCAGGCTTCTCGTTCGAGCATCCGACGGTCGAGGATGCCGTGGCTGCGGCCGTGCCCGCCGGCGACAAGGCCCCCTAGGCCGGGTCCGCGCCCTCGAGGCGGATCGCGTTGCGAACCGCCTCACGCGCCCGGCGGCGGTCGCCGGCAGCGTCGTACGCGAGTCCGAGCCGGTACCACGCCCGCCAGTCGTCAGGGTGGGCTTCGACGTCCGCACGGTAGACGGGGAAGACGGCATCCGCATCCTCGCGCACGACGCGCCCGCTCACCCGGACCGCGACCTCGTCCTCGGGCAGCGCGCCGTCCGCCTCGAGCCGCTTGCCGAGCCGCTGCGCGCGGACGCCGAACCACAGCTCTCGCCCCAGGGCCCACACGGCGATGACGGGGAGCACGACGAGCGCGACACCCATCGCGATCCCGACCGGGTCGCCGCTGGTCAGCAGCAGCCACGCGCGCTGCGCGACGAGCACGATGTACAGCGCGAGCGCGACCGCCATGACGGCGACGCCGATGCGTGCGCTCATGCCCCCGTCGTCCGCGCCACCTGGCCGGGAACTCCGCCCTCGTCGACCGGGCGGGACTCGCCCGCGCGGGAACCGGGGCGACGGATGCCGATGTCGAGGAAGCTGTCGAGGCCGACGACGACGCCCCGCGCGTCTCGGGCGGCGGCGAGGGCGAGACGGATGCCGGGCCCGTAGGCCAGTGCGGGCTCGATCGTGTCGTGGACGATCGTGAGGGACTCCCCCGCCCCCGCGAGGATGGTCTCCTGCCGCGCGACGACTCCGGGTCGGCGCAGGGAGTGGATCGGCACGCTCGCGACCTGCTGGCCGCGCGCTCGCTGGTCGACATGCGGCGACTCGACCGGCCCCGCCTCGGCGCGGGCGGCCGCGATCAGCTCGGCGGTGCGGACGGCGGTGCCGCTGGGCGAATCGATCTTCGTCTCGCGGTGAGCCTCGACGATCTCGATCGACGGGAAGAACGGCGCGGCGACGGCGGCGAGCGCCGAGCCGAGGACAGAGCCGAGCGAGAAGTTGGGGATGAAGACGGCACCGGTTCCGGCGGCGTCGACGAGCGGGCGCACGAGCGCGATGCGCTCGGCCGACCAGCCCGACGTGCCGACGAGCACGTTGATGCCGCGCTCCACTGCGGCGCGGACGACGTCGATCGAGACCGCGGGCGTCGACGCGTCGATCACGAGGTCGGCGCCGTCGAGCTCGGAGAACTCCGAACGCGACGAGAGGGTCGCCGAGACGATGTACCCCTCTTCGTGGTTCACCACGTCGCGGATGATCCCCCCGAGCTTTCCCGTCCCACCCACGATGGCCACACGCGTCGTCATGGCGTCCATCCTAGGCGGGGCGCTCGCGCGGCCTACGCTGGTGTTCGTGGTCGCCCTCCGTGAAGCCCCCGTCGACGCCCCCGACGCCCGCGCTCTCCTCACCGCGTACTTCCACTCGCGCGAACTCGGCTTCGCGCATCAGAACGTCGTCTACACGACGCGCTTCCCCGAGCCGTCGATCTTCGTGCCGCCGGCCGGTGTCTTCCTCGTCGTCGACGACGATGAGGGTCTTCCCGTCGGCTGCGGCGGCATCCGGCTCATCGAGCCGGGGCCGCGCGGCATCCGCTATGAGGTGAAGCATCTCTACCTCGCCCCCGAGACGCGGGGCAGGGGGTGGGGACGGATGCTGCTCGACGAGCTCGAAGCCCGTGCGCGAGCACTGGGAGCGAAGGAGCTGGTGCTCGACACGCATCACTCGCTCGAGGCGGCCGGCGCGCTGTACGCCAGCTCGGGATTCGTCGGCATCGAGCCGTACAACGACAACGCGAACGCGACGCGGTGGTACTCGAAGCCGCTGGGTCAGACCGGGTAGGTCTCGGGGAGGCCCGTGCGCAGCTCGACCGGAAGGTGCGCCATGTCGTTGTGCGAGAGCAACGTCCACGGCCGGCCCTGCTTCTGGGCGATGACGGTGAGGCCGCAGTGCGCCTGATTGAGCGTCATCCAGCGCCAGTCCGGGGCCTGCAGCACCTCGCGCACGAACCACGCGATCACGAAGTTGTGTGTGATCAGCAGATCGTGCACCTCGCCGCGCTTGCGCACGAGGAATTCGCTCACGGCATCGGCCATCTGGGCGCTGCCGGCTTCGATCTCGGCCTCGGTCACCGAGCCGAAGAACGGCTCGAAAACGGCGGGGGTCTCTTCCGTCATGCCGGTCGGCACGCAGTCGAACAGCAGCGCCGACGGCTCGGGCGAGACCGACGGCATGCGCTCGGCGACGGCTCGCGCGGTCTGGCTGGCCCGCTCGAGCGGCGAATGCCACACGTTGTCGAACGGGACGCCTGACAGGCGATCGGCGAGAAGGGCGGCCTGCCGGCGACCGCGCGGTGACAGCGGCCCGTCGACGAGACCGTGCTCGGCATCCTGATGCTCACCGTGCCGCACGAGATAGATGTAGTGCGTCACGCAGCTCACTCCGTCGGGGGTCTGACGTGCCCGTCGGGGCACCCATCCACCCTACGTCACCGAGCGTCGGCTGCCGGGGTCGCCGTCACTCCGACGCGCGCGCGATGTCTGCGAGCTGGGCACGGCTGAGACGCACGCCGACGCCCTGCACGAGCTCTTCGACATGCTGCGGTGCGTAGGCGTTCACGATCGGGGCGGCCACGAGCTTCTGCGCGAGCAGCCACGCGACGGCGACAGCGGCATCGGGCACGCCGAGCTCGGCGCCGACCGCATCGAGGGCCCGCAGGGTGCGACTGCCGCGACGGTTGAGGTTCGCGGCGATCTGCGCGCCGCGCACCGAGAGGCTGCCGCGGGTCCGCGAGCGATGGCGCCCGGCGAGGAAGCCGTGCTCGAGCGCGTGCGACGGCGTCACCGCGATGCCCTGTGCACCGGCGACGAGGCGCAGGTCGGCGTCGAACTCGTGGCGTCGGAGCACATTGAACGGCACATCGAGCACCGTGATGCGCGGGAAGCCGGCCGAGGCGAAGATACGAGCCTCGACGAGCTGAGCAGCCGTATAGCCGGCCGCGCCGACCGCGCGCACCTTGCCGGCTTCGACGAGCCATTCCGCCGTCGCGAGCGTGTCTTCGAGTGCGGTCAGGGAGTCGGCGACGGCATCGAGGTAGAGGACGTCGATGCGATCGGTGCGCAGGCGCGCGAGCGATGCCTCGACGGCGCGGACGAGATTGACGGGGCCGAGACCCGGGTTGTCGGCGTTCGCGCCGATGCGATCGGCCAGCACGACGTCGTCGCGCAGCCCGCGCGAGGTGAGCCACTGGCCGATGATGTGCTCGCTGCGGCCGCCGGAGTACCCGTCGGCGGTGTGAACGATGTTTCCGCCGAGCTCGACATACGCGTCGAGGATCTCGTGGCTCGATTCGAGATCGACGTTCCAGCCGAACTCCGCGCCGCCGAGGATCAGGGGGAACACCTCGGGAACGCCGTCGCCGAGCGGGACGCGCACGCCCTTGCCGATCGGCGGGCCCTGCACGGGAATCGGAGCAGACGGGTGAGGCGGGCGCGGCGCGGCGGCCGCTGCATCCGCGCTCGCCGATGCAAGCGTCGCGTCAACGCCGAAAAAAGCCATGTGCCACCCCCTCACGACGACTCTTCTCAGAGATCTTCGTGATCGCCTTTACGCACCCCCCGGCGCGTACTCACAGGTTATGGCAGACCGGACACGGCACCGTTCACTGCGGCAACCTGTCGGTAAACATTGCATAACGCTTTCATCACGGGACGGCGCGGTTGCGCTCCCATGTCCCCCATTCGGGGGACATGAGCCGGAAATATGGGGCGATACGGCGGATGCCCGCCGCCTCCGCACGGGAGGTCGACGGGCATCCGGACAAGCTTCGGGCTCATACCCGAGAGGGATCAGCCTTCAGCAGGGCCCTCAGGACCTTCGCTGGCCGCGGCGCGACCCTCCTGGTCGGCGGCCTCTTCGACCACCGGCTCGAGCGACAGCTTGCCGCGGTCGTCGATCTTCGTGATCTTCACGAGGATCTTCTGACCGACCGAGAGCACGTCCTCGACGTTCTCGACCCGCTTGCCGCCGGCGAGCTTGCGGACTTCGCTGACGTGCAGCAGTCCGTCCTTGCCGGGGAGCAGCGAGATGAACGCGCCGAACGTCGCGATCTTCACGACGGTGCCGAGGAACTGCTCGCCGACCTCGGGGTTGGTCGGGTTCGCGATCGCGTTGACCTGGGCGCGGGCGGCCTCGGCCGCGGGGCCGTCGGTCGCCCCGATGTAGACGGTGCCGTCCTCCTCGATGGAGATCTGCGCTCCGGTCTCGTCCTGGATCGCGTTGATCGTCTTGCCCTTGGGGCCGATCAGCTCGCCGATCTTGTCGACGGGGATCTGGACGCTGATCACGCGCGGCGCGGTCGGAGCCATCTCGTCCGGACCGTCGATCGCCGAGGTCAGCACGTTCAGGATCGTGAGGCGCGCCTCGTGCGCCTGCTGCAGCGCGGCGGTCAGCACCGACGACGGGATGCCGTCGAGCTTCGTGTCGAGCTGGATCGCGGTGACGAACTCGCTGGTTCCGGCGACCTTGAAGTCCATATCGCCGAGCGCGTCCTCAGCGCCCAGGATGTCGGTCAGTGCGGCGTAACGGGTCTGACCGTCGACCTCGTCGGTGACCAGGCCCATCGCGATGCCCGCGACCGGAGCGCGCAGCGGCACGCCGGCGTTGAGGAGCGACAGGGTCGAGGCGCACACCGAGCCCATCGACGTCGAGCCGTTGGAGCCGAGAGCCTCGGACACCTGGCGGATCGCGTACGGGAACTCCTCGCGGCTGGGCAGCACCGGCACGAGCGCGCGCTCGGCGAGGAAGCCGTGCCCGATCTCGCGACGCTTCGGGCTGCCGACACGGCCGGTCTCACCGGTCGAGTAGGGCGGGAAGTTGTAGTGGTGCATGTACCGCTTGTGCGTGACGGGCGACAGCGAGTCGATCTGCTGCTCCATCTTGAGCATGTTCAGCGTGGTGACGCCCAGGATCTGGGTCTCGCCGCGCTGGAAGATCGCCGAGCCGTGGACGCGCGGGATGACCTGCACCTCGGCATCGAGCGGACGGATGTCGGCCAGGCCGCGGCCGTCCATGCGGACGCCCTCGGCGAGGATGCGACCGCGCACGATCTTCTTCGTGACCGACTTGTACGCCGCAGAGAACTCGAGCGTCGCGACAGCCTGCAGCTCGCCCGACTCGACGGCGGCCAGAAGCTCTGCCTTGACGGCATCCTTCAGCTCGTCGTCGGCGTTCTGGCGGGCCTGCTTGTCGGCGATCTGGTAGATCGGGACGAGCTTGTCGTACGCGCGGTGCGCGACGAAGTCGTAGGTCTCCTGGCTGTAGGGCAGGAAGACCGGGAACTCCTTGATCTCCTTCGCCGCGGAGTTCGCGACGACGTTCTGCGCGGCGACGAGCTGCTTCAGGAAGGGCTTCGAGGCCTCGAGGCCTTCGGCCACGACCTGCTCGTTGGGCTTGACGGCGCCGCCCTTGATGAGGTTCCACGAACCCTCGGTGGCCTCGGCCTCGACCATCATGATCGCGACATCGTCGTTGCCGTCGGCGTCGGTGATGACGCGGCCGGCGACGATGAGGTCGAACACGGCCTCTTCGAGCTGCGTGACGGTCGGGAACGCGATCCACTGGTCGGCGTTGTCGCCGTGGCCGGGGATGAGCGCGAGGCGGACACCGGCGATCGGACCCGAGAACGGCAGACCCGAGATCTGGGTCGACAGGGATGCTGCGTTGATCGCGAGCGCGTCGTAGAACTCGCCGGGTGCGATCGACAGCACGGTGACGACGATCTGGACCTCGTTGCGGAGGCCGTCGACGAACGACGGGCGCAGCGGGCGGTCGATGAGACGGCACACGAGGATCGCCTCGGTGGAGGGACGGCCCTCGCGACGGAAGAACGAGCCGGGGATCTTGCCCGCGGCGTACGAGCGCTCTTCGACGTCGACGGTCAGCGGGAAGAAGTCGAAGCCTTCGCGCGGGTGCTTGCCGGCGCTGGTGGCCGAGAGGAGCATCGTCTCCTCGTCGAGGTACGCGGCGACGGCGCCCTGCGCCTGCTGCGCGAGACGACCGGTCTCGAACCGGATCGTGCGGGTGCCGAAGCGTCCGTTGTCGAGGACGGCTTCGGCGGCGGTGATTTCAGGACCTTCCAAGAGGTCTCTCCTTCTTTGTTTAGCCTCGTCCGGCCGTGTGCCGGGCGAGGGTCATTCGAAGGAGCAGGGAACAGGCAGTTTCGGCGCGCGGGAACACCCGCGATGACACCGGCGCTGGCCACCAGTAGAAGATCACCCGGCGCGCTGCGCGACGAGGAATCCACCACAGGAGACCAGCTTCCTGCCGGCCTGCTCCGTTGAGCTCATGTTGAATTTGAGCGGATGCCCGAAGGCAACCCGATCCAGCCTACCAGCGAGGCCTGGACAGTGCCCATCGCTGGCGGGTTGGGCATCTCGCGCCTAGGCTGGACCAATGAGCACCGACGAGAAGCCGGCGGGCGCAGCGTCCGATGAGATGAAGCGCAAGTTCAAGGAAGCACTCGAGAAGAAGAACGCCCAGCACCGCGAGGGCGAGTCGCACCTGGACGGCGATTCCGCAGTCCACGGCACCCACGGCGCCGTGACCAAGCGGGAGTTCCGCCGCAAGAGCGGCTGAGGGCCCGTCCGCGCGAGCGGACGGACCCCTCTGCAACCGCCCCGAGGTCAGCGGCTCAGCACAGCCGCGCGCTCCCGCGCGCGGGTCTCCTTGGCCTCCGCCTCGGCGACGGCGGCCTCTTCGAGCCCGTCGACGCCCACGGCATCCGGCGAGTCCGACATGCCGTCGTGGTCGTGCCCCGACAGCGTCGTCTCGTCGAACGGCAGCTCGCCCGCGAGCACGCGGCGAGCGCGAGCGGCATCGAACTCCTTGGTCCACGAGCCGATCAGCACCGTCGCGACGGCGTTGCCCGTGAAGTTCGTGAGCGCTCGCCCCTCCGACATGAACCGGTCGATGCCGACGATCACCCCGACGCCGTTGACGAGATCGGGACGGTAGGCCTGCAGCCCTCCGGCGAGCGTCGCCAGCCCAGCGCCGGTCACGCCGGCCGCGCCCTTCGACGCGATGATCATGAAGACGAGCAGCCCGATCTGCTCGCCGATCGCCATCGGAGCGCCCATGCCGCTCGCGATGAACAGCGACGCCATCGTCAGATAGATCGCGGTGCCGTCGAGGTTGAACGAGTACCCGGTGGGAACGGTGATGCCCACGACCGGCTTCGAGACGCCGAGGTGCTCCATCTTCGCGATCAGGCGGGGCAGGGCGGACTCGGAGGACGACGTGCCGACGATCAGCAGGTACTCACGGGCGAGGTACTTCACGAGGCTGAAGATGTTCACGCGGGTGACGGCGTAGAGCAGCGTGCCGAGGACCCCCACCATGAAGATCACGCACGTGATGTAGAACGCGATCATGAGCGTGCCCAGCGCCCAGATGGCCGCGACGCCGGTGTTGCCGACGACGGCGGCGATCGCGCCGAATGCGCCGATCGGCGCGAGCCACAGGATCATGCCGAGGATGCGGAAGACGAGCGCCTGCAGGTGCTTCACCGCGTTCATGATCGGCTGGCCCTTGTCGCCCATCTGCTGCAGCGCGAACCCGACGAGCAGCGCGATGAACAGCACCTGCAGCACGCTCTCGCCCGTGAACGCCGAGAAGAACGTCGTCGGGATGATCCCGAGGATGAACTCCTGCGTCGTCTTCGCCTCGGCGGTGGCCTCGTAGGTCGAGTTCGCCATGTTCAGCCCCTCGCCCGGGTGGAGGAGGTTGCCCACGACCAGACCGATGGCGAGGGCGAAGGTCGACATCACCATGAAATACAGGAGCGCGAGCCCTCCGATCTTCCCGACAGTGGCCGCCTTTGCGATCGAGCCGACGCCGACCACGATCGTGCAGAAGATGATCGGCGCGATCATCATCTTGATGAGTCCGACGAACGCCTCGCCGAGGGGCTTCAGCGCGACGCCGACCTCGGGCCAGATGAGGCCGACGGCGGCCCCGAGCACGACGGCGAGGATCACCGCCATGTAGAGCCACGTGTGCTTGTCCCAGGCCTGCTTGCCGCGGAACCTGTTGAAGCCGGGAAGTGTGAACGAAGTCGTCCGGGTCGAGAGAGCCATCATCGCCTCCATGGGGGTGAACGGTCGTTGTCCGATGCCGCCGGGACTCACCCCGGTGCGATCCCCAGCGTGCGGTGCTGCCTCTCCGAGGGCGAGTTGTGGTCGTATTGGTCGCAGGTGGATGCCGCGGCATCCTGTCGAGGAGGACACATGACCGAGCGCACCCGGCTCTCCAGCGCCGCGTCGCGTGTCTTCGTCGTGGTGGCGGTCTCGGTCGCCGCGCTCGTCGCGGTACTGGCGGGATTGCTCGTTCTCGACGCTCAGCGCGCAGCCCGCACCGAGGCAGAGGAGGTGACCCGCGCGGTGGCGTCCTCGCTCGCCGCGATGCCCGAGGTGGCCGAATCGCTCTCGGGCGCGGGCGCGTCCGATCGCCTGCAGCCCGTCGCCGAGGAGGTGATGGCCGGTGCGAACGTCGACTTCGTGACGATCATGACGCCCGACGGGGTGCGGGTCACCCACCGCGACCCCGCCGAGATCGGTCGGCCCTACATCGGCACGATCCCCGCCGACGCCGTCATCGTGACCGAGGAGTTCACCGGCACGCTGGGGCCGTCGGTGCGGACGATCGTGCCGATCGACGCCCCCTCCGGCGACCTCGTCGGGTGGGTGTCGGTCGGCGTCACCGTCGGGAGCATCGCCTCCGACATCGTCCCGCGGCTGCCGTTCATCCTCGCCATCGCCCTCGCGGTGCTCACGGCAGGCCTCATCGGCGCGATGCTGGCCCGCCGGACCACACGCCTCGTCGCGGGCGACCTGCCGGCAGGCAGCATCCGCGATGCCGTCGCCTCGTACGAGTCCGTCCGCACTCTGGGTGAGGCACTGCGGGCGCAGACCCACGAGCACGGCAACCGCATGCACACGGCGGTGTCGCTGCTGGAACTCGGCCGTACACGCGAGGCGATCGAGATCCTGACCGAGACGTCGCGGCAGAGCCAGGCGCTCGTGGACCAGGTCGCCGCCCGCCGCGACGGCGACCCGACGGTGGGTGCGCTGCTGCTCGGAAAGGCGGCTCAGGCCCGCGAGCGCGGGGTCGACTGGACCGCCGACATCGATCCGGCCGCACCGCGCAGCATCCTCTCCCCCGTCGATGCGGTCTCGGTCGTCGGCAACCTGATCGACAATGCGCTCGACGCTGCGGCGGCCGGCGACGCGCCCCGCTGGGTTCGGGTGACCTTCGCCCCGACGGACGACGGGATGCTGCGGATCGAGGTCGCCGACAGCGGCGGCGGCGTGGCGGAGGAGCTGCGCGAGCGGATCTTCGAGCACGGCTTCTCGACCAAGCCCGCCGACGCGGACGGCCGCGGCGTGGGGCTCGCCCTCGTGCGGTCGATCGTGCAGAGCACCGGCGGCGGCATCCGTTTCTCGCAACCGCCGACCACTTTCGCCGCGACCCTGCCGGCGAGGCGGCCGTGATCGGCGTGCTGCTCGTCGACGACGACGCGCTGACCCTCGAACTGCACCGCACGTACGTCGAGCGGCTCGAGGGCTTTCGCGTCATCGCCGAATGCACCGGCGCGCGCGCCGCGATCTCGGCCGTGATCGAACGCGGCGGCGACATCGACCTGGTGCTGCTGGACATCACGATGCCCGACGGCACGGGCCTCGACGTGCTCCGCCACGTGCGGGCGCGGGGCTCCACGGTCGACGTCATCGCCATCACCGGCGTTCGAGACGCCGACGTCGTGCGTCAGATGGCGGGCCTCGGGGTGGCCCAGTACCTCGTGAAGCCGTTCGCGTACTCGATGTTCGCGGAGCGGATGGAGCAGTACCGCGAGTATCGACGACGCGCCGCCGAGTCGGCGGGATCGGCCACGCAGTCCGAGATCGATGCGCTGCTCGGCGCCCTGCGTCCCGCCGTCGCGGTCGCGCTGCCCAAGGGCCTGTCGGCCGAGACGCTGGCACGCGTGACCGATGACGTCCGCACGCACGCCCCCGTGTCGGCTGGCGAGGCCGCGCAGCGGCTCGGGATGTCGCGGGTAGCGGCGCGCCGCTACCTCGAGCACCTCGTCGAATCGGGCAGAGCTGCCCGCGCGCCCCGCTACGGGAGCCCGGGACGACCCGAGTCGGAGTACAGCTGGCGCGACACGGTCTGATCGCCTACGGCGTCCGCACGTCGACGTTTGCGTCGCCGCGCCCGCCGATCACGACGTACCCGCTGTGCTTCGGGGCCCGGCCGTCACCTGCGGTGCGGCCCTGGAGTCGACGCCAGATCCAGGGCAGGACGTCGCGGCCGAGCCACGTGCCCGTCGCATCGGGGTCGTCGTCGGCGTGGAGTGCTGCATCCAGTCCGCCCAGCGCCTCCGCGTCGGGAACGCCGAGCGCGTCGGCGGCGCGATAGGCAAGAAACCGGTGCCCCCGCGATCGCAGGTGAACGCGGTCGGGCGCCCACAGTTCGACGTCACCGATCGCTGGGAGCGCCTCGAGGTCGAGCAGGGTCGCTCCCGTGTCGGCGGCGATCCGCCGCAGCTCAGATGCGAACACGGCGAATCTGCGCTGCAGCAGCACGGCTGCGCGCCGCCGCGGCAGGAACGGCGTGACCAGAAGCACGTCGATGCGAGCGGCGCGAAGCGCCCGGACGGCTGCCTCGAGCTCTGCCGCGACAGCGCCGATGTCGACGCGGCGGCCGACGAGATCGTTGGCCCCGATCAGGATCGACACGAGGTCGGGGCGGAGTGCAACCGCCTGCGGAAGCTGCTGCTCGACGAGGTGACTCACTCGGCGGCTGCGCAGGGCCAGGTTCGCGTAGCGGAACGGCTCCGAAGCGGCTGCCTCGTGTGCGAGCAGCTGCGCCAGGCGGTCCGCCCACCCCCGGTACTGCCCCGCCGGCATACGGGAGGTGTCGCAGAGCCCCTCGGTGAGCGAGTCGCCGAGCGCGACGTACCGCGTCCAACGAGGCCGCACGGCGGGCGACATGGACGGCGCCCCCGGTCGGATGGCGGCACGGTGGCGCAGCGCATCATCGATCGGGCGCAGAGTGCGCGCATCCTCGTAGTGACCGACGAGTTCACGACACAGCGCCTCCCACGTCCGACCTCGGACGGACTCGGCTGCGGATGCCGCAAACGCTCGTCGCTTGCTCTCGTCGCCGACGAGGTCGATCACGCGCTCGCGCATCTCGCGGAGATCGCCCGGCCGGTAGAGCCAGCCGTCGATGCTCGACCGCACCAGGTCCACCGGCCCGCCGATGCCGGTCGCGACGACCGGGACACCGCTGGCGAGCGCCTCCTGGATCGTCTGCCCGAACGTCTCGCTCTCGCCGGGATGCACGAACACGTCGAGGCTCGCGAGCGTCTCGGCGAGCGCGATGCCACCGAGGTGGCCCGTGAAGACGGCTCCGGGCAGCATGCGCTCGAGGTCGTGCCGCGCGGGGCCGTCGCCGACGATCACGAGTCGCGTGCCCGGGAGATCCGCGATTCCCACGAGGTCCTCGACCTGCTTCTCGGGCGCGAGCCGCCCCACGTAGCCGATGAGGGTCTCCCCCGGCGCGATCTGCGCCCGCCAGTACTCGTTGCGACGACTCGGCGTGAATCGGATGCCGTCGACCCCCCGTCCCCAGCGTCGCAGCCGGTCGATTCCGAGCGCCTCCAGCTGGCGCATCGAGGCGGTCGACGGCGCGAGGGTCAGAGTGGCGCGGCGATGAAGGCGTGCGACGTGGCGCCCCACGGCGACGGATGCCTGCGGCATCCCGTACCGCTGCGCGTATGCGACGACGTCGGTCTGGTAGACGGCGACGGAGGGAATCCGCAGCGCGTCCGCAGCCGCCACACCCTGCCAGCCCAGCACGAACGGCGAGGCGAGGTGGACGACCGCGGGATCGAATTCACGCAGGATCGCGGCGATCCGCGCCGCTCGGGCGAACACGACCCGCACCTGGGGATAGCCGGGCAGCGGCACCGAAGTCAGGAGCTCGGTTCGTGCGTCAGGGAGGTCGGCCGTGACGCCGCCTGTGCGGGGAGCGATGACGAGCGTGTCGTGACCGTGTGCGGCGAGATGTCGGAGGACCTGGAGCACCGACCCCGTCACTCCGTTCATGTGGGGCAGGAACGATTCGGCGAGCAATGCGATTCTCACGGCTCCAGCGTGATGCGATACGCGGATCGGGATGCCGTGAACCGGCGTTCTGACGCAAGTGTTCACCCGATGCACTGCGCGAGGTAACCGTACGTGCCCTGTTCGGTCGCCGTTCATCGCGGACGGCTAGAAGGGGGCGGTGATCGAGGATCTGCTGATCGGCGTGTCGGGGAACATGTGGGCGCTGCCGCTGTTGTTCGTCCTCGTTCTGGGCGACGCGTTCCTCGTCGTCGTTCCCGGCGAGGCGGCCGTCACGGCATACGGCGCGCTCGCAGTGACGCAGGGCGAGCCCCCCGTCGGCGCGGTGATAGCGGTCGCGGCCGTCGCCGCAGTGACCGGCGACGCCGCGTGCTACCTCGTGGGCCGCACGGTCGGCCTCGAGCGGTGGCGGTGGATGCGCGCGTCGCGCGTTCGCACCGCGTTCGCGTGGTCGCGCGCGCGGCTCGAGCGCCGCGCCGCGGTCGTGCTGTTCACGGCGCGGTTCATCCCCTTCGCGCGCCTCGCGGTGAATCTCACAGCCGGGGCCACGGGGATCCGCGCGCCGCGCTATCTCGCGATCGCCTGCCTCGCCGCACTCGCGTGGGCGGCTTATCAGGCGCTCATCGGCGCGGCGGTGGCGGCCATCCTTCCAGGCGGGCCGGTCGTCGCCGTGGTCGTTTCGGTGGTGCTCGCGGTGGGGTCCGGCCTCGCGATCGACACCGTCCTCGCTCGGCGGGCTGGGCGAGTCCTCGACAGGAGCCCTGAGCCCCTGCAGGAGCCTGGGGGCCGGATTCCTCCTGTGCAAGGCCACATCTCCTGCGTGGAACGCGCACACCCGCCCCGCACCGTCGGCGGGGCACGCCAGGATGGACCCGTGGCAGACGAGAACTGGACCGGGTACGACGCAGGCTTCCTCAGCATCCCCCTCCCCCTTCCACGACCGGTCGGCGGCGCGCAGCTGCGCGAGTTGCCCTACCCGCGTTTCACGGTGCTGCTCGATGCGACTCGCCGCCTCGCCGCGATGACAGGCGTGAACATCGACGGCGGGGCGCTTCAGGACCTGCCGCGCACCGGCGACTGGGACCTGGATCCGCGCATCCCGGCCGACGAGCAGACAGGCGCCGCGATCTACGCTCGCAACGACCTCGACCGCGGGCATCTCGTTCGGCGCCGCGATCCGGGCTGGGGCACCGAGGCGGAAGCTCGCGCGGCGACCGAGGCGACGTTCTTCTACACGAATGCCGCGCCGCAGGTGAACGTCTTCAACCAGTCGAAGGATCTGTGGCTCGGCCTCGAAGACCACGTGCTCGCCTACGCCGACGCCACAGACCAGCGCGTGAGCGTCTTCACGGCACCGGTGCTGGACAGCGGCGATCCCCAGTACCGCGGCATCGGCATCCCTCGTCGCTTCTTCAAGGTCGTCGCTTGGGTGACGACCCCAGACGACGGGATGCCGGACCTCGCGGCCGCCGGGTTCGTGCTCGACCAGTCCGACCTTCTCGACACGACCGACGGAGCGTTCGCGACTCCGCCCCTGGGCACCTACCGGACGTTCCAGGTGCCGATCGCCGACATCGAGCTGCTCGCGGGAGTGGACTTCGGCGCTCTCGCCGACGCCGACGTCATGTCGGCCGAACGAGCCCTCGCCGGCGAATGGAATGAGCTCGACGGCCCCTCCGACATCCGTCTCTAGCGGGCGACGATCAGGTACGGACTCTCGGGCAGCCGGTCCTGGAACTCGAGGATCGCAGGGTTGCGCACCTCGCCGCCTGCGACTTCGATCGCGCGCGCGAGGGTTTCGTCGGCCGCCCAGGCGTCCGACCCCGCCATGACGGTCGGAAGGAAGCCGAGCAGCGCCTCGCTGATCTCCCAGCTCGCGGAGTTCCACAGGTACGACGGACTGTGGTCGACCGCGTAGTAGTTGATGCTGCCGCCGACCGTGAACATCGGGTCGGCGAAGCTCGTCGGGCGCGCCCAGTCGAACCCCATTCCCTCGTCGCATGACACGTCCACGATCAGGCTTCCCGGACGAAAGGCGGAGAGGTCGCCGGTCTTGAGGTAGAGCAGCGGCCGATTGGGGTCCTGAAGGGTGCAGTTCACGACGATGTCGCTCTCGGCGAGGAAGGGCGCGAGAGGCACCCGCCCGTCGTCGGTGATGACTTCGCTCAGATACGGCCCGTCGTGGTCGAACTGGATCATCTGCACGGCGTGAATCGGGGACGCCACCGATGCGGTTCTGCGGTTCGTGAGGACGCGCACCTCATGCACACCGTGCGCTCGCAGCGCGGTGACGGCGCCGCGGGCGGTGGCTCCGAACCCGATCACGACGGCAGTGAGCCGGCGTCCGTAGTCGCCGGTCGATCCGCACAGCTGCAGTGCGTGAAGCACCGAGCAGTATCCCGCGATCTCGTTGTTCATGTGGAAGACGTGCAGCCCGAAGGCGCCGTCGCTGCCCCAGTGGTTCATCGCCTCGAATGCGATGACGCTCAGTCGCTTGTCGAGGGCGATCTGGGTCATCTCGGCGTCCTGCACGAGGTGCGGCCACCCCCACAGCGTCTGACCGTCGCGCATCTCGCGCAGGTCCTCGTGCTGGGGCTTGGGCAGCAGCAGCACGTCTGCGGCGGCGATCAGCTCGGGGCGGTCCAGGATGCCGCCGACGAGGGGACGCAGTTCTTCATCGGAAGCCCCGAACCGCTCGCCGTACCCGGTCTCGAGGAGCACGTGCGGGCGAAGCGCGTCGGGGATCCGGTCGAGGTGACCCGGATGCAGCGGCACGCGTCGCTCGTCGGGCTTGCGCGATGCACCGACCACGCCCAGCACCAGCGGAACCTGAGAAGCCATGGAACGCCTTCTTCCCTCATCGGGGGCCGAAGCGACTCCGTGGTCCCGACGCTATCAGGGCGGTGATCCGGGGCTCACGCCTACTCCCCCGCGAGACCGCCCAGCAGGTGCCCGAACGAGCGCCCGTCGCCGAGATAGTTCGCAGGATCGAAGGGGTCGTCGCTCTTCGCGGGCTCGCGCCGCGCGATCGCCTCTGCGAGTTCGCGGGCGCCGCGCTCGACGCGCTCGCCGAGAGGAGCGACCTGGTCGCCCGCGCCGCCCCAGTCGCTCGACGCCGCGAACACGCCGGTCGAGACCGGCTCGGCGTGGAGGTAGGTGAACAGCGGCCGGATCGCGTAGTCGATCGCGAGCGAGTGGCGTGCGGTGCCGGCGTTCGCGCCGATGAGCACGGGCTTGCCCGTGAGGGCATCGGGGTCGAGCACGTCGATGAAGGACTTGAACAGCCCTGAGTAGCTCGTCGAGAAGATCGGGGTCACCGCGATCACGGCGTCGGCGGAGACGACGGCGTTGACCATCGACTCGAGAGCGGGCGGTGCGAACCCGGTGAGCAGGTTGTTCGTGATGTCGTGCGCGTAGTCGCGCAGCTCGAACACGTCGACCTCGACCTCGATCTCGCGTTCGGCGAGCTGCTTCGCGGTCGCCGCGGCGAGTCGGTCGGCGAGCAGACGCGTCGACGAGGGATTGGAGAGCCCCGCCGAGATGACGGCGATACGACGAGCGGATGCCGTGGCCATTTCAAGCCCCCGTCCGCGTCGCCGCTGCGCCGAAGGCCGAGCCGGCCGCAGCCGCGGTGTCCTGGTACGGCGATCCGCCGGTGAGGTTGTCGCCGCGGTTCGCGTTGGGGCGCGCATCGCGCGCTCCGCCTGCCGCCGCCACGAGGTTCGCGTGGGTGGGCGCGTCGGGCACGTCGGCGGGGCGGTTCTGCGCGAGCTCCTTGCGGAGCACCGGGACGACCTCGCCGCCCAGGATGTCGAGCTGCTCGAGCACCGTCTTCAGCGGAAGGCCCGCGTGATCGATGAGGAACAGCTGGCGCTGGTAGTCGCCGTAGTAGTCGCGCATCGAGGCGTAGCGGTCGATGACCTGCTGCGGCGAACCGACAGTGAGCGGGGTCATCTCGCTGAAGTCCTCGAGCGACGGCCCGTGACCGTAGACCGGGGCGTTGTCGAAGTACGGGCGGAACTCGCGCACCGCGTCCTGCGACTTCGCCGCCATGAACACCTGGCCGCCGAGACCGACGATCGCCTGCTCGGGCGTGCCGTGACCGTAGTGCGCGTAGCGCTGGCGGTAGAGCGCGATCAGGCGCTGGTAGTGCTCCTTGGGCCAGAAGATGTTGTTCGCGAAGAACCCGTCCCCGTAGTACGCAGCCTGCTCGGCGATCTCGGGGGTGCGGATCGAGCCGTGCCACACGAAGGGTGCGACTCCGTCGAGCGGGCGAGGCGTGGAGGTGAAGCCCTGCAGCGCGGTGCGGAACTGGCCTTCCCAGTCGACGACGTCTTCACGCCACAGACGGTGGAGCAGGTTGTAGCTCTCGATGGCGAGCGGGAGTCCCTGGCGGATGTCCTTGCCGAACCACGGGTACACCGGGCCGGTGTTGCCGCGCCCGAGCATGAGGTCGACACGGCCCCCCGAAACGTGCTGGAGCATCGCGAAGTCCTCGGCGATCTTCACCGGGTCGTTCGTCGTGATGAGGGTGGTTGCGGTCGAGAGCACGAGGCGCTCGGTCTGCGCGGCGATGTAGGCGAGCGTCGTGGTGGGCGAGGACGACCAGAACGGCGGGTTGTGGTGCTCGCCCAGGGCGAAGACGTCGAGGCCGACCTCTTCGGCGTGCTTGGCCACCGTGATGGTGTTGCGGATCTTCTCCGCCTCGCTGGGGGTGGTCCCTGTCGTCGGGTCTTCGGTGATGTCGCTCACCGTGAAGATTCCGAACTGCATCCCGGGCCACGTGGTGCTCTCGCTCACGATCCTTCTCCGCTTCTGCGTCGTCGTGGGTTCTCCACATCGGACGAATCTATGCAAATGAATGTATCTCATGCAACGTGGGCACCTCCAGGTTATTCCCGCACTGCCCCGCCGTCGGAAACTGCTACCGTCGCGGGCATGCGCCGCGCCCTGGCCGTCACCGTGCTCGGCACGGTCACCCTCATGGCCGGCTGCGCAGGCGCCCCGGCCGGACTCGTCGGACAGATGTCCGCGACGTCGGATGTCGCGGGCCAGCCGGGTGACGCCGCAGTCGGCGGCGGCGGGCTGGCGGTCATCCCGATCGCCGCGATGAATGGCCCGTTCTGGGACCTCGCCGCGGAGCATCCGATCGCCGATCCGCAGGAGTGGTTCCACATGGCCCTGCAGCTGAGCGAAGACGACGTGACCGAGCTCGGCGGCACGGCGTCCCCGATCGACGGCGACGGCGGCTTCCGCCTTCAGGTCGCGCCGGCCGAGTATGCCGTCTGCTACTGGCCGGGCGACGTCGGCACCCGAATCACCGGCTGCGATGCCATCGAGCTGCCCGCGTCGGGCACGCTCGAGGCGACGTGGGGCGAGGCGGGCTTCCAGATCCGCGTCGCCGGCTGAGCACCGCTACCGGTCGGGCAGCCCGTCCAGCTCGTCCTGCCGCGGCGCATAGTCGATCCGGCCGCCGTCGGCGTCGAAGGCCTGCACCGGCCGGCGGGCCGTCCAGCGCTCCCAGCCGGGGTCGCCGTCCACGACGAACGCCACCCAAGCCCGGTGCATGGCTGCGGCGAGCGACTGCGGCGCCTCATTGCCGCCGAGCGCGATCGCGTCGGGCGAGTCGAGGTGGTCGAAGACGAAGCCGAGCTCCATGCCGTGCGCGGCGCCGAGCCCGCCCACCGGGCTCTGCCACCGGAACTCGTACACCCACGTCGGAGAGCCGCCGTCGGACGCGCGGCTGTCGGCGAACCGCGTGATCGGAGCGCGCAGGAGCAGATCGGTCACGATTTCGCCGAGGATCTCGCCGGGTGCCGCACCGGGCCGCCGCGCGCGGTGCGCCGTGACGATCCGGGCGGGCACGCCGGCCGCGAGGCGGGCTCCGGTGAGCGTGATGTTCGAAATGCGGTCGAGCGCGCGCGTGGGCACGAACCAGAGGCGGTACTCCTCACTCGTGGACCCGATGAGCACCGGGATGCCGCGCCCCTCGCCCTCCCGCAGTGCGTCGAGCGGATTGCGGGGCACCGCGTCGCCCCCGATCGCGAGGGCGACCGAGGGTCCGGTGCCGAGGGGTGATCCCGCCGCCGCGATCGCGGCGTGCGCGGCGACGAGGTCGGCTGCCGGCGCGGCAGCGAATGCGCCGCGGGTCGGCGGGATACCGAGCCGCTTCGCGATCGCGCGGCTCATGCGGCCCGCCTTCTTCGGCGGCTGGGCGACCAGGGGTCCGCTCTGGAGGATCGCCCGGTCGAACAGCTCCTTCGCGTGCGGGAGTGCCAGCAGAGCGGTCAGACTGTTCGCACCGGCAGAGTGCCCCATCACCGTGACACGCTCGGCGTCACCGCCGAACGCGGCGATCTCCCGCCGCACCCAGCGCAGCGCCGCCTCCTGGTCGAGCACGCCGAGGTTCTGCGGCACGCCGTCGATCACCGCGAAGCCCTCCTGCCCCAGGCGGTACTGGATCGACACGTAGACGATGCCGTGGCGTGCGAACGAGACCCCGTCGTAGGCCGCGAGCGCCGCGGCACCACGAGTGAGCGCGCCGCCGTGCACGAACACCAGCACCGGCAACGACGCGTCGTCTGCGCGGTCGGCGGGCGCCCACACGTTCGCCGTCAGGAAGTCGTCGCCCGGGATCTCGACCGTCGGCAGGTACACCGCCATCGCCGGCGGGTACGGCGCCTGCGGCGCGGTAGCGCCGAAGGCTGCGGCATCCCTCTCCCCCTCCCACCCCTCCACCGGGGCCGGTGGCAGTAAGCGCCGCTCACCGACGGGCGGGGCCGCGTACGGGATGCCGAGGAAGCGGTCGATGCCCGCCTCGCTCACACCGCGCACAGCTCCCGTCGAGAGGGAAAGGACAGGGCCAGCGGACATGCGGTCTCCTCGCGCGTCGTCGCGTGTCTTCGCCCATGCGGGCGCGTGTCGAGACACCCAGGATAGGGTGGCTGGCGCCATGACCGATCCAGCGAAACCCACCGCGGATGCGGCCTCCGCCGACGCGCCGGTGACCGCCTCCACCGCAACGGTGCGCACGAAGCGGCGCGTGCCGTTCTGGGACAACGCGCGCTTCGCCTGCATTGTGCTCGTCGTCCTGGGACACTCGGTGCAGCGGCTCACGTACGACTCCGACATCGCGCTCGGCCTGTACCTGCTCGTGTACGCGTTCCACATGCCGGCGTTCGCGATCATCTCGGGCTACTTCTCGAAGTCGGATTCGCCGAACCGCCGGCAGATGGCCCGCGTCATCACCGACATCCTGGTGCCGTACGTGATATTCGAGGGACTGTGGACCCTCACGAAGCTGCTCGTGGAGGGACAGGCGAACCCTAATCTCACCGAGCCCTCGTGGACGCTGTGGTTCCTGCTCGCCCTGGGCATCTTCCGACTCGTGCTCCCCTATCTCGCCCTGCTGCGCTGGCCGCTGCTGTGGACCGTCGCCATCTCGGTCGGGGCGGGATACCTGCCCAACATCGACTCGACGTTCTCGCTCTCGCGGACGCTCGGACTCCTGCCCTTCTTCGCTCTCGGCTGGTGGCTGAACGAGCACGACGTCGTGGCGCGGATCGGGCTCCTCCGCGATCGCGCATGGTGGGTGTTCGCGGGCGCGCTCGGCGTCTTCGCGGTCGCCGGCTGGGCCGCCTGGTTCTTCGTCGACGGCTGGCGCGACATGAACCTGCGCGAATGGCTCTTCTACGACGACAATTACGCGGCGCTCGGCGGCACGCAGTGGTGGGCAGGCGGCGTGCGCCTGGTGCTCATGGGCACAGCCATCGTGCTCAGCCTCGCGTTCTTCGCCCTCGTCCCCCGCCGCACGCATTTCTGGACCCACTTCGGCCAGTACACGATGTACGTGTACCTGCTGCACTCGTTCGTGCTCTACCCGTTCCGCGAGTCGGGTGTACTGCGCGACCTCGACCCCACCTGGCTGTGGCTGCCGATCGTCGTCGTCGCATCCGTGCTGATTGCGCTCGGACTTGCGACCAAGCCCGTGCGGTGGCTGTTCCGCCCGCTCGTCGAGCCACGCCCGCGGTGGCTCTTCGCCGACCCGACGCTCGCCGAGCGCGAGGGCCGACGCAGCGACCCGACCGGGTCACGTCGCCCGCGCGAAGCCCAGCGGATGCCGCGCACACCTCGCCCGCCCGACCCGCGCCAGAACGGCTGACGCTGCAGAGTCAGCGCCCCTGCCGCGGCGAGGGGAACTGGGTGCGCAGGACGAGCTCGAACGCCCGCTCGGGCAGCACGCGCCGGAGCGACAGCATGAGCGCCGCCGACGGCGCGACCCGGTAGCGGGCACGCGGTCGGCGGGCCTCCGCCGCCCGTACGACACGCTCGGCGACGTCGCTGGGCGAGCACGCCAGCCGTGCCTGCGGACTCGTGTCCCAATTCCGCGTCATCTCGGCGATGCGCTCGTTGAAGTCGGCGAGCGCGCCGTCGGCCGAGGCCGCATCACTGCGTCCCGCCGCGGTATGGCCGAATCCCGTCGTCACCATTCCCGGCGCGATGAGCGACACCCCGATGCCGAGGGGGCGGAGCTCATACCGCAGGGCGTCGGTGAGCGCCTCCATCGCATGCTTGGTCGCGGCATACGAGCCCATGCCGGGCATCATCCAGCGCCCGTTCATCGACCCCATGCTCACGATCCGCCCCCAGCGCTGCGCCCGCATGCCGGGGAGCGCGAGCTGCGTCATGCTCAGCATCGCGAAGACGTTCGTCTCGAACATCCGCGCGACGTGGTCGACGGGAAGAGTCGCAGTGGCACCGAGCTCGCTGACACCGGCGTTGTTGACGAGCACCCCGACTGCACCTTCCGACCGCACCACGGTCTCGACCGCGGCGACGCGCGAGGACTCGTCCGTCACATCGAGCGCGAGCGTTCGGCATCCGCTCGCCTCGAGGTCGGCGATCGCCTCGACCCGCCGGGCCGTCGCGTAGACGGTCCAGCCTCGACGGGCGAAGAGCCTCGCCGTCTCGCGGCCGATGCCCGTCGAGCACCCCGTCACAAGCACTGCTCGGGATATACGCGTCATGGACTACCTGTACCGGGCAGGCGCCCCCGGCGCAACGGCAGGCGCCTCGAGCGCGCCGGTAACCCGATGCAACAAACGGGTGGGATGCCGCGGCATCCGCCTATCGTCGGGTCATGACCGACCTGAACCTGCCGATCCTCGACCTGTCCCGGCTCGATGACGGCCCCGCCGCCGCCGCCGGCTTCCGCGACGACCTGCGAGCGGCGACCCACGAGGTCGGGTTCTTCTACCTCACCGGCACGGGTGTCCCGCCCGAGCTCGAGGCACGGCTGCATCGAGCCGCCCGCGACTTCTTCGCGCTGCCCGAGGCCGACAAGCTCGAGATCGAGAACGTCAAGAGCCCGCACTTCCGCGGCTACACGCGTGTCGGCGGCGAGCGCACGCAGGGCCGGATCGACTGGCGCGAGCAGATCGACATCGGCCCCGAGCGGGCTGCGATCGACGACGCCGCCGCACCCGACTGGGCTCGACTGATCGGACCGAACCTGTGGCCTTCGGCCCAGCCCGAGCTGCGCGAGGTGGCCGAGGAGTGGGTCGAGCATCTGTCGGGAGTCTCGCGCAAGCTGCTGCGGGCGTGGGCGCTCGCCCTCGGCGCGCCCGAGTCGTACTTCGACGAGCACTTCGGCGAACCGCAGACGCTGCTGAAGATCGTGCGCTACCCCGGCAAAGACGATCCGACCCCGCAGCAGGGCGTGGGGGCGCACAAGGATTCCGGCGTGCTGACGCTGCTGTGGGTGGAACCCGGCAAGGGTGGGCTCCAGGTGCAGCGCGACGGCACGTGGGTCGATGCTCCCCCGGTGCCGGGCGCCTTCGTCGTCAACATCGGCGAGCTCCTCGAGCACGCGACCCAGGGCTACCTGACGGCCACCAACCACCGTGTGGTGTCGCCACAGGCACCCGGGGACCGCATCTCGATCCCGTTCTTCTTCAACCCCGCGCTCGATGCGCAGTTCCCGACGATCGATCTGCCGGCCGAGCTCGCCGCGGGCGCTCGCGGAGTCACGCAGGACCCTTCGAACCCGATCCACGCACTTCACGGCGAGAACGCGCTGAAGTCGCGCCTGCGCGCGCACCCCGACGTCGCCGAGATCTGGCACGCCGACCTGCTGGCGGCGCGGGCGTCGGCATCCGCCTGACTCGACGCAGGAATGGGAGAAGGCCTCCCCACACCGTGGGGAGGCCTTCTCAAGAAGTTCTCTGCGCGATTGAACGCTGGGTCGCTGCTTAGCGGCGAAGCCCAAGGCGCTCGATGAGCGAGCGGTAGCGGTTGATGTCGATGTCCTGCAGGTAACCCAGCAGGCGACGACGCTGACCGACCATGAGGAACAGACCACGACGCGAGTGGTGGTCGTGCTTGTGCTCCTTCAGGTGCTCGGTGAGGTCCTTGATGCGCTGCGTCAGCATCGCGACCTGCACCTCGGGGGATCCGGTGTCACCGGGGTGCGTCGCGTACTCTTCGATGATCGCCTTCTTAGCGTCAGACTCGAGTGGCATAGATGGGATCCCCTTCCTGGTCATTGCGCGGCGCCCGGCACCTGATGTGCGAGCTCTCTTTATCCGCGGCCGATCAAACGGCAACCTCCAGAGTCTACCAGTGGTCCGGAGCGTTGGATAATCCGGTCTGATCCGCGCAGCATCCCGAACCGTAGCCCGACGGCCGAGCATCGGCGGATTTCGGCCGTCGCATCGCCCTCGGGCCTCGCGGGTCGGATGCCGGGGCTAGAGTCGCCGCGTGCCTACCGAACCATCCGTCACCGCCTCTGCGCCCGCCGTCGAGGCCGCGCGCCGCACACCCTCGCCGACGCCGTCGAACGCGTCGGTCGCCGTGCAGTTCGTGCTGGCGGGCGTGGTGTGGGGCTCGAGCTTCCTCTTCATGAAGGTCGCCCTCGAGGGCATCTCCCCCGGCCAGGTGGCCTGGTCGCGCCTGGTCCTCGGCGCCCTCACCCTCGGCCTCTTCGTCGCGCTCCGGCGGGATCACCTGCCGCGAAGCCTCGCGGTATGGGCGCACATGACGGTGCTCGCGGTGTCGTTCTGCGTGCTGCCGTTCCTGCTGTTCTCATGGGCTCAGCAGCACGTGACCTCGGGCCTCGCGAGCATCTACAACGCCACGACGCCGATCATGACGGCGGTGATGGCGGGACTCCTCTTCCGCGTCGAGAAGCTCAAGTCGCTGCAGATCGCGGGGGTGCTCGTCGGCATTCTCGGCGTCGTCGTGATCATCGGCCCGTGGCAGGGGCTCGATCTCAGCCAGAGCCTGGTCGCGCAGTTCGCGATCCTCGGCGCGACAGCCTGCTACGGCTTCAGCCTCGCGTACATGCGCAGGTTCGTGTCAGACACGGGCATGAGCGCACTGGTGTTCTCGTTCCTCAACATCGGCATCGCCGCGGCGATCATGATCGTGCTGACGCCCGTTGTGGCGTGGAGCCCCGTCTCGCTCGACCCGTGGATCATCGGCGCCGTCCTGCTGCTCGGCTGCCTCGGCACCGGGGTCGCCTACATCTGGAACCAGAACACCGTTCGCGCATGGGGGCCGACGCGTGCATCGACGGTGACCTACATCACCCCGGTCGTCGGAGTCGCGCTCGGCGTCCTGATCCTCGGCGAGCACGTCAGCTGGAATGAGCCGGTCGGCGCACTCGTCGTCTTCCTCGGCATCCTCCTCGCGCAGGATCGGCTGCGGTTGTCGCGTCGACCGCGGGAATGACGAAGGGGACGGATGCCGCGGTGAAGCGGCATCCGTCCCCTCGTCGTGCTGTCAGTCCTGCTGCAGCGCGCCCTGGAGGTCCAGGGTGATGGTGATGTCCTTGCCCACGAGCACGCCGCCGGTCTCGAGCGCCGCGTTCCACGTGAGCCCGAACTCTTCGCGGTTCACGACGGTCTTCGCGGTCGCGCCGGCCTTGTAGTTGCCCCACGGGTCGACGCCGAAGCCGCCGAACTCGAAGTCGAAGGTCACGGGCTTGGTGATGCCGCGGATCGTGAGGTCGCCGTCGACGAGGAAGTCGCCGTTCTCGACGCGCGCGCCGGTCGAGCGGAACTCCATGGTCGGGTGGTTCTCGACGTCGAAGAAATCACCCGAGCGCAGGTGGGTGTCGCGCCCCTCGTCCTTGGTGTCGACCGAGGCGACGTCGACCGAAGCCTCGACGGTCGCGTCGAGCGGGTTCTCGGGGGCGACCAGCGTCGCACTCTTCATGCCGAACGTGCCGCGCACCTTCGAGATCATCATGTGGCGGACGCTGAACGTGACCTCGCTGTGCGAGGGGTCGAGAATCCAGGTCCCCGCCTTGTAGCCCGGAACGTCGATCGTCGTGGTGTCGGTCATGCTCATCCTTCGTGTCGGTGGTCTCGCCGCGGACGGCGAGTGGCATACCGGGTCCAACACGAGGTGCGACAGAGTCTATTCCCTTGAATGGAAAATACTTCACCACGGATGCCGATGACTCACGCGGCGATGGTTCGACGCACCCGACCGGGAGTCTCGCCCGTCGTGCGCGCGAACGCTCGACTGAAGGCCGCTTCCGACCCGTAGCCGTGGGCGGCGGCGACCGCGGCGACGCTGCGGCCCTGCGTCAGCATCCCGTGGGCCGACCGCATGCGCGCCGTCGTGACGTACGCCATCGCCGGCATGCCGACGACCGACGTGAAGCGCGCCGCGAACCCCGAGCGCGACATCGCAGCGCGGCGGGCGAGCCCTTCCAGCGTCCACGGGTGTCCGGGGTCGCGGTGGATCGCCGCGATCGCAGAACCCACCTGCGGATCCCGCAGCGCCGCGAGCCAGCCGCTCGCCGATTCGGGCTGATCCGCGAGCCACGCGCGCACGGTTTCGACCACGAGGACGTCGGCGAGCCGAGTCGCGACCGCCTCGCCGCCCGGCCGAGGGTCGCGCAGCTCGCCCGCGAGCAGCGGCACGAGCGCCGCCATGACGGGATGCCGGGCCGACTCGACATGCACGACCGGGGGAAGCACCGCGAGCATGTCGTGCACCGCGGGCGAATCGAAGGCGACCACGCCGCACAGCATCGCCAGCGGCGCCTCCGCGTCGATGGGTCCGAGGCGCAGCACCGAGAACGCCTCGCCCAGCATCGTCTGCGGCAGCAGGTCGGCGCGGCCGAGCAGGCGGGCGCCGGGTGCGGTCGCGACACGGTGGCCGATCCCGCGCGGCACGAGAGCGAGCGCGCCGGCGTCGAGCCGGTGCGGCTCCTCCCCGTCCACCTCGAGATGGGCCGTACCTCGGGCGACGATGTGGAAGCTCAGCGTGTCGGCGAACTGCGGCATCGCGACCGCGGCGTCGCCGGCGACCTCGGTCCACGAGTAGAACGCGCCGCGCATGCGCAACTGATAGAGGGCGTCGGTCAGCGCATCGGAGTGCTCCCACGGCATCGGGGTGCTCATCGGACTCCTGGACGATCGATCAATGATTGCGTACCGCTGACGATAGATCATCCAGAGCACGGATGCCAGAGTCGGGATCACCAACGAACGGAGACTCCCATGAACATCCTCGTGATCGGCGCCACGGGCGGATCAGGCCGTGCCGTGTGCGACGCCCTGCTCGAACGCGGACACCGCGTCACCGCTCTCGCCCGGCGAGCGTCGCGGCTCGATCCGCGAACCGGACTCGAACGCGTCGACGGCGATGCGACCGACCGCGCGACGCTCGACCCGGTGATCCCCGGGCACGACGCGATCATCGTCACTCTCGGCATCTCAGAGCCGCCGCTGCGCGTTCGGCTGCGCGGCGCGCAGGGCACGCCCGACGATGTGCGATCCCGTGCCACCACCGAGATCATCAGGGCGGCGCGTCGATTCGGCGTACGGCGCGTGATCGTGCAGTCCTCCTACGGCGTCGGTCCGACGCGCAATCTGCTGAGCGTCATCGATCGCGCACTGTTCGCGCTCATGATCAAGCCCCAGATCTTCGACTCGGAACTGCAGGAGAGCCTCGTACGCGGGTCTGAGCTCGATTGGACGATCGTGCAGCCGGTCTACCTCACCGACGACGAGTCGGATGAGCGCTTCATCTCCACCGACGGCAGCACGCGGCAGCGTCGGGTCGCCCGGCGCGGTGTCGCACGCGTGCACGCAGACCTCGTCGAGCAGCAGACGATGATCGGCGAGACCGTCTCGGTGTCGGGCTGAGTGAGACGAAAGAGTGAGGGGACGGATGCCGCGGCATCCGTCCCCTCCGTGAGTCTCGTGCGGCGGATCAGCCGACCGAGATGAGGTCGATGATGAAGACGAGGGTCTTCCCGCCGAGGAAGTGTCCGCCTGCGGGGCCGTAGGCCAGATGCGGCGGGATCACGAGTTCGCGACGACCGCCGACCTTCATGCCCGGGATGCCGTCCTGCCACCCCTGGATGAGGCCGCGAAGCGGGAACTGGATGCTCTCGCCGCGGTTCCACGAGGAGTCGAACTCCTCGCCCGACTCGTACTCGACGCCGGCATAGTGAACGGTGACGGTGTCGCCGGGCTTCGCCTCGGCGCCGTCGCCCACGATGATGTCGCGGATGACGAGGTCGGTGGGCGCGGGGCCCTCGGGTGCGTCGAACTCAGGCTTGGTGCGGTCGTCAGTCATGCATCCATCCAAGCACGACCCGGGCTCCACGGCACCCCGGAGCCCCGGCCCTTGACAGGTCGTCCGCCCCCCAGGCATGCTGAAACCAGGTCAACTCAGCGCTCGGTTGTTCGCAGGCATCGCCGCGACACCGAGCGCTGAGTCTTTGCCTCGATGTCGGCACGGGCACCGTCACCCACCGTCCTGACCCGAGCGGATCGACCCGCTTCTCAGTCGGCCATGCCGCAGCGCACCCAATGCTGAACGCACCAGATCACGTTGTACAGGTTGAACGGCGCGACGTCGTAGGTGTCCCACCGCTGACCGACGTGGGCGGTCCAGCCGGGGATACGGCCGCAGCAGATGCGGTGGCCGAACAGGCGGAACAGGGTGTCGCAGAGCATGCCACGCATGGAGGTAGTCCTCTCAAAGGTCGCCGCCCCTGGACGGGGCTAGCGTTGGCTGCTGCTCATGCCTCGACCATACCTCTGAGATTCCCGCCCCGTGCGCCCAGCCTCACGGCGCGAACAGCGCTGCGCGCGCGGCGGCGGTCTTCTGCAGCAGCATCCGCTCGTCGTCGGCCGCGTGCGGATCGCGACCGGTGATCGCCCGCTGGCGTGTCGCCGCGAGCGAGGTGGCGTCGGTGATGAACTCCTCCATGAGGGCGGTGCGGTCACCCCGGAGCGTCTTGGCCCATGCGAGTCCCGCCTTGCGACCCGCCGGGGTGGCGAGCATGTCGGCCTCCTGGGGCGTGAACCAGCCGGCACTCGCGTACTCGCCGAGACGATTGCGGGTCAGCCGCGCCTCTTCGCGCCGCAGCGCGATCACCCCGAGGACGAACAGCACGAACAGCGGCACCTGCAAGACCATGTAGAGCAGGAAGAAGTCGCCGAACACCGCCGAGCCGTTCCACAGCGCGTGCAGCGCCGTCGCGCCGATCATGCCGAGCACCCACGGGCCGACCGCCCGGCCCGCCTTGGCGCCGCGGCGGGCCGCGAGCCCCAGTGCGAAGCCGGTGACACTCGTGAACATGACATGGGCGAAGGGCGAGAGGATGCCGCGCAGGAAGAACGTCAACGACGTGTCGGCCACTCCCCCTTCGATGAAGCTGATCGCGAAGTACTGGATGTTCTCGGTGAATGCGAACCCGGCTCCGATCAGCGCCCCGTAGACGATCCCGTCGACAGGACCGTCGAACGCCCGTCTGGCCGACACGAAGATGATGTAGACGCCCAGCCCCTTCGCGAACTCCTCGACGATCGGCGCCTGCACGACGGCCGAGAACGCCTCGCGGGCCGACGACCCGTCGTTGCCGATGATGAGCGACAGCACGAGATCGACCGCGAGCGCGATGCCGACCGACGCGATCGCGCCCCACGCGACGGCGAAGATGAGCAGGCCGCGCGGCTCGGGCTCCCACCGGTCGACGATCCTCACCGCGAGGAGGACGCCCGCCAGCGGAAGCAGTGCGAGCAGCATCCCGATGATCGATGCGGCCGGGCCGATCGCGTTGAGGAAGTACCCCACCAGTCCGATGAGGACGAGGACCAAGATCCCGACGGCCCATACGGGCGCGGTGCGCCCCCGCCGGCCGGGCACCGGCACCGACCCGGGCACCGCCACCGGTGCGGGCGGGATCGCCGCGGGAGGGGCCATGCGGGGCTGAGCGAGCGCCGAAGCGAAGTCGGGCGGAGTGAGCGAGGGCCGGGTGCGCCCGTCGTCAAGCGTCATGCGCACAGCATATGGGTGCACGGGGTGCCGAGCGCGCGGCCGAGCCGTCCGGGTAGTTTGGAGGGATGCGCTTCGCCCACGTGATCCCCGACGGATCCGACACACCGCGCCTGGTGCTCGTCGAAGACGACAGCTGCGTCGACGTTGGCGGCCTGTTCGCGGGAGCCCCGATCGTGCTCGAAGACCTCATCGCCGGTGGAGACGACCTCCTTGCGCGAGTACGCGAGGCGGCAGCCGCCGGAGGTGCGCGGCATCCGCTCGCCGAGGCGCGGTATGCCTCTGCGGTTCTCACTCCCCCGGTGATCCTCGCGATCGGCCTCAACTACGCCGCGCATTCCAGCGAGCTGGGGTTGAAGACCGACTCGACTCCGACCGTCTTCGTGCTGTGGCCCAACTCTCTCTCGGGCCACGACTCCACCACCACGTGGCCGCGCGCGCTCAGCGAGTCGATCGACTACGAAGCCGAGCTCGGCGTCATCATCGGGCGACCGGCGAAGGATGTCTCGCCCGAGGACGCGCTCGATCACGTGTGGGGCTACACCGTCGTCAACGACATCACCGCGCGCGACATCCAGTACTCCGAGGCGCAGTGGTCGCGGTGCAAGTCCTTCGACGGCTTCACCCCGACCGGACCCTTCGTCGTCACCGCCGACGAGGTGCCCGATCCGCAGGACCTGCACATCTGGACGATCCTCGACGGCCGCACGCTGCAGGATGCCTCGACGAACCAGATGGTGCGGCCGGTGTCGTCGCTCATCTCGCACCTGTCGAAGTCGGCGACGCTGCTTCCGGGAACCCTCATCTCGACCGGAAGCCCCGGCGGCGCCGGCTACTCGCGCGACCCGCAGGTGTTCCTGCGGGACCGCTCGACCGTGACGGTCGGCATCGACGGCATCGGGGCGCTCACCACGCACTGCCGCATCACCGACTGACGGGGCGCGGCACCGGTCGCGAGAACGAACGAACCGCCCGCCCCGCCGAAGCGGGAACGAGCGGTTCGTTCGATGAATGGATGCCGCTACTCGCCGCAGCGGAGAATTCCGCCGCCTTCGAGCTGATGGACACCGGGGCCGTACTCTGCGCATGCCACCGCGAGTCCGGACGCGATGGCGACCGCGATCGCGATGCCGACGATGATCCCGACGACGATCAGGACCGAGCTGATGACGATGGCGGCGACGGCCCAGCCGTTCTTGTGGCCGGCCTTCTTGCTCTGCACGAGAGCGACGATGCCGAGGATCAGTGCGATCACCTGGATGAAGAACGACAGGATGAACGCGACGATGCCCATCGTCTTGCCGGGGACGGTCGCCGTCGCCGGTGCGCCGTACGCCGGCGGGGGTGCCGAAGCGTAGGCCGGCGCTGCCGGTGCCGACGCATAGGCGGCCGCCGCGGGTGGTGCAGCCTCGTATGCCGGCGGGGCCGGCGGTGCTGCATATGCGGGCGGCTCGGGGGCTGTGTCAGCGACCGGCGCAGCCTCGGGTGCCTCGGGCGCCGGTGGCGCCGGCGGCACGTTCTCGTCGGGCGTCGATCCAGCAGGGGTCTGGGGGTCTGTCACGGGGCTTCCTCTCGCCGAAGACTCTTGCCCCGACGGTAGCGGTCGCGCGCCCGCCGGGGCAATCCCGTGACGTCTTCAGTCCTCTGGAGCCTCCGGCATCGCCTCGGGCGGGAGCACGATCGGGATCGCGGCGGTGATGGTCTCCAGTCCGGAGAGGCGTGCGGGTGAGAGTTGCTTCGCGACGTCTTCGCGCGACATGAGACCGCCCTCGACGACGAGGTCGGCGACGCTGTGACCGGTGAGCAGTGCGGTCTTGGCGAGTGCTGCCGCAGCGGCGTAGCCGATGAACGGGGTGAGCGCGGTGATCACGCCGACCGACGACCCGACCATCGCACCGAGACGGTCGTGGTTCGCGGTGATCCCGTCGACGCAGTTGACACGCAGGGTGTGCATGCCGCGGCGCATCCACGTGATCGACTGGAAGATCGAGTGCGCGATGACCGGCTCGAACGCGTTCAGCTGCAGCTGACCGCCTTCGACGGCCATCGTCACGGTCAGGTCGGCGCCGGCGACGGCGAACGCGATCTGATTGACGACCTCGGGGATGACCGGATTGACCTTGCCGGGCATGATCGAGGATCCCGCCTGCCGGGCGGGCAGGTTGATCTCGCCGAACCCGGCCTGCGGACCCGACGACAGCAGCCGCAGGTCGTTGCAGATCTTCGACAGCTTGATCGCGTTGCGCTTCAGCGACGCCGAGAACGACATGAACGACCCGGTGTCACTGGTCGACTCGACCAGGTCGTCGGCGGTCACCAGGTCGAGGCCTGTGATCTCGCGGAGATGCTTCACCACTGCGGCGGCATAGGACGGGTGGGTAGTGATGCCCGTTCCGATCGCCGTGGCACCCATGTTCACCTCGTACAGCAGCACCGCGTTCTCGGTGAGGCGCTGGTGGTCGTAGCCGAGGGTGGTCGCGAAGCCGTGGAACTCCTGCCCGAGCGTCATGGGCACGGCATCCTGCAGCTGCGTGCGCCCGACCTTCAGGACGTCATGGAATTCGACCGCCTTCGCCAGGAACGCGCGGCGGAGGAGATCCAGCTCATCGAGCAGCGTCAGCAGATCCAGGCTCAGCCCGACCTTGATCGCCGTGGGATACACGTCGTTGGTCGACTGAGACCGGTTCGTGTCGTCGATCGGCGACAGGAATTCATAGTCGCCCTTCTCGCGACCGGCGAGCTCGAGCGCGATGTTGGTGATGACCTCGTTCGCGTTCATGTTCGTCGAGGTCCCCGCACCACCCTGGATCACCCCGACGACGAACTGATCGTGGAACTCACCGTCGATCACGAGCTGCGACGCGCGATCAATCAGATCCGCCTTGTCGGAATCGAGCGCGCCGATCTCCTTGTTCGCACGTGCCGAGGCCTGCTTGACCATCGCCAGACCCCGCACGAGGTCCTTGTAGACCGAGATGGGGCGCTTCGAGATCGGGAAGTTCTCCAGCGCCCGAGCGGTGTGGATCCCCCAATACGCGTCTGCGGGGATCTCCATGGATCCCAGGGAGTCGGTCTCGGTGCGGGTTCGCGTCAGTGCGTCCAGAGCCATGTGTGGTGTCCTCGTGGGTCGATCACGGCGGTGTGATGGGATGCTTCGAGCCTACCCGCGCGTCCGGTTCGACCCTCTGTACACGTCGTACACCGGACCACTCTCACCTGTACGTGATGGCGGTGATCAGGACGGCTTGCGCGAGAAGGCCTCGAGCCGTTCCGCGGGAGTGAGCCGCGACATCCGCTCCACCCATTCCGCCGAGAAGTAGTCGCCGGTCGGCGATTCGACGACCGGGACCACGGCATGGGTGATCGTGTCTTCGTAGACGTGAACCAGATGGAACGACTGCCCGGCATCCATCCCGTTGACTTCGACGGCGGGTCTCGCGAGGTCCATCGTGTAGCAGGTCGCCGCGGCCACGCTCACGGGGACGCCCGCGAACATTCCGCTCGTGGAGTAGTGCAGATGCCCGGCGAGGATCGCGCGCACGTCACTCCCCTCGATCACCGCCGCGAGGCGGCCTTGATCGCGGAGCTCGAGGATGTCGAAGAGCGGCACATGACTCGGCAGGGGCGGGTGATGCATCGCGAGGATCGTCCCGAGCGGGGCGGGCTCGGCGAGAACGCCTCGCAGCCTCTCGAGCTGGGCCTCGTCGAGATCGCCGTGGTGCCAGCCGGGGACCGTCGTGTCGAGCACGATGAGGCGAAGGCCCGCCAGATCCCAGACGCCCGTCACCGGCTCCTCGGTCGCGGCGACGCCCAGGAGGTGCGCGCGCATCGCCGGTCGTTCGTCGTGGTTGCCCGCCACCCAGATGAGGGGTGCTCCGAGGCGCTCTGCCAGCGGCTCCACCGCGTCGCGAAGCGCCCGGTATGCCTCCGGCTCGCCGAGATCGGTGAGGTCGCCGGTGAACACGAGAGCGTCGGGACGGATGCCGAGACGCTCGACCGCGACAAGGGTGCGCTCGAGGTTGCCTGCGGTGTCGAACCGGCCGCCCAACGGCGCGTTCCCGGCCAGCAGGTGAGTGTCGCTCAGGTGGACGAGAGTGCGCCATGCGGGCGGGTACTGACCGAACTGCACGGCGCCGGCGGTGCCAGACGGGGACGTGGGGACCATGGCGTCAGCCTATTCGCCGCCTCCCCCGGGGCCATCGATACCGCCCCGATATCGATGGAGCGTTCAATGAGATCGATTGGGGGACCCATGAACACGTATCTCCACGCCGTCGTCGCCATCGCCGTCGCCTGCCTGCTCGCCGCCGGCGGCGCGCCTCCGACGACCGGCCTCCTGCCGTCGTTGTCGCCGTCGCCGTCGCCAGATCCCCCGCCGATGCGAGACTGCGGGATCGAACAGTCCGGGGGCGACCGCGTGCCGTTCGTCTCGTTGCGTTCCGCGGGCGATCTCGACATCTGGATCGCCGATCGGCACGGCTCGGGGACGTTGGCTCTCCCGACGCTCCTCGGGGCGCCGATCAACGGTCCGGCAGACGACTACTGTCCGGTACTGCTGCCCGACGGCTCACTGCTCTTCTTCTCCACGCGCGGCGGCGTCGACGCCTACGGCACCTTCGCGTGCGGACCCGATGACCCCTACGTCGCCGTGTGGCTCGGCGAGCATCACGGGTGGGCGCCGCCGCGCAATCTCGGGTGCCCGGCGCGGACGTCCGCCCGCTGGTGAGCGGTGCGGGCGCGCGTCAGTGGTTGACGACGATCAGCAGGATGCCGCCGATCACGGCCGCCGCGCACACCGCGAAGCAGCCGTACGCGGCGAACTGCGCGACCTTCTTCTGTCCCTCGGTGAGGGGGTTGCGCTTGGCGGCCTTCGCGGCCGCCTTCTCGGCGCGCCGCGCCTCCTTCTCGGAGATCACGGTGATCGCGTCGGTGAACTCCGCGGGAGCGACCACCGGAGACAGACCCGCGCGCACGAGCATGCGGAGTCCGAGCGCGTAGAAGGTGACGACGGTGACGGCCGACACGAGCGCCGCGAGGAAGACCTGCACGAACGCCCACCAATCGATGACGATCATCGCTGTGCTCCGTTCTTCGGGCCGCGCGCGTCGCGTTCCGCCGCCTTGAGCCGACGGGCCTCCTCGCGCGCGATGGCGCGCTGACGACGCGTGGGCGGCGGGTTCCGCTTGACCTTCACCGCAAGGCCGGAATCGGCGACCTCGCTCATCGCGTTCGAGGCGTTCACCTCGTTGCGCCGCGACCGCAGGAACAGCGCCGTCACGATCGCGACGGCGATGATCGTGTCGATGATGATGCCCCAGCCGCCGAGCCACACGATGACGGCTGCCGCGAGCGCGCCGACACCGCCGGCCGCGGGAAGGGTCAGGATCCAGCCGATCATGATGCGACCGACTGTGCGCCAGCGCACCGTCGAGCCGCGACGGCCGAGCCCCGAGCCGATGACCGAGCCTGAGGCGACCTGCGTCGTCGACAGCGCGAAGCCGAGGGCGCTCGAGGCGAGGATGGTGGCGGCGGTCGAGCTCTCGGCCGAGAACCCCTGCGCGGGCTTGACGTCGGTGAGGCCCTTGCCGAGTGTGCGGATGATCCGCCAGCCGCCCATGTAGGTGCCGAGGGCGATCGTGATGGCGCAAGCGAAGATGACCCACGTCTGCGGGTCGGACTCGGTCTGCCAGCCGACGGTGATCAGCGCCAGCGTGATGACGCCCATCGTCTTCTGGGCGTCGTTGGTGCCGTGGGCGAGCGCGACGAGCGACGACGTGAAGATCTGGCCGACGCGGAACCCGTCGCGGCCGTCGGGCTTGCTGTCGTACCGACGGGTCATCACGTAGGCGATCTTGGTCACGGTGAACGCGATGATCCCGGCCGTGAGCGGCGCGATGAGCGCGGGCAGCACGACCTTCGACATCACCACGCCGAAGTCGATCGCCGCGGCGCTCACGCCCACGATCGTCGCACCGATCAGACCGCCGAAGAGGGCGTGCGACGATGACGAAGGCAGCCCGAGCAGCCACGTCAGCATGTTCCACGTGATCGCGCCGATGAGTCCCGCGAAGATGACGGCGGGGAAGACGGATGCCGATATCTCGTCCTCGCGGATCATCCCGCCCGAGATGGTCTTGGCGACCTCCGTCGAGAGGAAGGCTCCGACCAGGTTGAGGATCGCCGCGAGCAGTACAGCGGTCTTGGGCTTGAGGGCACCGGTCGCGATGGGCGTCGCCATCGCGTTCGCCGTATCGTGGAACCCGTTCGTGAAGTCGAAGAACAGCGCCAGCACGATGACCAGCACGACGATGAGGGTTGCGGTTTCCACCGTTCGCTTTCCGTGAGAGGGAAGGGAAGAATGTGCCGACGGAATCGGCGTGCGAACGAACAGTTCACCAGATGTTCAGGAACCGGCAACCGGCCAGAAAGAATCCTTACACCGCCCAGGCGTCCGGTCAACTCGACAGCGTGCCTTCCGGCACCCTCCCGGCACCCTCTCAGGCCCCGCGCGACCGGTGAGCGGGCTAGCGTGGAGCGGTGACCGTCAACGACACGCCCGTCCCAGCATCCGTCCCCGTCGCCGCCGCTCGTCCGATCGTCCGCAGCCATCACGGCGACGACGTCGAAGACCGCTACGAGTGGTTCCGCGCCAAGGAGGATGCCGAGGTCATCGCCCACCTCGAAGCGGAGAACCGGTACACCGAGTCCCGCACCGCGCATCTCGCCGGCCTCCGCGACGAGATCTTCGCCGAGATCAAGGGGCGGACGCTCGAGACCGACCTGTCGGTGCCGACGCGGCGAGGTGAATGGTGGTACTACGGGCGCACCGTCGAGGGCCAGCAGTACGGCATCCAGTGCCGTGCCCCGCTCGCCTCACCCGACGACTGGACGCCGCCCGAGCTGTCGCCCGACGTCGAGGTACACGGCGAGCAGGTGCTGCTCGACGGCAACCTCGAGGCCGAGGGTCACGAGTTCTTCTCGCTCGGCAGCTTCGAGGTCTCCACCGACGGAACACTCATGCTCTTCGGCGTCGACGTCGCCGGCGATGAGCGGTACACGGTTCGGGTGCGCAACCTGGTGACCGGTGAGCAGCTGGCAGACGAGATCCCCGACACCTTCGCCGGCGCCACCTTCTCCCCCGACGGCCGGTTCATCGTCTACACGACGGTCGACGACGCTTGGCGCCCCGACACCGTATGGCTCCACGAGCTCGGAACGCCTGTGGACAGCGACACCCGCCTCTTCCACGAGCCCGACGAGCGGTACTGGGTGGGCGCCGGGTTCACGCGCAGCGACCGCTTCCTCGTGATCGGGCTCGGCTCGTCGATCACGAGCGAGGAATGGCTGCTGGACGCCGACGACCTCCGCGGCGAGCCTCGCGTCGTGTGGCCGCGCACCGAGGGCGTCGAGTACGAGAGCGAGCACGCCGTCATCGACGGCGAGGATGTGCTCTTCATCCTCCACAACGACGACGCCCTCGACTTCGAGCTGATCCGCGTTTCGGCATCCGATCCCGCGGGTCCTCGGTCTACCGTCATCGCACACAAGCCGGGTCAGCGCCTGCTGGGTGTCTCGACCTTCCGCGACTGGGGCGTCGTGGGCTACCGCCGCGGTGGCCTCCCCCGCCTCGGCATGCTCGACTACGCCACCGGCGGCGTGCGCGAGATCGAATTCGACGAGCCGCTCTACGCCGTCGGCTCCGGCGGCAACCCCGAGTGGGCACCGCCGCTGCTGCGCCTGGGCTACGGATCGTTCGTGACGCCCGGCACCGTCTACGACCTCGACATCGCGTCGGGAGAGCTGCTGCTGCGCAAGCGCCAGCCGGTGCTCGGCGGATACGCGCCCGAGGATTACGCGCAGGCTCGCGTCTGGGCGACCGCGCACGACGGCGTGCAGATTCCGATCTCGCTGGTGTGGAAGCGCTCGTTCGGCGAGGCCGGCGCCGCTCCGCGACCGGTGCACCTGTACGGCTACGGCTCGTACGAGCACTCCATCGAGCCCGGCCTCTCGGTGCCGCGGCTGTCAGAACTCGACCGCGGCGTCATCTTCGCGGTCGCCCACGTCCGGGGCGGCGGCGAGATGGGCCGGCAGTGGTACGAGGACGGCAAGCTGCTCGCGAAGCGCAACACGTTCACCGACTTCGTCGACTGCGCCCGCCACCTCGTCGACAACGGGTACACGACGCCGTCGCAGATGGTGGCCGAGGGCGGCTCGGCCGGCGGTCTGCTGATGGGAGCGGTGGCGAATCTCGCCCCGGAGCTCTTCGCCGGCATCCTCGCCGATGTGCCGTTCGTCGATGCGCTCACCACGATCCTCGATCCGTCGCTCCCGCTCACGGTCATCGAGTGGGACGAGTGGGGCGACCCGCTGCACGATCCCGACGTGTACGCGTACATGAAGTCGTACTCGCCCTACGAGAACGTGCGAACGGATGCCGCCTACCCCCGCATCCTGGCGGTGACATCACTCAACGACACCCGCGTGCTGTACGTCGAGCCCGCGAAGTGGGTCGCGCGCCTGCGCGAAGTCGGAGCGGACGCGCTGCTGAAGTGCGAGATGGTCGCCGGGCACGGCGGCGTCAGCGGCCGCTACAACGCGTGGCGCGAGCGCGCGTTCGAACTCGCGTGGCTGCTGGACGTGGTGGGCGCCGCCGACGCCTGACGCCGGGCACCTGCCACGAGAGCGCGCCGCACCGACGCGCCCGCGGTCTATCACCGCTCGCGATTCAGGGGATCTGGCGGAGTCAGGGCACTTCTGCGCAGAGCGTCCTGAATGAGCCAGATCCCCTGATCTCAGCGGCAGATGTGCGCTCCTCCCCAACGGGCCGTACTGACGGGCCTTCCACAGATCAGGCAGAACGCAACTCGCGGCTCCGGTCAAGGGCGCACCATCATCGGCATGCCCAACGCACGCCCCCGCCGTTCCGTTGCCCGTCAGGACGAACTGATCGTCTGGCTGAAGAAGCGCCATGGCGTCGCGCACAGTTCCGATGCGCGCGCCGCCGGCTTCACGGTCTACGACATCGCCGGCGCTGTCGAGGGAGGACAGCTACAGCGCATTCGTCGCTCGTGGCTCGTCACCCCCGACTGCGACGAACGACGCCGCGCTGCTGCGCGCGTGAGCGGCCGCGTCACCTGTGTCAGCAGCGCAGCGTTGCGTGGCTTGTGGCTGCCGGACTCCGCGTCCGATGCGAGGACCCATGTGGCGGTCCCGGGGAACGCGTCGCGATTCTCGAGCGATGGCCTGCACCTCCATTGGGGTGCCGGCCCGGCGCCGGTCGGGCGGAACGAGAACGAGGATGCCGTCGTGAACGTGCTGTTCCATATCGCGCAGTGCCTTCCTCAGCGAGACGCGCTGGCCGTATGGGAATCGGCGATCCGCAGGAGAACCGTCGACGGTGGCATGCTGACCCGGGTCGCATGGCGCAGTTCACAGGCGGCCGCGCTTGCCTCGGTGGCGTCTTCCCTCTCGGATTCCGGACTCGAGTCCTTCTTCGTCGATGGCATGCGTCGCGCCGGGATCACCGCGCAGCAACAGGTCTGGATCGACGGCCATCCCGTCGACGGGTTGATCGGCGCGTCCCTCGCCGTACAGATCGATGGATTCGCCCACCACAGTAGTGCGGCCGATCGCCGCCGCGACCTGCGCGCAGACGCGCGACTCGTTGCCCTCGGCTACGTCGTGCTGCGGTTCGACTACTACCAGATCCTCTTCCAATGGGACCAGGTACTCGACACAATCCGGCTTGCGATCGCGCAGGGCGCAGACCGGCGCGTCGTCGCCCCGATCTGACAGTTCTCCGGATCAGGAAATCTGGCCGAGTCAGGACGCTTCACGCTAGAACGTCCTGACTCCGCCAGATCCCCTGATCTCGGAACGACGGAGAGTCAGCCGAACAGCGCCGCGGCCTCTTCGTAGCGCTGGATCGGCACGGTGTTGAGCTCGCCGAGCGCCTCGGCGAACGGCACCCTCACGATGTCGGTGCCGCGCATCGCGACCATCTGACCCCACGCGCCGTCGACGACGGCGTCGGCCGCGTGAAGGCCGAGTCGCGTCGCGAGAACGCGGTCGAAGCCCGACGGCGAGCCGCCGCGCTGAATGTGGCCGAGGACCGTCGCGCGCGTCTCGATACCGGTGAGCCGCTCGATCTCGGGGGCGAGAACCTCGCCGATGCCGCCGAGGCGCGGGCGGTTGAAGGCGTCGAGGCCCTTGTCGCTGAAGGCCTCTTCCATGCCCTGCACCTTGAAGCCCTCGGAGACGACGACGAGCGGCGCGCGCCCCCGGTCGTGCGCCTTGGTCACCTGCTCGCAGATTTCGTCGATCGACATCGGCACCTCGGGGATGCAGATCGCGTGCGCTCCGGCAGCCATACCCGCGTGCAGGGCGATCCAGCCGACGTGTCGGCCCATGACCTCGGCGACCATGCACCGCTGGTGCGAGTCTCCGGTCGTGCGAAGGCGATCCATCGCGTCGGTGGCGATGTTGACCGCCGTGTCGAAGCCGAACGAGTAGTCGGTGGCACGCAGGTCGTTGTCGATCGTCTTCGGGACGCCGAGCACGTTGATGCCGTCGTTGGCGAGGCGGTTCGCCGCAGCGAGGGTGCCTTCGCCGCCGATCGCGATGATGCCGTCGAGGCGGTGGCCGTACATCGTCTTGGAGATGTTGTCGGCGCCGCCGCGGGGGCCTTCGTACGGGTTCGTCCGGCTCGTGCCGAGGATCGTGCCGCCGACCTTGGAGAGGCCCTTGACCTCATGGCGGGTGAGGGGGAAGAAGTCGCCGTCGACGACACCGCGCCAGCCGTCGCGAATCCCGACGAACTCGAGGCCGTAGGTCGTCGTGCCTTTGAGCACGACGCCGCGGATGACCGCGTTGAGTCCGGGGCAGTCGCCGCCGCTGGTCAGGATGCCGATCTTCATGCTGTGGTCCTCGCTGTCGGGAATCGAGTCGGCGACGCTGCCTCACCCGACATTAGCGTCCGAAGCCCCGCCCTGCTACACGAGCGGGACGGGGCTTCGGACGAGAGGACGGATGCCGTCAGGCTGCGCCCAGAGCACGCCTCACCAGGTGTATGAGAGCCGACAGCTGCACGGAGTCGCTGGACTGCGGGTCGACGGCCTCACCGTCGAGAGCGCGGGCGGCGAGCCCCTGCTTCGAGTCGATGAGCTCGGCGATCTTCGTGTCGATCGTGTGCGCGGCGATGATCCGCCACGCCGTCACAGGCTCGTCCTGACCGATGCGGTGCACGCGGTCGATTGCCTGCGTCTGCTCGGCCGCCGTCCACGAGAGCTCGGCGAGCACGACGTTCGATGCCGCCTGCATGTTCAGACCGACTCCAGCTGCGGTCAGCGAGCAGACCGCGATTCCGACACCGGGGTCGCCGTTGAACGCGTCGATCGCCTCCTGGCGGGCGGGCGTCGTCTGATCGCCACGGATCGACACGGTGCGCAGGCCGGCGTGCGCGAAGTGCGCCTCCGCAGCATCCATGACGTCGATGTGCTTCGCGAAGAAGACGACCTTGCCGACCGAGCGCTGCAGCTGCACCGCGTAGTCCGCCGCGAGCAGCGCCTTCGCCTGGCCGATCTTGCGGACCATCGTGAAGACGTTCTCCGAGCCGGTGCCAGCCGCCTTGGACTCCTCGAGCTCATTGTGCGCCACGAGCCGGACGATGTCGTCGTCCACCTCGCCGGGTGCGAGCCCGCGATCGCCGCGCGCGTCGATGATGCGACGGTAGCGTGCGGCCAGACGCTCGCCGAGCTCGCGCTCGGCCTGACGGATCGACCGGCCGAACTCGTCGTCGAGCTCCACGGGGAGATCGGCGATGAGCTTGTCGGGAAGGTCTGCGGCGACATCCTTCTTCTTGCGCCGCACGATTCCCATCGAGATGACCGCTTCGCGCGCTTCGGGGTAGAACGCCTTGTCGGCGGGCGTGAGGCCGGTCTCGTCGAGCTTCGCCATCAGGTCGGGGCCGGGCTTCTCACCCGTCGTCCAGCCGAGGAAGCGCCAGATCGCGTCGAAGTCCTCGACGTCGTTGATCAGCGGCGTGCCCGTGAGAGCGAGCATGAGAGGGTTCCGCACCTGCTCGCGGATGCGGGCACCGAGCGCCAGCACGTTCTGCGAGCGCTGCGAGGTGAGATTCTTGATGAAGTGGGCCTCGTCGACGACCATGCCCTTGAGCCCGAGCGCCCCGAGCCACGACAGGTGACGGTCGAGGATCTCGTAGTTGACGATGAAGACGTCGGCGAACGCGTCGATGTTCTCGCCGTCGCCGTGGATCACTGTCGCGCGGCGGTGCGGCGTCCACCGCTCGACCTCGCGGGCCCAGTTCATCTTCACGACGTTGGGGACGACCGCGAGCAGCGGGTAGGCACCGGCAACGGATGCTGCGAGCACCGACTCCGCTGTCTTGCCGAGTCCGGGCTCATCGGCGAGCAGGAACGAGCGGTGTCCGGCCCGCACCGCCTCGAGGAACCGCGACTGGTGCGGCATGATCTCGAGCCCCTTCGGGGACAGGCGATCGAACTCGGGCACCGGGGGAAGCTCCATCGACGCCGCAGCGCCGCCGGCGCCCATCTCGAACGCCTTGTAGAGGGGGCCCATGAGCTCCCATCCGTCGAGGCGGCGACGCGGTGTCTCCTTCGGAGCGCGGACCGAGAGGTCGGGCGCGAGGAAGGGATTCGACTCGCGTCGTGCCTCGACCTGCACCGGCACGACCTGGCGCTCGGCGAGGGCCGCCGGAACAACGGGGGTCGCCACCGGAGCGACGTCGGTGATGATGAGCTCGTCGGGAGCGAGTTCGGCACCCGATTCGAGCAGCCAGTCGCGGCGCATGCGCTTGGCGACGGGCGACGCGGCCTGATCGACCTCGAGCAGCTGGATGAGCGACGTGTCGCGCGCGGCGGTCTTCGCGAGGATCGTCGCAACGCCGTCGAGACGCTTGAGCAGCTCGGAGCGCACGCCGTCGGCGAGGGTCGTGTCGCCCTTGACGCGGGCGCGCTCCTCGCGCACCAGGAACGCGATGACCTGGAACTTCACGCGGTTGGTCGGCCCGAGCTTCCCGCGCTGGGCCTTGGCCTCGACCTCGCGCACCTTGCGGGCGAGGATCGGGATGATGGGTGCCTCGTCGTCGCGTCGCGCGGACGACGAGGGCTTGCGGCGTCGCGAGGACGTCTGGGCGGGCGCCGTGGGCGGCATGCTCCTCCTGAGCGTGTGTGCCGGTGAAGACCGGCGGGTACCGGTCGAGACCGATGGATCTGCGTGCTCCCGCGGGCGGCGCGTGCGCCGTCGCGAACGCGGGACGGGATGCCTTCGCCGACGGCCGCGGGCACTCGCTTCAGCGAGCTGCGACATCGACGGCGGGGGTCTCCCTCGGGCAAGTCTAGCCGAACAGCAGCGTTCAGCCCCAGAGCGTCGCCGCGATGTCTTCCGTATAGCCCTCGGGGTGGAAGTTGATCCACGCAGTCGAGACCCAGCCGCCGTCCTGCAGGTAGTGCGTCTCGCCGCTGGCGTACTCCTCGTCGTCCTGCGTGATCCCGCGCTGCTCGAAGGCGCACACGGTGCCCCCGGCCAGCTGCTCGCAGCCGACTCCGGCACTCGCGAGCGCCGCCCGGACCGCCTCTGCCTGCGCCGCGTCGACGACGGTCACGTTGGTGGCCAGGCCGTACTCGCTCGGCATCCCCCACGAGCAGCGGATGGTCGGCGCGCCCGATTCGAGGATCTCGATGAGGTCGACGTTCTGCGTCGACAGCATCGTCACGCCGGGATCGTTCAGCGGCGCGTTCTCAGTCTCGAGCTGATCGAACATCGCGGCGGAGTAGATGCTCTCGCACGCAGGGGGCAGTTCGAAGCCGGCATCGGGGAGATCCGTGGCGATCGGGGTGGGCGACGGACTGCTTGCAGGCGATGCGGTCGGACTCGCCGATGGAGTCCCGGACGCCGTGGCGGCCGGGTCGGGCTCGGGGGCACAGGATGCCGTGAGCGCGACGCCGACCAGCACGGCCACGCACGCCATCGCGCGCGCGAGCGTCGACGGAAGACGATTCGACATGGCACCTCCGAGGATCTCGCGTCCGACCCTACGCCGGACGACCCGGCCGTCCACCCCGGACGCGCCGCGCGTGGGCGCGTGCCTCAGCGACCCGACGCCGAGTTCTGCCAGGCGGACAGCGTCTCGGGATCATCGGTCACGATCCCGTCGACGCCGAGGGCTGTCACCTCGTCCCACTGGGTGTCGCTGTTCAGGGTGTAGACCACGATGCGCACCCCCGCGTCGTGCACGGCCTGCACGACCTCAGGTCGCTTGAGCACAGCCTTCCGATCGACCAGGATGCCGCGCACGCCCGCCTCTGCCGCGGCGCTGACGACGTCGTCGGGCAGATGCTTGAGGATGAGCATCCGCGAGACCACTTCGGACGCCGCCGCAACCCGTGCCAGCGTCCGCGCGTCGAAGCTCGCGATGGCGACGCGGCGATCGAGGTCGCGTCCGGCGAGGTGTCCGACCGCGACGCCGACGGCCGCGGCATCCCATTCGCCTTTGAGCTCGATGAGCGCGCGATGCTTGGTGCCGGCCAGCAGATCGAGGAACTCGACGAGGGTCGGCACCGGGGTGCCGGCGTAGGCGGGGGCGAACCACGACCCGGCGTCGAGGGTGCGCACTTCGGCGAGCGTCAGCGACGAGAGCGGGCCGTGACCGTCGGTGGTGCGATCGACGGTGGCGTCGTGCATGAGCACCGCGTGCCCGTCGGCGGTGAGGGCGACGTCGACCTCGACGTAGTCGAAGCCCTCCGCGAGCGCCGCCTCGATCGCCGGAAGAGTGTTCTCGGGCGCGCTCGCGCCGCCACCGCGATGACTGGCGATGAACGCCGCTTCACCCGGTGTACGCGTCTCGCCGAGGAGTTCGGTGGCGCTGACACGCGCCGGGGTCGCGCCGAGGAAGGCGATGACGAGGCTCGCGACGGCGAGCACGCACACGACAAGGAGCGCGTGGATCCGGTCGCGCGCGCGATCGGAGTCCGCGGTATGGGGCATCGGGCATGTCCTCCGGGGTCTTGCACCGCGTCCACGTCGACGCGGTGCACTCACCCTACATGCTTCGTTACCTTTTCGTTACCTGAGATTCACTCAGTTTTCGCTCAGGCCGTCAGGCGCCGCGGAGCGAACGAACCGCGTCCCACAGGGCATCGGCGACCTCGCGCTTGCTCCCCTGCGGCGATGCGACGACGTCACCGCCCGCGTCGAGGAGGAGGACCGCGTTCTCCTCGCTCTCGAAGCCCTGCGCCCACCCGACCTCGTTCACCGCAAGCAGGTCCGCGCCCTTGCGCGCCGCCTTGCGCCGACCGCGATCGAGCAGCGTCTCGGCGCCGGTCGGCGTCTCGGCGGCGAAGCCGACGATGATCTGGCCGGCGCGCCGCTCGCGCACGAGGCCCGCGAGGATGTCGTCGTTCTCGATGAGCTCGAGCGTGAGCCCGGGCCCGTGCGCGGCATCCTTCGCGAGCTTGATCGAAGACACGTCGGCGACGCGGTAGTCGGCGACGGCCGCTGCCATCACCACGACGTCGGCACCGTCTGCCTGCTCGGTCATGACGGCTGCGAGATCTGCCGCGGTTCCGGCGCGCACGACCCGAACGCGGGGGTGAGCGGATGCCGTCGCCAGCACGCCGTCGTCGAGGTGAGCGGTGACGAGCACGACGTCGGCTCCGCGATCGGCGGCCGCGAGGGCCACGGCGACGCCCTGCCGGCCGCTCGAGCGATTGCCGATGAAGCGCACCGGATCGATGGGCTCGCGGGTACCGCCTGCGCTCACGACCGCGCGCACCCCCGCGAGGTCGGCGCGGGGCACTGCGGCGTCGAGCGCTGCGGCGAGGATCTCTTCGGGCTCCGACATCCGGCCCGGGCCGCTGTCGCCGCCGGTGAGCTCACCGTCGGCGGGTCCGACCATCACGACGCCGCGCTCGCGCAAGACGGCCACGTTGTGCACCGTCGCGGGATGCCGCCACATCTCGGTGTGCATCGCGGGTGCCACCACGACCGGTGCCGTGGTGGCGAGTAGGGTCGTCCCGAGGAGATCGTCGGCGAGGCCGGTGGCCATCTTCGCGAGGGTGTTGGCGGTTGCCGGCGCCACGATGACGAGGTCCGCGGACTGGCCGAGTGAGACGTGTCGCACGCGGGCGACGTCGTCGTGGACCGAGGTCGTCACCGGATTGCGGCTGATCGCCTCCCACGTCGGCAGGCCGACGAAGCGCACGGCATCCGCGGTCGGGACGACATGGACGTCGTGACCGGCCTTGACGAGGAGGCGCACCAGATGCACCGACTTGTAGGCGGCGATCCCGCCCGAGACTCCCACCACGACGAACACCATCCGATCTTGGCACGACCCGACCCCGCAGGAAGGAGAGCGCATCGATGTGCACCGTCGTGATCCGCGTCCCCGCAACGCCGGAAGAGCCGACGCTCGTCCTCGCGATCCGCGACGAAGACCCCGCACGACCGTGGAATCCGCTCGGTCGCTGGTGGCCCGAGGCGCATGACGGAGTGGTGGGTGTGCGCGACGTGCGCGCAGGTGGCGCGTGGCTCGCGGCGGATCCCGGGGCCGGCAGGTTCGCCGTGCTCCTCAATCGCGCCGACGTGTCAGAACGACCGGAGTCGGAGCTGGTCTCACGCGGCGGCCTCGTGCTCGACTCGGTCGCCGGCCACTCCCCCGCAGGGTCCCCTTCCACGCACGGCTTCAACCTGCTCGAGGTGCAGGGCACGGCCGCCCGCGTGCTCACGTGGGACGGCGACGCGCTGCGCTCGGTCGACCTCGAGCCGGGTACCCACATGATCGCGCACGACGACGTCGACGATCCTGCGACGCCACGCATCGCGCGATGGCTCGGCGACTTCCGCGACGCGCCGCCGGCAGACGGCGAACGGTGGTGGATGCCGTGGGTCGAGGTGCTCGAGCGCTCGGCGGCGCTCGAGAGCACCGACGACCGCGCGATCATCCGCGACAACCGCCCGCACGGCTATCCGACCCTGTCGCTCCTGGCGTGCGTGGCATCGATCTCGGCATCCGGAGTCGAACTCAGCTACGGCGAGCTCACCGAACCCGGCGAGTGGGGCGGGCTCGAACTCGCCTGACCAGTTGGCTACACGAGGCTCTTCGTGTGCCAGATCGTCTTCGTCTCGGTGAACGCCGCGATGCGCGCGAGGCTGGGGGCCGCGGCATCCGTCCCCTCCTCCGGCAGCAACACGCGCGTGAGCGTCTCGGCCGCCGCGATCTGCAGGTCGATCCAGTCCAGTTCGCCGGCACCGACGAGGTCGAGGGCGTGCACGTCGGGGTGCGAGGCGATCCAGGGTGCGAGCTCGGCGGGCGAACCGGTGAGGACGTTGACGACTCCTCCGGGAACGTCGCTGGTCGCCAGGACCTCGGCGAGGCTGATCGCAGACAGCGGGAAGCGCTCCGAGGCGACGACGACGACCGCGTTGCCGGTCACGAGCGCGGGCGCGATCGCCGACACGAGACCCACGAGCGCGGTGTCCTGCGGCGCGATGACGCCGACGACGCCGGTGGGCTCGGGCACCGAGATGTTGAAGTACGGACCCGCGACGGGGTTGCCGTTGCCGGCGACCTGGCCGAACTTGTCGCACCAGCCCGCGTACCAGACCCAGCGATCGATCGCCTCGTCGACCTCGGCGCCGGCGACGGATGCCGACACACCCGTCTGCTGCACGATCTCGTCGACGAACTGGGCGCGACGGCCCTCGAGGATCTCGGCGACGCGGTACAGCACCTGGCCGCGGTTGTACGCGGTCGCTCCCGCCCAGCCCTTGACGGCGCCACGAGCCGCGGTGACGGCGTCGCGGGCGTCCTTGCGGGAGGCGAGGGCCGCATTGGCGAGGAAATCGCCCTTGGCCGAGAGCACCTCGTAGGTGCGCCCCGACTCGGTGCGGGGGAACTTGCCGCCGATGAAGAGCTTGTACGTCTTCGGCACGCTCAGTCGCTTGCTCATGCTGCCCCCTTCAAGTACGCGGCCAGGCCGTGCCTGCCGCCCTCACGGCCGTAGCCCGACTCCTTGTAGCCGCCGAACGGGCTCGCCGGGTCGAAGCGGTTGAAGGTGTTCGCCCAGATGACGCCGGCGCGCAGTCGATCGGCGACCGCGAGGATGCGCGATCCCTTGTCTGTCCAGATGCCCGCCGACAGGCCGTAGGGCGTGTTGTTGGCCTTCTCGATGGCCTCACCGGGCGTGCGGAAGGTGAGCACCGAGAGCACCGGCCCGAAGATCTCGTCGCGAGCGATGCGATGGCTCGCCTGCACGTTCGTGAAGATCGTCGGGGCGAACCAGAACCCGTTCTCGGGGATCACGCACGGCGCGCTCCAGCGCTCGGCGCCCTCGTCCTCGCCGATCTGGCTGAGTTCGCGGATGCGGTCGAGCTGCGCGCGCGAGTTGATCGCGCCGATGTCGGTGTTCTTGTCGAGCGGGTCGCCCAGGCGAAGCGTCGACAGGCGGGACTTCAGGCGCTCGACGACCTCGTCGTGGATCGACTCCTGCACGAGCAGACGGCTGCCGGCGCAGCAGACGTGCCCCTGGTTGAAGAAGATGCCGTTGACGATGCCCTCGATGGCCTGGTCGATCGGCGCGTCCTCGAACACGATGTTGGCGGCCTTGCCGCCGAGCTCGAGGGTGAGGCTCTTGCCCGACCCCGCGACCGCCTTCGCGATCTCACGGCCGACGCCGGTCGAGCCGGTGAAGGCCACCTTGTTGACATCGGGATGCCGCACGAGCGCCGACCCGGTCGCCCCGGCTCCCGTGATGATGTTCACGACGCCCGGCGGGAGGTCGGCCTGCTGCAGGATCTCGGCGAAGATGAGCGCCGACAGCGGCGTCGTCTCGGCGGGCTTGATGACGACCGTGTTGCCGGCCGCCAGCGCGGGCGCGATCTTCCACGCGAGCATGAGCAGCGGGAAGTTCCACGGGATCACCTGGCCGGCGACCCCGAGCGAGCGCGGGTCGGCACCGAGGCCGGCGTAGTCGAGCTTGTCGGCCCAGCCGGCGTAGTAGAAGAACCAGGCGGCCACCAGGGGCACGTCGACGTCGCGGCTCTCCTTGATGGGCTTGCCGTTGTCGAGGCTCTCGGCGACGGCGAGCTCGCGAGCGCGCTCCTGCACGAGGCGCGCGATGCGAAACAGGTATTTGCCGCGGTCGCGCCCCGACATCTTCGACCAGGTCTTGTCGTACGCGCGGCGGGCTGCGGCGACGGCGGCGTCGACATCGGCCTCGCTCGCGGCGGCGATCGTGGCGATGTGCTTCTCGTCGGCCGGCGAGATCGTGGCGAAGCTTTCACCGCTGCCGGCACGGAACTCACCGTCGATGAAGAGCCCGTACTCGTCGCGCAGGTTCAGGATCGCCCGCGATTCGGGTGCGGGGGCGTACTCGAGGAAACTCATGTCGGTCCTAGTCGATCGTGACGTAGTCGGTGCCGGTGTAGTGGCCGGTCTTCAGCTTCTGGCGCTGCAGCAGCACGTCGTTGAGCAGGCTCGACGCGCCGTAGCGGAACAGGTGCGGCTGCAGCCACTCCTCGCCCACCGTCTCCGCGACCGTGACGAGGTACTTGATGGCGTCCTTCGAGGTGCGGATGCCGCCCGCGGGCTTCACGCCGACCTTCTCGCCGGTGGCCCGGTGCCAGTCGCGCACGACCTCGAGCATGAGGAGGGTGACCGGCAGCGTCGCCGCCGGCTGCACCTTGCCCGTGGAGGTCTTGATGAAGTCGCCGCCGGCGAGGATCGACAGCCACGACGCGCGCTTGACGTTGTCGTAGGTCGTGAGTTCGCCCGTCTCGAGGATCACCTTGAGAGAGGCGTACGTGCCGTCTTCCCGACGGCACGCCTGCTTGACGCGCGCGATCTGGTCGAAGACGAGCCCGTAGCGACCCGCGAGGAACGCCCCGCGGTCGATCACCATGTCGATCTCGTCGGCGCCGTGCGCCACCGCCTCCGCCGTGTCGGCCAGCTTGATCTCGAGCGAGGCGCGCCCGCTCGGGAACGCGGTCGCCACGGCGGCCACGCTCACGCCGCCGTCATCGGGGTCGCCGTGGGCGCTGCCGAGCGCCTCCACGGCGTAGGGCACCATGTCGCCGTAGACGCACACCGCGGCCACGCGCGGGCACGACGGGTCGGAGGCATCCGGATTCAGCGCCTTCGCGACGAGCGAGCGCACCTTGCCGGGGGTGTCGGCACCCTCGAGCGTCGTGAGGTCGATGAGGTCGATGATCTTGTCGAGCGCCCATGCCTTGGACGTCGTCTTGATCGATCGCGTGCCGAGCGAGGCCGCGCGCTGCTCGAGCCCCACGGCGTCGACGCCGGGGAGTCCGTGCAGATAGCGACGCAGCGTCGTGTCGTCGGGCTCGCCGCCGAGGAGTTCGACGGCGCGCTCGGGGAGCGTCTGCACATCGGTTCGGCTCATTGTTCTCCCTTTGTCATATGCGCGCGGAACACGCCGGAGTGACGCATCAGCACGAGGACGCCGATTCCGACCACTACCACGAAGGCGATCGTGAGTGAGGCGAACGCGAACCAGTTGTCGTCGAGCGCCAGCACGATCCCGGCGGCGATCACTGCGATCGCGGCGGCCGCGAGCTTCGATGCGAACTTCAAGCCTACCCCGGCCGTCAGTCCGCCCGCGGGCGAGTCACCTCTCGCCAGGATCAGGTCGGCGAAGGCGTCGAGGGTCGCCAGAAGAGAAGCCGAGTAGGCGACGGCGCATCCGAGCGCGCCCCACAGGTTGACGGAGTTGGACGCGGCCGCCACGGCGGCGATGACGAGGTCGAGGGCCTGCACGCCTCGATCGTAGGCGCGCGGGGGTGTACGGGTCTACGGTGCGAGGGCGCGATTCAGGTCAGCGCCGCGCGCACGCGCTCGACATCGTCGGCGATCTGCACGACGAGCGCCTCGATGCCGGCGAACGCCGTCATCTCGCGGATCCGCGCGGTGAACTGCACCTCGACGATGTGGCCGTACAGGTCGAGGTCGGTCTCATCCAGCACGTAGGCCTCGACCTGACGATGCTCGACATCGTCGAACGTCGGGTTGGTGCCGATGCTGATGGCGGCGGGATAGCGGATGCTGCGCCGGGGGTCGCCGTGGCGACCGGCGTCCTGCGAGCCCTCGTCGACGAGCCAGCCCGCATAGACGCCTTCAGCCGGCACGAAGCCCTCGAGGTCGGCCGAGAGGTTCGCCGTCGGGAAGCCCAGCTCGCGACCGCGCTTGAGCCCGTGTACGACCTCGCCCCGCACCGCGTGGGGTCGGCCGAGGATGCGCGATGCGGTTTCGACGTCGCCGGCGGCCAGTGCCTCGCGCACCCACGTCGAGGAGACGCGGCGTCCGGCATCCATCGAGCGCACGTCGTCGACGACGTCGACGTCGAATCCGAATTCGCGCCCGAGTTCGCGCAGCAGTTCGGGGTCGCCTGCTCCCCCACGACCGAAGCGGAAGTCGCGGCCGACGAGCAAGATGCGCACGTCGAGGGCGCCGACGAGGACGTGCTCGACGAACTCGCGTGCCGGCAGATCCGCCAGGGCGCGATCGAAGGTGAGCAGCAGCGTCGCATCGACGCCGGTCTCGGCCAGCAGCTGCAGCTTCTGCCCGACGCCGATGAGGCTCTCGGGGCAGAGATCCGGTCGCAGCAGTGCCAGGGGGTTGCGATCGAAGGTCACGGCGACCACGCGGGCGTCGGACTCGACCGCATCGACCCGGGCGCGGTCGATGACCGCGCGGTGGCCGGTGTGCACGCCGTCGAACTTGCCGATGGCGACGATCGACGGGCCGAAACCGTCGGGAACCTCGTCGGGCGAGCGGAAGACGATCACGACGCCACCGCCGGCGCCGACGCCTCCACGACCTGGTCGGCCGGGCGGTGCGTGCGCAGCCACCAGATGCCGAAGAACGGCAGCACGAGCGGCACGAAGAGATATCCCATACCGAACCACGACCACACCGTGGCGTGGGCGAAGAGGTCGGGCAGCACGAAGGTGAGCGTGCCGATGACGAGCACGCCGACGAGTTCGAAGACGATCGCGATCCACGCCACCCGGTACCAGGTGCGCGACCCGGCGAAGACCAGGGCGAGGGTCGCGACGATGTACACGACGGCAGCGAGGGCCGAGAGCGTATACGCGAGCGGCGCCTCGTCGTAGTCCTGGACGATCTGGACGAACGAGCGACCGGTGGCGGCGAGCGCCATGATCGCGTACACGATGACGAGGACGCGACCGATGCCGGTCATGCGGGGGCGGGCGGGCGACGACATGACCCGTCAAGCTTAGATCGGATGCCGCGCCCGCGGCGCCGCCCGCGGCCCGAGCAGCGCCGCAGCACGTGCCGTCACGCGATCTGGATCGTCCAGATCGCGTGCATGCGCCACACCATGACGGCGACCGCGAGTGCCGCGATCCCCATGATCACGGTGCTCCAGCGGCTCCGTTCGACGAGCGCCCAGCCGACGGCGGCGATCGGCAGGAGCGCCGCCGAGATCAGATACACCCAGAACTCCAGCGCACTGCCGGTCGGAGCATTGCCCGCGAGCGGCGCGATGATCGCCACGACGATCTGGGCGATCAGCAGCAGTTCGATCAGCGCCATCCCGCCGACCGTGAGATCGCTCGGCCGACGCCCCGCGAGACCCGCGATCACGCAGAACAGACCCACGACCACGGCAACCGCGACCTGGGTGATCGTGAACCACAGGATCACGCCGATGCCTCCTCGGGCATGTTCATCGCGCTCTTGATGTCATCGCCTCGGCGCTCGACGACCCCGACGAGCACGCCGTCGGGATCGATCGCCGCGGCGGGGTTCGCGGGCAGGCGCACGGCAGCGCCGGTGAGCCTCTTGCCGTGCCGCAGATCGCGGGCCTCCTCCGCCGTCACGTCGATGCGGCCGAGGACGGCGGCCGCCACGTCGCCGGGCGCGGCGAGCGGCGCCTCGCCGATCGCGTCGGCGTTCGCGGCATCCGTCGCCGCGAACGGGCCGATCCGCGTGCGCCGCAGCGCCGTCAGGTGGCCGCCCACCCCGAGCGCCGCGCCGAGGTCGCGCGCGAGCGCTCGGATGTATGTGCCGCTCGAGCAGTCGACGACCACGTCGAGGTCGATCACGCCGTCGGCGCCCGTCTCGGCCGCAGACCGCCGTTCTGCGACGACGTCGAAGCGAGTGACCGTCACCTCGCGTGCCTTGAGCTCGACCTCGGCCCCGGAACGGGCGAGGTCGTACGCGCGCTTGCCGTCGACCTTGATGGCGGAGTATGTGCTCGGCACCTGCGAGATGCGGCCCCGGAGCGGCTCTATGGCCTGGGCGATGGCGGCGGAGTCGAGAGATGCGGCATCCGTCGTCGAGATCGCCGTGCCGTCGGCGTCGTCGGTGTCGGTCGCGACCCCGAGCCGGATCGTCGCCTCGTAGGTCTTGTCGAGTCCGACGATGAAGGTGAGGAGTCTCGTGGCACCCTCGACGCCGAGGACGAGGAGGCCGGTGGCCATCGGGTCGAGCGTGCCGGCGTGGCCGATCTTGCGCGTGCCGAGCGCGCGGCGGGCGCGCGCGACGACGTCGTGCGACGTCATGCCGCCGGGCTTGTCGACGAGGAGGATGCCGGCTGCCGGGCGCGGTCGGTCGGTGCGTTCAGGCATCAGCAGAAGTCCTCGTAGACGCGGCGCGGGTGTGCGAGATCGGTGTTGTCGACGATGACGGATGCCGCAGACCGCGGCTTCGCGTCGCGCAGGTACAGCTGCTGACCGAGCCGGTAGCGCGCATTCGATGCAGCCGCCGGATCGGGATCACTCCCGTCGCGTTCGGCCATGCGAGCCGTTGCGACATCGTCGGGGACGTCGAGCCACACCGACCAGTGCCACAGTCCCCGCAGCTCCTGCCGGTGCAGGAAGATGCCGTCGACGATCAGCACCGCATCCTTGGGGGCGGCGACCCATTCGGATTCGACCGGCGCGTCGCGTGAGACGTCGAAGGCGGCGAGCTGGAACCCGGTCGTCGCTCCCGTCTGGGCGCCGTCGAGGAACGGGTCCACGAGCACCCGGCGGAACGTCGAATAGTCGTAGGAGTCGCGGTAGAACCCTTCGGGGCTCGTGCGGCCCCGCACGTACCGCTCGGCGCGCGGACGGTGGAAGCCGTCGATCGAGGCACGGAAGGCGGCGATCCCGTCCTCGGCGAAGACCTGCGCCAGGGTGTCGGCGAACGTCGTCTTGCCTGCTCCGTCGATCCCGTCGACGGCGATGAGGATGCGGCCGCCGCGGTATCGGCGACGCACCTCGTCGCGCAGCCCCCGCACGAGCGTCGTGGCGGGTGTGATCGGCAGTCGCATGGTTCCAGCCTAGAGTCGGCGCGGCCGCCATACGCGCCGCCGCTTAGGCTGAATCGCATGCCCGATCTCGCTTCGCCACTCATCGGGTGGTACCCCGAGAACGCGCGCGATCTGCCGTGGCGGCATCCGGAGTTCGGCGCGTGGGGCGTGCTCGTCAGCGAGTTCATGCTGCAGCAGACGCCCGTGAACCGGGTGATACCCCACCTCGAGGCCTGGCTGGCCCGTTGGCCCACCCCCGCCGCACTGGCGGCGGAGGCACCCGCCGAAGCCGTGCGCCAGTGGGCGAACCTGGGCTACCCCCGCCGCGCGCTCTGGCTGCATCGTGCAGCCGTCGAGATCCGCGACCGTCACGGCGGCATCGTGCCGCGCGATGTGGAAGCCCTCCTCGCCCTCAGCGGCATCGGCGACTACACCGCGCGCGCCGTGGCCGTGTTCGCCTACGGCGACCGGCATCCGGTCGTCGACACCAACACGCGACGGGTGCTGGCACGGGTCGTCGACGGCCGCTCGCAGCCCGGTGCGGCATCCCAGCGCGATCTCGCCGCGATGGAGCGGATCCTGCCGGCCGCCGTCGACGAGTCCGCGATCGTCAACGCCGCCGCGATGGAGCTCGGCGCTACGGTGTGCACGGCCCGCGCACCGCGCTGCGACGCGTGTCCGCTCGCCGCACTCTGCGCCTGGCGCGCGGCGGACTTTCCCGACACGGGCGACGACCGGCCCAAGCAGGCGCGCTACGAGGGCAGCGATCGTCAGGCGCGGGGCGCCGTGCTGCGGATGCTGCGGGATGCCGCGCCCGCGCCCGTGGCGCTCGACGAGGTCATCGCCGACTGGCCCGATGCACGGCAGCGCGATCGCGCGATCGACTCGCTGATCGCCGACGGGCTCGCCGAGGCGACGGCGGGCATGCTCCGCCTGCCGGGCTGAGCGATCAGGCCTTGTCGTCCTCGTCGGCGGCAGCCTCTTCTTCTGCCTCGTCGACCTCGTCCTCATCGAACTCGCGCGGCTTGACGTACGGGTCGGCGTCGCCGGCATACGTCGCCGTCGAAGCGAGGCCCGCCACGGCCGCGTCGCGCTCGCGCGCTTCACGCAGGAGCGCCGCGATGTGGTCGGCGTTCTCGGGGATCGCGTCGAGGAAGAACTCCAGCGACGGCGTGAGCCGCGTGTTGAGGTGCTTGCCGACCTCGCTGCGCAGCATCCCGGTCGCCGATTTCAGCGCCGCGGCGGTGTCGGCCCGCAGCGCCTCGTCGCCCATGACCGTGTAGAAGACGGAGGCGTGCTGGAGGTCTCCGGTCACCTTGACGTCGGTGATGGTCACGAAGCCGAGGCGCGGGTCGCGCAGCCCCTTCTCGAGACGCTCTGCGAGGACGACGCGAATGCGGTCCGCAACTCTGGCTTGACGTTCGCCGGCCATTTCTCTCCCTGGTGGTACGGAAAGCGGGGGACGCCCGAAGGCATCCCCCGCTGTGTGATCAGCCTCGAGGCTTCTCGACCAGCTCCGTGGTCTCGATCTCGTCGCCGATCTGGATGTCGTTGAACTTGCCGAGTCCGATACCGGCCTCGTAGTCCGTGCGAACCTCGGTGACGTCGTCCTTGAAGCGGCGCAGCGACTCGATGGCCAGGCCATCGGCCAGCACGACGCCGTCGCGGATGACCCGCGCCTTGGCGTTTCGCGTGATCGTGCCCGAGCGGACGATGACACCGGCGATGTTGCCGAACTTCGAGGAGCGGAACACCTCGCGGATCTCGGCCACACCCGACTGGATCTCTTCGTACTCCGGCTTGAGCAGGCCCTTGAGCGACTGCTCCACATCGTCGATCGCGTTGTAGATGACGGAGTAGAACCGGGTGTCGACGCCTTCGCGCGATGCCCGCTCGCGGGCCTTCGTGTCGGGACGCACGTTGAAGCCGATGATGATCGCGTTGTCGATCGTCGCCAGGTTCACGTCGGACTCGGTGATCGCACCAACACCGCGGTGGATGATGCGCAGCTGCACCGAGTCGTCGACCTCGATCTTGAGGAGCGACTCTTCGAGCGCCTCGACGGCACCCGAGACGTCACCCTTGATGATGAGGTTGAGCGATTCGACCTTGCCCTCTTCGAGAGCGCGGGTGAAGTCCTCGAGCGAGATGCGCTTGCGGGCCTTGGCCAGCTGGGCGTTGCGCTCGGCCGCTTCACGCTTCTCGGCGATCTGGCGGGCCAGGCGGTCCTCGTCGGTCACGATGAACGTGTCACCGGCGCGGGGCACCGAGTTCAGACCTTGCACCTGCACGGGACGCGACGGCCAGGCCTCGAGCACGGCGTCGCCGTTCTCGTCCGCCATGGCGCGCACGCGGCCGTAGGCCGTGCCGGCCACGATCGCGTCGCCGACGCGCAGCGTTCCGGACTGGATGAGCACCGTGGCGACCGAGCCGCGGCCCTTGTCGAGCTTCGCTTCGATCGCGACACCGCGGGCGGCCTTGTTCGGGTTCGCCGTGAGGTCGAGCCCGGCGTCGGCGGTCAGCAGGACCGCGTCGAGGAGCTCCTGGATGCCGGTGCCGGCACGAGCCGAGACGTCGACGAACTGAACCTCGCCGCCGTACTCCTCGGCGACCAGGCCGTACTCGGTGAGCTGCTGGCGCACCTTGGCCGGGTTGGCGTCGGGCTTGTCGACCTTGTTCACCGCGACCACGATCGGCACACCGGCCGCCTGGGCGTGGTTGAGCGCCTCCACCGTCTGCGGCATGATGCCGTCGTCGGCGGCGACCACGAGGATCGCGATGTCGGTCACCTGCGCACCACGGGCACGCATGGCGGTGAACGCCTCGTGACCGGGGGTGTCGATGAAGGTGATCGCGCGCTCGATGCCGTCGTGCTCGGTCCAGACCTGGTACGCACCGATGTGCTGCGTGATGCCGCCGGCCTCGCCCGCGACCACGTTGGTCTGACGGATGGCGTCGAGCAGGCGGGTCTTACCGTGGTCGACGTGGCCCATGACGGTCACGACCGGCGGACGGATCTCGAGATCGTCCTCGTCCTCGTTCTCGAGCTCGGCGTCGAGATCGAGACCGAAGCCCTCGAGGAGCTCCTTGTCTTCGTCCTCGGGCGAGACCATCTGGATCTTGTAGCCGAGCTCGGCGCCGAGCACCTCGAACGTCGCCTCGTCCAGCGACTCGGTGGCAGTCGCCATCTCGCCGAGGTTGAAGAGGATCGTCACGAGCGTGCCGGGCTGCACCGTGTAGCCGGCGATGGCCTCGATCTTGTCGGCGAAGTCGGCGATCGATGCGCCGCGGCGCATGCGGATGATCTCGCCGCTGCCCTTCTGGACGTTGACGCCACCGACGATCGGTGCCGACCGCATCTCGAACTCTTGACGCTTCGCCCGACGGGACTTCCGCTGCTTGGACTTGCCGCCGCCCTTGCCGAAGGCACCTGCCGTGCCGCCGCCGGGACCACGGCCGCGACCGCCGCCGCCACCGGGACGACCGGCGAAGCCGCCGGCCGGAGCACCGGCACCGGGAGCGCCGGGGCGCTGGAAGCCGCCGCCTGCGCCGCCCGGACGACCGGGGCCGCCGGGACGCTGCTGGAACGGGGCACCGGGACGACCGGCGCCGCCGGGACGACCCGCACCGCCCGGACGCGGGGCGCCGGGACGGGGGGCACCGGGACGCGGGGCCTGCGGACGCGGGATGTTGC
>NZ_SCMR01000025.1 GCF_005502885.1 Microbacterium sp. 2FI
TCCCCGCGCCGATCGACCCCGCCGTGAAGCGATAGGTCGATGCCTGCGCGGCATGGCCCTCCGCGAATCGCGCGCGCAGGCATCGACCTATCGCTTCACGGCGGGGTCGATCGGCGCGGGGATGACCGAGGGCGAGACGGCGGATTCGATCCGCGCCTTCCTCGGCGGTCTGTCGCTCACCGGCATCCCGCAGCCGTTGGAGTACCTCATCGAGAGCACCGCGGCGCGCCACGGACTCGTGCGCGTGCGCGCCGACGACGCGTCCGGCCGCACCCGCGTCGACAGCCGCGACCCGGCCCTCCTCGACGCGATCGCCGTCGATCAGGCGCTCCGCTCTCTCGGGCTCGTGCGCGACGGCAGCGCTCTCGTATCGCGGGTCGTGCGCGATGCGGTCTACTGGTCGCTTGCCGACGCGCGGTATCCGGTGGTCGCACTCGACGCCCTCGGCACCGCCGAACCGCTGCACCGCCGAGCAGCGGGCGCCGCCCCGGTCGATTCCGACGTCCTCACCGCCGCGTACGCGCGCCTGGTCGCCGTGCTCCGCGCCGGACACGGCACCGAGGGTGAGGAGGGCTGGCTCGATCGCGAACTCGAACTCGCGGTGCGCGCTCGCGCCGAGATCGTCGTGGTCGTGCGCATGCCCGACGGCGGCGAGCGCGCCTTCACCCTCGAGGCGTCGGGTCTGGGCGGTGGGCGCCTGCGCGGCCGGGATCGCGCGGCCGACATCGAGCGGACGCTCCCCGTGTCGAGCATCGTGAGCGTCCGGGCCCCCTGATCCGCGCCTGGCGCGCCCGCTCCGCACCGCCTCCCCGGTAGACTCGAACGTTATGGCTGACGGACCCCTCATCGTGCAGAGCGATCGGACGGTGCTGCTCGAAGTGGCGCATCCCGATGCCGAGAGCGCGCGGCACGAGCTCGCCATCTTCGCCGAGCTCGAACGCGCACCCGAGCACATCCACACGTACCGCATCACCCGCCTCGGACTCTGGAATGCGCGGGCCGCCGGTCACGACGCCGAGGACATGCTGTCGACCCTCGAGCGCTGGACCCGGTTCCCGGTGCCCCCGTCGGTGTCGATCGACATCCGCGAGACCGTCGGGCGCTATGGGCGCCTCGTCATCGAGCGCGCAGACGTCGCGGGCGACGGCGAGCAGGTGCTCGTGCTGCGATCGACGGATGCCGCCGTGCTCACCGAGGTGTCCAAGAACAAGCGCATCCAGCCGCTGCTGATCGGCCACCCCGCCGCCGACACCTATGTCGTCGACGCGTGGGCCCGCGGGCACATCAAGCAGGAGCTGCTGAAGATCGGCTGGCCAGCCGAGGATCTCGCCGGCTATACGCCGGGCACCCCGCATCCGATCGATCTCGCCGAAGGCGACTGGCATCTGCGCCCGTACCAGCGCCAGGCGGTGGACATCTTCACCGACGGCGGCTCGGGAGTCGTCGTGCTCCCCTGCGGCGCCGGCAAGACACTCGTCGGCGCGGGTGCGATGGCCGAGACGAAGACGACGACCCTCATCCTCGTGACGAACACCGTGAGCGCCCGGCAGTGGCGCGACGAGCTGCTCAAGCGCACCTCGCTCACCCCCGAGGAGATCGGCGAGTACTCGGGCCAGGCCAAAGAGGTCAGGCCCGTCACGATCGCGACGTACCAGATCCTCACCGCCAAGCGGAAGGGACAGTACGCACACCTGGCGCTCCTCGACGCCCTCGACTGGGGCCTCATCGTGTACGACGAGGTGCACCTGCTGCCGGCGCCCGTGTTCAAGCTCACCGCCGATCTGCAGGCCCGCCGCCGGCTCGGCCTCACCGCCACGCTCGTGCGCGAGGACGGTCGCGAGGGCGACGTGTTCAGCCTCATCGGTCCCAAGCGCTTCGACGCGCCGTGGAAGGAGATCGAGGCCCAGGGCTTCATCTCTCCCGCGGTCTGCTACGAGGTGCGCGTCGATCTTCCCGCCGGCGATCGCCTCGAGTATGCGGCTGCCGCCGACGACGAGCGCTATCGCCTGGCCGCGACAGCACCCGCGAAGATCGGCGTCGTCCGGCGCCTGGTCGACCGGCACGCCGGCGAGCGGATCCTCGTGATCGGCCAGTACCTCGACCAGATCGATGTGCTCGCCGAGGCGCTCGGCGCGCCGAAGATCACCGGTGCAACGCCCGTCGACGAGCGCGAACAGCTCTACCAGGCCTTCCGCGTGGGCGAGATCTCGCTGCTGGTGGTCTCGAAGGTCGCGAACTTCTCGATCGACCTGCCCGAGGCCTCGGTCGCGATCCAGGTGTCGGGCTCGTTCGGCTCGCGCCAGGAAGAAGCCCAGCGCCTCGGGCGGCTCCTCCGCCCCAAGGAGTCCGGCAACACCGCCAGCTTCTACACGCTCATCGCCCGTGACACCGTCGACCAGGACTTCGCGCAGAACCGCCAGCGCTTCCTCGCCGAGCAGGGCTACGCCTACACGATCTTGGATGCCGACGGCATAGCCGCCTGACGCGCTCCTCGCCCCGGCATCCCACCTCCGTTGCGCGAGTGCACGGCTTACCCGCGAGTGCACGGCTTACCGGCGTCGTGAAGCCGTGCGCTCGGCGCCAAGTCGTGCACTCGGCCGTGCGCGAGAGGGCTTGTACTACAAAAGTAGTCTGCGTACACTACGTCAGTAGTAGCGCCTCCAGCGCCGAAGACCCGGGCGAAGGGTGAGATCCATGCCGACAGCACTTGTCACAGGAGCACGGCGCGGCATCGGGAGAGCGATCGCCGAAAGGCTCGCCGGTGCGGGCTGGACCGTCTTCGCAGGGGTTCGCGAAGAAGTCGGCCGGCAGCGCCCCACCGAAGCAGGGGGCCAGATCATTCCGATCCAGCTCGACATCACCGACCAGGCGCACCTCGACGCACTTGCCGACGTCCTGCCTGACCGACTCGAGGCCTTGATCAACAACGCCGCCTACGCCGTGCTCGGCCCCATCGAGGGGATCTCCATCGCAGATCTGCGGCGCCAGTTCGACGTCAACCTCGTCGGCCAGGTAGCCGTCACCCAAGCCGCGCTCCCGAAGCTGCGCAGCGCAGCGGGACGGATCGTCTTCATCTCCTCGACCGGCGGCCGGTCGGTCGTGCCCATGGAGGGCGCTTACTGCTCCTCGAAGTTCGCTGTGGAGGCGATCGCCGACGCTCTCCGGGTGGAGCTACGGCCGTGGAGCATTCCCGTCTCGGTCGTCGAGCCCGGCCCGACCGACACCGAAGCCTGGCGCGAGGTCGAGACGATGATCGATGACATGGAGGCGCGTCTGTCACCGCGCAACCACGACCTTTACGCGCTCCATGTCGCCGGACTGCGTCGCAACATCAGTCGTTTCGGGTCCGTCACGACACCGCCGGACGCCGTCGCCCGGACCGTCGAGCGCGCTCTCACGGCACGCCGCCCGCGGGCACGCTATCCCGTGGGAGGACCCGCGCACGCGATCATCGCCATGAACGCCCTGCTGCCGGCGCGGACCGGAGACGCCCTCGGCGCCCGAATCGCGGGCTTGACGTAGGACCCGCGGCGGCGCGGCGCTTGGCGCCGGTCAGCGCCTAGGGTCGAACCATGGCTTCAACGAGAGACCGCGCCCTCGACGCCGCGCTCGCGCTGGTCGGCGAGGAGGGCATCCGCTCCCTCACCCACGCCCGCGTCGACGAGCGAGCCGGACTCCCCAAGGGCTCGACGTCGAACTGGTTCCGCACGCGCGATGCGCTCGTCACGGGGCTCGTGGCGTGGATGGCCGAAAGCGAACGCGCCGACATGGCGGGCGGCGACGCGCCGGCGATCGAGACCCCCGAGCAGTTCATCGACGCGCTCAGCGCCCTGATCGCCGTGCAGACCGGACCCTTCGCGACGCGCACGCGAGCCCGCTACGCGCTCTTCCTCGAGGGATCGCACTCCCCCGAGCTCCTCGCCCCGCTGCTTCAGCAGCGTGCGATCTACGTCGAGTGGACGACAGCGCTCCTGGCGGGCATCGGCGTGCCGTCACCCGCAGCTGCGGTGCGCACCCTGATGGCCGCCGGCGACGGGCTGGTGCTTCACCGCGTGACCATCGATCCAGAGGCCGAAATCCGCCCCGTGATCGATCGCGTCGTACGCGCCTGCCTCGACGACTGATCCGCCTCTCCGCGCGATATCCAGACACCGCATCGGTTCCATCGCCATAATGAACCCATGACTGCACCTCGCATCCTCGTCGTGGACGACGAGCCGAACATCCGCGACCTGCTCATCACGAGCCTCCGGTTCGCGGGTTTCCAGGTGAAGGCCGTCTCCAACGGCGCACAGACGATCTCGGCGGTCCTCGAAGAGGAACCCGACCTGATCATCCTCGACGTGATGCTGCCCGACATGAACGGGTTCAGTGTGACCAAGCGCCTCCGCGGCGCCGGGTACACCGCGCCGATCCTGTTCCTCACGGCGAAGGACGAGACCGAGGACAAGATCACCGGCCTCAACGCCGGCGGCGACGACTACGTCACGAAGCCGTTCAGCCTCGACGAGATCGTCGCCCGCATCCAGGCGATCCTGCGCCGAACGATGCAGGCCGACGAGGAGTCGATGATCCGCGCCGGCGAGCTGACGATGGACCAGGACACCCACGACGTCCTCGTCGGCGAGGTGAGCATCGACCTCAGTCCCACCGAGTTCAAGCTGCTGCGCTACCTCATGCTCAACCCGAATCGGGTGCTGTCGAAGGCGCAGATCCTCGACCACGTGTGGGAGTACGACTTCAACGGCGACGCGGGCATCGTCGAGAGCTACATCTCGTACCTCCGCCGCAAGATCGATCCGCACTCGTCCGAGCCGCTCATCCAGACCAAGCGCGGATTCGGGTACATGCTGAAGACCGGCAAGACCGCGTAGCCGCGGCCCGATCGAAGGGGTCGACCTGGCGCACAAGACGGACGCGATCACCCGGTGGTGGCGCGGGACGAGCCTGCGCGCCAAGGTCACCGGGGTGACTGTCGCGCTCCTGGTCATCGGCCTGCTCGCCGCCGGCATCGGAACACTGGCGTTCCTGCGCAACGCCCTGATCGCCAACCTCGACGCGCAGCTCGAGGCGCTCGCGCCGACCGATGTCGCCAGCAAGCTCATCGACATCGAGGTCGAGGGCGGCACCGTCAGCTTCCGCCAGACCCCCGACGCCCCCACGACGCAGTATCACGTGGCGATCTACGACTCGACGGGGGCCCTCCGCGCAAGCGCCGGCGGCGACGGCCAGAGCATTCCCGCCTTCCCCGACGAGTTCACTCTGCAGGAGACGGCGACCCAGGGCCTCACACCGTTCCCGATCCCGGCCGAGGACGGCGGCGTCTTCCACGCGAGCGTCGACTACTACGAGATCGACGGCGCGGGCGAGGGCTTCACCCAGATGGTCGCGCTCCCCCTCGCCTCGGTCAACACCGTCGTCGCGTCCTACATCGGCATCTACAGCATCCTTGCCCTCATCATCATCGTGGGCGGCGCGTTCCTCACGCGCCTGCTCGTGACACTCACCTTCCGCAGTCTCGGCCAGGTGGAATCCACCGCCGAGGCGATCGCCGCGGGCGACTTCAGCCAGCGCATGACCGACATCGAGCCGACGACGACCGAGGTCGGGCGTCTCAAGACCGCGATCAACGCGATGCTCGGTCGAGTGGATGCCGCCATCACGCAGCGCGATTCGACGGTGCGGCAGATGCGGCGGTTCATCGGCGACGCGAGCCACGAGCTGCGCACCCCGCTGGTCACCGTCCGCGGGTATGCCGAGCTCTACCGGATGGGCGCGATCAGCGGCGACGAGGACGTCGCACAGTCGATGGATCGCATCGAGAAGGAGGCGATCCGCATGGGTCTCCTCGTCGAGGATCTGCTCGCCCTCGCGCGGCTCGACGAGCGTCGCGACGTCGTCGTCGCCGCCGTGGATCTGCGCCCGGTCGCCCGCGATGCCGCACTCGATGTGCGCGCCGCCGCACCCATGCGCCCGGTGACCGTGATCGACACGACGCTCGGCACTCTCGGCATCCTTGACGCTCCGCCGACCCCCGGGTCCTCCGCCGAAGCCGAGGCCCAGCGACGCAGCCCTGCCGCCCCGTCGGCCATCGTCCGCGCCGGCGGCGCGACGCTCTCGCTGCTGCGCCGCAAGCCGCGCCCCGTACCGGCCGCGAAGGCGACCGGTGCGAAGGAGATGCCGACGGTCTCCCCGGTGCCTCCGCGTCCACCGATCGCCGATCGGGCGGGCGCTGCGCCTCCGATCGTGCTGGGCGACGAGAACCGCATTCGGCAGGTGGTGACGAACCTGCTCGGGAACGCCCGCCGCTTCACCGCCGACGACTCGCCGATCGAGTTGCGGGTCGGCGTCGAGCCGCTCACCCGCATGGGCTGGATCGAGGTGATCGACCACGGTGACGGCATCCCCGACCAGATCAAGGAGAAGATCTTCCAACGATTCTGGCGCGCAGACACCTCGCGCACGCGCGAGACCGGCGGAACCGGGCTCGGCCTCTCGATCGTCGCGTCGATCGTCGAGGCCCTGCACGGCGAAGTCGCCGTGCGCGATACCCCCGGCGGCGGTGCGACCTTCCGCGTCTCGTTCCCGCTGGCGCAGGGGGTCGATGCCGCCGACCACCTGCAGCTGGAGACCCAGCCGCTCGAGCGGCTCCCCCACCAGGGCTGAGCGTCCGAGCCTCCTCCCCAGCCTCACTCTCGCATTGCGCCCTCCACAGGAGGGTGGGATGCCGCCGCCCTCGTCGACGCGACGCCTAACGTGGCGGAATCAGCGGGTACGGCATCCGGCCCCTCGCATGTTCCCAAGGAGCCCCCATGGCCGTCTTCTCCGTCGACAGCGACGCCGTCCTGGCCAGTACCACCGCCGTCCGCGGCACGATCGAGCGGATCCAAGCTGAGACGAACGCGATGATGGCGCAGCTCACCCAGATGCAGTCCACGTGGACCGGATCGGCGTCGCTCGCCTTCCACGGCGTCGTCGATCAGTGGCGGGCGACTCAGCGCCAGGTCGAGGACTCGCTCGCCGGGATCAACGTCGCCCTCGGCGCTGCAGCCCGCCAGTACGCCGACGCGGAGCTCTCGACGACGAGCCTCTTCCGCTGAGGTCCGTGCCCCAACGACGAAGGGCCCCTCCCGGAGGAGGGGCCCTTCGTTTCAGCTATGCGCAGAGCAAGCAGGACTTCAGATCAGAAGTCCATGCCACCCGTCGGGTCGCCGCCGGCCGGAGCCGAAACGCGCTCGGGCTTCTCGGCGACGACGGCCTCGGTGGTGAGGAAGAGACCGGCGATCGAGGCTGCGTTCTGCAGCGCCGAGCGGGTGACCTTCACCGGGTCGTTGATGCCGGCAGCCAGCATGTCGACGTACTCGCCCGTGGCGGCGTTGAGGCCCTGACCCGCGGGGAGCTCGGCGACCTTGTTCGCCACGACGCCGGGCTCGAGGCCGGCGTTGAGGGCGATCTGCTTCAGCGGCGCCTCGATCGCGACGCGAACGATGTTCGCACCGGTCGCCTCGTCACCGGTCAGCTCGAGGGTGGCGAACACCTTCTTGCCGGCCTGGATGAGGGCCACGCCACCACCGGCGACGATGCCCTCTTCGACGGCGGCCTTCGCGTTGCGAACGGCGTCCTCGATGCGGTGCTTGCGCTCCTTGAGCTCGACCTCGGTCGCAGCGCCGGCCTTGATGACGGCGACGCCACCGGCGAGCTTCGCGAGGCGCTCCTGGAGCTTCTCGCGGTCGTAGTCGCTGTCGGTGTTCTCGATCTCGCGGCGGATCTGGGTCACACGACCCTCGATCAGCGATGCCTCGCCGGCACCCTCGACGATCGTGGTCTCATCCTTGGTGATGATGACCTTGCGCGCACGGCCGAGCAGGTCGAGGGTGGCGTTCTCGAGCTTGAGACCGACCTCCTCGGTGATGACCTGTCCACCCGTGAGGATCGCGATGTCCTGCAGCTGCGCCTTGCGGCGGTCGCCGAAGCCGGGAGCCTTGACGGCGGCCGACTTGAAGATGCCGCGGATCTTGTTGAGCACGAGAGTCGCAAGCGCCTCGCCCTCGACGTCCTCGGCGATGATGACGAGCTCCTTGCCGTCCTGGATCACCTTGTCGACGATCGGCAGAAGATCCTTGATGTTCGAGATCTTCTGGTTGGCGATCAGGATGTAGGCGTCCTCGAAGACGGCCTCCTGGCGCTCCGGGTCGGTGACGAAGTAGGGGTTGATGAAGCCCTTGTCGAAGCGCATGCCCTCGGTGAGCTCGAGCTCGGTGCCGAAGGTCTGCGACTCCTCGACGGTGACGACGCCCTCCTTGCCGACCTTGTCGATCGCCTCGGCGATCAGCGCGCCGATCTCGGGGTCGCCGGCGGAGATGGAAGCCGTGGCAGCGATCTCCTCCTTGGTCTCGACCTCCTTGGCGTCGGCCAGAAGCTGGGTCGTGATGGCCGCGACGGCCTTCTCGATGCCCTTCTTGAGCGAGATGGGGTCGGCGCCGGCTGCGACGTTGCGCAGACCCTCGCGCACGAGCGCCTGAGCGAGAACCGTGGCGGTGGTGGTGCCGTCACCCGCGACGTCGTCGGTCTTCTTGGCGACCTCCTTGACGAGCTCCGCGCCGATCTTCTCGTACGGGTCGTCGAGTTCGATCTCCTTGGCGATCGAGACGCCGTCGTTCGTGATCGTGGGGGCTCCCCACTTCTTCTCGAGAACGACGTTGCGACCGCGGGGGCCAAGGGTCACCTTGACGGCGTCAGCCAGGATGTTCAGGCCGCGCTCGAGACCACGACGGGCCTCCTCATCGAAAGCGATGATCTTTGCCATGTGTGTTTCGTCCTCCCAGGACGGGGCTTATGGATTAGCACTCAACGAACCGGAGTGCTAATCCATTCTGGCACTCGCCCCTACCGAGTGCAAGCCGCCGACACGCCGGATCGACTCACGGCGTCATGGCGCGCCCGAGCGCACACGGAAGACTGCTCCCGAGCGGGGCTCGGGATCAGACGACGCGCACAGCCTCCGCCTGCGGACCCTTCTGGCCCGATCCGACGGTGAACTCGACGGTCTGGCCCTCCTCGAGCACGCGGAAGCCCGACATGTCGATGTTCGAGTAGTGGACGAAGACGTCCTGGCCGTCAGCGACCGTGATGAAGCCGAAGCCCTTCTCGGCGTTGAACCACTTGACGGTGCCCTGGGTCATGCGAATCTCCTGTTGCTGGTGGGACAGGCTTCATCGTATTGACCGCCGAACCGCCGAAAGCGCCCGTACGGGAACTGTTGACACGCGTGCATCGAAGTGTTTACCGGCGTGAAACACCGGCACCTGTGCGGGGCTGTCAGGGGGTCGGCGCCGGGGTCTGGCCCGCCGCTGTGCGGTCGAGCCCGATGACCACCGTGAGCTGCTTGGCCGCGGGGTCGGCCGGCTGATACGCCTCACTCTGCTCGATGCGCGCGCCGCCGATCACGTCGGCGAGACCGGCAGCCGCCGGCGCGTCCGCAGCCGTGAGGTAGTACACCGTCGTCTCGGCGAAGTCCTCAGAACCTGCTTCGCTCGCCAGCACGTCGTCGCCCGACCAGCCGGCCGCGACCACGACGTCCTTCATCTGCGTCGCGAGGCCCTGCTCGGGGGTGGCGTTGAGGATCACCACCTCGTACGAGAAGTCGACCACCGGCGTCACTTGCGGAGCGGGTGCCACGCTCTCGCTCGGCTCGGGGAACAGGTTGATGCGGCCCGATGCCAAGAGCGTGCCGAAGATGCCGACGGCGACGAGGACGATGGTCGCCAGAAGCGCCCACAGCAGCACGACCCACCCGCGCATGCGCGGGTTCTCGGCACGGTGCGCGCCGATCCGGTCGGCATCCGCGAGATCGTCGAAGCGATCCCGGGGGAAGGTCGAGTTCGGCACGAGACGATGCTACCGACCGTGAGAGCGCACGCCGTTCGCGCTGCGCGCCGTCATCGCGGCAGTCCGGCGGCGGTCACCGCGCGAGACGCGAGCCGGGCGTCACGCACCCGCCGGAGGCGCTTGACGAGCATCGGGTCGTGCTCCTGCGCCTCAGCGGTGTCGATCAGACGACCGAGCAGCTGATAGTAGCGAGCCGGCGAAAGCGCCAGTTCCGCGCGGATCGCCTCCTCCTTCGCCCCGGCGTGCCGCTGCCATTGCGCTTCGAAGTCGAGGATCGCGCGGTCGCGTTCGTCAAAGGGCACGCCTTCACGCTAACCCCGCGCGACCGCCCTGCCCGCGCGCCACTCCACGAATGCGCCCAGCGGGTCGACCGACGCCAGCGGGGCGGTGTCCCGACCGAGCACGAAGCCGCCCCACGTCTCCGCATCCACCGGCGGATCCCACGCCGCATGGAGACCCGGCGGGTCGATCGTGATCCACACCGCGTCGAGCTCGCGCAGCGCCTCGAGCAGTCGCTCGCGGCCTGCTCGCGGGATGTGCGGGAGGACACCGGGCGTCGTCACGACCAGCGTCGCTCCGGCCGGTGCGAGCGAAGCCGCAGCCTGTAGAACATCGGGGTCGGACGCGTCGCCCGCGATCAGCAGCGGCGGATCGGCCGCGGCGATGTCGAGCGCCGCGGCGATGCGCTCGGCCCGACCGCGTTCGCCCGGCCATACCAGCGCGGTGAGGAAGTCCCGGTCACCGGCCTCCGACGCGTCCAAGGGCGTGAGATCGATCCCCGCGCGCCAGACGACCGCGGGCATGCGCAGCGGCGGATCGCCCGTCACCCGGCACTCGAGCACCACGCGCGACACCCCGTCGGCGGGGTCGAGCGCGATGCCCCCGTAGCGGTACGAGTAGCGGTCGGGGTAGAGGCACAGCCCGGCACTCGCCCCGAGTTCGAGGAGGGCGATCGGGCCCTCGACGGTGCTGAGCGCGGGAAGGAGCGCCGCGCACCGCTGCGGCTCGTTCGTCTGCAGCGACCGACGCGACGCCTCGTCGACCACCGCTTCGGCGTGGGCCGCGACCCACGCCGCCCACTCCCGGTAGGGCGCCTCGGGTGCCCCCAGCAGACGTGTCACGGCGAACACGAGGGGCGGCTGCCGCCGGGTCGCGGGGATGCGGGCGAGGAGGCGCACGAGCTCGTCATCCGCAGCGACACCGGCCGCCCACTGCGCATAGAGCTCGGAGCGCCCCGGCGCCTCCTCGCGGGCGAAGCGCCCGTAGCGCAGCGCGACGCGGGCCTCGGCATCCGATCTCACCGACCCATTCTCGTGGCGAACACCCAGCGACCGCGAGACCTGGCGTGTCGCACTGGGGTTGAATGGTGGAGGACCGATCCGCCCGAGGAGGAACCATGACCTACGCCGTGGACAAGAGCGATGAGCAGTGGCGTGCCGAGCTCACCCCTGCCGAATACGCCGTGCTTCGTGAAGCCGGCACCGAGCGGCCGTGGACGGGCCAGCTGCTCGATGAGAGCCGAGCCGGGCTGTACGCGTGCGCCGCATGCGGCGCCGAGCTGTTCCAGAGCGGCACGAAGTTCGACTCGCACTGCGGGTGGCCGAGCTTCTACGAGTCGGTCCGGCCCGACGCCGTGGAGCTGATCGACGACAGCAGCCACGGCATGGTGCGCACCGAGGTGCGCTGCGCGAACTGCGGCTCGCACCTGGGGCATGTCTTCCCCGACGGCTTCGGCACCCCGACCGGCGACCGGTACTGCATGAACTCGATCTCGCTGAGCTTCACGCCCGAAGAGACCTCGTGACCGGCGCCCTCGATGCGGTGCGCGCGCGCCGCTCGTGGTCGAAGGTCACCGATGAGGCCCCGACCCACGCGGAGCTGCTCACGCTCGTGTCGGCAGCGGGCCGCGTCGCCGACCACTCGTCGCTGCGGCCGTGGCGCCTGATCGAGCTGCGCGGGAGCGACCGTGACGTGCTCGGCCGTGCGATCGGCAAGGCCGAAGGCGACAAGGGCGCCTCTTCGAAACCGCTGCGCGCCCCGCTGCTGATCGCTGTCGTCGCCAGCTACCGCAAGAGCGACAAGGTGCCGCGGTGGGAGCAGGAGGCCGTGGCGTCCGGCGTGGCGCACGTGCTGAGCCTGCTGCTGGACGAAGCCGGATGGGGCGTCATCTGGCGAACCGGCGGTTACACCCGGGCGAAGGCCGTCGCGAAGGCGCACGGCCTCGCGAAGAACGAGGAGCTGCTCGGCTGGCTCTACGTCGGGGGCAAGCCGCCTCGTTCGCGCCTCGGACGACGCAAGGGCGTCGAGGCTCGCAAGCACGTGTCCCGGATGCCGAGCCCCACCTCGAAGAAAGGCTGACGACTCAGGCTGCCCGGCGCCGCCGCCACGGCACCGCCGCGACGAACACCGAGGCCAGCGCGACGGCGACCATCGTCGCCTCCTGCGCGAGTCCGGGACCCGCGGGCGCCGGCCACAGGGCGTCGAGGGCGACCGAGGTCAGCAGCTGACCGACCACCGCACCGAGGCCGAGCAGCAGCACGCCCGTGTACTGCACGATCGCCGCCGACAAGAAGATGTAGACGACCCCGATCGCTCCGCCGGTGTAGAGCCACGCTTCGAGGGGGAACGGCTCGGGAGCGCCCGCGAACGCGACACTCACGCCGGCGGCGATCACCAGCAGCACCGTGCCGCCGATGAAGTTCACGAGGGTCGCCGTCAGTGGCGTCCCCACCCGCTGGCGCAGCCGCCCGTTCGTGGCCTGCTGCCACGCGATACCGGAGCCCGCGAGCACGGGGAGCACCAGCATCCACCAGGCGACGCCGCTCACTCCCCCGCCCGCGACCCCGAGCGCGACGGCGACGAGCACCATCGCGCCACCGATCAGCCGCGGGACCGTCACCGCCACGATGCCGGCCGGCCCGTACCCGATGCGATCCAGCACCAGGGCGTTGATCGTCTGGCCGGCGACGACGCCGACCGTGAACAGCGAGACGCCGATGAGCCCGACCGCGAGACCCTGGGTCGCCACCGTGAGGGCGCCGGCGGCGCCGCCGGCCAGCATCCACCACGGGATCGACCGCGTGCGCATGCCGTCCACGAGTCGGGCGAAGCCCGACCGTCCGGCGGGGAGCAGGGTCGAGAGAATTACCAGGATCACCAGGCCCGAGCCGAACGACACCGCCGCCGCGACGAAGCCGTCGTCGAGCCGGACGCCCAGCTGGCCGTTCACGCGGGCCTGCAGCGCGGTGAGGAGCCCGATCAGCACGGCGACGGCAAGCGCCAGCCACGTCGGAACGCGCGGGGGTGAGGTGTCGTTCATCGACGGATCGTGCCGCTCATCGAGCCGACGACGGGACTTGAACCCGTAACCGCCCGATTACAAGTCGGGTGCGCTACCAATTGCGCCACGTCGGCAGATCGCCCAGTCTACCGGCGCACACCGCGCCCGCTGGGACTACGGCGTGGGCGTCGGCGACGGGGTCGGCGACTCTTCGTAGTATGCGTCGCTCGCGATGGTGAGCACGAACTGCGCGAACTCCTGCGGGTCATCGAGCGCGCCGACGTACGGGGTGCCGTTGACGAGGACCATCGGGGTGCCGGTCAGGGCGACGCCGTCCGTGTCGGGCAGTCCGTCCAGCGCCCGATCGGTCGCGGTCTTCGCCCAGCTCGCGAACGCCTGGTCTTCGATGCACGCGCGCACGACCTTGGGCGAGGCGGATCCCGATGCGATGGCGAGAGCCGCGAGCTCGGAGTCGGTGAGACCATCCGAGTCGACGGCCGGCTGCTCGCGCAGGAGCGCGTCGTTGAAGGCGAAGAACGAGTCGGGCGAGTGCGTGGCGACGCAGGCGGCCGCGCTCGCGGCACGCAGCGAGTACTTGGTTCCGTTCGACTTCGCGGTGAGCATCGCGACCGGGTAGTACGTGAGCGTCGCGGCGTCTTCGCTCACCCACTGCGAGAGCTGCTGCACGTTCGAGAGCTGGAAGTCGCGAGAACCGGCCGAGAGGTAGTCCACATACACGCGGATGTCGACGGCGGGCTGCTCGGTCGGAGTCGCCTCCGGCGTCGGCTCGGCTTCGGGAGTCGCGACGGGCGTCTCGGTGCCCTCGACGGTGCCGTCGGGTGCGGGCTCGTCGCCGGCGAGCGCGATCCCGGTCACGGCGTTGACGACGAATCCGTCATCGGTGACGTTGTCGGGGTTCAGGAGCGGCTTGGATGCCGAGGATGAGACGGCCCACGTCACCACGACGGCGGCGACGGCGACCACGGCGACCACGGCGGTCGCGAACGCGGCGGTGCGGATCGCGCGCTGACGCGACTGCTGCGCCTTCACCTGCAGCGCCTTCTCGCGCACGGCATCACGCCGCTCGCTCGCAGCAGGAGCGTTCTGTGACTCGTCGCTCGACATGAAACCTCTCGGGGCGGACGGGGGCCGGAGCCGGATTGCGGCTTCGGGCGATCAGTGGCCTTCGGGAAAGCGGTGGGCCCTCCGGGGAAAGCGGCCGATGACGATGCTAGCCAGCCACCCTGGGAAATGCCCAGACAGAGGCTCCGCGTGGGCCGTGTCATACTGGGAGGTGCGCCCGATGGCGGGCGTGCGGGTTTGCCCCCGCTCATTCCATCACTACGGATCGTCCGGCACGTACCTGCCGGTGAAGGAGAAGAGAACATGGCGTCCGTCACGTTTGACAACGCAACTCGTCTGTACCCCGGGGGCACGCGTGCCGCCGTCGACAAGCTGAACCTCGAGGTCGCCGACGGCGAGTTCCTGGTTCTGGTCGGTCCCTCCGGCTGCGGAAAGTCCACCTCGCTGCGCATGCTGGCCGGCCTCGAAGAGGTCAACTCGGGCCGCATCCTCATCGGCGACCGTGACGTCACCGACGTCCCGCCCAAGGACCGCGACATCGCGATGGTGTTCCAGAACTACGCGCTCTACCCGCACATGACCGTCGCCGAGAACATGGGCTTCGCGCTCAAGATCGCCGGTGTCGGCAAGGAGGAGCGCGCCGCACGCGTCCTCGAAGCGGCCAAGCTCCTCGACCTCGAGGAGTACCTCACCCGCAAGCCGAAGGCGCTGTCGGGCGGTCAGCGTCAGCGTGTCGCCATGGGCCGCGCGATCGTGCGCCAGCCCCAGGTGTTCCTCATGGACGAGCCGCTGTCGAACCTCGACGCCAAGCTCCGCGTCCAGACCCGCACGCAGATCGCATCGCTGCAGCGTCGCCTCGGCGTCACCACGGTCTACGTCACCCACGACCAGACCGAGGCCCTCACCATGGGCGACCGGATCGCCGTGCTCAAGGACGGTCTGCTCCAGCAGGTCGGAACCCCGCGTGACCTGTACGAGAAGCCGAACAACGTGTTCGTCGCCGGCTTCATCGGCTCGCCGGCCATGAACCTGTTCCCGGCGGCACTCGCCGAGGGCGGCGTTCAGTTCGGCACCGAGGTCGTGCCGCTCGACCGCGACACCGTCGGCCGTGCGCACGGCAGCGAGGTCACGATCGGCGTCCGCCCCGAAGACATCGTGGTGGGCCCGGCCGACGGCAAGGGCCTGTCGGTCGTCGTCGACCTCGTCGAAGAGCTCGGCGCCGACGGCTACCTCTACGGCCACACCGACATCAACGGCAAGCGCACCGACATCGTGGCGCGCGTCGACGGTCGCAACCACCCGCACGCGGGCGACACCGTCACCCTGGCGGCGACCGCGGGCCACGTGCACGCGTTCGACATCGAGTCGGGCGAGCGTCTCAACGACGCTCCGGTCGTCTCGGGCGCCTGAGAATCCCTGCTGCGGCGCGGGTGGGTCATCGACCCCCCGCGCCGCAGTGCTTTCCCCATCGCTCGTTCGGAGAACGATGACTGAAGCGCTCAGCATCACCGCCAGCTCGGTCGACCCGGGGCTGCTGACCCTCCCGTGGTCGACGCCTCTCGCCGACTGGCCGACGAATCACATCGTCTTCCTCCCCAAAGGCATCTCCCGTCACCTGGTGCGCTTCGCGAATCTGTCGGGCCGCGTGGTCGCGATCAAGGAGACGACCGCCGAGATGGCGCGGCGCGAGTACGACATGCTCGGCAACCTCGATCGTCTGGATGCCCCGTGCGTCGATCGCGTGGCGGTCATCGCGGGGCGACGGGATTCAGCGGGCGACCCGCTTCCGGCGGCACTGGTGACCGCGCACCTGAAGTTCTCGCTCCCCTATCGGGCCCTGTTCACCCAGGTGCTGCGGCCCGACACCGCGACGCGCCTCGTCGATGCCCTGGCTGCCCTGCTCGTGCGCCTGCACAACGTGGGCTTCTTCTGGGGCGACGTGTCACTGTCGAACACGCTCTTCCGGCGAGACGCCGGCGCCTTCGCGGCCTACCTCGTCGACGCCGAGACGGGCGAGCTCCACGAGAGCGGGCTCACTCCGGGTCAGCGCGCCCACGACCTCGACGTCGCACGCACCAACATCGCGGGCGAGATCATGGATCTCGAGGCCGGCGGACGCCTCGAGGGCGGCGTCGACGCGCTCGCCATCGCCGACGGGATCGTGTCGTCGTACCACGCGCTGTGGGCCGCACTCACCGACAAGGAGACCATCCGCGCCGACGAGGCGTGGCGTCTCACCGAGCGCGTGCAGCGGCTCAACGACCTCGGTTTCGACATCGGCGAGATGTCGATCCAGGCGATGGCAGACGGCACGAAGGTCTCGATCCAGCCGAAGGTGGTGGATGCGGGGCACCACCAGCGCCGGCTCATCCGGCTCACCGGCCTCGACGTCGAGGAGAATCAGGCCCGCCGCCTTCTCAACGATCTCGACGAGTTCCGGGTGCGGGTGTCACGCCTCGGATCGGACGAGGAGATGGTCGCCCACGAGTGGCTGACCCGGGTGTTCGAGCCGGTCGTGAAGGCGATCCCGTGGGATCTCCGCGCCAAGCTCGAGCCCGCCGAGGTCTTCCATCAGGTTCTCGAGCACCGGTGGTACATGTCGCAGGCGCGCGGACGCTCGGTGCCGCTCGCCGAAGTGCTCACGAGCTACATCGACGACGTGCTGCGCCATCGCCGTGACGAGGCGACCCTGATGGGTCCCCCCACCGAGACGATGTCGCTGCCGGTCGTCACCGCGAACATCCCCCTCGCGTCCGACGAGGACGACGACATCGACTGGCGCGACCTCGTCTGAGGCCGAACCGGTTCTCGGCGTCGGGTCAGTACCCGACGGTGAAGCGCTCGCGCGTGTGCTTCGGGTTCTCGATCTCGTCGAGGACGGCGACGGCGAGGTCGGGTCCCGAGATGTTCGACTCTCCGTCGGCGTCGGTGACGAGAACGTCACCGCCGTCGCGGTACACGCCGGTGCGCTCCCCCGCGTTCCACGGGCCGAAGCCGCCTGCGGGGTGCACGTAGAACCAGTCGCGACCACGATCCTCGGCCTGCAGATCCTCGAGGATCCCGATCGCCTCGAGGGCCTCGGGCTTGTACTCCTCGGTGAACGACGGCTGGTCGACCAGGCGCTCGCCGCCCGGCGCGACGAGGCTGCCGCCGGCGCCGCCGATGACGCCGACGCGAACGTCTGCCGGAAGCTCGATCACGAGCTGCGCCACATTCGGGCGGACGTTGCCCACCATCTCGCCGCGTGCCGGCACGGATGCGATCACGACCTCGACGCCCTCGAGGCGTGCCACGAGGTCGGACGGCGTCAGGAGCGATCCGACGAGGTAGGTCGCACCCTCGACGCGCTCGTTCGGGAGCCGGCGCCCCACTGAGACCACCGTGTGTCCGCGGCTCACCGCCTCGGCGACGATGTTGCGTCCTGCGTAGCCGTTTCCGCCGATGACCGCGATGCGTGACATGCTCTCCCTTTCGATGCTGACTGATGGATCAATCGCCCGGCGCGGGCGTTCATTCCCGCGACGTCAGGATCGCTTCGCCGCCCGGGTCGTGGAGACCTGGTACAGCGCGACGGATGCCGCGATCCCCGCGTTCAGCGACTCGGCGCCCGTGATCGGAATCGACACCACCTGGTCGCACGTCTCGGTGACCAGGCGCGAGAGCCCCTTGCCCTCGGAGCCCACGACGATGATGACGGGCCGGTCGGCCAGCTCGAGCTCGGGAAGCGCGACGTCACCGTCTCCGGCGAGGCCGAGGACGAAGACGCCCTGCTTCTTGAAGTCCTTCAGCAGCGACGTGAGGTTGGCCGCGATCGCCACCGGCACGCGTGCCGCAGCTCCTGCACTCGTCTTCCAGGCCGCCGAGTTGACGCTCGCGGAGCGGCGCTGGGGCAGGATGATGCCCTGCCCGCCGAAGGCCGCGGTGGAGCGGATGATGGCGCCGAGGTTGCGCGGATCCGTGACGCCGTCCAGCGCCACCAGGAGCGGCGTCTGACCGGCGTCGATGATCTTCTCGAGGAGATCCTGCGGGTGGGCGTACTCGTACGGGGGAACCTTGAGCGCGACTCCCTGGTGCACGCCGTCGAAGCCCGCCATGCGGTCGAGTTCGGGGCGCGTCACCTCGAGCACCGGGATGCCGCGATGCGTCGCGATCGACAGCATCTCCTTCACGCGGTCGTCCATCTCGACCCGCTGGGCGATGTAGAACGCCGACGCGGGGATCTTCGCCCGCAGCGCCTCGAGCACCGAGTTGCGCCCGGTGACCGTCTCGGTGTCGTCCTCCTTCTTGACGGCCCCCGACGAGCGCTGACCGGGCTGGCCCGGCTTGCCCTTGCCACCCGCCGCCGAGTAGCGCTCGGCCGCGGCCTTGCGCTTGCCGGCGGGGTGCCAGGCGCGATCCTCGGCCTTGGGCGTCGGGCCGCGCCCTTCGAGCGAGCGCTTGTTCTTGCCGCCGGTGCCCTTGGTCGGGCCCTTCTTGTTGCCCTTGCTGGCGCCGGGGCGTCCGTGCTTAGCCATCGATACTCCAATGTGTTCCGTCTGCGCTGTCTTCCAGCGTGATTCCCGCGGCGGCGATCGCCTCGCGGATGCGGTCTGCTGCCGCCCAGTCTTTTGCCGTACGCGCGTCTGCGCGCTGCGCGATCATGGTCTGCACGAGCGCGTCGAGAGCGGATGCCTCAGCCGAAGCACCCGCACGCGCCCACTGCGTGTCGAGGGGGTCGAGGCCCAGGATCCCCGTCATCTCGCGCACCTGCCACGCCGCCTCGTGCGCGGCGTCGAGGTCGCCGGCGTCGAGAGCGGTGTTGCCCACCCGTACCATCTCGTGGACGACGGCGAGCGCCTGCGGCACACCGAGGTCGTCGTCCATCGCGGCGGCGAAGGACGCGGGCAGGGGCTCGTACGGCGCGACAGCCTCAGTGTCGGTCGCCGCAGGAGGATCGGCGCGCCACTCGAACGGGCTGGGCGTGCGCTGCACGCGCTCGAGGAATGTGCGTATGCGCGAGACCGCAGCATCCGCCTCCTCGAAGCCCTTGCTCGAGACGTCGAGGCTCGACCGGTAGTGGGCCGCGGCGAGCGCGTACCGGATGACGAGCGGATCGACCTCCGCGAGCGCGTCGGAGGCGAGCACGAAGTTGAACAGCGACTTCGACATCTTCTGGCCTTCGACCGTGACGAGGCCGTTGTGCACCCAGAACCGCGCGAACGGATCGCCCGCAGCGGTCGACTGCGCGAGCTCGTTCTCGTGGTGCGGGAAGCGCAGGTCGAGCCCGCCGCCGTGGATGTCGAACTCGGCGCCGAGGTAGCGACGCGCCATGGCCGAGCACTCGATGTGCCAGCCCGGGCGTCCCGCTCCCCATGGGGCGTCCCACGCGGCACTCGTCGGTTCGTCCGGCTTCGCGCCCTTCCAGAGGGCGAAATCGCGCGGATCCCGCTTGCCGCGGGGATCGGCGTCGGCGGCCGGCTCCATCGCGTCGAGCGACTGGTTGGTGAGCGTCCCGTACACGGGCCACGAGCGCACATCGAAGTAGACGTCGCCCGGTGCGGCGTCCCCGGCCGGGTATGCGTGCCCGGCTTCGATGAGGTGCTCGATGAGCGCGATCATCTGCGGGATCGACGCGGTGGCGCGCGGTTCGTAGGTCGGGGGAAGGATGCCGATGGCCGTGTACGCGCGCGTGAACTCGAGTTCCATGCGGTACGCCAGCGCCCACCAGGGCTCGTCGTCGGTGGCGTTCGCGAGCACCTTGTCGTCGATGTCGGTGACGTTGCGCACGAAGGTCACACGACCGTGGCGGTGGGCGAGCCACCGGCGCAGGATGTCGAAGCTCAGCGCGCCCCGCAGGTGGCCGATGTGCGGGCCGGACTGCACCGTCGGGCCGCAGACGTAGATCGTGACGTTCTCGGGGTCGACGGGTGCGAAGTCGCGCAAGGCCTGCGCCTTGGTGTCGTAGAGCTGTACCGTCACCGCACCAGCCTACCGGCGGGCACCTGTACGACCGGGGTGTGCGCAGCCGGTAGAACTTAAGGGTGCTCCACGTCCTCGCCGTCCTCGCCGCCGCCGTGCTCTTCGGCACCACCGGCACGTCGCAGGCGCTCGGTCCCGAGGGCACCACTCCCCTGTCGATCGGCGTCATGCGCATGGTCATCGGCGGCACCGGTCTCGCGCTCATCGCTTTCGCACTCGCCGCACGCCACGCCAAGCGACCGGGTGCCGCGCCCCGCCCCTCGCTCGGCGTCCGCCCGGTCGCGCTCATGACGCTCACGGGCCTCTGCCTGGCGGTGTACCAGCCGCTGTTCTTCCTCGGCACCGAGCGCAACGGCGTCGCGGTCGGCACGGTCGTCGCTCTCGGGTCGGCCCCGATCCTCGCGGGCCTGCTCGAATGGGCGATCACACGACGGATGCCGACGCCGACGTGGATGGCGGCGACGGCGCTCGCGACGCTCGGCGTGGTGCTGCTCGGGGCCGGGGGCTCTGCCGGCGATACGGGTGGCACCGACCCGATCGGGCTCCTGGGGTCGGTCGGCGCGGGCGCGACCTTCGCGATCATCGCGAACGCACAGCGCCGGCTGCTCGATGAGGGCTGGGATCCGTTCACGGTCGTCGGAGGGATGGGCGCCTCGTCGGCCGCGATCGCCGCGGTCGGGCTGCCGTTCGTCGACCTCGCGTGGCTCGGCACCACGAGCGGCCTCGCGATGGCGCTCTGGCTCGGCATCGCGACGATCTCGATCGCGTACGTGCTGTTCACGTGGGGCCTCAGCGGACTCACGGCCGCGACGGCCGCGACGCTGACCCTCGGTGAGCCGCTCACCGCGAGCGTGCTCGGGATCGTCGTGCTCGGCGAACGACTGTCGACCCTCGCCCTCGTCGGACTCGTGGTGCTTGCCGCCGGGCTGGCGCTGCTGGCCTGGGGGTCGCGCGCCCCGCGGGATCCGGTGCCATTCGCGGTCGAGGGGTGAGGAGAAGAGCTTGTGAACATCGAGATCCGCGCCGATGACCTGTCAGGCGAAGCAACGCGGCGCCTCATCGCGCGCCACCTCGACGGCATGCATGAGACGTCACCCCCCGAGAGCGTGCACGCCCTCGACATCGAGGCGCTGCGGCATCCGTCGATCGCGTTCTGGTCGGCGTGGGGCGACGGGCATCTGGCGGGCATCGGCGCCCTCAAGGCCATCGACGCCGACCGCGGCGAGCTCAAGTCGATGCGCGTCGATGACCGCTTCCGCGGTGCAGGGATCGGGCGGGCACTGCTGCGGCACATCGTGGCCGAAGCGCGCGGGCGCGGCATGACGAGTCTCTGGCTCGAAACGGGAGCGACCGAGGACTTTCTCCCCGCCCAGCGCCTCTACGAGAGCGAGGGGTTCGTGCTGTGCGGTCCGTTCGACGGGTACGTCGAGGATCCGTTCTCGGTGTTCATGACCCGCGCGCTTTAGCCCTCCGCGCCGACCTTCATCCGTTTACGGACGGGACACGCCGCGAGGAACTCGCGCCCGCGCGGCGTGTTCCATCCGTAAACGGCTCAGACGGGGAGGAGGAGTGCGACGGCGTGTGCCGCGACGCCCTCACCGCGGCCGGTGAACCCGAGCCCATCGGTGGTCGTCGCCGATACCGACACCGGCGCCCCGCCGAGCGCCGCAGACAGCGCTGCTTCTGCTTCGAGGCGGCGCGCCGCGAATCGCGGACGGTTCGCCTGCACCTGGACCGACACGTTCCCGATACGCCAGCCGGCCTCGGCCAGCAGGTCCGTGGTGCGGGCGAGGAATGTCTCGGCATGGGCTCCGGCGTACTCGCGGTGATCCGTGCCGAAGTGCGTGCCGATATCGCCGAGGCACGCCGCTGCCAGCAGTGCGTCCACGATCGCGTGGGCGACGGCATCGCCGTCGGAGTGGCCGGACAGCGCCGGTTCGCCCGGCCATTCGAGACCCGCGAGCCACAACGCGCCGTCGCCGCCGAACGCATGCACGTCGGTGCCGATGCCGACGCGCGGCAGCGGCGGGTGCTGGTCTGCAGCCGGCCCGGATTCGTCTGCGGCAAGCAGCCTGCGAGCGCGGTCCAGATCGTCGGCGGTCGTGATCTTGAACGCACGCGCGTCTCCTGCGACGACCGCGACGATGTGGCCGGCGTCGGCGACGAGGGCCGCGTCGTCGGTGAACTCCGCGGTCGCCGCGCGGTACGCCGCGTCGAGGATGTCGCGGCGAAAGCCCTGCGGGGTCTGCGCGGCAGCGAGCTCCGACCGGTCGACGACGCCGACGATCTCGGCACCGTCGACACGCTTGATCGTGTCGACGACGGGAAGCACCGGCACGACGCCGGTCGAGCCGGACTCGACGGCCGCGATCACCCGCTCGAACACGGCCGGCGGCGTCAGCGCGCGCGCTGCATCGTGGACGAGAACGGTCTCGACCCCGGGAGACAGTGCGGCGAGCCCCGCGGCGACCGATGCCTGACGTGTCGACCCGCCGGTGACGACCGCGACACGGTCGGTCGAGGCGTCCGCCACCGCGCGTGCAACGCCGCGGGCGTCGTCTTCTCGCCCCGCAGGAGCGACGATCACCACCTGCGCAGGCGGCGACGCGAAGATGCCGGCCAGGGCATGGTGCAGGATCGTCCGATCGTCGATGCCGACGAACGCCTTCGGCTGACCCGCCGCCAGGCGCGTCCCCGAACCGGCTGCGACCACGATGATGCCGACGCGGAGGACGGGTGCGATGCTCACACCCCCACGCTACCGATCAGACCGGTCGCGATGCGCCTGCCGGCACGTGTCAGACGGCCGTCAGGACGCGAGAACCTCGTCGAGGATGACGCTGGCCTTCTCTTCGTCGGTCTTCTCGGCGAGAGCGAGCTCCGAGATGAGGATCTGCTTCGCCTTGGCGAGCATGCGCTTCTCACCGGCCGAGAGACCGCGGTCCTGATCGCGGCGCCACAGGTCGCGAACGACCTCGCTGACCTTGATGACATCGCCGGAAGCGAGCTTCTCGAGGTTCGCCTTGTACCGGCGGGACCAGTTGGTCGGCTCCTCCGTGAAGGGAGCGCGAAGCACTTCGAAGACCTTGTCGAGGCCCTCCTTGCCGATGACGTCACGGACGCCCACCAGATCGACATTCTCTGCGGGGACCTCGATGATCAGATCGCCCTGGGTCACGTTGAGCTTGAGATACTTCTTCGTCTCGCCCCTGATGATCCGGTCTTTGACCTCGATGATCGTTGCCGCTCCGTGATGGGGGTATACGACCGTCTCGCCAACCTCAAAAAGCATGGAGTTATGTCCTTTCGGCAACCTCCAGGATACCACAGGCGAACATGCGCTAAGGTTCTCCGCCCTGGCATCGGGGTCGCGCGGCGTCGCCCGCATGGGACGAACGCCGTGCCCCTAGAATGCAATGGATGCCGTCATCCGTCCTGGGAGGATCCGTGAAACCGCGCCTCATCGCGTCGCTCGCCGTCTGCGCCGCTCTCGCCGTCGGCACGACCGGCTGCAGCATGATCTCCAGCCAGGCGACGACCATCCCGTACTCCGCCGCCGAAGGCGTGAACGTCACGGGCTCCGGCCCTCTCGAGGTACGCAACGCCTTCATCGTCGCCACCGACGACGGGTCCGAGGGCAACTTCGTCGCCGCCATCGTCAACGACACCGACCAGAGCCACACCCTGACGGTCGAACTCGGCGAAGAGGGCTCGACCATCGACTTCACGGTGCGCGTGCCGGCGAACTCCGTCGTCAGCCTCGGCGGCGACGAGGAGGAGCCGATCCTGATCGAGGATCTCGACACGCCTCCGGGCGCAGACATCCCCGGCTACTTCCAGTCCGGCGACGGCGAGGGCGTGCTGGTCTCGGTCCCCGTGCTCGACGGCGCCCTCGACTACCTGGCACCGCTCGTTCCCTGATCGGCGAGCAAGGGTTCTAACGCCCTCACCCCTCGAAGCGGTATCCGAGTCCTCGCACGGTGACGAGCATCGTCGGCGACCCGGGGTTCTCCTCGATGCGCGAGCGGATCCGCTTGATGTGCACGTCGAGCGTCTTGGTGTCGCCGAAGTAGTCGCTTCCCCACACGCGGTCGATCAGCTGGCCGCGTGTGAGGACGCGGCCGGAGTTTCGCATGAGCACCTCGAGCAGCTCGAATTCCTTGAGCGGCATGCTGATCTCCGAGCCCTCGACGGCAACGGTGTGCCGGTCGATGTCCAGCAGCACCCGCCCACCCTCGAGCACTCGATCTTCGAGGTCGGTGTCGATCTGGGCGAAGCGCCGCAACACGGCGCGCATCCGCGCGAGCAGCTCGCGCGCCGAGTAGGGCTTCGTCATGTAGTCGTCGGCGCCGAGCTCCAGCCCGACGACGATGTCCACTTCGGAGTCCTTCGCCGTGAGCATGATGATCGGCACCGCCGAGCTGACCCGCACCTGACGGCACACCTCCGTCCCCGGCATCCCGGGCAGCATCAGGTCGAGAAGGATGATGTCGGCGCCCCGCTCGCGGAAGGCGGTCATGGCCGCCGGGCCGTCCTCGGCGATCTCGACCTCGTAGCCCTCTCGGCGCAGGAGGTAAGCCAGCGGGTCGGAGAGATCGGGCTCGTCCTCGACGATCAGAACGCGGGTCATGGGGTGTCTCCGTTCGGGAGGGGGGAAGGGGATGCTGCATCGACGACCGCGCGCTTCTTCTTGCGGCGGCGCTTGGCCGGAGTCTCGTCGACGGGGGCTTGAGTCTCGGGAAGGCGGATCGTGAACGTGGAGCCGCGACCCGGGCGCGACCACAGTCGCACCTCGCCGCCGTGGCGCTGAACCGCGTGCTTGACGATCGAGAGGCCGAGGCCACTGCCGCCGGTGCGGCGAGCCCGCGCCGGGTCGGCGCGATAGAACCGTTCGAAGACGCGCTCCTGGTCGCCCTCGGCGATGCCGATGCCGCGATCCGTCACCGCGATCTCGACCACGCCGTCGACCACCTTGATCCCTACGCCCACCTCTGAGCCGCTCGGGGAGTACACGATGGCGTTGGAGATGAGATTGCCGACCGCTTCGCTGAGCACCTGGGCATCGCCCAGCACGTACACGCCGCGACGACCGCCGCGCACGACGGCGACGCCGGCCGAATCGGCCTGGATCGCGTGGGCATCGAGGGCAGCCGCGACGACCTCGTCGACCGACACGGGGCGCTGCTCCGAGAGCTGCTCCGCCGACTGGAGCCGCGAGAGGTTCATGATGCGCGAGGTGAGCTGGCCCAGGCGATGCGCCTCGGCGGTCAGCCGTGCAGCGAAGATGCGCACCTGCGGCGGGTCGTCGGCGGCGGACTCGATCGCTTCGGCGAGGAGGCTGACCGAGGCGACCGGCGTCTTCAGCTCGTGGCTCGTGTTGGCGACGAAGTCGCGGCGCATCTCTTCGACGCGCTCGCGCTCGGTGATGTCACGCAGCACCAGCAGCGTGAGGCGCGGCGAGATCCGAGTCGCCCGCACCACGACGAGGCGGGGCTCTGCGGGGGGCGCTCCGCGCCGCAGGCGCAGCGTCTCGGTCGTCGCCGTCTGGGCGGAGCGGGCGGCTCGCGCGACCGCGCGCAGCTCGTCCGTGGGCAGAAGTCCGCCCTCGACGAGGCCGAACGGCCGCGCCGGCGCGGAAGCGGCGAGCACGGTGAACGATGCGTCGACCACGGCGGCGGCGTCGTCCATGCCGTGCAGCACCTCGCGCACTCCGTCGGGGATCGCCAGCGACGTCTCCGCCCGCGCACGGTCGCGGACACGCATGGACGTGACGATGAGCGCGGAGACGGAGCCTCCGATGAAGATTCCGGCGAGGAGGGCGAGCAGCGCGAGCTGCGTCGTTTCCATGGCTCCAGCGTAGAGGGCAGTTGCGGCCGGGCAACGGCGCTCGGATGCCGCCTCGACGCCGCGCCCGCTACTATTCACCGCGGCGGCACCGTCCGTTAACCTTCGCTGGCGACAATCGCCAGGGTCCCGGAGGCGGTGGCCTGCCCGGAATCAGGAAAGGTGCGTCCGATGCGCGAAGTTTTCCATCAGTCACTCGAGGACGTGCAGAGTCGTCTCGTCGAGATCGCCGAGCTCGTCACGGTCGCGATCGACAAGGCGACGCGAGCGTTCGGCTCGAGCGACGTCGCGCTCGCGGAAGAGGTCATCGAGGCCGACACCGTGATCGACGAGAAGGCACTCGCACTCGACGAGCTCGCGATCGAGATCCTCGCGCGGCAGCAGCCGGTCGCCCGCGACCTGCGGATCGTCGTGAGTGCGCTCCGGATGAGCGCATCCCTCGAGCGCATGGGCGACATCGCCGAGCACATCGCCCAGCTCACCCGCATGCGCTTCCCCGAGCGGGCGATCCCCAAGGGCCTCAAGTCCACGTTCCTCAAGATGGGCGAGCTCGACGTCGAGGTGGCTCGCCAGCTCACCGAGCTGCTGCGGACGCAGGAGCTCGCGCTCACCGAAGAGATCCGCAACGCCGACGACGCGCTCGACGACCTGCACATCTCGGTGTTCGAGAAGGTGCTCAGCGCCAGCTGGCAGGGCGACCCGTCCGCGACCGTGGATGCGACCCTCGCGAGCCGCTATCACGAGCGCTTCGCCGACCACGCCGTCTCGGTGGCCAAGAAGGTCGCCTACCTGTCCACCGGAGACTGGGCGACCTCGACCGACACAATCGACGTCGTCGTGCCGTAGTCCTGCGGCGAGGACCAAGAGAGCGGATGCCTTCGGGGGGAGGCATCCGCTCTCTTCTGCGTCTGGGCGCTACTTGCCCTGGTTCGCGACCGCGGCGGCCCCGGCTGCAGCGGCTTCTGGATCGAGGTACTCCCCCGGTCCGAGCGGCACGAGGTTCTCGTCGAGCCGGTAGACCAGCGGGATGCCGGTGGGAATGTTGAGCTCGGCGATGTCGGCGTCGCTGATGCCGTCGAGGTGCTTGACGAGTCCGCGGAGCGAGTTGCCGTGCGCCGTCACGAGCACGGTCTTTCCGGCCTGCAGGTCGGGGACGATGTCGCTGTGCCAGTACGGGAGGAAGCGATCGATGACCAGTTTCAGCGACTCGGTGCGGGGCACTGCGCCGTCGATGTCCGCATAGCGCGGGTCGCCGACCTGGCTGAACTCCGACGCGTCGTCGAGCTCGGGCGGCGGCACATCGAACGAGCGGCGCCACAGCATGAACTGCTCCTGGCCGAACTCCTCGAGGGTCTGCGCCTTGTCCTTGCCCTGCAGAGCGCCGTAGTGGCGCTCGTTGAGCCGCCACGTGCGCTTGACGGGGATCCACAGCCGGTCCGCCGAATCGAGCGCGAGGTTCGCGGTCTGGATGGCACGGCTGAGAAGCGAGGTGTGAAGGACATCGGGGAGGATGCCGGACTCGGCGAGCAGCTCGCCGCCGCGCGTGGCCTCGGCCCGCCCCTTCTCGGAGAGCCGGACGTCGACCCATCCCGTGAAGAGATTGAGCTCGTTCCATTCGCTCTGGCCGTGACGGAGGAGGATCAGCGTATAGGGGGCGGTCATGCGCCCCATGATATCGGCGCCCCACGGCAGGCATGTCCCATCGCCTGCGCACCGTGTCCCCATATCTCGGATGCCGCGGCCACCGCAGCCGAGAGAGTGGGACATGCTGGATGGGGGGAGGATGGAGTGATGGCAGCGTCACCGCTCGGGCAGATCACGCGGGGGACGACGGGCACCAACCGGCTGCGCCGCATCGACCGGTGGATCGCGCGGCATCCCGCGCTGCGCCGCGCCGAGGATCCCCTGGTCGTCGACCTCGGCTACGGCGCGAGCGCCGTGACGACGCTCGAGCTTCACGCCCGCCTGTCTGCCACCCGCCCCGACGTCGAGGTGCGCGGCCTCGAGATCGATCCGGCACGCGTGTCGCGTGCTCGCGCCCAGCTGGCCGAGGTGCGAGCCGGCCGCACCTCCTTCGCCACGGACGCACACGTCGAATTCGCGCGAGGCGGCTTCGAGGTGCCGCTTCCCGGTGGTCGTCGCCCCGCGGTCATCCGCGCGATGAACGTGCTGCGCCAGTACGACGAAGCGGACGTCGCGCGTGCGTGGGAGTCGATGACGTCGCGCCTGGCGCCAGGCGGTCTGCTCGTCGAGGGCACGTGCGACGAACTGGGCCGCATCTGCACGTGGGTCGCCGTCTCGGGCGACGGCGTGCCGCAGACGCTCACCGTCTCGCTCCGGCTCGCGGGCCTCGAGCACCCGGCGATCGCCGCCGAGCGACTGCCGAAGGCACTCATCCACCGCAACGTCGAGGGCGAGCGCGTCCACCGCTTCCTCGCCGCTCTCGACGCGGAATGGGGTCGCGCCGCGGTGGTATCGCCGTTCGGGCCCGTGCACCGATGGCAGAGCGCCCTCGCGGCGATGGACGCTGCGGGCTGGCCGCTCCGCGAACGCGGCCGGTGGCGCCTCGGCGAGGTCACCGTGCCGTGGGAGGCGGTGGCACCGGCATCCGTCGCCTGATCTCCTCAAATGCGCGGAACCACAGCCCGCGCGTCGGCCGGTGACATGCCGGTCGCGGTCAGCAGGTCGACGACGAGGGGCCGCAGCGCCGCGATGAGGTTCTGATCGCCGAGCGACGCACCCGGGAGCAGTTCGGCGGGGTCGAGGTGGGCGGCCACGGCCACGAGCGCCGCGCGCGCCTGCGGCTCGAGCGAGATGTCGTCGAGGGTGTCGGCGACGAATCCGGCTCCGCGGGCGATCTCGGCGACGATGTCGGCCGCGACCGGGCGCCTGCCTCCGTCGTCGCACAGGTACACGACGCGTCGGCCCACCACCCGGAGGTTGCGCGCGGCGAGATCCACCGACTCGAGGATCCGCCGGTGGCGGGCGAGTTCGAACCGCTGGCGACGCAGGAACGGCGAGATGCGCGCGATCGCGAGTCCGGAGTCCAGCGACGAGCGCCAGTCGTCCACGAGCGGCTGGATGGCCCGGGCCTTGTCGAGTCCGCGTGCGGCGCGCAGGCGGTCGCCGCGGTGCAGTGCCTGCACGAGAGCCGCCGCAGCCCCGTCGAACGCCGCGAGTACGGCACGGCCGTCGCGCATCTCGGCGCGCAGCGGATTGCGGGGAATGAGCGCGGTGACCAGCAGCGCCGCGATGCCTCCGACGATGCCGTCCACCAGGCGGAGGAACGGCCCGCTCGCGGGGATCACCATGACGATGAGCGACTGGATCGCCGCCGCGATCGCGAAGCTCGCCTGCGGTGAGAGGAAGCGGGCGACCACGAGTGTCAGACCGAGGCTGAGCGCCAGCTGCCACCAGCCCGTGCCCGCCACCAGGAGGAGGAGCTCGGCGACGAGGATGCCGACCAGCATCCCGATCACCGTCTCGAGGACCCGCCGGGGCCGCGCATCGCGCACGAGGCCGAGGCTCGACACCGTCACGGTCGCCGCGAGCAGAGGCGCGGGATGGCCGAGGACGTAGAGCGAGAACGTATAGGCGCCCGTCGCGGCGACCACGATCTGGATGATCGCTATGCCCGAGTCGCGCACGCGCAGGAGCGCCGGCCGCGGATCAACGCGCGCCCGCCAGCCGGTCTGGATCGCGGTGGTCGGCGGTTGCGCGCTCACCCGGTCGATCCCTCGAGAGCAGGGCGCACCGCGGTCATGTCGCCGCGGGTCGGCGAGACAGGCGCGTGATGCGGGGGATGTTCGCCGTCGCACCGGCATCCGGCGGCACGATGACCTCCTGCGCGGCGGCGAGCGCACCGCCATCGGGCGTTGCGACCGTGAGCGTCGCACCAACGGGCGTCGAACGCCGCACGACCGCGAGTGCGATCGGCCCCTCCTCGTAGTGCAGCGCGGCGGAGGTGATGACGCCGATCGCGTCTTCGCCCAGCCGCACCTCGGCGCCCGGGTCGGGAAGCACGCTGTCGCTGCCGTCGAGCTGCAGAGCGACCAGACGGCGCGGGGGGTGCCCGAGGTTGTGCACCTTGGCGACGGTCTCCTGACCGCGATAGCACCCCTTGCTCAGGTGCACGGCTGTGCGCATCCAGTCCAGTTCGTGGGGCAGCGCGCGTTCGTCCACCTCAGCGGCGCGACGCGGACGCCACGCGGCGACCCGCAATGCGTCGACGGCGACGAGACCCGCGAGGGCGAGATCGCCGGATGCCGCGGCCTCGGCGATCCGCTGCTCCTCCGCACGCGAGACGATCGCCTCGGCCCAGTCCCGATCAGCACCCGGGTGCGGGTCCACGGCGGCGTAGCCCCAGCCTCCGGCGGAGACGCCCGGCCAGGGGTCGGTCCATACGAGCGGCACGCCGGCCGGCTGGGCGGGGCTGAGCGCGGTGACGGCGGCACGCGTGCCCCCCACGACGGCGAACTCATCGCTCGCGTCGCGTGGATCGACGCGCAGCCGGAAGCGCATGCGGCGGAGCCACGCCAGCAGACCCTCGGCGGCGTCGCGATCGACGATGAGCCACGTGGTCTCGCCGTCGTCGAGGACGGAGGCCGCATGTTCGATGTGGCCCTGCGGATCCAGCACGAGCAGCTCGGTACTCTCGCCGGGCGCGAGACCGGTGAGGGCCTGCGACGTCAGCGAGTCGAGCCACGAGAGGCGGTCCTCGCCCGGGACCGCAAGCACGGCGCGGTCACCGAGCGGGGCGACGGCGTCGCCGGCAGTGAGGAGGCGCTGCTCCACGAGGGGACGGCCGAGGTGGCGGAGGCCGGACGCATCGGTCACGGCGCCCGGGAGCGCTCCGAAGGGCGACGGCATCACTCGACCCGGGCCAGTCGCGCCGAGGCGTGCGGTGCGAGCTCGTGACCGAGGGCCGCGATGTCCCACGCCCACAGCAGGTGTCCGTCGACGAGCCCGTACATGCGCGATGCCGCGGCATACGGCTTCGCGCCCGCCGGACGCACGACCGCGTCGGTGACGATGTCGATGCGCGGACCCTTGATCTGCCCGAGGTAGAGCTCGCTCACCCCGTCGGCATGGACGAGGGCGACCTCGATGTCGAACCCGCCGTCGGCGTTGCGCAGCAGCTCGACGTCATCGGCGGTGCGGGTGGATGCGGCATCCGATCGGGGAAGAAGGCCGGGGCCCGCGTCACCCGATGTCGCCGGACGCGCGAGCCGCCAGAAGCCCACCTCCGCGACGAGCGGGGTACGCGAGCCGTCGTCGCCGTGCAGCCAGGCGCTCGCGGAGTAGTTCAGGTGATCGCCGCCGTCGTGACTGAAGCTCACGCGATGCGTGAACTCACCCGCGAAGGAGTGATCGGCGTAGTCGATGACGCCGGTGCCCTCCCAGACGCCGACGAGCCACGACAGGGGTGCGAGGTCGGCCGCGAGATCGGTCGGCAGATCGAACACGGCTCGACCGGTCAGCGCTGGCCGCGATACAGGTTCTTGATCACGACGGCCGAGACGAACACGATCGCGAGCGAGGCGAGACCGAGGAGGCCGAGGAAGAACAGCTCGAGCGCAAAGAGGTCCATGCGACCCACTCTAGTCCGGAATGACGGCCGCGAGCCCGAACCCCAGGCTGATCACGCCCATCACCACGAGGGCGCCGACCACACTCGCCGCCACCCGCTCGGTGAATCCCTGAGAGCGTCCGTAGCCGAGCTGGATGGCGAACGCGAGGAGCAGGCATCCGCCCAATCCGACCGCCAGCCAGGCCGCGCGCGCATCGGGGCCGACGACGATCCCGACGAGGATGCCGACGACTGCGGCGACGATCCAGACGGCGATGATGCCGCCGAGCGTTCGACGGGGAGCGAGTTCGGGCACGGTCACGCCTCTCATTCTCGCGCAGGTTGCGCCGCCGCGCACGACCTTCACCGATCCGCGGCGCGTCGGCGGTGGGGCGGGCGTGAGAACCCGATGCCCCGGCACGCCCTACACTGGGGAGCACGGCGCGTCCCCCCGCGCCCGGAAGGCGACGCTTTGGCACAGCTCCTGGTTCTGAGCTCCACGCACGGAGGGGGCCCCGTCCTGCCCTCGCTCGAGCTGCTGAGCCACCGGGTGCGGCAGATCCCTGCGGAGCCGGCCCAGCTCGTGAACGCCCCGAGCGCCGACGTGATCTTCGTCGACGCGCGCGTCGACCTCGTCGGTGCGAAGTCACTCTGCAAGATCCTCAACACCACCGGACTCGACGCGCCGCTGCTGCTCGTGGTCACTGAAGGCGGCCTGACCGCCGTATCGACGGACTGGGGTGTGGACGACGTGATCCTCGTGACCGCCGGCCCCGCCGAGGTGGACGCGCGGGTGCGGCTGGCGATCGGACGCCAGACCGCCGAGCAGGTCTCGACCCGCATCCAGACCTCCGGCATCTCGATCGACGAGTCGTCGTATTCGGCGAAGGTCCACGGCAAGCCGCTCGATCTCACGTACAAGGAGTTCCAGCTGCTGCACTTCTTCGCGACGCACCCCTCGCGCGTGTTCACGCGTGAGCAGCTGCTGAGCGAGGTCTGGGGCTACGACTACTTCGGCGGCACGCGCACCGTCGATGTGCACGTGCGGCGCCTGCGCGCGAAGCTCGGCGACCTCGAGCAGCTCATCGGCACCGTCCGCAACGTGGGCTACCGCTTCAACGTGTACGAGGACGACCAGCTCCCCGCACCCCGCGAGACCTCGCAGGCGTAACGAGTTCACACGCCCGTCACTTCTCACTGCAATGATGAGTGGATGATCGAACAGGACGTGCTCGACACCGGCCTCGGTGACGCCGACGACGACGACTTCGACCTCTCGGAAGTCTTCGACTCGCAGCTTCCCGACCACCGGTACCTCGACCGGGAGCTCAGCTGGCTCGCGTTCAACCAGCGCGTGCTGGAGCTGGCCGAGGACCCGAACCTGCCGTTGCTCGAGCGGTCGAACTTCCTCGCGATCTTCGCGAGCAACCTCGACGAGTTCTTCATGGTGCGCGTCGCGGGGCTCAAGCGTCGCATCGTCACGGGGCTCGCGGTGCCGACGAACGTCGGCCGCTCCCCCGCGGACGTGCTCGCCGACATCTCCGCCGAGGCGCATCGCCTGCAGCTGCGGCATGCGGCCACCTGGACCGGGACCGTCAAGCCCGGCCTCGCCGCGGCCGGCATCGACGTCGTGTCGTACGACGAACTCGACGAGGGCGACCGCTCGTCGCTGTACGACTACTTCCAGGCCCAGGTGTTCCCCGTGCTCATGCCGCTCGCGGTCGACCCGGCACACCCCTTCCCCTACATCTCCGGGCTCTCGCTGAACCTCGCGATCCGCATCCGCAATGCCCGCACCGGCCGACAGGAGTTCGCCCGACTCAAGGTTCCGCCGATGCTCCCCCGCTTCGTCGAGGTGCCCGCCGACGGCGAGACGGCGCGCTACCTGCCCCTCGAGGACCTCATCTCCAACCACCTCGACGATCTCTTCCCCGGCATGGAGGTGCTGGACCACCACGCGTTCCGCCTCACCCGCAACGAGGACGTCGCGATCGAGGAGGACGAGACCGAGAACCTCATCCAGGCCCTCGAGGCCGAGCTGCTGCGGCGCCGGTTCGGGCCCCCGATCCGCCTCGAGATCACCGACGACATGGACGACGTGACCCTCGACCTCCTCATCAAGGAGCTCGACATCACGCAGCAGGAGGTCTATCGGCTCCCCGGTCCCCTCGACCTGCGCGGCCTCTTCGACCTGTCGCGCATCGACCGCCCCGACCTGCACTTCACACCGCACGTGCCCACGACCGCGGTCGCGTTCCAGCCGGGCGACAACAACGAGCGCCCCGACGTCTTCCGAGCCATCCGCAAGGGCGACGTGCTCGTGCATCACCCGTACGAGTCGTTCGCGACGAGCGTGCAGGCCTTCCTCGAGCAGGCGGCGAAAGATCCGCACGTGCTGGCCATCAAGCAGACGCTGTACCGCACCTCGGGCGACTCTCCGATCGTCGAGGCGCTGATCAACGCCGCCGAGTCGGGCAAGCAGGTGCTCGCACTCGTCGAGATCAAGGCCCGCTTCGACGAGGCGAACAACATCGTGTGGGCGCGCAAGCTCGAGAAGGCGGGGGTGCACGTCGTGTACGGCCTCGTCGGGCTCAAGACCCATTGCAAGCTGGCGCTCGTCATCCGCGAAGAGGGCGGCGTGCTGCGCAGCTACAGCCACATCGGCACCGGCAACTACAACCCCAAGACCAGCCGCATCTACGAAGACTTCGGCATCTTCACCGCCGACGACCAGGTCGGCCGCGACCTCACCCGGCTGTTCAACGAGCTCTCGGGATACGCGATCGAGAAGAAGTTCAAGCGCCTGCTGGTCGCTCCCCTGCACCTGCGCAAAGGGCTGCTCCGCCACATCGACAAGGAGCGCCGCCATGCGCTCGCCGGCAAGCCCGCACGCGTGCGGATCAAGGTCAACTCGATGGTCGACGAGCAGATCATCGACGCGCTGTACCGGGCGAGCCAGGCGGGCGTGAAGGTCGAGATCTGGGTGCGCGGGATCTGCTCGCTCAAGCCCGGCGTCGAGGGGATGAGCGAGAACATCACCGTTCGCAGCATCCTGGGTCGCTATCTCGAGCACTCGCGCATCTTCGCGTTCGAGAACGACGGCGACCCGCAGATGTACATCGGCAGCGCCGACATGATGCATCGCAACCTCGACCGCCGTGTCGAGGCGCTGGTGCGCATCGTCGCGCCGGCGCATCTGAAGGAGCTCAGCGCCTTCTTCGACCTCGCGATGAGCGACTCCTCGAGTTCGTGGCACCTCGGCCCCGACGGCGAGTGGACACGCCACAACACCGACGAGGACGGGAAGCTCCTCGTCGACATCCAGGACCGGACCATGACCAACGTGCAGCGCCGCCGGCGGGCACGGGCGGTGCGATGACCGAGACCGCCGTCTACGCCGCGGGCGGCGTCGTCTGGCGCATCGTCGACGACAAGCTGCGTGTGCTGCTGATCCACCGGACGCAGTACCGCGACGTCACCCTGCCCAAAGGCAAGGTCGACCCGGGCGAGATGCTCGCCGAGACGGCCGCGCGCGAGATCTTCGAAGAGACCGGCATCCGGGTCTCGCTCGGCGTGCCGGTGGGCGTCTCGCGCTATCGCCTGCCGAGCAAGCGCATCAAGATCGTCCACTACTGGGCGGCGGAGGCCACGGAGGCCGCGATCCGGGCATCGGCGTTCGTACCGAACAAGGAGATCGCCGCCATCGAGTGGGTGACGGCGAAGAAGGCACTCAAGCGCCTGAGCTACCCGGTCGACGTCGAGATCCTCGAGAACTTCCTGGCACTCGTCGAACAGGGCGTGCTGCGCACTTTCCCCATCGTCGCGCTGCGCCACGCCAAGGCCCTCGGCCGCGAGGAGTGGGAGGGCACCGACAAGGCGCGCCCGCTGGCGCCCCGCGGGAAGAAGCAGGCCTACTCGATCGTGGGACCTCTGCTGGCCTTCGGCGCCCGCAAGCTCATCTCGAGTCCCGCGACCCGATGCGTGAAGACCCTTGCGCCGCTGTCGGCGGCGCTCGGCCGCACGATCGACAAGACCGCGCTGATCGGCCAGGACGCGTGGGAGGAGGGCTCCTCCGACGCGAGGACCGTCATCGGCGAACGCGTTCGTGCTCGAAAGCCCGCGGTGCTCTGCAGCCACGGACCCGTGCTCCCCGAGATCCTGAGCGAACTCGCCCTCGCCACCGGAACGCTCAAGGGCTCGTACCTCGGCAGCGCGTCGGCCCTCGAGCCGGCTGCGTTCTCCGTCGTGCATCTGTCGGTCGACAACCCCGGTTCGGGCATCGTCGCGATCGAGACCCACCTTCCCAAGCCCTGACGCCGCGCGGGTCCAACCCCCGGCACACCCCCGCTCGTTCACCTTCCGTTCACCGTCCGAGCGCACTCTGGTAAGAGTCCACGCCTACGTTTCAGTGCGTGCCCTGCACCGGGCCGCATACCCGAAGCCCTTGTGGCCTCATTTCCCTGACACGTGAAGGATTCACACAGTGAAGATCTCCCGCATCGCCCAGGTGGGCGCTGTCGCCGCTATCGCGGCCCTCGTACTCGCAGGTTGCGCCTCCAACGAGGGCACCGGCGGCACCCCGTCCGAGGAGTCGGACGGGCCCGTCCTCGAAGGCGAAATCGCCGGCGGCGGCGCGTCGTCGCAGGAAGTGGGCGTGAACGCCTGGATCGCCGGCTTCCAGACCGCGAACACCGGTGTGACCATCACCTACGACCCGTCGGGTTCGGGCGCGGGCCGCGACTCGTTCCAGGCCGGCGCGTTCCCGTTCGCAGGCTCCGACCGCGCGTTCGACGCCGACGAGATCGCCGCCGGGCCGTTCGACGGCTGCGTCGAGGGCACCGACATCATCGAGCTGCCGACCTACATCTCGCCGATCGCCGTGATCTTCAGCGTCGAGGGCGTCGACTCGCTCAATCTCGACGCCGCGACGATCGCGGGCATGTTCGCCGGGACGATCACGAACTGGAACGACCCGGCCATCGCCGCGCTGAACGAGGGCGTCGAGCTTCCCGACCTGGCCGTCACCCCCGTGCACCGCTCGGACGACTCGGGCACCACCGAGAACTTCACGGACTACCTCTTCCAGGCCGCTCCCGACGCGTGGACCTACGAGCCCGACGGCGTCTGGCCGATCCCGAGCGGCGAGGCCGCCCAGGGCACCTCGGGCGTGGTGTCGGCTGTCGCCGGCGGAAACGGGACCATCGGCTACGCCGACGCGTCGCGCGCCGCCGAAGAGGGCCTCTCGACTGTCGCCGTCCAGGTGGGCGACGAGTTCGTGAGCTACTCTCCCGAGGCCGCAGCGGCCATCGTCGACGCATCGCCCTTCGAGGAGGGTCGCACCGCGGGTGACCTCGCGATCTCGCTCGACCGCACCTCCGAAGCCGCGGGCGTCTACCCGATCGTGCTCGTCAGCTACATGATCGCGTGCGAGGAGTACGTCGACGCGGCCGTCGCGCCGATCGTCAAGGGATTCCTGCAGTACGTCGCCAGCCCCGAGGGTCAGGACGAGGCCGCAGCCGCGGCCGGAAGCGCCCCGATCTCGGACTCGCTGCGTGACAAGGTCACCGCTGCGATCGATCTGATCGTCACGCCGTAACACCCCGCCCGGCCCGGTGGCTGATGTCACCGGGCCGGGTTCTCTCTCGCCCCCCTCCGAGAACTGGAAGCCATGACCACCACAGCTGCTCCGGCCGCGACGGTACCCAAGCCGAAACAGCGTCCCGGCGACCGCTGGTTCTCCGCCACGGCGCTCGGCGCGGGGACGATGATTCTCGTCACCCTCGCCGCGGTCGCGATCTTCCTGATCGTCCAGTCGATTCCCGGGATCAGCGCCACCAGCGAGAATGCCTCGATTCTCACCGGCACCTTCTGGGAGTACGTCGCCCCCCTCGCCTTCGGCACGGTCTGGGCCTCGATCCTCGCCCTCGTCATGGCTGTGCCGCTCGCGGTCGGTGTCGCGCTCTTCATCTCGCACTACGCCCCTCGCCGGATGGCGCAGGGGCTCGGCTACGTCGTCGATCTGCTCGCAGCCGTCCCCTCCGTCGTCTTCGGCCTGTGGGGCATCATGGTCCTCGCCCCCGCCGTCCAGCCGGTGTACGCATGGCTCAACGCCAACATGGGCTGGTTCCCGCTCTTCGGCGGCACCGTCTCGAGCACCGGCCGCACGATCTTCACCGCCGCGATGGTCCTCGCCGTCATGGTCGTGCCGATCATCACCGCCATCTGCCGTGAGATCTTCCTGCAGACCCCGGTCCTCCACGAGGAAGCCGCGCTGGCCCTCGGAGCGACCCGCTGGGAGATGGTGCGGATGGCGGTCTTCCCCTTCGCCCGCAGCGGTATCGTCTCGGCGTCGATGCTCGGCCTCGGGCGAGCCCTCGGCGAGACGATGGCCGTCGCCATGGTGCTCTCGGTGTCGAACCGGATCACCTTCCAGCTCTTCACCGCCGAGAACCCCGGAACGATCCCTGCGAACATCGCGCTGACCTTCCCCGAGTCGTACGGCGTGAACATCAACGTCCTCATCGCGACCGGTCTCATCCTCTTCATCGTCACCTTCATCGTCAACGCGATCGCTCGCTGGATCGTCAGTCGGCGCAAGGAATTCTCGGGAGCCAACTGACATGACCGTGACGACTGCTGCTCCCGCACAGGCGCCTTCGCCGCTCGATCCAGAATCGTCCCGCCTCACGAGCGGCCATCTGCCGCGCTGGGCACCGTGGATGATCCTCGGCCTCGCCGGCGTGGTCAGCGCCCTGCTCTTCGCCGTCTTCGCGGTCGCCGGCGGCGTGGCCTTCAACATCGCCGGATGGGCCATCATCACAGCCATCCTCTATCTGGTGCTGATCGTCGGCATTTCGAGCATGGTCGAAGGACGCCGGAAGGGCGTCGACCGCCTCATCACGGGCATCGTCGCGGTGGCCTTCGCCATCGCGATGGTTCCGCTCATCTCGGTCGCCTGGACCGTCCTCGTCAACGGCATCGCCGGCATCAACGCCGAGTTCTTCACCAGCTCGATGCGCAACGTCGTCGGCGAGGGAGGCGGCGCGCTCCACGCGATCGTCGGAACGCTGCTCATCACGCTCGCCGCTGCAGTCATCTCGATTCCGATCGGCATCTTCACGGCGATCTACCTCGTCGAGTACGGCGAGGGCAAGCGCATCGCCCAGGGCATCACCTTCCTCGTCGACGTCATGACGGGCATCCCGTCGATCGTCGCCGGTCTGTTCGCCTACGCGCTCTTCGCACTGTTCTTCGATCCGGGCATCCGCATGGGCATCATGGGATCCATCGCGCTCGCGGTGCTCATGATCCCGGTCGTCGTCCGCTCGAGCGAAGAGATGCTGCGCCTCGTCCCCAATGAGCTGCGCGAAGCGGCCTACGCACTCGGAGTGCCGAAGTGGCTGACGATCGCGAAGGTCGTCCTCCCGACATCCATCGCGGGAATCACGACCGGCGTCATGCTCTCGATCTCGCGCGTGATCGGCGAGACGGCTCCGCTTCTGCTGACCGCGGGCGTGGCCACCTCGATGAACTACAACCTCTTCGACGGACGCATGATGACTCTCCCCGTGTTCGCGTACACGCAGTATGCGAACTCCGGCATCCCGGTCGAGGCGTACCTGAACCGCGCCTGGGCGGCCGCGCTCGTCCTGATCGTCATCGTGATGCTGCTGAACCTCATCGCGCGCCTCGTCGCGAAGATCTTCTCCCCCAAACTCGGCCGCTGAGCCGCACCCTTCTCCGAATCGAATCAAGAGGAATCGTGTCCAAGAGCATCGAAGTCAACGATCTGAACGTCTACTACGGCGACTTCCTGGCCGTCGAGGGCGTATCGCTCGACATCGAGCCGCGCAGCGTGACCGCCTTCATCGGCCCGTCGGGATGCGGCAAGTCGACGTTCCTGCGAACCCTCAACCGCATGCACGAGGTCATCCCCCGCGCACGGGTCGAGGGCAGCGTACTGCTCGACGGCGACGACCTCTACGCGCCGAACGTCGATCCTGTGTTGGTGCGCCGTCAGGTGGGCATGGTCTTCCAGCGCCCCAACCCGTTCCCGACGATGTCGATCAAGGAGAACGTGCTGGCGGGCGTGAAGCTCAACAACAACCGCATCTCGAAGTCCGACGCCGATGCCCTGGTCGAGAAGTCGCTGCAGGGCGCCAACCTCTGGAACGAGGTCAAGGATCGCCTCGACAAGCCCGGCTCGGGTCTCTCAGGCGGCCAGCAGCAGCGTCTGTGCATCGCGCGCGCGATCGCCGTCTCCCCCGAGGTCATCCTCATGGACGAGCCCTGCTCGGCGCTCGACCCGATCTCGACGTACGCGATCGAGGAGCTGATCGGCGAGCTGAAGAACGACTACACCGTCGTCATCGTCACCCACAACATGCAGCAGGCCTCGCGCGTCAGCGACAAGACGGCGTTCTTCAACATCGCCGGCACCGGCAAGCCCGGCAAGCTCATCGAGTACGACGACACCCGCACGATCTTCACGACGCCGTCGGTGCAGGCGACCGAGGACTACGTCTCGGGCCGATTCGGCTGAGCGCCGCAGGCGCACACCCGAATCCGGTTGTCGAGTAGCGCGCCAGCGCGTATCGAGACACGGCTGAGCGCCGCAGGCGCACACCCGAATCCGCTTGTCGAGTAGCGCGCCAGCGCGTATCGAGACACGGCTGAGCGAGGTCGTTTCGCCGGGCACGACTGCGGGCTGACCGCCCGACACGCCGGCTGCGGCATCCCCTACCCGGCGTGTCGCGGTGTCCGCCCGCCTTGCGCACGCGATGCGCGCCGATGGCGCGGGTCAGTCGCGCGGGCTCAGCAGGTAACGGTTGACGGATGCCGTGAGGGCGGCATCCAGCGGAATGTCGGCGCCGTCGATCGCGACGATCGGAGCGGCGAGGCGCACGCTCGAGACGAGCCATGCGGCATCGGCCCGCGCGAGGTCGGCCACTGGAATGGTCTCGTAGGCCGTCTCGAAGCCCGAAACCTCGAGGTGCTCGAACAGGCTCAGCTGCGTCGTGCCGTGCAGGATCCCGCCCGTCGGCGCAGGCGTGACGAAGCGATCGCCGAAGCGCAGGATCAACGAAGCCGTGGGAGCCTCGAGCACGAATCCGTCGGACGTGACGAAAATGGCGTCGTCGGCGCCGCGGCGCTTCGCCTCGCGGATCGCCGCCATGTTCACCGCATACGACAGCGTCTTGGCCCCCAGCAGCAGCCACGGCGCGCGGGCGGGCACATCGAGCGCGTAACCACGGTCGAGCGTCACCACGCGGATGCCGTTCTCGCGAGCGGGCCGGAAGTCGGCAGCACTGGCCGAGGTGACCCACGCGGTCGGTGCCGGCCCGTGCTCGACGCCGCGGCTGAGGATGAGCTTGATGACGGCCTCGCCCTCGGCCGGACCGTTCGCAGCGGCCACCTCGACCGCCTGACGCCACTGCTCGATGTGTGGCGCGGGCAGGTCGCACAGCGCCGCGGAGTGCGCGAGTCGCTCGAGGTGCGGGCCGACCTCCTGCGCATGCGCGTCGACGACGCCGATCGACTCGAAGATCCCGTCGCCGCGCTGCGTGCTCAGCTCGCCGACGCTGAGCGCGGGGGCGGCCGGATCGATGACGGTGAAGGTCGACGCGAAGTCGGATCGGGGATCATCGGATGCCGCGGGGTCGATCACGAGAGCGAAACGCCAGGCCATGCCACCGAGCCTATTCCGTGGGGAATGCCGACGAGGCCTCCTCGGTTACACTGGATCGGCCGGGCCGCAGTAACCCCGGGCTCCATCTTCTGCCGCTATGAGCGGCCTCGCGCCGAGAGGCGTTCTGCGGCCCGGCTTTTTCCTTTTCAGGAGCCGTCAGCTCAGAGCGTCGCGCCGCCACAGCGCCGCACACGCCGACAGATCGGCGGCATAGTCCGACAGCCGCAGCGCACGCGTCGTGAACGTCGAGGCCCGGTCTGGTTCGGTCGCCTCGTAGTCGTCGGCCAGCCCGACCGCGCCGGCCGCCTGCACGCGGCAGAATGCCGCCGCGCGATCGAGCGCCACCGCGAAGTCGCCCTCGAACAGGCCGCGCAGGATCGTGTCTATCAGCGCGACGAGCTCGTCCGGCCCGGCCGGTGTCGGCGCACCGGCGACGACCTCGTCGGCCGAGGTCAGCTGCGCCCGCCCGCGCTCGTACAACAGCGCTGCCGTCCGGGCGTCGTCGTGGATCATGAGCTGCAGCAGGTACAGCCGCCAGAGCGCGCCGGGCAGCGACTTCGCCGGCGACCGCGACCAGAGCTCGGCGATGTCGTCGATGCCGTGCTCGTCGGTGAAGGCGACGAGCCGGTCGACGACCGTGCCGTCGCGGTCCTCGCGCACACGGGCGAGGAGGGCGTGCGCGGTCGAATGCGCGACGCGCGACACCTCTGCCGGGTCCTCCGCGGCGAAGCGCCGATCGAAGAGCTCGGCGGGCCGGCGTACGGGCTTGTGGAACTCCCGGGACTCGTCACTCATCCGATCCAGGGTACCGGCGGCGACGAGCTCAGCGGCCGTCTCGCGGGCCGGCACCATCCACGGGAGGCACACGCACTCACACCTGATTGATGCGGATGTGGTTGCCCGACGGGTCGCGGAACGCGCAGTCGCGCGGTCCCCAGTCCTGCTCGATGGGCTCCTGCAGCACCTCGGCGCCGAATGCACGCAGGCGCTCGAAGGTCGCGTCGATGTCGGTGGTCGAGAAGACATAGGGCCCGGGTCCCGAGCCCTTCACGACGAGCCGCTGGAGCGCCTCGGCGTCTTCGGGTGAGCGGCCGGCGGCCGGGTCGGAGATGACGGCTGCGAGCCCGGGCTGACCCGGGAAGCCGAAGCTCACCCAGCGAGTGCCGTCGTAGGACACATCGTTGACGATCTCGAGTCCGAGGCCGTCGCGATAGAACGGCACGGCGGCCTCGACATCGTCGACCGTGATGGGGCAGTACGCGAGAGAGATGGTGGACATGACTGCCACGCTAGGCCAGTCGCGCGAAGAGCGCTTCTCGGATCCTGCTCGACTGCTCGTTTGCCTCAGGCGTAGCGAGCCGGCCGAGTGAGGATCTTCGCGACGCACAGCGGCATCGCCTCGGCGGCGTCGTGCGGCCGAGCCCGATAGGCGCTCGGGGTCTCGCCCACGATGTCGCTGAACGACGAGCTGAACGAGCCGAGCGAGGTCGCACCCACGGCGGTGCAGGCATCGGTCACCGACGCGCCTGCCCGCAGCAGCGCCATGGCCCGCTCGATGCGCCGTGTCATGAGGTAGCCGTACGGCGTCTCGCCGTAGGCGACCTTGAACTCGCGCGAGAAGTGCGCGGGCGACATGAGCGCGCGCGCCGCCATCGTCGGCACGTCGAGCGGCAGCGCGTAGTCGCGATCCATCAGGTCGCGCGCTCGCCGCAGATGCGCGAGCGTCTGCGCGCTCTGCCGGGACTGCGGAGTCGATGCCACGCCGAACACGCTACCCCGGCCGCCGCACCGCGAGCCGGCTCACGCCGTCGGGATCACCACGATCGGCTCGGTCGAGGGCTGACCGGTGGGCGACCCGCCCTCGGGTTCGACCGACACCGCGACAGCGCCGCCGGCCACGACGGTGCCGTCGAGAAGTGCCGTCGAGGATCCGTCGGGCGCCGCGAACGTGCCGGCCGAGACCGCGCCGTCCTCGCCCACGAACCACATCTCGAACGCCTCGTCGGTCGCGATCTCGGGCAGGTCGTCGGAGACGAGAACGACCTTGCCGACGGACTCGGACCAGTGCACGGTCGCATCGCCGCCGGTGGCGAGTTCGGCGGTCGCGGTCTGCGCGTCGGGCGCGGCCTCGATCTCGGCGAGCGCCGCGACGGCGGGAGGCTGGTTGACGATCTCGTTGATCGAGACGGCGCCGTACCCGAGCACGACGAGGAGGACGAGGGATGCCGCGAGGGCCAGGAGTCCGCGCGTCCAGTTGCGCCGCGACACGGCCTGGATCGTCGAGGTGGTCGGCGCCGGGTCGACGTAGGGCGGATCCTCGGCCGCGGTCTGCGCGTCGCGGGTCGGCACCGCCGGCGTCTCGGACGCTGCCGCCGCGGCATCCGCTCCCTGTGGTGTGGAGGCGATCCGGGCGAGAAGCGTCGAACGTGCGGTGAGCGGCGGGGCGACGTCGGCGACGCCGTCGGCCAGGAGCGCGGCGGTCTCAGCGTCTGCCTGCACGTGGTGCTCCCACTCGGGGTGGTCGCTGCGAGCGCGGGTGAAGGCGGCGAGGTCGTCGGGCGTCAGCGCGTTCAGCGCGAAGCCGGCTGCCAGTTCGGCGAATTCCTGTTCGTTCACGTCGTCACCCCCATCTCCACTCGCAGTCGAGAGAGTCCGTCTCTCATCCTGGTCTTGATCGTCCCCAGCGGCGCTCCCACCAGAGCCGCGATCTCGCTCTGAGAGTAACCGCCGTAATACGCCAGGGTCAGCGCTTCCTTCTGCACGTCGGGCAGGGTCGACAGCGCCTGTGCGACTTTCTCCCCTTCGATGCGCAGCTCCACCTGCTCTGCGACGCCGTCGTGTGCGACGTCGAGATCCCGGAACCCCGCTCGCACATCGCGGTCGGTGCTCGCCTGCGAAGCACGCACGCGATCCACCGCCCGTCGGTGTGCGATCGTGAGTATCCACGATCTCCCCTGACCTCTGTTCGGAGCGAACCGATCGGCGGATTGCCACACCTCGAGGAAGACCTCCTGCAGCACCTCCTCGCTCTGCGAGCGGTCGACGAGGACGCGCAGGATCAGGCCGAAGACCCGCGGCGAGAGCATGTCGTAGAGGCGCGCGAAGGCGCCCTGGTCGCCGCCGGCGACACGGCGGAGCAGGTCGCCGGCATGGTCGACGGGTTCGGTGCCGTCCTCCGGCACGTCCACCCCGTCGATGACCATGTCCACCAGCATGCCCTACTCCTCTCCCTCCGCCCGCCGACCCCGCCCGCGCGTCAGCCGAACGTGAACGAATACACCTCGACGCCGGGCGAAACCTCGACCTCGAGCACGCCCCGCTCGCCGTCGCCGCCCTCGACCACGGCATACGAGCGCGGAGTCCCGTCGACGGCGATCGTCTCGGTCGAGCCGTCGTCGCGCGTCACTTCCACCTCTCCTGCGCCCGCGAGCACCATGCGCACCTCGGTGGCGCGATAGTCGAGACGGATGCTGCCGCCCTCGTCGCCGGCGGGCGTCGCGTACTGGGTCTCGAGGCGCCAGTCGCCGTCCAGCGCGAACGAGTCCGCGGGCTGGTCGCTCGGGAACCGGTAGGTGCCCTCACCTGCCCGATACTGCTCGTCGCCGCCGAAGTTGACGTCTTTCGCCGAGCCCAGGAACGTCTCGCGCGTTCGGGTGCCCGACTCGGGCGTCTCGTCGTCGACGGCGGTCTCGCCCGGCAGCGCGATCCCCGGCTTCGCGTCCTGAAGCAGCTCGCGGATGAGCTTCTCCGTCGCGGCGTAGTTGCCCTCGCCGAACGCGATGTGGCGCACGGTCCCCTCGGCATCGATCAGATAGTGGGCGGGCCAGTAGCGGTTGCGGTAGTTGGTCCACGTCGACAGCGTGTTGTCGAGTGCGACGGGGTACTCGATGCCGAAGTCGCGCGCACCGGCGGCGACGTTGTCGGCATCCTTCTCGAAGGCGTACTCGGGTGAGTGGATGCCGATCACCTGCAGTCCGCTGTCGCGGTAGGTCTCGTCCCACGCGACGACGTGCGGGATGGAGCGCTGGCAGTTGATGCACGAGTACGCCCAGAAGTCGATGAGCACGACCTGGCCCCGCAGGTCGTCGAGGGCGAGCCCCGCGGCATCGGGGGTGTTCAGCCACTGCTCGATGCCGCGGATGCTCGGTGCAGTGCCGCACGACTCCAGTTCGGGAGCGCCGTTGGTGCACTGGTCGAGGTCTTTGTTCTCGTCGGTGACGAGTCCGCCGAGGTCGAGGGCGCGACGCGCCTCGTCGCTGTCGGTGAGGTCGCGCTGGAGCTGCGCGGTGTAGTCGGGCACGAGGCGCTGCAGCGCCTGGGGCACGTTGAAGACGAGTCCGACGGCGAGGGCGAGCATCGCGACGCCGGCGGCGATGCGGATGCCGCGCTCGTGCGTGCGGAAGGCGCGGATGCGTTCGACCAGCCCACGGCCGGCGAGCGCGAAGCCCAGCAGCGGAATCGCGACGCCGATCGAGAACGACGCCGTCAGCAGCACGGTGTCCCAGCCGATGCGGCCGGTCGACCCCGCGACGATGATCGCCGCCAGGACCGGGCCCGCGCACGGCACGAACACCGTGCCGAGGGCGAGTCCCACCCCGAACCCGCTCCCCCGGTTCGCGACCTCGCGGTTCGACGCGAGGCGCTGGAACGGCTTCTCGAGGATCTGCTCGAAGCGCGGAACCAGCAGCCCCACGCCGATGAGCACAAGAACTCCGATGCCCGCCCACCGCAGCACATCTTGCGGCAGGTTGAGCGCGCCCAGCAGGAGCGAGCCGAGCAGGGTGACCAGCGTGAAGCTCGTCACGAGGCCCGCGATGACCAGGTACGGCCGCGACCGCGGTGCCGGCACCGGGCCGTCGGCCCCTTCACCTCCCTCGCCCTCGAATCGGGCGGACTGCGCGCCGCCCGTGAGAAAGATGACCGGGAGCACCGGCAGGATGCACGGCGAGATCCCCGTGATGAGTCCGCCGAGCAGACCGATGATGACGAGCGACATTCTTTCCCCCTGTGAGTCGGAGGTTGTTCGCGTCGGGGGCCGCTTCGGATTGCTCCGATCAGCATCCAATCCGATTCCGCAGGGGCCTCCGAAGAGTCCGTGTCGCCGCTCCTGCGGCACACGCCCCGCTCGTCGGGGACCTGCAGATCACGGTCCGTCAGGACCTCACAGAGGAGGAAGTCATGTCTCGCATCACCCGCAAGCGCGTCTCGGCCGGTCTGGCCCTCGCGTTCGCCGCGACGTTCGCGCTGTCGGCATGTTCGATGGGCGGCGGGGCCACCGCCGAGCCGTCGGAGGAGCCCACGACCGCCCCCATGGAAGAGACCGAAGAGCCCATGGAGTTGGACCCGGCCGCCAACCTCGTCGGCCCCGGCTGCGCCGGATACGCCGAGGCCGTTCCCGACGGCGCCGGCTCGATCGAGGGCATGTCTGCCGACCCGGTCGCGGTCGCAGCATCCAACAACCCGCTGCTGGCGACGCTCGTCTCCGCGGTGAGCGGCCAGCTCAACCCCGAGGTCGACCTCGTCGACACGCTCAACGGCAGCGAGTTCACCGTGTTCGCACCGGTCGACGAGGCCTTCGCGGCCATCGACCCGGCGACCATCGAGGCGCTGAAGACCGACACCGAGACGCTGTCGGCGATCCTCACGTACCACGTGGTCCCCGGCCAGATCGAGCCGGCCGACATCGCCGGCACCCACACCACGGTGCAGGGTGCAGATCTCGAGGTCACCGGATCGGGTGACATGTGGATGGTCAACGACGCGAACGTCATCTGCGGTGGAGTGCAGACGGCGAACGCCACCGTCTACCTCATCGACGCGGTCCTGATGCCCCCCACTCAGTGACCTTCGACGTCCGGCTCCTGGGGGTAGAAGCCGGACATGGGGCGGCGCGGCCGCCGGTGCCTTGCGAGGAGGCACCGGCGGCCGCGCTGGTGCGCGCGGCGGCCGCGCGGTGAAGGTCGCACGCCGAAGTAGGCTTGACGGTGCGGGCCTCTAGCTCAGTCGGTAGAGCATCGGACTTTTAATCCGCGGGTCGTGGGTTCGAGCCCCACGGGGCCCACACGCGTGGAAGCGCCGCCCCCTCGGGGGCGGCGCTTCCGAGGTTGCGGAGCCGAGTGCTACAGCTCGATCGCGTAGTGGACGAAACCCGTGTCGTCGGCCACACGGTCGTAGAGCACGCGCGCGGTCGCGTTGTGCGACTGCGTGAGCCAGTAGACCTGCGCGCACCCGTGTGCCCGTGCCCAGTCGGCCACCGTGGCGATGAGCGCGCGGCCCGCGCCCGTGCCCCGCACGTCAGGGGTGACGAAGAGGTCTTCGAGGTAGCAGTACGGACCGTCGGCCGACGTGCTCGGGTGGGTCAGCCAGTGCACGAATCCGATCGCACGGCCCTCGGCATCCCGAGCCAACGCCGCGTGAACGGGAAAGGCCGGGTCGACCAGCCGGCCGAAAGTCAAGGCCGTCTGATCATCGCTGAGCACGGTCTCGTAGAACTCGAGGTAGGCCAGCCACAGCGGCAGCCAGTCGTCGTGGTCTGACAAGGCGAGGGAACGGATCTCCATCACCCGAGGCTAGTGGCGTCAGTGGTCGCGTCAACCTGCCGCGATGCTGCGCATCATGACCATTTCGCGCCCGTTCGCGCTCTCGACTTCGTCGCCCGTCGGGCGGAAGCCGAGCCGCGAGTATGCGGCCTGCGCACGCGCGTTGTCGACGTGCACGTCAAGCGCGAGCTCTCGACAACCCTGGGAAGCAGCCCACGCGCCGGCCGCGGCGAACAACGCGTCGATGACACCACCACCGCGGTGGGCGGGACTGACGTAGACCGCGACGACCAGCGCGCGATCTGCCACGACGGGGCGACCGAAGTAGTCGAGCGCGTCGGCCTCGGGGATGAGGACCGTCGCGGTTCCGACCCACGACCGCGCCGTCTCCGCGATGAACTGCGCGACCGAATCGGACAGCGCCGCGCCGATGGCCCGCTCGGTCCAGAACGCCGCCGGGCGCGCCCGAGCCTCGTCGGCGGTCTCGAGGAACGCGATGCCGGCGGCCGGGTCGGCGAGGGCCTCGAGGCGCAGCGCGCGCAGCCGTTCGCTCTCGGTCGCGAAGACGCGGCGGACCTCGATCTCAGGCACCCGAGGTCGCCAGCTCGGCGCCCGCGTGGGCGAGCTCGGCCAGGGCCGCCTCGCTCGTTTCGGCGGCCACACCGGCGACGAGGTCGGTGAGGATGCGCACGTGCCGGCCGTGCTCGATCGCGTCGAGGGCCGATGCGCGCACGCAGTAGTCGGTGGCGATCCCCACGACGTCCACGTCGACCACGCCGTGCTCGTCGAGCAGATGCCCGACGGTGACGCCGTCATCGGTGGTCCCCTCGAACAGCGAGTAGGCGGGCCGGCCTTGCCCCTTCTTGACATGGTGCGTCACGGCACCGACGTCGAGACCCGGGTCGTAGTCGGCCCCGTCGGTGCCGCCCACGCAGTGCGCGGGCCACGTGTCGACATAGTCGGGCTCGGGGTGGAAGTGCCCGCCGTTGTCGCCCGTGGAGTCGTGCCAGTCGCGCGAGGCCACGATGACGGCGTACTCCCCGGCATGGGCGGTGAGGAATGCCGAGATGCCCGTGGCGACGGCGTCACCCCCGTCCACGCCGAGGGCTCCGCCCTCGGTGAAATCGTTCTGGACGTCGACGATGAACAGCGCCTTGCTCATGACTCGAGAGTACGCCGGTACTCCTCCCGGGTCAGCGCGTGTCCGTCGTCGGCAACGAGTTCGGGGTCGGTGGCCGCGGGGATCGCGGCGACCTCGGGCGGTGCATCCGGCCCCTCAACGGCCACTCGCGTCTCGGGTCCCCGCCGCCACAGCTTCGACGGCCACCAGATCGCCGGACCGATGTCGTACGACAATGCGGGCACGAGGAGCGAGCGCACGATGAAGGTGTCCAGCAGCACGCCGAAGGCCACGATGAACGCGATCTGGGCGAGGAAGAGGATCGGGATGACGCCGAGGGCTGCGAAGGTCGCCGCGAGCACGAGGCCGGCCGAAGTGATCACCCCGCCGGTGGCGATGAGCCCTCGGAGGATGCCGGGTCTCGTGCCGTGCACGAGCGATTCCTCGCGCACTCGCGACATCAGGAAGATGTTGTAGTCGACGCCGAGCGCCACGAGGAACACGAACCCGTACAGCGGCACCGCGGGGTCTGCGCCCGGGAACCCGAACACCGTGTCGAAGACGATCGCGCTCACCCCGAGCGCCGTCGCGAACGACAGGATCACGGTGGCGATGAGGATGAGGGGCGCGAGGATCGAGCGCAGCAGCATCATCAGGATCACGAAGATGACGAACAGGATCACCGGGATGATGATGCTGCGGTCGCGGATCGACGTGTCGTTCGAGTCGATGTCGGTCGCCGTCTCGCCGCCGACGAGGGCGGTGCCGGCACCGAGCGCCTCATCGAGGTCGACGCGCAGCTCGCGCACGGTGTCTTCAGCGGCGACCGAGTCGGCGGCATCGATCAGTGTTCCGATGACGAGCACATCGCCGTCCGACACGGTCGGCTCGGGCGCGGGGGTGCCCGGCGGGCCGACGACGGTGAACACGGGTTCGCCGTCTTCGATCGTCACGGCCGCCTGGCCGGTGGGCGAATCCTCGGACGCCGCGGCCACCGAATCGATTCCGTCGCTCGCCTCGAGCACCTCGACCGTCTCGGCGAGATCCGCCTCGGGGACGATGACGTACACCGGGCTGCCGGAGCCTGCCGGGAAGTGCTCGGCGAGAACGTCCTGACCGTCGCGTGCCTCGGATTCGCCGAGGACGAGATCGCTCGAGGGCACACCGTCGGCCTTGAGCTGCGTCAGCCCCACGGCGCCGACGAGGAGGACCACGGTGCAGACGATCCACACGACGCGGGCGTGCCGCGCGACGAAGCGCGCCTGGCGCGGCCACAGTCCCTTCACGGGCTGCGTCAGATCGTCGGGGAGCGCGATGCTGGACTGCTTCGGGAAGAACGGCCAGAAGGCCGTGCGCCCGAAGAGGGCCAGCAACGCCGGGAGGAAGGTGAGGGCCGACAGCATCGAGAAGACGATGCCGATCGAGGCGATGGGCCCGAGGGCGCGGTTCGTCGCGAGGTCGGAGAGCAGCAGGCACAGGAGGCCCGCGATCACCGTGCCGCCGGACGCGAGTATCGGCTCGAACGAGCCCTTCCACGCGCGGACCGTGGCGTCCCACCGGCGTTCGCCGTCGCCGATGGCCTCTCGGTATCTCGCCACGTACAAGAGCGCATAGTCGGTGGCGGCGCCGATCACGAGGATGAACAGGATTCCCTGCACCTGCCCGTTGAGCACGACGATGCCGGCGTAGGCGAGCCACCACACCGTCAAGAGCGCAACGCACAGCGCGAAGACCGAAGTCAGCAGCACGAGCACCGGCAGCAGCGGCGATCGGTAGACGATCACGAGAATGACGAAGACCGCGATGAGTGCGACGGCGAGGAGCAGGCCGTCGATGCCGAGGAAGCCCTCGACGAGGTCGGCGGTGAAGCCCGCAGGCCCCGTCACCCAGGCTTCCATGCCTTCCGGCAGTTCTTCGCCGAGAAGCGCACGGATCTCGGCGACGATCTCGCCGACGTCTGCGGTCGCGTCGATCGGCACGAAGATCTGCACCGCTTCGCCGTCATCGGAGAGCAGCGGCGGCGAGACGCCCTCGAGAACGCCGTCGACGGCGGCGATCTCGTCGGCGACCACCTGGATGTCGGCGACATCGGCCTCGGACAGTTCGCCCTCACCCGTGACCACGACGACGGCGGGGATGCTGTCGTCGCCCAGGAAGTCGGGGAGGCGCTCGTTGACCTGCGTCGCGTCTGCACTCTCGGGCAGGAAGGACGAGCGATCGTTCGTCGACACCTCGTCGACCTTGCCGAAGTAGGGTCCGCCGATCGAGCCGCCGACGAGCCACAGCACGACGAGGAAGATCGGGATTCCGATGCGCAGCCAGCGGGTGGGCTGACGGCGGGCGAGGGGCGCAGTCTCCATATCGCTAGCTTAGCTAGCGAAATCGGGTTCGCGCGACACTGTCGTCGATCGAGTCTCTCTAGGCTGAGTGCGATGTACTCCGCCGCACTCGCTCTCGTCGGCGCGCTGATCTACGGCGCGGCCGATTTCTTCGGCGGTCTCGCCGCCAAACGACTCCGCTCGATCGTGGTGACGTGCGCGGCCGCGGTCTCGGGCCTCGTCGCGCTCGTGCTCACGCTGCCGCTCTTGGGCGGAGTGTGGACGGCGTCAGACGTCTGGTGGGGCGTCGTGGCCGGAGGCTTCGGAATCGTCGCGGTCGCCCTGCTCTACGCGTGCCTCGCCATCGGGCCGATGAGCATCCTGTCGCCGCTCACCGCCGTGGTCTCGGCGATCGCACCGATGCTGTGGGGACTCTTCGTCGACGGCGAGACGCTGTCGTGGATCGGCTATGCGGGCCTCGGCGTCGCGCTCGTCGCGGTCGTGCTCGTCGGGTTCATCCCCGGCGAGAAGGTCGTGCGTCCTTCTGCCCGGGGCCTGGCGATGGCCGTCGGCGCAGGGCTCGCGATCGGCGGATTCCTCATCGTGATCGATCAGACCAGCACCGCCAGCGGAACCATCCCGCTCGTCATGAGCCGCGCGACGAGCGCCGTGGCGACCGCGCTCATCGTGGGCGTGCTCGTGGCCGTCGCAGTGCGGCGCGGCCGCCCGGCCCTCTCGGTCATCGACGTCGCGGGCGCCCCCCTCGGAGCCACCCCCACCGGCCACGCCGACCTCGAGCATGCGGCGCACCCCGTAGGGACGGCCCCGACGCTCGGTCGGGCGTGGGCATTGGCGATCGCCTGCGGCGTGGTGGATGCCGCCGCCAACGTGCTGCTGCTGCTGGCGCTGCGCGAAGGCGCCCTGTCGATCGTGTCGGCACTCACGGCCCTTTACCCCGCCGGCACGATCCTGCTCGCCGCGATCGTGCTGAGAGAGCGCGTTGCGGGCGTGCAGTGGATCGGTCTCGCGCTCGCGCTGACCGCGGGCGGGATGCTGGCACTCGCCTGATCAGCCTCGGACGAACAGCAGCACGCCCGACAGCACGACGGCGAGGACACCCAGCACGATGAGCCCGAGTGCGAGGAACGAGACGGCCCGCACCGCGGGCGAGCCCTGCGTCAGGCGCATGCGCCCGACCGCGCCGCGACGCATGAAGATGTCGGCCATGTCCTTGCCGGCGAGCGCGCGTTCCTGCTCGTGCGTGAGATGTGCCTCGTTGACAGCGCCCTGTTCGTCGAACCAGCGGACGAGACGGCCGTGCTCGGCATCTTCGAGGACGCCGCGGACGGGAATCCACGTGCCGTCGAACAGGTAGACGACGAGCGCGATTCCGGCCAGCAATGCGCCGAGTCCGAATCCCACCCACGCGAAGATCTCGAGGAGGGCATCGATCGCGGAGTCCACCACTGCCTCCTGGCCACCTGCGGATACGCCGAAGGGGCCGCCATCGCGACCCCTCCGCTGGGAGCCACCTAAGGGAATCGAACCCTTGACCTATTCTCTACGAACAAGTTCGCCCAGCCAGTTCTGGTGGGGTGGCCACATCGGGACTTTCATCTCGATTCACCTCGGCTCATCTGGGGTTTTCTGACTCCTGATGAACGTGATGCGCTGTCGATGATACATGACGGTTCGGCTCGTCTTGAGCGGTTTCGGCTCATAAGTGTCCAACAAGTGTCCAACGTGCAAGTCGTCGTGAGGGCCGGTGTGGAGGTCGCGGGAGGCGTGCGCTCATCGTGCACTCCACAGTGCGGGGCAACCGGGCGCGAATGTCGCGACCCGTATCCAGGGCGCGAACATGAGTCTTGCTGCACGGTCGTCGACCGGCTTCGCGCGTAGTCGACCTCCGAGTATTGACCTGCTCAGTTCACGACGTCTGACGCTCGCGAATAGACCGCCTGGGCAAAGAAGAAGCCCCGACCGCTACCACACAGCCGGGGCGAGACGAATGAGAGTTCGCCTATCGCCCACGACTCTAGCGCGCGCACCTGGGAGGTCGCCTGGCACCGGGGCCTGCCGGACTCGACCGAAGGCACGCTCGCCCACCGGCATTAGGGCCGCGATCCCCCTCACTGTGTGGGGCGCCGGTTCGTCCTCAACAGCGGGACTGCAAGGCTACAAGCGCTTCCCGACCATACCGCCGCGAAGCGTACTCATTGGTGCAGCAGGCCGCGGCGCATTCGGATCTGTGTGGACGGAGCGCATGCGTGTAGCCACGCTGATGCCGAGGTGGTGGCCGGCCGTTTCCTAGGCGCTGACAGCCCAGCCGTTGAATGTCGTCCATCGATGCTGCGCCTGCCGTCACCCAGTACCTTGGACTCGTGCGTGCTGTCGTGTGCTCGCGTTATGGTCACGATCTCGAGATCCGCGACCTCGATTCGCCACGTCCCGGCGACGACGAGGTGCTCGTGCGCGTCGAGGCCACGACGGTCAATCGAACGGATCACGCGACCGCCGCCGGAATACCGCGTTTCGCGCGGGTGATCACCGGATGGACGCGACCCCGCCAGAAGATCATGGGCACGGAGTTCGCAGGGTACGTCGTTTCCGTGGGGCCGAAGGTCACCGAGTTCGCGGTCGGCGACGCCGTGTTCGGCTTCGACAGGGGCACCCAGGCCCAGTTCCTCGCGATCCCCGAGTCTGGGGCATTGGCAAAGATCCCGCGCGGCATGAGCCCCGCGGACGCCGCCCCCACGACCGAAGGCGCCCACTACGCGTTGAGCATCCTCGCGAAACTCGACGTCGGCGCCACCAGCCGCATCCTGGTCTACGGAGCGAGCGGGGCGATCGGTTCCGCGGCGGTGCAGCTTCTTCGGCACCGGGGCGCCGCCGTCACCGCGGTGTGTGACTCTCGCGGTGTGGACCTCGTTTCGTCGCTCGGTGCGAACTCGGTAGTCGACTACACCGCTACGGACTTCAGTCAGACCGACGAGCGTTTCGATGCCGTCATCGACGCCGTCGGTAAGTGTCGATTCTCATCGTGCAAGCCACTCCTCAAGCCAGGAGCGCCGTTCCTAACGACGGACTTTGGACACCGAAGCGAGAACCTCCGGTTGATCCTCTCCACTCGCTGGTTCGGCGACAACCGCGTCATGTTGCCGATCCCCACGGACGCGCGCGCCCACGTTCGAATCGTGCGCGACTTGCTCGCTTCAGGCGACCTGCGCCCGGTCGTCGACAAGACGTTTGCGATGGATGACATCAACGAGGCTTACCGCTACGTCGGTTCGGCCCAGAAGCTGGGGAACGTGGCTGTCACCGTGCCCGCCTGATGGCCCGGTCGCAACACTGATACGGGCAAGTTCTATGGTGCGGCGTGTCCCCATCGCGACTATGGGGTCGCCGCCGAAAGCTTGGTTGGGGACCGGCTCGCGAACACCCGTCCGGGGAGTTCTGATCGGCAGCCACCAGCGCTTGCGTCGGTTCCAACGCCGCCGCGTCGGCGGCAGCCAGAATCAGCACGCAGCCCGACCGGCTTTCGGGTGCTGGTAGCCGACTTCCTGTTGCGTGGGCGTTAGCTGGTCGGGTCGATGGGGAAGGCCTCTAGGGCGGCGAGTCGGTGGCTGCTTTCGCCGGTGATCTCGACGACTTTCGTGCGTTCGCCGATGATCTCGGAATCGTCGATGAGGTCGAGGAGGACGTCGTTCATCGCGTCGCGAAGCGTCAAGTATTCGTCAGCGCCGGGGGCCATCTCATCCGAGGTGGTGAGTGGCAGCACAACGAGAAGGTCGATGTGCGCCAGCGCTTCCCGGGTGATGGTTCTCGCACGCTCTAACAGTTCGCGCGAGTTCGGTATCCCGGTCGTATCATCCAGAGCGGTCAAGTAGGCGAGGAAGTCGATGGGACCACGCTCGGCGATGAGGTTCTCGGCCGCCTCATCGGGATAGAGGCGGGCCGCGGAGATCTCGAGCTGAGCGGCGAACAGTGCCGCGCTCGGACTGTCCCATGACTCATCCACAAGATCGAACGGATCCGGCAACACCGCGAACTCGGGATGGCGAAGAGCGAAGTCGGACACTAGCGTGCTCTTCCCACTCGCAGGGGTCCCCGAAATGACAATCCGCATGCCGCGACTTTAGAACGTCGCGCGAGTTCGCCAGGTCAACACTGAGCCTGCGCTCGCTGATCGACCGGCTTCCGGAGCGCTCATTTCGGTGCGATGGTGGCCGCATGGAACTCACCGAGTGGTGGCCGAAGTTGGACTCCGACACCCAGGCATGGCTCATTGCGCACAACGGCGAAGCGGTGTCTCCCGACGTGCTGAGCCAGATCGTTGCCGTCGGCGGCTCGGTGACCTCGAGCGCGTGGTGGGTCGGCGAGTCAGGTCCCGACGGCTTCATGCTCTCCGACGAAGCAGTCGACTGGATTGAGACCACAGCGAACGACGAATCCGACTGAATCGCGAACGGCGGGGCACCGGCGATCGCGTCACCTATGACGACCTGTGATGGCGCCCACTGAGATCAGGAGCCTTCCTCGTCCCGTCGTATCATCTCGGTGGACGCCGCGATCGCGACGACTCAGGTTGTGCTCGTCCTCTGCTGAGCCGGGCGGCGGTGGGTCTGTGATGGCTCATTGATCCGGTCGCTCGGTGACCCATGTTTCGGCGAGGTCGGTGAACAAACCGTCCATGTCGATGCCGTTCTGATTGCATGCGATGGCGACCGTGGTGTGCCGGTCCGCGCTGACCCCGAACGCCGTGTGGTGACCTGCTCCATCTCCGGAATGAACGAGTGTGCCATCCGGCCAAACGAAGAGACCCGGCCCGTAGGTGGATCCGTCGTCGATGGGTGCTCCGTTGCTCAGGGCATCTGCCAGCGTCTCGGCGCGCAGCAGTGACGGTTCACGCAGCTGATCGCCCCAGCGGGCCAGATCCGAGAGCGTCATCGTGACGAAGCCCGCTCCAGTCAGCACCCACGGCCATGCCTTCACCTCGGTGAAGTCGGCGGTGACATCCCCTTCATAGCCCACGGGATCAGAGGGAACCTGCGGCCCGATTCTCGCCTCGAGATCCAACGGCGCGAAGACATTCGTCTCCAGCCACGTGGCGAAGTCCGTGCCGGTGACCTCGGTGACGATGTCCGCGAGCAGCGCGTAGTTCGTGTTCGAGTAGTCGAACTCGCCCGCGGTGCCCGGATGTGCGAGAGGACTGGTCCTCACGAACTCGAGGGCGTCGGCGTTCGTCAGGGGTGGCGTTCCGAAGGCGCTCGGTGGCAGGGACAGCACATCCTTGATCCCCGAGGTGTGGTGCATGAGGTCGTTCAGTGTCAATTGCTTCGCCCATGCCGGCAGCCCGTCCAGGTAGACGGCGGGGGACGCGTCCAGAGACAGGTCACCTCGCTCAGCGAGCATGAGCACTGCCATCGCGGTGAACTGCTTTCCCACCGAGCCGATGTGAAAAGGGGTGGACGTCTGGAACTCTGCACCCGATTCGAGGTTCGCGAGCCCGCGCGCCTCAGCCCACACGACGTCACCGTCGACGGCGACGGCGGCGGAGCACCCCGGCGCGTCGTCGGGAACGCCCGCCTCGAGAATCGCCGTACTCGCCGTGCGCTTCGCTTCGTGGGGCTCGGCGGTGCAACCAGAGATAGCGACGAGCAGCGCGACGGGGATGGCGACATGCGCTAGTCGGGACAGCCACATTGCCGCCTCCGGGGTGACACGACCCTCTGTGGTGGTTCGCTACGGCAGTCGAGGGCCGTTTGGCCGGCGTGGCGAGCAGCGCGGTCTCACCCTGTCGAGTTCGGCCTGCCGACTCTGGGTACCGACGCGGTGCTGGCTTCAGAGTGCCCGACTTTCACCAGTCCCACTAGACCGTGATACGCGGCCGCCGCAAACGCGTCCACCATGTCCCGTCAGCGACGAGCGGCCACGCGGAGGCTCCCGCCGTGGGATCCCGCTCCGGCGCCCAACACCTGGCCCACCGCTCACACTTTCAATGCCATTCCCGATGGCCCCCGCCCGCTGATCGACCGGCTGTCGGGCTTTGAGTGCATGGAGCTCGGCGCCGCCGTGGGCAGCATGCCGTGGGTAGCATTCGTGAGTGCGCAAGGTCGCGATGATTGCTGTTCTCGGCACCGGACTGGTGCTGACCGGCTGTGTGCCTGATACCGGGCCGGTCGCTTTCGCGCCGGAGTCTGAGGGTGCGGGGGATGCCCTGTTCACGGGCACGCTGCGTATCACCGAGGAATGTCTCACGGTCGACGACGGCACCACCGTCGTGATCCCTGTGTTCCCCGCGTTCGAAGCCCGCTATGACGACGGCGTCCTCACGTTCGGTAGCGAATACCGGGACGGCGACGAGATCACGCTCGGCGGCGGTGAGATCGCGGCCGATGGAGGCGTCCCAGACGACTGGTACGTTCCCGCCGGATGCCCCGACCTTCCCCTCTGGAAGTCCGGACCATACCTCCGCCCCTCGTGAGACGGGGGCTCCCGGGAGGCCCCGAGAAGACTGAACGCTCGATGTCTCCGCGGTTGAGCCAGCTACTCCGAGAGAGAGTGACGACATTCTCGTGCTCGGCCGGGTTCCGGCCCGCGAGCCGCACCAGCGGGGCAGTGCGATGCTGCAGCCCCTGGCTGATCGGGTGCCATTCGAGTTCGAGGAAGAGTTCATGCGCCCGGCCGCGCGCGTTTCGCGCCACCCACTCCTGGGCTTCTCCCACGTCTGCGACATCGGTCAGGACGTATGCCTCGAGGTTGAAGGCGTATCCCGGGGCCGGCTGCTCCCAGAAGTTGACTCGGTAAACGGGAGACCCGAGCCCGTAGCTGGGTTCGGCATGGCCGGTCGGATGGACGTCCATCCGCGCAGTGTGCCAGGGGCCAGCTCTCGGGACGCAGACCGACCCGCTTCGCGCGGAGTCGACCTTCGAGTACTGACCTTCTCAGTTCACGACGGCTGATGCTCGCGAGTAGACCGCCTGGGCAAAGAAGAAGCCCCGACTGCTACCACACAGCCGGGGCGAGACGAATGAGAAGTTCGCCTATCGCCACGACTCTAGCGCGGGCACCTGGGAGGTCGCCCGGCGCCGGGGCCTGCCGGACTCGACCGAAGGCACGCTCGCCCACCGGCTTACGGCTGGTGGCGGTATTGACCCCTCACTCCGAGTGTCCCTTTGCGCCGACGGTTGTGCTGGGGCAGGGTGGGTGGGACGTGC
>NZ_SCMR01000026.1 GCF_005502885.1 Microbacterium sp. 2FI
GGGCGGGAGGGCGACGGCGTCCTCGTCGACCCAGGCAAGCGCGAGTCGCTGAGGAGCCGGAGCGGCATCGGTCTCGGCGGGGCTGGCGGCCGCGTCGTCGCCGACGGGCGCGAGGGGCGCAGCATCCGTCTCCGGCGTGGAATCGACGTGACCCGAGCGGGTGTCGCTTTCGGCGACCAGGGGGACGTCGCCCGTATCCACGCGGCGCGCACGGCGCGTCGGCGCGGGGGCGTCGTCCAGGGTCACCCCGTCACGATACCCCGGTGCGTCGGCGGTATACTCATCGCGAAACCACGGGAGTCCGGTGAGCCGGGCTGAGAGGAAGCGATCCACGCTTCGACCGTCGAACCTGATCCGGATCATGCCGGCGCAGGGAGGAGAGATCATGCACGTTTCCACGTCTGAATCAACGTCCGTCGCACCAGCCGGACCCCCGAAGCGGGTCCTTCGCTGGCGCGTCGTCGACATCGTCGTCGCCAGCGTCATCGGCGTCGCATCCGGCCTCATCTTCCTGCTGTGGAATGTCGCCTACCGCGGGCCCAGTGCCCTTCTCGAGCCGCTGCTGCCGGGACTCCAGGGGCTGCTCGACGGTCCGTGGCTGTTCGCGGGTGTGCTCGGCGCGCTCATCATCCGCAAGCCCGGAGCCGCCGTCTTCACCGAGGTGGTCGCCGCCGGGGTCTCGGCGCTGACGCTCGTGGGCAACACGTGGGGCGCCTTCCTCACGCTCGAGGCGGGCCTCATCCAGGGACTCGGTGCCGAGCTGGTCTTCCTGCTGTTCTTCTACCGTCGCTGGTCGCTCCCTGTCGCGATCCTCGCGGGCATCGGCGCTGCGCTCGCGGGCGGCATCAACAACCTGCTGCTCTGGTACGCCGGCGCCGACATCTCGTTCGTCGTCGTCTACCTCATCAGCACATCGATCTCGGGTGCGGTGATCGCGGGCGCGCTGTCGTGGCTGCTCGCGCGCGGACTCGCCGCGACAGGCGCGCTCGATCGCTTCGCGTCCGGGCGCGAAGCGCGCGCACGCGTCTAGGTGACGGGCATGGCCTCCCGTCCCGCCGCCGTCGAGGCGCGCGGGTGGGGCTGGCGGCATGCGTCGCGCCACGCATGGGCGATCCGGGATGCCGATCTCCGCATCGAACCGGGGGAGCGCGTACTGCTGCTCGGTGCGTCCGGGTCGGGAAAGTCGACGCTCCTGCACGGGCTCGCCGGTGTCCTCGGCGGGGATGACGAGGGTGAGCAGGCGGGTGCACTGCTCATCGACGGTGTTCCCGCCGCGCAGGCCCGGGGCCGTGCGGGGCTGGTCCTCCAGGACCCCGACGCCCAGGTGATCCTCGCCCGCGTCGGCGACGACGTCGCCTTCGGCTGCGAGAATCTCGGCATCCCTCGTGACGAGATCTGGCCTCGTGTCGGTGCCGCGCTCGAGGCGGTGGGGCTCGACGTCGCCCTCGATCGCCCGACCAAGGCGCTGTCGGGGGGTCAGAAGCAGCGGCTCGCTCTCGCCGGTCTCCTGGCCATGCGTCCGGGAATCGTCCTTCTCGACGAGCCGACCGCCAACCTCGATCCGGCAGGCGTCGCCGAGGTGCGGGATGCCGTCACGCGACTGCTCGAGGCCCATCCCGCGACGCTCGTCGTCGTGGAGCACCGCGTCGAGGTGTGGCTGCCCCTGGTGAGCCGCGTCATCGTGCTCGGTGCCGGCGGCGTCATCGCCGACGGAACGCCTGACGCGGTTCTCGGGCGTGCAGGCGAGAGCCTCGCGGCGCGCGGCGTGTGGGTGCCCGGCATCCCGCCCGCCCATCCGTCCGCTCCGCAGCGGGCGGCCGGCGAGGTCCTGCTGTCGGCGACCGAGCTGGCCGTTCAGCGTGTGGCCGGACACCCCGTCGCCGCGGGGATCGACGTCGATGTTCGGGCGGGGTCGGCCCTCGCGATCACCGGCCCCAACGGGGCAGGAAAGTCGACGCTCGGGCTCACGCTCGCCGGCCTGCTGGCTCCGGCAGCCGGTGCGCTCGTGGCGTCGCCCGGCCTCGCAGACGGCGCCGGGTCGACGCCGATCTGCTGGGCGTCGCGGCAGCTGCTCACCCGCATCGGCACGGTGTTCCAGGATCCGGAGCACCAGCTCCTCGCCAAGACGGTGCGTGAAGAGCTCGAAGTCGGGCCGCGCGCGCTCGGCCTCGGCGCGGATGAGACGTCGCGGCGGGTCGACGAGCTCCTGGACCGGCTGCGTCTCGCTCCGCTCGCCCGCGCGAATCCGTACACGCTCTCGGGCGGCGAGAAGCGCCGGCTCACTGTCGCCGCGGCTCTTGCGACGGCGCCGCGCGTCCTCGTGCTCGACGAGCCGACTTTCGGCCAGGACGCGCGCACGTGGGCAGAGCTCGTCGCCCTGCTCGCGCGGCTGCGCGACGAGGGATCGGCGATCGTCGCGATCACGCACGACCTCGACGTCGTCGAGGCACTGCATGCGGAGGTGCTCGCCCTGCGACCGGCGACGGGCGGCGGGGTCGCTCCGTGACCCTCCTCGACGCGCACGCGCGCACCGGACGCATGGCGGGGGTCAACCCGGTCGCGAAGCTCGGTGCGTCCGCGATCATCACGATCCCGCTCGTCCTCACCCTCGACGTCGTCTCGGCGACCGTCGCGCTCGCGCTCGAACTGCTCCTGATGCCGCTGGTCGGCCTCGGGTGGCGCGAGTTCTGGGCGCGCACGTGGATCGTGTGGGCGCTCGCGCCGCTCACCGGTCTCACCATCGCGCTCTACGGGCGCACGAGCGGCGAGGTGTATGTCGAGTGGCTGTTCGTGCGCGTGAGCGAGGGGTCGCTCGTGCTCGCGCTCGCGACCACGATCCGTGTGCTCGCGATCGCGCTGCCGTCGGTCGTGCTGTTCGCGACGGTCGACCCGACCGACCTCGCCGACGGGCTGGGGCAGGTACTCAAGCTGCCGGCGCGCTTCGTGCTCGGCGCTCTCGCGGGTCTGCGCATGGTCGGGCTGTTCCTCGACGACTGGCGCGCGCTCGAGCTCGCCCGGCGGGCGCGCGGCGTCGCCGATCGCGGTCGCGTGCGGCGCTTCCTCGGCATGGCGTTCGCGCTCTTGGTGCTCTCGATCCGGCGGGGGTCCAAGCTCGCGACGGCGATGGAGGCTCGGGGGTTCGGGGCACCGGGTGCGCGCACGTGGGCGCGGCCCTCGACGTTCGGCGCGGCGGAGTGGGCGCTCATGGCGATCGCACTCGCCATCGCGCTGATCGCGGTGGCCGCCGCCGTCGCGGCCGGCACCTGGAACTTCATCCTCGGCCCGGGCTGACCCCTGACCGTTTACGGACGGGACACGCCGTGTCGGCGGCGTCAAGGCGCGGCGTGTTCCGTCCGGAAACGGAGGTGCGCGAGAGCGGGGTCAGGGGCGGGGGGTGAGGTTCTGGTACGCCGGTTGCATCGCGGGGAAGTAGGTCTCCCACGCGACGGTGCCGGCATCCCGACCCATGTGCGCCGCCACCAGGCGGTCGAGGTAGTACTCCCACCCTGGGCCGATCGAGCCGACGTCCTCGCCGGGGTTCAGGCGCTGCCCGAACACGAGCAGCGTGGTCGGGCCCTTCTCGATGAGCTCGAACCACAGGTGCCACGATCCCGTTCCCTGCGAGGTGTCGCCGGCGAAGCGCCGCGGCGGATCGCACTCGAGGATCGTGTACTCCTCGGGCGGGGCCTCTTCGCCCTCGGCGGTCATGAAGAACACGACGTGGCCGGTCTTCGGGTCACCCTCCCACCGTCCGATCCATCGCTCGAGGCGCGCCGAGTCGGTGAGTTCGCGCCACACCTCGACGGCAGGCGCCGCGAACGTGCGGGTCAGGACGAGGTTGGGCTGTCCGTCGATCTCGGTCACGGTGCCGGTGATGGCGGCGCGGTCGGTCATGTCGGGCCTCTCTGTCGTCGGCATCCATCGTCGCACCGAGGTGGCGTCGGCGCCACGTGTTCATAATTCAGGATGATCGTGGCGGCGGCCGGCACGGAAGGCCGGAATTCCGGAGATGTCGCCGACGAGCGGCCACGGATTTCCGGAGTTATGAACAGCAGGCCCGCGCGTAGGCTGGCACCCGAGTGCCCGGAGGCCGCGCGCCTGGGACCCAGTTCCACGTATGGTGGAACCCGATACCGGTTCGAAGGAGAACAGATGGACCTCACGGGCGCATCCGCCCTCGTCACCGGCGGTGCGAGCGGCCTCGGCCTCGCCACCGCGCGGCGCCTCGCCGCCGCCGGCGCGGCCGTCACGATCGTCGACCTGCCCTCATCGGCGGGCGCGCACATCGCCGCCGAACTCGGCGGCTCCTTCGCCGCCGCCGACGTCACCGACCCCGAGCAGGTCGCCGCAGCCGTCGCCACCGCAGCGGCTGACGGACCCCTCCGCGTCGTCGTGAACTGCGCCGGCATCGCGCCGCCCGCCAAGGTGCTCGACCGCGACGGCGAGCCGACGCCGCTCGCCGGCTTCGAGAAGATCATCCGCGTCAACCTGATCGGCACCTACAACGTCATCGCCCAGGCGTCGGCGGCGATGGCCCGCACCGAGCCCGCCGACGGCGCCGACGGCGGTGACCGCGGCGTCATCGTGAACACCGCGAGCGTCGCCGCCTTCGACGGTCAGATCGGCCAGCCCGCGTACTCCGCCAGCAAGGGCGGCGTGCACGCGATGACACTGCCGGTCGCCCGCGAGCTCGCGCGCTACGGCATCCGTGTCCTCACGATCGCCCCCGGCATCATGGAGACCCCGATGCTCATGGGCCTGCCGCAGGCCGCGCAGGACTCGCTCGGCCAGCAGGTCCCGTATCCGCAGCGCCTCGGCCGCCCCGACGAGTACGCGCGTCTGGTGATGGCGATCGTCGACAACGGCTACCTCAACGGCGAGACGATCCGCCTCGACGGCGCGATCCGCATGGCCCCTAAGTGAGCACGAGCAAGGAGAACCGATGACTGACTCGATCCTCGTCCACATCGAGGGCGGGCTCGCCCGCGTGACCTTCAACCGCCCCGCGTTCCTCAACGCCATGGGGTTCGAGATGGGCCAGCGCTGGCGCGCGGTCGCCCACGAGGTCACGAGCGACCCGTCGGTGGGAGCGGTGATCCTGGATGCCGCCGGCCCCGCGTTCTGCGCCGGCGGCGACGTCTTCGAGATGGCGACGTCCGGTGCCTCAGGCGCCGATGTGACGCAGGCCGCGCACGTCATCCACGACGGCATCCGCACGTTCGTCGAGTCCGACAAGCCGATCGTCGCCGCCGTGCAGGGCGCGGTCGCCGGCGGCGGACTCGGCCTGATGCTCACCGCCGACTACATCGTCGCGGCGGATTCGGCGAAGTTCGTCAGCAAGTACGCCAACATCGGCCTCACCCCCGACCTCGGCGTCTCGACGCTGCTGCCGGCCGCCGTCGGCCAGCGCCGTGCGCTGCAGCTCGTGCTGCAGGACACCACGATCGACGCTGCGACGGCGCTGGACTGGGGCCTGGTGACCGAGGTCGTCCCGCGCGACGAGGTCGGCGCCCGCGCACATGCCGTGGCCGACTTCTGGCTGCAGAACGCGACCGCGGCTTTCGGGCAGGCCAAGCGCCTGGTCCGCACCGGCGCCGGGCGCTCGTTCGCCGAGAACCTCGACGACGAGGCCGCATCCATCGGCGCCCGCTTCGGCACCGACGACGCCCGCGCGCGCGTCGCGGCTTTCGCCGCAGCATCCGCCAAATCCGCCTCTCGCGGGTGAGCATGTCCCGCTTTCTCGGCCGACAATCCTTCTCCAGCCGAGAAATCGGGACACGCAACCAAGCAATCGGGACACGCAGAAGATGAAAAGAGCAGGAACCATGACCGACAAGACGCTCGCCGGCAAGACCATCCTGATGTCGGGCGGCAGCCGTGGCATCGGCCTCGCGATCGCGCTGCGCGCAGCCCGTGACGGCGCGAACATCGCGCTGCTGGCCAAGACCGACACCCCGCACCCGAAGCTCGAAGGCACCGTGCACTCCGCCGCCGAGCAGATCCGTGCGGCCGGCGGCAACGCCTTGCCGATCGTCGGCGATGTGCGCAACGACGACGATGTGACCGAGGCGGTGCTGAAGACGCAGGGTGAGTTCGGCGGCATCGACATCGTCGTCAACAACGCCAGCGTCATCGACCTGTCGCGCTCGCTCGACCTGCCGGCCAAGAAGTACGACCTCATGCAGGACGTCAACGTGCGCGGCACCTTCATGCTCAGCCGCGCCGCCGTGCCGATCCTCAAGGACTCCGAGAACCCGCACATCCTCTCGCTCTCGCCGCCGCTGAACCTCGACCCCAAGTGGCTCGGCGCCCACACCGGCTACACGCTCGCGAAGTACGGCATGACGATGGCGACCCTCGGCATGGCGGCGGAGTTCGCGAAGGCCGGCATCGCCGCCAACACCCTGTGGCCCGCGACGACGATCGCGACGGCAGCGGTGCAGTTCGCCCTCGGCGGCGACATGATGATGAAGGTCAGCCGCACCCCCGAGATCTACGCCGACGCCGCCTACGAGATCTTCCTCAAGCCCGCGGGATCGTTCACCGGGCAGACGCTCATCGTCGAGGACGTGCTTCGGGATGCCGGAATCACCGACTTCTCGGGTTACGCCGCCGTTCCCGGCACCCCCGATGACCAGCTGTTCCCGGACGTGTTCCTGAACTGACCGGGGCGGCGCCGGTTCGCTTCGGGCGGGTGCCGACTGCACGGGTTGTCTGCGAGTGCACGGGCTCCCTGCGCGGGTAGGTCGTGCACTCGCGGGTATGCCGTGCACTCGCGGGATAGGGCGGCGTAGATTGGCGTCCGTGGCGGTGCTGAGCCTGTTCCCGATCCTGTCGACCCGCGACCTGCCGAGGCTGGTGGCGTTCTACGAGCGGGCTCTGGGAGGCCGCGTCGACTTCCGGTTCGAGGATGCGGGCGAGGACGTCTACGTGTCGCTGGCGGTCGGTGCGGCATCCCTCGGCATCGGTCGGGATGCCGAGGCCCCCGATTCCGCGGCCGGCGACCGCGTCGCCCTGTGGTTCTACGTCGACGACGTCGACGCGCACCACACGGCGTTCCTGGATGCCGGAGGATCGTCCGTGCAGCCGCCCGCCGACATGCCGTGGGGCGAGCGCGTCGCCCAGGTTCGCGACCCCGACGGCAACCTCGTGAACCTCGGCGCGCAGCCCGCGCAGCCCGCGTAGCCCTCGCGCCCGCTCGCCCTCGCTCGCCCTCGCGCGCGCGCCGAGTGCACGGCATGCCGCCGAGTGCACGGGCTACCCGCGCGTGAAGGTCGTGCACTCGCGGACAAGTCGTGCACTCGCGGGAAGGGGGAGGGGAAACACGGGCGGCAAGAACCGCGCCCGCCTCAGTTCTTCGCGCCGGTGAACAGCAGCACGCCGCCGAGGCCGATCATGAGCCCGCCCCCGGTGGCGGACAGCGCCGCGATGCGCTTCGGCGACCGGCCGAACCACGTACGGGCGCCGGCTGCGGCGAGGGCCCAGGCTCCGTCGGAGATCAGCGCGATCACGAAGAAGACGAGGCCGAGCTGGATCATCTGCAGCGGCACGGCACCCGCCGCGAGGTCGACGAACTGCGGCAGCACCGCCACGAAGAATGCGATCGTCTTGGGGTTGGTCACCCCGACGACGAATCCCTCGCCCAGCTGACGCCATGCCGACCGCGACGCGATGACGCCGCCCGCGGCCTCGGCGGCGGCGCGGCCGCGGTGTCGGATCGCCTGGATGCCGAGGAACACGAGGTACCCCGCGCCGACCACCTTGACGATCGTGAACAGCACGACCGACTGTGCGACGACGCCGCCGACGCCGATCGCGACGAGGCCGATGATCGGAAGGAGGCCGAGGGCATTGCCGAGCACGCTCAGCAGCCCGCCGATCCGGCCGAGCGCGAGAGCCCGGCCGATCGTGAACAGCACGCTCGGCCCCGGGATCACGATGAGCACGAAGGCGGCGAGGGTGAAGGCGAGGAGGTTCTCGGGAGGGACCACGAGGAAACCCTAGTCCGAAGCGGGAACGGCCTCGGGGTCGGCGAGGAGCACGGCGACGCTCCCGCCGTCGCCCCACCAGAACGCGAGCCGGTGCCCCTCGAGCATCGCGGCCGGGCGCTCGTCCGGGGCGACGAGCGCATACGGCACCGAGACGAGCAGGGCGGCATCCTCTCGCAGTGCCGCCGGCACACACCGCGAGCGTGACGCGGCACCCCGCTCGATGAGGATGCAGTGTTCGCGCTGCACGACGCCGCTGACAGCACGGGCGCTCCCGATCCACACGTCCCAGCCGTGGTACTCGCCGAGAGCCGACACCCAGTCGACGGGCCCCTTGGCGGGGAACTGCGGGAGATAGCTCGAGGCCGGAAGGGAGACGTAGTTGCCGAACGAGCCGTCGAGCGGGATCCGCAGCAGTTCGACGGCTCGGGGATCGCCCGCGAGCGCCTGTGCCTCGGCCGCCGCAGCATCCACCACACCCGCAGACTCGGCGGCATCCTCGTCGGGCGGAGTCTCGGCATCCGAACCGAGCCCCGACACCCACACCGCGAGCGCCACGACGATCGCGAGGCCGGCACCGCCCGCGACGAGCAGCCGCCGGCGAGGACCGCCTCGGCGTGCCGGCGTCGGCGCCGGCGGTGTCAGCTGTTCGGCATCCACGATCCCCACGCTAGCCCTCGGGCGCGCGTCCAGGTCTGTCCCCTACCCTCGACATATGACCGAGACCTCGCCTGTGCGCGCCACGAAACCCCGCCAGGTGCGTCCGGCGACCGAGGGATGGTCGCAGAAGAAGGATGCCGAGGGCCGCCCGCTCCTGCAGTTCGCGTCTCCGAAGCGCGGCAAGCCGCCCGTCCACCTCGCCGACCTCACCCCCGAGCAGCGCGTCGAGAAGGTCAAGGAGCTGGGGCTTCCGGGGTTCCGGGCCAAGCAGCTCGAGAAGCACTACTTCACGCACTACACGCACGACCCGGCCGATATGACCGATCTCCCCGCCGAGGGTCGCGAGGAATTCGTGCGGGGCATGCTGCCGCCGCTTTTGACCGAGGTGCGCCGCCTCGAGACCGACCGCGGCGACACGATCAAGTTCCTGTGGAAGCTGCACGACGGTGCCCTGGTCGAGTCCGTCCTCATGCGCTACACCGGCCGCATCACGCTGTGCGTGTCGTCGCAGGCCGGCTGCGGCATGAACTGCCCGTTCTGCGCGACCGGCCAGGCAGGGCTCACGCGCAACATGTCGGCGGCAGAGATCATCGAGCAGGTCATCCGCGCCAACCGGCTGATCGCCGACGGCGGCCTCGGCGACCCGCGCCGTGTCGGCCACGAGGGCGAGCGGGTCACCAACATCGTGTTCATGGGCATGGGCGAGCCGCTCGCCAACTACGCGCGCGTGATGCAGTCCGTCCGCGTGATGACCGACAAGAAGCACGGCATCGGCATGAGCGCGCGCGGTGTGACCGTGTCGACCGTCGGGCTGGTCCCTGCGATCACGAAGCTCGCGAACGAAGACATCCCGGTCACCTTCGCGCTGTCGCTGCACGCCCCCGACGACAAGCTGCGTGACGAGCTGATCCCCGTGAACTCGCGCTGGAAGGTCGATGAGGCCCTCGACGCCGCGCGCGACTACTTCGACAAGACCGGTCGCCGCGTCTCGATCGAATACGCGCTCATCAAGGACATGAACGACCACGCGTGGCGCGCCGATCTCCTCGCCGAGAAGCTCAATCAGCGCGGTCGCGGCTGGGTGCACGTGAACCCGATCCCGCTCAACCCGACCCCGGGCTCGATCTGGACGGCCTCCGACGTCGATGTGCAGAACGAGTTCGTGCGCCGCCTCAACGACGCCGGCATCCCGACGACCCTCCGCGACACCCGCGGCAAGGAGATCGACGGCGCGTGCGGCCAGCTCGTCGCCACCGAAGACGACGAGGCGGTCGCCGCAGCGACGCCCGCCGAGGACTGACCCGCCTGCCCGTTCCCGCGGGTAGCGTGGACGGATGGTCAATTATCGATACCTCGGCAACAGCGGGCTCAAAGTCTCGGAGATCACCTACGGCAACTGGGTGACCCACGGCTCCCAGGTCGGCAACGACGCCGCGATCCAGACCGTGCATCGCGCGCTCGACCTCGGCATCACGAGCTTCGACACCGCCGACACGTACGCCAACACCCTCGCCGAGTCGGTGCTGGGCGAGGCGCTCCATGGCCAGCGCCGCGAGTCGCTCGAGATCTTCACGAAGGTCTACTGGCCGACCGGGCCCAAGGGCCCGAACGACACCGGCCTCAGCCGCAAGCACATCCTCGAGTCGATCAACGGGTCGCTGAAGCGCTTGCGCACCGACTACGTCGAGCTCTACCAGGCCCACCGCTACGACTACGAGACGCCCCTCGAGGAGACGATGCAGGCGTTCGCCGACGTCGTCCGCCAGGGCAAGGCGCTCTACATCGGCGTCTCGGAGTGGACCGCCGAGCAGCTGCGCGAGGGTCACGCGCTGGCGAAGGAGATGAAGTTCCAGCTGGTCTCGAACCAGCCGCAGTACTCGGCGCTGTGGCGTGTCATCGAGGGCAAGGTCGTGCCGACCTCGGAAGAGCTCGGCATCTCGCAGATCGTGTGGTCGCCGATGGCGCAGGGCGTTCTGACGGGTAAGTACCTGCCGGGCCAGCCGCTGCCGACGGGGTCGCGCGCGACCGACGAGAAGAGCGGTGCGAACTTCATCAAGGGGTTCCTCCGCGACGAGGTGCTCGAGGCCGTGCACAAGCTGCAGCCGATCGCCGCCGAAGCCGGGCTCACGATGCCGCAGCTCGCGCTGGCGTGGGTGCTGCACAACCCGAACGTGGCCGCCGCCCTCGTCGGCGCCTCGCGCCCCGAGCAGCTCGACGACACGGTCAAAGCCTCGGGCGTGACCCTCGACGACGACACGGTCGCCGCCATCGACGCGGCGCTCGCGCCGGTCGCGATCACCGACCCCGAAGAGACCTACACGGTCTCACCGAAGACCCGCGTCGTGTGAGATGACCACGAGCGCCGGCATCCTGCTCTACCGGCTCGGCCCCACCCTCGAGGTGCTGATCGCACACATGGGCGGGCCGTTCTGGGCGCAGAAGGATGCCGGCGCCTGGTCCATCCCGAAGGGCGAGTTCGACGAGGGTGATGAGCCGGCGCTGGATGCCGCGCAGCGCGAGTTCCGCGAAGAGCTCGGTCTCGAGCCGCCCGCGGGCCCGTACGCCGAGCTCGGCACCTTCGCCTACTCCTCGGGCAAGCGCGTCACGGTCTTCATCGCCGACGGCCCCGGCTTCTCGCTCGACGGGCTCGTGTTCGGCGAGTTCGAGCTCGAATGGCCGCCGCGATCGGGGCGGACGGCGCGCTTCCCCGAGGTCGACCGGGTGGAGTGGACGGGTGCGGATGCTGCGCGAGATCGCCTCGTGACGGGCCAGCGCGCCGCGCTCGACGCGCTCGCCGAGCACGTGGCGAGTGCGGGCGGCTGACCTCGATCAGGGGCGCAGGAGCACTTTGCCGCCTCGGCCCGGCTCAGCGCACGCCGCCACTGCCGTGCCGATGTCGGCGAGGTCGAAGGTCCCGGCGACGGGGAGCGTGAGCGCCCCCGATGCGATGCCGGCGATCAGTTCACCGAAGAGAGCGTTCCGCTTCTCGGCGGGCATCCGGGCGGCCACCGTGCTCGCCCAGAATCCGCGCACTGTGACGCCGCGGAAGATCACGTCACCTGAGAGCACCTTGACCACCGGCGACTCCATCGAACCGAACACGACGAGCGATCCGCCGTCGGCCACGATCGACAGCAGCTCGCCGCTCGCCGATCCGCCTACCGAGTCGACGCCCGCTCGGATGGGAGCGCCGCCCGTGAGGGCGCGCACCTCGTCGCGCCAGTCGGCGCGGTCGGTCGCGACGATGTGGCCGATGCCCTGCGCGGCGAGCTCGTCGACGCCCGCCGCGCGGCGCACGAGCCCCACGACCTCGATGCCCCGAGCGGCGGCGAGCTGTGCGACCAGACGCCCGACTGCACCGTTGGCGGCATTCTGGGCCAGCCAGTCGCCGGCGCCGAGCCCCAGGTCGTCGATCAGGCTGATGGCGCTGAACGGCATCGAGACGAGCTGCGCCGCAGCCTCATCGGAAAGGCCGTCGGGCACGGGCATGAGCCCGCCCGCTCGCGCGATCACGTACTCGGCCCAGACTCCGAAGGTGCCGCCGGTGGCGACGCGCTGACCGACCTCGAAGCCCCTGACGCCTTCGCCCAGGGCATCGACGACGCCGACGGCCTCGGTGCCGGCACGCGCCGGCAGGTCGGGGACGAAGCCGTAGCTGCCGCGCACCGTCCAGAGGTCGTGGTTGTGGATCGGCGAGAGGATCACCCGCAGACGCACCTGGCCCGGTCCGGGCTCGGGGAGATCGACGTCTTCGACGGCGAGGACGTCGGCGGGATCGCCGAAGCGGTGCTGCACGATGGCGCGCATGGGGCCTCCTTCTTTGGTCAGGCGTTCGCCGGCGGCAACTCGCTCACCGCCCGTTCTTCGGTGCGCTCGAGACGTCGAGCCGCTCCTTGCCGCCGAGCGACGACCATGCGCTCGCGATGCCCTTGGCGGCGTGCTCGGAAGCCCGCACCGCACGCTCGTCGGCCCAGGCGTTGAGCACGTGGCCCGAGTGTCCGCGCACGTGCTCGAGCACGACGTCGGGAAGGCCCACGGCGCGGCGGGCGTCGCGGGCGACGATCAGCTGCTCGAGCAGGTCGACGTTCTTCGTCGGCGCGCCGGTCGAGGTCTTCCAGCCGCGGCGCCGGTGGCCGTCCATCCACTTCGTGTACGTGTCGATCGCGTACTTCGAGTCGGCCTGGACGACGAGGTTCTCGACGTCGGGGTGGTCTTCGATCGCCTTCAGCAGGCCCATCAGCTCACCGATGTTGTTGGTGCCCTCGGGCACCGAGCCCGCGGCCCACTCGCCGTCTTCGCCGACCCACGCCCAGCCGGCGGGGCCGGGGTTTCCCTTGCAGGCGCCGTCGGTGGCCACGATGTAGCGGGGGGTGTCACTCACTCGGGCAAGGCTACCGCTCCCGTGCGGCGCGCTGCGCCTGCCATTCGTCGGCGAGCTGCGGCATCCGCTCGGCGAGGAACCGCAGGAAGTCGGCGACGTCGCGCGCGCGTGCCACCGAGATCGGGGCGTCGGTGTTCTCGTCGGCGATGCGCTCCATGAGGTCGCCGAGCCGCGCGTACAGCGGCGCGTTGCCGGTCACAACGCCGGCGAACGCGTCGTCGGCCAGGTCGTACCGGTCGCGGCGGTCGCCGGGGCGCGAGAGGCGCTGGATGATGCGCATCGACTGCAGGTAGCGCACGGCGCCCGAGACGGCGCCGGCCGAGACGCCGAGGCGACCGGCGAGTTCGGCGGCGGTGTAGCCCTCGTCGGGCGAGCCGACGAGGGCCATCATCACACGGGCGGGCATGCGCGCCATGCCTGCGGCCGTCATCATGGCCGCGGCCTGTTCGGCGGGTTCGATTCCGGGGAACTCCACGCCACTCAACCGCCGGCCGCCAGTTCACGTCTGCGCATGAGTCCGAAGGTAGCCGCCCCGGCGACGGCGATCGCACCCAGCAGCCACCACAGCCCCCGCACATCCACACCGTCGGGGACGGGCACCGGTGCTGCGGCGACGGGCGAGAGCCACGTGAGCGACTCCGGCATCCCGAAGATCGGGCCGAAGAGGCCGACGACGGCGGCCAACAGCACGAGCGTCCACCCGGCGGCGATCGTCCACCGTGGGGCGACGACGAAGACGAGCGCCGTGACGACCAGGAACACGCTTGCCGCGACCACCTGGCCGACTGCGACGGTGATCGCCCCGCGGTACAGATCGGGGTCGCCGTCGTTCACGAGGATCCCGAGGGATGCCGCGGCCACACCGGCCGTGAGGATGATGACGACCGCCGCGAACCCCACGACCACGAAGTCGGCCAGCCATCGAACGCGATCGATCGGGGACGCCAGCACCGGCTCGGCGGTGCCGTGGGTCTCCTCCTGCCGCGCCCGCGTGATCGTCTGCACGGCGGCGCATGCGGCGAGGATGCCGATCATCACGAAGAACGTCGTGAGCAGCCCCTGCGCGATAGATCCCTGCCGGCTCGTGATCTGGGCGAGGATCGCCTCGACCGCGGGGTTCTCGGCGCCGATCTCTTCGACGACCGACGCGAGCGTCGTCGCGAGCAGCCCGGAGATCGCGGCGCCGATCGACCAGCCGACGATCGACCCCGCCGACAGTCGCCACACGAGGGCTGTCGTCGTCGACAGCGCCGGGTGCGCGTCGGCGCGGCCGGGGCGCTCGGCGACGAAGGCGGATCCGATGTCGCGCCTGCTCTGCAGCACGATGGCGGTGGCGGCCAGCGCGAGTCCGACGAGCTTGCACAGCACGAGCGGCCACAGGTCGTCGTCGGCGAACGGGCGCGAGTTCTCGGCCCACCCGAACGGCGAGAGCCACGTGAGCCACGAGCTCTCCATGCGCTGCAGGTCGTCGCTCGGGGTGCCGAGCGCGTTGCCGATGCCGGCGAGGAGATATGTCGAGAGCAGCACCGTGACGGCGACCGTGTTCGCGCCACGCGAGGTGCGCATGAACTGGGCGGCGACGAGTCCCACCCCGAGGAAGAAGACGCCCACGACGCCCGCGGCAGACCCGACCACGAACGAGCCGGGGGCCTCGAGGCCCACCGCGATCAGCGCGAGGGCGGTGAGGATGCTGAGCGCGAAGTTCGCGACGAGTCCGTGCACGAGCGTCACGACGGTCGGCAGCATGCGCCCGGCCGGCGTCGCTCCGACGAGTTCGGCGCGGCCGCTCTCTTCCTCGGCGCGGGTGTGGCGGACGGCGAGGAACGAGCTCATGAACGCCGCGAGCATGCACAGGAACGGCACGATCAGGAACGCGATGAACGCCCCCTCGTCGGCGCCCGACGGCAGTCCGCGGAACAGCAGGATGACCGGATTGGCGATGGCGGCCACCAGGAGCATCTGGCGGTCCTGCTCGCTGCCGAACGAGTCCTGCACCCCCGCATACGCGGCGAATGCGAGAGGGCGGTGCCCACGATCCACAGCGACAGCTGCAGCCCGTCGCGGTGCAGGCGCTGACGGTAGAGGGCGGCGAACCTGTTCACGATGCGCGCTCGGCGGGGTTCTCGGCGGATGCCGACAGGTCGTCGCCGTAGTGGCGCAGGAACAGCTCCTCGAGCGACGGCGGGTTGACGCGCAGGCCCGTCACGGCGCGCCTTGCGAGCTCGGGCAGCATCCCGGTCATCGCGTCGCTGTCGACCGTGAAGCGGACGCGACCATCGCCCGTTGCCACGTCGTGGACGCCGGGGATGCCGGCAGCCGCAGCGGCGTCCGAGCCCTCGAACGAGACCTCGGTGCGGGTGAGGTGGCGGAGCTCTTCGAGGGTCCCCTCCTCGACGATCCGGCCGGCGCGGATGATCGACACGCGGTCGCACAGGAGCTCGACCTCGGAGAGGATGTGACTCGACAGCAGCACCGTGGCACCGGCATCCGTCACACGGGCGATCTCGCCGCGGAAGACCACTTCCATCAGGGGATCGAGGCCGCTCGTCGGCTCGTCGAGGATGTACAGGTCGGCGGGCACCGCGAACGCGGCGATGAGGGCGACCTTCTGCCGGTTGCCCTTCGAATAGGCGCGGCCCTTCTTGCGCGGGTCGAACTGGAAGACCTGCCGGCGCCGTTCGGGCCGAGGAAGCCGTGGATCTGCCCGGCTTCGACGCTGAGGTCGAGCCCGTCGAGGGCGCGGACGCGGCCGTAGTGCTTCGTGAGGCCGTTCGTGCGGATGACACTGGTCATGGCGGTGACACTACGCCGAATTCACAAATTTGTGAATACTCTGACGGATCCGAACGTGCGCCCGGCCCTTGAACCTGCCGGCGTGCGAGACAAGACTGGGCGGACCGGCGGAAGGAGCGTGCCATGGCGCACGGAGACATCACGCACATCGACATCCCGGTGAGCGATCTCGCGAAGGCGACGGAGTTCTACTCGGCGCTCTTCGGCTGGCAGATCGCCGAGCTGCCCGGATTCGAGGGGTACCCCATGTGGCGGGCGCCGAACCAGATCTCGGGCGGCGGGCTCGCTCCACGAGGAGAGGGCTTCACGCAGCCGCGGTCGTACGTCGAGGTCGACTCCATCGATGCCACGGTGGCGCAGGCCACCGCCACCGGCGCGGAGGTGCTCATGGCGAAGTCGCCGATCACCGAAACCAGCTGGTGGGCGGTCATCGCCGACCCCGACGGCAACAGCATCGGACTCTACGAAGGTGTCACCGACACGGACGACAGCTGAGGCGCGCCGCGTTTGCGGCACTTGTGTATACCGAGAGGCCTCTCGGTATACCTGTTTGACCCTCGTCCATCGCTTATGTATACAATGACGGAGGACGATCGGTCGAGGAGGTGGATGCTGTGCGTGCAAGCGACCGTGCGTACTCGACTCTCCTCGACGAGATCCAGTCCGGCTCCCTGCCGCCCGGGGCCGTGCTCGGCGAAGTCGAGCAGGCCGCCCGCCTCGGGGTGAGCCGCACGCCGCTGCGCGAGGCGCTCAGCCGCCTCGCCGCCGACGGACTCGTCGCCCAGCAGTCGCCGCGCGTCACGGTCGTCACGCCGATCGATGCCGACGACATCCGCGAGATCTTCGAGGTGCGTCGCGCACTCGAGGAGACCGCCGCCCGTCTCGCCGCCGAGCGGGGGAATGCCGCGGCCTTCGCCGACCTCGCGCGCGAGTTCGGCGACGCAGATCTCGTCGGCGGGCTCGACGCGTACTACGCCGTGATCGCGCGCTTCGACCGGCAGCTCGACGCCGCCGTCGCCAACGACTACCTCACCGCCGCGCTCCGCGGCGTCCGCACGCACCTCGTGCGGGTGCGGCGCCTCGCGCGCGACAACCCCGACCGGCTCGCGGCATCCGTCGCCGAGCATCGCCTGATCGCCACCGCGATCGCCGCGCGCGACGCCGACCTCGCCGCGCACGCCACGCACGTGCATCTGCACAACGCGCTCACCAACATCCTGGAATCCCTGACCTGAAGGACGATCATGACCGTCACCCATCACCTCCGCGTCCACCGCAGCGACGAGAACCTCGAACGCTCGGGCCAGCTCGCCTGGCACATCGCCGAGGTCGCCACCGACCCTGTCGAGGTCGAGCCCGACGTCGTCGACATGATCATCAACCGCGTCATCGACAACGCGGCGGTGGCTGCGGCATCCCTCACCCGCGCCCCCGTGAGCGCCGCGCGCCAGCAGGCGCTCGACCACGCCGTCTCGGTCGGCGGCGACGGCGCGACCGTGTTCGGCTGCCCGCTCGAGCGACGCACATCGCCGGAGTGGGCGGCGTGGGCCAACGGCGTGGCGGTGCGTGAGCTCGACTACCACGACACGTTCCTCGCGGCCGACTACTCGCACCCCGGCGACAACATCCCGCCGATCCTCGCGGTCGCCCAGCACGTCGGCGCCGACGGCGCGGCGCTCGTGCGCGGGCTCGCGACCGGTTACGAGATCCAGATCGACCTCGTTCGGGCCATCTGCCTGCACAAGCACAAGATCGACCACGTCGCCCACCTCGGCCCGTCGGCCGCCGCCGGCATCGGCACGCTCCTCGGGCTCGACACCGAGACGATCTACCAGGCGGTCGGGCAGGCGCTGCACACCACGACCGCGACGCGGCAGTCGCGCAAGGGCGAGATCTCGACCTGGAAGGCGCACGCCCCGGCGTTCGCCGGCAAGATGGCGGTCGAAGCCGTCGACCGCGCGATGCGGGGCGAGACCTCGCCCTCGCCCATCTACGAGGGTGAAGACGGCGTGATCGCCTGGATGCTCGACGGCCCCGAGGCGTCGTACGACGTTCCGCTCCCGGCTGCCGGAGAGCCCAAGCGCGGCATCCTCGACTCGTACACGAAGGAGCACTCCGCCGAGTACCAGGCGCAGGCCTGGATCGACCTCGCCCGGCGCCTGCACGGCGAGCACGAGGCGCTGCGCCACGCGGCGCTCGGTGAGGGACCGGACGATGTCCGGGTCGAGTCGATCGTGCTGCACACCTCGCACCACACGCACTACGTGATCGGGTCGGGCGCGAACGACCCGCAGAAGTACGACCCCACGGCGTCGCGCGAGACCCTCGACCACTCGATCCCGTATATCTTCGCCGTGGCGCTTCAGGACGGCGGCTGGCACCACGTCGACTCGTACACGCCCGAACGCGCGGCGCGCGCAGACACCGTGGAGCTGTGGAAGAAGATCACGACGGCTGAGGATGCCGAGTGGACGCGCCGGTACCACTCCGAAGATCCGAACGAGAAGGCCTTCGGCGGTCGCGTGGCCATCACCCTCACCGACGGCACCGTCATCGAGGACGAGATCGCCGTCGCCGACGCGCACCCGCTCGGAGCGCGGCCGTTCGCGCGCGAGGACTACGTCCGCAAGTTCCGCATCCTCGCCGAGCCCGTTCTGTCGGCCGAAGAGATCGAGCGGTTCCTCGGCCTCGCCGAGCGTCTGCCCGAGCTCAGCGCCGAAGAGGTGCAGCAGCTCACGATCGTCGCCGAGCACGGTGTGCTGGCTTCGGCGCCGGCCCCCAAGGGCCTGTTCTGATGCTGTACTCCGCCGTTCCCGCGCACGAGAAACGCCGGGCGTTCCGCGAGCGTCTCGCCAGCGGCGAGCTGCTGCGCTTCCCGGGGGCGTTCAATCCGCTCTCCGCGCGACTCATCGAGCGCAAGGGCTTCGAGGGCGTCTACATCTCGGGTGCGGTGCTCGCCGCCGACCTCGGCCTCCCCGACATCGGCCTCACGACCCTCACCGAGGTCGCCGGTCGCGGGCAGCAGATCGCCCGCATGACCGACCTGCCCGCGATCATCGATGCCGACACGGGGTTCGGCGAGCCGATGAACGTCGCGCGCACGATCCAGACCCTCGAAGACGCCGGGCTCGCCGGCGCCCACATCGAGGACCAGATCAACCCGAAGCGCTGCGGACATCTCGACGGCAAGTCGGTCGTCGACGAGGGCACCGCGATCAAGCGCATCCGCGCGGCCGCCGATGCGCGCCGCGACCCGAACTTCCTGATCATGGCGCGGACCGACATCCGCGCGGTGGAGGGGTTGGATGCCGCGATCGATCGCGCGAAGGCGCTGGTGGATGCCGGTGCCGACGCGATCTTCCCCGAGGCGATGCGCTCGCTCGAGGAGTTCGCCGCGATCCGCGCCGCCGTCGACGTGCCGATCCTGGCCAACATGACCGAGTTCGGGAAGTCCGAGCTTTTTTCGACGGATCAGTTGCGAGACGTCGGCGTCAACATCGTGATCTGGCCCGTCTCGCTCCTGCGGATCGCGATGGGTGCGGCATCCCGTGCTCTCGACACGCTCGACGACGAGGGCCACCTCACTGCGAAGCTCGGCGAGATGCAGCACCGCGCCGACCTGTACGACCTGATCGACTACGAGCAGTACAACCACTTCGACACCGACGTCTTCAACTTCCAGATCGCCCGCTAGAGGAGCATTCCATGACTGAACCCGACATCAAGAAGGGCCTCGCCGGAGTCGTCGTCGACTACACGGCGGTGTCGAAGGTCAACCCTGAGACGAACTCCCTGCTGTACCGGGGGTATCCCGTGCAGGAGCTGGCGGCGACCCAGCCCTTCGAGGCGGTGGCGTACCTGCTGTGGCACGGCGAGCTGCCGACCGACGTGCAGCTCGCACAACTGCGTGCGACCGAGCGGTCGTACCGTTCGCTGCCCGCCGACGTCCGGGCGGCCATCGACCTCGTGCCGGTGGACGCCCACCCGATGGACGAGGTGCGCACGGCGGTCAGCATCATCGGCGCGCGCGACCTCGCCGGCACAGGCTCGGTGCTCGACGTCAGCGGGAGCGCGGAGGAGAACCTCGCGCGCAGCATCCGGCTGTTCGCCGTGCTTCCCGCCATCGTCGCCTACGGCCAGCGCCGGCGTCGTGGGCAGCAGCCGATCGCGCCGCGCGACGACCTCGACTACTCGGCGAACTTCCTCTGGATGACGTTCGGCGAAGAGGCCGACCGCGTGGTCGTCGACGCCTTCAACCGGTCGATGATCCTCTACGCCGAGCACTCCTTCAACGCATCGACCTTCACCGCGCGCGTCATCACCTCCACGCTCAGCGACCTGTACTCGGCGGTCGTCGGCGCGATCGGCGCGCTCAAGGGACCCCTGCACGGCGGCGCGAACGAGGCCGTGCTGCACATCTTCGACGAGATCGGCGAAGCCGCCAACGTCGGCCCGTGGCTCGACACCGCGCTCGCGGAGAAGCGCAAGATCATGGGCTTCGGGCATCGCGTCTACAAGCGCGGCGACTCGCGCGTGCCGACTATGAAGGCGGCGCTCGACACGCTCGTCGCGCACTACGACCGGCCGGATGTCGCCGCGCTCTACGACACCCTCGAGTCGGAGTTCGTCGGCCGCAAGGGCATCTACCCGAACCTCGACTACCCCTCGGGTCCGGCCTACAACCTGATCGGCTTCGACACGCTGACCTTCACGCCGCTGTTCGTCGCGGCGCGCATCACCGGCTGGACCGCCCACATCATGGAGCAGCTCGCCTCGAACGCGCTCATCCGCCCGCTGTCGGAGTACAACGGTCCCGACGAGCGCCACATCGACGGCTACGAGGCGGATGCCGCGACCCTCGCCGCCGCCGAACGCGAGGCGGAAGCCGAGGGATGAGCATCTGGCACGGCGACCTCGCCGACGTCGACCTCGACGCGATGGCGTCGGGGACGCTGATCGAGCATCTCGGCATCGAGATCCTCGAGGTGCAGGACGACGCGCTGATCGGCCGTATGCCGGTCGACCGGCGCACCGTGCAGCCGGCGGGTGTCCTCCACGGTGGGGCGTCGGTCGCGCTCGCCGAGACGCTCGCGTCGTGGGCCGGCCACCTCGCGGTGGACCGCGAGCGGTTCCACGTCGTCGGGCAGGAGATCAACGCGAACCACATCCGCCCGATCTCGTCGGGCTGGGTGACGGCGACGGTGACGCCCGTGAACATCGGCCGCCGCGCGCACGTGTGGGAGATCCGCATCGTCGACGATGCGGGAAAGCTCGTCTGCATCTCGCGGTGCACGCTCGCCGTCATCGCGCAGCGCAGCGCCTACGGAACACCTGAGGGTCGCCGGGCGTAGCGGTCGAAGCTCGATCAGCGGATGCCGGTGGTCGCGATTCCGCGGATCACGAAGCGCTGCAGCGCGACGAAGAGCACGAGGACGGGTGCGACCACGAGGACGGTGCCGGCCATCAGCAGGCCGTACTGGATGCCGTTCGGGCCGATCGCGTAGAGCGCGAGTGCGACCGGCAGCGTATACAACTCCTCGGACTGGGCGACCACGAGCGGCCACAGGAAGTTGTTCCACGACGACAGGAACGTGAGGATCGCGAGCGTCGCCAGCGGCGCCCCGCACTGCGGGACCACGATGCGCAGCAGCACGCGGAACTCGCCCGCACCATCGATCCGCGCCGCCTCCAGCAGCGGGTCGGGGATCGCGAGCATGTACTGCCGCATGAGGAAGACGCCCAGCGGTGTCGCGATGAACGGCAGGATGAGCGCGACATAGGTGTCGGCGAGCCCGAGGTTCGCGACGATGACGAACAGCGGGATCATCGTGACGATGCCGGGCACCATGAGCGTGCCCATGACGAGCAGGAACAGCATCCGCTTGCCGGGGAAATCGAGCTTGGCGAGGGCATAGCCGAACATCGTGCAGAAGACGAGGTTCCCGGCGACCACGACCACCGCGACGATGAGCGAGTTGCCGAGGTGCAGCGGGAAGTCCAGCTGCGTGAGCCACGTCGAGTAGTTGTCGAGCGTCGGCTGGAGCGGCAGGAAGGTGGGCGGACTCAGGCTCAACTCGACCTCGGTCTTGAGCGACCCGAGCGCCATCCACGCGAAGGGGAGCAGCGTCAGGATGAGGGCGATCGATACGGCGAGGTACAGCGCGGCCGCCGCGCCGGCGCGCGGGCGTCGCCACCGCGCCGTCCCGGCGGTCTCGGGCGCCCGTGTCATGCTCTGCTTCATCTGCCGCACCGCCTCACTCCCGCGACCGCAGCAGGCGGAACCATGCGGCGGAGACGGCGGCGATGATCACGAAGAGCACGTAGGCGCCCGCCGCGCCGAACGCGTAGTCGCCGAAGCCGAACTGGTTGTAGACGAACAGGCTGACCGATGTCGTCGACCCGAGCGGTCCGCCCCCGGTCATCACGAACGGCTCTTCGAAGAACTGCAGGTAGCTCACCGAGAGGAGCACGCCGCCCAGCAGCAGCGTCGGCGTGAGGATCGGCAGGGTGATGCGGCGGAATCGCGCCCCCGCACCCGCGCCGTCGACCGCGGCGGCTTCATGCAGTTCGGGCGGCACCGCCTGGAGCCCCGCGAGGAAGATGATCACGAGCAGTCCGAAGTTGCGCCACACCGTCATCAGGATCATCGCCGGCAGCGCCCACGCGGGGTCGCTCAGCCAATCCGGTCCCTCGATGCCGACGACCGCCAGCGCCGCGTTGAGAAGGCCGTCGGGCTGCAGGATGAACCGCCAGACGATCGCGATCGCGACGACGGCGGTCACGACCGGCGCGAAGAACCCGACACGGAAGACGGTGCGCAGGCGCTCGATGCCGGCGTCGAGAGCCACCGCCATCGCGAGCGCGATCGCCATCGTGATCGGGATGCAGACGAGCACGAAGGCGGCCGTGTTGCCGAGCGACTGCACGAACAGCGGGTCTGCGAACAGCGCTGCGTACTGATCGAAGCCGATGAGGTTCACCGCGAACGGGGTGCCGACATCGCGCACGGTCATGTCGGTGAACGACATCGCGAGCGACCCGGCGATCGGGAGCAGCATGAACGCGGCGAACACCACCACGAAGGGAAGTGCCAGCAGCCACGCCGCCCACCCCTGCGTCCGCCGCCGGTTGGCGGCCAGTGAGCCGCGCGACCGGGCCGGCACCGCCGCTACCAGCCGACGCCGAGCTCGTCGGCCTTCTGCTGCATCGCCGCAGCGGCCTGCTCGGGTGTGCTCGTGCCGCGCGCGACCTTCTCGGCTTCGGCGCCGACGGTCTGCTCGAGCTCGCTCCACGAGGGCACCGGCGGATTGGTGACGACGCTGTCGAGCTGGGTCAGCGCCGTCGCGATCCACGGGTCGTCCTGCAGCGGCGGGTGCTCCCACGCGGCGGTCAGGGCCGGAAGCTCGTGGGTGGCGTCGAACAGTGCCTGCTGCGCCTCGAGCGAGACGAGCGACCGCACGAACTTGAACGCGCCGTCGGCGTTCTCTGCGTCGCGGGGGACCGCCCACGTGGCGGCTCCGAGGTGCGATGCATTGCCGGCGCTTCCCGCGGGAACGGTGATGCACGCGACGGCGGAGTCGACCATGGCCTGTCCGACCTGGGTGACGATCGCGGGGATGATCCATGTGCCGACATAGAACGCGGCGATGCGCCCGGCCAGGGCATCGCCGATCGGGTTGCCGCCGGTCGTCCCGCCAGGCGAAGCGTGCCCTTCCGCGAACAGTCGGCCGTAGAACTCGAGGGCGGAGACCATCTCGGGGGTGTCGAGGGTGAACGCGGTGCCGTCGTCGTTCATCGCCGACCCGCCGGCCTGCGCGAGCAGGGGCATGAGGAACTCCCCGACTCGCTGATCGGGGCCGATGGGCACCAGGAGCGGGGTCTCGATCGTGCCGAGGGTGCGCAGGTCGTCCGAGAACGCCAGCAGCTCGTCCCACGTCGTCGGGGCGGTGGCGCCCGCGAGTGCGGCGAAGTCCTTGCGGTAGCAGAACAGCCTCGTCTCGACGAACCACGGGACGGCATAAGAAAGCCCGTCGTGCTCGGTCGCCTCCTGCACGTCGGAGAGGATGCCGCTCGCATCCACGACGCCGTCTGCAACCGGCTGGAACTCGTCCGTCGCGATGAGCATGGCGACATCGGGAAGCCCGATCAGCACGAGGTCGGGCTCAGTGCCGGCGGCGAGGGCGCTGCGGATCTTGGTCGTGACCTCGTTCCAGGGGATGTCGGTCACCTCGATCGTGGCGTCGGGGTTGTCCGCTTCGAACGCCGCGACGAAGGGCTCGAGCTTTGCGCCGTTGCCGCCCGCCGTCCACACCGTGATCTCGCCGGTCGCAGGAGTGTCGTCGATGGTCATGCGGCCGTCGTCTTCCGGAGCATCGGTGCGTCCGCAGGCGGACACGGCGAGCGTCGTGGCCACGACGATCGCGAGGAGCGCAGCCGATCGCTTCATCGTCTCCTCCCCCGCGAGGCACCGAGATGACGCGCGATTCCGCGCATCTAGGCGCACAGTAACACAGCGCCCGAATGCAGACGAGGCCCCCGGTCCGGGTGGGCAGGGCCGGCATGCGTCCGGCGTTCTAGGGTGGAGGAACAGGAGGCTCTCATGCGCCAAGCCGTCATCGTCGACGTCGTCCGCACCCCGTCGGGTCGCGGCAAGCCCGGGGGAGCGCTCAGCGCCGTGCACCCCGTCGACCTCGCTGCGGGGGTGCTCACCGCGATCCTCGAGCGCAACGGCCTCGCGTCGCGCCAGATCGACGACGTGCTGATGGGCTGCGTCAGCCAGATCGGCGATCAGGCGATGAACATCGGGCGCCAGGCGGTGCTGGCCGCCGGCTTCGACGAGACGGTGCCCGCGACCACGATCGACCGCCAGTGCGGATCGAGTCAGCAGGCCGCGCACTTCGCCGCGCAGGGCGTGATCGCCGGCGCGTACGACATCGTCATCGCCGCCGGCGTGGAGTCGATGAGCCGCGTGCCGCTGGGGTCGTCTCGGCAGGGCGGCTCTCTCGCGCCTGGGCTCGCGCGCCGCTACCCCGACGGGCTCGTCAACCAGGGGGTCTCGGCCGAGCTGATCGCAGAGCGCTGGGGGCTTTCGCGCGACGAGCTCGACGCGTTCTCGGCCGAGTCGCACCGGCGCGCAGCCGAGGCGTGGACGCAGGGACGGTTCGACTCCCAGGTGCTGCCGGTGCTCGCGCCGGGGTCGGCCGAGGCCGTGACGACGGACGAGACGGTCCGCGCCGGCACGACCGCCGAGGGCCTCGCCGGGCTGAACCCGGCCTTCCGCACCGACGAGCTCGCCGCGCGCTTCCCCGACCTCGACTGGCGGATCACGCCGGGCAACGCGTCGCCCCTCACCGATGCGGCATCGGCGGCCCTCATCATGAGCGAGGAGAAGGCCGCCGAGCTGGGACTCACGCCGCGCGCGCGATTCCATGCCTTCGCGGTCGTCGGCGATGATCCGATGATGATGCTGACGGGGCCGATCCCGGCGACCCGGCGCATCCTCGAGCGCAGCGGTCTCGCGATCTCCGACCTCGATGCGTACGAGGTCAACGAGGCGTTCGCCTCGGTGCCGATCGCGTGGGCGCGAGAGCTCGACGCGGATCCGGCCAAGCTCAATCCGTGGGGCGGCGCCATCGCGCTCGGCCACGCCGTCGGCGCGTCGGGGACGCGCCTGCTCGGCACGCTCGTCGCCCACCTCGAGGCGACCGGCGGGCGGTACGGCCTGCAGACGATGTGCGAGGGCGGCGGCCTGGCGAACGCGACGATCATCGAGAGGCTCTGAGGGCCCGACGGCGGGTGCAAGCGATTGCTCCTATGCGCTTGGGGACGGATGCCGAGGCCCCGGCATCCGCCGTATTAAGCCTTTCTCACAATGTAAGCGCTTGCAGTTTCGAATCATCCGGGTTAGCGTCGGCGGAACACCTGCACCTCGGGCACGTCGCCGTGCCCCTCCTCCCCCTGGAGCCCCTGTGTCGAAGATGATGCGCTCGAAGCCGACCTCCGCACGTGCACGACGACTCGCCGCGGTCCTCACCGCCGCCGCGGTGATCCTGACCGGGGGCATCGTCGTCGCAGCCCCCGCGGCGGCCGATGAGCGCACCTTCACGCTCGTCGGGAGTCTGCAGAACGAGCTCGGCTGCACCGAGGACTGGCAGCCGTCGTGCACGGCGACCGACCTCACCGCGACCACGACGCCGGATGTGTACGAGGCCGAGTTCACCGTGCCCGCCGGTACGTTCGAGTACAAGATCGCCGTGAACCACGCGTGGGACGAGTCGTACGGCATCGACGGGCAGAACGTGCCGCTCACAGTCGGCGGTCCGTCGACGCTGCGCTTCGTCTTCGACGACGTCGCCAAGCAGGTCGAGGTCGTGGTCGAGGCCGAGTCCCTCCGCGCCGGCTACACCGAGGCCGATGACGCGCTCGTCGCCGATCCCGTGCGGCAGCCCGGCAGCCAGGAGCAGTTCTACTTCGTCATGACCGACCGCTTCGCCAACGGCGACACGTCCAACGACACCGCGGCGATCGCCGGCGACCGCATGGCGCACGGCTTCGACCCGACGGACAAGGGCTTCTACCACGGCGGCGACATCGCGGGCCTGCGCGAGAACCTCGCCTACATCGACGGGCTCGGCACGACCGCGATCTGGCTGACGCCGAGCTTCAAGAACAAGCCCGTGCAGGGCGAGGGCGCGAACGCGAGCGCCGGGTACCACGGCTACTGGATCACCGACTTCACGCAGCTCGACCCGCACCTGGGCACGAACGCCGAGCTCGAGGCGCTCATCGCCGAGGCGAATGCGAAAGACATCAAGGTCTACTTCGACATCATCACGAACCACACCGCGGACGTCATCTCGTACGAGGAGGGGCAGTACTCCTACATCGATCAGGCGACGAGCCCCTACCGCGACGCCGAGGGTGAGCCCTTCGACATCGCCGCGAACGCAGGCTCGGAGACCTTCCCGACGCTGGATGCCGCCACGAGCTTCCCGTACACGCCCGTCATCGCGCCCGCCGATGCGAACCTCAAGGTCCCGGCGTGGCTGAACGACCCGACGCTCTACCACAACCGCGGCGACTCGACCTGGAGCGGGGAGTCGGTCACGCTCGGCGACTTCTCGGGCCTCGACGACCTCATGACCGAGCACCCGACCGTCGTCGACGGGTTCGTGGACGTGTACCAGGACTGGATCGACCTCGGCATCGACGGCTTCCGCATCGACACCGCCAAGCACGTGAACTTCGAGTTCTGGGAGGAATGGTCCACCGAAGTCCTCGACTACGCACACGCGAACGGCAAGCCCGACTTCTTCATGTTCGGCGAGGTCTACGACGCCGATCCGGTCAAGCTCTCGCCGTACGTCCGGGACACCGACATGAACTCGGTGCTCGACTTCACGTTCCAGTCGTCCGCGTCGAGTTTCGCGCAGGGCAACTCGGCGAGGGGCCTGCGGAGCCTCTTCGCCGGAGACGACCACTACACGACGCCCGATTCGTCCGCGACGGCGCTGCCGACCTTCCTCGGCAACCACGACATGGGCCGCATCGGGTTCTTCCTCAAGAACTCCGGCCAGACCCTCGAGCGCGATCTGCTCGCCCACGACCTGATGTTCCTCGGGCGCGGCCAGCCGGTCGTCTACTACGGTGACGAGCAGGGCTTCGCCGGTGCCGGTGAGGGCAACGACAAGAGCGCGCGCCAGACGCTGTTCGCCTCGCAGGTCGCCGAGTACGTCGAGCAGCCGCTCGTCACCGGCGAGATCGCCGGTGCCGTCGACCGGTTCGCCACCGATGTGCCGGTCTACGAGCACATCGCGGCGCTGTCGCAGCTGCGCGCCGACCACCCGACGCTCGTCACGGGAGCGCAGATCGAGCGGTACGCCGCCGACGGCGCAGGCGTCTACGCCTTCTCGCGCATCGACCGCACCGACAAGGTCGAGTACCTTGTCGCGCTCAACAACGCGACCACCGCGCAGACCGTGAGCCTCACGACGCTCACCGCGGGCGCTTCGTACACGCCGGTCTATGGCGGCGGCGACGCGGTGTCGACGGATGCCGCAGCGGCAGCATCCGTCACCGTCCCCGCGCTCTCGGCGGTCGTCTACCGCGCCGACCGTGCGGTTACCGCCCCCGCAGAGCCGGCCGAGCTCACCATCACCGCACCGGCGACAGGCTCCGGCGTCTCGGGCAAGGCCGCGGTGTCGGCAAGCGCCGGCGACACGTGGCGCGAGACGAGCTTCGCGTGGCGCGTGGTGGGCTCGGACGACTGGAACGCCCTCGGCACCGCCGAAGACACCGACCCCCGCGTCTTCCACGACGTCGGCGACCTCGCGAAGGGCACGCTCGTCGAGTACCGCGCGGTGTCGACGGATGCCGCCGGCGCCCACTCCGCCGCCTCGACGTTCGCGATCGCGGGGTTCGCCGCAGAGGAGCCCGAGGTGCCGACCGAGCTCGTCACCGTTCCCGGCAGCCTCAACACCGAAATGGGCTGCGGCGGCGACTGGGATCCCGCGTGCGAGAAGGCGAAGCTGACGCTCAAGGACGGCATCTACACCGGATCCTTCGCGCTGCCCGCCGGCTCGTACGAGTACAAGGTGGCCCTCAACGGCAACTGGACCGTGAACTACGGCGCGAACGGCGTGCCGGGCGGTGCGAACATCGCGTTCACGCTCGCGCAGGACGCGACCGTCACGTTCTACTACGACCCGCGGACCAACATCGTGCAGTCGTCGGCCGAGGGCCCGATCGTCACGCTTCCCGGCAACTACCAGAGTCAAGTCGGCTGCGCGGGCGACTGGGCGCCCGAGTGCCTGGCGACCATGATGGCGGACGGCGACAGGGACGGCGTGTACGAATTCTCGACCGCCGGCATCGCCGCCGGCGCCTATGAGGCGAAGGCCGCCCACGGTCTCAGCTGGAGCGAGAACTACGGCCAGGACGGAGTGCCCGGCGGCGCGAACTACGCGTTCAGCACGTCCGACGGCGAGGCCGTCGTCTTCCGCTACACGCTCGCCACACACACGCTCGAGATCGAGGTGGCCAACCCGCCGCTCGCGGGGACCGGTGAGCTGCGCGCGCACTGGATCGACGCCGACACGATCGCGTGGCCCACGAACCTCGGCACCGACGCCGTGGGTGCGAGCTGGCAGCTGCACTCCTCTGCCGACGCGACCCTTACGCTCGAGGACGAGCAGGTCAGCGGTGGCGACGCCCTCGATCTCGCCGTCGTCGACGGCGGACTCACCGACGCCCAGCAGGAGCGCTTCCCCGCGCTCGCCGACTTCGTCGCGCTGCGCGTCGAGGGAGCGGATCGGGATGCCGTCGCCGCCCTGCTGCAGGGCCAGCTCAAGGTGTCGCAGCGCGACGCCGAGGGCACCCTCACGGCTTACACCGGCGTGCAGATCCCGGGCGTGCTCGACGACCTCTACGCCGACGGCGTCGGAGACCTCGACCTCGGGGTGACCTTCAAGAGCGGCAAGCCGACGTTCCGCCTGTGGGCGCCGACGGCTTCGTCGGCGACGCTCCTCACATGGGACGCGGGCGCCGAGGGCGAGCCCGCGCGCCACGCCGCGACGTGGGACGCGGCATCCGGAGCATGGTCGGTGAAGGGCGCGAAGTCACTCGCCGGTGCCGAGTACCTGTGGGAGGTCGTGGTCTACGCGCCGACCGAGGGCGCGATCGTCACCAACACGGTGACCGACCCGTACTCGGTGGCGCTCACGATCAACTCCGAGCGCTCGGTCGCCGTCGACCTCGACGACAAGAAGCTCAAGCCGAAGCAGTGGGAGAAGACGAAGGCGCCGATCATCGACCGCCCCGTCGACCGCGCGATCTACGAGCTGCACATCCGCGACTTCTCGATCGGCGACGAGTCCGTGCCCGCCGAGGAGCGCGGCACCTACCGGGCCTTCACGCGCGACAGCGCGGGCACGCAGCAGCTGCGGCAGCTCGCAGACGCCGGCATCAACACCGTGCACCTGCTGCCGTCGTTCGACATCGCCACGATCGAGGAGGACCGCTCTCTTCAGGCCGTGCCCGACTGCAACCTCACGTCGTTCGCCGCCGACAGCGCTGAGCAGCAGGCGTGCGTCGAAGGGGTCGCCGACGCCGACGGTTTCAACTGGGGCTACGACCCGTACCACTACACGGTTCCCGAGGGCTCGTACGCCGTCGACCCCGAGGGCGGTGCGCGCGTCGGCGAATTCCGCGAGATGGTCGGGGCGCTCCATGGCATGGGCCTGCAGGTCGTGCTCGACGAGGTCTACAACCACACCGCGCAGTCGGGTCAGGGCGCCAAATCGGTGCTCGACCAGGTCGTGCCCGGTTACTACCACCGACTGAATCTCGCAGGTGCCGTCGAGACCTCGACCTGCTGCCAGAATGTCGCGACCGAGCACGAGGTGGCGCAGAAGCTCATGGTCGACTCCGTCGTCACGTGGGCGCGCGACTACAAGGTCGACGGCTTCCGCTTCGACCTGATGGGTCACCACTCGCGCGACAACATGCTCGCGATCCGCGATGCGCTCGACGAGCTCACGCTCAAGCAGGACGGGGTCGACGGACAGGCGATCTACCTCTACGGCGAGGGCTGGAACTTCGGTGAGGTCGCGAACAACGCCCTCTTCACCCAGGCCACGCAGGGGCAGCTCGGCAAGACCGGCATCGGCACGTTCAGCGATCGCCTGCGCGACGCGGTGCACGGCGGCAGCCCGGTGGCGGCCGAGACCTTCCAGCAGCAGGGCTTCGGCACGGGGCTCGGCACCGACCCGAACGGCGCGCCGATCAACGGCACGACGGAGCAGGCCCTCGCCGACCTCGCGCACCAGACCGATCTGGTCAAGCTCGGGCTCGCGGGCAACCTCCGCGACTACACGCTGACGGACCACACCGGCGCTGTGAAGGCGGGCGACGAGCTCGACTACCGCGGGGCGCCGGCCGGCTACGCCGACCAGCCCGACGAGATCATCACCTACGTCGACGCGCACGACAACGAGACGCTCTACGACCTGTCGGTGCTGAAGTTGCCGGTCGGCACGTCGATGGGCGATCGCGTGCGGATGAACACGCTGTCGCTCGCGACGACGACGTTCTCGCAGACCCCGTCGTTCTGGCACGCCGGCACCGAGCTCCTCCGCTCGAAGTCGCTCGATCGCAACAGCTACAACTCGGGCGACTGGTTCAACCGCATCGACTGGACCGGTCAGGAGTCGACCTTCGGCTCGGGCCTGCCGCGCGCGGCCGACAACGCCGAGAAGTGGGACACCATGCGCCCGCTCCTCGCGAACCCGGCGCTCAAGCCCGCGGCGTCCGACATCGGTGCGGCTGAGGCGGCGGCGCTCGACCTGTTGCAGGTGCGCGAAGAGGTGGGTCTGCTGCGGCTCGGGTCTGCCGAGCTCATCGGCGAGAAGGTGTCGTTCCCGAACAGCGGGACGGATGCCGCCCCCGGCGTCATCGTGATGCTCATCGACGACCTGGTCGGCGCCGACGTCGATCCGGCCCTCGAGGGCGCGCTCGTGGTGTTCAACGCAGGCGTCGAACCGACGACGCAGGCGGTCTCGGCGCTCGCCGGTCGTGGCTTCTCGCTGACGCCGGCGCTCGCGAACGGGTCCGACGCCGTCGTGAAGACGACGACGTGGGATGCCGCCACCGGCAGTGTCACCGTGCCCGCGCGGTCGGTCGCGGTGCTCGTCGACCGCGAGCCGGTCGGCGCGCACACGAAGCGGGCGCGCTGAGCCGCAGCATCCGCCCCATCCCCGTCGAGACGACGCAGAGTGCACTGTGGCGATGGCCACAGCGACACTCTGCGCCGTCTCGACGCCCGGTCAGATCACCACGCGCGCTGCGCCGTGAAGTCCCAGCCCTCGGTCACCGGCGTGCCGGCGCCGCCGCGCGGATCCTGCGCCGAGACGGTGAGTCTCGTGCGAGCGGAGGTCAGTTCGAAGACGTCGGTGAAGCCGGGCTCGGCGCCGGCGACATCCAGCATCACGACCTGCACGTCCTCGAACTCCCATCGATGGACGACGTCGGCCGCTCCCGCGGTGGCCCGGACGACCTCGAGCGCAGCCGTCGCGAAGCGGGTTCCCTTCGCGACCGCCTCGAACAGCAGCGGCGTCGCGATGCTGGTGGTCGTCGACACGATGAGCGGATGCTGGGTCGCCCGCCCCGCGCCGCCGCCCCCGCCGCCGCGGCCCGGGTTGCGCGTGCCTTCGACGCCCCACGTGACACTCGTGACCTCGATCCAGTCCTTGTGCGCCTTGTCGATCGAAGGGCCGACGATGCCGGGCAGGTGCAGATAGATGTCCACTGAAGTCGCGATCCTTTCGTGCGTTCCCCCGCGCGTCAGCATGGCACCCGGCATCCGAGCCCGCCAGGGGGTCAGAACACGATGCCCGGAAGTGTCGATGTGGCCCGGTGCCGGTCGACGCCCACAGTGAGGGTGGCATCCGCCCGCCTCACCACGGAAGGATCAGACCATGAAGTACATGATGTTCGTCGTCAGCGACGCCCAGCCCGACCAGCCGTCCGACGAGTCCGACATCGACCTGTGGGTCGACCCCCTCGATTCCAGCGGCAAGCGCGTGATCGGCGAGATCCTCGCGCCGCCGGCGGAGTCCACGGTCGTGCGCGTGCGCGGCGGCAAGGTGCTCGCGACCCGTGGGCCGTTCGCCGAGACGAGCGAAGTGATCCTCGGATTCGACATCCTCGAGGTCACGGACCTCGACGAGGCGATCGAGATCGCATCGCGGCATCCGATGGCCCGCAACGGCCAGATCGAGTTGCGCGCCTTCGCCCCGTGGGATGCCGAGGCCTGAGCCCGCGAAACACGTGGCCCCCTCACCCGATGACGGGGAGGGGGCCACGACCCGGCCGGACGGGTACTTAGTCGAGCAGCTCGGTGATCTCGAACAGCGTCGTGGTGCCCGAGACCTCGTTGCCGACGGCCAGCAGCGGAGTGCCCGTGGCCGACGATGCGGCCGGAATGAAGGCGATGCCCTCAGGACCCAGGTCGCCGGCGCTCGCGAGAGCGGCGTCGGTGTCATCGGCGTCTTCGACCGAGACCGAGAAGTCGCGGTTGTTGACGTAGGTCACGAAGAACGACTCCGCCGGTGTCGTGACATCGAACACGGCGATGCCGCCGACGCGCTCGAACCCGATGAACGCGTAGGTGCGGTCGCCGATCTCGCCGATGACGACGCTCTCGGGCTCAGGACCCTTGTCGTCGCTGCGGCCCTCGAGGTTCGATTCGGTGTGGTTCGAGTTGAAGAACTCAGGCGCGGCAGCGTGCGTGATCTGCTCGAACGCGTCGCCCGAGTCGAAGACCTGCTCGCCGCCGGTCGTCCAGATCGAGAACGAGCGGCCGCCGAAGGCGTACAGCTCGCTGTAGCACTTCGCCTCGGCGTCGAAGCCGTTGGCGATCGTGACGTTCAGGCGGCCGAGATCGGCAGCTCCGGTGAGACCCGCGAGCGGGCTGTCGGCGCAGACCGGGCCGTAGCCGTCATCCTCGAGGTCCGCCACGCGAACCGGCTCGACGTAGTCGCCCCACTCGCGCGCGTCGCCCTCGTTCGCGGTGACGAGGTAGGTCTCGCCGTCGGCGGAGTAGGAGTCGATCGCGTCGGGCATGTAGATGCCGTACAGGTCCTCGAACGTGCGAATGCCGAAGGTCGGCGCATTGCGCGGGTCGCGGTCGCTCGGATCGATGCCGTTGCCCGGGACCCCGAGGTCCTTGAAGCCGAGCGACCAGATGTCGTTCACCGTCGCCGAGTTCAGGTTCACGACCGCGACCGCGTTGGCCTCCTGGAGCGTCACGTACGCGGTCGTGCCGACGACGGTGATGTACTCGGGCTCGAGGTTGCGCGAGACGGGGTTCCCGGCCTCGGGGACCTCGCCGAAGACGCGCACGTCCGCGGGCAGGGTCTTCGAGCCGCCCTCCTCGAACGCATGGAAGTCCGCCGTCCGGACGTTCCCCTGGTTCGATGCGCGCAGCTTCGTGGGGTGGAGCTTCACCACGCTGACCGAGCCCTCGGGGTCGACGGTGTAGTCGTCGGCGGGCTCGCCCTCGTTCGCGACGACGGCGTACTTGCCGTCGGAGGTGATCGTCACCATATCGGGCAGCGCGCCGACGGTGACCTCGCCGAGGTAGGCGTCTTCGGCGTCATCGGCGTTCGCGTCGAAGAACACCAGGTGGCCGGCATCCGTCTTCACCGAAGCTTCGAAGGCGATGACGCCGAGGCCGTCGGCGCGGATCGAGACCGAGTTGGCGATGCCGTCCGATTCGATCGCGTACTCGAAGGCGATCGAGGCCGGATCGGAGTAGTCGAGAACCTCGACCGCGCCCGCCTGCGCGTTGACGACGTAGAGGCGATCGCCGTGGGCCTTCACGATCTCGGCTGCCGACGCGTCGAAGACGCCGGTCTCGTAGGTGCCGAGCGGCGCGAGAGCGAGTGCAGCCGCATCGGCGGAGTGCGTGATCGGGTCGGGCACGATCGCGGCGGATGCCGCGGTCAGGGGTGTCAGCGTGAGCGCGCAGACGGCGGCGGTCGTGGCGACGATCGCGGCGGTGCGCCGGGGCGAAGGCGAAGGCATCGGTGTCCTCGGGTCGGGAGGTCGGCACGCGGACGCGTGCCGAAGTCCGTCGTACCGACCCGCGGTGTGCGGCCGGTGAACGACGGGCGAACAGGAGGCATTCGCGGGAGTCCTCGCAAATACAAGGACGTCCATGTAAAATGATCACCGTGCCAATGCCGGCACGCACACGCTCAGCAGGATGCCCCACGAAGGCGTCCGCAAAGCCGAAGGAGCCCCGGTGTCGATGACGATCACCCCGCCCGCAGCCACCACGATCAGCGACGACGAACGCGCCGCGATCCTCGAGGCGGTCCGAGACTTCGCCGAGTCGGAACTCGCCCCCCACGCGCTGGACTGGGATGAGCGCAAGCACTTCCCGCTCGACACGCTTCAGCGCGCCGGCGATCTCGGTCTCGGCGGCATCTATGTGCGCGAGGATGTGGGCGGCACCGGCCTGTCACGGTCGGACTCGGCGCTCATCTTCGAGGCGCTCGCGATGGGCGATCCCGCGATCGCCGCGTACATCTCGATCCACAACATGGTCGCCTGGATGATCGACACCTACGGGTCGGCCGATCAGCGCACCGAGTGGCTTCCGCAGCTCACCGCGATGACCCACCTCGGCAGCTACTGCCTCACCGAGCCCGGCGCAGGGTCGGATGCCGCCGCGATCACGACCAGTGCGATCCGCGACGGCGACGAGTACGTACTCACCGGAGTCAAGCAGTTCATCTCGGGCGCGGGCGCGGCATCCGTCTACATCGTGATGGCCCGCACGGGCGAGCCGGGTGCGCGGGGCATCACCGCGTTCCTCGTTTCCGACGGGACGCCGGGACTCTCGTTCGGCGCGAACGAGAAGAAGATGGGCTGGAACGCGCAGCCCACCCGCCAGGTGATCCTCGACGAGGTGCGGGTGCCCGCCACGAGCGTCCTCGGCGGCGAGGGGCAGGGGTTCAAGATCGCGATGTCGGCCCTCAACGGCGGGCGGCTGAGCATCGCGGCCTGCTCACTCGGCGGCGCCCAGTGGGCGCTCGATCGCGCGATCCGCTATGTGCACGAGCGCTTCACCTTCGGCGAGCCCCTCGCCGAGAAGCAGTCGGTGGTCTTCACCCTCGCCGACATGGCGACCGACCTGCACGCGGCGCGGGCGCTCGTGCGCGATGCCGCGGCCGCGCTCGATGCGAAAGACCCGGGCGCCGCGTCGAGCGATGTCAACATGCAGTGCGCGATGGCCAAGCGCTTCGCGACGGATGCCGGGTTCCGCATCGCCAACGAGGCCCTCCAGCTGCACGGCGGCTACGGCTATCTGCAGGAGTACGGCATCGAGAAGGTGGTGCGCGACCTGCGCGTGCATCAGATCCTCGAGGGCACCAACGAGATCATGCGCGTCATCATCGGGCGCGAGCTGCTCGGCGGCGCGCGATGACCCGCGTGGCGTTCCTCGGCCTCGGTCACATGGGCCTGCCGATGGCGAAGAACCTCGCCGCCGCCGGGCACGCCGTCGTCGGGTTCGACGTCTTTCCGGCAGCGACCGAGGCGGCATCCGTCGCGGGGCTCGCTGTCGCCGCGTCGGCCGTCGACGCCGTGCGTTCGGGCGTCGACGTCGTGATCACGATGTTCCAGACCGGCGCGCAGGTGCTCGGCGCCTATCGCGGAGCCGACGGGGTCGAAGGCCTCCTCGCCGCGGCCGCGCCCGGAACCCTCTTCATCGACTGCTCGACGATCGCCGTCGACGACGCGCGGGCGGCGCATGCGCTGGCCGAGGCGGCCGGTCATCGCGGCATCGACGCCCCCGTCTCGGGTGGCGTCGTTGGGGCCGAGAACGCGACGCTCGCGTTCATGGTGGGGGCATCGGACGACGACTTCGCGGCCGCCGAGCCGCTGCTGGCTGCCATGGGCAGGCGCGTCGTGCACTGCGGCGGTGCCGGGCTCGGGCAGGCGGCGAAGGTCTGCAACAACATGATCCTCGCGGTGTCGCAGATCGCGGTCGCCGAGGCGTTCGTGCTGGGGGAGCGGCTCGGGCTGTCGCACCAGGCCCTGTTCGATGTCGCCTCGAATGCGTCGGGGCAGTGCTGGGCGCTCACCACGAACTGCCCGGTGCCCGGCCCCGTTCCCACGAGCCCCGCCAATCGCGACTACCAGCCGGGGTTCGCCGGCGCCCTTATGAACAAAGACCTGGGCCTCGCCGAGCAGGCGATCGCGCTCACGGGCGTCGACGCGCGCATGGGCATGCTCGCGCGCGAGCTGTACCGGCAGTTCGCGGACGGCCCCGGCGCAGGGCAGGATTTCTCGGGGATCATCCACACGATCCGCGACGGTCGTTGAGCGAGCGCAGCGAGACGAAACGCACACCGAGGAGAACCATGACCGATTTCGAGACGATCCTCGTCGAGACGCGCGGCCGCGTCGGCTGGATCACGATCAACCGGCCCGAGGCGCTCAATGCGCTGAACTCGCAGGTGATGAAGGACATCGTGGTCGCGGCATCCGCCTTCGACGCCGACGAGGGGATCGGTGCGATCGTCGTCACCGGGTCGGAGCGCGCGTTCGCGGCAGGCGCCGACATCAAGGAGATGGAGTCCAAGTCCGGCCTCGAGATGCTGATGGCCGACCACTTCGGCGGGTGGGCGCAGTTCGCGGCGGTACGGACGCCGGTGATCGCGGCAGTGTCGGGGTACGCGCTCGGCGGCGGGTGCGAGCTGGCGATGATGTGCGACATCATCCTCGCCGCCGACACCGCGAAGTTCGGGCAGCCCGAGATCAACCTCGGCGTCATCCCCGGCATGGGCGGCTCGCAGCGCCTGATCCGCGCGGTCGGGTACTACAAGGCCGCCGAACTCGTCTTGACGGGACGGATGCTGGGCGCCGAAGAGGCCGAGCGTGCGGGCCTCGTCTCACGCGTCGTGCCGGCAGCCGACCTGCTGGCCGAGGCCGGCAAGGTCGCCGAGACCATCGCGTCGAAGTCGCTGCCGTCGCTCTATGCGGCCAAGGCGGCGCTGGACGCCGCGATGGAGGTGCCACTCACCGAGGGACTGCGCTTCGAGCGGCACGTGTTCGCGTCGCTGTTCGACACCGTCGATCAGAAGGAGGGCATGGCCGCCTTCCGCGAGAAGCGGGCCCCCGACTTCCAGAACCGCTGAGACGTCAGAGCGGGTCGGGCGAGGGGCGGGGGTCGTCGAAGTCGCCGGCATCCCGGCGCAGCCGCGCGATGATCGAGACGAGCTCGTCGGTGTCGGCGGCGTCCAGGCCCGGCTGTGTGAACACCTCGGCGTTGAGCGCCGCCGTCGCCCGCTCGGCGAGCGTGCGACCGGCATCCGTCAGCACGATGAGGGTCGCGCGGCCGTCGTCGGGGTGCGGTTCGCGCGCGACGAGCCCGTCCGTCTGCAGCCGGTCGACGGTGTTGGTGACGCTCGTCGGGTGCACTTGCAGACGAGCGGATGCCGAGGCCATCGGCATCCGTCCCCCTCTCGTGAAGCTGAGAAGGGTGAGCAGCTCGTAGCGCGCGAAGGTGAGGCCGAACGGTCGCAGCGTCTCGTCGACGCGGGCGAGCATGAGCTGGTGTGCGCGCATGATCGAGGTCACCGCGGTCATGCCGGCGGCGGCATCCGTCCATCCGTGGGAGAGCCACTGCCGTTTGGCCTCGGCGATCGGATCCACGGTCAGGCGTTTCACGCGTGCCACAACGCACCTCCTGAGATCGTGCTCCACGGTAGTCGGTTTCCTCTGGGCGAGGCGTCGCCGGAGCCGCGGGCTGAATAGACTCGGCAGGACGAACGTCCGCTGCAGAACGGTGAAGTGAGTATGAAGATCGTCGTCCTGGTCAAGGAAGTCCCGGACACCTACGGTGACCGCAAGCTCAGTCTCGAAACGGGTCTGGCCGATCGCGCCGCGAACGACCGCGTGCTCGACGAGATCGGCGAGCGCTCGCTCGAGGTGGCACTGTCGTACGCCGACAAGAACCCCGGCACCGAGGTCGTCGTGCTGTCGATGGCGTCGTCCGATGCCACCGCGACCGTGCGCAAGGGACTCGCGATGGGTGCGGCATCTGCCGTGCAGGTCGTCGACGACGCCCTGCTCGGCGCCGATCTGGGGTTGACCGCCGAGGTGCTCGCCGCAGCGCTCAAGCGCACCGGCTTCGACCTCGTGATCACGGGCAACCAGTCCACCGACGGCTCGGGCGGAGTTCTGCCGGCGATGCTCGCCGAGCTGCTCGATGTGCCGTCGGCGACTTCTCTCTCGTCGGTGGAGATCGCCGAGACGCAGGTCTCGGGCGTGCGCGCGTCGGATGGCGCGACCGCGCAGATGTCGGCCGAGTACCCGGCGCTGATCTCGATCACCGAGGCCCTTCCCGACGCCCGGTTCCCGAACTTCAAGGGCATCATGGCGGCGAAGAAGAAGCCCTTCGAGGCGCTCAGCCTCGACGACCTCGGCATCGACGCGCACGATCCCGCAGCGGCCCGCTCGATCGTGATCGCGATCGCGGAGAAGCCGCCCCGCGAGGCGGGCGTCAAGATCGTCGACGAGGGCGACGCGGGCGAGCAGCTCGCGGAGTTCCTCATCCAGAACCGGCTCGCGTAGGGATGGCTGCCATGACGTTCGCAGATGACTCGATCCTCGTCCTCCTCGACGTGACCCCGTCGGGCGCGCTCGCGAAGTCCGCCGCCGGTCTCCTCGGCGCCGCAGCCTCGGTCGGCACTCCGGTCGCGGTGGTCGTGGGGGACCAGAAGCTCGCAGCCGATGCCGCGGCGCTCGGCGCAGCATCCGTCCTCGTCGCCGCCCCGACGGAGGGCCTCACCGTGCCCGCCGTCGACGCACTCGCCTCGGCCGCCGACCTGGTTCGGCCCGACGCGATCCTGGTGTCGCACTCGATCGAAGGCCGCGAAGTCGCCGGCCGGTTCGCCGCCCGCACGCGTTCGGGCATCGCGGTCGACGCGGTGGGCGTCTCACGGGATGCCGAGGGCGTCGTCGCCCACCACTCGGTCTACGGCGGCGCCTACAACGTCGATTCGGCCGTGACGTGGGGAGCGCCCGTGATCACGATCCGCCAGGGCGCGATCGACGCGCGGGCGGATGCCGTGGCCTCGCCCGCGGTCGAGACGCTCGAGGTCGTCCGGTCGGGGCGGAAGACCGCGACCGTCGGCGCCGTCGAGGAAGCGGTCGTGTCGTCGTCGCGTCCCGAGCTGCGCGGAGCCGCGAAGGTCGTCTCGGGCGGGCGCGGACTCGGCTCGGGCGAGCAGTTCTCGCTCGTCGACCAGCTCGCCGACGCGCTCGGCGCCGCCGTGGGCGCATCGCGCGCCGCCGTCGACGCGGGGTACGTGCCGCAGTCGTACCAGGTCGGGCAGACGGGTGTCTCGGTGTCGCCGCAGCTGTACGTCGCGCTCGGCATCTCGGGCGCGATCCAGCACAAGGCCGGCATGCAGACGGCGAAGACGATCGTCGCGATCAACAAGGACGCCGACGCCCCGATCTTCGAGATCGCCGACTTCGGCGTGGTCGGAGACCTGTTCACCGTGGTGCCGCAGCTCATCGCGGCGCTCGAGGCGAAGAAGGCGTAGCCCGGATGGCGACGTACGGCACGGCGATCCGTCGCGGGCTCCCGCGCGTGGCGGGTGGCGAGGCGTGGCCCGCGGGTGGAGACGCGCCGGTCGACGTCGCGGCGGTGGTGGCTGAGACTGGCGAGGTGGCTGAGGCTGCTAGGACGACGGCGGCCGAGGCTGTGGCAGCGTCGGCCGCCGCTCCGGCCGGGTTCGGGGCGCCGTCTGTGCACGACACGCCGCAACACGCCGACGCCGTTGCCGTTGAGACGCCCCAAACCCCGGAGATGACTGTGGCCGCCGCAGCCGCGGCGCCGTCGGTGCGTCGCGGACTGCCGCGCGTCGCGGGCGGCGAGCCTTGGCCTCCGGCGGACTTCGTGCCCGCGGCTGCCGCCACGACCACGGCGACGGATGCTGCCGCCTCGGCGACAGCGGACGCAACCGCCCCCGTCGCCGACACGTCGCCCGCCGTGGGGACCGCGGCCCTGGCATCCGTCCGCCCGACCGTCGACGTGTCGACCCCGCTGCCGTTCACGCCCACGGTGTGGCCCGGCAAGGCCGCATTCACGCGGCCCGAGCGGCGGCCCGACCCCGTCCGCATCGGACCCTTCACCAAGCTGCAGTGGGCGGGTGCCGTCATCATCGGCGGCGGCGGCCTGCTGTACGCCGGGCTGCTGCTGGTCGTCGCGGTGCGGTGGTTCCTGAGCCTGGACTTCATGGTGGACTTCCTCGCCACGTATCCGGGCGAGTACCACCTGCCCGAGGGGGCGCCCGTCGGGTTCCCGGCGTGGCTCGGGTGGCAGCACTTCTTCAACGTCTTCCTGATGGTGCTGATCATCCGCTCGGGGCTGCAGGTGCGGACCGAGAAGCGGCCGAGCGTGTTCTGGTCGCCGCGGAACAACGGCAAGCGCAAGATCAGCCTGAACCTGTGGTTCCACCAGTCGCTCGACATCCTGTGGCTGGTCAACGGCGCGATCTTCGTCGTGCTGCTGTTCGCCACGGGGCAGTGGATGCGGATCGTCCCCACCTCGTGGGAGGTGTTCCCCAACGCCCTGTCGTCGGCGCTGCAGTACGTGTCGCTGGACTGGCCCACCGAGAACGGCTGGGTCAACTACAACTCGCTGCAGCAGCTCGCGTACTTCACCACCGTGTTCATCGCAGCACCACTCGCCGCGATCACCGGTGTGCGCATGTCGGGGATCTGGCCGAAGAACGCCACGGGCCTCAACAAGGCGTATCCGGTGGAGTGGGCGCGGGCCGTGCACTTCCCGGTGATGCTCTACTTCTGCCTGTTCATCTTCGTGCACGTCGTGCTCGTCTTCGCGACCGGGGCGCTGCGCAACCTCAACCACATGTACGCCGCGCAGGGCTCGACCGATCCCGACGCCTACGCCATGAACTGGACCGGGTTCTGGATCTTCGCCGTCTCGATGCTCGTCATCGCGGGCGCGTGGGTCGCGGCACGACCCCTCGTGCTCGCCCCGATCGCGCGCCTGTTCGGCAAGGTCAGCGGGCGCTGAGCCCGGCTTCGTACCCCTCGGCGTAGGCCTCGTCGGCGCCGAGGCGGAACATGTCGCTCTCGAGCGGGCGCACGATCGACCGGGCGCCGGGCAGGTCGAGCGAGCCGACGAGGTCGGCGCGCCCGCGGACGACCGCGACCGGCAGCCGGGCGGTCTTGCCCTTGACGAGGTCGGCGGCGCCGGCGAGCTCGTCCGCGACGCACGGCATGGTCACCGAGAGCGGGCGACCCTCGGCATCCGTCGCCCCGCGCAGGTCCTCGAAGACGTGCACTCCGCCGGCGCCGATCGCGTGATCGGTCTGCCCCTCGCGCCACGCGCGGCCGAGGGTGTCGGAGATGAGGACGCCGACCTCGACGCCGAACTTCTCGCGCAGGCCTGCTGCGAGGGCGCGCGCGGAGGCGTCGGGGTCTTCCGGCAGAAGCAGGATCGTGCCGGAGGGCGTGTTCGACGCGTCGACCCCGGCGGCCGCGGCGACGATGCCGAGCCGGCTCTGCACGATGCGGGTGGTGCCGCCGTTCGGGGTGACGCGCGAGGCCACGACCCGGACCGTCTCGGCGGTGATGGCGTCTTCGCGGCCCTCGGCGGCGATGATGCGATCTTCGGCCTTCGAGACGATCTTCGACGTCACCACCAGGATGTCGCCGTCCTCGAGGGTACCGGCCGCTGCATCCGCGATCGCCGCCACGAGGTCGGTGCCGGGCGTGATCTCGGGGATGCCCGCGAGGGCCCAGACCTGCAGCACGTCAGCCGTGCGGGTCAGCGGACGAAGCGGACTTCGGTGAGCGTCTCGCCGAGGAACGGCTCGGTGTGCGAGGCGCCGTCGAGCGCGAACCCGTTGCGAACGTAGAAGCGGTGCGCGCGCGGGTTGTCGTCGGCGACCCAGAGGTAGACCTCTTCGTCGGCCTCGACGACGGCGTCGAAGAGGCGCTGGCCGATTCCGGTGCCGTGGTGGGTGTCGAGCAGGTAGATGAAGTACAGCTCACGGAAGCGCGGGGCGTCCTTGTCGCGGGCGGGACCGGAGCCTGCGAATCCGACGATCTCGCCGCCCTCGAGCGCGGCGAACATCTTGAAGTCGGGACCCTGGACGGCCCAGTGGGTCCAGAGCTCGGCGAGTCGCTTGGGGGAGACGGCCTCGAGGGCCGCCTTGCTGATCAGGTGGTCGTACGTCTCGTGCCAGCAGGTGGCGTGGACGCGTCCGAGTGCCTCGGCGTCGACGTCCCGGACCGGACGGACGACGATGTCGGTCTGGAGTTCGGCTTCCATGGGGCGACTCTACGCTCGGGTCGGCGCGGGGCGAAATCGACCCGGCGGAGCTGTGGAGGGGGAAAGCGGATGCCGATTCCCGCCTGTCGGGAACCCACAACGGAATGTCGCGAACCCTCGTCGATCGCTACCATCGCTCCTCGTGAACGTGATCTGGCGCACCCTCATGACGATCCTGCGCGCGAAGGCGATGCTGCGTCGCAACGGACCCATCGCGCCGACGGCCGTCGGGCGCGTACGGGTGCGCACGCTCCCGACCGACATCGACCTGCTCGGACACATGAACAACGGGCGCTACGGGTCGCTGTTCGACCTCGGCCGGTTCGACCTCTTGATCCGCACCGGGCTGTGGGACCTCCTGAACCGCAATCGCTGGTACGCGGTCGTCGCGAGCGAGACGATCACCTTCCGGAAGTCGCTCGAACTCTGGCAGTCGTTCACCGTCGAGTCGCGGCTCCTCGGCCACGACGACAAGTCGTCGTACCTCGTGCACCGCGCCGTGGTCGACGGCGAGGTGTACGCCGAGATGATCGTGCGCGCGCGATTCCTGCGCCGCAGCGGCGGCATCGTGCCCCTCGAGGAGCTCTTCGAGGCTCTGCACCGCCCCGACAACCTGCCCGAGCTCGAGCCCTGGGTGAGCGAGTGGGCGGCGGCATCCGCTCTGCCCTCGACGAAGAAGCCGGCGCCGAGCGTCTGGAGCTGAGTCTCCGGCGCTGATCCGCCTCGCGCGGTAGCGCACTCGCGCCGCCGTGGCAAGGGCATTGTCGGTCTCGGTCGAGTCGGGTTCAGTGGAACCCCGGAGCGCCGCGACCCCCTCGGCGCCGAACCGAGAAGGAGTGAGCCGTGGACACCACCACCCTCATCTGGATCATCGTGGGCATCGCGGTGGTCGCCGTGATCATCGTCGTCGTCCTCATGATGAACTCGCGCCGAGCGCGCGAACGCCACGAGGCAGCCCAGCACGAGAAGGCCGAGAAGCTGCGCGAAGACGCCCGTGCGACCGAGATGGCCGCGCGTGAGCGCGAGGCTCAGATCGCCCAGGCCCGCGCCGACGAGGCCTCTGCGGCAGCCGCTGCCGAGCAGGCCAAGGCGCGGGCGGCCCAGGCCTCGATCGATGCCGAACGTCACGCCGGCTCGATCGACGAGCACCGCGCGGATGCCGAGAAGCTGCGAGCCGAGCACGCCGAGACTCTCCGCAAGGCCGACGAGGTCGACCCCTTTGTCCAGAACACGCGGACGGATGCTGCCCCCGAGCGCACCGAGAGTGTTCGCACCGAGAACCGACGCACCGACGGCGAGCGCACCGAGAACTGGCGTCCGGTGTCGGCCGACACCGCGACCGATCAGCCCATCACGCGCGACCCCGACCCCTCGGTGACGCACGCAGGCGATGAGCCGATCACGCGCCGACGCGCAGAGGTTCCGGCCGACAGCACCGATCGGGTCTGATCCGTCGCAGCCTCACGTCTGCCGGCTCGCCGGGAAGGCATCCTGCAGGGCGGCATCGACCGCCTGGATGCCCGAGCGCGAGGTCGACGACGAGCGCTGCGCGACGAAGATCTCTCGCGCCGGTGCGCCATCGAGATCGATGAGACGCACCGGCGGCGCCGCCCCGGCCCAGATGAGGTCGGGGAGGAGGCCCGCGGCGAGCCCTGCGGCGATGAGCCGCACGTGAGCCGTGAGGTCGGCGAGCTCGAACCGCACATCGGGCTCGAAGCCGGCCGCCCGGCACTGCTGGACCGCCCACTGGCGGGCCGCAGTGCCGGGAGGCTCCATCACCCACGCGCGATCGTGCAGTTCCGCGAGGTCGACCGGCGGCTCGGACGGGCCGACGGCGAGCCGGATCGCGTCGGCGCCGAGAGTGCGGCGAGTGAGCCCGTCGACGTGGGCGCGGGTGTGCCCGGGGTACTGCTCGGCGATCACAAGATCGAACCGGCGTGCCGACAGCTCGAACAGCCCTTCCTCGGGTGGGAGTTCGGTCACCTCGACCCGCAGGTCGGGCTCGCGTTCGGCCAGCAGTGCGAGCGCTCCGGGCAGGATCGCGTGGGCCGCGGTCTGCATGGTCGCCACGCGCACCGGTGCGATCCCGGGCTGCAGCGCCTCGAGGTCGCCGCGCGCCCGCTCGTCGAGTTCGAGGGCCCGTGCTGCGTGCGCGGCCAGCAGCGCGCCGTGCTCGGTCAGCCGCACGCGGCGCCCATCGGGGACGAGGAGCGGAACGCCCGCGTCCTTCTCGAGCTGCGCGAGCTGCTGCGAGATGGTGGACGGGCTGTACGCGAGGGCCTCGGCGACGGCAGAGAGCGTGCCGCGCAGGGCGAGTTCGTGCAGCAGGCGCAGCCGTCGCAGCTCGAACATGCGTGCACCTCGCAGACTCATCGATGATCCCGACGAGTAATGATCGCAGATCATCGCTTTTCATGATGGATGCCTAGGCGCACACTGGAAGCACCCCACCTCTGCAAAGGATGCCGATGGCCTCGCAACCCGCTCCGCCCGCCACCCTCGAAGACGCCGCGATCGCTCTGGCCGAGCGCTGGATCGCCGAGGCCGACGAGGTCGAGGTCGACCCCGCCGCCGAGCGGCTCGCCGGCGTGCTGAAGGACCCGAACGGACTCCCGTTCACGATCGGGTTCGTCGACGGTGTGATGCGTCCCGAGAGTCTGGCCGCCGCGGCATCCAATCTCCATCGGGTCGCACCGCTCGTGCCCGCCTTCCTGCCGTGGTACCTGCGATCGGCCGTTCAGCTCGGGGGAGCCGTCGCGCCCGTGCTGCCGTCGCCCGTCGTGCCGATCGCGCGGCGCGTGCTGCGCGAGATGGTCGGGCACCTCGTCGTCGACGCCCGGCCCGACAAGCTCGGACCGGCGATCGCGAAGATCCGCGAGAGCGGCGCGCGGCTGAACCTCAACCTGCTCGGCGAGGCGGTGCTCGGCGAGGGCGAGGCGCTGCGGCGGCTCGAGGGCATCCACGAGCTGATCCGCCGGCCCGACGTCGACTACGTGTCGGTGAAGGTCTCGGCGATCGCGAGCCACATCTCGATGTGGGCGTTCGACGAAGTGGTCGACGCGGTCGTCGAGCGCCTGCTGCCGCTGTACCTCACGGCGGCCTCGGACCGGACCTTCATCAACCTCGACATGGAGGAATACCGCGACCTCGACCTCACGATCGCGGTGTTCACGCGCATCCTCGAAGACCCGCGCCTGCGGGATCTCGAGGCGGGGATCGTGCTTCAGGCCTACCTGCCCGACGCACTGCCGGCGCTGCAGCAGCTCACCGCGTGGGCGCAGGAGCGGGTCGCGGACGGGGGAGCGCGCATCAAGGTTCGGCTCGTCAAGGGCGCGAACCTCGCGATGGAGCGGGTGGATGCCGCGATGCACGGGTGGCCGCTGGCCACCTACGACGCGAAGGTCGATTCCGACGCGAACTACCTGCGGTGCCTCGATTTCGCCCTCGATCCCACGCGCACCGCGGGGGTGCGCATCGGTGTCGCGGGGCACAACCTCTTCGACGTCGCCTACGCGTGGCTGCTCGCGGGCGAGCGAGGCGTGGCCGATGGGGTCGAGTTCGAGATGCTGCTCGGCATGGCGCAGGGCCAGGTCGAAGCCGTCACGCGCGAGGTCGGGCCCGTACTGCTCTACGTGCCGGTCGTGCGTCCCGACGAGTTCGACGTCGCCATCAGCTATCTCGTGCGGCGGCTGGAGGAGAACGCGTCGAGCGACAACTTCCTCTCGGCCGCGTTCGATCTCGCCGACGACCCGGCGATGTTCCAGCGCGAGCGCGATCGGTTCTCGGCCTCGCTCGTGCGGGCTGCCGACACGGGCCTGCGCATCGGTCCGAACCGCTCGCAGGATCGCACCCAGGCCTCGGTCGCTGAGCGAGCGCAGCCGCACATCTCGGTCGCTGAGCGAGCGCAGCGAGACGAAGCGAGCGCACCCTCCGCCGACGCCGACCTCACGCGCGCGGTGCTCGGCATCGCGCGCGCCTCGACGTCGGATCCCGGCGAGACCGCGCCGCTGGCGCCCGTAGCCGAGCAGCAGCAGTTCGCCGGCGACGCCTTCGTCGAGACCGCGGTGTTCGCGCCCCGCGAGGCCGATCGTGCCGCGACGGGCGCGCCGGGGTTCCGCAATGCGCCCGACTCCGACCCGGCGCTGCCGGCGAACCGGGCATGGGCTCGCGACATCCTGTCGCGGATCGAGTCGTCGACGGCCGGTGACGCGACGATCGCGGCCGCGCGGGTCGACGACGCCGACGTGCTCGAGCGCATCGTGGCGCAGGTTCGCGATGCCGCAGCCTCGTGGGGTGCGAAGCCCGCCGCCGATCGCGCCGCCGTGCTGGCGGACGCCGGCCGCGCGCTCGAGGAGCGTCGGGCCGAGCTGATCGAGGTCGCCGCCTCCGAGACCGGCAAGGTTCTCGCCGAGGCCGACGTCGAGGTCAGCGAGGCCGTCGACTTCGCGCACTACTACGCCGCGACCGCGCGCGAGCTCGACACCGTGAGCGGCGCCGTGTTCGTGCCCGCACGGCTCACCGTCGTCACCCCGCCGTGGAACTTCCCCGTCGCCATCGCCGCGGGCGGCGTGCTGGCCGCTCTCGCCGCGGGGTCCGGCGTCGTCTTCAAGCCCGCGCCGCAGGCCCGGCGCTGCGCGGCCGTGGTCGCCGAGGCGCTGTGGGCGGCGGGTGTTCCGCGCGACGTGCTCGCGCTCGTCGACATCGACGAAGGATCGCTCGGGCAGCAGCTGCTGTCGCATCCCGACGTCGACCGCGTGATCCTCACGGGCGCGTGGGAGACCGCAGCGCTGTTCCGCTCGTGGCGGCCCGATCTGCCGCTGCTGGCCGAGACCAGCGGCAAGAACGCGATGATCGTCATGCCCTCGGCCGACCTGGATCTTGCCGCCGGCGACCTCATCAAGAGTGCGTTCGGGCATGCCGGACAGAAGTGCTCCGCGGCATCCCTCGCCATCCTCGTCGGCCCGGTCGGTCGCTCGAAGCGATTCGCCCGGCAGCTCGTCGACGCGACGCGGTCACTCCGGGTCGGTCCGCCGACCGATGCGCTGAGCGAGGTCGGCCCGGTCGTCGAGGCGCCGCGCGGCAAGCTCGCGTGGGCGCTGTCGACCCTGGACGAGGGCGAGAGGTGGCTGGTCGAGCCCGAGGCCGTCGATCGCGGACCCGAGTACGCCGGACGCTTCTTCACACCCGGCATCCGCGTCGGCGTGGCACCCGGCTCGCGCTTCCACCGCGAGGAGTTCTTCGGCCCCGTCATGGGCGTCATGCACGCGAACTCGCTGAGCGAGGCGATCGAGCTGCAGAACGCCGTCGCCTACGGGTTGACGGCAGGGCTCTACACGCAGAACCCCGACGACCTCGCACTCTGGCTCGACCGGGTCGAGGCGGGCAACCTCTACGTCAACCGCGGCATCACGGGTGCGATCGTGCAGCGCCAGCCGTTCGGCGGCTGGAAGCGCTCGTCGGTCGGCGCCGGCACCAAGGCGGGTGGCCCCAACTACCTCGTCGGCCTCGGCTCGTGGCGGCCCTCGTCCGGGGCGACGTCTTCGGCGACGCTGCACCTGCGCGGGCTCGACTCGCGCATCACGGCGCTCATCGAGGCCGCACAGCCCTCACTCGACTACGACGCGTTCGAGTGGCTGCGCCGCGGCGCGCTGTCGGACGCGATCGCGTGGGACCGCGAGTTCGGACAGGTGAAGGACGTCTCGCGCCTCGGCGTCGAGCGCAACCTCTTCCGGTACCGGCCCATCGCGAGCCTCGCGGTGCGGGCGACGGGGGATGCCACGTGGCATGCGCTCCTGCGGGTGGCGGTGGCCGGCATCCGCGCCGGTGCCCCGTTCGCGATCAGCGCGCCCGTCGGGCTCCCGGCTACCGTGCGGCGCGTGCTGAGCGATCTCGAGGTGCCGGTGTACGTCGAGACCGAGGAGCAATGGCTCGAGCGCATGGCCGAGGCCCCGGATCGACCGGCGCGCGTGCGGCTCGTCGGGTCGACGGATGCTGTCGCCGCTGCGCACCGCGCGCTCGCCGAGGCGACCGGAGGCGACCCCGACCTCGCCGTCTACGACAACGAGGTGACGACGGCCGGTCGGCTCGAGCTGCTGCCGTTCCTGCACGAGCAGTCGATCTCGATCACCGCCCACCGCTTCGGCAATCCCGACCGCTGGTCGGAGGCCGTCATCTGACGCGGGTCAGAGGCCGTCGGCATCCAGGTGCGAGGTGACCGGCTGTGCCGGCCGACGCGCCTCGTCGTGCGCGCGCAGGGCGCTGAGCACCGCCGCCCGGACGACCCAGTAGAGCACGAACGCGCCGATGGCGAACGGCACGAGGTAGACGAAGAGGACGACGACGAGCTCCATACGCGGGAGCCTAGTGCCGTGCGCGGCCTCGATCACCCGAGCGGGTCGGCCTGCAGGTCGCGCACGTGGTAGAACTCCTGGTCCCACAGGGCGTAGACGAGCCACGCCGGCAGGTAGTACGCCGCCTGCAGGTAGTTCGCCTGCGAGGCGTGGATCGCCCAGCCCTCGTGCTTCTTGCCGGTCTCGGCCGACATCGCGTACTCGGGGTCAGGCTGGTTCGCGACGACGAGCTGGCCCTGCTCGCCGCCGAAGAGTGACAGAGCGGTGGTGGGGCTGATCGTGTAGACGAGGTGGTCGGGGCCGGCGTACGAACCCGCCTCCGCCTCTTCTTCGAGCTGCGCGATCGCGAGCTCGGTGACCCGGCCCATCTCCATGTGGTCGAGGTGTCCGGTCGCGCCCGACGCGGGCCAGAAGCCGACGACGACGTCGGGCTCGATCCGCTTCATGGCCTCGACGAGGCGGTCGACGAGCTCCTGCTCGTCCACCTCGGGCACGCCGCCGTCGGGATAGCTCCACACCTCGTGCTCGTCGACGCCGAGGTTGAAGCTGTTCTTCAGCGCCTCGGCGGTGCGTACGAGACCGAGGTCCTCCTGGCGCGCGACGACGGGCACCTGGTGCCCGGCCTCGCCGGCGGTCGCCGTGATCATCGCGGTGTACGCGCCGTCGCGGTCCTTCGCGCGCCAGAACAGGCCGTTGACGGTCTGTTCGTCGTCGGGGTGGGCGAAGACGCCGAGCACGCGCTCGCCGCCGATCTCGCCGATGACCGAGTCGACGCCCTTCGCGGTGGGCATGTGGAAGAGGCTGCGGCCGACCCAGTACGCACCGGCGACGGCGACGAGTAGGACGGACACGACGATGATGAGCGCGATCCAGCGCTTGCGCATGAGAACTCCGGGGGATGACGGGGGCCGTCGGCGCCGACGGCCCCAGCATCCTAAACCGAGCGCTGCTCGGAGATCGCCGTGGACTGCGGGTTCGCATCGACGATCGCGGGACGGATGCCGCGGATCAGGAGGTACCCGATCATCCAGAACTCGCCGACGGTTGCGGGGATGACCATCAACTCGGCGACGAGCCCCGGCGCGGTGACGACGAGCACGGCGCTGAGCACATATCCCACGCCGCCGACGACGAGGAACCAGCCGAGCACGACCGGCATGCGTCGGGTGGAGAGGACGAACCAGCCCATCGGGATCAGCCACAGTCCGAAGAAGACGTTGCCCACCGACCAGAACGCGTCGGCGACGACGCGCAGCAGTACGACGGTGCCGTCGAGGTCGCCCGCCGGTGCCAGCGAGGGATCGCTCGACACCGCGATCGCCGCGGTGAGCAGCGCTGCGCTGCCGAGGATCGCGAGCGCATTGCCCATCCCGAAGGTCGCCGTGGCGAAGGCTTCGACGGGGCGGTCGCGGCGGAACAGCGCGAAGAAGCCGACGGCGGCCGCTGCCTGCGCGATCACGACGGCGAGTTCGAGTGTCACGCCGAGTGCCGCGAGCTGCGGCTCGGCGGCGACCCGGGGGCGGACCAGCAGGAAGCCGGCCATCCCGGCGAGGCCGAGAGCCAGGTAGGCGGCGCCCGTCCAGCGGGCGGTGCGAATGTCGGTGGTCATGACTGCTCCTCGATGTGTAAAGGATTATTGACACCGAACGCTAGGCCCGTCTATCTTGGATGTCAAGAGAACTTGACATCATCGAGGGAGGGCGTCATGGCCTACGAGGAGCGGAACATCTGGGCGAGCCTGATCGTGGGCATCGTCGGCACGATCGTGTACACGATCATCCTGCTCCAGGCCGCCGGCGGCGGTCCGGTCTCGGACGTCGACTGGGTGCCGATCATGCTGTGGATGATCGGCGCGAGCATCGTCGGAGCGATTGTCGTCAGCATCCTGTGGGGAATCGTCGCCGGCATCCGACACCCCGACGAAGTGGGAACGAGCGATCAGCGCGACCGTGACATCGCGCGGATGGGAAACCGCGTCGGCGAGTCCTTCCTGGTGATCGCCGGCCTCGGCGTGATCGTGCTGTGCATGTTCGAGGTCGACTGGTTCTGGATCGCCAACACGATGTACTACGGCTTCGCCGTCTCGACGATCGTCGGCGGCATCGCGAGCGTGATCGCCTACCGCCGGGGGCTCGTCTGATGGTGAAGCCCACCAAGGTCACCAATTCCATCCGTGCGGTGCGCGAGGCGCGCGGTCTCACGCAGGCCGAGCTCGCAGGGCGCATCGGCGTCACCCGCCAGACCCTCATCGCGATCGAGCAGGGCAAGTACTCGCCCACGCTCGAACTCGCCTTCCAGATCGCCCGCGAGTTCGGCGTCGGGCTCGACGACATCTTCCAATACCCGGAGGCATGACATGGCCGACAACAAGAACACCCTGCCGCGCACGATGACCGCCTGGGCCCAGGCCCGCTACGGCGGCCCCGAGACCCTCGTCGCGACCGAGGTCCCGGTGCCTTCGCCCGGAAAGGGCGAGGTGCTCGTGCGCCTCCGGGCGACCGGCCTCAACAACGGCGACGTGCGCGTCATGCGCGGCGAGCCGCTGATGCTGCGGCTCGTCTTCGGACTCCGGCGCCCGCGCAACCCCGTGCGGGGGATGGATGCCGCCGCCACCGTCGTCGCCGTCGGGCCCGGTGTCGATGCGCTCGCCGTGGGGGACGAGGTCGTCGGCGAGCTGCCGGGCGGTGGACTCGCCGCGTACGCCGTGGTCGCGGCATCCCGTCTCGCGAAGCGGCCCGCGGCCCTCGACGCGGTGACCGCAGCGACCCTCCCGGTCGCCGCGGGCACGGCGTGGCAGGCGCTCGCGAGCGCGGCGAAGGCGGGCCAGAGCGACCTCGACGGCCGCCGCGTGCTCGTGATCGGGGCCTCCGGCGGCGTCGGCACGTTCGCGGTGCAGCTCGCAGCCCTCCGCGGCGCCGAGGTGCACGCCCTGTGCGGCGAGCGCAACCGCGCGCTGGTCGAGGGCATCGGCGCGACGCGCACGTGGGAGTACCGGACGACGGATGCCGCGGCCCTCCCCGCAGCGTCGTACGACGTCGTCGTCGATATCGCCGGGACAGCCCCGTTGCGTGTTCTGCAGCGCCTCGTCGTCGACGGGGGCGTCGTGGCGCTCGTCTCGGGTGAGGGCGGGCGCGTGCTCGGACCCATCGGGCGGATCCTCGGGGCAATCGTGCTCGGGATCGGGGCGAGGCGTCATCTGGTTGCGGTGGCGGCGGTTGCCAAGCCCGACGTGATCGCCGAGCTCGCCACCCTCGCTGCCGACGGGCGCATCACCCCGGTGCTCGAGCGCACGTGGCCCTTCGAGCAGGCCGGCGACGCGATGGCCCACATGGATGCCGGGCACGCTGTCGGGAAGGTCGTCGTGCTCGCCGGGGAGTGACCTGCACATGCTTGTGCATGGCTGTGCAGGAGGCGTAGCATGTGCCGCATGGCGACGCTTGAACGACGTGTGCAGGTGCTCTTCGACGAGGAGCTCTACGAGAGATTGCTCGCCGAGGCTCAGGCAGAACGGCTGAGTGTCGGCGCGTACATCCGCGAGGCGGTGGAGGGACGCCTGCGGGAACGCCGCCGGTTGAGCCCGCGTGAGGCGATGGAGGCTCTCTTTCGCAGCGGCGACGCGAATCCGTCTCGTGGAGGGATCGACTGGGAAGACGAGAAGGAGCTCATGGAGCGCGACTACCTCCGGAACATCCCGTGAACCCGATGGGCGACGAGGCGATCCTCATCGACTCGGCGACCGCGATCTATGCGATGGGCGAATCTCCCGAGCATCGTTCGGCTGCGCGGGCATTCCTCGCTGGTCTCCTCCGCGGCACAGTCAGGGCGTATGCGAGCGTCGAGATGGTGCAGGAGTTCACTCACCACCGCTTCCGGCGCACGGGTGATCCCCGGGTCGCTGCGGCGGAAGGCCGCTACGTGACATCACTGGTGACGACGCTGAACTTCGACCGCGAAGTGCTCGACCTCTCGCTCGAGCTCATCGAGCGCACCGGCATCCGCGGGCGCGATGCCGTGCACGCGGCAACGGCCCTCGCCTACGGCATCGAGACGATCGCGTCTCCGGATCCCGCCTTCGACGGCATCCCGGGTCTTCGCCGCGTCGACCCGCTCGCCGCGGGCTGACTGTAACCGCGCACTCCACGGAGGCCGTGAGACAATGGTCACCGGCGTGCCCGGTTCGCCGCCTTCCCTCCCTGAAGGTCCGCCGGGCCAGTGGACAGCGTCCGCCGCACCCCGCAAGGAGCACACTTGTCCACGCAGAGCACCGCGCCGGCCACCTCGGCCGATTCCGCAGCCGTCGCCCGCATCCAGCACCGCCGCACTTACCTCATGTGCCGTCCCGAGCACTTCACGGTGAGCTACACGATCAACCCGTGGATGGAGCCGGCGAACCCGACCGACACCGCCAAGGCGGTCGCGCAGTGGCAGAAGCTCTACGACACCTATCTCGAGCTCGGCCACGAGGTGCACCTGATCGACCCGATCGAGGGTCTTCCCGATATGGTCTACACCGCCAACGGCGGGTTCCTCATCGACGGCGTGGCGTACGGCGCGAAGTTCCGCTTCGCCGAGCGCGTGCCCGAGGGTCCGGCGTTCATGGAGTGGTTCGCCGCCAACGGCTTCGAGGTCGCCGAGCCGGTCGAGGTGAACGAGGGCGAAGGCGATTTCCTGCTCGTGGGCGATGTGATCCTCGCCGGCACCGGCTTCCGGTCGACCGGTGACAGCCACCGCGAGCTCGCCGACGTCTTCGGCAAAGAGGTCGTCAGCCTCACCCTCGTCGACCCGCGGTTCTACCACCTCGACACCGCGATCGCCGTGCTCGATCCGGTGCAGGGCGAAGGCGGCGTCGAGCACGCGACGATCGCGTACCTGCCGCACGCGTTCGACGAGGCCTCGCAGGCAGAGCTCGCCCGTCGCTACCCCGACGCGATCCAGGTGTCGGACGAAGACGGCGCCGTGTTCGGGCTCAATTCCTCCAGCGACGGCCTGAACGTCATCATCTCGCCGCGCGCGAAGGGCTTCGAAGCTCAGCTGCGCGAGCGCGGCTACAACCCGATCCTCGTCGACCTGTCCGAGCTTCTCCTCGGCGGCGGCGGCATCAAGTGCTGCACGCTCGAACTGCGGCGCTGACGAAGGAGCTGACGCCATGACCTCCGCAACGACCGCCGTCGATTCCGCGATGGCCCGCATCATCGCCGACGAGGACGCCCACGTCGCACACAACTACCACCCGCTCCCCGTCGTGATCTCGCGCGGCGAGGGCGCGTGGGTCACCGACGTCGAGGGTCGCCGCTACCTCGACCTGCTGTCGGCGTACTCGGCGCTGAACTTCGGCCACGGGCATCCGGCGATCGTCGCGGCCGCGCACGAGCAGCTCAACCGCCTCACTCTCACCAGCCGCGCGTACCACAACGACGCACTCGGGCCCTTCGCCGCTGCGCTCGCCGCGCTGTGCGGCAAAGACCTCGTGCTGCCCATGAACACGGGTGCCGAGGCCGTCGAGACCGGCATCAAGGTCGCGCGGGCGTGGGGCTACCGCGTCAAGGGAATCGCCGCCGATCGAGCGCAGGTGATCGTGGCGCACGGCAACTTCCACGGCCGCACCACGACCATCGTCGGCTTCAGCGACGACCCCGACGCGCGCGCCGACTTCGGTCCGTTCGCGCCCGGCTTCGTGCACGTGCCGTTCGGGGATGCCGCCGCCATCGAGGCTGCGATCACCCCCGAGACCGCAGCGGTGCTCATCGAGCCCATCCAAGGCGAGGCCGGTGTCGTGCTGCCGCCCGAGGGGTACCTGCGGGCCGTGCGCGAGATCTGCACGCGGAACAACGTGCTGTTCATCGCCGACGAGATCCAGTCGGGCCTCGGCCGCGTGGGCGAGACCTTCGCGTGCGACCGCGAAGGCGTCGTTCCCGATGTGTACCTCCTCGGCAAGGCGCTCGGCGGCGGCATCCTGCCCGTCTCGGCCGTCGTCGCCGATCGGGAGGTCCTCGGCGTGATCCAGCCGGGCGAGCACGGCTCGACGTTCGGCGGCAATCCGCTCGCTGCGGCCGTGGGCCTGCGGGTCGTCGAGATGCTGCAGACGGGCGAGTTCCAGACCCGCGCGAAGGCGCTCGGCGAGCACCTCGAGGCACGCCTCGACGCCCTCGTCGGCCACGGCGTCACCGCGGTGCGCGTGGCAGGCCTGTGGGCGGGCGTCGACATCGACCCCGCGTTCGGCACCGGGCGCGAGATCGCCGAGAGGCTCATCGGGCGCGGCGTGCTCGTGAAGGACACGCACGGGCAGACCATCCGCATCGCGCCGCCGCTCGTAGTGCGCGCGACCGAGCTCGACTGGGCCGTCGAGCAGCTGAAGCTGGTCCTAGCGCCCTGACCCCCCGTCCCTCCCCGAGCCGTTTACGGACGGAACACGCCGCGCGGACGCGAGTCCCTCACGGCGCGTCCCGTCCGTAAACGGCTCGGGGAGGGACGGGGGG
>NZ_SCMR01000027.1 GCF_005502885.1 Microbacterium sp. 2FI
TCAAACTCTCCATAAAAAATGATTGCCACAACCCACCGGAAAAAGGCAGAGAAGCAGCGAGTTCGAACTGACCAAAAGGATGCCAAAACTGGCAATCCATAACGCCAACCCCCGGAAGGAGTTGGACTTGATCCAAAGGAATCTCACCCAACCAAACAAATGGTCAGGACGAGGTAATTTGGCATTTGACAAGTGCACGCTGTTGAGTTCTCAAGGATCAGACGCTCCCCCAACCAGCCTCACGACCAGCCCGAAGGGCAACCTCATAATCTTATCCATCTCGTTCCGTCTGTCAAATCGACGCGCCGGATCGTGAAGATCCTCGGCGGCGATCGATGACCGCGGTCCACGAGGTGGATTCCCCATCCTAGACCGCAACGGTCACAGTCTCAATGGACTGAGTGGAAGGGGATCGTTCTCCGCTTGAGGGGGGAAGGCTCTGGGCCTCTCCGCATCCCTGTGGGGCGAACAAGTAATACGTTACGTGGGGGTCTCGCGAGCTGGCAAATCCTGCGTGCAGCCCGGGCGTGTCGCACCCTGGGAGGCCCGGAATTCCGCGGCTCAGCGCGTCGGGCGCCGAGACTGCACGACGACGCACAGCGCGATGGTCAGCATCCCCCAGACTGCGCACGCCGGCGGCAGCACGCGGTACGCGAGGTGCGCGACGGTGAACTCCGCATCCAGTGGGCCGAGCGCAATCAGTCCGAACAGCCACGCCCCGATGAGCACGACAGGCAGCGAGACCCACCACCCCCACCGCCCCCATGCGGGGAGCGTGCGGGGCACCGCCGGTGCGGCATCCGTCCGCACGAGCCGAAGCACCGCCCAGATTCCGATGATCGCGAGGCCGAGCACGCTCGATCCGTGCTGTAGCCACTTGTAGCCGAGGAGTGGACCCCATTGCTCGGCGAGCGCGGGAATCATCGCAATGCCCCACCGGCCCTCATGCGTGAACAGGTCCCACACGATGTGGCTCACGACCCCGATGACGAGCGAGACGAGGAGCAGCAGCATCCCGCTCCATGACACCGTCCAGCGCTGCCGCCGACCGCGCTCGCGCATGGCCGAGATCGCGAGCGTGTCGCGCGTCGCACCCAGCGCGCCACGGTCCCACTCCCCCGGCAGGCGCCGCGCGAGCCAGTCGGGCGAGAGCTCGCGAACCACGGGACGCAGCACCGCGCGCCACACCAGGAGCAGCACGAGCGCGAGCAGCACGGTCGCCGGAAGCCACACCAGGTCGTGCGTTCGCCCGTAGTGCAGTGGAAGACCGCGCACGAACAGCGGCAGATCCGGCGCCATCGCACCGATCGCGATGGCCGCCGGCACCAGCGGCGTGCGGATGAACGGCAGCGCGACGACCGCGTGACTGGGCGTGAACGGCATGCCGTGTGCCGGGGCCTCAGCCGGTGACGAACACGCCCGCGAGCGTCTTCTTCCCGCGACGCAGCACCGACACACCGCCCGGAAGCGACCCGGTGACCGGCGCGGATTCGTCGTCGACTTTCGCGCCGTCGAGCGAGACGCCGCCCTGGGCGATCGCACGGCGACCCTCCGACAGACTCGCGACGAGTCCGGTCTCGACCAGCGCCTGGACGACGCCCGTGCCGGTGACCACCGACGCGTTCGGCAGCTCCTCGAGAGCGTTGCGCAGGGTTTCCGCGTCGAGCGCTGCCAGATCGCCCTGCCCGAAGAGCGCTTCAGAGGCGGCGATCACAGCATCCGCGGCATCCGTCCCGTGGACGAACGCCGTCACCTCGTGCGCGAGGCGCTTCTGGGCCGCGCGCCGGAACGGCTCGTCGGCGACGAGGCGCTCGTACTCCTCGATGTCGGCACGCGAGAGGAACGTGAAGATCTTGAGCCGCGGGATGACATCGGCGTCGTCGGTGTTGAGCCAGAACTGGTACATCCGGTACGGACTGCACATCGCGGCGTCGAGCCAGATGGCGTTGCCCTCGCTCTTGCCGAACTTCGTGCCGTCGCTGTTCGTGATCAGCGGCGTGCCGATCGCGTGGACGTGCGCGCCCTCGACGCGATGGATGAGATCGGTGCCGCTGGTGAGGTTGCCCCACTGGTCGCTGCCGCCGGTCTGCAGCACGCAGCCGTACTGCCGGTACAGCTCGAGGTAATCAAGGCCCTGCAGGATCTGGTAGCTGAACTCTGTGTAGCTGATGCCCGCGTCGGAGTTCAGACGCGCGGCGACCGCGTCCTTCTTGAGCATCGTGCCGACGCGGTAGTGCTTCCCGATCTCGCGGAGGAAGTCGATGGCGCTGAGCGGCGCGGTCCAATCGAGGTTGTTGACGATGCGCGCGGCGTTCTCGCCCTCGAAGCTGAGGAACCGCTCGACCTGCGAGCGCAGGTAGCCGACCCATTCGGCCACCGTCTCCTTCGTGTTGAGCGTGCGCTCGGCCGACGGCCGCGGATCGCCCACGAGTCCGGTCGATCCCCCCACGAGCCCGAGCGGCTTGTGACCGGCCAGCTGCATCCGGCGCATCGTCAGCAGCTGCACGAGGTTCCCCAGATGCAGGCTCGGCGCCGTCGGGTCGAACCCGCAGTAGTACGTGATCGGGTCGCCTGCGAGCAGGTCGCGCAGCGCCTCCTGGTCGGTGGACACGTGGACGAGTCCGCGCCAGACGAGTTCATCCCAGACGTTCTCGAACGTCGGATCGTTGGCGGGCGCGGTCGCGCTCAGGGCAGAAGACACGCGTTCGAGCGTATCAGCGGGGTTCGGGCGCGACGGCGAGCGGTAGCGTCAGATCGTCGCGAACGACCACCACACGAGGAACGCCGCGGCGAGGGCGATCACCCAGCTCACGAGGCTGCCGACGAGGAAGTACTCGGCCCGGTTGCCGAGCTCGCCGTCGCGCGAGATCTCGGGGAACCGCACGATGCCCTTCGCCGCGAGCACAGCCGCGAGGAGCGTGTAGATGCCCGCGAGGGTGAGTGCGAACACGACGATCCGCTCGAGCGGTCCGATGAGGCGTCCGCCCTTCAGGATCGGCGCAGCGAGGGGCTGCGTGACAGGCGCTGCGGTTGCCGCGCCGTGGTCGGGGGCGCCCTCGATGGAGTCTTCGATGACGGATGCCGCCAGCTGCGGCATCTCGACCGTGAGCGCCGCTCGCACCACGACGTTGCCGGACTCGAGCAGGAAGAGCACCGCACCGATCGCGAGCAGCGTGTGATCGACGGTCAGATCGCCGACCGGCGAGGGCAGCAGCCAGACGTCGCCGATGATCCCGGCATCCGCGCGCGCGCCGAGCGTCGCCGCGAACACGCCGCAGATGACGGCGACGGCGACGGCCGGCCAGAGCCCGGCCCGCGCCGGCGCGTCGGTCGGGAAGAGCCAGACCCATGCCCCCGTGACCGCGATGGCCAGCAGCGCCGCGAGCCACGCGCCGGCGAGCGCCCCGAGCGCGAAGACGAAAAGGGCGAGCAGTGCGTAGCCGATGGCCCGGTGCGCAGGCCGCAGGTACTGTCGCGCGATGTCGGCGACCCCGATGGCGACGAGGATCAGCGCGGCGACGATCATGCCGGCGCTCCCGGGACGAGGGCGAAGTAGCCCTCGACGACGGCCGCAGCGCCCGCCGCGGCGAGCGCCTGCGACACGGCAGGCTGGGAGATGCCCTCGGCCGCCGCGAGCTCTCGCTGCGGCACACGGCGGCACCGGCCGTAGGTGAGTCGCCGCGTGCGGTCGGTCATCGCGCCGACCACCTCATCGCGAGCAAGCAGGTACGCGTTCGCGAGTCGGGCGGCGTGGTGCATGTGGCCATCTTCCTCGGGGGCGGCGACCACCCACGTGCGCGCGCTCGGCGCGGCGCGCTGCTGCTTGGCGTGAACGGCGTCGATCGCCTCGCGCGCGGCCCACCAGCCCGGCCCTTCGTGGATGTCGCCCGCGGCGGTGGCGACACTGCCGACGGGCCCGATCCCGATGCCGAATCGGCACTCGATGCCGTCGGGGAGCGCGAGCTGCAGCAGCAGCAGGGAGGCGAGAGCGGAGTCGAGGGAGGAGTACACCGCCTGCTGCTCATCGCCGACGATCGGCCGCATCGGCACCGTCGCGACGGGCAGATCGCGCTCGACCCGTGCGATCGCGGTGTCCAGCTCGCGCTGAGCGGCTTCCCTGTCGGGAAGTCTCCGCGAACCGACGATGTCAGCGATCACAGCGATGGCCATGACATAAGCGTATCACTTATGCGGCATTCTTATAAGAATTTCGCTTATTCAATCGATCAATAAGCGCATCGCTTATGCTTGCGGACTATAACCGGAGAGCGTGGGCGGCGGCCTGGACGCGCTCGATGAGCTCCACCCGCTGCTCCGCCACACGCACGGGGGCCGTGCCGCCCACTCCCGTGCGGCTCGCGACGGAACCCTCGATGGTGAGCACCTCGCGGACATCCGGAGTGAGGTGCGTGGAGACAGACGCCAGCAGCTCGTCCGTGACCTCGTCCAACTCGATCCCCCGCTGCTCGCACACGCGCACGAGGTGGCCCGAGATCTCGTGCGCGTCGCGGAAGGGCACGCCGCGCTTGACGAGCCACTCGGCCACGTCGGTCGCGAGCGAGAATCCCTGCGGCGCGAGCTCTGCCATCCGATCGGTGTCGAAGCGCAGTGTCGCCACCATCCCCGCGAACGCGGGAAGGACGACCTCAAGAGTGCGCACCGAGTCGAAGACAGGCTCCTTGTCCTCCTGCAGATCGCGGTTGTACGCGAGCGGAAGCGCCTTGAGGGTCGCCAGCAGACCGGTCAGGTTCCCGATGAGCCGGCCGGCCTTGCCGCGCGCGAGCTCGGCGATGTCGGGGTTCTTCTTCTGGGGCATGATGCTCGAGCCGGTCGAAAAGCCGTCGTCGAGGCGCACGAAGCCGAACTCGCGTGTGTTCCAGAGGATGATCTCCTCGGCGAAGCGCGAGAGGTCGATGCCGATCATCGCCGTGATGAACGCGAACTCGGCGACGACATCTCGCGCCGCGGTGCCGTCGAGAGAATTCTCGGCCGGGCGATCGAGGCCGAGCTCGCGCGCGACCAGCTGCGGGTCGAGGCCGAGCGTGGATCCGGCGAGCGCTCCCCCGCCGTAGGGCGAGACCGCGGCGCGCACAGACCAGTCGCGCAAGCGCTCGAGGTCGCGCACGAGCGGCCAGCCGTGCGCCTGCAGATGATGGGCGAGGAGCACCGGCTGCGCATGCTGCAGGTGCGTGCGGCCGGGCATGATCGCCGCGGGATGCGCCTCGGCCTGTGCGACGATCGCGTCGACGAGCCGCAGGATCTCGCGCGCGATCGTGCGCGAGTGATCCAGCAGGTACATCCGCACGAGGGTGGCGATCTGGTCGTTCCGACTGCGCCCGGCGCGCAGCTTGCCGCCGAGTTCGGTCCCGACCTCGGCGATGAGCGCCTGTTCGAGAGCGCCGTGCACGTCTTCGTCGGACGGCGACGGACGGAGCGTCCCCGCGGTGATCCCCTGCGCGAGGACGTCGAGCCCCGCGCGCATCGCCGCCGCCTCGTCGGACGTGAGGTACCCGGCTGCGGCGAGCGCGGTGGTGTGGGCATGCGAGCCGGCGATGTCGTACAGCGCCAGATCCCAGTCGAAGTGGGTCGAGCGGCTGAGCTCGGCGAGCTCGGGCGACGGCCCCGTCGCGAAGCGGGCGCCCCACAGCGCGCCCTCGTTGGTCCCGTCACCCTTGCTGTCGCTCACCGCACCAGCCTAGCGACGGGGCGAGGAGTCGCCGACTGCGCGGTCGGACTCGAGCGCGCTGGGAACGATCAGCCGTGCCACGCGGTCGACCGCCCACTCGAGCGGACCGCGGCCGATCAGCAGCGCCCACGCCGTGCACAGCACGAGGGTCGCGAGGACGAACGGCCAGAACGGCTCGAGGTCGCGGAACCCGGTGAGGTCGCCCGTGCGGCCGAGCACCTCGAGCGCGATGAGCGCCCACACCACGAGCTGCGCCGTGTACGCGGTGAGCGGCATCGCTCCGACGGCGCGCAGCGGCAGCACGATCCACACGACGACCGAACGGCAGACGAGCATGCTCGCACCGATCACCGCCAGAGCGAATCCGCCCGATCCGATCACCTCGAGCAGACCACTGGAATGCGGGGCGGACGTCCAGGCCGCCGACCAGAGCGACGAGGGCTCGGATGCCGGGGCAGCAGCATCCGATCCCCCCGCCGAGTAGCCGACGAAGGCGAGCGCAGAGCCTGCGCCCAGCATCCAGAGCTGCACCGAGAGGCGCCGCACCCCCGCGCGCGCGACCCCGAGACCGGCGACGACGAAGGCGATCCACGTCGTGAACGGATAGTGCCATCCGATGGCCAGCGACAGATCGCCACCCGCGCGCGTGCCCCACACCGGCAGGTCGTCGAGCATCACCTGCAGGATCGGCATGACGATCGCGAGCGCAGCCGCGAGCGGCAGCAGCACGCGCGCACGGAGTCCGGTGAGCGGGATGGCGAGGAGGAAGAGGATCGCGTACGCGGGGAGGATGACGTAGACCGGCACGCCGGTGAGGATCAGCAGGATGCCGAGCAGCCATAGGAGTCCGGCGCGCACCCCCAGCCGCCACCGCGCGGTCGCCATGGCGTCCCACTGCAACGGAGTGCGTCCACCGGTGACGATTCCGATCGAGACGCCTGCCAGAGTCGCGAACAGGATCGACGACCGCCCATCGACGACGGCGATCCAGGTCGCCTGGTCGGACCAGTCGAAGTCCTCGCGGATCCACAGCAGATGCGCGGCGAACATCCCGAGCACCGCGAGCCCACGGGCGAGATCCACGCCCGCGATGCGCTGGGGTCCGTTCAGGCGCTCCCAGCGCGTCGCGAGCCGCGAACGTCGGTTCGTCAGTCCTGCCGAAGCAGCCATACCAGCAGCGCCTTCTGGGCGTGCAGGCGATTCTCGGCCTCATCCCACACGACGCTCTGCGGACCGTCGATGACCTCGGCCTCGACCTCGTACCCGCGGTCTGCGGGAAGGCAGTGGATGAAGATCGCGTCATCCTTCGCGAGCGACATGAGATCGCGCGTCACCTTGTACGCGCCGAGATCACGCAGGCGCGCGAGCTTCTCCTCTTCCTTGCCCATCGACACCCACGTGTCGGTCACGATGACGTCGGCACCTGCCGCAGCCTCGTTCGGGTCGGTGTAGAGCGCGACGGAGCCGCCGGTCTCGGCGGCGCGGCGGTCGGCATCGGCGATGAGGTCGTCGCGGGGGGCGTACTCCTCCGGCGAGGCGACGCGCACGTGCATGCCCGCCGTGACGCACGCGAGAACATAGGAGTGGGCCATGTTCGACATGCCGTCGCCGAAGAACGCCAGCGTGAGGCCGGCGAGGTCGCCCTTGTGCTCCTTGATCGTGAGCAGATCCGCAAGCAGCTGGCACGGGTGGAAGTCGTCGCTCAGGGCGTTGACAACCGGCACGCGGGTGCCGCGCGCCATCTCCTCGAGGCCTGCCTGCGCATACGTGCGCCACACGATCGCGGCGACCTGACGCTCGAGCACGCGCGCCGTGTCGGCGGGAGTCTCCTTGCCGCCGAGCTGGCTGTTCGCCGTCGAGATGATCAGCGGCGAACCGCCGAGGTCGGCGATGCCGACCGCGAACGACACGCGCGTGCGGGTCGAGGACTTGTCGAAGATGACCGCGACCGTCTGCGGCCCTTCGAGCGTCTTGAGCTTCCAGCGATCCTTCTTCAGGGCCAGCGCGAGATCGAGGATCTCGTCCTGCTCGGCCTGGGTCAGATCGTCGTCGCGCAGCAGATGGCGGGTCACGCGGGAACCTCCGTCGTCGGGGTGGATGAGTGCTCGTCGAGCAGCAGCGCATCGGCGACGGTGTGCAGGCTCGCCGTGAAGAGTGCGATGAACTCGTCGATCTCGACGTCGCCGATCGTGAGAGCGGGAACGAGGCGGATCGTGTCGTCGTTCGGCGCGTTGATGATGAGGCCGTGCACCTGCGCGGCGGCGACGACGGCCTTGGCGACCGGGTGCGCGAGGGCGATGCCGATCAGGAGACCCCGGCCGCGGCATCCGCTGATCAGGGGTGAGCCGATACCGAGGATCGCCGCGCGCAGCTGGTCGCCTCGCTCCGCGGCGTTTCGGACGAGGTCGGCACGCTCGATCTCGCCGAGGACGGCGCCGGCGACGGCCGTGCCGAGCGCATTGCCCCCGAACGTCGACCCGTGAGTGCCCGGATAGAACAGCTCGCTCGCCTCGCCGAAGGTGATGAGCGCGCCGATCGGGAATCCGCCGCCGATGCCCTTTGCGACCGTGATCGCATCCGGCGTGATCCCGGCGTGCTGGAAGGCGAACCACTCGCCGGTGCGACCCGCACCGGTCTGGATCTCGTCGATGATGAGCAGCACACCGTGGCGCCGTGTGATCTCGCGCGCCGCCTCGAGGTAGCCCTCGGGGAGGTCGATGACGCCGGCCTCGCCCTTGACGGGTTCGACGAAGAGAGCGGCCACGCGATCGTCGATCGCCGCCTCGAGCGCCTCGATCGTCGAGTCGATGAACTCGACGCCGGGGGTCATCGGCAGGAAGGGCTGCTGCATGTAGGGCTTGCCGGTGAGGGCGAGCGTTCCCATCGTGCGCCCGTGGAACGCATCGGTGAGGGCCAGGATCCGCGGCCGCCCGGCGCTGCTCTCGGTGGCAGCGCCGTGCAGTCGCGCGAGCTTGAAGGCCGCCTCGTTGGCCTCGGCGCCGGAGTTGCCGAAGTACACCCGGCCTGACTCCCCCGTGCCCGCGAGGCGCTTCAGCTGCGCCGCGAGCTCGAGCTGCGGCGGTGTGGCGAAGTAGTTCGACACGTGCGACAGGGTCGCGGCCTGGGTCGCGATCGCGTTCACGAACACCGGGTGCGCGTGCCCCAGGGAGTTCACCGCGATCCCGGCGAGGAAGTCGAGGTAGCGCTTGCCGTCGGCATCCCATACGTACGCGCCCTCGCCGCGCACGAACATCGCCATCCGGTCGCCGAAGCTCTTCACGAGGTCGCGCCCCGCATCGTCCTGCCATGTCATCCGAGCACCACCTCTGTTCCGATTCCCTTACTGGTGAAGATCTCCACGAGCACCGAGTGCGGCACCCGCCCGTCGATGATCGCGGCCGTCTCGACGCCGCCTTCGACGGCCTCGAGGCACGCCTGCATCTTCGGGATCATGCCCGATTCGAGCTTCGGCAGCATCGCGCGCAACTCGGTGGACGTCAGGTGCGAGACGAGCGAGTCGCGGTTCGGCCAGTCGGCGTAGAGACCGGCGACGTCGGTGAGGACGACGAGCTTCGCGGCGCCGAGGGCGGTGGCGAGGGCGGATGCCGCGGCATCCGCATTCACGTTGAGCGAGTGTCCCGGGTGGTCGAGGTCGGGCGCGATCGACGAGACGACCGGGATACGACCGGCGGCGATCTGGTCGAGGACCGGCTGCGGATCGACCTCGACGACGTCGCCGACGCGGCCGAGATCGTGCTCGACACCCTCGATGACGACGCCGCGGCGGCGGCCGCCGAAGAGGCCGGCATCCTCACCGCTGAGGCCCGTCGCGTGCGGACCGTGCGCATTGATCTTCGCCACCAGTTGAGGGTTGATCTGACCGGTGAGCACCATCCGCACGACGCTGATCGCCTCGGTGCTGGTGACCCGGTACCCGCCCTTGAACTCGCTCGGGATCGCGAGCCGGTCGAGCATCGACGAGATCTGCGGCCCGCCGCCGTGGACGACCACGGGCTTGACCCCGACGTAGCGGAGGTAGGCGATGTCGGCGGCGAACGCGTCCTGCAGTTCGTCCGAGACCATGGCGTTGCCGCCGTACTTGATCACCACGATCTGATCGCTGAACCGGCGCAGCCACGGCAGCGACTCGATGAGCGTGACGGCCTTGTGGCTCGCCTCGGCGGGATCGGTGTCCTGGATGTCGGTCATGAGGAGTAGGCGCTGTTCTCGTGGACGTAGTCGTGTGTGAGGTCGTTGGTGAGGATCGTCGCCGTCGCGGCGCCGACCTTCAGATCGATCACGAGGTCGGTGGCGCGCGGGGTGAGGTCGACGTCCTCACGCGGGGCGTCGGGGCCGCCCTGCGTGCACACGCGCACCCCGTTCATCCAGACGTCGACGTCGTACGGGTCGAAGGCGGCATCGGTCGTGCCGATCGCGGCGAGCACCCGGCCCCAGTTCGGGTCGTTGCCGAAGATCGCGGCCTTGAAGAGGTTGTTGCGGGCGACCGAGCGGCCGACCTCGACGGCGTCCTCCTCGGACGCGGCATTTCGGACCTCGATCGTGATGTCGTGGCTCGCGCCTTCGGCGTCGCCCTGCAGCTGGCGGGCGAGGTCGGCGCTCACCTCGGCGAGAGCGGCGGCGAACTCGTCCGGGTCTGGCGCGATGCCCGAGGCGCCGCTGACCATGAGGGTCACCTGGTCGTTCGTCGACATGCAGCCGTCGGAGTCGAGCCGGTCGAACGTGCGCCCGGTCGCGGCGCGCAGCGCCGCGTCGGCCTGGGTGGCATCCAGTACGGCGTCGGTGGTGATGACGACGAGCATCGTGGCAAGGCCCGGCGCCAGCATCCCGGCGCCCTTCGCCATGCCGCCGATCGACCAGCCGTCGCGTGCGACGTGGGAGCGCTTGGCCTTCGAATCCGTCGTCATGATGGCCTCGGATGCCACGACCCCGCCCTCGGGATCGAGAGCGGCGATCGCCTGCTCGGTGCCCGCGAGCACCTTCGCGCGGAACACCTCGTCGCCGGTCCCGATGAGCCCCGTCGAGCAGATCAGCACGTCACCCGCGCTGACGCCGAGGAGATCGGCCGCCTTCTCGGCGGTCTGGTGGGTCGTCTGGAACCCGAAGGCCCCCGTGAAGCAGTTCGCCCCGCCGGAGTTGAGCACGATCGCCTCCACGACGCCGTCCTGGATCGCCTGCTGAGACCAGATGATCGGGTTCGCCTTCGCGCGGTTGGACGTGAAGACCGCGGCGCCGACCTTGAGCGGCCCCCGGTTGACGACGACCGCCACATCGGGCTTGCCGCTCGACTTCAGTCCGACCGCGACACCGGCGGCCTCGAATCCCTGGGGTGCGGTGACGCTCATGGCGCAACTCCGTTCACACTCAGCGCGATGCCCTCGGAAAGGCCCAGCGCGATGTTCATGGACTGGATCGCGGCGCCCGCCGTCCCCTTGACGAGGTTGTCGACAGCGGTGACGACGACGACCCGGTTCGCGGCGCGATCGATCGCCAGCCCCATGAGCGCGGTGTTGGCGCCCACGACGTCGGCGGTGCGGGGGAACTCCCCCGCCGGCAGCAGCTGGACGAAGGTCTCGTCGGCGTAGGCCGCCTCCCAGGCGGCGCGGATCTCGGCATCCGTCACGCCATCGGCGATGGGGGCCGTGGACGTCGCGAGGATGCCGCGGGCCATGGGCACGAGGACGGGTGTGAAGGAGATGCGGATGCCGTCGGCGGGTGCTCCGGCGTGCGCGAGAGCCTGGCGGATCTCGGGGATGTGCCGGTGCGAGCCGCCGACCGCGTACGGATTGGCGCTGCCGAGGATCTCGCTCGCGAGCAGGTTGGTCTTGAGGCTCTTTCCCGCACCGGAAGGCCCGACCGCGAGGACCGTGACGATGTCGGACGGGTCGATGACGCCCGCCGCGACGCCCGGCGCGAGGCTGAGGCTGACGGTCGACGCGTTGCAGCCGGGCGCCGCGATGCGGGTCGCGCCGACGAGGTTCGCGCGCTGCTTGCCGGCGCCCGTGCCGATCAGGAGTTCGGGGACGCCGTACGTCCACGGGGTGTGGAAGGCGCCGCCGTAGAACGCGTCCCACGCGGCCCCGGATTCGAGCCGGTGGTCGGCGCCGGCGTCGATCACGAGCGGCGTATCACCCAGCGCGTCGGTGTATTGGCCGGATTGGCCGTGCGGCAGCGCGAGGAAGACGATGTCGTGCCCCGCGAGCACCTCGGGCGTCGTGTCGGAGAGCGTCAGGTGCGCGAGCGAACGCAGATGAGGTTGATGCTGGATGAGCGGCTGTCCCGCGTTCGAATGCGCGGTGACGGTGCGGATCTCGACGTCGGGATGTGCGGCGAGGATCCTCAAGATCTCGCCGCCCGCATAGCCGGATGCGCCGGAGACGGCGACCGAATATGTCATGGATTCCACCTTAGGGTCTGGGGGTCGGGAGCCGGAGACGGCGACGCCCGCAGAGTCCATGACAGGACCGCACGCAGGGTCGCCTAGAGTCGGCGGCCGTCCAGACGTCGGCGCGCGGGAGCGAGGCTCGTAACGAGCGTCGCGGATCCCTGGGTCGCCGAAGGCATGGGCCGACGATAGCGGCCGGGTCGCGGCATCCGCAAATCGAGGGATGGGCGGATGCCGGGCGGTGTTCTCTCGGGTTTGGGGCGCCCCGCGTGCTCGACACGCCGTAGGGGGCGGCGTGTCGAGCACGGATCGCGCCCCGAACCGGAAAGGGGGCGGATGCCGAGGTCAGGTGAGCTCGGCGATGAGAGCCAGTTCGTCCTCACGTGAGAGGCCGGCGCGGCGGTCGCGGTCGAGGCCGCGCTCGCGCTCGTCGGAGAGAGTGCGCTCGAGCGTCTCGCGCAAGGGTCGCAGCACGCCGCCGGCCGCGCGGAACCGGTCGTTGCGGTGCGTCATGAACCCCGGCATGTCGGCCGGGAGCCACAGCGGCAGCGAACGCGGCCCCGCCCAGTGGGCGACTTCATGCTCGACCAGCCAGTCGTCGGCGGCCACCACTGTCGCGCCGGTGTGCCCGGCTGCCTCGCGGGCGAGGTCGAGCACGTCTTGGAGTGGGATCACGTCGCCGATCGCGTTTGCGGTTCCCATCCATCCGCGCTGGGCTGCCGCGACGACGAAGTCCACGAGATCGTCGACGTCGATGACCTCGGCGAGACGGGCGTCGGCATCCGGAACCAACACCGGACCTTCCCCAGCGAGCGCGAAGCGCGACACCCAATAGCCGAAGCGGTCGGTCGGGTCGCCCGGGCCGACGATGAGCCCGGGACGGACGATTGCGGCGCGATCCCCCAGCGCCGCACGGACGGCTTCCTCACACGCGACCTTGTCGCGGCCGTAGTCGGGCTCGTCGCCCGGAGCCGTCGGGATGAGCAGCTCAGCCGACTCGTCGGGGCCGATCTCATCCGAGCGCGCGTAGACCGACAGGCTCGAGAGGTAGGTCCAGTGCCGCGCCGCGCCGGCCAGTGCGCCGACGGCCGACACGACGTGCGCGGGGCGCGACGAGATGTCGACGACTTCGTCCCAGTCTCGCGACGCGAGCGGATCTAGTGCGCCTGTGTCGTCGCGATCGGCGATGACCAGCTCGGCACCGACAGGACCCGGGCGCCCGCCGCGGGCGACACAGGTCACCGATGCTCCCGCGTCGAGCCACGCGCGCGCGATGCGTCCGCTCAGCCAGCCCGTTCCGCCCAGGATCAGCACATCCGTCATGGCGGAGATTCCACCAGATGCGTCGCGTCGCGGCATCCGATTCCGCCGTCGGCGCAACCAAGGTGGAGGCGCCGGCCTGACCCGGGGTTCGGGGCGCCGTACGCGCACGACACGCCGACCCGTCCGGCGCGCCGTGCACCGAACGCGCCCTAATCCCGGCGGGCTACTCCCGGATCGTCGCGCCGAAGCGCTCGGCGGCGACGGCCACTCCGGCGAGCTTCGCCCCGGTCGCTTCCGCGGCCGTGAGCGTGCGGTCGTCGGCGCGGAAGCGCAGTGCGAAGGTCAGGCTCTTGGTGCCGTCGGGCAGCCCCTGACCGCGATAGTCGTCGACCAGCCGCAGCGACTCGAGCAGCTCCCCCGCACCCGAGACGAGGGCCGCGCGCACCTCGGCCGCCGGCACATCGGCGGCGACGACGAGCGATACGTCCTGCGTCGCCGCCGGATAGCCCGACAGCGTCTCGGCCACCACGTTGCCGCCCGCGAGTGAGATCACGAGGTCGAGATCGAGCTCGGCCACGATGACGCGACCCGGAAGATCGGATGCCGCGGCCACCGCCGGCAGCACCTCGCCGACGTAGCCGACCTCGGTGCCCGCGACCGAGAGCGTGCCGGTGCGTCCGGGATGCAGCGCTGCGCGCTCGGCCTGGACGACGTCGATCGATACTCCGGCCGCGGCGGCGATCGTCCGGACCGCTCCGAGAGCGTCGGCGAGGTCGGCCGCGACAGCCGCCTGACCGGGCTGTTTCGGGACGCTGTTCCCGGCGAGCAGCACCGCGACGTGCCGGTGCTGCGGCGGGATCGACGCATCGAGGGCCGCCAGAGTCGCGGCATCCGGCCGAACGGCGCCCGGCGGGACGCTCGCCGTGCCGTACACGACGCCCGCCGCGGGCAGGAAGACGGCGCCGGTCTCGAACAGCGCGAGGTCGGTGAACCCGCGCGAGACGTTGCGGTGCGCGATCTGCAGCAGTCCCGGGATCAGCGAGCGGCGCAGGAACGGCGCCTGGCCGTCGAGCGGGTTGGCGAGCTTCACGCTCGGCAGGTGCTCGCCCGACGCCGAGCCGTGGAGGTCGTTGGCCTCTTCGGTCGTGAACGGGAACGACGGCGTCTCGACGAAGCCGGCCGCGGCGAGCGCGTTGCCCACGCGGCGCCGGCCCTGCTGGGCCACGGTGAGCCCGCGACCCGACGGCGGCAGCGGCAGCACCGAGGGGATGCGGTCGTAGCCCTCGATGCGGGCGACTTCTTCGGCGAGCGTCCACTTGTCGGTGAGGTCGGGGCGCCACGACGGCGGCAGCACCGCCCAGCCGCCGACGGCCTCGGCGACCTCGCACCCGATCGTCTCGAGCGCGGCGACGATCTCGACGGCCGTGTAGTCGACGCCGATCAGTCCGTCGGTGAAGCCGCCCGGAAGCAGGATCGCGTCGGTGGAGATCTCGGCGAAGAGCGCCCCGCCGAAGCCCCGGTCGAGCGTTCCGCCCGCGTATTCGACCATGAGCTCGGCCACGCGCAGCGCCGCGACGAACGGGATCCCGGGGTCGACGCCGCGCTCGAAGCGCCGCGACGCCTCGGAGGGCAGCTTGTGGCGTCGCGCGGTGCGCGCGATCGAGACGGTGTCGAAGGTCGCGGCCTCGATGAGGACGTTCCGCGTCGTGCCGCTCATCTCGGTCGTGCCGCCGCCCATGACGCCGGCGAGGCCGATGGGGCCGGACTCGTCGGTGATCAGCAGATCCTCGACGTGCAGCGCCCGCACCTTGCCGTCGAGCGTCTCGATGCTCTCCCCCGGCGTCGCGCGGCGCACGGTGATGCCGCCGGTGAGCTTGTCGAGGTCGTAGCCGTGGATCGGCTGGCCGAGTTCGATCATCACGTAGTTGGTGATGTCGATGAGGATGCCGAGCGAGCGGATGCCGGCGAGCGTGAGGCGCGCGACCATCCACGCCGGCGTCGGCTTGGTGGGGTCCACGTCGCGCACGACACGCGCGACGAACTCGCTGGCGCCGACGCGTCCTCGGATCGGCGCGACGTCGTCGACGGCCACCGCGAATCCGCTGCCGGGCTCGAGGTCGTCGGTGGTGCGCAGCGCGGGGTCGCGGAACGCGGCGCCCGTGGCGTGCGAGTACTCGCGCGCGACGCCGCGGATCGACAGCGCGTAGCCGCGGTCGGGCGTCACGTTGATGTCGACCGCGACGTCGTCGAGACCGAGGAGCGCGATGGCGTCGGTGCCGACGGGTGCGTCGATGCCGAGTTCGACGAGGCGAAGGATGCCGGAGTGCTCGTCGCCGAGGCCGAGTTCCTTCGCCGAGGCGATCATTCCGTCGGACACGTGGCCGTAGGTCTTCCGCGCCGCGATCGGGAACGGGCCGGGGAGCACGGCTCCCGGAAGCGTCACCACGACCTTGTCGCCGACGAAGAAGTTGCGGGCGCCGCAGACGACCCCGTGCACGGCTGGGCCACCGTCGGCGGCAACCTCGGACCCGGGCGCGACACGCACCTGGCACCAGCGGATCGTCTTGCCGTTGGACTGGGGCTCTTCGACGAAGTCGACGACCTCGCCGACGACGATGGGGCCCTGCAGCTCGAAGCGGAAGACGTCCTCCTCCTCGAACCCGACGCGCACGAGCGCCGCCAGGACGTCTTCGGGTGCGGCATCCGCCGGCACATCGACGAATTCACGCAACCACGACAGCGGGACGCGCATCAGACCACCATTCCGAACTGCTCGCTGAAGCGCACATCGCCCTCGGCCATGTCGCGCATGTCCTGCACGTCGCTGCGGAACATCAGCGTCCGCTCCACGCCCATGCCGAAGGCGAAGCCCGAGTACTCCTCGGGGTCGATCCCGGCCGCGCGCAGCACGTTCGGGTTGATCATTCCGCAGCCGCCCCACTCGATCCAGCGCGCCCCGCCCGCGAAGGTCGGGTGCCACAGGTCGAGCTCGGCCGACGGCTCGGTGAAGGGGAAGTAGTTGGCGCGGAATCGCGTCTTGGCCTCGGGGCCGAACAGCACCTTCGCGGCGTGGTCGAGCGTGCCCTTGAGATGGGCCATCGTGATGCCCTTGTCGACGACGATGCCCTCGAACTGCGTGAAGGCCGGCAGGTGGGTCGCGTCGAATTCGTCGGTGCGATAGGCCCGCCCCGGGCACAGCACGTAGAGCGGCACCTCGCGCTCGAGCATCGAGCGCACCTGGACGGGGCTCGTGTGCGTGCGCATGACGAGGTGGCGGTCGACAGGCTCGATGAAGAACGTGTCCTGCATCTGGCGCGCCGGGTGGTCTTCGTCGAAGTTCAGGGCGTCGAAGTTGTACCACTCGTGCTCGAGCTCGGGCCCCTCGGCGATCTCCCATCCCATCCCGACGAAGATCTGCGCGATCTCCTCCTGGAGAAGCGAGATCGGATGCCGCGCGCCGACGCGCCCGCGGGGCGCGACCGCTGTGATGTCGATGCGCTCGGCCTCGAGCTTCGCAGCGGTCTCGGCCGCGGCGAGCTCTTCCTCGCGCGCCGCGAGCGCCTGGTTCACCCGCCCGCGAGCCTGACCCACGAGCTTGCCGAACGCGGCCTTGTCGGCCGGAGCGACGTCGCGCATGCGGGCGTTCAGGCGCGCCAGCGCCGATCCCTCGGCGGTGTGGGCGGACCGGGCGGCCTTCAGCGCGGCGGTGTCGCCGGCCGCGGCGATGGCGGCGAGCGCTGCGTCGACGGCGGCATCCACCGCCTCGGGGCTGATGTCGGGGTTCTCAGGAGCGTCGGACACGAGAGACGAGTCTACCGACGAGCGGATGCCGCACCCGCCGCGCAGAGACCTGACGCCCCGCCGCGCCTACTGGCCGTGGCCGTCGTACTTGCCGAGTCCCCTGCTCGCTGCGATGCGGTCGGCCACGGCCTCTGCCTCGAGGAGTGCCGCCGGGTTCGTCGGATCGGTGACCTTGCCGCGACCCTTGCCGCCGCCGTAGCCCGAAGCCGTGCGGCGTGAGAGCCAGCGCGCGAACCACGACAGGGTGAGGTTGATCGCGAGATAGATGACGAGGGTCACCACGAACAGCGAGAACAGGTACCGGTTGCCGTAGAACGAGCCGAGGTTGTTGATGTTGGTGCGGATGATCTCGTTGTAGCCGACGATGAATCCGAGCGACGTGTCCTTCAGCAGCACGACGAGCTGCGCGACGATGATCGGCAGCATCTGGCGGAACGCCTGCGGGAACTCCACCAGCATCTTCGATTGGAACTCGCGCATGCCGACCGACAGCGCAGCTTCCCGCTGTCCGCGCGGGAGCGAGGCCAGCCCGGCTCGCAGGGCCTCGCCGATGAGCGCGCCGTTGTACAGCACGAGCGCGATGACCACGGCCCAGAAGGCCCCGGTCGATGCCACCAGCAGGATGAAGAGCATCATCAGCAGCACGGGCATGCCGCGGAGGAATTCGAGCAGCCATGCCGTCGGCACGCGCACCCATGCGATCAGCGAGCTGCGCAGCAGCGAGAACGCGATGCCGAGGAGGATCGCACCGACTGCGGCGACGGCCGCAGCCTGCAGCGTCGCGACGACGCCGCGGCCGATCGCGCCCCACACCTCGGGGTCGGTGAAGATGTTCCAGCGGCTCGGGTCGAACATGCCCGGCAGGGTGATCCCGCCGGACTCGCGCGGCGCCGCCAGTGTCATGATCACCCAGGCGATGCCCGCGAGGATCACGACACCGGCGATGATCGACGCGATCAGCGAGACCCTGCGCGCCCGGGGTCCGGGGGCGTCGAACAGCACACTCGCGCCGGTCATCGCTTCACCACGTACTTCCGCTCGAGCGCCCCGGCGGCGATGCCGAGCGGGACGGTGATGACGAGGTACAGACCGGCGGCGGTCAGCAGGATCGGGATCACCATGTTGCCGTTGTCGTTGGCGAGCTGGCGCGTGACGCCGAACAGTTCGAGCACGAAGAAGCCTCCGGCCACCGAGGTGTTCTTCGTCAGCGCGATGAAGACGTTGATGAGGGGCGGGATGGTCATGCGGAACGCCTGCGGCAGCACCACGAGCGACACCGTCTGCCCGAAGCCGAGCCCGATCGAGCGGGCTGCCTCGGCCTGCCCGACGGGCACGCCGTTGATGCCGGAGCGGAGGGCCTCCGCCACGAAGGGCGACGTGTAATACGTCAGCGCGATGAAGGCGAGGATGATGAACGGCATCCGGACGCCGAGCATCGGCATCACGAACGTCGTGAAGATGAAGACGAGGGTGAGCGGGGTGTTGCGCGCGATCTCGGTCCAGAAGGCCGCGAATGTCCGGAGCGCCGCCACGGGCGAGATCCGCATCGCCGCGATCACGGTGCCGAGCACGAGTGCCATGACACCCGAGACGGCCAGCAGCAGCAGCGTCACCCGGAAGCCCTCCAGGAACGTCGGCCACAACGACAGGTACTGCTCCACGACGCCTCCTCTCTCATCCGTCGGGGTGATGCCCCGGATCCGGCGGTCACCGGATCCGGGGCATCGCGTGCATCAGTAGCGGTCGGGTGCCGGCGGATCGATGAACGGCAGCACGGTGCCGGCCGTCGCGTTCCAGGCCTCTTCGTAGCGACCGTCCTCGTACGCCTCTTCCAGCACGTCGTTGATCCAGTTGCGGAACTCGGTGTCCTCGAGTTCGAGGCCGATGCCGTACGGCTCTTCCGTGAACGGCTCGCCGACGACCTTGAACTCGCCCTCGTTCTGCGCGGCGAGGCCGGCAAGGATGACGTTGTCGGTCGAGACGGCCACGACGGCGCCGCTGCGCAGCGGCTCGAGGCAGTTCGAGTAGGTGTCGGTGAGCACCGGCTCTGCGCCGATCTCCTCGAGCTTGGCGGCCGGGGTCGAACCGGTCACGGAGCAGACTGGCTGACCGACGAGGTCGTCCTCGCTCGTGATGTCCTCGTTGTCGGCGAGCACGAGGATCGACTGACCCGCCATGTAGTACGGCCCCGCGAAGGAGACGACCTCCTTGCGCGTGTCGTTGATCGTGTAGGTGGCGATGACGATGTCGACCTCGCCGTTCTGGATGAACGGCTCGCGGTTGGCCGAGACCGATTCCTTCCAGTCGATGTCGTCCTCGGCGATGCCGAGCTCGGACGCGATGATCTTGCCGATCTCGACGTCGAAGCCCTCGGGCGTACCGGAGGGGCCCATCAGGCCGAACAGCGGCTGGTCGAACTTCGTGCCGATGGTGATGGTGCCGGCCTCGTTGAGGGCGGCCATCGTGGTGCCCTCGTCGAAGGACACCTCCTCGGGCTCGGGCGCCATGCTCTCGTCGCCGCCGCCGCCGCTCGCGCACGCCGACAGTGCGAGGGCGCTGGCTGCCGCCAGGGCGATCAAGGGGATTCTCGTTCGCTTCATGTCTCTCGTCCTTTGCTGTGATCGGAGCCGCTCGTGACAGCTCCTGTCCTTCCCGGCCGCTGGGGACGGCGGGAGCTTCGGTCAGTGGTCGAGGATCTTCGACAGGAAGTCCTTCGCCCTCTCACTCTGCGGGTTCGTGAAGAACTGCTCGGGCGTCGCCTCTTCCACGATCGCGCCGTCGGCCATGAAGAGCACCCGATCGGCGGCCTTCCGTGCGAAGCCCATCTCGTGGGTGACGACGATCATGGTCATGCCGTCGGCGGCGAGCCCGATCATGACGTCGAGCACCTCGTTGATCATCTCCGGGTCGAGCGCGCTCGTCGGCTCGTCCATCAGGATCACCTTCGGATCCATCGCGAGCGACCGCGCGATCGCGACGCGCTGCTGCTGACCGCCTGAGAGCTGGTTCGGCATCTTCGTTGCCTGATTGGCGACGCCGACGCGGTCGAGCAACTGCATCGCCTTGGCCTCGGCATCCTTCTTCTTCATGCCTCGCACCTTGATCGGGCCGAGCGTGACGTTCTCGAGGACCGTCTTGTGGGCGAAGAGGTTGAAGGACTGGAAGACCATCCCGACGTCGGCGCGCAGGGTCGCCAGGCCGCGACCCTCTTCGGGGAGCTTCGCGCCGTCGATCGTGATCACGCCGGAGTCGATCGTCTCGAGGCGGTTGATCGCGCGGCAGAGCGTGGACTTGCCGGATCCGGAGGGGCCGATCACCACGACGACCTCGCCGCGGTTGACGACCGTGTTGATGTCCTTCAGCACATGCAGCTCACCGAAGTGCTTGTCGACGTTCTCGACGACGACGAGGGGCTCACCGCGCCGCACGTTGATGTTCGACGTGCGAGGAGCGGGCGTCGGTGCAGCAGGAGTCGCCATGACGTCAGCCTATGGGGCCGCTGTGCCCGGGCCGCAGGGGCTTGACCGTACCTTTACCGACTTGTAACAGGACCGGAATGGGTCACGCGCGGCTCGCCGCGCGCTGCGCGAAGGCCGTCTCGTACAGGCAGACGCTCGCGGCAGTGGCGAGATTGAGCGACTCGGCCGCTCCGTAGATCGGCAGACGCAGGGCGAGGTCGGCGAGCGCGAGCGCATCGTCTTCGAGACCGCGCGCCTCGTTGCCGAACAGCCACGCGGTCGGCCTCGCGAGCACGTCGCGCGCGGCGAGGAAGTCGCTGCCGCCCACATCCGCCGCGATCACCTGCACGCCCGCGGCGTGGGCCTTCGCCACGACGGCGGCGAGGTCGACGCCCACGGCGACCGGCAGGTGGAAGAGCGATCCGGTCGTCGCGCGCACGACCTTGGGGTTGTAGGGATCTACGGTGCGGCCGGTGAGCACGACCGCATCGGCGCCCGCGGCATCCGCTGCCCGGATGATCGTGCCGAGGTTGCCGGGGTCGCGCACCTCCTCGCAGATCGCGATGAGACGGGGGGATGCCGCGAACACATCGCGCAGCGACGTCGGCGACTGCCGCGCGACGGCGACGATCCCCTGCGGAGTCACCGTGTCGGCCATCGCGTCGAGCACGGCCTCGGTGGTGAAGATCACCTCGATGCCGGCATCCTCCGCCGCCTGGCTCACGTCGACGTGCCGCTCCATCGCGGTCGGCGTCGCGAACAGCTCCACGAGAGTGTCGGGGCGATAGCGCAGCGCCTCGCGCGCGGCCTGAGGACCCTCGAGAAGGAACAGCCCCGTCTCCTGGCGCGCGCTGCGCTTGGTCAGCTTGGCGACGGCCCGCACACGCGGCGAGCGAGGATTCTCCAGCACACGTTCAGTGTAGAGACAGAAAGGGCGCCCTCCCGAAGGAGGACGCCCTTTCGACGACGGATGCCGAGATTACGCGCTCTTGGGAGCGTTGACGTTCTCGGGGAGCGCCTTCTTGGCGGTCTCGACGAGCGAGGTGAAGGTCGCCGCGTCGTTCACCGCGAGGTCGGCCAGCATACGGCGGTCGACCTGCACACCCGCGAGGCCGAGGCCCTGGATGAGGCGGTTGTACGTGAGGCCGTTCTGACGGCTCGCAGCGTTGATGCGCTGGATCCACAGGCGGCGGAAGTCGCCCTTGCGCTTGCGACGGTCGCGGTACGCGTAGACGAGCGAGTGGGTGACCTGCTCCTTCGCCTTGCGGTACAGACGCGAACGCTGTCCGCGGTAGCCGGACGCGCGCTCGAGGATGACGCGACGCTTCTTGTGGGCGTTTACCGCCCGCTTGACTCTAGCCATTTCTTCTGTTTCCTATTCGTGCGTCGGCGCTCAGAGGCCGAGGAGCTTCTTGGCCTGCTTGGCGTCACCCGGGGCCAGGACCTGCTCCTGGTTGAGGCGGCGGGTACGACGGCTCGACTTGCCCTCGAGGTTGTGGCGCATGCCGGCCTGCTGCTTCATCAGCTTGCCGCTGCCGGTGACCTTGAAGCGCTTCTTGGCACCCGAGTGGGTCTTCTGCTTCGGCATCTCTTCTTCCTTCGTTTCACATCTCGCCGGGGCGAGAGTCGGGATCCCGCGGTGCGGGAGTCTGTGGGGGTCCTACTCGGCGGGTGCCGGCTCGGACTCGGCGGCAGGTGCCGCCTCGGCACCGGCGGTGCCGGTGCGGGCGGATCGGGCCGCCTCCTTGTTCGCGGCGCGCTGAGCGTTCTGCTCGGTCTTCACCTCGGACTTGTTCTTGTGCGGGGCGACCACCATGACCATGTTGCGGCCGTCGATCGTGGGGTTCGATTCGACGGTTCCGAACTCGGCCACGTCTTCCGCGAACTTGCGGAGGAGACGCACGCCCTGCTCGGGACGCGACTGCTCGCGACCTCGGAACAGGATCATGGCCTTGACCTTGTCGCCTGCCTGCAGGAAGCCCTCGGCGCGCTTGAGCTTGGTTATGTAGTCGTGTGCTTCGATCTTCAGACGGAACCGGACCTCCTTGAGGACGGTGTTCGCCTGATTGCGACGCGCTTCCTTGGCCTTCTGCGCAGCCTCGTACTTGAACTTGCCGTAGTCCATGATCTTCACCACGGGGGGCTTCGAGTTCGGGGCCACCTCGACGAGATCGAGGTCGGCCTCCTGGGCCAGGCGCAGTGCCACCTCGATGCGGACGACGCCGACCTGCTCACCCGCGGGTCCGACGAGGCGGACCTCGGGGACGCGGATGCGGTCGTTGGTGCGGGGATCGCTGATGCGGAGCTCCTTCGTGCGGGTGTTCTCACCGCGACACAGGGTGCATCGCGGGTGGAAGAGGTTCTCATTCCACCCGGCAGGCGCACGAGCGCCGGCTCTTCGCACCCGGATTCCGACCTGCGGAACGACCCCGGACGCGCAGCGAACGGGGCGGAGTGCTTGACCCGGTAGCCTGGAGCGGCAAGCGCGGGTGGGATGTGATCCTCTTTCGGTCCGGTGCAGAACGCACCGGAGCCCGCATGAGTCTAGCAGAGAGAGCGGCGTGGACACGATTCGAGGCACCGACGACGGCACGACGAGCGCGGAGGCGGTGCGGGATGCCGAGCGCGAGGCGCGCTGGGAGGAGCAGGAGCGGGCCGCATCCTCGGCGACGCGCGACATCGCCGACGTCGGCGCGGTCGAGGTCATCACCACCACCGCCGTGCACCTCATGAGCGCCGCAGCCGTCAAGGTCGGCCTCGCCGACGACCCGGCGACCCAGACCGACCTCGACGAGGCGCGCAAGCTCATCAACGCCCTCGCCGGGCTCATCACCGCCGGCGCCCCCGAGATCAGCGACATGCACGCGCGGTCGCTCCGCGACGGACTCCGCTCGCTTCAGCTCGCCTTCCGCGAGGCATCCGTCATCCCCGACCCGATCGGCAAGGGTCCCGGCGAGAAGTGGACCGGCCCGGTCACCTAGGCCCGCAGGTCGAGCGCGGCAGCGCCGCGGCGCACGGCATCCACCGTCCGCGCGACCGCCTCGGCGTCCGTGCCGTGATTGCTCACGGCGAATCGCACCACGGTACGACCCTGCCACCGCGACGACGACGCCCAGACGGTGCCCTCCGCGCGCAGCCACTCCCCCAGCGCCGCCGTCGTGTCGTCGTCACGAGCCGCGAGGCACACCTGCGTGAACACGACGTCGTTGAGCACTTCGAGCCCCGGAATCGCGCGGAACCCGTCGGCGAGACCGGTCGCGGCTTCCGCAAGCCCGTCGACCAGCGCCACCACGCCGTCGCGCCCGAGTGAGCGCAGCGCCGCCCACACCGGCACCCCGCGTGCGCGCCGCGAGAGCTCGGGTGCGCGGTCGTACGGATCCGAGATGCTCGCGACGGCGGGCAGGTAGGCCGCGTGCGCGCCGAGCGACGCGGTCATCGCGGCTTCGTCGCGCACGATCGCCACGCCGCAGTCGTACGGCACATTGAGCGTCTTGTGGGCGTCGGTCGCCCACGAGTCGGCGTCTTCGAGTCCGGCGGTGAGGTGGCGCAGGTGCGGACTCGCCGCCGCCCACAGCCCGAACGCGCCGTCGACGTGCACCCATGCGCCGGCAGCGCGGGCAACTGCGACCGCCGCAGCGAAGTCGTCGAAGGCGCCCGAGTGCACGTCGCCGGCCTGCAGTGCGACGATCACCGGGCCGGAGCTATCGGCGAGAGCGCGTTCGAGGCCGCCGACGTCGATGCGACCCTCGGCATCCGCTCCCACCGTCCGCGGCACGCCGAGACCCGCCAGCCGACCGGCGAGCACGACCGAGGTGTGCACGGCATCGCCTGCGAGGAAGGTGATCGGCGGAGCCTGCTGGATGCCGGCCGATGGATCGAAGCCGCGCGCACGCACCACCGCGTCGCGCGCGACGACCAGGCACGCCATGTTCGCACTCGTCGCACCGGTCACGAATCCGACACCGCTCTCCGCAGGAAGCCCGAGGAGTTCGAGAAGCCAGGCGGCGGCGACCTCCTCGACAGCCGCGGTCGCCGGCGTCGGCTGGCGCGACCCGGTGTTCTGGTCCCACGCCGAGACGAGCCAGTCCGCCGCGATGGCTGCGGGATACGCGCCGCCCATGACGAATCCGTAGAAGCGGGACGACCCGATCGCCATGAGGCCCGGCAGCGCCGCGTCGGCGAGCTCTTCGACGACCGCGGCGGGGTGGGCGCCTTGGGCGGGCAGAGTGCGAACGAGTGAATCGAGGATGCCGTCGACATCCGCCTCCGGCCGGATCGGACGCTCGTCGACGGTGTCGAGCCAGCTCAGGGCGTGCCGGTGCGCGACCTCGAGCGCCTGCCGGTACTGGTCTTTCGTCGCGCTGCGGTCCATCGCGTCACCTCCGGGTGCCGATCTTCCGCCGGTACGCGGTCGGCCGCAAGGGCACTCCGGGTGCGGACTACTCGGCCGCGCGAATGAGCTTGACGGTCAGCGAGTCCACGAGCACCGCGATGCGGTCATCGGCGGACCAGCGCTTCGCGAGCCGCTGGAGCACGGCATCCAACTCCTCCTGGGCGAGGCCGTGAATGAGGTGCAGCCGCACGACGAGCTCGGGTCCGCGGAGCCGCGCGTCAGGGTCGCCCGGCTCGACCGAGAGGTCGATGACGGCCAACTCGCCGCCGATGCTCGCCTGAAGTCCCGCGAACACCTCGGGCGAAGCGAAGCTCGGCTCCCACGTGTGACCCTGCGCGAGCGCCCACACCGCGGGGCGGCGGATGACGAACTCGGTCGGCGAGCCCGGGTCGATGACGATGAGGTCGGTGTCGTCGGCGGATGCCGCAACCGCCGTGCGGGCGCCGTCGGCGGGCACCGGACGGGCGACGGGATCCCACGTTCGCATCGCGCCCACCGAGGTGAAGACCGGAAGCACTCGTCTCCCGTCGGGAGAAGCGACCGTCACGATCGACAGTTCCTGCGTCTTGTCGACGGCGAGCCCGTGCTCGCCGATCGCCGGCTCCGTCGAGTCGGGATCCTCACCGAGGGCGGCGATGAGCGGGATCAGCAGGCGCGCCGGCCGGTACGCCGCGACGACGTCGGCCTGACTCCCCGACCCGTCGCGGAAGGCCGTCAGTGCGGCCAGCAGCGCCGGATCGGCCGAGCCGTCATCACCGGAGTGCGGGTTCGCGTGAAAGCTCCGCCCCTCCCAGGGGACGCCGGCGGAGTCGCCGTGCGCGTGCGGATCAGTGTCCGGCGACATCCAGCGCCTCGGCGAGCGTGAACGCGCCCGCGTAGAGGGCCTTGCCGACGATCACGCCTTCGACGCCGAGGGGCACGAGGTCGCGCAGCGCCACGATGTCGTCGAGGCTCGACACGCCGCCCGAGGCGACGATCGGCTTCGGAGTGCGCGAGGTCATCTCGCGGAGGAGTTCGACGTTCGGTCCCTGGAGCGTGCCGTCCTTGGTGACGTCGGTGACGACGTAGCGGCTGCAGCCGGCCGACTCGAGGCGGTCGAGCACCGTCCAGAGGTCACCACCCTCGCGGGTCCAGCCGCGGGCGGCGAGCGTCGTGCCGCGGACGTCGAGGCCGACGGCGATGACGTCGCCGTAGCGGCCGATCACATCGGCTGCCCACTCAGGGTTCTCGAGCGCCGCGGTGCCGAGGTTGATGCGGGCGGCTCCGCTCTCGAGGGCCGCCTCGAGCGAGCGGTCGTCGCGGATGCCGCCCGAGACCTCGACCTGCACGCCCTTGACCTGCCGGATGACCTTGCGGAGCACGTTCGTGTTGCTGCCCCGGCCGAAGGCCGCATCGAGGTCGACGAGGTGGATCCACTGCGCGCCCTGGCGCGCGAAGTCGAGCGCGGCGTCGACGGGGTCGCCGTAGTTCGTCTCGGTGCCCGCCTCCCCCTGTGTCAGGCGCACAGCCTTGCCGTCGGCGACGTCGACGGCGGGCAGCAGGATCAGTTCGGGCGTAGACGCGAAATCGTTCATGGCTCCTCGTGCGGGAAGGTCTCGGAAGAGTTGCACTTCCGCAGACGGCACGAGTTCAGAGGGTAGCCCTGCTGAGCCCGTCGATCCAATTCGCGAGGAGTCGGATGCCGGCTTCCCCCGATTTCTCGGGGTGGAACTGGGTCGCCGACAGCGGACCGTTCTCGACTGCCGCGAGGAACGGCTCGCCGTAGTCGCACCACGTCAGCACCGGCTGCGGGAACGGCGGCTGCACGTCGAGCAGCCACTGCCGCGCGCCGAACGAGTGAACGAAGTAGAAGCGCTCGTGCTCGATGCCGCGGAAGAGTCGCGAACCCTCGCCCGGCTCGACGGTGTTCCAGCCCATGTGCGGCAGCACCGGGGCCTCGAGCTCGGTGACGACACCGGGCCACTCCCCGAGCCCTTCGGTGTCGACGCCGCGCTCCACGCCTCGCTCGAAGAGCACCTGCATGCCGACGCAGATGCCGAGAACGGGGCGCCCGCCCGCGAGGCGCCGGCCGATCAGCTCATCACCGCGGCTCGACCGCAGGGCCGCCATGACGGCCTGATACGCGCCGACTCCGGGAACGACGAGGCCCTCGGCTTCCAGGACGAGCGCTCGGTCGCTGGTCAATCGCGCATCCGCACCGGCCGCATCGAGCGCCTTCACCGCGGAGTGGACGTTGCCCGAGCCGTAGTCGAGGACGGCCACGACCGGCCGGGAACCGCCGGAGCTCGAGCTCACAGCGCGCCCTTGGTGCTCGGGATCCCCTCGACGAGGGGGTCGAGGGACTTCGCCTGGCGGAACGCGCGCGCGAACGCCTTGTACTCGGCCTCGGCGATGTGGTGCGGGTCGCGACCCGAGATCACGCGCACGTGCACGGTGAGCGCGGCGTTGAACGAGATCGCCTCGAAGGTGTGACGCACGAGCGAGCCGGTGAAGTGCCCGCCGATCAGGTGATGCTCGAAGCCGGCGGGTTCACCCTCGTGCACGAGGTACGGGCGCCCGCTGATGTCGACGACCGCCTGAGCGAGCGCCTCATCGAGCGGGACGAGAGCATCGCCGTACCGCGAGATGCCGGACTTGTCGCCGAGCGCCTCGCGGATCGCCTGGCCGAGCACGATCGAGATGTCTTCGACGGTGTGGTGCGCGTCGATGTCGGTGTCGCCGGAGGCGCGCACCGTGAGGTCGGTGAGCGAGTGCTTCGCGAACGCGGTGAGCATGTGGTCGAAGAAGGGGACCGTGGTGTCGATTCGGCTGCGGCCGGTGCCGTCGAGGTCGAGCTCCAACTCGACGGTGGACTCGCTCGTGGTGCGCCGGAGAGAGGCGGTGCGGCCGGGCTCGGATCGTTCGGCGGTCATGAGGCCGAGTCTATCGACGCGAGTGCGTCGAGGAACGCGGTCGTCTCGGCTTCGGTTCCGGCAGTCACACGCAGGTGATGAGGGATGCCGACATCGCGGATCAGCACGCCCTCGTCGTACAGCGCCTGCCAGGTCGCCGCAGGATCATCGACGCCCCCGAAGAGCACGAAGTTCGTCCAGGACTCGTGCGGGTCGTACCCGAGCGCCTCGAGGGTCGCCGAGATGCGGTCGCGCTGTGCGACGATCTCGTCGACCATTCCGAGCATCGTCGGCGCGTGGCGCAGCGCCGCGGTCGCCGCCGCCTGAGTCAGCGCGCTCAGGTGGTAGGGCAGACGCACGAGACGGAGCGCATCGATCACGGCCGGATCCGCGGCGAGGTAGCCGACACGCGCACCGGCGAACGCGAACGCCTTGCTCATGGTACGCGACACCACAAGGCGCTCCCGACCCGGAAGCAGCGTCAGCGCAGAGCGCTCCTCGCGCGGCGCGAACTCCTGATACGCCTCGTCGACGACGACCACGCCGCGCGATGCCTCGTAGACGGCCTCGATGACGTCGAGGCGCAGCGGGGTGCCGGTCGGGTTGTTCGGCGCGCACAGGAAGACCACGTCGGGCGACGCTTCGGCGACCTGCGCCGCCGCGCTCTCGGCACTGATCGTGTAGTCCGACTCGCGTTCGCCGGCGACCCACGAAGCCCCCGTGCTACGGGAGAGAAGCGGGTACATCGAGTAGGTCGGGGCGAAGCCGAACGCGGTGCGTCCCGGGCCCGCGAATGCCTGCAGGACGTGCTGGAGCACCTCGTTCGAGCCGTTCGCAGCCCAGATCTGGTCGCTCGTGAGGCCGTGACCGAGGTATCCGGCGAATCCCTCGCGAAGCGCCGTGAACTCGCGGTCGGGATAGCGGTTGACCTCGCGCAGTGCGACTGCGATCGAGTCGAGAATGTCGTCGGCGACCTCGCTCGGAACCGGGTGCGTGTTCTCGTTGACGTTCAGGGCGACCGGCAGTGGTGCCTGCGGTGCGCCATACGGCTTCATGCCGCGGAGATCGTCGCGAAGGGGGAGGTCGTCGAGGCCAGCGCTCATCCCACCCATCGTAGAGGCGCGGCCGCGGTGCGATCCCTCGTCGTGCGGTGTCGCGGTGGTCGTCCCTCAGAACCGCTCAGGGCGCGGGAGCGTACTCCGCGGGGATGGCGAGACGCTGTCCGGCGAGAATCGCGCCACCGTCGAGGCCATTGAGACGGACGATGGCGTCCACGACGTCGCGCGGGTCGGCTGCGGGCGCGACCTCTTCCGCGATCGACCACAGCGAGTCACCCGCACCGACCGTGACGCTCGTGAAGGACTCCTCAGCGACTCCCCCGTCACGGGACGCGAGGGCGGACCCGCCGCTGATCATCGCCAGACTCAGTGCGATGACCGCCGGCAGCGCTGCCAGCGCAGCGAGCACGCGCCGACCGCGAACCGTCAGACGCAGCCGCGTGACGTGCGCAGCCGCCGCCCGCGGTGTGGTCAGTGCCGGAGACGTGATGCCGATCGCAGTCATGGGACCCTCCTCTGGTGGGGAGAGATTCGCATCCGCCGTTCGGCCGGGAACGGCGGATACGAACCTCTCTTCCGAAGCTATCTTCGATTCTATATGCTGTCAAGCAGGTGATTCGAACCCGTGTATTCGAACGCGACACGCGAGCGATTTGCTCACGCGGTGCGCCGCATCCGGATACGGTTTCGATACGAGAACCACATCACCGACCTCCGACATTCGAAGACCGCTCCCTCGCAGATGAGGGCCACACGCAGACAGGAGCCGCACATGAGCGAGTCGAGCGGGCGCGAGAAGCCCCAGACCAGACGCCGGAAGAGCCTCAGCGACAAGCAGATGGCGATCCTCGAGGTGATCCAGCGCTCCATCGCGCGGCACGGTTATCCGCCGAGCATGCGCGAGATCGGGGATGCCGTCGGCCTCAAGTCGCTCTCGAGCGTGACGCACCAGCTCAACCAGCTCGAATTGAGCGGCTACCTGCGGCGCGACGCCGGCAAGACCCGCGCGATGGAAGTGCTCATCGACCTGCCAGGCACCGCGACCGAGAATCCGGCTGACACGGCCCCCAGCGTCGGCGATGCCGCGCTCGTGCCGCTGGTCGGCCGGATCGCCGCCGGCGTGCCGATCACCGCCGAGCAGCAGGTCGAGGAGATCTTCCCGCTCCCCCGTCAGCTCGTCGGCAAAGGGGACCTGTTCATGCTGAAGGTGGCGGGCGAGTCGATGATCGACGCCGCGATCTGCGACGGCGACTGGGTCGTCGTTCGTACGCAGCCGACGGCCGAGAACGGCGACATCGTCGCGGCGATGCTCGACGACGAGGCGACGGTGAAGACCTTCCGCCAGCGCGACGGCCACACCTGGCTGCTCCCCCGCAACTCCGCCTTCGAGCCGATCCTCGGGGACGATGCGGTCGTGCTCGGCAAGGTCGTCGCGGTGTTGCGCGCGGTCTGATCGGCGATCCGAATCGCCAAATCGGTGCGCGCCGTGTCGGCATCCGACAGAATGGCGCCATGACGGACGCCGACGCCACTGTGACCGAAGATCTGACTGAGCGCATTCGCGCACTCGAGGCCGAGAACGCCCGGCTCGCTGCGGCCGAGCCGAAGTCGGCGAAGGACCGCCCCGACGGCCCCTGGTGGCGCGCGCTCGTGTCGGCGCTCATCATCGTGATCGCCACGATCCTCGTTCCGATCTCGATCGTGACGGCGTGGGCCCGCGTTCAGCTCGTCGACGAGGAGGCGTTCGTCGCCACCCTCGCGCCGCTGGCCGCCGATCCCGCGGTCCAGGACATGATCATCGACGAGACGATGCAGGCCATCACCACGCAGGTCGACTTCGATGAGATCACCGCGAACGTCTTCGAGGGCATTGCAGGCCTCGGCCTGCCGCCCCGGGCCGAGGACGCACTCATGCTCCTGCAGGCGCCCGCTGCGAACGGCCTGACCAGCCTCACGACCAACGCGGTCACGCGCGTGGTCGAGTCCGAGGCCTTCGTCGACGTGTGGGCCACCGCCACCCGCGCCGCCCACCGCGCGCTCACCGTCGCCGCGACCTCGGACGGCGGCGGCCTCGTCGTGCGCACGGATGACGGCGTCGGCATCCAGCTCGGCGCGATCGTCGAGCGGGTCAAGACGAACCTCGTCGACAACGGCGTCGGCATCGCGCAGCTGATCCCGACGATCGACAAGGTCGTGATCCTCGGCGAAGGCGACAACCTCGCGATGCTCCGCACCGGATACGCCGTCGCCTCGGCCGTCGGATTCTGGCTGCCGGTGATCACCCTGGGGCTCTTCGGCCTCGGCATCCTCATCGCCCGCCGCCGCAGCACCGCCATCGTGGGGACCGGCGTCGGCTTCGCGATCGGCGCGGGATCGCTGGCGCTCGGATTCGGCGTCGGCGCCGGCGTCGTCGGCATCGTCGCGGGCGACCTCGACCTGTCGCCCGACGGACTCGGCGTCATCTACGACCAGATGGTCGGCGCGATGGCGCAGACCGCCACGGTGCTCGCCCTGTTCGGCGTCTTCATCGCCGTCCTCGGCTGGGCGATGGGCCGCTCGCGGACAGCAACGGGTCTGCGAGGCTCGGTCCGCAGCCTCAACGCCACCGCGCGGCGCAACCTCGCCGGCCGCGGCCTCGACACGGGCGGATTCGGCACCTGGCTCGCGCGCCAGAAGATCCTGGTGCGCACGGTCATCGCCGTGCTCGCGGTGCTGTGGCTCTTCGCGCTGCGACCGCTGTCGATCGGCGACATCATCCTCGTCGTGCTGGTGGCCTTCGCCGTCGCCTGGATCCTCGAACTGCTCCAGCGGCGCGACGACGAGGTCGTCGAAGCGACGGTCATCGAACCCGTCGTCGTCGAGGATGCGCAGGGCGAGACCGTCGGCGACGGCGACACCCTCGTGATCGAGCCTCTCGAGACGGCGGATGCCGCGACCTCGAAGGCCGCGGCATCCACGTCGGAGGATTCCTCGCGCTGAATCAGGCGGGAGCGCCCACCTTCTCCCTGATCGACCGCGTCGCGTCGATGAGGTTGCGCAGCGACTCGACGGTCTCGTCGTAGCCGCGTGTCTTCAGGCCGCAGTCGGGGTTGACCCACACTTGGCGCAGCGGCAGCTCGGAGACCGCGCGGTCGAGCAGCTCGGCGATCTCGTCGACGGCGGGCACGCGCGGCGAGTGGATGTCGTAGACGCCCGGGCCGACGCCATGTGCGAAGCCCGATGTCGCGATGTCGCCGATCACCTCGCCGCGACTGCGCGCGGCCTCGATCGAGGTCACGTCGGCGTCGAGCGCTGCGATCGCGTCGATCACGACGTCGAACTCGGAGTAGCAGAGGTGGGTGTGCACCTGGGTCGCCGGGGCTGCACCGGCCGTCGCGAGGCGGAACGAGCCCACCGACCACTCGAGGTACGCCGGCTGATCGGCGCGCTTGAGCGGCAGGAGCTCCCGCAGCGCCGGCTCGTCGACCTGGATGACGCCGATTCCGGCGGCCTCGAGGTCGGCGATCTCGTCGCGCAGGGCGAGAGCAACCTGATCGGCCGTCTCGCCGAGCGGCTGGTCGTCGCGTACGAACGACCACGCGAGGATGGTCACCGGCCCCGTGAGCATGCCCTTCATGGGCTTGTCGGTGAGCGACTGCGCGAACGCCGACCACGCGACCGTCATCGGCGCCGGGCGAGACACGTCGCCCCACAGGATCGAGGGGCGCGTCGCGCGCGACCCGTACGACTGCACCCAGCCGTGCTGTGTCACCGCGAACCCGTCGAGGTTCTCGGCGAAATACTGCACCATGTCGTTGCGCTCCGCCTCGCCGTGCACGAGCACGTCGAGTCCGAGGTCCTCCTGCAGCGTCACGACGCGGGCGATCTCTTCGCGGAGGAACTCCTCGTACTCGTCGGTCGAGACCTCGCCCCGGCCGTGCCGCGCACGCGCGCGGCGGATGTCGCCGGTCTGCGGGAACGACCCGATCGTGGTGGTCGGCAGCACCGGCAGCCCGAGCGCCTCGTCCTGGGCAGCGACCCGGTCGGCGTAGTCACCGCGGTCGTAGTCGGCCGCCGTGAGCGCGAGGGCGCGCGAGCGCACCGCGCCGTCGCTGACGCCCGGTGCGCTGCGACGGTCGGCGAGGGCTGCCGCCGCCTCGGCGACCTCGGCATCGATCGCCGGACGCCCCTCGGCGAGCCCGCGAGCGAGCGCCGTCACCTGCACGGTCTTCTGATCGGCGAAGGCGAGCCACGACGCCAGTCGCGGGTCGAGCGCGGTCTCGTCGGCGACGTCGTGGGGCACGTGCTGAAGCGAGGTCGAGGTTCCGGCGGAGACGGATGCCGCACCCAGGGCGGTCAGCGCGTCGAGCTTCGCCCAGGCCCCGGCGAGATCGCCGCGCCAGATGTTGCGGCCGTCGATGACGCCCGCGACGAGCGTCTTGCCCGCCAGACCCGGCGCGGGCGCGGGCTGGGACCCGCGAGTCAGGTCGATCGCGATCGCCTCGACGGGCGCCGCGGCGAGCGCGGTCCATGCCTCGGGCGACAGCTGCGCGTACCCCGACGCGACGAGGATCGCAGGCCGGTCGACTGCCGTGCCGAGAACCTCGTAGGCGCGCTCGGCAGCAGCGGCGAGTGCCTCGGGCGTCACGGGCAGGCTCTCGCTCACGAGCGCCGGCTCGTCGAGCTGCACCCAGTCGGCTCCGGCAGCGGCCAGCGACGCGAGAAGCTCGGCGTACACGGGCAGGAGGTCGTCCAGGCGGCTCAGCGGGTCGAATCCGTCGGGTGCGGCATCCGTCGCCTTGGCGAGCGCGAGGAGCGTGACCGGGCCGACCACGACGGGCCGCACCGTGAATCCCTCGGCCTTCGCCTCGGCGACCTGGCGCGCGAAGCGGTCGTGCGAGAGCGCGAACGCGGTCTCGGGGCCGATCTCGGGCACGAGGTAGTGGTAGTTCGTGTCGAACCACTTCGTCATCTCCAGCGGCGCGCTCTCGCCTTCGCCGCGCGCGGCCGTGAAGTACGCATCGAGGCCGATCGAGCCGTCCTCGCCGCGGAGCGCGGCGAAGCGCTCGGGAAGGGCGCCCACGGCGAGCGCGGCGTCGAGCACCTGGTCGTAGAACGAGAACGACTCGGGGATCGACGAGTCGTCCCGGCCGAGGCCGAGTTCGGCCAGGCGCGTGCGCGTCGCGCGGCGCAGGTCGGCGGCCGTCGCCTCGAGGGCTGCGGCGTCGGTGGCGCCGGACCAGCGCGACTCGACGGCGCGCTTGAGCTCGCGGCGCCGACCGATGCGCGGGTAGCCGAGGATCGTGCCACGGGGGAAGGCGGGGCGAGGGTCGGTCATCGGATGTGCTCCTTCGATGTGGTGATGATGCCGGCGTCGCGGAGGGCCGCGAGCACCGTGTCGTGGTTGTTGAACGCGTAGAGGTGCACGCCGGGCGCGCCGCCGTCGACGACCTCGCGGATGAGCCCGGCCGCGTGCTCGATCCCGATCGCACGCTGACCTTCGGGTGTCGGCTCGACCTCGAGCGCGATGGCGAGCTCGGCGGGCTGCTCCTCGCCGCTGAGCTCGAGCACGCGCCGCAGCCGCGAAGGCGAGGTGATCGGCATGATCCCCGGCAGGATCGGGATGCTGACCCCCGCCGCGCGCGAGCGCTCGACGAACGCCAGATAGTCGTCGGCGTGGAAGAACAGCTGTGTGATGGCCATGGTCGCGCCCGCCGCCTGCTTCGCGAGGAGCGCATCGATGTGCTCGTTCGGATGCCGCGACCGCGGGTGGCCGTTGGGGAAAGCGGCGACGGCGATGTCGACCGTGGGCCGACGCGCGACGCGGACCGCTCCCGGGATGCCGGGGAACTGAGCCTCCCCGTACGGGGCACGCTCGGCCTGCACGCGATCGATCAGCTGGACGAGCTGGGCGGCGCTCTCGAGGTCGCCGAGGAACGGCTCGCCCTCGGCGGCGCCGGCCGGCGGGTCGCCCCGCAACGCGAGGAAGCTCGTGATCCCGGCATCCAGGAATTCGCGGATGAGAGCGGTCGCCGCGGCATACGTGCTGCCGACGCACGTCAGGTGGGCGAGTGGCGCGATGTGCGTCTCGGCGAGGATGTGTCGGAGCAGATCGAGTGAGCGCCCGCCGGTCGATCCCCCCGCGCCGAAGGTCACGGAGATGAAGCGCGGGGAGACGGCCGCCAGGTGGCGGATGGTCTCGTGCAGCGCCAGCATGCCCGCGTCGGAGCGAGGCGGATACACCTCGAACGAGAACGGCACCGGCGGCGCGGTGAGGTCGATGGACATCGTGCTGCTCGAATCTGGGGAGGGGCGGAGGCCGGACGGCCGCGGACCGCGCTGCGTCGGCAAGCCGACGCAGCGGTGTCATCGCGGGCGGGTGCCGGGCTCGGCTGTCGCTCCCTGCCCGGACCCCGAGACCAGCTCAGGGTGTCGGCGCGAATGCGCTGACGACCGGGCGACGATGCGTTCACGGTATCGGAGGCGACCGCGCCCGCGCCGACTGTGACGATGTGTTTCGTCGGACCCCATCCCCCCGCGCGCCGCCTGCGCGTACCGTGGAGTCATGCCCGAGGCGCTTCCCTACGGTTCCTGGCCCTCCCCGCTGTCCGCCGCCGACGTCTCGGCGTCGGCACCGCGGATCGAGGGCGCCCGCTTCGTCGGCGACGACGTCTGGTGGGGTGAGTCGGTGGCCACCGAGGGTGGGCGCAGCGCTGTGCGCCGGCGCGCGGCATCCGGTGCCGTCGAAGACGTGCTGCCTGCCCCCTGGAGTGCCCGCTCGCGCGTGCACGAGTACGGCGGCGGTGCGTGGACCACGACGGATGCCGGCGTGCTGGTGTTCGTGGAGAAGTCCGACCAGCGCGTGTGGGCGCTGACTCCGGGCGGCGAGCCCCGTGCCCTGACCCCCGTCGACCCGTCGACCCGCTACGGCGGTCTGTCGTGGCAGGAGGGCGTGCTGCTGGGGGTGCGCGAGCGCCACGGGAAGACCGTCGTACCCCGCCGCGACATCGTGCGGATCGGGCTCGGCGACCGCCCCGACGTGGTCGACCTCACCGCCGACAGCGACTTCCTCGCTCAGCCCTCGCTCTCGCCCGGGGGCCATCACCTGGCCTGGATCGCGTGGAATCACCCGGCGATGCCGTGGGACCGCGCGGAGCTGCGCGTCGGCCGTATCGAGGACGGCACCGTGGCGGAGTGGGCGACGCTGGCCGGCGGAGACACGTCTCCCCTGCAGCCGAGCTGGCTGGACGCCGACGACCTCGTCTACCTCGACGACCCGACCGGGCGCTGGAACCTCTGGCGCATGCACCTGTCGGCCGACCTCGACCACGCGCCGATCGCACCGGCCGACGCCGACACCGGCGGCCCGCTGTGGGTACTGGGGCTGCGCTGGTACACGGTGCTCGCCGACGGCCGCATCCTCGCGGTCCGCACGAACGGCGACGACGAGCTCGTCGTCATCGACCCGGCCACCGGCGACGCCCGCGTGCTCGAGACCCCGGTCACGGCGAACGCGAACGTGGAGGATGCTGCCGGCTCACGCGTGCTCGTGTCGGGTGCTGGTGCCTCCGCCGCTTCGGGGCTCTGGATCATCGACGTCGACGAGCCTGCCTCAGCGGTCGCGGTGCGCGGCGGCGAAACGGCGTGGGGCGACGAGTGGATGCCGCGACCCCGGGCCCTGACCTTCGAAGGCCCTCGGGGGCGCGTGCACGCCTTCGCCTACCCGCCGACCAATCCCGACGTCTCTGAAACGGACGGTGAGCTTCCGCCCTACCTGGTGTTCGTGCACGGCGGCCCCACCACGCACGTCGCGGGGTCGGCGACGCCGAAGATCGCGTACTTCACGAGCCGCGGGATCGGCGTGCTCGACGTCAACTACGGCGGTTCGAGCGGCTACGGGCGGGCGTACCGCGAGCGGCTCCTCGGGCAGTGGGGCATCGTCGACGTCGACGATGTGATCGCCGCCGCCCGCGGACTCGTGGCCGCAGGCCACGCCGACGCCGCGCGCCTCGCGATCGCGGGCGGGTCAGCGGGCGGATGGACGGTGCTGTGCGCGCTGGCGGCGTCCGACGACTTCGCGGCGGGCATCAGCCGCTACGGGGTCGCCGACCTCCGGCGCCTCGCCGAAGACACCCACGATTTCGAATCGCGCTATCTCGACAGCATGGTCGGGCCGCTGCCGGAGGCGGAGGAGCTCTACATCGCGCGTTCGCCGCTGACCCGGCTCGACACGCTGACGACGCCCCTGCTGATCGAGCAGGGGCTCGACGACGAGGTCGTGCCCCCGTCGCAGTCCGAAGCGGTGCGCGACGCCCTCGCCGCGAACGGCGTGCCTCATGCGTACCTCGCCTTCGCGGGCGAGGGGCACGGCTTCCGCCGCTCCGAGACGGTCATCCGCCAGCTCGAGGCCGAGATCGCCTTCCTCGGCCAGGTGCTGGGGTTCGAGGCGCCCGGGGTGGACCCGCTCGAGCTGCGCTGAGGGCTCAGACCGCGAAGGGCGCGAGGCGCGCCGCCAGGTGCTCTCCAACACGAGCATGGATGGCCGTGCCGCCCTCCTCGTGCTCCTGCGACAGGATGATCCCGCTCTCGTGGACGGCCGACACGAGGTCGCCGCGGTCATAGGGCACGAGTGCGCGCACCTCGACCGCGGGGAGGGGCAGCATCCCCTCGATCACCGCCCGCAGCTCGTCGATGCCCTCACCGGTGCGCGACGAGGCGAAGATGGCCGCGGGCTCGAGCCCGCGCAGCACCAGACGCGTGTCGTCGTCGACGAGGTCGGACTTGTTGAAGACCACGAGCTCCGGGATGTCGCGGGCACCGACATCGCCGATCACGTCGCGCACGGTCGCCAGCTGTGCGGCGGGATCGGGGTGCGACCCGTCGACGACGTGGACGATGACGTCGGAGCCGCCGACCTCTTCGAGCGTCGAGCGGAACGCCTCGACGAGCTGGTGCGGAAGGTTGCGGACGAACCCGACCGTGTCGGTGAGCGTGTAGACGCGGCCGTCGGTCGTCTCGGAGCGACGGACGGTGGCATCCAGCGTCGCGAACAACGCGTTCTCGACGAGCACGCCGGCGCTCGTGAGCCGGTTTAGCAGACTCGACTTGCCGGCGTTGGTGTAGCCGGCGATCGCGACCGAGGGGATCGTGTTGCGCTTGCGCTCGGCGCGCTTGGCATCGCGCGCGGGCGCGAAGTCGCGGATCTGACGGCGCAGCAGCGCCATCTTGGTGCGGATGCGGCGGCGATCGAGCTCGATCTTCGTCTCACCGGGTCCGCGCGATCCCATGCCGGCACCGCCGGCGCCGACCTGACCACCGGCCTGACGACTCATCGAGTCACCCCAGCCGCGCAGGCGCGGAAGCAGGTATTCGAGCTGCGCGAGCTCGACCTGGGCCTTGCCCTCGCGGCTCTTGGCGTGCTGGCTGAAGATGTCGAGGATGACGGTGGTGCGGTCGATGACCTTTACCTTCACCACGTCTTCGAGCGCACGCCGCTGGCTGGGTGCGAGCTCGGTGTCGGCGATCACGGTGTCGGCGCCGACGGCGGCGACGATGTCCCGCAGCTCCTGCGCCTTGCCGCGTCCGACATAGGTGGCGGGGTCGGGATGCGGCCGCCGCTGCAGCACGCCGTCGAGGACGACGGCGCCGGCGGTCTCGGAGAGCGCCGCGAGCTCGCGGAGGGAGTTCTCGGCATCCTCCTGCTCGCCCTGAGCATGCACGCCGACCAGCACGACGTTCTCGAGGCGCAACTGCCGGTATTCGACCTCGGTGACGTCTTCGAGCTCTGTCGACAGGCCTGGAACGCGGCGCAGCGCCGCGCGCTCCTCGCGGTCCCACTGGGCGCCGTCCGAGTGAGCATCGCCGATCGTGGCGTCGTCCTGCAGCGCCTGAGCGGCCCCGAACACCCGCACACCTGACCGCGCCTCGGCGTTTGCGAGAACGCGGTCGACCGGATCGATCGGCGTCTCGTCGGTGCTGTGCGAAGTCGTGGTGTCCGTCATGTGTTCCTTTCGGGATGCCGCGTGGCCGCGCATCTCGGGTGGGGCGCCGAAGCGCTCGTGAATTCTAGCCTCCCGCAGTGCGGAGGTCCTCCGGTACGCTCGACACCCATGGGGAACGACCACTACTTCAGTGCGTCCCCCGCCAGTGCCGAGAGTCTTCGCCGCATCACCGTCACGCTCGCCGGTTCTTCCGTCGAGGTCACGACGGCGGGCGGCGTGTTCAGTCCCGACCATGTCGACTCCGGCACGGCGGTGCTGCTCGCGAACACTCCCCCGCCCCCTGCGGGCGGGCAGATCCTCGACCTCGGCTGCGGATGGGGACCGATCGCGCTCAGCGTGGCGATGGAGTCTCCGCGGGCCACGGTGTGGGCGGTGGACGTGAACGAGCGGGCGCTCGATCTCGTCCGTCGCAACGCCGAAGCGCTCGGACTCGACAACGTCAACGCGTCACTGCCCGACGATGTTCCCGACGACGTCGTCTTCCGCTCGATCCGGTCGAATCCGCCGATCCGCGTGGGCAAGGCGGAGCTGCACGGTCTGCTCGAGCGATGGATCCCGCGTCTGGACGAACGATCCGACGCGTGGCTCGTCGTGCAGCGCAATCTCGGCTCGGACTCGCTGCAGCGCTGGCTCGAGGGGTCGTTCGAGCGCGGGTACAGCGTGCACCGCGCCGCGACTGCGCGCGGCTTCCGGGTGATCAAGGTGCGCCGGCATGGCTCGCCGCAGAGCGAGCCGATCGACCTGCCCTGAGCAGGACCCGCGGCGCTCAGGCGAGCGTGACCTCGCCCGAGTAGACGAGGGTCGCCGGGCCCGACAGCAGCACGTGGCGTTCGCCGTCGACCTCGGGCATGCGAACCCCGAGGACACCGCCGGGCACCGTCACGCTCCACTGATCCGGAGCGGCAGGACCCGCCCACTCCCGCACCGCGAGGGCGGCCGCTGCGACACCGGTGCCGCAGCTGAGCGTCTCGCCCACACCGCGCTCGAACACCCGCATGCGGATCGACCCCACTCCGGCGTGGACGAGCGGGTCGCTCGGCACCACGAACTCGACGTTCGCGCCGTGGACGGGCGCAGGATGAAGCTGCGGAAGAACCGTCAGGTCGAGGCCGTCGAGCTCTGCTTCATCGGGAAGTGCGACGACGATGTGCGGATTGCCGACGTCGATCCCCATGCCGGGGCGCGGAGCACCGATGCCGCGGGCGCGCACAAGGACGTCGCCCGGCTCGACGCGCCAGGGTCCGAGGTCCACCTCGAACCCGAGATCGCTGCGGGTGACGGTCTTCACCCCGGCACGGGTGCCGATCGCGAGCGGCCCGTCGTCGAGCTGCGCCCAGCCGACGTCGACGAGGTAGCGCACGAACACGCGGATGCCGTTGCCGCACATCTCGGCCTTCGAGCCGTCGGCGTTGCGGTAGTCCATGAACCATTCGGCGCCGGCTGCCGCCGCCTCGCGGCCCTCGGCGATCGACGCGGCACGCACGACACGGAGGATGCCGTCGCCGCCGATGCCGAAACGCCGATCGCATAGGATCGCGACGTGATCGTCGGACAGGTCGAGTGCGCCGTCGGGATCGGGGATGATGACGAAGTCGTTCCCGGTGCCGTGGCCCTTCGTGAACGAGACGGTCTGCGGCATCCCCTCATTCTAGGTCGACGCCGCGCCGCGGCGCGGATCAGTCCGCGATGAGGCGCTTGCCCGTCGTCCAGGTCTCGAACGACTCATAGCCGAGGGCGGCGTAGAACCCGCGCGCGATGCCGTTCTCGGGCCGCACCATGAGCTGCACCTTCGGACATCCCATCTCGAGGAGCGCTTCCTCGACGCGCTCCACGAGGCGCCGCGCGATCCCCTCGCCTCGGCGGGCGGGTGCGGAGGCGAGATAGTACAGCCAGCCGCGATGCCCGTCGTAGCCGGCCATGACCGTTCCGACGACCTCGCCGTCCGCCTCCGCCACGAGGAAGAGCTCGGGCTGCACCGTGAGCTTGCGGCTGATGTCCTGGTACGGATCGTTCCAGGAGCGGGTGAGACCTGTCTCACGCCAGAGTTCCACGACCGCCTCGGTGTCGGCGACGGAGAAGGGACGGATTCCGATGCTCATACCCTCGAGTCTGCCAGGGCGGCGGCATCCGCTCCGTGCTCACTCCGGGAAGCGGGTCTCCTTGTGCGGCGCGCCGGTCTTGTCGTACGTGGTCCAGACGCCCACCTGGCGGCCGCGGTCGAAGGTGCCGCTGCGCATGAGCGTGCCGTCGAGACGGAACCACTCCCAGTAGCCCTCCATGTCGTCGCCGGCCATGAAGCCGCGGGCCCATACGCTCCCGTCGCGATGAAGCTTCACGTACGGTTCGGGGTCGGGTTCGGTCATCAGTCGGTCCTTCCATCGGCCAGGTGTGCGGCATCCGCGCCCGGCTCGACCCATGCGATGTCACGGTATCGGCGGAACCATGAGACCTGCCGCCGCGCATAGCGGCGGGTGAGCGCCTGCGTCTCGGCGATCGCCTCGGCTTCACTCAGCTCGCCGCGCAGCTGGGCCAGCGCCTGGGCATAGCCGATCGCGCGGCGCGCGGTGATGCCCCGCTCGAGACCCGCTTCACGCAGGGCATCGACTTCGGCGAGCAGTCCGTCCCGCCACATGCCGACCACACGCTCGTCCAGCCGCTCGACCAGCTGCTCTCGTGGCATCCCGACGCCGACGATGCGGGTGTCGTCGTGCCAGAGCGCGGGCTCGTCCGGAAGGGCTGCCCCGTGGGTCTGCGCGCCCTGCGCGAGCACCTCGAGCGCGCGGACGATGCGGCGACCGTTCTTGGGGTCGATGCGTGCGGCCGTCGCCGGGTCCGCCTCCCGCAGGCGCGCGAACAGCATGCCGGGGCCGTCGCGCTCGAGGTCTGCCTCGAGCTGTGCACGGAGAGCATCGTCATGGGGCGGGAAGCGGAAATCGAACACGACCGCCGAGACGTACAGCCCGGATCCCCCGACGAGAATCGCGTCGGCGCCCCGCTCGTGGATCTGCTCGATCATCGCCCGCGCCGTGGGCTGATACCAGGCGACGGCGGCTTCGTCGGTGACGTCAAGGGCGTCGAAGAGATGATGCGGGATGCCGCGACGCTCGTCCACGGGGAGCTTCGCCGTGCCGACGTCCATGCCGCGGTACAGCTGCATCGCGTCGGCATTGACGATCTCGGCCGTTCTCCCCTGTGCGGCCAGCGCCTCGGCGAGATCGAGCGAGAGCGCCGTCTTGCCGGTTCCGGTGGCACCGACGATCGCCCACAGGCGGGGTGAGCGCTCGGCCTCGCTCTGCTCGCTCAGGGCGAGGGACGAATCAGACACCGATGCGGAGCGTCGGCAGGCCGAGCGACACCGCGCGCGGCGTGCCGGCCTCGGATGCCGGTGCCGGGACCGCACAGGACTCCGCCTGGCTGCGGTCCCACGCGTCGCCGGCACGGGTGCGTCGGATGCGGAGCGGGGCGCCGTCGACGGAATCGGCGAGCAGATGGAACGGGGCGGCATGCGTCACGACGACCGAGACGACGTCGCCGGGGCGGGGCACAGCGGAGCCTGCGGGCACCTCGAAGTGCACGAGCCGGTTGTCTTCGGCGCGACCGGTGAGGCGGTGGGTCTCGGCGTCCTTCTTGCCTTCGCCCGTCGAGACGAGCACCTGCAGCTCGCGACCGAGCTGCTTCTCGTTCTCTTCGCGCGAGATGCGGTCCTGGAGGGCGGCGAGACGCTCGTACCGTGTCTGAACGATCTCCTTCGGAACCTGATCCGGCATGGTCGCCGCAGGCGTCCCCTCGCGGATCGAGTACTGGAACGTGAAGGCGCTCGCGAAGCGCGCCTGCTCGACGACGCGCATCGTCTCTTCGAAGTCCTCTTCGGTCTCACCGGGGAAACCGACGATGATGTCGGTCGTGATCGCAGCGTTCGGGATGCGCTCGCGAACGCGGTCGAGGATGCCGAGGAACTTCTCGCTGCGGTAGGACCGGCGCATCGCCTTGAGGATGCGGTCGCTGCCGGACTGCAGGGGCATGTGCAGCTGCGGCATGACAGCCGGAGTCTCGGCCATGGCGTCGATGACGTCGTCGGTGAACGCGGCGGGGTGCGGGCTCGTGAAGCGGACGCGCTCGAGACCCTCGATCTCACCGGCGGCGCGCAGGAGCTTGCCGAACGCCTGGCGATCGCCGAACTCGACGCCGTACGAGTTCACGTTCTGGCCGAGGAGGGTGACCTCGATGGCGCCGTCGTCGACGAGCAGCCGGATCTCGTTGAGGATGTCACCCGGGCGACGGTCCTTCTCTTTGCCGCGGAGGCTCGGCACGATGCAGAACGTGCAGGTGTTGTTGCAGCCCACCGAGATGGACACCCAACCGGAGTGGACGCTGTCGCGCTTGGTCGGCAGCGTCGACGGGAAGATCTCGAGCGACTCGAGGATCTCGAGCTCGGCGTCGCCGTTGTGGCGGGCGCGCTCCAGCAGACTCGGCAACGAGCCCATGTTGTGGGTGCCGAAGACGACGTCGACCCATGGCGCCTTCTGCTGGACGGCCTCTTTGTCCATCTGAGCGAGGCAGCCGCCGACGGCGATCTGCATGCCGTCGTGCTTGTCCTTGCGGGATTTGAGGTGCCCAAGCGTGCCGTAGAGCTTTCCGGCGGCGTTGTCACGCACAGCGCACGTGTTGATCACGACGACGTCGGCGTCTTCGCCGGCATCCGCCCGCACGTACCCGGCGCTCTCGAGCGAGCCCGACAGGCGTTCGGAGTCGTGGACGTTCATCTGGCAGCCGAACGTGCGCACTTCGTAGGTGCGCGCCCGGCCGTCGATGCCGAGCGCGGCCGCAGAGGGCGCGATGAGAGTCGGTGAGCTGGATGGGGTGGTCATGATGAGGGCCATTCTACGAGCCGGGGATGGGAGCCCGGCCCGGAGGGGTGTCAGTGACGCTCACGCCCGAAGGCCCGCCCTCATCGGAACCGCACCCCGGTCGAGCTTCCCGACCCCTCGTCGAGCGCCGTGCGCGCCGCGGTCATCGCCAGCGAGCCGCCGTAGCCGCGTCGTGCGAGCTGGCCGGTGAGGCGACGCAGCGCCGTGTCACGGTCGAGGCTGCTCATCGACCGTGCCTTGCTGCGCGCATACTCGAGCGCCCGTTCGAGGTCGTCGTCGGGCATGGTCGCCAGCGCCGCGTCGGCGACATCGCGCGGGATGCCGCGCTTCGCGAGTGTCTGGGCGATGACCTGCCGGCCCTGACCCTTGCGATCGACGCCGGCGTGGACGAGCTGCTCGGCCAGCGCGGCATCGTCGAGGTAGCCGTATGCCTCGAGCGAGGCGAGCACGTGCTCGACTCCGGCGGCGTCCAGCTCGTGCTCGCGCAGCTGCGTGCGCGCCTCGGCGATCGACATCGAGCGCGTACGCAGCTTCTTCAGCAGCGCCTTCTCGGCGGCCTCGACGTTCGGTGCGTGTTCGTCGCCGTCGTCGTCGTACGTCGGCCGATCCACACTCCACGTGGGGTGCCACCCCGCCGCGTGCTCATCGCTCGGCGCGTCATATCCCCCATCGACAACCGGCTCGTCACGGCGCGGGCCGCCGAAGAGCGGGATGACGGGGGCGAGTCCTTCGGACTCACCCCCGTGATCGCTGGTCGACACGTCAGGCCGGGCGTCGGGCGGCCAACTCGTCCGCGGCGGACTCGCCGACCGCCTTCGGCTGACCGATGCCCAGCTTCGCCTTGATCTTCGACTCGATCTCGGCCGCGACGTCCTCGTTCTTGATGAGGAAGTTGCGGGCATTCTCCTTGCCCTGTCCGAGCTGCTCGCCGTCGTACGTGTACCAGGCCCCCGACTTCTTGACGATGGCGTGCTCGACGCCGAAGTCGATGAGGCTGCCCTCGCGGGAGATGCCGACGCCGTAGAGGATGTCGAACTCGGCCTGCTTGAACGGCGGTGCCATCTTGTTCTTGACGACCTTGACGCGGGTGCGGTTTCCGACCGCGTCGGTGCCGTCCTTCAGCGTCTCGATGCGACGGATGTCGAGGCGTACCGACGCGTAGAACTTCAGCGCCTTTCCGCCGGCCGTGGTCTCGGGCGAGCCGAAGAACACGCCGATCTTCTCGCGGAGCTGGTTGATGAAGATCATCGTGGTGTTCGTCTGGTTGAGACCACCGGTCAGCTTGCGGAGAGCTTGCGACATGAGACGCGCCTGCAGACCGACGTGCGTGTCGCCCATCTCGCCCTCGATCTCTGCCTTGGGGACGAGCGCTGCGACCGAGTCGATGACGACGAGGTCGATCGCGCCGGAACGGATCAGCATGTCGGCGATCTCGAGAGCCTGCTCACCGGTATCGGGCTGCGACACGAGAAGGGCATCGATGTCGACACCGAGCTTGTGTGCGTAGTCGGGGTCGAGGGCGTGCTCGGCGTCGATGAACGCAGCGATCCCGCCCTGCTTCTGGACGTTGGCGATCGCGTGGAGGGTCAGCGTCGTCTTACCCGACGACTCGGGACCGTAGATCTCGATGATGCGGCCGCGGGGAAGTCCGCCGACGCCGAGGGCGACGTCGAGGGCGATCGAGCCGGTGGGGATGACCTCGACCGGAGCGCGCTCATCGGAGCCGAGTCGCATGACCGAGCCCTTTCCGAACTGCCGGTCGATCTGGGCGAGGGCCGATTCGAGGGCCTTCTCGCGGTTCTCAGCTGAGGGCATGTCGTGCTCCTTATACTCGCGTTCCGTCGCCTGTAGGCTGTCGCGCTCCGCCCCGGATGGGCGGGATGCTGCGACAAGGCGTGGGGTGTCGTTCGACGCTGCTCACGTTAGGGAGGGGCTCCGACATCGGTCTTCGCTCCTCCGTGACTGTGGACAGATGCGTCCTCGACACCCGCTGTGCAGGAGCCTACGCGGCATTCGAACGTCTATTCGATGACACGCCGCGAAGCGGCTCCTGCTGGTTCCTGAGTAGGCGAGGAACGAGCCGTATCGAAGGACGATGACACGCCGCGAGGTGCGCTACCCAGTCGCGTCAGTGACGCCGCGGTTCCAGCCGGCCTGCGCCATAGCGGCGCTGAAGCGGCACGTCGGTCTCCTCGCACAGCGCGACCCACACATCGCGAGGCGCCTCCCCCGAAGAGAGTGCTTCGGCGGCCGTCCTGCCGCCGAACTGCGGGAGTGCGAGATCCGCGATCAGCGACGACCCGCGCGCGCCGAACTCATCGGCGACGGCGCGCTCGAACTCACTGCGACGCACGTGCCGGTCAGCGCAGCGACAGTTCGGCGTCGACCGAGGCGACGAGGTCGTCGGGAACGACGTCGGGGAACGTCTGCAGGCCTTCGAGCACCGAGATGCGGTCGCCGACCTCGCGCATGATGATCGAGATGGGAACGTCGAGGGCCTCGGCGACCGAGGCGAGGATCTCGCTCGATGCTTCTTTCTGGCCCCGCTCGACCTCGCTCAGGTACCCGAGCGCGACACTCGCGCGACCGGCGACCTGACGGAGGGTGCGGCCCTTCTGCTGGCGGAAGTCACGAAGCACTTCGCCGATCTCTTGACGTACCAGGATCATGATGGGCCCCCTCCTCACGTATGATTCCGCCGCTGTCCGGGTGGACAACAGTACAGCACCGGATGATGCCAATCTAATCCCGTCGACTGGGATATGGGTGGGAATCGCTGAATGTAACCGAGACGAAACACGCTCTGTTCCCGATCTCGCGCGGACATTCAACCGAGCCGATCGCGGCAGAGCCGGAGGGCGACGGCCACGCTCTCGGCACGGATCTCGGCGCGCGATCCGGTGAGTGCGATGGCTGCGACTTCCGTGGACTCCGGCGTCGCAATAGCGATGAACACCGTGCCGACGGCCTGTCCGTCCTGCGGGTCGGGCCCGGCAACGCCCGTGGTGGCCACGCCGACGTCGGCGCCGAGCACGCCGCGCACACCCTCGGCCATCTGGCGTGCGACGGCCGCGTCGACCGCTCCGACGGCGGCCAGGAGGGCGGCGTCCACGCCCAGCACGCTCCGCTTGAGATCCGTCGCGTAGGCGACGATTCCTCCGCGCACGTGCGCGGAGGCGCCGGGTACATCGACGAGGGCGGCGACCAGCAGACCGCCGGTCAGCGACTCGGCCGTCCCGATCGTCCAGCCGCGCCGATCGAGCGCTGCGAGCACGCCGGCGGCGGCATCCGTCACGCCTTCGCGCCCTTCCGGCGGCCACGCGTCTCGCTCACGATGTAGTCGATCCCGCTCGCGATCGTGAGGATCACGGCGATCGTCATCGTGACACCGTTGACCCACCAGATCCACTCGCCGACGAGCGTCCACAGCGGCAGCAGCGCGAGCGACAGGGCGAGGGCCTGCGCGACCGTCTTGAGCTTGCCCATCCACGCCGCCGCGAGCACGTGGTCGCTCACCACGGCGAAGCGATAGATCGTGATTCCGATCTCGCGGATGAGCACGACGATCGTGATCCACCAGTCGAGCTCCCCCAGAATCGACAGCCCGATGAACGCGAAGCCGGTGAGCACCTTGTCGGCGATCGGATCGAGGAGCTTGCCGAGATCCGTGACGATGTCGTGCTTGCGGGCCAGATAGCCGTCGATGCCGTCGGTCGCGATCGCGACGATGAACAGCGCCGCGGCCCACCAGCGCAGTGCCCCGTCGGCGCCGCCGTCGGCGAGCAGCATCCACAGGAAGACCGGCGCGCAGAAGATGCGGACGATCGTGATCGCGTTCGGAAGCTGCCTCGGGATCGCCATGCGCCGAGCCTATCGGGGGCGGTCGTCAGCGGCGATCAGTCGCGGCCGGTGAGGCCCCATGCGTCTTCGTCGCCTTCGGCCTCGACGACGGGGTAGCCGTGGAACTGGGCGTCGACGGCATCGGCTCCATAGGGATCGGATGCCGCTCCCCCGCCCTCGCCGGGCACGTCGTCGCCGCGCAGCCGAGCCAGGATCGCCGGGAGCTGCTCGACGGTCACGAGCACGTCACGCGCCTTGGAGCCCTCGGATGGGCCGACGATCTCGCGGGATTCGAGCAGGTCCATGAGGCGACCGGCCTTGGCGAAGCCGACACGGAGCTTCCGCTGCAGCATCGAGGTCGATCCGAACTGGGTCGACACGACGAGCTCGGTCGCCGCCAGCAGCAGCTCGAGGTCGTCTCCGATGTCGGCATCGATCTCCTTCTTCTCGGCTGCCACCGCGACCTCGCGGTACTCGGGGCGCGCCTGGGCCGTGACGTGCTGCACGACCTTCTCGATCTCCTGCTCGCTCACCCATGCGCCCTGAACGCGGATCGCCTTCGAGGCCCCCATCGGCAGGAACAGACCGTCGCCCTGGCCGATGAGCCGGTCGGCGCCGGGCTGGTCGAGGATGACGCGGGAGTCGGTGACACTCGTCACGGCGAAGGCCAATCGCGAGGGCACGTTGGCCTTGATGAGCCCCGTGACGACATCGACGCTCGGTCGCTGTGTCGCGAGGACCAGATGGATGCCGCTCGCTCGCGCCAGCTGGGTGATGCGCACGATCGAGTCCTCGACGTCGCGCGGTGCCACCATCATCAGGTCGGCGAGCTCGTCGACGACCACGAGCAGGTACGGATACGGCTTGAGCACGCGCTCGCTGCCGACGGGGAGCTTCACTTCGCCCGCGACCACCGCGCGGTTGAAGTCGTCGATGTGGCGGAAGCCGAAGGACGCGAGGTCGTCGTACCTCATGTCCATCTCCTTCACGACCCACTGCAGCGCCTCGGCGGCCTTCTTGGGGTTCGTGATGATGGGCGTGATGAGGTGCGGAACACCCGCGTACGACGTGAGCTCGACGCGCTTGGGGTCGATGAGCACCATGCGCACGTCGGCGGGCTTCGCCCGCATGAGGAGGCTCGTGATCATCGAGTTCACGAAGCTCGACTTGCCCGAGCCGGTGGAACCGGCCACGAGCAGGTGGGGCATCTTCGCGAGGTTGGCGACGACGTAGCCGCCGCCGACGTCCTTCCCGACGCCGATCGTCATCGGGTGCGTCGACTGCGCGGCGTTCTGCGAGCGCAGCACATCGCCGAGCGTGACGATCTCACGGTCGGCGTTGGGGATCTCGACGCCGATGGCACTCTTGCCCGGGATGGGGGCGAGGATTCGCACCTCGTTCGAGGCGACCGCGTACGCGAAGTTGTTCTGGAGCGCCGTGATGCGCTCGACCTTGACGCCGTGGCCGACCTCGATCTCGTACTGGGTCACTGTCGGACCCCGTGAGAAGCCGGTGACCTTCGCGTCGACGCCGAACTGCTGCAGCACGCTCGTGATCGCCCGGACCGTGTCGTCGTTGGCTTGCGAGCGCGCGACGTGGGGCGACCCGGCGGCGAGCGCGTTCACCGACGGTAGTCGATAGGTCGCCGACGGCGGGTGGGCGGCAGCATCCGCGCCGATCCCATCGATGCCGGGGAGCACGCCGTCGTCGAGCGGATCGACGTCACTGTCGTCGCGCAGCGACGTCGTCGCCCGCTTGCCGGGCTTGGTCGCCCCCGTCAACGCCGCGTGGTCGATGATCTCTGTGAGCGCGTCCGGGCCGGCCGGCGGCGGAACCGCAGGCGCCAGCGCCTGATCGAAGCCGCCCTGCGTCGAACTCGGGGAGAGCAGGGTCGTGAGGTCCTGCGAGCCGAGCCCGTCTTCGGGATCCTTCTCGCGCCCGGTCTTGTTGCGGCGCCACCACGGCAGCGACGTGTCGTCGGATGCCGCGGCCGCGGCATCCGCCTCCGCCTTCTCGGCGCGCGGCTCGGCGTCGAACATCCACGCGTAGAGCTGGCCGAGGCGGCGCCCGATGCGGTTGGGCGGCGTCTTCGTGATGATCAGGATGCTGAGCGCTGCGAACAGCGACAGGACGATGTAGGCCCCGACGTCGGTGAGCAGCAGTGCGAGCGGCTCGCCGACCATCCATCCGAAGAGCCCTCCTGCCGCACTGAGTGCGGGCAGCCCCTCATTGGGTTGCGGCCGGCCGCCGGCGACGTGACAGAAACCCGCGATCGTGAGCACGAGGAGGCCGAATCCGACGCCGATGCGGCCGTTGTCGTGCACGGACGACGGATGCCGGAACATCCATCCCGCCAGCAGCAGGAGCAGGACAGGCAGGATGAAGGCCTCGCGGCCGAGGAGGAAGCCCACGGTGTACGCGCTGATGAGCCCCGCTGCCTCGGTGCCGATGAAGAACCACTCCACGGTTGCGCCGGCGATCGCGAGCAGCACGAGCAGGAACGGAAACCCGTCGCGACGCTGATCCTTCTCGAGTGTCTCGGGTCCGAAGGCGCGGAACAGTCCGCCGGTCGCGTGCGCGAGACCGAGCCAGGCCCGCACGACCACGGGCGGCTTGTCGGAGTCGCCGACGTAGCGTTTCGGTGCCGGTGCGGGCTTCTTGGCGCGTGCGGATGGCGCGCTCGAAGGCGTGCGTGCGCCCTTGGTCGGACTGGTGCTCCTGGCCATTCCCCCACGGTAGGCGCGACCGGCGACATTTCCCCGGAACCACGCGGCGCTTCGGCAGCGCCGATGATGCGGGATTCCGCGCGTCAGCGCAGGCGCTTGACCATGGTGTCGCGGCCCATGCCGCTCTGCGTCACGGCGAATCCCTCGCTGCGGTAGAGCGTCGTCGCGAAGTTCCCCCGCTCGACGCTCAGACTCAGCCGGCCGTAGCCCTCGGTGCGAGCCTGGTCGCACAGGCGGTGCAGCAGCGCCCGCCCGACCCCGTGCGCGCGCCAGATCGGACGCACGCCGATGATGAGCTCGGGCACGCCGGTGCCGACGTAGCCGAATCCGGGGTCGCTGCGCGGCAGCATCCGATACCAGGCGGCTCCGATCGGCTCGCCGTTGTCGTCCTCCGCGACGAAGCCGGCGTCACCGGGACGCTTCCATCCCGCGACGTACCTGCTGTGCTCCGACCCTGTGATCACCTGGTGCTTCGGCAGCGCACCGCCCTGCCGCCAATTGACGGCCTCGACGACCATGTCGCCGAGGAACGCGCCGTCCGCCTGGGTGGCGGCGCGAAGGCGGAAGGATGCGGGCATGTGCCGAGTGTAGGGCTGCCGTGTTTCAGGCCCGTATCCGGGCCGGAAATCGACTACGCCTCGATGACCAGCGGGACGATCATGGGGCGCCGGCGCAGCGACTGGTTCACCCAGCGGCCGATCGTGCGCCGCACGATCTGCGACAGCGCGTGCGAGTCGCGCACACCCGAACTCGCCGCTTCGGCGAGCGCCGCGGCGATCTTGGGCTTGACGCTCTCGAACACCGCGTCGTCCTCGGCGAACCCCCGAGCGTGGATCTCGGGGCCCGTGATGATGCGGCCGGTGGCGGCATCCACGACGACGATGACCGAGATGAAGCCCTCTTCGCCCAGGATCCGGCGGTCCTTGAGGTCGGCATCCGTGATCTCGCCCACCGTCGACCCGTCGACGTAGACGAAGCCGAGGTCGAGCTGGCCGACCACCGAGGCGGTGCCGTCCTTGAGGTCGATCACCGTGCCGTTCTCGCCCAGGATCGTGCGGTCCGGGTGGATGCCGGTGTCCTGCGCGAGCTTGGCGTTGGCCATCAGATGGCGATACTCGCCGTGCACGGGAAGCACGTTCTTCGGCTTGAGGATGTTGTAGCAGTACAGCAGCTCGCCCGCGGCGGCGTGGCCCGAAACGTGCACCTTCGCGTTGCCCTTGTGGACGACGTTCGCGCCGAGCTTCGTGAGACCGTCGATGACGCGGTACACGGCGTTCTCGTTGCCGGGGATGAGGCTGGAGGCGAGGATGACCGTGTCGCCCGGGCCGGGCTCGATCGCGTGGTCGTTGTTGGCCATGCGGCTGAGCACCGCCATCGGCTCGCCCTGCGACCCGGTCGACATGTAGACGATGCGGTCGTCGGGAAGATCCCGGGCCTTGCGATAGTCGATCAGCACGCCCTGGGGCACGTGGAGGTACCCGAGGTCTTCCGCGATCGTCATGTTGCGCAGCATGCTGCGGCCGAGGAGCGCCACGCGGCGGCCGTGCGCCGCTGCGGCGTCGAGCACCTGCTGCACCCGGTGGACGTGACTCGAGAAGCTCGCGACGATGACGCGGCGGGGCGAACTGCCGATGACCTGTTCGAGCACCGGGCCGATCGAGCGCTCGAGCGGAGTGAAGCCGGGGACGTCGGCGTTCGTGGAGTCGACGAGGAACAGGTCGACTCCCTCCTCACCGAGGCGCGCGAACGCGCGCAGGTCGGTGAGACGGCCGTCGAGGGGCAGCTGATCCATCTTGAAGTCGCCGGTGGCGAGGACGAGGCCCGCGGGCGTCCGGATCGCGACGGCGAGCGCGTCGGGGATCGAGTGGTTCACCGCGACGAATTCGAGATCGAACGGGCCGATCCGCTCGGTCTGACCCTCTTTGACGGTGAGGGTGTACGCCTTGATGCGGTGCTCTTTGAGTTTCGCCTCGATGAGGGCGAGGGTGAGGCCCGACCCGATCAGGGGGATGTCCTGCTTCAGCCTGAGAAGGTAGGGAACGGCCCCGATGTGGTCCTCGTGCCCGTGGGTGAGGACGACGCCGACGATGTCGTCGAGGCGCTCCTTGAGCGGCTCGAAGTCGGGCAGGATCAGGTCGACGCCGGGCTGATGCTCCTCCGGGAACAGCACTCCGCAGTCGACGATGAGGAGCTTGCCCTCGTACTCGAAGACCGTCATGTTGCGACCGACCTCTCCGAGTCCGCCGAGCGGTGTGACGCGGAGCGTCCCCGGCTCGAGGGCGGGCGGGTCGTAGACCGTGCTGGGCATCGTTTTGCCTCCTCGGGATGCCGTGGCATCCGATCGGTTCTTCTGTCGCGTCGTCTGCCTCAGGGGGCGTGGCGGCGCGCGGACGTCATCTCGTCGTGCCGGACACCTTCGGCAGGGCGCCGCCGGCGGCGGCATTGCGGTCAGGACGGAAGTTGGAGAAGTCGGCGCCGGGCACATCGACGACGAGCGAGAGTTCGTCCTCGATCATCGCGGCCTCCCACTCCTCGGGTCCGACCAGCGGCAGCCGCACCCGCGGGCTCGTGATGCGCCCGAGTCCGTGCAGGATGTACTTCGCCGACACCGTGCCGGGCACGTGGGTCATCACGGCCCGAACGAGCGGTTCGAGCTTCATGTGGGCTGCGGTGGCGGCCTGCAGGTCACCGCGGTTCACAGCATCGACGATCACGCGGTACGGCTGGGCGGCGATGTTCGCCGTCACCCCGATGAGGCCGGACGCCCCGATCGCGAGGTGCGGCAGGATGTTCGCGTCGTCGCCCGAGAAGTACATGAGGTCGGTCTGGTTGAGCACGCGGCTCACCTCGCTGAAGTCGCCCTTGGCGTCCTTGATGGCGAGGATGTTCGGGTGCTTCGCGAGCCGCAGGATCGTCTCGTATTTGATCGGCACCCCCGTGCGCCCGGGGATGTCGTACAGGATCACCGGCAGATCGGTGGCATCGGCCACGAGCCGGAAGTGGGTGAGGATGCCGGCCTGCGTGGGCTTGTTGTAGTACGGCGTGACGATCATGATGCCGTCGGCGCCGGCCTTCTCGCTGGCCTTGTAGAGCTCGATCGCGTGGGCGGTCTCGTTCGAGCCGCCGCCCGTGATGATCGATGCCCGGCCTGCGGCGACATCCTTGCCGACCTCGACGAGCCGGAGCTTCTCGGCATCGGTGAGAGTGCTGGTCTCACCGGTCGTGCCGGTCACGACGATGCCGTCGGCACCGGCGGTGATGACGTCGTCGATGTGCTTCTCGACGGCGGGCCAATCGACTTCGCCGTCGGCCGTCATCGGAGTGACGAGCGCGACGAGAACCTGTCCGAAGGGGTTTCCCGTGTGCGTCATCCCCTCAGGTTATCGGGATGCCGCGCGCGTTGTCGCCGCGCGTTTCGACGTGCTGTGCCGAAAACCCGCTCGGTGATACGACACGCCGGTCTCCGGCATCCGTCACCGGGGTGTCGACGTGACGGACCGGATTTTCGGTACACCGGCGGTGGATGAGCGACGTCGACGGCCGGGCTCACCAGGTGAGGCCGGCCCTGCTGCGGTGCAGGTTGCGGGAGACGGCGGAGAGGATCGCGGCCTCGACGAGCTCCCAGTCGTGGACGATCAGCGCGTAGTCGAATCTGAGGGTGTTGAATCCGAGGGCCGCTGCCGCAGCATCCCGAACCCGGTCGGCGTGTCTGCCGGCACCATCGTGTGTCTCGCCGTCGGCCTCGAGGATCAGGCAGTCGCCGAGCACGAAGTCCACGACTCCCACGCCCGGAACGGGCACCTGGCTCGTGAGCGACAGCCCGAGGTGGTGCAGGCGCAGCCGCAGAAGGGACTCGAGACCGCTGTCGGCGTCGAGGCGGGCGAAGTCGACGAGCCATCGCGACTCGGCCGGGATGGCCTCGCGCAAGATCTCGCGCTGCCCGACGTCGATCTGCCGGAGCCTCAGCGCGGACTCGAGGGCTGCGAAGAACGGCTCATCGCCGCGGCATCGCTGGATCTGCACGAGGCAGTGAAGGATGCCGACCCGCTGCAGGTCGGGCGGATCGAGGGGTGTTTCGCGATGGAACAGGCAGCATGCTCCTTCGCCTGGGTGGGGTTCGATCGCGACGCGAGTGGGGCGATGATCGGGGTGCACCCAGGTATGGGCCGGCTCCTCCGCGCCTCGATCGAGCGTCCACAGCCCGTAGTCCCGGGCCGCCGTGACGCACGCGATCACGCCACAGTGGCGGAGCGACTCGATGATCGCCTCGCTGGTGTCGGGAAGGACGTACACGCCATTGCGAGGTCGCAGCAGCATCCCGTCGCGCACGGCGCGGGCAAGGTCTCGGCGACTCAGCCCTGCCGCCCGGAGCGCCGCCGTGCGAGCCGCCCCGCCGCGACGCCGCACCGCGGTAACAGCGGATTCCCTGGACATGGATCGAGCGTGCGGCCGGACGGCACACGACACAGCTCCGACGACGAGATTGGGGACGGATGCCGCCCGAGCCGTCTCTGGGGAGGAACCTGTGGTTCCGACCCCGTGGCCTCACTCCTCCCCCGCCCCGGGCCGAAAACCCGCTCCGTCATCCGACACGCCGGGCGCCGGCATCCGTCACCGGCGTGTCGCTGTTACCGAGCAGGTTTTCGGTACGGATCAGGGATCAGCGCCCGCGGGCGGCGGCGCGGGAGACGAGGGC
>NZ_SCMR01000028.1 GCF_005502885.1 Microbacterium sp. 2FI
GGGCTCGGAGATGTGTATAAGAGCCCGAGCCCCACCCCCGCCGTCGAACTGCTGCGCGTCGATGCGCTTCCTGTGCCGAGCATCGCCCAGCGCGAGGCGACGAGTGACATCTGCACGCTCCCCGACGTCACCGCTGCCGTCGCGGCGGGGGATGACCTCGCCGTGATCGAGGCCGCGGGCGGCGGCGAGGCATTCCGCGCTGCAGTGGCAGCCGACGCCGCACCGTGCATCGCGCTCGACGACCCGGCGCGGCTGTGGGTCGTGGTCAACAAGGCCCGCCCGTACGTGCCGATCGACTACTGGCCCGATGGGCTTGTGGCGCCCGAAGGGGTTCAGAACCGTTCCGGTGGATCGCTGCGCTCCGACGCGGCATCCGCACTCTCGTCGCTCGTGCGTGCTGCGCGCGACGCGGGCGTGGGGGAACTCGCGATGGAGAGCGGGTTCCGCTCGTACACGACCCAGGTGACGTCGTACGGCAACCAGGTCTCCATGCGCGGCGTCGAAGGGGCCGACCTCGTGAGCGCGCGCCCCGGATTCAGCGAGCATCAGTCCGGTCTCACCGCCGATGTCGTGGCCTGCTCGGGCGGGTGCGGCGGGCTCGACGACCTCGCCGCGACACCGCAGGGCGAGTGGCTCGCCACCCATGCGTGGGAGCACGGATGGATCGTGCGGTACGAAGAGGGCGAGACCGAGACGACCGGGTACCTGCCCGAGCCGTGGCACCTCCGCTACGTCGGCACGGCGCTCGCCGAGGCCTATCATCAGGGCGGGTGGAAGAGCTTCGAGGCGTTCTTCGGGCTCGATCCCGCACCCGGATACGTCGGGTAGCGGCATCCGTTCAGGGTGAAACTGAGTACCCTGGTTCGTGGGATGCAATCCCACCCGGCCGACCACTCGGCGATTTTGCTCGAAGACGAGAAGGAGGCGCCATGGAGCGCGACATCTACGACGAGGACCACGAGGCGTTCCGCGACGTCGTCAAGGAGTTCATCAAGCGCTACGCGACCGAGGACAAGCGCAAGCAGTGGGAGGCCGACGGCGAGGTCGACCGCGCCACCATGCTCGCGGCGGGCGAGGCCGGCATCATCGGCCTGTCGGTTCCCGAGGAATTCGGTGGCGCCGGGATGCTGCAGGACTACCGCTTCCGCTCGATCGTGCTCGAAGAGACCATCGGAGTGGGTCAGGGCTCGCTCGCCGGTGCGCTCGGCATCCAGGACGACCTGGCCGTGCCCTACATCGTGCACATGGGCACGCAGGAGCAGAAGGAGAAGTGGCTCCCCGGCATGGCGACCGGCGAGATCCTCGGCGCGCTCGCGATGACCGAGCCCGGCGCAGGTTCCGACCTCCGCGGCATCAAGACCACGGCGAAGAAGGTCGACGGCGGCTACATCGTCAACGGCGCGAAGACCTTCATCTCGTCGGGCAAGACCGCCGACATCGTCGTGACCTTCGTCAAGACCGGCGAGGGCAACCGGCCCGATGCGTTCAGCCTGCTGATCCTCGAAGACGGCATGGCGGGCTTCGACCACAGCCGCAAGCTCGAGAAGATGGGGTTCCACGGCTGGGACACCGCCGAGATGTCGTTCGTCGATGTCTTCGTGCCCGAAGCGAACCTCATCGGCGGCAAGGAGGGCCTCGGCTTCATCCAGCTCATGATGAACCTGCCCCTCGAGCGCCTCTCGATCGGCGTCGCGGCGGCAGCCGCCGGCGAGGCCGCGTTCGCGTGGACGCGCGAGTACACGCTCAGCCGTGAGGCGTTCGGCGAGCGCATCGCCGACTTCCAGAACACGCGCTTCCGCCTCGCCGACATGGCGACGACGGTCGACGTGATGTGGGCCTACGTCGATCGCGCGATGATGCTCTACAAGGACGAGAAGCTGACGGCCGAAGAGGCCGCGAAGGTCAAGTTCTGGACCACCGATCGCGAAGCGGAGCTCCTCGACATCGGCGTGCAGCTGCACGGCGGCTACGGCTACATCACCGAGTACCCGATCGCGCGCGCCTACCTCGATGCCCGCGTCCACCGCATCTACGGCGGCACGAATGAGATCATGCGCGATCTCGTCAGCCGTCAGATCGTCGGCAAGCGCAAGTAGGTTCGATTCGAACATCGGATGCCGCGACCCGCGCCTCTTCGAAGGCGCCGGTCGCGGCATCCGTCGTCTGTGGTGTCAGTGCTGGCCCGCGGGACCGCTGCCGGCGCCGAGGCCGCGCGCGGCGAGACCGCGACGGCGGGCGAGCTTGGCGACGCCCGCTCTGCGCAGGCGATCGGCGATCAGGATGCCGAGCCCGACGCCCACGAGACAGCCGACGATCGTGAGGGCGAAGAAGGCGACGAGCGCCCAGGGCTGCATCGCCCACAGGTTGAACGACTCGGCCGCGAGCACCGGATAGATCGCGCCCACGAAGACGGCGCCCGCGTAGTACTGCCACGTGCTCCACGACCGGTAGAGCGCGACGAGAAAGGCGAGCTCGGCGAAGAAAGCCCACCACAGCGCCGCCCCGAGGAACGGAAAGGCCACGAGGCCCGAGATGAGTCCGACGAGGATGCCCGCGCCGGGCCGCTCGAGGAGGCGCAGGGCCACGGTCGCCGGCAGCAGCCACAGGCCCGCGATTCCGACCGAGAGGAACGGCACGACCGCGAACAGCGCGGTCGACGCCCAGCCCGCGCCCCACAGCAGCGCGCCGCCGGCGACCCCGATCGCCGCGCACGTGAGGAGGTAGACGGTCGAGACGCGGCTCACGCGTGGGCCTCGGCATCCGCGAGCTGGGATTTCGGGGTAGGGGATGCCGCGCCCACGCGCCAATACCCGCAGAAGCTGATGTGGTCCTTCGCGACGCCGCGGTCGGCGACGAGGTGCCGTCGAGCCTCGGTCGGCAGCGCCTGCTCGCCGACGATGTAGGCGTGGAAGGGGGCGGTGGGCAGTTCGGAGTCGGTCAGCGCGCGCAGTGCTGCGAGTGCCGGCTCGCCCGGCTTCGCGGCCGGGTCGCGGACGATCCAGCGGATCTCGATGCCTTTCGGATGGTCGAATGCGATTGCGTCGGCGGCCTCGGGCACCTCGACGATGACGAGGCCCTCGGCGTGCGCAGGGAGCGACGCGCAGATCCCGGCGACGGCGGGAAGACCCGTCTCGTCGGCGACCAGCAGCACGCGATCGACGCCCCGTTCGGGGTTGAACGCCAGGCCCTCGTCGATGATCACGACGCTCTCGCCCGGCTCGCAGGTCTCTGCCCAGCGCGAGGCGGGGCCGGCGGTTCCTTCGGCTGCAGAACCGTGAAGCACGAAGTCGATGTCGATCTCGGGGCCGGAGTCGGGCGTTGCCGGACGATAGGTCCTCACGGTGTAGTTGCGCATGACCGGCCGCACGCCGTCGGGGATGCGGAGGTAGCGCAGATAGCCGAACATCTTGTTGGCCTTGGCCGGAAGGCGCTCCAGTCCCTCGTCGCCGCCGAGCGGCAGGAAGAGGCGGAACCACTGGTCGTAGCCCATCGCCTCGAAGCGCTCGATCTCACCGCCGCCGAAGGTGATGCGCATCCAGTGCGGTGAGAGGCGCTCGCGGCGGAGCACCGTCAGGTGCACGAGTCCCTGCGAGGCGGGTTTGACGAGTCGACTGGCGAGGGCCATGTCTCATCCTTCCGGGGTGGGCGCCGAGACTTCACAGATGTGAGCTCGGCGGGATTGTTCGGTGACAGCTGTGAAGTCTCGGCGAGGAGAACAGGGCCTCAGAGGCCCCAGGGGAAGAACACGGTGAAGATCGCGGCCGACGCGATCCAGAACAGCACGATGAAGACCACGTCGCGGGCGCGGAACGGCACGAGGTGCCGCTCGGTGCGGTCGGCGTGGGCGCCGAAGGCGCGCGCGTCCATCGCGAGCGCGACGCGCTCGGCATGACGGATCGCGCCGGCCAGCAGTGGCACGATGTAGCCGAACCAGCGCGCGACCGCGGCGATCGGGCCCCGCCCGCCGTGCGCTCCGCGCACGCGGTGCGCCTGGCGGATGACGTCGAGCTCGTGCCCGAAGCGCGGCACGAAGCGGAAGGCCGCGAGCGCCGTGTAGCCGATGCGGTACGGCACGCGCAGCTGCTGCACGGTCGCGCGCACGAGGTCGGGACCGGTGGTCGACAGCCCCGTGATGAGCGTGAGCGCGACGATCGCGGCGATGCGCAGACCCGTCGCGAAGCCCACCGCGAGCGCACCGCCGTACAGCGTCCACGATCCGAGCTGGAAGACGACCACCGACTGGTCGACGCGCGCGGCATCCGTCCACAGCGCGAAGCCGAAGCCGATCGCCGCAGCTCCGAGCGGCAGGGCGAGCAGCAGCACCACGGCGAGCCGGCGCGTGAAGCTCACCCCGACGAGCAGCACGGCGTACGCGAGCAGCACGAAGGCGGCCGGGGTGGCGGCATCGCGCACGAAGACCAGCAGCACCATCGCGGGAAGCGGGGCGGCGAGCTTCGCGAGGGGGTTCAGGCCATAGAGGAACCGCACCGGCGACGCGTGGATGCGGTCGGCGTACGGGTCGACGGCGGCGCGAGGCGCCTGGGCGGTGAGGACCGGTCCGGTCGCGGTCATCGCTCACCTCCGGGAAGGTCGGCGAGGCGCGCGGCGCGAGCGAGTTCGGGATGCTGCGCGAGGCCCTGCAGAGCGCGCCGCAGCGGCGGCAGCCGCAGCCCCGCGCGCTCGATGAGATCGGCATCGGCGAACACCTCTGCGGTGGGGGCCGCGGCGATGAGACGGCCCTCACTCAGCACGACCGTGCGGGTCGCATACTCGGTCACCAGCTGCATGTCGTGGGTGACGACGATGATCGTCGTGCCCTCGTCGTTGAGCTCCTGCAGGAGCGTCAGCAGCTCGTCCGCGCGGGCGCGGTCCTGCCCGAAGGTCGGCTCGTCAAGGATGAGGAGGGGCGCACCCGCCACCAGGGCGGTGCCGACCGACAGTCGGCGCTTCTGCCCGCCCGAGAGCAGGAACGGGTGCGATCCGGCCTTGTCGGTGAGCCCGAAGCGGTGAAGGAGCGCCTCGGTGCGCTCGCGCACCTCGGCATCCGGAAGTCGGCGCTGTCGCAGCCCGTGCGCGACCTCGTCGAAGACCGTGTGGGTGATGAACTGGTGCTCGGGGTTCTGGAACACGAAGCCAACGCGCGATGCCAGCGTGCGGGCATCCGCGCGACCGACGTCGAGGCGGTCCTTCGAGCCCGACGGGTCGCTGAGGCTGACGGTGCCGCGCGGCGGGGTGACGACCCCGGCGAGCGCCTGGATGAGGCTCGTCTTGCCGGCTCCGTTCGCTCCGACGACCGCGACGAACTCGCCCCCGGCGACGTCGAGGTCGATGTCGTGCAGCACGGTTGTGTGCCCGCGGCGGAGGGTCAGCCCGCGGACGGCGATCAGGGGTCGGTTCGGGCCGCTCACCGTTCGCAACTCCGGATGGATGCTGCGCGCCGGGGGTTTTTCGGAGGCGGAAGGCCCATCCATCCGGACTTGCGAACCGGCAGCGGAGGGCACGGGCGCAGGCTCGCCTTCGAGCGCTGCGTGCAGCTCGGCCGGCGTGAGGGGCAGGGGATCGAGCGTGAAGCCGGCGCGGCGCAGCCGCAGCGCGGCGATCGTCGAGACCGGCAGCCACACGCCCATCGCGTGCAGCTCGCCGGCGCGTTCGCGCAACACGGCATCGACCGAGCCGTCTGCGACGACGCGCCCGCCCTGGTCGAGCACGATGACCCGGTCGACGAACCCGACGGCCGCGTCGAGGTTGTGCTCGACGAGCAGGACGGCGCGCTCGGCGCCTGCGACGAGATCGGCGAGCGCGGCGTAGACCTCCTCGATCCCGCGGGGGTCGAGGTTGGCGGTCGGCTCGTCGAGGACGAGCAGCGGCGACCCCATCGCGAGGGCGCACGCGATCGCGAGCCGCTGACGCCCGCCGCCCGACAGGCGGTCGGGGTTCTCGCCGCGCCGCTCCCACAGCCCGACACGGCGGAGCGCGGCCTCGGCGCGCTCGAGCACGTCGGCCACCGGCATCCGCAGATTCTCGGGACCGAACGCGACCTCGTCGAGAAGCGTCCCCGTCACCAGCTGCGCGTCGGGGTCTTGGAAGACCATGCCGACCCGCGTCGAGAGGTCGGCGACCGTCGTCGCGGTCGTGTCGATGCCGTCGATCTCGACGATTCCGGTCACCTCGGCAGGCACCGCGTGCGGGATGAGCCCGTTCAGCGCGAGGGTGAGCGTCGACTTGCCGGATCCGCTCGGCCCGAGAAGAAGGGCGACCTCGCCGGCGGCGAGATCGAACGAGACGGATGCCGGTGCCGCCACGGTCTCGCCGTCATGGGTGATCGCGAGGCCGCGCACCCGCACGAGCGGCGTGTCAGAGGCCGCCGCGAGCGCGGCGGCGGGGTCGCGCTCGAGTGCGGTCACGGATCTTCCCGGCAGGAGTGAACTAAGCCACTCCTAACTTAGCCGACCCTTACCCGGGCGGCGAGCGGGCGTCCGATCAGGCTGCCGGGCGTCGCGGTACGCCGGCTCGCCGGAGCGCCGCGCCGATCGCGAGTCCGACGGCGGTCCACAGCACCGGCCCGATCACGAACAGTGCGACGTAGACGATCTGACCCCACAGCGCGAACTTCGACACGTCGGCGGCGAACCAGATCGCGACCGCGATGACGGCGCCGACGATGACCGCCGAGACGAAGAAGCGCCACGGCTCCCAGTGGCGGTAGCGGGCGATGGCCGCGACGAGCTCTTGGAGCCCGCCGATCAGGAGCGCCGTGCCGATGTAGCGGCCGATCCACAGCGGCACCACGGCGCTCGCGACGAGGGCTGCGACCAGGTGGGTGAGGAGGGCGACCCACGGTGCGCGCAGCAGTTCCTGGGCGATGACGCCGGGAAGCACGTGCACGCCGAGCACCAGGCCGTAGAGGATCGGCAGAGCTGCCGAGACCGGTGCGCTGATCGCGCCGGCGGCAGCCTGCAGAACACCCGTCGCGACACCGATCGCGGCGCAGGTGAGCAGAACGCTCGTCGAGAGTCGGGATCGGTTCGCCACCTGCACAGCGTACTGGCCTGGGACGCTGCTTTTCTCATCGAGTCCTCACGAACTATGAGTTCGCTGAAAGTTACGTTTGAGCCTGTTGCGCCTCCACGAGGAGACGCACGTCCCTGCACATCTCCGAACGGGAGGCCATTCATGGGTCGTACCTCCGTCCGAGCAGCCGCGGTCGTCACACTCGCCGCACTGTTCACCGGGTCCGCTGCCACCGCGAGCTTCGGTGCCGCGCCGGAGGAGGTGAACAGACCCGTGCCGATCGACGCGCCGGCCGGCCGCTACATCGTGTTGCTGAAGGATGCGCCCCTGGCGACATACGAGGGCGGAACGAGCGGAATCGCGCGCACCAAACCCGACAAGGGCGGCCAGCTCGACGCTCACTCGTCGAACTCGCAGAAGTACGTCGCGCACCTCAAGAAGGAGCAGAAGGCGCTCGCCGCCGACGCCGGCGTCGAGCCTGCCGCGACCTACCAGGTGACACTGAACGGCTTCAGCGCCGACCTCACGAGCGACGAGGTCGCCGAGCTCCGCGGCAACAAGGATGTGCTCGGTGTCTACGCGGACGAGGTCCGGTACCCGCAGGCGGTCCCGTCGACCGAGTTCCTCGGGCTCGGGTCGAGCGACGCCGGAACCGGCGGAGTATGGGATGCCGTGGGCGGCGTCTCCGAAGCCGGCAAGGGCATCGTCGTCGGGGTCGTCGACACCGGCATCGCAGCCGACAACCCGTCGTTCGCCGGCGCACCGCTGAAGAAGAAGCCCGGCGCCGAGCCGTACACGGTCGGCGGCGACACCATCGTCTTCGACAAGTCCGACGGCAAGCAGTTCCGCAGCCCCATCGTCATCGGCCAGAGCTGGAACAAGCTCGACTACTCGACCAAGCTCGTCGGCGCCCAGTACTTCAGCTCGGGTGCAGAAGCCGCAGGGTTCGACTTCAGCTACGACTACCTCTCGCCCCTCGATGGAGACGGCCACGGCTCGCACACCGCCAGCACGGCAGCCGGCAACTTCGGCGTCGACACGACCGTCGAAGGCGTCGACTTCGGCCCGATCTCGGGTGTCGCACCGGCGGCCAAGGTCTCGTCGTACAAGGCGTGCTATGTCGGTCCCGACCTGCTGGCGACCTCGGACGACATCTGCGCCCTGAGCGATCTCCTCTCGGCGATCGACAAGGCCGTCGCCGACGGCGTCGACGTCATCAACTACTCGATCGGCGGCGGCTCGGCCACCTCGGTCCTGCAGCCCGATGACATCTCGTTCTTCAACGCCGCGGCGGCGGGCGTGTTCGTCGCGGTGAGCGCCGGCAACTCCGGCCCGGGTGCTGCCACGGCCGACCACGCGTCGCCCTGGTACACGACGGTCGCGGCATCCACGATCCCGACCTATGAGGGCACCGTCGAGCTCCCGAACGGCTTCCAGGCCGCGGGTGCGTCGGTGAGCGTGCCGTTCGGCGAATCGGTGACCGGACCCGTCGTCTACTCCGGTGACGCGGTCGCCGCGGGCGCAGCGCCGGCCGAGGCCGCACTCTGCTTCCCCGACACCCTCGATGCGGCCAAGGTCGCGGGCAAGATCGTGGTCTGCGACCGCGGCACCAACGCGCGTGTCGAGAAGTCGCAGACGGTCGCCGAGGCCGGCGGCATCGGCATGATCCTCGTCAACGTCACGCCGAGCTCGCTCGACAACGACTTCCACTCGGTTCCGACCGTGCACATCGACGCCCAGCACCGCACACCGCTGCTGGACTACGTGCGCAACACGGCCGCGCCGACGGCTACCCTCGTCGGCGAGAACACGACCGGTGTCGTGACGCCCACGCCGCAGGTTGCGGGCTTCTCGAGCCGAGGCCCGATGCTCGCCGACGGCAGTGACGTCATCAAGCCCGATGTCTCGGCGCCCGGTGTCGCGATCCTCGCAGCCGTTCACAACGGCCCGAAGGAGAAGCCGCAGTTCGGCTTCAAGTCGGGCACGTCGATGTCGTCGCCGCACGTGGCCGGTCTCGGCGCGCTCTATCTCGGCGAGCGGCCGCTGGCCACGCCCGGTGAGATCAAGTCGGCGCTCATGACCACCGCCTACGACACCGTGAACGCCGACGGCTCGGCGAACACCGATCCGTTCGCGCAGGGCGCCGGTCACGTCGACCCGACGAAGTACTTCGACGCGGGACTGCTGTACCTCAACGGTCCGGCGGACTGGGCGGCGTACCTGCAGGGTCTCGAGCTCTTCGACTTCGGGGTCTCCCCGATCGACCCGAGCGACCTCAACCTCGCCTCGTTCGGCATCGGAGCACTGTCGGGTCCGCAGACCGTCACGCGCACGGTGACCGCGACCCAGGCGGGCACGTTCACCGCAGCGGTCGATCTTCCCGGCATCGATGCGGTCGTCGAGCCCAGCACCCTCACCTTCGGGGCTGCCGGCGAGAAGAAGTCGTTCACGGTGACCTTCACCAAGGGTGACGCCGACGTCGAGGCGTGGACCACGGGATCGCTCACGTGGACCTCGGGCGACACCTCGGTGCGCTCGCCGATCGCGATCTTCCCGGTGACCGCCGATGCTCCGGCAGCGGTGGAGGGCAGCGGTGCCGACGGCAGCGTCGAGGTCGAGATCACGCCGGGTGTCTCGGGCGACCTCGCCCTCAACCTCGCAGGCCTCGCCCGCGAAGAGGTGCTGGTCGACGGTGACGAGACGACGGGTGCCGCCGAAGACGGCTACAGCTACTACACGGTGACGGTGCCCGCAGGTGCCGAGCTCGCGCAGTTCGCGCTCGACTCGGCGGACGACGCCGGATCGGACCTCGACCTGTTCGTGTACCGCGTGGTCAGCGAGACCGACTGGCGCTACTACGAGTCGTGGACGTCGGCTTCGGCATCCGCCGATGAGTCGGTCCAGCTCGCGGCCCCGGTTGCCGGAACCTACCTCGTCGAGGCGCACGTCTACTCCTACACCGCGCCGTTCACGTGGCAGGGCACGAGCGCCGTCGTGACCCCGGGCGGAGAGGGCGCGCTCACGGCGACGCCGAACCCGCTCCCGGTGACCGAGGGCGTGCCGACGCAGTACACCGTGTCGTGGTCCGGCCTCGACGCGGGCAGCTACCTGGGTGTCGTCCGCTACGGCGACTCGCAGGTTCGCACGGTCGTCTCGGTCGACGTTCCGTAGCAGGTGCAAAAGGAAGGCGCCCGGGCTTCGGCCCGGGCGCCTTCCGCGTTCTTACGGGTCAGAGCCGCCGGCGCCGCTGGGTGAGACGCACGGCCGGCATCGGCGGCGCGGGGATCCGCTCGTCGGCGTGGCCGACGACGTGCCCGAACCGCGGAGAGTCCGCCTCCCACGCATCGCGCGCGTCGGCGATCTCGTCGTGCGAGCGGCCGACGAAGTTCCACCACATCACGATGTCGTCCTCGAACGGCTCGCCGCCGAGCAGGAACACGGTCGCTCCGGTCTCACTTGCGACCTCGACCGCGTCGCGGTGGATGCCGAGGTACAGCAGGTGCGCGTCGTCGAGGGCGACGGTCCCGTCGGCGGATGCCGCGACGGCGGCGTCTCCGTCGACGCCGACGAGCGCGTACTCCCAGTCGGGACGCAGCGGCAGACGCACCCGGCTGCCGGCGGCGATCTGCACCTCGGCGCCGACGATCGGGGTGTACGTGGTGGCCGGCGAATGCACTCCGGCGAATTCGCCGAGGACGACGACGGCGGATGCCGCATCCCCTGCGACCGCATCGAGGGTCACCAGCGGCAGATCGTCGTGCTGCTCGAACGCCGGCGCGCCGTGGCGGCGCGATTCGGGCAGCGCCACCCACAGCTGCAGGGCGTCGAGCGGTGCGGCATCCTCGCCCACCGAGTATTCCGAGTGCGCGATGCCCGAGCCGCTCGTCATGAGGTTGAGCGCGCCGCGGCGCACGACCACGTCGCTCCCGACGGTGTCGCGGTGGCGCACGTCGCCGACGAAGGGCCACGTCACCGTCTGCAGGCCCACGTGCGGGTGGGGCTCGACGCGCATGCGGGTGACCTGCGGACCGAATCGGTCGAGGAAGCACCATGCCCCCACGAGCGGCAGGTCGCGCTGGGGGAGCGCGCGACGCACCGACATCGCCCGGACGCCGCCGAGCGGCACCTCGCGGGCTTCAAGAAGCAGGGCGCGTGGGCCGTCGCACTCCGTGGGGGAGTCGACCGATACCGCGTCGTCGGTGTCGAGTCTTGTCATGAGTGTGCGCTCATTCGGGGTGCGGCACCTTCGGCCAGTCGATCGCGAGGCCGGGCACCTCGTTCTCGCGCAGGTATCGCGCGACGACGGTGCAGTGCGGGACCACGGTCTCGCCGCGGCTCGCGACGTCGGCCATCGCCTCGGCGACGAGCCGCTGCGCGATCCCGCGCCCGCGGAAGGCCGGATCGACCTCGGTGTGGGGGAAGAGGAGGCGTCCGCGGGAGTCGATGCGGAACGCGGTGAAGCCGGCGAGCACGTCGCCGACGTGGATCTCGTAGCGTCGATCCTCGTCGTTTCTGGTCACGGTGATGTGGTCGTCGATCTCGCTCACGCGGTTCCTTCCGTCGTGTCTCTCAACGTACGGGTCGGCCCGGCGATTCCGCCACCGATGCGGGGCCTCTGGTGCCGAGGCCGGTGGAGGTCTATCGTCAGCCTCGTCCGCGGCTTTCATTCCGGGGACCGGCTCCATGGGGGGAGCCGATCGGTCCGAACAGAGGATTCGAAGGGGAATCATGAAACGACGCATCATCGCCGTGCTCTCCGCCGCGGCGCTCACCTTCACGATCGGCATCGCCGCGGCGCCGGCTGCCTCCGCCGACGGACACCTGGGGGCGTCGTATGTCGCCCTGGGCGACTCGATGGCCTCCGGCAACGGCAACCTGCCCTACGTCGACCCCGTGTGCCTCCAGTCGGCGCGGTCGTATCCGAAGCTGCTGGCCGCGGCGACGGGACGCGACCTGGTCTCGGCTGCCTGCACCGCCGCGACGACCGACCAGGTCGCGATGCAGCTCGGTCAGCTGCAGCTCGACGGCGATATCGGACCCGGCACGGAGCTCGTCACTCTCACCGCCGGCATCAACGATCTCGGCTGGCAGCAGGCGCTCGCCGTGTGTGCCGCCCCCGGCATGGAAGCGCAGTGCGCGTTGGCCGTCCAGGCGATGGCGGCGGCCGGTGCCACGGTGCCCGGCAAGATCTACGGACTCCTGATGGGGATTCGCGCGGCCGCGCCGAACGCCGTGATCGTCGTGACCGGCTATCCGAAGCTGTTCGGGACCGTCACGAAGAGCTGCAGCATCGGCAACCTCGGCGGCTCGTCGGTGAAGCTGCCGGCATCGCTCACCGTCATGGCGAACGGCGCGCTCGACGGCGCCGTCGACGACCCGTTCCCGCCCGGAAGCGACCCGATGCCCGGGCTGAACGACGCGATCGCGGGTGCGACGTGGCTCTTCGCCTCGACCGACCCGGTGGGAACGCTGTTCGTGGATGTCGACCCGGCGTTCCAGACCCACCGCCTGTGCGACACGGGTGACCGCTGGATCAGCGGCCTCATCCGAGGCGTGCCGGTCGACCGCGGCCTGCACCCGAACGCGGCGGGCCTCCAGGCCTTCGCTGCGACCATCGGGGCGGCGCTGGTGCCGTAGGGCCGGACGCCGCGGTCGCGGCATCCGCTCCTTCCGACTGTCTGCCAGGCCGAGTCTCGCCACTCGGCCTGGCAGACTCATGTCATGCCGCTCTCCCTGCTCGACGCCGTGCCGCGCGGCGCCGATCCGGACTCGGCGTACCTCGGCTTCGTCGAATGGGCGGAGAGCCGGGGGCTGACGCTGTACCCGGCGCAGGACGAGGCGGTCATCGAGATCGTCTCAGGCGCGAATGTGATCCTGTCGACGCCGACCGGCACCGGCAAGTCGCTCGTCGCGGTCGCCGCCCACGCGGCATCCCTCGCCGCCGGCGGCCGCAGCTACTACACCGCGCCTATCAAGGCGCTCGTGAGCGAGAAGTTCTTCGCGCTCGTCGACATCTTCGGCGCCGCGAACGTGGGGATGGTCACCGGCGACTCGTCGGTCAACCCCGACGCCCCCATCATCTGCTGCACGGCCGAGATCCTTGCGAACGTCGCGCTTCGCCAAGGAGCGGATGCTGCCGCCGACCAGGTCGTGATGGACGAGTTCCACTACTACGGCGACCCCGATCGCGGGTGGGCGTGGCAGGTGCCGCTGCTGCTCCTTCCGCGTGCGCAGTTCATCCTCATGTCGGCGACCCTGGGCGACGTCACCGCGATCGCCGACGACCTCTCGCGCCGCACGGGCCGCACGACCGCCCGCATCACCGGCGTCGAGCGACCGGTGCCGCTGCACTTCACCTACGCCCGCACGCCGGTGCACGAGACGGTCGAAGACCTGCTCCACACGAATCAGTCCCCGGTGTACATCGTGCACTTCTCGCAGGCGGCGGCGATGGAGCGGGCGCAGGCGCTGTCTTCCGTGCGGATCGTCTCGCGCGAGCAGCGCGACGAGATCGCCGAGGCGATCGGCGGCTTCCGCTTCACGACGGCGTTCGGCAAGACGCTGTCGCGGTACGTCCGCGCCGGCATCGGCGTGCACCACGCCGGTATGCTCCCCCGCTACCGCCGGCTCGTCGAGACGCTCGCACAGCGGGGCCTGCTGCGGGTCATCTGCGGCACCGACACGCTGGGCGTCGGCATCAACGTGCCCATCCGCACGGTCATGATCACGGCCCTGGCGAAGTACGACGGACAGCGGATGCGGCAGCTGAGCGCCCGCGAGTTCCATCAGGTCGCAGGTCGCGCGGGTCGGGCCGGCTACGACACTGCCGGCACGGTCGTGGTGATGGCGCCCGACCATGAGGTCGAGAACGCGGCCATGCTGGCGAAGGCCGGCGACGACCCGAAGAAGCTCAAGAAGGTCGTGCGCAAGAAGGCGCCACAGGGGTTCGTGAACTGGAGCGAGGCCACTTTCGAGCGCCTCGTGGATGCCGAGCCCGAACCGCTCGTGCCCCAGCTGCAGCTGACGGCGGCGATGCTGATCAACGTGATCGCGCGGGGCGGCGACGTCTTCCAGAACGTGCGCTCGCTTGTGCGCGACAACCACGAACCGCGGGCGCGTCAGTTCGAGCTCGCGCGCCGCGCGCTCGCGATCTTCCGCACGCTGCTGGCCGCCGACGTCGTCGTGGTCGGTCCTGACGGCGGAGTCCGCCTCACGGTCGATCTGCAGCCGAACTTCGCGCTGAACCAGCCGCTGTCGCCGTTCGCGCTCGCCGCGATCGGCCTGCTCGACCCGGAGACGGAGCTGCGCCACGGCGCGACCGAGGGCCAGGTGGGCTCTGCCGGCACCGGCCACTACGCCCTCGACGTCGTCAGCGTCATCGAGGCGACCCTCGACGATCCGCGGCCGGTGCTGTCGCAGCAGCAGTTCCTCGCGCGCGGCGAGGCCGTCGCCGCGATGAAACGCGAGGGCATCGAGTACGACGAGCGCATGGAGCTGCTCGAGGGCATCACGCACCCCAAGCCCCTCGACGAACTCCTCGCCCAGTCCTACGAGGTGTTCGCGTCGAGCCAGCCGTGGATCCGTGACTTCGAGCTGTCGCCCAAGTCGGTCGTGCGCGACATGTTCGAGCGGGCGTTCTCGTTCGCCGAGATGATCCAGCACTACCAGCTCGCCCGCAGCGAGGGGCTCGTGCTCCGCTACCTGAGCGACGCGTACCGGGCGATCCGCCAGACGGTGCCGACCGAGGCGCAGACCTCCGACCTGCTCGACATCATCGCGTGGCTCGGCGAGCTCGTGCGCCAGGTCGACTCGAGCCTCGTCGACGAGTGGGAGGCGCTGATCAACCCGGTCGCCGATCCCGACGCGCCCGTCGTGCCGCCCGCCCCGCCCTCGGTGCTCACGAACCGCCGCGCGTTCGGGGTGCTGGTGCGCAACGAGCTGTTCCGCCGCGTGCAGCTGGCGGCGCTCCAGCGCGACGACGAGCTGGCAGAGCTCGACCCCGATGTGGACTGGCCGGCAGTCCTCGACAGGTACTTCGACGAGCACGACGAGATCCTCACCGGCGGCCCCGCGCGGTCGCCGAGGCTCGTCACCGTCGATGAGACGGATGCCGCGGCATCCGGTCTCTGGCGCGTCGAGCAGACGATCGACGACCCCGAGGGCCACCACGACTGGCGCATCCGCGGCGAGGTCGACCTCGCCGCGTCCGAAGAGGCCGGAACCGCGGTCGTGCGGGTGACCGAGGTCGTGCGGCTTTAGCCCGCAGTCGCCCGGCCGGTTCCCGAGGTCATCGGGTTCGTCATTCAGTCCGCACGTCTGCCGGAGGGGGCGACACGCCGTCGTCGACCCGCGCGAGTCGGTGCAGAGACTAAATTCTGAACGGCGTGCGTCGACGACAGGCGGATGCCGATGCCCCGGCATCCGTCATGATGGCGTCATGCCGACATACCTGGCGTTCCTGCGCGCGATCAACCTCGGGCCGACTCGGAAGTTCCCGAAGGGCGACATCGTGCGCTGCGTCGAGTCCGTCGGGTTCACCGACGTCGCCACCCACATCAACACCGGCAACGTGCGCTTCGCGACGCCGATGCGCTCGCGCGCCAAGATCGAGGCGGTGCTCGAGAAGGCGTTCGCGGCCGATCGCGGGTTCGACGTCCCGACCATCGTCTTCAGCCAGGCCGAGTTCGCCGCGATCGCGCGCGAGGGGGCCGAGTTGAGCGCGGCAAGGCCAGACCTCGAGCGACACTACGTGTACCTGATGAAGGACGAGCCGTCGGCCGCGGTCATCGAGCGGGTCGAGGGGACGACCGCCGACGCCGGCGAGATGGTCGTTCGCGGCCGCGCCGCCCACGCGCTGCTCGGGCCCGGGTATCAGGAGGGCGGCGTCGATCCGCTGGGCGCGGCGAAGCTGCTCGGCGTCGCGACGAACCGCAACCTGAACGTCGTGACGACGCTCGCCGCGAAGTGGTGCTGAGGTTCGCTCCACAGGAGGATCGCGCTTGTACAGGAGGATCCGGCTGGATTCGTCCTGTGCAGCGCGACTTCTCCTGGGAGCGCGGCGCGCGCGGCGCCTCCTCCCCAGGCCATCGGCTCCATTCGCATGCCACGGATCTGCGCGGGGTCGGGAGTCGGCGTCGGATGCCGCGGCTACCCTGGGTCGAGTGACCATTCCGCAGGGCGACCCGTACGCCGATCTCGCGTGGGATCCCGACGAGTTCGCCCCGCCGCCCGATGACTCGTGGGCTCCGCCCGAAGAAGAATGGATGCAGTCGGCCGGCGCCACGGCCGGCGCGGGCCGCCACGCGGGGCTCGTCGCGGCACCGGGTGGCACTCGCATCGCGCCCGCCGCGGGTGCGGCATCCGTCGATCTCCCGCAGCACCGCGACTTCACCGGCGCCGACCCGCGTGCCGTGCTCAAAGAGGTCTTCGGCTACGACGCGTTCCGCGCCGACCAGGCCGACATCGTCGCCCAGGTGGTCGGGGGCGGCGACGCGGTCGTGCTCATGCCGACCGGTGGCGGCAAGAGCGTCACCTACCAGGTGCCGGCGCTCGTGCGTCCGGGCACGGGGCTGGTGATCAGCCCGCTGATCGCACTGATGCACGATCAGGTCGACGCGCTGCTCGCCAACGGCGTGCGCGCGGCGTACCTCAACTCGACGCAGGCGCCGACCGAGCGTGCGGCCGTCGAGCAGGCGTTCCTCGCCGGAACGCTCGACCTGCTCTACGTCGCGCCCGAACGGCTCTCGGCCACGGCGACCACCAAGCTCCTCCAGCGCGGCACGCTCAGCGTCATCGCGATCGACGAGGCGCACTGCGTGTCGCAGTGGGGGCACGACTTCCGCCCCGACTACCTCGCGCTCGGCGACCTCGCCGAGCGGTTCCCCGGCGTGCCGCGCATGGCGCTCACCGCGACGGCGACCCGCGAGACCCACCGCGAGCTCACCGAGCGGCTGCGCCTGCCGAACGCGCGGCACTTCGTGGCGAGCTTCGACCGCCCCAACATCCAGTACCGCATCGACGCGAAGACTGATCCGCGCCGGCAGCTCGTGGCCTTCATCCGCTCGATGCGACCGGTCGATTCCGACGAGCAGCCCGCGGGCATCGTCTACGCGCTCAGCCGCAAGTCGGTCGAGCAGACCGCCGACTTCCTTCGCACCCAGGGCATCGACGCCCTGCCGTACCACGCGGGTCTCCCCGCCGAGACGCGGGCGGCGAACCAGTCCCGCTTCCTCCGCGACGACGGCGTGGTCATGGTTGCCACGATCGCCTTCGGCATGGGCATCGACAAGCCCGACGTGCGCTTCGTCGCCCACATAGACCTGCCGAAGTCGGTCGAGGGGTACTACCAGGAGACCGGTCGCGCCGGACGAGACGGCGAGCCGTCGGTGGCCTGGATGGCATACGGGCTCGGCGACGTCGTGCAGCAGCGCCGCCTCATCGACATGTCGCCCGGCGAGCGGTCGTACAAGATGCGGCTCGGCCAGCACCTCGATGCGATGCTCGCGCTGTGCGAGACGGTCGCGTGCCGCCGCCAGAACCTCCTCGCTTACTTCGGCCAGGAATCCGGCGCGTGCGGCAACTGCGACACGTGCCTCGAGGCGCCCGAGACGTGGGACGGGCTCATCCCTGCGCAGAAGCTGCTCTCGACGATCGTGCGCCTGCAGCGCGAGCGGGGGCAGGCCTTCGGTGCGGGCCACCTGATCGACATCCTCCGCGGAGCCTCCACCGAGCGCATCCGCCAGCAGGGACACGACGCGCTCTCGACCTACGGCCTCGGCGCCGATCTCAGCGAGCAGGACTGGCGCAGTGTCATCCGGCAGCTGCTGGCACGCGGCATCCTCGTCGCCCAGGGCGAATACGGCACGCTCGCCCTCGGCGAGCCGGCCGCCGAGGTGCTGCGGGGCGCCGGCCCCGTACCCCTCCGGCGAGACGTGCTCGGCAGGCAGTCGACGACACGGGTTCGCAAGGCCTCGGCATCCGATTCGCTGGATGCCGCAGACCAGCCGCTCTTCGAAGCCCTCCGCGCGTGGCGGGCGGCCGTCGCGAAGGAGCTCGGCGTTCCGGCATACATCGTCTTCGGCGACGCGACGCTCCGCGCACTCGCCGAACTGCGTCCCGAGAGCCTCGCCGACCTCGATGGGGTCAGCGGCATCGGCGCCAAGAAGCGCGAGGCCTACGGCGAGGCCGTGCTCGAGGTGATCGCGGCGGCCTGATCCCGGCCTGACGCGGCGGGTGCAGCCTCCCGCGCCTACCCGCGCGGCAGCAGGTCGTTCAGGTGCGCCTCGAGGTGCTCGGCGACGTCGATGCCGTCGCGGTCGTAGAGCCACTGGTACTGCAGGCCGTCCCACAGCGCCACGAGCCAGACCGCCTCGCGCTCGGGGTCGCGGTGCGCGGGCAGATCGCCGTCCGCCTGCGCGAGGCGGAGCAGCTCTGCGAAGTGCTCGAGCACCTGCGCGTAGCGCTCCTCGAAGTAGGCGTGCGCCGGGTGGTCGCCCGGCACCGCCTCGCACGAGAGTACGGCGTACACCTCGATGAGCCCGGGCGCGGTGCGCGCGTTGTCGGCGGCGCCGCGCGGCAGTCCGCGCAGCTCGTCGGCCACGCAGGCGGCCCGCTCGTAGGACTCGCGCGCACTGATCGAGCGGTCGCGCTCGGCGAGCACGGCGCTCAGCAGCGCTTCCTTCGAGGGGTAGTGGTGCAGCAGGGCCGACTTCGAGACCCCGACCTTCTCGGCGACCTCGCGCAGGCTCGTGTCGGTGTACCCCTCGCTCGCGAACAGGGTCATCGCGTCGGCGACGATGCGGGTGCGCCGCTCGCGCCCGACCCGGTAGCCCACCTCGGGCAGGGCGTCGGGCGGGGCGAGATCGGGCATCGCCGGCACCGGCGCCCGCTCGGCACGCGGACCCGGATCGTCGGCATCCCGCCAGCCCACAGGCAGCGCCACCGCCGCCTCGTGATCCTCGAGCAGCCCGACGATGTCGATGCGCTCGGGCAGGTACTGCGCGAGGACCTGGAGTCCGTCCCACGCCGCGGCCGTGCGGATCGCCTCGCCTTCGGCATCCCGATCGGCCGAGACCGTGTCGTGCGCGATCGCGTCCTCGATCGCCGTCGCCGCGAGCGCACGCAGGCGCGCATAGCGCTCGCGCATCCGCTCGTGCGCCGGATGTGTCGTGGTCGACGCCTCGCCGGTCAGCGCCGCGAACAGCTCGAGGTAGCCGGGGATCTCGGCGTTGTGACGGGCGACGGCGGCGTAGTTGAGCACGCCGGGCTCGTCGGCGACCATGCTCTCGAGCAGCAGCGACTCGTTGTCGGCTTCGAACTGCGCGACGACGGCGGCCAGCAGCTCGTCCTTCGTCGAGAAGTGGCGCAAGAGACCCGGATGCGAGATGCCGGATGCCGCGGCGACATCGCGCAGCGACGTGGCGCGGTAGCCGCGCGAGACGAACGCCTCGCGCGCCGCAGCGACGATCGCGGCGCGCGTCTCTGCGGCACGCGCACTGCGCGCGGTGCCTCGCGTCGTCGCGGTCGTCGTGGTCACGTGGGGTCCCCCTGAGCGTCGAGTCCATTCTCTCTGATTACCGCTCGGTCTAGTTTCAGTTACCACACGGTCGGGTTTCGTGTATTCTCACTCGAGACACACCGCGCGAGACGTTCGCGCATCACACCGCTGTGAAAGGACACCGATGACAGAGCTGTCACCCGCCGCGACGGCCGCGGCCGCCGGCACGACGGGCTTCAAGGCCCCCGGCACGACACCCGCCAAGACGCCCCGCGGTTACACGCCTGGACTCGCCGCCGTGAACTTCGGGGTCTACCTCGCTCTTCTGACGCCTGTCATGGTGTCGATGGCGTTCAAGATCCAGCACATCTCCGAGACCCCCGAGCAGGCCACCGGCAGCCTCGGCCTCGTGATGGGCGTCGGAGCGCTCTTCGCTCTCATCGCGAACCCGCTGGCCGGTCGCCTGTCCGACCGGACGACGTCGCGCTTCGGCATGCGCCGCCCGTGGATCCTCGGCGGCGCACTCGTCGGCCTCGGCGGCTTCGCGCTCATCGGCGTCGCACAGTCGGTGTGGGTCGTGCTCATCGCATGGTGCCTCGTACAGGCCGCGATGAACGCGGTGCTCGCCGCCGCGAATGCGACCCTCCCTGACCAGGTGCCGACGCAGAGCCGCGGCAAGGTGTCGGGCATCATCGGCATCACGACCCCCATCGGCATCCTCACCGGCAGCTTCCTGGTGACTCTCCTCTCCGACGACTTCGCGCGCTTCGTCGTGCCGGCTGTCATCTCGACGGTGCTCGCCGCACTCTTCGTGCTGGTGCTCAAGGACCGCCGCCTCACCGTCAAGCCCGAGCGCTTCACGGTCGGTCAGTTCTTCGGCTCGTTCGTCTTCAACCCGGTGAAGCACCCCGACTTCGGCTGGACGTGGCTGACGAAGTTCCTCGTGATGTTCGGCTACGCCGGCATCGCGACCTTCCTGCCCTTCTACCTGACCGAGAAGTTCGAGCTCGACGAGCAGGCCGCAATCTCGACCATCCTCATCGCGAACCTCGCCTCGATGGCCGCGATGATGATCTCGGCGCCGATCGGCGGCATCCTCTCCGACAAGATCGGCAAGCGTCGCCCGTTCGTCGCGGTCGCCGGTGTCGTGATGGTCGCGGGCCTCGTGCTGCTCGCCTTCGCGCCCGACATCACGACGCTGATCATCGCGCAGGCGATCATCGGCTTCGGCGCGGGCTCGTTCATGTCGGTCGACCTGGCCCTCGCGACCCAGGTGCTGCCGAACCCCGACGACGTCGCGAAGGACCTCGGCGTGCTCAACATCGCCAACGCCCTGCCGCAGTCGATCGCGCCCGCCATCGCCCCCGCGATCATCGCGTTCGGCGCGACGACCGCGCTCGGCGGGTATACGACGTACTACCTGTTCGGCGCGCTCGTCGCCCTTGCCGGCGCCGTGCTCGTCTACCGCATCAAGGGAGTGAAGTAGCCATGACCGACACCACCACGATGACGGATGCGGCGCCCGCAGCATCCGAGATCGAACGCCCCTGGCTCGACGCGACGCTACCCGTCGACGAGCGGGTCGAGCTGCTGCTGGCCGAGATGACGATCGAGGAGAAGGCCGGGCTCTTCTTCCACACGATGATCGGCATCGGCGACCTCGAGGCACCCAACCCGATCTTCGCGACGCCGTCGGCGGTCGACTTCGTCGAGCAGCGTCACATGACCCACTTCAATCTGCTGGGCGCGGCTCCGAGCGGCCGAGAGATCGCCGCGTGGCAGAACGCGGTGCAGCGGCTCGCGGCATCCACTCGTCTGGGAATCCCCGTGACGCTGTCGACCGACCCGCGCCACTCGTTCAGCGACAACCCGGGGGCTGCGATCATGGCGGGGCCGTTCTCGCAGTGGCCCGAGACCATGGGCCTCGCCGCGATCGGCGACGAAGAGCTCGTCGAGCGCTTCGCCGACATCGCGCGCCAGGAGTACACCGCAGTCGGCCTGCGCGTCGCGCTGCACCCGCAGGTGGATCTCGCCACCGAGCCGCGCTGGGCGCGCCAGACGGCGACGTTCGGCGAAGACCCCGAGCTCGCCGGTCGCATGGGCGCCGCGTACATCCGAGGGTTCCAGGGTTCGTCGTTCGGGCCGGGTTCGGTCTCGACGATGACGAAGCACTTCCCGGGCGGCGGTCCGCAACGGGACGGCGAAGACCCCCACTTCGCGTACGGCCGCGAGCAGGTCTACCCCGGCGGCCAGTTCGAGCTGCATCTGAAGCCCTTCGAGGCGGCCTTCGAGGCGGGCACACGCCAGATCATGCCCTACTACGGCATGCCGGTGGGCACCGAGTACGAAGAGGTCGGCTTCGGCTTCAACAAGTCGGTCATCACGGGGCTGCTGCGCGAGCGCTACGACTTCGACGGCGTCGTGTGCACCGACTGGGGCCTCATCAACGACGCCGAGATCTTCGGCCAGCCCTTCCCGGCGCGAGCTTGGGGCGTCGAAGAGCTCACCCCGCTCGAGCGCATGAAGAAGGTGCTGGATGCCGGTGTCGACCAGTTCGGCGGCGAGGCGTGCCCCGAGCTGCTGCTCTCGCTGGTTTCGGACGGATCGGTGACCGAGGACCGGCTCGACGTGTCGGCCCGCCGGATCCTGCGCGAGAAGTTCGAGCTCGGCCTCTTCGAGAACCCGTTCGTCGACGAGGACGCCGCCGACGCGATCGTCGGGCGCGACGACTTCCGCGCCGCGGGCGAGGCAGCGCAGCGCGCGTCGATCACGGTGCTGTCCAATGACGGCGTGCTGCCGTTCGCGCGCGGACTGAAGCTCTACGTCGAGGGCATCGCACCCGAGGTCGCGGCCGCGTTCGGCAAGGTCGTCGCGACACCGGCCGAGGCCGACATCGCTGTGCTTCGCCTGCAGGCGCCGTTCGAGGAGCGCGCGTCGATGTTCGAGAACTTCTTCCACGCAGGGTCCCTCGACTTCCCGGCCGATGTGCTCGCGCATGTCGCCGAGGTCGCGGCCGCCGTGCCGACGGTCGTCGATGTGCTGCTCGATCGCCCCGCGATCCTCGAGCAGATCGTGGACGCCGCAGCCGCCGTGACCGCCAACTGGGGCGTGAGCGCCATGGGCCTGCTCGACGTGCTCGTCGGCGAGGCCGCGCCGAAGGGCCGCCTGCCGTTCGATCTGCCGCGCTCGATGGCGGCGGTCGCGGCATCCCGCCCCGACGTGCCGTTCGACACCGCCGACCCGCTGTTCCGGTTCGGTCACGGGCTGGAGCTGTAGGCCGCGTCCCACGGCGAAGCATTTCGGAGGAGATATGCGAAACGGAGGGCGCGCTGTGCGCGAAGCACCCTCCGGATTGCAGATCTCCTCCGTTCTGCGTGTGCGGTGGGTCTCGGTGTGGACTCCGCACAATCGAGCGGCCGCGCGTCGCGCGATGTTCTTGTAGGCATCCACCAGTCCGTTTCGGAAGCGGTTGTGGGAGTCCTACGGTCGACAGTGAACTTCTCCTGTCCACTCCACCGAAAGGTGAGGCACATGGCCGACGCCGCCGTCCGTTCACACAAGCCCGCCACGAGCCGCCGCACGCCCGCCGGCGGCGCCCCCACCGCCGCGCACACCGCCGCCGAGGCATCCGATCCGCGCATCGACATCGACGCCGTGACGAACCTGCTGCTGGGAACGTGGGGCGAGACGCGCCGCGAGGCGCGCGAGATGATCAAGGACCCCGCGTTCTGGCGCATCGAGGGGATGCCGATGGCCGAGCACCGCGAGCGTGTGCTCACCCAGCTGCACCTCCTCGTGCAGCACGGCGGCTCGCGCCGCGCGTTCCCGGCCGAGTACGGCGGCCTCGAGAACAACGGCTCGAACATCGCCGGCTTCCAGGAGCTCGTACTCGCCGACCCGAGCCTGCAGATCAAATCCGGCGTGCAGTGGGGTCTGTTCGGCTCGGCCGTCCACCAACTGGGCACCAAGGAGCACCACGACAAGTGGCTTCCGGGCATCATCGACATGTCGATCCCGGGCGCGTTCGCGATGACCGAGACCGGCCACGGATCCGACGTCGCGGCCATCGGCACGACCGCGACCTACGACCCGGCGACCGAGGAGTTCGTGATCCACACGCCGTTCCGCGGCGCCTGGAAGGACTACCTCGGCAACGCCGCCCTGCACGGCAAGGCCGCGACGGTGTTCGCGCAGCTCATCACCGGCGGGGTCAACTACGGCGTGCACTGCTTCTTCGTGCCGCTGCGCGACGACGACGGCGTGTTCCTGCCGGGTATCGGCGGCGAGGACGACGGCGTCAAGGGCGGCCTCAACGGCATCGACAACGGGCGCCTGCACTTCGATCACGTTCGGGTTCCGCGCAGGAACCTCCTCAACCGCTACGGCGACGTCGCCGCCGACGGGTCGTACACGAGCGACATCCCCAGCCCCGGCCGCCGCTTCTTCACGATGCTCGGCGCGCTCGTGCAGGGACGCGTGTCGCTCGACGGCGCCGCGACCACGGCATCCGCCCTCGCGCTCCACATCGCGCTCACCTACGCCGGCCAGCGCCGCCAGTTCGACTCGGGTTCTGGTTCGGACGAGGTCGTGCTGCTGGACTACGGCAAGCACCAGCGGCGCCTGCTGCCCCTTCTCGCCCAGAACTACGCGCAGTTCTTCGCGCACGACGAGCTGCTGCGGAAGTTCGACGGCGTGTTCTCGGGTCGCACCGACACGTCCGAAGAGCGCGAGGACCTCGAGACCCTCGCGGCGGCTCTCAAGCCCCTGTCGACCTGGAACGCGATGGACACGATCCAAGAGGCGCGCGAAGCGTGCGGCGGATCCGGCTTCCTCGCCGAGAACCGCCTGGTCGGCCTCCACCAGGACCTCGACGTCTACGTCACGTTCGAGGGGGACAACAACGTGCTGCTGCAGCTCGTCGGCAAGCGGCTTCTCTCGGACTTCGCCAAGCAGTTCAAGGGAGCGGATGCCGCCGCCCTCGCCCGCTACGCCGTCGGCCACACCGCCGGACGCGTCTTCCACGGGGCGGGGCTGCGCCAGCTCGGCCAGTCGGTGGCCGACTTCGGCTCGACCGCACGCTCGGTCGAGCTGGGTCTGCGCGCCGAACAGCAGCACGAGCTGCTCGCCGGTCGTGTCGAGCAGATGGTCTCCGACGTCGCGGGAGCGCTGCGCCCGGCATCCAAGCTGTCGCCCGCCGAGGCCGCAGCCCTCTTCAACAGCCACCAGGCCGAGCTCATCGAGGCGGCCCGCGCCCACGCCGAGCTGCTCCAGTGGGAGGCGTTCTCGGACGGCGTGAACACCATCGCCGACGACGACACCAAGCAGGTGCTCACGTGGCTGCGCGACCTGTTCGGGCTGCACCTCATCGAGAAGCACCTCGCGTGGTACCTGATCAACGGCCGGCTGTCGGCGCAGCGCGCGGCATCTGTCTCGCGCTACATCGATCGCCTCGCCGCGCGACTGCGCCCCCACGCGCAGGACCTCGTCGACGCCTACGGCTTCGCTCCCGAGCACGTGCGCGCACCGATCGCCTCGGGCGCCGAGCGTGCCCGGCAGGACGAGGCCCGCGAGTACTACCGTGCGCTCGCCGCATCGGGCGAGGCGCCGGTGTCGGAGAAGTCGCTGAAGAAGAAGTAGCGGGCGGCGCGCTCGTGTCGGCGGTCGACCCTAGGCTGGCGCGGTGAGCACAGACCTCCGCGTCGGTCCCGACGACATCGCCCGCTGCGCGTGGGTGGGCGACGACCCCGAGTACCGCCGCTACCACGACGAGGAGTGGGGCCGACCGCTCCACGGCGACCGCGCTCTGTACGAGAAGATGAGCCTCGAGGGTTTCCAGGCCGGGCTGTCGTGGATCACGATCCTGCGCAAGCGCCCGCGGTTCCGCGAGGTGTTCGCGGCCTTCGATCCCGAGACGGTCGCGACGTTCGGCGAGGCCGACGTCGAGAGGCTGATGGCGGATGCCGGCATCGTCCGCAACCGCGCCAAGATCCTCGCCACGATCTCCAATGCCCGGCTCGTGCTCGATATGCAGCCGGCCGAGCTGGACGCCTTCCTCTGGTCGTTCGCGCCGGCGCCGAGGGAACGCCCGACGTCGTTCGCCGAGGTTCCGGCGACGACGGCGGAGTCCGACGCGATGAGCAAGTCTCTGCGCAAACGCGGATTCCGCTTCGTCGGGTCGACCACGATGTACGCCCTCATGCAGTCCTCGGGCATGGTCGACGACCACGTGGAGGGATGCTGGCGAGCTGTTGACGCGTGATGCGTGATGCGTGATGCTTGATGCATGCGCACCACTCTGACGATCGACGACGATGTTCTGGCCGCGGCGAAGCAGTTCGCGGACGCGCGAGGGCTGACACTCGGCGAGGCGCTGTCGCAGCTCGCCCGCGCGACCCTGACGGAGCGGCGCAGGTTCGGCACCCGCAACGGCATCGTGCTGCTGCCCGCGGCCACCACGGCCGGGCGGGCCGAGCTCGAAGACGTCAATGCGCTTCGGGACGAATCGTGACGCGGCACCTCCTCGACGTCAACGCCGTGATCGCGCTGATCGATCCGCTCCATGTGCACCACGATCGCGCCCACCGCTGGTTCGCCTCGCGCGAGCCTTCGCCGTGGCACACCAGCCCTACCGTGCAGAACGGCGTCGTGCGCGTCATCAGCCATCCGAAGTACCCGAACACGCAGCCGGCGCCGGTGGTGCTGGCGAGCCTCGCGAGTCTGGCGGCTCAGCCGGATCATGCGTTCCTCGCCGACTCGGTCAGCCTGCTCGACAGCTCGGTGCACACCGAGCGACTTCTTGCGAGCTCGCAGGTGACCGACACCTACCTGCTCCACCTCGCGGCATCCAATTCTGCGATGCTGGCGACCTTCGACACGCGCATCGTGACATCGGCCGTGCCCACCGGGGCGACCGTAGTCTTCCCGATCCCGTAGGCGCCCGCCCCGTACGGGGAATGAATACCGGATCGGGCCGGTTCCCGGTAGCCGGAGGACCCACATGGACTACGGTCACACGCTCGAGTTCGGCGCATTCATCACCCCGTCGGCCGCCCGCCCCGAGGCGCCCGTCGTCCTGTCGCAGGCCGCCGAGGCAGCAGGGCTCGACCTCGTCACCTTCCAGGACCACCCGTATCAACCGGCGTTCCTCGACACGTGGACGCTCATGTCGTTCGTGGCGGCGCGGACGCGCAGCATCCGGATCGCCCCCAATGTTCTGAATGTGCCGCTGCGGCCGCCCGCCGTCGTGGCGCGGAGCGCCGCGAGCCTCGACCTGCTCTCGGGCGGCCGGTTCGACCTCGGCCTCGGCGCCGGCGGATTCTGGGACGCCATCGAGGCGATGGGCGGCGGACGCCTCACGCCCGGCCAGGCGGTGACCGCGCTTGCGGAGGCGATCGACGTCATCCGCGAACTGTGGGACACGAGCGAACGTCGCGGCGCCTTCACCGACGGCGAGTACCACCGCGTGCACGGCGCGAAGCGCGGACCTCGTCCTGCCCACGACATCCCGATCTGGATCGGCGCGTACAAGCCCCGCATGCTCGCGCTCACCGGGCGCAAGGGCGACGGCTGGCTCCCCTCGCTCGGCTACATGAAGCCGGGCGACCTCGGCCGCGGCAACGACGCGATCGACGAGTCGGCCGTCTCGGTGGGCCGCGACCCGCGCGAGATCCGCCGCCTGCTCAACGTCGGGCAGCTCGCGGCCGACCCACGCGAGTTCGCCGAGCGCCTCGCACAGCTCGCGATCGACGACGGCATCTCGACGTTCATCCTCGCGGGCGACGATCCCGGTCTGCTCCAGACGTTCGGCGAGGAGGTCGCGCCGGCGGTGCGCGAGTTCGTGGCGCGCGAGCGCATCGCCAACGGCACGCCCGCTGCGTCGAACCGCTCCGCCGCCGCGCTGGCTGCACGCCGCGACGGCATCGCGTACGACGATGTGCCCGCGGGGCTCGCGGCGATCGAGCCGGGCGACTTCGGCTACGCCGACGTGCGCTCCACCTACATGCGCGGCGGCTCGCCCGGGATCGTCCTGCAGCCCACGTCGCCTGCGCAGGTCGCGGAGGCCGTCGCGTTCGCAGGGCGGCATCCCGATGCCGCCCTCTCGGTCCGCAGCGGCGGCCACGGCATCAGCGGCCGCAGCACCAACGACGGCGGGATCGTCATCGATCTGCGCCACCTCAACGCGATCGAGGTGCTCGACACTGCCACCCGGCGCGTGCGCATCGGCCCCGGCGCGCGATGGACGGAGGTCGCGGCCGCGCTCGGTGAGCACGGTTGGGCGCTCTCATCGGGCGACTACGGCGGCGTCGGGGTCGGCGGGCTGGCCACGGCCGGCGGCATCGGCTTCCTCGCGCGCGAGCACGGGCTCACGATCGACCACCTGCGCGCCGCTGAGGTCGTGCTCGCCGACGGCTCGATCGTACGGACGGATGCCGACACACGACCCGACCTGTTCTGGGCCGTGCGCGGAGCCGGCGCCAACGTCGGGATCGTGACCGCGTTCGAGTTCGAGGTCGACGAGGTCGGACAGGTCGGCTGGGCGCAGCTGGCGTTCCAGGTCGACGACGTCGCCGGCTTCCTCGAGGGGTACGGACGGATCGTCGAATCCGCAGCGCGCGACCTCACGATCTTCCTCCTCGCCGGCGGCCCGCGCCCGGGTCAGCCACAGGTCGTGCAGCTGTACGGGGTCGTCGACTCCGAGGACCCCGACACGATCATCGCGCGTCTCCAGCCGTTCGCCGAGCTTGCGCCGCTCGTGCAGCAGTCCGTCCAGCTCGCGTCCTACCCGCAGGTCATGGCCAACGCCGACCTCGGCCCGCAGCACGGCGCGGGAGAACCCCACTCGCGGTCGGCGCTCATCGAACATGTCACGCCGGCTTTCGCCGAAGCGGTGTCGCGGATGCTGTCCTCGGGTGCCGTCCCGTTCTTCCAGCTGCGCGCGGTGGGCGGGGCTGTCGCCGACGTCCCGGAGGATGCGACGGCGTACGCCCACCGGTCGGCGAACTTCTCCGTCGTCGCGCTCGGGTCGAACCCGGAGCGCCTCGACGCGCAGTGGCGGACGCTCGCCGAGCACACGGCCGGCATGTACCTGAGCTTCGATTCGTCGGAGCGCCCCGAGCGCATCGGAGAGGCGTTCCCGCCCGCGACGCTCGCGCGGCTGCGCGCGATCAAGGCGGCGTACGACCCGACCTGCCTCTTCCGCGACAACTTCGCGGTCGAGCCCGCGGCGGCGTCCGAGTCCGCGGCCTGACGCCACACGAGCAGGATTCAGGAAGCATCGTGTCCGCAGTCGCAGGCACAATGTAGGGTCGCAACCGATCGAGAGGACGCCATGGCTGAGGCACCCGGAACCCACATCGCCGATTCCCACGAGCAGATCCGCGTCGTGGGGGCGCGGGAGAACAACCTCAAGAACGTCAGCGTCGACATCCCCAAGCGCCGGCTCACGGTTTTCACGGGGGTGAGCGGTTCGGGCAAGTCCTCGCTCGTGTTCGGCACGATCGCGAACGAGTCGCAGCGCCTCATCAACGAGACTTATCCGACCTTCGTGCAGCAGTTCATGGGGCAGCTCAGCCGCCCCGAGGTGGACGCCCTCGAGAACGTCAGCCCCGCGATCATCGTCGACCAGGAGCGGATGGGTGCGAACTCCCGCTCGACCGTCGGCACTGCGACCGACGCGCAGGCCATGCTCCGCATCCTCTTCAGCCGTCTCGGCCAGCCGCACGTGGGGTCGCCGCAGGCGTTCTCGTTCAACATCCCCTCGGTGTCGGGGGCGGGCGCCGTCACGTTCGAGAAGGGCGGGAAGACCGTCAAGGAGCGCCGCTCGTTCGAGATCACCGGCGGAATGTGCCCACGGTGCGAAGGCATCGGCGAGGCGAGCGACATCGACCTCGACGAACTGTTCGATCGCGAGAAGTCCCTCAACGAGGGTGCGCTCACGATTCCCGGCTACAACGTCGACGGCTGGATGGTGAAGGGCTTCACCGAGTCGGGATTCATCGACCCGGACAAGCCGATCAAGGACTACTCCGAGCAGGAGCTGCAGGACTTCCTCTACAAGGAGCCGACGAAGGTCAAGATCCAGGCGATCAACATGACCTATGAGGGGCTGATCCCCAAGCTCACGAAGTCGATGATGCAGAAGGACCGCGATTCACTGCAGCCGCACATCCGCGCGTTCGTCGACCGTGCCGTGAAGTTCACCGCGTGCCCCGACTGCGGCGGCTCGCGCCTGAACGAGGGCGCTCGCTCGTCGAAGATCAAGGGCGTGAACATCGCGGACGCCGCGGCGATGCAGATCACCGATCTCGCCGAGTGGCTCGCGACGATCGATGACGCCGAGGTCGGTCCGCTCATGGCGAGCCTGCGCGCGACGATCGATTCGTTCGTCGACATCGGGCTCGGATATCTGTCGCTCGACCGCTCGTCCGGCACGCTGTCGGGCGGCGAGGCGCAGCGCACGAAGATGATCCGGCACCTCGGCTCTGCCCTCACCGACATCAGCTACGTGTTCGACGAGCCGACTGCGGGTCTGCATCCCCACGACATCCAGCGCATGAACGCGCTCCTGAAGCTCCTCCGCGACAAGGGCAACACGGTGCTCGTCGTCGAGCACAAGCCGGAGGTCATCGAGATCGCCGACCACATCGTCGACCTGGGGCCCGGGGCCGGGCGAGCGGGCGGCGAGATCCAGTACCAGGGCGATGTCGCGGGCCTCCGCGCTTCGGGCACCATCACGGGCCGCCACCTCGACGATCGGGCGAAGGTCAAGGAGTCGACCCGCACGGCGAAGGGCGCGCTCGAGATCCGCGGTGCCACGCAGCACAACCTCAAGAACGTCGACGTCGACATCCCGCTCGGCATCCTCACGGTCGTCACCGGCGTCGCGGGGTCGGGCAAGTCCTCGCTCATCCACGGGAACGTGCCGGCCTTCGACGATGTCGTCGTCGTCGACCAGGCGCCGATCAAGGGGTCGCGGCGCAGCAGCCCCGCGACCTACACGGGGATCCTCGACGCGATCCGCGCCGCCTTCGCGAAGGCGAACGGTGTGAAGCCGGGCCTGTTCAGCGCGAATTCCGAGGGTGCGTGCCCGGCCTGCAAGGGGCTCGGTGTCATCATCACGACGCTCGGGTTCACCCAGACCGTCGAGACCCTGTGCGAGCTCTGCAACGGCTCGGGCTTCAGCGACGAGGTGCTCGAGTACACGCTCGACGGCAAGAACATCGCCGAGGTGCTCGCGATGTCGGCGGCCGAGGCATCCGAGTTCATCACCAAGGGCCCGGCACACACGACGCTCGTGCGCATGATCGACGTCGGCCTCGGTTACATCACGCTCGGCCAGGCGCTCAACACGCTCTCCGGCGGTGAGCGCCAGCGGCTCAAGCTCGCGATCTCGATGGCGAAGAAGGGTGCGATCTACGTGCTCGACGAGCCCACGACGGGCCTCCACCTCGCGGACGTCGACAACATGCTCGGGATGCTGGACCGCCTCGTCGCGGCGGGCAACAGCGTCATCGTCATCGAGCACCACCAGGCGGTGATGGCGCATGCCGACTGGATCATCGACATCGGACCGGGGGCCGGCCACGACGGCGGCACGATCGTGTTCGAGGGGACGCCGGCCGACCTGATCGCGCGGGGTGACACGCTCACCGCCCAGCACCTCAAGGCATACGTCGGGGCCTGATCCGCGTCAGCGCCCGGCGTCGTACAGGTGCTTGCCGCCGTGGCTCAGCACCTTCACCACGACACCGCGGCGGTGGAGTTCGGCGACGGTGCGCGTCTCCTCGTCGATGTCGCGGCCGAGTGCGTGCACGTTGGTGACGACGAGCACATCTCCGCGCCCCAGCCGCCCGAACAGGCGCACGAGGCGCTCCTCCCACGACTCGAGCGTTTCGGGGGCCGGATGCCGGAACCCCTCGATCGGCACGCCGAAGCGCGTGAGCTCGTCACGCTGCGTCACGACCGACGGCATGTCGTCGCGCGAGACGACGAGGCCCACCAGGCGCGAGCCGGAGGGACGGGCCTGCCACCAGTCGCGATCGCGCTGGAGTTCGGTGAAGCATTTCGGGCATTCCGCGGCGGCGTGCGGCAGGTGGATGGGCGCCGTCTCGGCTGCGCCGGCGTCGCGCGGGCGCAGGGTGGCGGCATCCGTCCTCGTGGGATCCTCCGCCTCGGTGACTTCGCCCATGTCAGCCGCCCCTTCGCTCCGCTCCATTCTCACCCGTGCCGGCGCCCGCGCCCAACCATCAGTCGTCGTCGCCCAGCCGCAGTTCGAGGCTGAGCTGGTCCGCGTCGAGCTCGGCGAGCGCATGACGCAGTGCCGCGGTGCTGTACGCGCCGCCGGACGACACGGCGGTCAACCGCATCCGCATCGCCTCGATCAGCGCGAGGCGCAGTTCGAGCGCGTCCTGCGCCTTGGTCGAGGTCTCGTCGTCGGGTGGCTCGAGCATCCGCGCGCCGACAAGCTCGAGCATCTCGTCGGGGAACGGAGTGCCGTCGCGCCGGCGCAGCTTCTCGCTCGCCAGCGCGGCGGCAGCGGCCTCGCGCAGTTCGTCGTCGAGCGCCGACTGCTCGGCACGGTCGAGGCTCTCGGCGCTCGAGCCGCCGAGGCGCAGGATCTTCACGACCCACGGCAGCGTGAAGCCCTGCAGCATGAGGCTGCCCACCGCGACGGCGAACGCGATGAAGATGAGCAGTTCGCGATCGGGGGTCTCGTCGCGGGGGAGCGTCTGGGCTGCAGCGAGGGTCACCACACCGCGCATGCCCGCCCACACGATGATGACGCCGTGCTTCCAGCCGAGGGGCGAGGCCTCGTAGTAGTTCAGGTCGCTGAGCGCGCGCGAGATGCGACCGCGCATCGAATCGATCCGCCGCTGCTTGTGCGCCTCGTCGCCGACCCGACGTTCCCGCCGTCGTTCCCGCCGCGCGCGTCGGCCCCGGCCCCCGCCCTCGGGTGGCTGCACTCGCCCGGCCGCGACGTCGTCGATCCGTTCGCTGAGCTCCTCGAGCCGCTGGCGCTGCCTGCCCCGAGCTCGCCTGCTCTGCGCCCACACGAGCACGGCGACGTAGGCGCCGCGCACGATGAGGATCAGCGCCAGCGCCCCGATCGCGATCCCGAGCCCCGTGCCGATGCCGTCGTGGTCTTCGAGATTGCCCTCGACGATCTCCTTGAGCTCGAGCCCCATCACGAGGAAGACCGCGCCCTCGAGCACGAGCTCGATCGTGCGCCAGTTGTGCTCGTCCGACATCCGCTGGTCGGGGGTGAACCAGCGGGCGGCGCCCTGGCCGGTCACGATGCCCGCGACGACCGCGGCGACGAGCCCCGACCCGCCGAGCTGCTCGGTGGGGATGTAGGCGATGAACGGCACCGTGAACCCGACCGCGGTGGTGGCGGCGGAGTGCCCGATGAGCGCCCGGAGCCGGAGGTGCAGGTACCCGACGATCCCGCCGACGACCACGGCGACGAGCACGCCCCACACGAAGGCCGGCAAGAAGCCGACGCCCAGTTCGGAATCGTCGCCGGTGGACGATGTGCCGAGCGCCAGGGCGGCGGCCGCGATCATCGTGCGCAGCAGCACGAGCGCGGTGGCGTCGTTGAGCAGGCTCTCGCCCTCGAGCATCGTCACGACGCGGCGCGAGACGCCGAGGCGCTTCACGATCGACGTCGCCACCGCGTCGGTCGGGCTCAGGATCGCGCCGAGGGCCACCGCGATCGCCGGATTGATGCCCGGGATCACCATGACGAAGAAGATCGCGAGCACGATCGAGCTGACGATCACGAGCAGGAACGAGAGCCCGGCGATGGGTCCGAAGTCGCGGCGGAACTCGATCGCCGGCAGCGCCACCGCCGCCGAGTACAGCAGCGGCGGCAGCACGCCCACCAGGATCCACTCCGGGTCGATCTCGGGAACGGTCACGAACGGCAGCAGCCCCACGCCGATGCCCACGAGCACGAGGATCAGGGGCCCGGCGATGTTGATGCGCGGGGCGATCGCCGTCGCCACCGCGATGACGATCATGCCGAGCAGGACGAGGACGAGCGCTTCCATCACGCCTGCAGCAGGCCCGCGGCGCGCACGGCGTCGCGCTCGGCGACGAGTTCGGCGACGGATGCCGACACCCGCGCGCGCGATCGCTCGTCGAGCTCGAGACCCTCCACGATGCGGTAGCCCGAGCCGTCGGAGGTGACGGGGAACGACGAGACCAGCCCTTCGGGCACGCCGTACTCGCCGTGCGACACGACCGCGGCCGACGTCCACGTGCTGCCGGTGCCGAGCTCTTCGCTGCGGACATGCTCGATCGTCGCATTCGCCGCGGATGCGACCGACGACGATCCGCGTACCTCGATGATCTCCGCGCCGCGGCGGGCGACGCGGGGGATGAACTCGTCGTCGAGCCACGCGGCCGCGGCCGCCGTGCCGCCGAGTCGCTCGGCCAGCGCAGAAGCCACCGGCATCCACTCGCCGTCCTCGCCGTGCACTGTCGCGTGCGCGACGTCGGGGAATTGGGTGGCGGAGTGGTTTCCCCAGATCGTCACGCCCGCGATCGCGTCGGCGCCGACGCCGAGGGCGGCTGCGAGCTGACCCACCGCGCGATTGTGGTCGAGGCGCGTGAGCGCCGAGAACCGGTCGGCAGGGACGTCCGGGGCCGCCGATGCCGCGGCGATGAGCGCATTCGTGTTCGCGGGGTTGCCGACCGCGACGACGCGAACACCGGGATCTGCGCCCGCTCCGATCGCCGCTCCCTGCGGGCCGAAGATGCCGGCGTTCGCGGCGAGCAGGTCGGCGCGTTCCATTCCGGGGCCGCGGGGCCGTGCGCCCACGAGCATGCCGATGCGGCATCCGTCGAACGCGACCCGAGGGTCGTCGCTCAGCTCGACGCCGTGCAGCAGCGGGAACGCGCAGTCCTGCAGCTCGAGCGCGGCGCCTTCGGCGGCACGCATGCCCTGCGGGATCTCGAGCAGCCTCAGGCGCACCGGCCTGTCGGGGCCGAGCATGTCGCCGGCGGCGATGCGGAACAGCAGTGCGTAGCCGATCTGCCCGCCGGCGCCGGTGATCGTGACGGTCGTCGGAGCGCTCACCATGCACTGAGCCTATTGCCGTGTCAAGGTTCCGCGCCGGGAACGTCGCGCGCGATACCGTGTGCGCATGACGTTCAACGACAATGCGCGCGTCGGGGGCAACACGGCGCGGCGTCGCGGAGCGGGGATCGCGGTCGCCGGCGGCGGTGTCGCGGGCATCGGCGCGATCGCCGTGCTGCTGCTCAGCCTGTTCACCGGCACCGACCTGACCGAGTTCGTTCCGGGCGTCTCGCAGGGCGGTGGCGAGGAGTCCGAGATCGCGAACTGCGAGACCGGCGCCGACGCGAACGCGAACGACGACTGCCGGCTGGCTGCGGCATCCCTCGCCCTCGACCAGTTCTGGGCCGGCGAGGTCGAGGGATATCGGCAGCCGCAGCTGATCATCGTCGACCAGGCGGCCCAGACCCAGTGCGGCACCGCGTCGAACCAGACGGGGCCGTTCTACTGCCCGCCCGAAGAGACCGTGTACATCGATCCGACGTTCTTCGGTCTGCTGCGCGAGCAGTTCGACGCGTCGGCCGGTCCGCTCGCGCAGCTCTATGTGCTCGCCCACGAGTACGGCCATCACGTGCAGTACATCACCGGGGTAATGGACCGGTATCCGAACGACGGCAGCGGGCCCGACAGCAATGCCGTCCGCACCGAGCTGCAGGCCGACTGCTTCGCCGGAGCGTGGGTGGGCCAGATGACCGAGCAGGTCGACGAGAGCGGGACCCCGTTCCTTTCAGCCCCCACGCGTCAGCAGATCGCCGACGCGATCAACGCGGCACAGACGGTCGGCGACGACCACATCCAGCAGGAATCCGGGGGATCGGTGAACCCCGAGAGCTGGACCCACGGTTCGAGCGAGCAGCGTCAGCGCTGGTTCGAGGCCGGGTACGAGGGGGGCGTCTCCGCGTGCGACACATTCGGCATTCCGGGGGGAAGCCTGTGAACGAACACCTCGACGACATCCTCTATCCGCCGATCGAGCCGTACGAGACCGGCGAACTCATCGTCGGCGACGGCAACCGGGTCTACTGGGAGCAGAGCGGCAACCCCGACGGCAAGCCGGCGGTGTTCCTCCACGGCGGTCCCGGCGGCGGCACGGCGCCCTGGCATCGCCGCTTCTTCGACCCCGAGAAGTACCGCATCGTGCTGTTCGACCAGCGCGGGTGCGGCCGGTCGACTCCCCACGCCAGCGACGCGGATGCCGATCTCCGCTACAACACGACGTGGCACCTCGTCGCCGACATCGAGTTGCTGCGCCGCAATCTCGGCATCACGACGTGGCAGGTCTTCGGCGGATCCTGGGGGAGCGCGCTCGCGCTCGCGTATGCCGAGGCCCACCCCGACGCCGTTTCGGAGATCGTGCTGCGCGGCATCTTCACGCTGCGCCGCCACGAGCTCGAGTGGTTCTACGAGGGCGGTGCGTCGGCGGTCTTCCCCGACCTCTGGGAGGACTTCATCGCGCAGATCCCCGTGCTCGAGCGCTCGCACCTGATCGAGGCGTACCACCGGCGCCTGTCCGACCCCGATCCCGCGGTCCACATCCCGGCCGGGGTCGCGTGGTCGAAGTGGGAGGCGTCGACCCTCACGCTCCTCCCCGACCCGGGACTCGTTGACGCCATGACAGACCCGGCCGCGGCGACCGCGTTCGCGCGCATCGAGAACCACTACTTCCTCAACGCCGGGTGGTTCGAGGAGGGGCAGCTCATCGACGGCGTCGAGGCGATCCGCGGCATCCCGGGCGTCATCGTGCAGGGCCGCTTCGACATGTGCACGCCCGCGATGACGGCGTGGGACCTGCATCGGGCGTGGCCCGAGGCCGAACTCGTGATGGTTCCGGATGCTGCGCACTCGGCATCCGAGCCGGGAATCGCCGCGGCGCTGCGGGTCGCCACCGACCGGTTCGCGGCTGACTGACAGGCCACCCTGCTAGGCTCGAATCACTTGCAGCGCTCCGTCGCGCTTCTTGCGTCGTAGAACGCTTCCCTCGCCGCCGTCCCGGGCCCGCCCGCCGGACGCCGTCGGCTGTTGACTTTCGTACGGCGACCCGTGGGCGAAAGACGCCCCGGCCACCGATCAGGGTGCGTCACGCGCCCGGAGAAAACACCCTTCATGACTGATGTCACTTTCAGCACGCTCGGCGTGCCCCAGCCCCTCGTCGCCGCCCTCGCTGCGGACGGCAAGACCACCGCGTTCCCGATCCAGGTCGACACGCTCCCCGACACGCTCGCAGGCCGCGATGTGCTCGGCCGCGGCAAGACCGGATCCGGCAAGACCCTCGCATTCTCGATCCCGATGGCAGCCCGCCTCGGCGGCGCCGGCCGCACGTCGGCCCCGGCCGCGATGAGCCGCTCGAAGGGCCGCCCCCGCGGCCTCGTCCTCGCTCCGACGCGCGAGCTCGCCACCCAGATCAACGCGGTGCTCGAGCCGCTCGCCAAGGCCTACGGCCTTTCCACCACCACCATCTTCGGCGGGGTGAGCCAGAACCGTCAGGTGCAGGCCCTCAACGCCGGCGTCGACATCATCGTCGCCTGCCCCGGCCGCCTCGAAGACCTCATGAAGCAGGGCTTCGTGCGCCTCGACGCCGTCGAGGTCACCGTCATCGACGAGGCCGACCACATGGCCGACCTCGGGTTCCTCCCCGGTGTCACGCGCATCCTCAGCGCCACCCCGGCCGGTGGCCAGCGACTGCTCTTCAGCGCGACCCTCGACAACGGGGTCGACAAGCTGGTCAAGCGGTTCCTGCGCAACGAGGTGCTGCACTCGGTCGACGAGGCGAACTCGCACGTCGCCGCGATGACCCACCACGTCTTCACGATGGCCGACGCCGACGCCAAGAAGGACGTCGTCTCGGCGCTCGCCTCGGGCACCGGTCGCCGCATCCTCTTCATGCGCACGAAGCACCACGCCAAGCGCCTCGCCCAGCAGCTCACCGCTCAGGGCATCCCGGCGGTCGACCTCCACGGCAACCTGTCGCAGAACGCGCGTGACCGCAACCTCGCCGCATTCTCGTCGGGCGCCGCGAAGGTGCTCGTCGCGACCGACGTCGCCGCGCGCGGCGTGCACGTCGACGACGTCGAACTCGTCATCCACGTCGACCCGCCCACCGAGCACAAGGCGTACCTGCACCGCTCGGGCCGCACGGCTCGCGCCGGTGCCGAGGGCGCGGTCGTCACCCTCGTGCTGCCCGGTCAGGAGCGAGACGTCGCCCAGCTGCTGCGCGCAGCCTCGATCTCGGTGAAGCCGATCCTCGTGACGCCGACCTCGAGCGAGGTCACAGCTCTCGTCGGTGAGGTCGCGGCCTACGTCACGCCCGCGCCGAAGCAGCAGAACACGGGCGGCGGCGGCACCAGCCAGGGCGCGAACGCTCAGCGCAAGCGCGCGTCGCGCGAGGGCGGCCAGGGCGGCCAGAGCCGTCAGGGCGGCCAGGGCGGTCAGGGCGGTCGACGCCGTGGCGAGCAGGGCGCCGGCGCAGGCGCCGGCCAGCGCTCGGACCAGAGCGCCGGTCACACCCGCTCCGCTCAGCCCGCCGGAAACCCGCGCACCCCGGGCCGTCGCGCCTCGGGCGGCGGCAACGGCGGCGGCAAGCTCATGGTCGGCTCGGTCGTCCGTCAGAACGGCGCGAACCGCCGCGGCGGTCGCTGACCCTTCAGCATCCCCTTCGCCGGCGTCCGGTCTTCTCAACAGGAGCCCGGACGCCGGCGTCTTTCGTCCCCATTCCCTCTTCTGTACCGAAAACCTGCTCCGTGACGGCGACACGCCGTTGACGGAGTCTCCGGCCCGGCGTGTCGGATGACCGGCCGGGTTTTCGGCACACGGTGGATGGACGGAGGGGACGGATGCCGAGGCCCTCGGTCTCTGTCAGGAGTCCGGACGCCGGTGACCTTTGTCTCGGTGTCGGCGCCGAGACGACTCGGTTTGTCGCCTGGGGGCTCCGAGCCAGCACTCTGCGTCGTTTCGGCGCCGTTGTGGGCGGCATCCGTGGTCGAGATGACGCAGAGTGCACTCTGGGCGTCGTCACGCAGCATCCTGCGTCATCTCGCCGTCGGCAGACACCGGATGTGACGAGCGACACAGCACTCCCCTCATCGGTACCGAAAACCTGCTCGGTGACGGCGACACGCCGTTGACGGAGTCTCCGACCCGGCGTGTCGGATGACCGGCCGGGTTTTCGGCACGGAGCGGAGAGGGAGGGGACGGATGCCGAGGCCTCAGCGCCCGCCCGCCTCAGCCGCGGCGGATCAGCTCCGCGGCGACCTCGCCGATCACGATCGCGGGCGCGTTCGTGTGGCCGCGGATCACCGTCGGCATGACGGACGCGTCGGCGACTCGGAGTCCGTCGACGCCGCGAACGCGCAGCTCGGGGTCGACGACCGAGGTGGCGTCCGTCCCCATGCGGGCCGTGCCCACCGGGTGGTAGAGCGTGTGCGAGTAGCGGCGCAACGACAGCTCGGCGCGTTCTGACGGGGTCAACGCGCCGCCGCCTTCCGGCTGGATCCACCCGCCGGTCGTCACGCCCCGAAGAGCGTCGGTGTCGATCAGGCGCTCGCACGCGGCGAGGCCGGCGAGGAGCGTCCTCTCGTCGATGCCGTCGGCGTCGGTGAGGTAGCCGGGGTCGATCACGGGCTTCGCCGTCGGGTCGGCCGAGGCCAGTCGGATCGTTCCGCGACTCCGCGGCCGCAGCAGGATCGCACCGACGGTGATCCCTTCGGCCGGAAGCGGCACGAGGCCCTCGCCGACGTACGGCGCGGCGGCGAAGATGATCTCGATGTCGGGGAGGCCGGCCGCCATGCCGGCGTCATCGGCCACGGGTGTCCGCACGAACCCGTACGCCTCGGCGACGTTCGAGGTGAGCATGCCGCGGCGCCGCGCGAGGTACTGTGCGAGCTGAGCCGGTCGCTCGGCGGTGTACAGCGTGCCGCCGCGCGCTTCGGGTGCGAGCCCCGCGACGAGGTGATCCTGCAGGTTCGAGCCGACGTCGGGAGCGTCGGCGACGAGCGGGATGCCGTGCTCGGCGAGGTGGCCTGCGGGGCCGATCCCGCTCAGCATCAGCAGCTGCGGTGTGTTGACCGCCCCGCCGCACAGCACCACCTCGCGCCGCGCGAGCGCGTGGCGCGTGACGCCGCCGATCTCGACGTAGACGCCGGTCGCGCGGGGTGTCGCGGGCGCGTCGGGCGAGGATCCGGAAGCCGCGGCGAACGTCACGCGTCGTGCGAGCGCGCCGGTGACCACGCGCAGGTTCGCGCGCCCGGCGGCCGGGCGGAGGTACGCGTCGGCCGTCGACGCCCGCGCACCGCGGTGCTGCGACACCATGGTCTGCGAGAAGCCCTGCCCCGACGGCAGGTTCGCGGGGGTGACGGCATAGCCCGCCTCGCGCGCGGCCTCGAGGAACGCCGCGGTGTGCGGGCGGGGGTCGCGCTGATGCTCGACGGCCTGAGCGCCGTCGGTGCCCTGCGTCTCATCGACCGGATCCTGCGTGCGTTCGACGCGGCGGAAGGCGGGGACGAGCGCATCCCACGACCACGCCGGGCCTGCGGCATCCGCCCACTCGTCGTAGTCCGCCGCGAAGCCGCGCACCCACATCATCGCGTTGAGCGACGACGAACCGCCGAGCGTCTTGCCCCGCGGCCAGAAGACGGTTCGCCCCTCGAGGTGCTCCTGCGGCACGGTGTCGTAGTTCCAGTCGTTCTCACCTCGGAAGAGCTTCGAGAACGCCGCCGGCACGTGCAGCTCGAGCGCCCTGTCGGGTCCGCCCGCCTCGAGCAGCAGCACCGTGACCGCGGGGTCTTCGCTCAACCGTGCGGCGACGGCCGCGCCGGCCGATCCCGCCCCGACCACGATGAAGTCGGCGGTGAGGCCGTCCGCGCCGAACCGCCTGCGCGTCCGCGCGCCCCTCACGCGCGGAACGCCTGCACGAGCGTGCCGACGAGGCGACCGAGATGGCCGTCGATGCGGAAGCGCGTGAAGCCCTCGCTCACAGTGGCGCCCGTGCGCGACGACGTGAACCACGGGGGCTTGGGCAGCACCGAGAGGCTCGCCCCGTTCGACGCGCCGAGCGCCTGCGGGTCGAGCGAGCGGGGGAAGGGCCGGAAGGGTCCGCGGCTGACGGAGCGTTCGACCCGGTCGAGCAGCAGGGCGTTGTGCACGATGCCGATGCCGCTCTCCACGTCCTGCAGGCTCGCTCCGGGGAACCCGCCCCATGTGAGGGTCGGGATGAGGAAGACGAAGCCGGTCCACGAGTTGATCGCGACAGACCCGTAGCGCAGCGCCGCGACGGCGCGCTCGAAGCCGTCGCCGAGCGCCGCCTGGGTCACCGGGTCGATGAGCAGATTCGCGCCCAGCGTGCCGGCGAGCTCGTCGTTCGCGTGGGCGACGGCCGCATCGAGGAACTCCTGTCCGTTGCCGGGGAGCGAGACGACCCCCAGCACGGGCGCGAAGTACTCGGTGGACTGGAGGGCCGCGGCGTCGTCCCCCGGGCCGATCTCGACCAGCGCGCGCGTGCCCCCGGCGCACCATGCGGCGTCGGGATAGTCGGATGCCGCACCCGCGAGCCGCCCCTCGCTGTGCGGGTACCAGACCGGGCGCTGCGGTGCCGCGTCGTATGCATCGCGGAGCGCTGCGAGGAAGGCCTCGCGCTGTGGCCACTCCGAGCTCATGATGACGACCTGCCCGGCGATGCAGTTGTGCCCGGAGTTGTAGAGCCGCATCGTCGTGATGTGCTCGGCCTGGAACCGCAGGTCGGCATCGGACCAGCGGCCGGGCACGACGATGATGGGCGACACACCACCGAGTTCCGCGCTGATCGGCTTCTTGAGCTTCGGCCGGTCCTCGCGCCGCCGGCGGGCGGTCGCCGCGGCGCCGGGGCCTGATCCCGGCCCCCACACGATCGCGTCGAAGGTCGGGGCGGCGCCCGTGATGTGCACGTGGTCGATGCCGGCATGGGTCGTGAGATACGCCCCGACCTCGCCGCCGCCGCGCACGATGCGCACGAACCCGGGTTCGATGAGCGGGGCCAGTGCCCGTTCGAAGGCGGGGACGAGGGCGTCTTGCGTGGGGTTGACCTTGAGCAGCGCGACGCGGTTGTGGGCGAGGAGCTCGTACAGCACGTCGAGGATCGGGATCGAGGTGACGTTCCCGGCGCCGAGGACGAGGCCCACTCCACCGCCGTCGGTCGGGGTGAGCTGGCCGAGGCCTGCCGCCGCGACCGCCTCGTCGCGCGTGACGCCCGGCTCAAACCACACCTCGCCGGTGTAGCCCGACAGCAGCACGCCGTCCATCGCGCTCATCGGGAACACGTGGGCCTTGAGGCGGTCTCCGGGGGCTGGCTCCGTCTTCACTGCGTCCAGCGGCGACCCGCCTTTCGCGAGGGTCCGCAGCGTCGTGCGGTACGCGTCGATCGCGACGAGCGCCGCGTACGGACCCGAGAGCCACTCCTCACCGCGGAGCGGGTGGCCGGGCTCGAGGCCCTTCGAGGTCGCCGCGACGTCGGCCCATTCCTCGGCGACGGCCGAGACTGCGGCGTGGAGTCCGGAGAGCAGCTTCGCGCGCTGGGCGAGCGTGAGGTGCGGCCAGGTCGCGGCGCCCCGCCGCAGAAGCGCGATCTCGGCGTCGAGGTGCTCGCGCACGGCGTCTTCGAGCGCGGGCGCTGCGGCCTGGGCGCGCGGCGCCTTCGCGGGGGACGGGGCGGCGTTCGGCACAGGCGCTCTCCTTCGGGCGGGGTGTCTCAGTCTATGTCGCCTGTTGACACGGAATCCGGGGAACCGTGCGACTCGATGTCGCCCCGACGCAGCGGGTAGCGCGCAAGGGCGATGAGGCTCAGTCCGATGAGCACCGCGGGTGCGACGCTGAAGCTGATGACGATGCCGGTGATCGCGGCGTCGGGCTGCGTGACGACCTCGGATGCCGTTGAGGACACGTACCCGGTCACCGCGAGGATGATCGACAGCGTCGTCGCGCCGAGGGCGAAGCCGACGGTCTCGCCCGCCGTCCACACCCCGCTGAACGCTCCGGCGCGCCCGGGGCCGTGGGTGCGCCCGTCGTGCGAGATCACATCGGGCAGCATCGCCATCGGCAGCGACTGCATGCCGGCGTACGCGATGCCCGCGATCCCGACCGGCGCGTAGATCCAGGCGCCCGGCGCCCACAGCACCCCGACGATCGACAGGGCGGCGATCGCGAACACGACGCTCGCGATCGCGAAGGTGCGCTCCTTGCCGAGGCGCCGCGCGACGACCCCCCACGCCGGGGCCGCGAACAGGGCAGGCGCGATGAGGGCGACGAACAGCAGCGTGACGGCGTCTTCCGACTGCAGCACCCACGTCGCGACATACTGCGCGCCGGCGAGCATGAGCCCGGTCGCGAGGGCCTGCAGCACGAACGTCGACAGCAGCAGCCGGAACGGCCGGCTGCGCCGGAGGGAGCGGATGCCGGCGGCATAGTGCTCGCGGATGCCCGTGCGGTCGACGACCGGCGCGACCGGTGCGACCCCGGGGGTGTTGACGGGGCGCCGCGCGACGGTGACCGCGATCAGCATCCCGGCCCCGATCACGAGGCCGGCGACGATCCCCATGACGAGATAGCCGATGACCGGGTCGTCGGCCGCGCCGCGGAGCGCGGGGCCGCCCGCGCCGAACACGAGGATCGCGAGCGTGAGCATCACGACGCGCCACGTGAGCAGGCGCGTGCGCTCGTCGTAGCTGGGGGTGAGTTCGGCCGGCAGCGCGATATAGGGAACCTGGAACAGGCTGAACGCGGTCGCGGTGAGGGTGAAGGCGATGAGCACCCAGATCGCGCCTACCGCGGGTCCGAGTGCCGGCGGCACGGCGAAGGTGAGGGCGAAGAGCACCGGAAGCGTGATCGCGCCGATCAGCATCAGCCGGCGGCGCGTGCCGTGGCGGGCGAGGTCGCGATCGGTGAGGGCACCGATGATCGGGTCGATGATGACGTCCCACACCTTCGACACGGCGATCACGAGCCCGGCGACGAGGGCGGCGACCCCGAGCGAGTCGGTGAGGTAGTAGGTGAGCACGAGCCCCGGCAGCGTCGCGAAGCCGCCGGTGCCGAGGGAGCCCACTGCGTAACGCGCGATCGTGCCTCGCGTGAGGCGAGGCGGGGCGGGGACGGATGCCGCGGCCCCGACCGCGTCGGGAGAGCCGGTGGTCATCGCGCCAGTGTAGGTCAGTGCCCTCGCGTGCCCGTACCCCTGTGGACAGTCGCCGGGCGACGGCCTCTCAGCGCGCGAGAGCCGCGACGGCGTCGCGCACCGAGCGGAGCCCCGCGAGCGTCTCGCCGAAGCTCGTCGACAGCGGTGACAGGCCGATCCGGAGGCCCCCCGGGTCGCGGTAGTCGGGGATGACGTCGCCCGACCACAGCCGCGCGGTCACCTCGCGCATGGCGGGGTGCGACAGCGTCACATGACCGCCCCGCCACGCCGAGTCGCGCGGCGACGCGACACTGACCCCGAGCGGGGTCAGTTCGGCATCGGCGACGCGCACGGCGAACTCCGTCAGCGCGATCGACTTGACGCGGATGGCGTCGATGCCGGCATCCGCGATCATCGCGAGCGTGTCCTGCATCGCGAGCATGCCGACGATCGGCGGCGTGCCCGAGAGGAACCGGCGCATGCCGTCGGCGGGTCGGTAGTCGGGGCCCATCGCGAAGACGTCGGCCGAGCCCATCCAGCCCTGGATCGGCTGGGCGAGGGCCCGCTGGTGACGCGTTGCGACGTAGGCGAACGCGGGCGAGCCCGGGCCGCCGTTGAGGTACTTGTACGTGCAGCCCACCGCGAGGTCGAACTCCCACGCATCGGCCTCGACGGGCACCGAGCCCGCGGAGTGACAGAGGTCCCAGAGGATCAGCGCGCCGGCGTCGTGGGCGATCCGGGTGAGCGCCGGGGCATCGGCGAGGAACCCCGACCGGTAGGCGACGTGCGAGAGGACCACCACAGCGGTCCGCGGGCCGACCGCAGCCTCGAGCGCCTCGGCGGTGACGCCGGCCGTGAGGTCGACGTCGATCCAGCGCACCGAGCCGCCGCGCTCGCGCGCGATGCCGTCGACCAGATAGCGGTCGGTGGGGAAGTTGTCGCGGTCGACGACGATCTCGACGCGCTCGGGGTCGGCGGCGTGCTGCGCGTCGAACGCCGCGCGGATCAGCTTGTACAGCAGCACGGTGGTCGAGTCGCCGATCACGGTCTGCCCCGATGCCGCGCCGATCGCCGTGCGGCCGATCTCGTCGCCGATCGCGAAGGGCAGGTCCATCCACGATTCGTCCCAGCCGCGGATGAGGCGCCCGCCCCACGCGTCGGTCACGAACGCGGCGAGCCGGTCGACGCTCGCGCGCGGCGGGCGCCCGAGCGAATTGCCGTCGAAGTACACGAGCGATGACTCGGCGCCGACGAAGCGGTCGCGGAAGCCGCGCAGGGGATCGGCGGCGTCGAGGGCTTTCGCCTCGGCATCCGTGTCAGTGGTCGTCATGGATGAGCTCCTCGATGGGCACGACGGTCGCGCCACCGAGCCAACGTGCGACGTCGGCGGACCCGGCAGGCGGATCGCCGGCGATGAACGTCGCCACGCCCCCGAGTGCGTCGGCGGCGGGCCACGGGACGGTCAGCGTCTGGATGAGCGCACCCCCGCGGATGCCGGCGGCCTCGAGTGCTTCGAGCTCGCGCACATCGACGCCGAGGGGCAGGTCGCCGTTGCCGAGATCGGTCCCGTAGAGCACGGTGCCCCCGGCCGCGGCGAAGATCGAGAGGTTGGTGCGGGCGATCGCGGCCGCGGCCGCGTCGTCGCGGTGGATGTCGAGCGTCGAGATCCACCGCTGCCCGTCGTTGATCGCACGGCCGATGAGGCGCGGGCTCAGCTCCTCGCTGAACGGCGTGTGGGCGAGCACGTCGACGGCGGCATCCACTGCCATCCGCGCCGTGCCTGTGCCCTCGACGTGGGCCACGACAGGCAGACCCCGTTCGCGCGCACTCGAGACGATCGCGGCGAGGGTTGCGGCATCCATCGTTCGTCCCGTGTCCGCGTGGAGCACCACCTTCACCACCGACGCCCCGAACGAGGCCTGTTCGTCGACCGCCGTCGCCGCACCGCCCGGCACGCCCGGATGCGTCGACGGGTCGTTCACCTCGCGCACCGTCTCGGGCGGCGCCCACGACCGACCCGACGGATAGCCGCCGGGGACGGTGAGGAAGGCGCCGGCATATGAGACGCGGGGGATGCCGTCGTGCTCACTGCGCGCGAGTGCGACCGGGTCGCCGCCGAGGTCGACCACCGCGGCGATGCCGCCGGCGGGCAGGGCGGATCCGTCGATCAGGTGCAGGTGGACGTGGTGATCGGTGAACGCCGGGAGCGAGACGCCCTGCTCGCCGGTGAGCGCTCGCCGGCAGAGGGCCGCGGACGGCCCGAGGAGTTCACGCAGCGCGAAGGGGTCGGCGTGCACGTCAGCGGCCGATCTCGGTGCGCACGGCGAACAGCTCGGGGAAGAAGGTGAGCTGCAGCGCCCGCTGCAGGAACGGCACGCCGCTCGAGCCGCCGGTGCCGGTCTTGAAGCCGATGATGCGCTCGACGGTCTTGAGGTGGCGGAAGCGCCACAGCTGGAAGTTGTCCTCGAGGTCCACGAGCTCTTCGCACGTCTCGTACGCGGCCCAATGGGCGCCCGGATCCGCGTAGATCTCGGTGAAGATCGGAACGAGCTCGGGCGTGAACGTCCAGGCCTGCGTCACATCCCGATCGAGGATCTCGGCCGGGATCGCATACCCCGAGCGGGCCAGCATCCGGAGGAACTCGTCGTACAGACTCGGGGCCTCCAACGCGCCCGTGACGAGCGCGCGAGCCGCCGGATCGGACTCGAAGACGCGCACCATGCCGGCGTTCTTGTTGCCGAGCGTGAACTCGACCGCCCGGTACTGCGCGGACTGGAAGCCGCTCGCGTTGCCCAGCACGCCGCGGAACTGCACGTATTCGGCGGGGGTGAGGGTCGCCAGCACCGACCACTGCTCGGTGAGGGTCTTCTGGATGTGCTTGACCCGCGCGATGCACTTGAGCGCCGGGGCGAGCTGGTCCTCGCGCAGCAGCCGGCAAGCGGCCGACAGCTCGTGCAGCACCAGCTTCAGCCACAGCTCTGTGGTCTGGTGCTGGATGATGAACAGCAGCTCGTCGTGGTGCTCGGGGTCGCTCAGCGGCCGCTGGGCCGCGAGCAGCGTGTCGAGATCGAGGTAGCCGCCGTAGCTCATGCGGTCGGCGAAGTCGGTGACCACCGACCCCTCGATCGCGCGGGTGTTGCGTTCGACGCCATCGCTCACAGGCTCAGCCTAATGAGCGAGGAGCGGTGGCGTCAGATGATCGAGAGCTCGCGCAGCTTCGTCTCGACGTCGGCGTTGGTCGGCTCGACGTGGTGCGACGAGTCGGGGTAGACCACGACGGGGATGTTGGTGCGGCCCGAGATCTCGCGCGCGACGTCTGCGGCGTCGGGGTCGGCAGCGAGGTCGACGTACGTGTACGAGACGCCGAGCGAGTCGAGCTGCGACTTGGTGCGGACGCAGTCACGGCACCAATCGGCGCCGAACATGGTGATGGTGCTGGAAGAAGTCATCCGGCCATTCTTCCAGCACCATCCTGGACGCCGGCCGCACGCGGCAGCCGGCATCCGTCACATCAGAGCGCGGGCTTGCCCGGCGTGTACGCCCACGCCGTGAAGAACGCCTCGAGGTCGTGCCCCGAGATCTCCTCCGACAGCGCCGCGAAGTCGGCCGTCGTCGCGGTGCCGCCGCCGTACTCCTGCACCCAGGTCTTCGCGAGGTCGAAGAACGCCTCGTCGCCGATCTCGAGCCGGAGCGCGTGCAGCAGGGCCGCCCCACGGTCGTAGACCGCCGCGCCGAAGAGCCCCGTCGGACCGGGATCGGCGAGCACAGTGTTCCAGGTCGGCGTGGTGGCGGCGCGGTTCATGACGATGGCGAACTGGGCTGCGACGGTCCGGATGCTGCGCTCCTCATTCCACATCCACGTCGAGTAGGTCGCCCATCCCTCGTTCAGCCAGATGTCGGCCCAGCGGCCGGGGCTGACGTGGTTGCCCATCCACTGGTGGGCGAGCTCGTGGGCGATCGTTCCTTCGCTCGCGCTCCCCGAGAAGAACGAGCGCGTCTGGGTCTCGAGCGCGTAGCCCACGCTGTCGTTGTCGACGATCGCGCCGTAGGCGACGAACGGGTACTCGCCGTAGCGCGCCTCGAAGAACGCGAGCATGGCGCGCGTGCGCGCGAGGTTCACGTACTGGTTGGGGGTGCGGGTGACATCGATCGCGTTGATGATCGGCGTCTCGCCGGCTGGGGCGTCGGTCTCGAGCCGGAAGTTGCCGACGGTCGCGGTGGCGAGGTAGGCAGCCATCGGATCGGGCGCGTCCCACCACCACGTCGTCTTGCCGTCGACGGTCTCGGATCCCACGAGCAGTCCGTTCGCGACGGCGACGGCGGGCGCCGGCACCGTGATGGCGAATGAGTATGTGGACTTGTCGGTCGGGTGATCGTTGACCGGGAACCACGTCGCCGAGCCCTCGGGCTCGCTGACGACCATCGCGCCGTCGTAGGTGGTGACCCAGCCGTAGGGGTAGCCCTCGATGTCGAGGGGAACGGTGGTCGTGCCGCCGTAGGTGACGATCACGGTAGCCGACTGGCCGGTCTTGAGCTTCGGGCGCGGTGCGATGACGAGCTCGTTCTCGGTCTGCGCGAACGCCATCGGCTTGCCGTTGACGACGACGGAGCTCGCGGTGAGGCCGCGGAGGTCCAGGTTGAAGCGGTCGAGGTCGGCGGTCGCGACCAGGTCGATCGTCGCGACGCCGGCGAGGGCGCCCTCGAGCGGCGCCGGATCGGGCAGCAGCGGCGGCGTGTAGTCGAGGTCGAGGTCGTAGTGGACGACGTCGATGCCGCCGTTGCCCGCGAGCGGGAAGTACGGGTCACCCACCCCGTCGGCGCCAGGCCCGTAGCGGGGCGTACCGGGCGAGCCGGGCGCGGCGACGGCGGCACCCGATCCGATGAGCGTGGCCGTCACCACCAGTGCTGAGGCGATGAGTGCGGAACGACGGAACGGGCGTGCGGGCATGGCGTCTCCCCGGGTGCATTCGAGCGAATGCTGTTGACGCTAGCCTGGCCGTGTTGCGGCCGGATGTCGATGGCGTGACTCACATCGGAGTTCGCCCCTGGTTGTGCGCATGCGACGATGGACCCAGTGCAGCTGTCCATCATCGTCCCCACCTTCAACGAGGCTCCCAACGTCGCGGAGCTCGTCCGCCGTGTCTCGGCGGCGACGTCGGGGATGGATGCCGAGATCATCTTCGTCGACGACAGCACCGACACCACCCCCGACGTGATCCGCGAGGTCTCGGCATCCGCTCCCCTCCCCGTTCGCCTGCTGCACCGCTCTGCGCGCAGCGGCGGCCTCGGCGGAGCGGTCGTGGAGGGCTTCGCGCTCGCCGAGTCGGATGCGTGTCTCGTGATCGACGGCGACCTGCAGCATCCGCCCGAGGAGATCCCCGCGCTCGTCGAGCGCTTCGAGCGCGGCGACGTCGACGTTGTGGTCGCATCGCGCTACGCCGGCGGCGGCACGGCCCACGGGCTCGCCGACCGCACGCGCGTGCTCGTGTCGAAGATCGCGACGGCGCTGACGAAGGCCATGTTCCCGATCCGGCTGCGCGAGGTGTCCGACCCCATGACGGGGTACTTCATCCTCGACCGTCGCGCGATCGATATGGCGACGCTCAAACCCCGCGGCTTCAAGATCCTGCTCGAGATCCTCGCGCGCAAGAACCTGCGCGTCGCCGAGGTGCCGTTCGCGTTCGCGGGCCGCCATGCCGGCGAGTCGAAGGCCTCGGTGCGCCAGGGCCTCAACTTCGTCTCGCAGCTCACAGCTCTCCGCTTCGGAAAGATGTCGCTGTTCGCGGTCATCGGCGGACTCGGCGCGATCGTCAACCTCGCGATCATGTGGGCTCTCACGCAGATGGGTGTCGGATACATCGCGGCGGCGATCGTGGCGGCCGAGACGACGATCATCGGCAACTTCCTGCTGCAGGAGCGCTTCGTCTTCAACGACATGCGCGATGCGGCCTCGGGCGGCTGGCTGCGCTTCGCGAAGTCGTTCACGTTCAACAACGCCGAGGCGCTCGTGCGGATCCCCGTCATCGCGCTCCTGGTCGAGACGTGGCACTTCTCCGCGGTGGTCGCGGCGGGCGTGACGCTCGTGATCGCGTTCTTCGTGCGGTTCGTCTTCCACTCGCTCGTCGTCTACGCGCCCCGTCGCGCCGGTGTCGAGCCCAGCCGTGCCCGGCGCTTCGTCGAAGAGCTCGACGCGCAGGCGATGTCGCCCGGAGAGCTGTAGGGCGAGCGGATGCCGCGGCCTGCGCCGCGGTTCGTTCAGGCGCGCGCGGCTGAGGCGCCGGCGTCGTCGGGCAGGCGCGCGCCGGTCATCTGCTCGACGAGCGCCCACGCGCGGGCGCCGGCCGTGGGGTCGGCGAGGCGCCGGTAGAGCCGGCGCGGTCGGGGGCGGCCGCGGAGCTCTCCGAGCCCGCCCGGCACGACCAGGTCCTCGTCGGTGAGGTCGTCGGCGGTGACCGCCATGAGGGCGGGGAGGGCGGCATCTGCCGCGCTCTGCCCGAAGACGCCCCGGTCCATGAGGCTGCGGCCGACGCGCGCCGCCCACCGCGGGCTCTCGCGCATCTCGGCCGGCGCGATGTTGGTGAGGGCGACGCCGGGGTGGCAGAGCACGGTGCGGATGCCCCACGCACCGTGGGCGCTGCGCCGCGCGAACTCGCGTGCCGCGAGCCCCAGCAGCATCTTGGATGCCGCATACGCCCGCATCGGGCGATAGCCGTGCTCGAAGGCGACGTCGTCCCACGGCACCCGCCCGTGGTTCGCGGCGAGGCTGCACTGCACCGCGACGCGCGCGCCGTGGCCCCGCAGCACCGGCACGATCCCCGCGAGCAGCGCGGCATGTGCGAGCGCGTTCGTCTGCATGTGCAGCTCGCCGCCGTCCTCGGTGAGGTGACGCTCCGGATCGCCGATGCGCACCACGCCGGCGTTGAGCACCACGATGTCGAGGGGACGAGCCTCGTCGGCGAGCCCGCGCACGAGCGCGCGGACCGATGTGAACGACGCGAGGTCGAGATCGCGCAGCTCGAGCTGCGCCGACGGGATGTCGCGCACGATGTCGTCGATGGCCCTCTCGCCCTTCCCACGGTTGCGCACCGGCATCACGACGTGCGAGCCCGCAGAAGCGAGCGTACGGGCGATCTCGACGCCGACGCCGTCGCTCGCGCCGGTGACGAGCGCCCGGCGACCCGCGAGGTCGGGCAGGTCGATGCTCCAGCGCGTGGGCGGACCCGCGTGCGAGGGAGGGCGCGGGGCGGGGGACGCGGCATCCGTCACGAGATCGCTCCTTGGGGTGTGGGG
>NZ_SCMR01000029.1 GCF_005502885.1 Microbacterium sp. 2FI
GGGGAGGGGGAGGGGGAGGCACTGCTCACCGCTCCGCACCCCGTGAGCAGCAGTACGACAGCCACGCAAGCCATGCTTCGGAACAAGTTGCTGCGCATCTCTCTCACCTTCCTCATCGCGGACGGCCCACCTGCGACGTCTCCGTGTAGCGAGATGGTCGCATCTGTCGATATCTATCCGGTACTCGAGTGCTTCCGGGGGTGCTCCGACCTGCTCCGTCGACGCAGCGCCGCTACGATGCAGGCATGCCGTTGCTCCGAGCCGTCGTCCTCCCGGGGCTGGGTGCGGTCGCCGTGTTAGCCGCGGCTGGGCGAGTGATACGACTCCTCGGCGGCGACGACCCACGTGAGGACCGGGTCGTGCGTGCGCTCCAGGACGCGTTCGGCCACACGCCGGACGATAGGGATGCCGTCGTCGCGACTGAATCCGCCGACCCGACGGGGGCGCGGGAGTCGATCGACCGGGTCACCGAGCCGCTCTCGTGGTACTCCGGCGTGCCGCAGACGATCGTGAACGGGGCGCTCTGGTGCGGCGTGACGTGGTTGTTGACGCGCGACCGGCGCTCAGCGGTCGCCCCTGCGGCGGTGCTCGCCCTCGAGACCGCGTGCTTCGTCGCATCCGCGGCGCTCGTGGAACGGCCACGACCCGAGGGGGTCTGGCGCCCGGAGCAGCCGCACGCGACGTCGTCGTTCCCCTCGGGCCACACGGCGGCGGCCTTCGCGCTCCACGGCACGCTCGCCGACCTGCTCGATAGCCACGGCTCCCGTGGCGCGCGGCTCCTCGTCCCCCTTCTTCGGTACTGGATTCCCGGAGCGATCGCATTCTCGCGGGTATACCGCGGCCAGCACCACATCTCGGACACCGTCGCGGGCGCCATGCTGGGACGGTGGAGCGCCGCTGTGGTCCGGCGGGAGCTGATCTCCTAGACGGGAGGGATGCCGCCGCCCGACGGTCGCGCGGGTCCGCCCCCTGGAGATGGAGCTCGGCATCCCGGCACCTCCTTCACTCCAGCCGCGGCCGCGAGCAGGAACCTCCGGGTCGAGAAGTGGTCGGGCGCACCGGGCCCAGGTGGCGGTAGCCTCGGTCCCAGGGCTAGTGCGACCGAGGGAGCAACCATGACCGGCACGCCGACCCACCTCCTCGAGGAACTCGAGCCGGTGGTGGCCGAGAACCTCGACCGCCACCTTTCGATGGCGCAGGAGTGGCATCCCCACGACTACATCCCCTGGAGCCAGGGCCGCGACTTCGCGTTCCTCGGCGGCGAGGATTGGGCGCCCGAGCAGTCGCAGCTCTCCGAGACGGCCAAGGCCGCGATGTTCACCAACCTGCTCACCGAGGACAACCTGCCGTCCTACCACCGTGAGATCGCGACCCGCTTCGGTCGCGACGGCGCGTGGGGCACCTGGGTGGGCCGCTGGACCGCGGAGGAGAACCGGCACGGCATCGCGATGCGCGACTACCTCGTCGTCACCCGCGGCGTCGACCCGGTCGAGCTCGAGCGGGCCCGGATGGAATACATGACCTCGGGCTACGACATCGGCGACAAGACCGCGCTCGAAGCGGTGGCCTACGTGTCCTTCCAGGAGCTCGCGACCCGGGTCTCGCACCGCAACACCGGCAAGGTGACCGGAGACCCGATCGCGGACCGGATGCTCGCCCGGATCGCCAAGGACGAGAACCTCCACATGATCTTCTACCGCAACATCGTCTCCGCGGCGCTGGAGATCGCGCCCGACGCGACGATGCAGGCGATCGCCAAGGAGGTCATGGGCTTCGAGATGCCGGGAGCCACGATGGCAGGCTTCCGGCGCAGCTCGATGATGATCGCGAAGGCCGGGATCTACGACCTGCGCCTCCACCACGACGATGTGATCATGCCGGTGCTGCGGCACTGGCGCGTCCTTGACCGCACTGACTTCGGACCGGAGGGCGAGCTGGCCCGCGAGCAGCTGGCGGCCTTCCTCCAGGGGCTCGACGCCCAGGCGACCACGTTCGTCGACCGCCGCGCGGAGAACCGGGCACGTGTGGCCGCGCGCGACGACGGGGTGCAGCCCGACATCGTCGCGTCCTGAGTTGAATGAGACAGTTGTCCGCGTGCAAGGCGAATCAGAGTTCCCGGTGTCACTCGGCAAGGTCGCACGGCGTGAGCTCGCCGTACACGGCATCACTCGATTCGATCAACTCGCTGCGTTCACCGCGTCCGACCTGCTGCAGATCCATGGCGTCGGCCCGAAGGCCGTGCGGATCCTCGCCGAGGAACTCGCCGCGCGCGGGCTGCACTGGGCGTCCGCGTCACGGGTGCTTCGGAATCGCCAGCGGCCGGTGTAGGAATCGGCCCCGACCGTCGACGTCACACGACTGAGCGTGCCCTGGCGCTCAGCTGCGCGAACGCGCTCTCGGCGCCTCCGAAGAGCGAACCGCCCTCGCGCACGGCTTGCTGCCACGCGTCGAGTACGTCGTGGCGGTCCATCGCCATGACCGCCTCCCACGGATCGTCGTCCTCGATGGGAACGCCGCCCATGCCCCATCGCGCCGCCTCGTACAAGAGCGGGATTGCGGCGATGCCGCGCTCCGTCGCCGAGTAGGTGACCTTGCGGGCATCTGTCTGGCTCGGGGTACGAACAATGATTCCGCTGCGCTCGAGTCGGTCGAGGCGGTCGGCGAGCACGCTCGGACCGATGCGCTCCTCGGACCGAAGGAACTCCCCGAAGGTGTGCTTGCCGAGGGTGAGCAGGTCGCGCAGAATCAGCAGCGACCAGCTGTCGCCGAAGGACTCCACGGTGAAGTTGGTGGGGCAGGTCGAGCGACCTTCAGCGCGCTTCATGCGTTGAGTCTACGGCATTGACTTTGATCATCGTAGTGATCTACGCTTCGATCATCGAAGTGAAACGGATGCCGCCGCGGCGGCCTGCGGCGGAGGAGTCATGATGACCGACACGACCCAGCATGAGACGCACGATCTCGTCGTGATCCGCGACATCCTCGCCCCCATCGAGGCGGCCTGGAAGTCGTGGACCGAACCCGGCAGCGTGCTTCGCTGGTGGGGCCCGAGCGGCTTCACCTGCACGGTCGCCGAGCTCGACGTGCGCGTCGGCGGTACGTCCCTCGTGTGCATGAGCGCCCCTGACTGGGGGTTCCCGGCGCTGTACAGCACCTGGGCGTACACGCTCGTCGACGCACCGCACCGCCTCGAGTTCATCCACAACATCGCCGACGAGCACGGCGCCACGATCGACCCCGCGACCATCGGGGCCGCGGGCATCCCGCGCGACGTGCGGCATGTCATCACGTTCGAGTCGATCGGCGACGACGTGACTCGACTCACCGTCGCCGAACTCGGCTACATCGACCCCGAGCAGCTCGCGCTCTCGAAGAAGGGCCTCGAGGAGTCCCTCGACAAGCTCGTCGCGATCTACGTGTGAGCCCGACCTTCTCGGCGACGACTGATCGACCGCACGATCGCGCCCAGCATCACCACAGCGCCCACGGATGCGGCGATCACGAGGCCGGGGCGCTCGCGATAGGTCTGCTTCAGCTTGCCAGTCCATTCGCCGGCGACCGTCTTGGTGTGGGCGACGAGGCTGTCGAAATCGACGTCGTCGGCGACGTCCTTGATACTCGCGGCTGCGGCCTTCGCGGCATCCACCGCGGTATCCGCGGCCTTTCCGGCAGCTGCCCTCGCATCGGATGCTGCGCTCTTGGCTCCATCGACGACGTCGCCGACCTTTTCGCTCACCTTGTCTGCGATGTCGCTCACCGTTCCCGCGCCGTCTGCGGCCGCCGTGCGCACTCGCTCGGCGGCGTCTCGTGCCGCCTGGGTTGCTTCGGAGTTTCCCTGGATGTCGGTCATTCTCGTCTCCCTTCGTCGTGCGGTCGCGCAATCGTAAGCGCCCCACCGGCGAGCGAGCACGAAATCGAGCTGGGGTTGCCAGAGTCGCGGACGAGTGCTACGTCCCTGTCGTAACGCCCTCAGAGTTGCTTGCGAACTGTCCAGACGTGCTCGTTGGGAAAGTCCCGCGCCCAGTCTGCGGAGATGCCTGATCGTGACCCGGTCGCGTCAGCAGGAGCCTGGATCTCGGCCAGATCGAGGATCTCGAACCCGGTCACGCGGAAGAGCCTGATCCACTCTGAGAAGGTCAGGATGAACTCGATACCGCCCGGGTCATCCGCCGCGTCCCGCCAATCGAGCCGATGGCTGCCGAAGTATGGCCGCTCCAGTCGACGGGTGATCGGATATGACCCGTCGACCGGGGAGCACAGGCCCACGAAGACGTGATTCCCGAGGAAGACCAGCGTCCCTCCGGGCCGCAGCAGTCGGTGGGCTTCGGGTATCCACTGGTAGGGGTCGGCCCAGATCGCAGCTCCGTACTCACTGATCGCGAAGTCGAAGGAGCCGTCGGGCAGGGGGACGTCCTCGGCGTTGCCGTGGATGAGTTCAAGGGGGACGTCGTGCTGCTCGGCGAGCCGTCGGGCGGTGCGAAGCTGTTCGGCCGAGTTGTCGATCCCGGTGACCGACGCTCCTCGTCGTGCCATCCATGCCGAGACATAGGCCGTGCCGCAGCCGAGTTCGATGGCCCGCATCCCGGTCATGTCGTCGGGGAGCAGGTGCAACTCGTTCTCGGGGATGCCCCACTGACCCCAAGAGGGTTCGGCCTGCTTCCATGACCGCTCACCGGCCTCGACCCATTCGTGGGCCATACCGTCCCAGTACTCACGGTTGACAGCGACATGTTCAGGGAGCTCGCCCATGGCGAGACACTACCGCGCAGACACGCCTGACGCGGCTGATCGACGGCGGATGCTGTACAGGAGCGACGCGCATCCGAGCAACAGCATCATCACGGCGAGCCCGACGGGAAGCGTGGCGTCGAAGGTGCCGCCCGTTACCGGAAGCGGCGCGGGTGGGGGCGTCGGTGTCGGGGTTGGTGTCGGTGTCGGGGTCGGGGTCGGAATGACCTCCACCGTCAGTGCGGTGGTCGCGGTCCCGAGGGTCGCGGTGATCGTGTGCGGGCTCGCCGAGGGGAATGTCACGGTGAGCCCGTCGACCTCGTCGGTAGGAACGGAACTGGAGAGCACCACACCGGTCGTGTCGACGGCGTTGCCCTCGTGGTCGACGCCGATGACCACGAACGTCACGCTGCCGCCCTGATCGACGGTGGCCGGAGGAGCAACGAACGTGAGGGTTGCATCGGTCGCCGCGTGCAGCGTGGTGTCCGCGGTGAGTGTGCTGGCCTCGGTCCACCACTCACCGCCGCCATCGCTCGCCGTGTTCCATGCGCGAGCGTCCGGGGGCGCAGGAAGCGCTCGGTAGCCGCTCGCGACCGTGGAGGCGAACACCCGCACCGGCTGTGGCTGCGGCTCTTCGTTCGTCTCGAACGACAGCAGGTAATTGTGGTCGAGCACGGTGACACCGACCAGGCTCTCTGCCAGAGCGATCACGCCGCCGTTCTGGATCTGCCCGTCGCCCGAGATCATCGCACCCTGCGTTTCGTCCGCGAGGGTGCCGAGCAGCATCCCGCCGTCCTCGATGACGAGTTCGGCGCCGGCGGAGTTCGAATCGGGGATGAGGAGCGGGCCGTCCGGCACGTGAACGCTCGCGCCCGCACGAATGGTGACCGAGCCGAATTCTTCCATCCCTCCCAGCGCGGATCGGAATCCGGATGCCGTGACGACGCCCCCTGCGATGTCGACCACTCCACCGTCGCCGAAGCAGCCGCCGATCCCGCACGCTCCGCCGGCGGTGACCACGCCGCCTTCGATACGGACCGTTCCGCCCGCACCGCCGGGACCACCGCTGCCGCTGTAGCCGGGTGCGCCGCCACCGATCCCCGCAGCGCCGAACGACCCTTCCGCAGTCACTGTGCCTCCGGTGATGAGCACGTCGCCGCCCGCGCCACCGCCTCCGGACCCGGTCGCGCCGCCGATCCCGGCTCCGCCGCGATCCGACTCTGCGACGACCGTCCCTCCGGTGATGACGACGGAGCCGGCAGAGCCACCCAGCACAAGCCCATCGTCATCGCCGCCGATCCCCGCCCCGAGACTGCTTCGAGCATCGACGCTGCCGCCCGCGATGACGAGGCCGGCTCCGACGGGAACTCCGATTCCCGCCTGACGGTCAACGACAGACTCCTGCGTGTCGGCGATGAGCGTGCCGCCCCCGGCGCCGTCGTCGACGGTGAGGGTCGATCCTGGTGTGACGTCCGCATAGGACACGGTGAGGCTGTGGCCGGCGAGATCGAGCGTCAGGTCGCAGCCCACGGTGAACGACGCACCCGACAGGTCTTCGACGAGAGTGATCGTGTAGCCGTCGGGGCACGTCGCCGCTGCTACCCGCAGTGCCTCGAAACCGCCCTGGGCATACAGCGTGACGGGCTTCGGGGTCGTGGTGCCCACCGACGTCAGCACGCTGTCACCCGTGAACAGTGTGCCGGTGTCATCGGGCACAGTCGCCCAGATGCCTCCCGGCGGCAGCGGGGGGAGCGCACGGTGACCCGCGTTGAACGTCGATGCGAACACGCGGACGACCGCCGGCGCATTCCCGTCCTGCGCGTCGAACGACACGTCGTAGTTGTTGGCGAGCACGGTGACCGTGTCGGCGACGCTGGTGAGCGCGATCGCACCACCATTCTCGATCTGGCCAACCCCGATGATGTCTGCGCCCACAAGGGGGTCCGCCTCGGTGCCCAGAATGCGTCCCGTCGCGGTGATGACAACCTCAGGCGCGGCCGCGTTGGAGTCGGGAACCTGCAAGTATCCGGAGGGAACCCGCAGTGTGCCCGCGACGAGCAGCGACCCGAACCTGGGAGGGTCTCCCGCTCCGACCCCGGCACCGATCGCCGGCGCATCGAGACCACCGACCGCCGTGACGATCGCTGCCGCTCCGATCGTGACATCGCCGCCGCGGCCATCCCCCACGGACGGGGTCCCGGATCCACCGCCGATTCCGGCCGAGAGCATCCCGCCGGTGGCCGTGACGTTGCCGCCCGTGATGATGATCGTCCCGGCGTCGCCGAACAGGTCCCCTCCGATCCCTGCGCCCCCTCCGCCGAGTGCGGTGATGGTTCCGCCGTTGACGATCAGGGTGGCGCCGCCGGTGCTGATGCCCGCGAGGACACCAGTGGTGGCGCCGAGCGTCGCATCGGCGCTGAGCGCACCGCCTCCGGCTGGATCGTCGATCGTGAGGGTGAGCCCGCCACTGATCGTGACGTTGGCCACGCTGAGCTCGTGACCACCGAGGTCGATCGTCACCGTGCAATCGACGATGAGCCGCTCCCCGGTGAGATCGGCGCCGATGACGACCGTGTCGTTCGCGCATTCGGCAGCGGTAGCCGCCTGCAGGTCCTCGAAGGTGGTGACGGTCACGGTGGCCGCGGCGGCCGGCTGTGCCGACAGCCCGACGGCGAGCATGGCGACGACGAGAACGGCGGCAGCGGGGCCGGAACCAGATCGCATGTGGCACCCTTCGACGTGGTGCGGAAGCCCCCACTTCGACACCGATCCGGGTAGTGGACGGCATCGTCCGGGATCAGTATGGACCTTGGGTGAGGTCCGGACAACGTCTGCCCGCCGCTATAGAGTCACGGCGGGATCACGGCGGGGTTGATCGCGGCCGCCACTTGAAACGGACTCGTGCGTAAGGGCCGCCTTGTCGCCAGTTCGCGCTCAGTCCGCGTTAGCGGTGGTGTGCATGGTCAGTTCGAGTCCGCCCTCGACCTGGTTGGTCATGAGCGCGGCGGTGATGCCGGCGATCTCGGCGATGTCGCTGAGATGGGTGCCGCCGCACGGGATGTCGGTCGAGCCGTCTGGCAGGTCGCAGATCCAGGTGCGTCGCGAGGATAGTCGGTCGTCATCGCGGGCAATCCGTACCGGCCCGCCGTCGGCGACCCAGGTCGCGAGTTGGGCGTTGGTGCGGGCGGCGACGGAGTCGAGATCGTCGAGCGCGGCGACGGTGAAGCCCTTACGTCGGAGCGACTTGCCGATGCGGTAGGTGTCCAGGGAGTGAAATGGGCTGATGCGCGACTGCTGGATGGCCAGCGCGTCGAACGCGGGGTTGCCGAGTGCGTCGGTGGGGGCGGGTTTGGTCCACGCGTCTGCGAGTGCGGCATCCAGAGCCAGTGCAGCGAGGTGGCAGGCGGTATGTGCGGCAGACAGGGCGGCGCGGTAGTCAGCATCAACGTCGACGCGCACTCGTTCGCCGATCTCGGGCGGGGTGCCTTCAATGATGTGGGCGACGACGAACACCCAACCCTCTGTGCCGGTTCGAACCGGCAGGTCGGCGCCGAGGTGCAGAGTGCCGTCGTGGATGCCGCCGGTGACGGCGTCCACGATGGGCTGGGTGCCGAGCGCACTCGTGAGGATGCCGTGGTCGGCGGGCTGGTCGGGCCATGCGGTGTCGACAGGGTGGAAAGCGGTGAGGTCGAGGATCACGGCGGTGCGCCCGTCCGGGAGCGGTTCGACATGCAGCACCGCACCTTCGGAGGTGGTCGCGCCGTCGGGGTATGTGACGAGGGTGTCGACAGTGGGGAGAGTCATCGGTGGGTCCGTTCGTCCCGCGGCAGGTCGGGGTTCGTGGGTGCTGGGGTGTTCACGCCGGTCTTCGCGCGCGCCAATCAGGTGCCGATCGTCGAGACCAGCACGCCGCCCTCGGCTGGCAGCACCCGCCAGACACTGCCCCCGCCCTCGACGCGGAGTGCGCCGTCGCTCACGATCAGGGCCGTGCGCTCGTCGATGCCGAGTCCACCGGCGATTAGCCCGGATTCGACGGCGGCGACCAGTCGAGACAGCATGCCCCGCTGGGCCACGTGCACCTCGATGGCCACGTCGACAAGGCCGATGCCGACCTCGATCTCCAGCTCATCGCCTGCCTCGCCCGAATCCTCGGGTGACACGACCACGCCACCGATGCGCGAGCCGCTTCCGAGCGAGCCCTCCGCAGCGATCATCGCGCCCGCCGAGACGCCGAGGTAGGGCACGCCGTCGGCGACCAGCCGGCGCAACTCGTCGAACACCGGCTCGAGCCCGGCGCGCACGTTCTCGACGTTGCCGCCGCCCACCGCGATGCCGTCCACGTCAGCGATCGCATCGAGCTCGATCGGTCCGCCCGCGGTCAGGTGCAACTCCAGGGCGGTTCCGGTTCCGGCCTCAGCCAGGAGCTCGCCGAGCGCCGCCGCCTTCTCCTCGGGCTCGGGGTGCAGCGAGATCACGGCGACGCGCGGCCGCGTGCGGCCCGCTTGCGCCGCTCGCAGGGATGCTTCGGCGACGAACGGCGCATAGAGAGCGGCATCCGCGGCCGTCGTCGCGCCGCCGCCGATCAGGTGCACGCTCACGCGCTGCCCTCCCAAGCCGTGACGGCGAACGATGGTGCCCCACCACCGAACGGGTCGCATGAGGGGAGCTCGCGGCGGGTCCCGTCAACGTCGGCGGCCGCGTCTATCGCATCGAAGGTCATCCGATGAGGCTATCCGGGCGGGGGGTTTCACCGGCGCCCGTGCGGAATCTCAGCGGTCGAGCGGGCGTGACACGCGCGCCCGACCGGGAGCGCGTGTCACGCCCGCTCGACCGGAACCTGCAGCTCGGTGACCCAGTCAGGGCCGGGCTCGTGGCCGTTCGCGACAAGGTAGACCTCGCGGCAGAGTCCGGCCATGCGGTAGCCGTCGGCGACGACCTGCTGCATGAGTGCGCCCCAGGATTCGCCGATGCCGGTCATATCTCCGCGATGGATCAGCGTCGCCATGGTGGGCACGGCGGGGAGCGTCACCACCTCGTACCCGCTGCCGGGCACGGGCGGCTCGTCGGCGGTGTACGCGATGTGCACCGCCAGGTCGTCGGTGTCGCCGATGGGCTCGTACCAGAACACGCCGGGTTCGTTCAGCGGGCGCCGTGCGTTTTCCAGGGCGGTGTCGAGTCCAGGCATGGCAGCGGCGATCGCGGCGGGCACGCCCACCTGGCCTCCCCGCGCCTCGGTCGAGACGGCGTAGAGGGTGACGGCCTCCACCGGGCGGTAGTCGACATCGATCATGATTGCTCCTTCCAGAGTGAGAAGTCGCCGCTCGATGCGAGTGATGCGTGCGGTGTCGTCCGCGACGGATGCCTCGAGCTCGGCGTGCCGCGACTCGAGGGTCGCGCGCAGGGCGTCGGCGCGGTCTCCGGCACGGAGCACGTCGGCGATCGCGTCGAGTCCGATGCCGAGCTCGCGCAGCTCGACGAGCTGCAGCAGGTCGGTCAGCTGCTCGATCGAATACCGTCGGTACCCGGTCGCCTGATCGACACGCGCGGGCTTCAGGAGCCCGATCGCGTCGTAGTGTCGCAGCATCCGCACGCTCACCCGCCCGAAGGCGGCGAATTCTCCGATGGTGTACATGGTGAGAGCCACGCTCGAGCATGACACGGTGTGAGGGTCAAGCGTGGTGACGGATCACATCGAAGGCTTTTATCGCGGCACTCGGCGACACGCTCGTCGTCACGAGAAAAGGGATCGCGAGTCCCGAAAGACCCGCGATCCCTTGTCCGGTATGGTGCCCCCGACTGGAATCGAACCAGCGACCTTTGGTACCGGAAACCAACGCTCTATCCCCTGAGCTACGGAGGCGTACCGGTCGAGATTACCATCCGGCGCGGGTCGAGCCCGCCGCCGAAGACCCCCGCACGAGTCAGGCTCGCCGCAGCGCCAGGTACTGGTGGACGAAGGCGATCGCCATGCCGCCCTCGCCGACGCCGGCGGCGACGCGCTTGACAGATCCCGAGCGCACGTCGCCGACGGCGAAGACGCCGGGGGCGCTCGTCTCGAGCGCGAAGGGCCGACGCTCCGCCGTCCATGAGGGCGTGGTCGCGGCATCTGGGCCCGTGACGATGAACCCGTGGTCGTCGCGGGCGATCTCGCCCGGCAGCCACGCGGTGTCGGCATCCGCTCCGATCATGACGAACAGCACCGCGCAATCGCGCCGCGACGTCGCGCCGGTGGCGCGGTCGATCACGTCGACGGACTCGAGCCGGTCGTCGCCGTGAACCCCGACGACCTCGCTGCGGGCCTCGACGCGGATGCCGCCGTGCTGGGCGATCTGGTCGATCAGGTACCGCGACATGCTCGCCTCCAGCCCGGGTCCGCGCACGAGCATCGTCACGGAGCGCGCGTGCCGCGCGAAGAAGAGCGCGGCTTGGCCGGCGGAGTTGCCGGCCCCGACGATGCAGACGTCGGCGCCGTGCGCGAGCGACGCGTCGCTGCGTGCCGCGCCGTACGAGACGCCGTTGCCGATGAGCCGCTCGACGCCGGAGACCGGGAGCGTGCGCCACCGGACACCGGTGGCGATGAGCACGACGGGGGAGCGCAGCACCTCGCCGCCGTCGAGCGCGATCTCATCTCGGCTCGGATGCAGCGCCTCGACCGTCCGCGTCACGAGGATCTCGGCGCCGAGGCGTTTCGCCTGCTTCAGCGCGCGCGCGGCGAGGTCGTCGCCCGAGATCCCGAACGGGAACCCGGTGTAGTTCTCGATGCGGGTGGAGGTGCCTGCCTGCCCGCCCGGTGCGATCGACTCGACCACGAGCGTCCGCAGACCCTCGGCGGCAGCATTCACGGCGGCGGTGAGCCCGGCGGGCCCGGCCCCCAGGATCACGACGTCGTAGTCGTCGTGGGCCGGCGCGACGGCGAGGCCGACGGCGCCGGCGACCTCGCGCAGCGTCGGGGCGACGAGCCGTTCGTCCGCCGTCTCGAGCACCGGGAAGCCGTCGCCGACCTCGCCGCCGGCATCGTCGTCGACGGTCACCCGGGCGAACGCAACCTGATTTCGCGTCAGGAATCCCGCGACCGCGTGCGTGAGCGCATCGCGACGCGGACCGGTGACCCGGACCACCGCGTCGGGCTGATCGGCGGCCATCGCCTGCAGTGAGTCGAGGTAGCGCCGTGCGAGCCCGGCGACGCGGGTGGGGACGGCCGGGGCCATCGCGGCGAGCGTGTAGTACGCGGTGGTGTCGATCTTGATCACGCGCGCGGCTTCGCGCGCGCGCCCGCTCGCGGGGAACGGCACGCTGAGGGTCATCGGCACCTCGCCGAAGAACTTCCCGGGTGTGCGTAGGCCGATCACCTGCTCGTCGCCGCCGACGACCTTGGTGATCTCGGCGCTGCCGTCGATCACGATGAACAGCGCCCGCTCGTCGCCCTCGTGGGCGAAGTACTCGCCGGGTGCGAGGCGGATGTCCTCGACCGCTCCGGCGAGGAACGCCAGCGCGGCCGGATCGAGCGAGGCGAACACGGGGATGGCGTGCAGCTCGTCGATGTCGATCATGGGGCGACGATATCGTCCTCGAGCGGGGCATCCGCCACGATCTCGCTGCCGCCCGACAGCCCGGTCAGCGCAGCGGCGAGACGCTGGGCGAGATAGGCGTGCCCGTCGGTCGACGGGTGGTCGCGGCCGACGGGGCCGATGTCGATCACCTCGAGGTAGTTGGCCGGCGTGATCCACTCCTCGGCGATGGGCGAGACGTACCACCAGCCGCGGCCTGCGGCGAGGGCCGCGAGGTCGGCGTCGATGCGCGCCGTGGCACGTTCGATCGGCAGCACCTGCGGGGCCGGGCCCAGGATCACGATCTGCGCGTCGGGGTACAGCCCCGCGAGCGCATCCCATGCGGCGGCCACGGCATCCCGATACCCGTCCGGGTACAGGCGCCGGTCGTTGATCGACCCCTCGACGATGACGAGATCCGGGTCGAGGTCGGGGTCGAGCGCCGCGATGCGCTCGCCGTAGGACGGCCCGTCGATGCCGGGCTTGAGGTATCCGCTGCCGCGCACGCCGTCGACGACCGCGTCCCAGCCGAGGCTCTCGCCGATGCGGTACGCGAACCCGAGCGTCGGCACGGTCGCCGCCGACCCGTAGACCCACGAGTCGCCGAAGATCAGCACGCGCGGATTCTCGGGCAACGCGAGGGGCTCGGGGGCCGCTGCGGCAGCCGGCTCCGCGACCGCCGCGGCGGGGGATGCGGGCGTCGCCCAGGGCCGCCACGCAGCCACGGCACACACCAGGACGACGGCGATCGCGACGCCCGCGAGGGCCAGCCACGGACGCCGTGCGCGGAGGCGTCCGGACGCGTACATGGAACGAGGGTACGTCACCCTGTGAGAGCGCTCCATTTCGGCTGTGCACACGCGCAGGCAGCACGCCCTCCGGCATGCGAGGATACTTCGGTGCAACGCGTCGTGACCGCCGAACTGGACCTCGAACTGGGGTCCTCCGTCGACCTCATCTTCCAGATCGCCGCGGCCCAGGGAGTGCCTGTCGCGACCGAGGAACTGACCTTCACGCAGGGCGAGCGGGTGTACACCCCGACCGAGATCGTCGACCAGACCGGCAGTCGCCTGCACCGCCTCACCGTCGAGGCCGGCAGCCTCGAAGTCCGCTACGAGGCGACCGTCGAAGGGCACACCTCGACGACCCGCACGAGCGACCTCGAGGCGATCACCTACCTGCGCCCGAGCCGCTACTGCCAGTCCGACGAGGTGTTCCAGCAGGCGCGCCGCCAGTTCAAAGGCCTGCACGGTCACGACCTCATCGCCGCGGTGTCGGAGTTCGTCGCCACGAGCACCACGTACACCCCGGGCCTCAGCCAGGGCACCGACAGCGCCGTCACGACCCTCATGACCGGGCAGGGCGTGTGCCGCGACTACGCCCACGTCGTCATCGCGCTGCTGCGCGCGATGGACATGCCCGCCCGCTACACCGCGTGCTTCGCGCCGGGTCTTCAGCCGATGGACTTCCACGCCGTCGCCGAGGCCTACCTCGACGGTGCGTGGTACGTCATCGACGGCACGCGTCTCGCGAACCGGCGCTCGCTCGTGCGCATCGCGACGGGGCGGGATGCCGCCGACTGCGCGTTCCTCAGCTACCACGGCGGCTACGTGGGCCTGCAGCGCATGCGCGTGGACGCGTGGGTCGTGCCGGACGGCGCGAGCATGGAGGGCCTGGAGTCACGACCCGGACCGGACGAGTTCGCCCTCAGCCCGGCAGCCGACGACTTCACGACGCTGGTGCAGCTGGCCTGAGGCGCGAAACGGCGCGAACTAGGATGGACGGGTTATGGATCCCGAAGCCCTCTCCGCCGCACTGCTCGCCGTCATCGTCCCGCTCGCTGAAGCGCGACGCCCCGGTTCCACGGGCGAGCTGACGGTCGCAGACCTCCCGCTCGAGCGTCCGCGCAACCGCGACCACGGCGACTGGGCCTCCAACGCCGCCCTCAAGCTCGCGAAGGTCGTGGGTGCGAATCCGCGCGAGCTCGCCGGCGAGATCGCCGCGGCGCTCGAGGCTCTCGACGGCATCGCGAGCGTCGAGGTCGCCGGCCCCGGATTCATCAACATCCGCCTGGATGCCGCGGCCGCCGGCGCCCTCGCGAAGACCATCGTCGACGCGGGCTCGGCCTTCGGCACCAACGCCAGCCGCACCGACGAGATCATCAACCTCGAGTTCGTCTCGGCCAACCCCACGGGGCCGATCCACCTCGGCGGCACCCGATGGGCCGCCGTCGGCGACTCGCTCGCACGCATCCTGCAGACGCAGGGCGCCCAGGTGACCCGCGAGTACTACTTCAACGACCACGGCGCGCAGATCGACCGCTTCGCCCGCAGTCTCCTCGCGGCGCACGAGGGCCAGCCGACGCCCGAGGACGGCTACGGCGGTGACTACATCCACGACATCGCGCGGCGGGTCGCGCTCGCGTACGGGGGCGACATCGACGCGCTCGACGCGGAGGCGAAGCAGGAGGCGTTCCGCGCCCTCGGCGTCGGGTTCATGTTCGACGAGATCAAGCAGAGCCTGCACGAGTTCGGCGTCGACTTCGACGTCTACTTCCACGAGAACGACCTGCACGAATCCGGCGCCGTCGAGCGCGCGGTCGAGCGCCTGCGTGAGCAGGGACACATCTTCGAGGACGAGGGCGCCGTGTGGCTGCGCTCGACGACCTTCGGCGACGACCGCGACCGCGTCGTCATCCGCTCCAACGGCACGCCCGCCTACATCTCGGGCGACCTCGCCTACTACCTCGACAAGCGCGAGCGCGGGTTCAACCGCTGCATCATCATGCTCGGCGCCGACCACCACGGGTACGTGCAGCGCATGATGGCGATGTGCGCGGCGTTCGGTGACGAGCCGGGCGTGAACCTGCAGATCCTCATCGGGCAGATGGTGAACCTCGTGAAGGACGGCCAGCCGATGCGCATGTCCAAGCGCGCCGGCACGGTCGTGACCCTCGAAGACCTGGTCGAGATCGTCGGGGTGGATGCTGCGCGCTATGCGCTCGTGCGGAGCTCGGCCGACTCGAACCTCGACGTCGACCTGGACGTGCTCCAGAAGCGCACGAACGACAACCCCGTCTTCTATGTGCAGTACGCACACGCGCGCACGCACAACGTGGGCCGGAACGCTGCGGCGTCCGGCGTCGACCGCTCCGAGTTCGCACCTGAGCTGCTCACCCACGAGACCGAGTCGGCACTCCTCGGCGCGCTCCAGGAGTTCCCCCGGGTCGTCGCGTACGCAGCCGAGGTGCGCGAGCCGCACCGCGTCGCGCGCTACCTCGAAGAGCTCGCCGGTCTCTACCACCGCTGGTACGACAGCTGCCGCGTGATCCCGCTCGGGGACGGACCCGTCGAGGCCGTGCACCGCACGCGCTTGTGGCTCAACGACGCGACCGGGCAGGTGCTGCGCAACGGCCTCACCCTCTTGGGCGTGGGCGCACCGGAGCGGATGTAGCACCGATGACCTCGGGCGATACCCAGCCGACCCAGCCGCTGCCCGACTGGCAGCCCGCCGCTGAGCCCCGCCGCCGTCGCCGGATCTGGCCATGGCTCGTCGCGCTGGTGGTCGTCGTCGTGCTCGGGATCGTGGCATGGTTCGTCGCCGAGTCGATCGCGAGAGACCTCGTGACGACGACGATCCGCGACGAGGTCGTCGCACAATTGGATCTCCCCGCCGACCAGCAGGTCGACGTCGAGGTGCCGGGCACGATCATCCCGCAGCTGATCGCCGGGAGCCTCGACGAGGTGACGATCAGCTCGGACGACGTGCCCATCGGCGGATTCACGGGTGATGTCACCGTCACCGCGCAGGACGTCCCGATCCGCGGTGGCGACATGGGTGGCGCTGCGGCCACCGTGACCCTCGACGAGGAGCAGCTGCGCGCGATCATGGCGACCGTCGACGGCTTCCCCGCCGACACCCTCGGCCTCGCGGAGCCCGACGTCACGTTCTCGACCGAGCTCTCGCTGTTCGGCGTCGGGATCCCCGTCGGCGTCTCGCTCACCCCGCAGGCGGTGGAGGGCGACCTCGTGCTCACGCCGTCGGCGATCGAGCTCGCCGGCGCCGATGTCAGCGCTGATCGGCTCCGCGATCAGTTCGGCGTGCTGGCCGATGTCGTGCTGAAGGACTGGACCGTGTGTCTCGCGGAGTACCTGCCGGCAGGCGTCACGGTGACCGGGGTCCAGGTCGACGGCGAGCAGCTCGTGGCCGACCTCGACGTCGACGGCGGCATCGTCTCCGACCCCGAACTGCAGGCGATGGGCACGTGCGAGTGAGCGCGCGTCGGCGTGTGTCACACGGCACGGGCCTCGAGAGCACCGTGCTCTAGACTGCAAGGACTGTCCGGCCGTGTGTCAACCGGCCGCGGCGATCTCGCTGGTCCGGCCGTCCGGACGCCCCCGAACCAGAGCTCGAACCGATTGGCCCCACCCGTGTCCGCCGCCTCGCAGTCCGCAACGACGGCTCCGTCGTGGCTTCGCGTGCCCGACGACGCGAACGCTCTCGTCGAGAAGGTGTGGCCGGTTTCGGCATCGCGACGCGATGACGGCGTGCTCCTCGTCGGCGGCTTCCCCGCCACGACCCTCGCCGACCGCTTCGGCACGCCGCTGTGGGTGCTCGACGAAGACGAGGTGCGGGCGCAGGCGCGTCGCACCCTCGACGCCTTCCGCGCCGCCGCCGGGCTTCACGGCGCACAGGCTCGCGTGTACTACGCCGGCAAGGCGTTTCTGAGCACCGAGGTCGTGCGCTGGGTCACCGACGAGGGACTCGCCGTCGACGTCTGCACCGGGGGCGAACTGGCTGTAGCCCTCGCGGCCGGCGCGGATCCCGCGCGACTGGGGTTCCACGGCAACAACAAGAGCGTGGCCGAACTCGAAGCCGCGGTCGCTGCCGGAGTCGGCTCGATCGTGATCGACAGCCCGGTCGAGATCGAACGACTCGCCGCGATCGTCGAGCGGCGCGGTGTGACGCAGTCGGTCCTGCTGCGTGTCAACAGCGGCGTGCATGCCGAGACGCACGACTTCCTCGCCACCGCGCACGAGGATCAGAAGTTCGGCTTCACCCTGACCGACGCCCCGGCGGCGGTGGCGCGGATCCGTGAGGTCGGCGGGCTCTCGCTGGTCGGGCTCCACTGTCACATCGGCTCGCAGATCTTCGGCACGACCGGGTTCCAGGAGTCCGCCTCGCGCATCGTCGAGCTGCACGCGACCCTCCTCGATGGCGGGGCGCTGCCGGTCCTCAACCTCGGCGGCGGCTTCGGCATCGCCTACACCTCGGCGGACGATCCGACCCCGATCGAAGAGCTGGCTATCGGCATCGCCGACGCCGTCGCCCGCGAGTGCGAGGTGCGCGGCATCCCGATGCCGAACCTCGCGTTCGAGCCCGGGCGTGCGATCGTCGGGCGTGCCGGGATCACCCTCTACGAGGTCGGCACCACCAAGCCGGTCTCCCTCGACGGCGGCGAGACGCGGCACTACGTGAGCGTCGACGGCGGAATGAGCGACAACGCGCGCCCCGCGCTCTACGGCGCCGACTATTCCGCGCGGATCGCCTCGCGCACCAGCGACGCCGATCCGGTGCTGGTGCGCGTCGTCGGCAAGCACTGCGAGTCCGGCGACATCGTGGTCGACGCCGAGTACCTGCCGGGCGACGTCGCACCGGGCGACCTGCTCGCCGTGCCCGCGACCGGCGCGTACTGCTTCTCGCTCGCGAACACCTACAACTACGTCCCCCGCCCGCCCGTCGTGGCGCTGCGCGGGGGAGAGGCGCGCGTGATCGTGCGCGGCGAGACGATCGACGATCTGCTCGCGCGCGATGCCGGCGTCGACCACACCCCAGGAAAGAGGATGGACATGCCTGCACTGAGCGAGCGGAGCGAGACGACGTGACGGACTACCGCCGCCTCCGCGTCGCGCTTCTCGGCGCCGGGGCCGTCGGCTCGCAGGTCGCCGGTCTCCTGCGCCAGCACGGCGACGAGCTGGCCGACCGCGCCGGAGCGACCCTCGAGCTCGTCGGCATCGCCGTGCGCGACATCGACGCGCCGCGCGAGGTCGACCTCCCGCGCGAGCTGCTGACGACCGACGCCGAGTCGCTGATCATCGGCGCCGACATCGTCATCGAGCTGATGGGCGGCATCGAGCCCGCTCGCACGCACATCCTGCAGGCGATCAACTCCGGCGCCGACGTCGTGACGGCGAACAAGGCGCTGCTGGCGACCCACGGCCCCGAGATCTTCGACGCCGCCGACCAGGTGGGCGCCGAGGTCTACTACGAAGCCGCCGCCGCCGGCGCGATCCCCATCATCCGGCCGCTGCGCGACTCGCTCGCCGGCGACCGCGTGCAGCGGATCATGGGCATCGTCAACGGCACGACGAACTACATCCTCGACCGCATGGACACCGAGGGCGCGGACTTCGCCGACGTTCTCGCCGACGCCCAGCGCCTCGGGTACGCCGAGTCCGACCCGACGGCAGACGTCGAGGGGTACGACGCGGCGCAGAAGGCCGCGATCCTCGCGAGCCTCGCCTTCCACACCACCGTGCCTCTCGACGCGGTTCACCGCGAGGGCATCACCGCGATCGACAAGGCGATGATGGATGCCGCGCGCCACGCCGGCTACGTCATCAAGCTGCTGGCGGTGTGCGAGCGCCTCACGGGCGAGGCATCCGAAGAGTCGATCTCGGTGCGGGTCTACCCGGCGCTCATCGACCGCGCCCACCCGCTCGCGAGCGTGCACGGCGCGAACAACGCCGTGTTCGTCCAGGCCGAGGCCGCGGGCAACCTCATGTTCTACGGCGCCGGCGCCGGCGGCGTGCAGACCGCGTCGGCCGTGCTCGGCGACGTCGTCTCGGCCGCCCGTCGGCACATCGCCGGTGGCGTGGGTGTGGGGGAGTCCACGCTCGCGAATCTGCCGATCGTCCCGGTGGGGCGCGTGACGACCCGTTACCAGATCACCCTCGAGGTCGACGACCGCCCGGGTGTGCTCGCAACGGTCGCCGGCATCCTGAGCGACGGGCGCGTTTCGATCGCGACCCTCGAGCAGACCGTCGTCGGCAGTGACGAGTCGGGCGTCGCTCGACTGGTGATCGGCACTCACAAGGCTTTGGAGCAGGACCTCAGCGAGACGGTCGACCGTCTCGCCGCGAGCGGCGTCGTGGAGCGCGTCGTCTCGGTTCTGCGTGTGGAAGGAGACTGACATGGCTCATGTTTGGCGCGGAGTACTCCGCGAATACGCGGACCGTCTGGGCGTCACCGACGCGTCGACCGTGGTGACCCTCGGCGAAGGCGGCACGCCGCTGCTGCCAGCGGCATCGCTGTCGCGGCGCACAGGCGCCGACGTCTGGGTGAAGTTCGAGGGTATGAACCCGACCGGATCCTTCAAGGACCGCGGCATGACGGTCGCGCTCTCACGCGCGGTCGAGCACGGCGCGAAGGCCGTCATCTGCGCGTCGACCGGCAACACGTCGGCCTCCGCGGCCGCGTACGCCGCGCACGCGGGCATCACCGCCGCGGTGCTCGTGCCCGAGGGCAAGATCGCGATGGGCAAGCTCAGCCAGGCCGTCGCGCACAACGGGCGCCTCATCCAGATCCGCGGCAACTTCGACGACTGCCTCGAGATTGCACGCGAGCTCGCCGACCACTACCCGGTGCACCTCGTCAACTCCGTCAACCCCGACCGCATCGAGGGGCAGAAGACCGCCGCCTACGAGGTCGTCGAGGTGCTGGGGGACGCCCCCGACTTCCACTTCATCCCCGTCGGCAACGCCGGCAACTACACCGCGTACTCGCGCGGCTACCGCGAAGAGGCCGAGCGCGGCGTCTCGACCCGGGTGCCCCGCATGTTCGGTTTCCAGGCCGAGGGCTCGGCTCCGCTCGTGCGGGGCGAGATCGTCAAGAACCCCGAGACGGTCGCCAGCGCCATCCGCATCGGCAACCCCGCGTCGTGGGACCTCGCCCTCGAGGCGCGCGACGCCACCGACGGCTGGTTCGGAGCCATCGACGACGACCGCATCCTCGCCGCGCAGAAGCTGCTCGCGAGCGAGGTCGGCATCTTCGTCGAGCCGGCATCCGCAATCAGTGTCGCGGGCCTGCTCGACCGCGCCGAGGCCGGGGTGATCCCCGCGGGCTCGCGCGTCGTGCTCACCGTCACCGGTCACGGCCTCAAGGACCCGCAGTGGGCTCTTCGCAACGCCGACGGCACTCAGGTCGAGCCGACGGTCGTCGACGCGACGACGTCGGAGGTCGCCTCCGTTCTCGAACTCGCTCCCGTGGGCGCGCAGGCGTGAACGCAGCCGTCGTGCCGGAACCCGGGCGTCGTGTCGTCGTCCGCGTCCCCTCGACGAGCGCGAACCTCGGACCCGGGTTCGACACGCTCGGCCTCGCGCTGAGCGTGTACGACGAGCTCGACGTGACGGCTCTGCCCGAGGGCGAGCTCGAGATCGAGATCACCGGCCACGGCGCCGAAGACGTGCCCCGCGACGCGTCGCACCTCGTGGTGCGCTCGATCGCGTACGCGTACGAGGCGATGGGACGACGGATGCCGGGCCTGCGGCTCGAGGCGCACAACGTCATCCCGCACGGCCGCGGACTCGGCTCATCCGGAGCAGCCGTCGTCTCTGGCCTGCTGGCCGCCAAAGGCCTCCTCGCGGGCGAGGTCGAGATGGGGCCGGACACGCTGCTGCGCCTGGCGACCGAGCTCGAGGGCCATCCCGACAACGTCGCGCCCGCGCTGTTCGGCGGGCTCACGATCGCGTGGGTCGACGAAGACGGCCCGCAGCACAAGAAGCTGCTTGTGCACCGCGGCGTCTCGCCGCTGGTGTTCGTCCCCGACTTCACGATGTCGACCGAGGTCGCGCGCAGCCTTCAGCCCCTGCAGGTGCCGCGCGAAGACGCCGTCTTCAACGTGTCGCGCTCGGCGCTGCTGATCGCCGCCCTCACGCAGAGCCCCGAGCTGCTGCTGGCCGCGACCGCCGACCGGCTTCATCAGAACTACCGCGCCCAGGCCATGCCCGAGACCGATCGGCTCGTGCAGGCCCTGCGTGCCTCGGGCTTCGCGGCCGTGGTGTCGGGGGCAGGCCCGAGCGTCCTGGTCCTCGCCGACGGACCGGGCAGGCGCCTCGAGGCGGCCGCTCTCGCGGCATCCGTCTCCGACACCCCGTGGGAGGCGCACATGCTCGCCGTCGATTTCAAGGGTGGTACAGTGAGGGAGTACGCGGAGGGTTCCACGTAAGTCGTGAATCTGGCCTCCGTCGCATTCTGCGAAACCCCGCACGGCCCCCCATCCTGCTGACGGTCTCTGAGCACCATCGCGGTTCTTGAGTCCATCGACAGGTCCCCGAGTCATCGAAGGGGTCGGGCAGACGCCTGCTGACAGTGCGTCTCGTGCGGTCGTGCATATTCCATTCGTTTCACAAGGGAGAACTCGTGGAGTCCATCTCCGAGATCCACACCGATGCCCCCGTCGACGAGCGCGTCGACGCGCCCGAAGGCGCTGAGGACATCCAGACCGTGACCGAGGCCGCCGAGGCCGCCCCGGTCGAGACCGCCGCGACGGAAGAGGCAGCGCCCGAAGAGGCGCCGGTCGAAGCCGACGCCGTCGAGTCCGCAGCCGAGGCTGAGGTCGTCGTCGCCGACGCCGAGCCCGAAGCGGCAGCCGTCGTCGAGGCTGAGGCGCCCGTCGTCGAGGCACCCGTCGCGAAGGCGCCGCGCAAGCGCGCGCCGCGTCGTGCCAAGAGCACCGATGTGCCCGCAGCGGATGCCGCGCCGGCACCGGCTGAGACTTCCGTCGAGGCTGAGGCGCCCGCCGAGGCTGCTGCGCCCGTCGACGCCGACGCGGCAGCATCCGTCGACGCACCCGCCGAGGTCGTCGTCGAGGCGCCCGTCGAGGTCGTCGTGGACGCACCCGCCGACGTCGAGGCCGCTCCGGTGGCCGAGACCCCCGCTGACGACGCGACCGAGGCGCCCGCCGCCGAAGGCACCGCCGACGAGGCCTCGACCGACGAGACCCCGTCGCGCAGCCGCAGCCGCAGCCGCAGCCGCAGCCGCAACCGCGGTCAGAACGGTCAGGCTGGGAACGGCCAGGCCCAGGGCGGCCAGAACCAGAACGCCCAGAACCAGGGCGCTCAGAACCAGAACACCCAGAACGCCCAGCAGGCTCCGAGCCAGCAGTCGGCCGACGCCGACGACGACCAGTCGCAGGCCGGCGGCCGTGGCCGTCAGCGCAACAAGCGCCGCACTCAGCCCGGCGACGAGTTCGAGACCGAGATCGGCGAGGACGACGTCCTCATCCCGATCGCCGGCATCCTCGACGTGCTCGACAACTACGCCTTCGTCCGCACATCGGGCTACCTCCCGGGCACGAGCGACGTCTACGTCTCGCTCGGCCAGGTGAAGAAGTACAACCTCCGCAAGGGCGACGCCGTCGTCGGCGCGATCAAGCAGCCGCGCGAGGGCGAGCAGTCGAGCCGCCAGAAGTACAACGCGCTCGTCAAGGTCGACGCGATCAACGGTCTCTCGGTCGAAGACGCCGCGACCCGCGTCGAGTTCGGCAAGCTCACGCCGCTCTACCCGCAGGAGCGCCTGCGCCTGGAGACCGCGCCCGAGAAGCTGACGCAGCGCATCATCGATCTGGTCGCCCCGATCGGCAAGGGCCAGCGCGGCCTCATCGTCGCGCCCCCGAAGGCCGGCAAGACCATCGTGCTGCAGCAGATCGCCAATGCGATCGCGACGAACAACCCCGAGGTCCACCTCATGGTCGTGCTCGTCGACGAGCGGCCCGAAGAGGTCACCGACATGCAGCGGACGGTCAAGGGCGAGGTCATCGCCTCGACCTTCGACCGACCCGCCGAAGACCACACCACGGTCGCCGAGCTCGCCATCGAGCGCGCGAAGCGCCTCGTGGAACTCGGTCGCGACGTCGTCGTGCTGCTGGATTCGATCACGCGCCTCGGCCGCGCCTACAACGTCTCGGCGCCGACCTCCGGTCGCGTGCTCAGCGGCGGCGTGGACGCCTCGGCGCTCTACCCGCCCAAGCGCTTCTTCGGCGCCGCGCGCAACATCGAGAACGGCGGATCGCTCACGATCCTCGCGACCGCGCTCGTGGAGACCGGCTCGAAGATGGACGACGTGATCTTCGAGGAGTTCAAGGGCACCGGCAACAGCGAGTTGCGCTTGTCGCGTCAGCTCGCCGACAAGCGCATCTTCCCGGCCGTCGACGTGAACGCGTCGAGCACGCGCCGCGAAGAGATGCTGCTGTCGGCCGACGAGGTCAAGATCACCTGGAAGCTTCGTCGGGCGCTGGCAGGCCTCGACCCGCAGCAGGCTCTCGAGGTCGTCCTCGGCAAGCTCAAGGAGACCGGCTCGAACGTCGAGTTCCTCGTGCAGATGCAGAAGTCGATCCCGACGCCTGCGAGCGGCGGCGGTCACAGCCACGCGCACGACAACAGCATCCGCTGAGCGGAGCCGCCGTGTCCGAACCCGCGATGTTCGATTCTGCACGCGCGCTGATCGAGGAGCACGCGGCCGTCCAGGTCGAGCTCTCCGATCCGGCCGTGCACGCCGACGCCGCGCGCGCGAAGCGGGTGAACCGGCGCTACGCCGAGCTCAGCCGCATCGTGAAGGCCTACGAGGACTGGGTCGCGGCATCCGATGATCTGGATGCTGCGCGCGAACTCGCGCGTGAGGACGATGCCTTCGCCGAAGAGGTCCCGTCTCTCGAGACGGGCCTCGCGGATGCGCAGGAGCGCCTTCGGCGCCTGCTGATTCCCCGTGATCCCGACGACGCGCGCGACGTCATCATGGAGATCAAGCAGGGCGAGGGCGGCGCCGAGAGCGCGCTGTTCGCGGCTGATCTCCTGCGGATGTACCTCCAGTACGCGGCGTCGAAGGGTTGGAAGACCGAGCTGCTCGAGCGCAACGAGTCCGACCTCGGCGGCTACAAGGACGTCCAGGTCGCGATCAAGGGCTCATCGGCCGATCCCGCGCAGGGCGTGTGGGCGCACCTCAAGTACGAGGGCGGCGTGCACCGCGTGCAGCGCGTGCCGGCCACCGAGTCGCAGGGGCGCATCCACACCTCGACGACGGGCGTGCTCGTCTTCCCCGAGGTCGACGAGCCCGACGAGGTCGCGATCAACCCGAGCGACCTGAAGATCGACGTGTTCCGCTCGTCCGGTCCCGGCGGCCAGTCAGTCAACACGACCGACTCGGCGGTGCGCATCACCCACGTGCCGACCGGGATCGTCGTGTCGATGCAGAACGAGAAGTCGCAGCTGCAGAACCGTGAGGCCGGCATGCGCGTGCTGCGTGCGCGCCTGCTCGCCAAGCAGCAGGAAGAGCGCGATGCGGCGGCATCCGATGCCCGGAAGTCGCAGATCCGCGGCATGGACCGCTCCGAGCGCATCCGCACGTACAACTTCCCCGAGAACCGCATCGCCGACCACCGCACCGGTTACAAGGCGTACAACCTCGACCAGGTCATGGACGGCGCTCTCGAGCCGATCGTCGAGTCGGCGATCCAGGCCGATGAAGAGGCGCGACTGGCTGCCCTCGGCGGGGAAGGCTGACGGAGCCACGGTGTCGGGATCGGCGATCCTGACGCGCGATGGCGGTGCGCGGCGATATCGTCGGCGCCATGATCATCTTCCTCATCCGCACGCTCATCTTCATCGCGTCTGCTGCGCTGGGCCTGCTGATTGCAGACTGGATCCTTCCCGGGTTCGCCATCGACTGGTCGGACTGGGGCGGCTTCGTGCTCTGCGTCCTGATCTTCGCGGTGCTGCAGAGCATCCTCGCCCCGTGGATCGCCACCGTCGCCAAGCGCAATGCGCCGGCGTTCCTCGGCGGCATCGGCATCATCTCCACGCTCATCGCGCTGATCATCGTGGCCCTGCTGCCCTTCGGCGGCTTCATCTTCAGCGAGCCGGTCCTGCTGACGTGGATCCTGCTCCCCGTGATCGTGTGGCTCGTGACGGCCCTCGCGACATGGCTGCTGCCGATGATCTTCCTGAAGAACAAGATCGAGGAGCGTCGCGCCGAGAAGTGAGGGGATGCAGCAGCATCCGGTCCGTCGTCAGATGACGTAGTCGGGAGCGGTGAGGATCGCTCGCGTGTCCTCGCCCACCCGACGCGGGCGGGCCTTCGCGGGAACCCCGACCAGCACGCTGTCGACGGGGGCATCGCGCGTGACGACGGCGTTCGCGCCGACGACGGAGTGCGCCCCGATCGTGATCGGCCCGAGCACCTTGGCGCCGGCGCCGATCGCGACGCCGTCCTCGATCGTGGGGTGGCGCTTGCCGCCCTCGCGCTGGCGACCGCCGAGCGTGACGCCGTGGTACAGCATGACGTCGTCGCCGACCTCGGCCGTCTCGCCGATCACGACGCCCATCCCGTGGTCGATGAAGAAGCGCCGCCCGATGGTGGCGCCCGGGTGGATCTCGATCCCGGTGAGCCAGCGGGTGATCTGCGAACCGGCGCGCGCGAGGAAGCGAACGCGGCGCACCCACAGGAAGTGCCACACGCGGTGGGCCCACAGTGCGTGGAGCCCCGGGTACAGCAGGGCGATCTCGAGACCGCTGCGGGCGGCGGGATCGCGCAGCTTCGCGGCGGCGATGTCCTCGCGCACGCTGAGCAGCGCCCTGCGGACGCGGCTCATGCTTGAGCCTTCTCGGGCTCGCGCAGGTGCTCGTAGAGCGCCGTCGACAGGTAGCGCTCGCCCGAGTCGGGCACGATCACGACGATGCGCTTGCCGGCGGCCTCGGGCCTGGCGGCGATCTCGAGCGCGGCCCACACGGCTGCGCCCGCCGACATGCCGGCGAGGATGCCCTCTCGCAGCGCCAGGTCGCGCGCGACGCGGATCGCGTCGTCGAACTCCACGTCGAAGATCTCGTCGATGACCGAGCGGTCGAGGACCCCGGGCACGAAGTTCGGTCCGATGCCCTGGATGCGGTGACCGCCAGCGCGCCCCTCGGAGAGCATGGGGGAGTCCTTGGGCTCGACGACGGCGATCTTCACGTCGGGGTTGCGCTCCTTGAGCACCTGGCCGACGCCGGTGATGGTGCCGCCGGTGCCCGAGCCGGCGACGAACCAGTCGACGCGGCCGTCGGTGTCTCGCCAGATCTCCTCCGCAGTCGTCCGGCGATGCACGGCGGCGTTGGCGGCGCTCTCGAACTGGCGGGCCAGGATCGCCCCGGGCGTCTCGGCGACGATGCGCTCCGCAGTCTCGACCGCCTCGGTCATGCCCTTGTACGGGTCGGTGAGGACGAGTTCGGCGCCGTATGCCTTCAGAAGCATGCGCCGCTCCTTCGACATGGACGCCGGCATGGTGAGGATCACCTTGTACCCGCGCGCGGCGCCGATGAGCGCGAGCGCGATGCCGGTGTTGCCACTGGTCGACTCGACGATCGTGCCGCCGGGCCGCAGTTCTCCTGCGGCCTCGGCGGCCTCGACCAGTGCGTACCCGAGGCGGTCCTTGACGCTCGAGCCCGGGTTGTAGAACTCGAGCTTCGCGAGCACCTCGCCGCCCAGGCCCTCGGTGAGGGCGTTCAGCCGGACGAGGGGTGTGTCACCGAACGCGGTGGTGATGTCGGAGTGGATGCCGGGCACGGAGCGCCTTTCTCGGAGGAGTCGCTCAATCCTCTCGCAGATCCTCGAAGAGGGCGGTCGAGAGGTAGCGCTCGCCGAACGACGGCACGATCACGACGATGTTCTTGCCCTCGGCCTCGGGGCGCGCGGCGATCTGGAGCGCTGCCCAGATCGCGGCACCCGACGAGATGCCGACGAGGATGCCGTCCTTCGCGCCGACGGCGCGCGCGGTCGAGATCGCGTCGGGGAACTCGACGTCGATGACCTCGTCGATGACGCCCTGGTCGAGGATCGCGGGGATGAAGTTGGGTCCGATGCCCTGGATCTTGTGAGGACCGGGGGTGCCCTTGGTCAGCAGCGGCGAATCGGCGGGCTCGACGGCGATGACCTTCGCTCCGGGCACGCGCTCCTTGAGCACCTGGCCGACGCCGGTGATCGTGCCGCCCGTGCCGATGCCGGCGACGAAGTAGTCGACCTGGCCGTCGGTGTCGCGGATGATCTCCTCGGCGGTGGTCTTGCGGTGGATCTCGGGGTTCGCCTCGTTCTCGAACTGGCGGGCGAGCACGGCGCCCGGGATCTCGGCGACGAGCTCCTCCGCCTTGGCGACGGCGCCCTTCATGCCGCCGGCCGGGTCGGTGAGGACGAGTTCGGCACCGTAGCCCTTGAGCAGCAGCCGGCGCTCGATCGACATCGACGAGGGCATCGCGAGCACGACGCGGTAGCCGCGGGCGGCGCCGACCATCGCGAGGGCAATGCCGGTGTTGCCGCTGGTGGCCTCGACGATGGTGCCGCCCGGCTGGAGCTGCCCCGACGCCTCGGCGGCGTCGACGATGGCGATGCCCAGGCGGTCCTTGACGCTGGAGGCGGGGTTGTAGAACTCGAGCTTGACGATCACGTTGCCGCCCACGCCCTCCGCGACGCGGTTGAGGCGCACCAGCGGGGTGTTCCCGAAGGCAGCGGTGATGTCGGGGAGGATGCCGGTCATGTCGGGCCTTTCGCATATGGGCGTGTTGCGCAGACAACTCTAGGGCGGCGGGTGGGCTGTGAGTCCTTGTGTGACAACGAACCCGAACCCGTGGTGCGCCTAGGCTGGATGCCGCTCATGGCTGTCTCAGATCCCCCCACCCTTCTCGGCCCGGCGCTGCGCAGCGCCGCCGCCCGTCTCGCCGCCGCCGGCGTCGCCGACCCCGAGGTCGACGCCGAGCTGCTCGCCGCTCACGTGCTGGGTGCCGGGCGCGGGGGAGTGCAGGCCGCTGCGATCCGCGGCGACGCGTTCGGGCCCGCGGATCTCGCTCGCTTCGACGCCCTCGTGACGCGGCGCGCGACGCGCGAGCCGTTGCAGCACATCACGGGGTCAGCACCCTTCCGCCACCTCGAGCTGAGCGTTGGTCCGGGTGTCTTCGTGCCCCGACCCGAGACCGAGATCGTCGCGCAGATCGCGATCGACGCGCTCCGCGCGGCCGCCTCACCCGCGCCGATCGCCGTCGACCTCGGCACCGGCAGCGGTGCGATCGCGCTCGCGATGGCCACCGAGGTGCCGCACGCCCGCATCTTCGCCGCCGAGAACTCCGTCGACGCCTTCGTGTGGACGAAGGAGAACTTCGCAAAGTGTGCAGACGACAACGCCACTCTCGCGTTCGTCGACCTCGAGCACGCGTTCCCCGATCTCGACGGCACCGTCTCGGTCGTCGCGTCGAACCCGCCGTACGTCCCCGATGCCGCGATCCCGCGTGATCCCGAGGTGCGCTTCTTCGACCCGCCGGCTGCCCTCTACGGCGGCGCAGACGGGCTCGATGTCATCCGCGTGCTGAGCGGGGTCGGACTCCGCCTCGCGCATCCGGGCGGGGTGATCGTCATCGAGCACGGCGAGTGGCAGGGCGAGGCGATCCGCGGCATCCTCGACGCCGATGGCTGGCGGGCGAGCGCGACGCACCCCGATCTGACGATGCGCGATCGCGCCACGACCGCCGTCCGACCGTGATCGCGCAGGGTTCCCGCCTACAATCGGGGTGACATGTCCCCGATCTTCGATTGCCGAGACGAGGCGCAGCTTCTCACCGGCCTGCGTCAGGCGCGCCAGGCCATCGGCCGCGGCGAGCTCGTCGTCCTCCCCACCGACACCGTGTACGGCGTCGCCGCCGACGCTTTCGACGCACGCGCGGTGACCCGGCTGCTCGCGGCCAAGGGACGCGACCGTCAGTCGCCGCCTCCCGTCCTCGTCGCCGGAGTCACGACGCTCCGGGCGCTCGTGGCAGAAGTGCCCGAAGCGGTCGAGCGGCTCGTCGAGGCGTTCTGGCCCGGCGGACTCACGATCGTGCTGCCGGCGCAGCCGTCGCTGTCGTGGGATCTCGGCGAGACCCGCGGCACGGTCGCGGTCCGCATGCCCGCGCACCGCATCGCGCTCGAGCTTCTCGAAGAGACCGGTCCGCTCGCCGTCTCCAGCGCCAACCTCACCGGCGTCGCCGCTGCGATCACCGCGGAGGACGCCGAGGGGATGCTGGGCGACAGCGTCGCCGTCTACCTCGACGGCGGTCCGTCGGCGACCGGGATCGCCTCGACGATCATCGACGCGACGAGTCTGGTGGGCTCGGACGAGCCGATGGTGCGGGTGCTGCGCGAGGGCGCCGTCAGTCGCGACCAGCTGCGCGCCGTGCTGGTCGACCTGCTCGAGCCGGACCCGGACGACCCGGACTCCCCGTGAAGCAGTACGTCTTCACGATCCTCTTCACCGCGACCGTGACCTTCGTCCTCGCGTGGAGCGTGTGGCGACTGAGTCTGCGGTACAAGCTGTATCCCGGCATCCGCGAGCGCGACGTCCACAAGACGCCGACGCCGCGCCTCGGCGGCATCGCGATGTTCCTGGGCGTGATCGCGGCGTTCCTCGTGTCGTCGCAGCATCCGTTCTTCTCCATCGTGTGGGCGCAGCCGCAGCAGATCTGGGCGATCCTCGGGGCGACCGCCCTGATCGTGGTCGTCGGCGTCGCCGACGACGTGTGGGATCTCGACTGGATGATCAAGCTCGGCGCGCAGTTCCTCGCCGCCGGCATCATCGCCTGGTTCGGCGAGCTGCAGATCTATTCGCTGCCGATCGGGGGACTGGCGGTGGGATCGAGCTGGGTGAGCTTCACCCTCACGGTCTTCTCGATCGTGGTCGTCATGAACGCCGTCAACTTCATCGATGGCCTCGACGGACTCGTCGCCGGCGTCTGCCTCATCGCGAACGGGATCTTCTTCGCCTACTCGTACCTGCTCGTGCGCGACACCGGCGCGAGCACGTACTTCACGCTCGCATCGTTCATCGCCGCCGTGCTCATCGGCGTCTGCGCGGGATTCCTGCCGATGAACTGGAGCCCCGCGAAGCTGTTCATGGGCGATTCCGGCGCGCTCATGCTGGGGCTCCTCATGGCGTGCTCGGCCATCGCGATCACGGGTAACCTGCCGCCGGCGATCGTCGGCGACAACGACGAGTTCGGCCGCTCGCAGCTGCTGGGTGCCTTCATCCCGATCCTGCTGCCCGTGGTGATCGTGCTCCTGCCGCTGCTGGACTTCGGTCTCGCCGTCGTCCGCCGCATGAGCAAGGGCAAGTCGCCGTTCTCGCCCGATCGCAAGCACCTGCATCACCGGATGCTGGACATGGGACACTCCGATCGCGACGCCGTGCTGATCTTCTACGCCTGGACGGCGATCGTGAGCCTCTCGGTACTGCTGATGTACATCGGCACGACCGAGGAATGGCCGGGCGACTACCTGCTCGGCGTCGTCTTCGGTGTCGTCGGCATCGTCGCGTGCCTCGTCGTCACCCTCACGCCTTCACGCCGCGCCGCCGCGGCATCCGCCACCGATCCCGTCCTGGAGGACGCCCGATGAACGCCACACCCACCCCCGCTCCCAGCGCTCCCATCTCGAGCACTCCGATCCTGCGGACCGTGCTGGTGTGGTCGGCCGCCGTCACCGGCGCCCTGGCGATCATCGGAGCGATCGTGGGCTACCTCGTCGCCGGCGCCGAAGGCATGTGGAGTGCGCTGCTGGGCGTGCTGATCGCGGCGATCTTCCTCGCGATCACCGGAGCCAGCATCCTCATCGCCAACCGCTGGTACGGCGATCCGCTGTATGTGCAGCTGTTCTTCGCGATCGTGCTGGGCGGCTGGATCCTGAAGTTCGTGGTCTTCATCGTCGCGCTGCTGCTGCTGCGCGATCAGCCGTGGATCTCGCCGACGGTGTTCTTCGTCTCGATCGTCGTCAGCGTGCTCGCCTCGCTCGTGGTCGACGTCGTCGTCATGCTCCGGATGCGGGTTCCCCATGTGAGCGACATCGAACTGCCCACCGATCCCGAAGCCGGGGACCGCGTGGACGAGCGGGGGGACTCAGGAGCCCCGCGAGTTTGATAGGCTGATTCCCGCGCCCGCCGCTCGAATGCTGAGCCCCGCGGAGTGACGCTCACCGACCATCGTCGCAACGGTTCTACGCCGGTGCCCCGAAGCTGGAGCCAGCGCTGTTTACTCAAGCTGCGACCCTGATCGCCCCCCTTGCCGCTGACGCACCCCCCGAGTTCCACGGGCCGTCGATCGACGAGTTCTTTCCCGAGATCCTCTTCGAAGCGTTCGGCGTCATCCCCGTCCACCGGATCCACCTGATCCAGTTCCTCGCGACGATCGCGATCGTGCTGATCTTCTGGCTCGGCACGCGCCGCATGAAGATGGTGCCCGGCCGCTTCCAGAGCCTCGTCGAGATGGGCCTGGACTTCGTTCGCGTCAACATCGGTGAAGACCTCCTGGGCAAGAAGGACGCCCAGCGCTTCCTGCCGATCCTCACGACCATGTTCTTCATGGTCCTGTTCATGAACATCACGGGCATCATCCCGTTCCTGAACATCGCCGGAACGAGCATCATCGCGGTGCCGCTGACGCTCGCGATCGTCAGCTACGTCACCTTCATCTACGCCGGCATCAAGAAGAGCCCGAAGAACTTCTTCAAGAACTCGCTCTTCCCGTCGGGTGTGCCGTGGCCGATCTACGTGATCGTGACGCCGATCGAGCTCATCTCGACGTTCATCATCCGTCCGGTCACCCTGACGCTCCGACTCCTCATGAACATGATGGTCGGCCATCTGCTGCTGGTCCTCTTCTTCGCGGCGACCCAGTTCTTCGTCGTCGACCTCGGCGGCTGGTGGAGTCTGCTCGGCGCGGGCAGCCTCGCCTTCGGCTTCGTCTTCACCCTGTTCGAGATCCTGGTGGCCGTCCTCCAGGCGTACGTCTTCGCTCTCCTCACCGCGGTCTACATCCAGCTCGCGGTCGCGGAAGAGCACTAAGCGGGTCGGCTCACAGCCGCCCTCAACCGAAAGGAAAAAATCCGTGGACGCAACTACGGTTCTCGCCGAGCTCAGCGGCAACGTGGCCACGATGGGCTACGGCCTCGCGGCGATCGGTCCGGCCATCGGCGTGGGCATCGTCGTCGGCAAGACGATCGAGGGCGTCGCCCGTCAGCCCGAGCTGGCCGGCCGCCTCCAGGTCCTCATGTGGATCGGTATCGCCTTCACCGAGGCGCTCGCCTTCATCGGCATCGCGACCTACTTCATCTTCATCTGATCGCACCGATTCCCAGCCTTAAGGAGACAGGATGCTGAACGCTCTTGTCGCGTACGCCGCGGAAGAGGGGGCTGCGCCCAACCCGCTCATCCCCGCGTGGTACGACATCATCTGGTCGTCGGTGTGCTTCATCGTCATCCTCTTCATCTTCTGGAAGGTCGCCCTTCCCCGGATGAAGACGATGCTCGACGAGCGCTCCACGGCGATCGAAGGCAACATCGCCAAGGCCGACGAGGCCCAGCGCAAGGCCGAGGCCGCGCTCGAGGAGTACACCTCGCAGCTCGCCGAAGCGCGCAAGGAAGCCGGTGAGATCCGCGACGCCGCCCGTGAGGACGGCAAGAAGATCGTCGCCGAGGCGAAGGATGCCGCAACCGCCGAGGCTGCTCGTCTGACCGCTTCCGCGCACGCGCAGATCGAAGCCGAGCGCCAGTCGGCGTTCGTATCGCTGCGCAGCGAAGTGGGCACGCTCGCCCTCGATCTCGCCGGTGGCGTGATCGGCGAGACGCTGTCCGACGACAAGAAGGCCCAGGCCGTCGTCGACCGCTTCCTCGCCGAGCTCGAGGCCGAAGGGGCCAAGGCGTAATGGGCAGCGCGACCACTCAGGCCCTCGCGGCGACGACGTCGGCGCTCGGCGCCGCGTCGGGTGTCGATCTCGACGTGGCGGGCGAGCTCTTCGCCGCGGCGCGCGCCGTGGGCGACTCGTCGCAGCTGAGCGGCGCGCTCGCCGACTCCGCCGCGCCCGTCGAGGCTCGTCGCCAGGTCGTCGCAGGTGTCTTCGGCCCGGCCGTGAAGCCCACGACGGCGTCGCTGCTGACCACCGTCGTCGAGCAGCGATGGTCATCGGCCGCAGACCTCGTCGACGGGATCGTCGAGCTCGGGGTCCGTGCGGCCGCGATCGCCGCGCCCGAGGCCGACGTCGAGGCCGAGCTGTTCCGCTTCTCGCGGACCGTCGCCGAGAACCCCGAGCTCGAGCTCGCGCTCGGCGGTCGCCTCGGCGACTCCGCCGCGAAGGGAACGCTCGTCGAGACGCTGCTGGCCGGTCGCGCGAGCGCGGCTGCGACGCTCGTCGCGGCATCCCTCGTCCGTCAGCCGCGTGAGCGGCGCGTTCGTCAGCTGCTGGCGCACGCGATGAAGACGGTCGCCGACCAGCGCGGACGCACCGTCGCGACGGTCTACAGCGCCGCCGCCCTCAGCGACCTGCAGATCCAGCGGCTCGCCAAGACCCTGTCGGCCCGCTACGGCGCCTCGGTCACGCTCAACACCGTCGTCGACCCGACCGTCGTCGGCGGGCTGCGCGTGCAGATCGCCGACAACGTGATCGACGCGACCGTGTCGTCGCGCCTCGCCGACCTCCGCCAGCGACTCGCCGGCTAGCACTGACTTCCCGCCGCAGGCGGAGACTTCGGGGCCTCGTCCCCACCGAACGAAGGAAAACCATGGCAGAACTGTCAATCAGCCCGGATGCGATCCGTGACGCGCTGAAGGATTTCGTCGCCGCCTACGAGCCCACCGGGGCAGCGGCGACCGAGGTCGGCACCGTCATCGACGCGGCCGACGGCATCGCGCACGTCGAGGGACTGCCCGGCGTGATGGCGAACGAGCTCGTCACGTTCGAGGACGGCACGCTCGGCCTCGCACAGAACCTCGACGAGCACGAGATCGGTGTCGTCGTGCTGGGCGAGTTCTCCGGCGTCGAAGCCGGCCAGCCCGTCTCCCGCACCGGCGAGGTCCTCTCGGTCGCCGTCGGCGAGGGCTACCTCGGCCGCGTCGTCGACCCGCTCGGCAACCCGATCGACGGTCTCGGCGAGATCGCGAGCGAAGGCCGCCGTGCCCTCGAACTGCAGGCGCCCGGCGTCATGCAGCGCAAGAGCGTGCACGAGCCGCTGCAGACCGGCATCAAGGCCATCGACGCGATGATCCCGGTCGGCCGCGGCCAGCGCCAGCTCATCATCGGCGACCGCCAGACCGGCAAGACCGCGATCGCGATCGACACGATCATCAACCAGAAGTCGAACTGGGAGTCGGGCGACGAGAACAAGCAGGTCCGCTGCATCTACGTCGCGATCGGCCAGAAGGGCTCCACGATCGCCGCCGTCAAGGGCGCGCTCGAGGACGCCGGCGCGATGGCGTACACGACCATCGTCGCGGCTCCCGCCTCCGACCCCGCCGGCTTCAAGTACCTCGCCCCCTACACCGGCTCGGCCATCGGCCAGCACTGGATGTACCAGGGCAAGCACGTCCTCATCATCTTCGACGACCTGTCGAAGCAGGCCGAGGCCTACCGTGCCGTGTCGCTGCTGCTGCGCCGCCCGCCGGGCCGCGAGGCGTACCCCGGTGACGTCTTCTACCTGCACTCCCGTCTGCTCGAGCGCTGCGCGAAGCTGTCGGACGAGCTCGGCGCGGGCTCGATGACGGGTCTCCCGATCATCGAGACCAAGGCCAACGACGTCTCCGCGTACATCCCGACCAACGTGATCTCGATCACCGACGGCCAGATCTTCCTGCAGTCCGACCTCTTCAACGCCAACCAGCGTCCCGCGGTCGACGTGGGCATCTCGGTGTCGCGCGTCGGCGGTGACGCCCAGGTCAAGTCGATCAAGAAGGTCTCCGGCACGCTCAAGCTCGAGCTGGCCCAGTACCGCTCGCTCGAGGCCTTCGCGATGTTCGCGAGCGACCTCGACGCGGCATCGCGTCGTCAGCTGGCCCGCGGTGCGCGCCTGACCGAGCTGCTCAAGCAGCCGCAGTACTCGCCGTACCCGGTGGAGGAGCAGGTCGTCTCGATCTGGGCCGGCACCAACGGCAAGCTCGACTCGATCGAGGTCGAGGATGTGCTGTCGTTCGAGCGCGAGCTGCTGGACTACCTGCGTCGCAACACCACCATCCTCGACACGCTCCGCGACACGAACGTCCTCGACGACGACACCGCCGCAGAGCTCGCGAAGAAGACTGACGAGTTCATCCTCGAGTTCCGGGCCGGCAAGGGCCAGACGATCTCGCAGCCCGGCCACGAAGAGGTCGCCGCTGCCGAGGCCGACGACGTGAACCAGGAGAAGATCGTCAAGGGCCGCCGCTAGGCGACACCGGACAAGGACAATGGGCGCACAACTGCGGGTCTACAAGCAGAAGATCAATTCTGCTCAGACGACCAAGAAGATCACGAAGGCGATGGAGCTCATCGCGGCTTCGCGCATCCAGAAGGCGATGGCGCGTGTGCGCGCGTCGTCGCCCTTCGCGCGTGCCGTGACGCGGGCCGTCTCCGCCGTGGCGACGCACTCCAACGTCGAGCACCCGCTCACCCGTGAGCGCGAGGTCATCAGCCGTTCGGCGGTCGTGATCTTCGCTTCCGACCGCGGCCTCGCCGGTGCCTTCAACTCGCAGATCCTCCGTGAGGGTCTCGAGCTCGCGGAGCTCCTGCGTCAGCAGGGCAAGGAGCCGGTGTTCTACCTCGTGGGCCGCAAGGCCGTCGGGTACTTCCAGTTCCGGCGCATGCCGAGCGCTGCGGAGTGGACCGGCGACACCGACACCCCGCACTTCACCACGGCGGAGGAGATCGCGGCGGTGCTGCTGGACGCGTACGACCGCGGTGGCGTCGACGGCGGCGTGGACGAGATCAACCTCGTCTACAACCGCTTCGTCAGCATGATGACGCAGACCCCCGAGACGGTGCGCCTGCTGCCGCTCGAGGTCGTCGAGGCCGATGAGGCCGCGACCGCTCAGGTGTACCCGCTCTACGAGTTCGAGCCGGACGCGGAGACGGTGCTCGACGCGCTCCTGCCGGTGTACATCCAGAGCCGTGTCTTCAACGCGCTCCTGCAGTCGTCGGCCGCGAAGCACGCCGCGACGCAGAAGGCGATGAAGTCCGCCAGCGACAACGCCGACAAGCTCATCACCGACTACACCCGCCTGCGCAACAACGCGCGCCAGGCCGAGATCACGCAGCAGATCGCCGAGATCGTCGGCGGCGCCGACGCTCTGGCGTCGGGCAAATAGACCACACGAAAGAGAAGAAGCCATGAGCCTCACCGCCGAGAATACGGACGTGAAGACGGAAGCCCTGGCCGTCGGGCGTGTCGCCCGCGTCACCGGGCCCGTCGTCGACATCGAGTTCCCGCATGACTCGATCCCCGACATCTACAACGCGCTGAAGACCACCATCGTCCTCGATGGCGAGAGCACCGAGATCACGCTCGAGGTCGCGCAGCACCTCGGCGACGACCTCGTCCGCGCGATCTCGCTCAAGCCGACCGACGGCATGGTCCGCGGCCAGGAGGTGCGCAACACCGGCGGCCCGATCACGGTCCCCGTCGGCGACGTCACCAAGGGCAAGGTCTTCAACGTCATCGGCGAGGTCCTCAACGCCGAGCCGGGCGAGAAGATCGAGATCACCGAGCGCTGGGGCATCCACCGCAAGGCCCCGAACTTCGACCAGCTCGAGTCGAAGACGCAGATGTTCGAGACGGGCATCAAGGTCATCGACCTGCTGACCCCGTACGTGCTCGGCGGCAAGATCGGCCTGTTCGGCGGTGCCGGTGTCGGCAAGACCGTCCTCATCCAGGAGATGATCCAGCGCGTCGCGCAGGACCACGGCGGTGTGTCGGTGTTCGCCGGTGTCGGCGAGCGCACGCGTGAGGGCAACGACCTCATCCACGAGATGGAGGAGGCGGGCGTCTTCGACAAGACCGCGCTCGTGTTCGGCCAGATGGACGAGCCGCCGGGGACGCGTCTGCGCGTCGCGCTGTCGGCCCTGACGATGGCGGAGTACTTCCGCGACGTGCAGAAGCAGGACGTGCTGCTGTTCATCGACAACATCTTCCGCTTCACGCAGGCCGGCTCCGAGGTCTCGACGCTGCTGGGCCGCATGCCCTCCGCGGTGGGCTACCAGCCGAACCTCGCCGACGAGATGGGCGTGCTCCAGGAGCGCATCACCTCGACGCGCGGTCACTCGATCACCTCGCTCCAGGCGATCTACGTCCCCGCCGACGACTACACCGACCCGGCGCCGGCGACCACCTTCGCCCACCTCGACGCCACCACCGAGCTCTCCCGTGAGATCGCGTCGAAGGGTCTGTACCCCGCCGTCGACCCGCTCACCTCGACGAGCCGCATCCTCGACCCCCGCTACATCGGCGCCGACCACTACCGTGTCGCCACCGCCGTCAAGCAGATCCTCCAGAAGAACAAGGAACTGCAGGAGATCATCGCGATCCTCGGTGTCGACGAGCTCTCGGAAGAGGACAAGATCGTCGTGTCTCGTGCACGCCGCATCCAGCAGTTCCTCTCGCAGAACACCTACATGGCGAAGAAGTTCACCGGTGTCGAGGGTTCGACGGTCCCGATCAAGGAGACCATCGAGTCGTTCGACGCGATCGTGAAGGGCGACTTCGACCACGTCGCCGAGCAGGCCTTCTTCAACGTCGGCGGCATCGGCGACGTCGAAGAGCGCTGGGCGCAGATCCAGAAGGAGAACGGCTGACATGCCGCTCAACGTGAGTCTCGTCTCCGCTGACGCGGAGGTGTGGTCCGGCGAGGCGTCCCTCGTCGTCGCCAAGACCGTGGTCGGCGAGATCGGCTTCATGCCGGGCCACGAGCCGATCCTCGCGATCCTCGCCGAAGGCCAGGTGCGCATCACCCAGTCCTCGGGCACGAAGATCGTCGCGAACGCGCAGGACGGGTTCCTCTCCATGGAGGGCAACGAGCTCACGATCGTCGCCGGCAACGCGGCGCTCATCTCCTGACCAGACAGCACGCAGTCACGACGGCCGGTCCCACGCGGACCGGCCGTCGTGCTTTCCCCGGAGTCCGTCGCCCATGCTGATCCTGCTTCCCCCCTCCGAGACGAAGCGGCCCGGAGGATCTCGGCGTCCGCTCGACGTCGCCTCACTCGCGCTGCCACAGCTCGCACCGCAGCGCGAGGCGGCCGTCGACGCCCTCGTCGCCCTCTCGGCAGATTCCGACGAGGCGGTTCGCGTGCTGAAGCTGGGGGCGACCCAGCTCGGCGAGGTCGCGGTGAACGCGGGGCTGCGTGACGCACCCACGATGGCTGCTGTGGAACGCTACACGGGCGTCCTCTATGACGCGCTGGACGCGGCATCCCTCGATTCCGCCGCACGCCGCTGGGTCGGCGCGCACGTGCTCGTGCATTCGGCGCCGTTCGGTCCGGTCGGCGCCCTCGATCCCATCCCCGCGTACCGCCTCGGCGCCGCGGCATCGCTGCCGGGGCTCCCACCGCTTCGTCGCGTGTGGGCGGATGCCGTCGCCGCAGCGATCGAGGCGCTCGTGCCGCGGTTCGTGCTCGACCTCAGATCCGAAGCGTACGTCGCGCTCGGTCCGGTACCGGCATCCGTCGCCTCCTCCTACGTCCGCGTCGTGACCGAGGGCGAGGGGGGAGCGGTCCGTGCGCTCAACCACTTCAACAAGCACGCCAAGGGCGCGCTGGTGCGCCGGCTGGCAGAGGAGCGCCCGCGCGTCGCGTCGCGCGCGGGGTTCGTGCGGTGGGCGGATGCCGCGGGCCTGCGCGTCCGCGACGGCGCGCCCGGCGAGCTCGAGCTCTTCGCCTAGCCCTTCGTGTTCTCGGCCGTACGCTCGGTGTTCTCGGCGATGGCGATGAGGGCGACGACACCCTCGATCACGAACCTCAGCAGGATGATCGAAAGGAATGTGACGATCGGCACGATGATCACCGTCGCGACGATCAGGCTGACGCCTGCGCCGGGGTTCGGCCACAGCAGCGCGATGCCGCGGATGAGGCCGCCGATCAGGTACACGAGGAAGCCGATGCCGATCGCGACGAGACCGACGAGGTAGAAGGCACTGGCGAGCCGGCGCGTGATGAACGTGCGGAAGCTGAGGTCGAAGAGTGCCGAGAAGAATCCTCGACCGAGTTCGGACGGGTCGCCGGTCGACGGAGCCGGCACGCCGGTGTCGTCGGGGTCGACGGCCGGGTCGTAGCCGGGCTGCGAGGCGGGGGCGGCGGGTGCCGTGGCCTCGCGCGCGGCGTCGGCGGCAGGG
>NZ_SCMR01000002.1 GCF_005502885.1 Microbacterium sp. 2FI
GGTGGGAGGCCTCGACGATCGCGATCAAGGTGCGCTTCGCCGACTTCACCACGATCGCGCGATCCCAGACCCTCGCCGAGCCGACCGCGGTCGGGCAGCGGATCGGGGATGCTGCGCACGAGCTGTTCGCGGCCATCGACCGCACGCTGCCGGTGCGACTGATTGGCGTGCGCGCCGAGAAGCTGCGGCCCTCCGGCTCGGCACCGCTGGCACTGTGGGACGATGACGCCGACTGGCGACGGATCGAAGACGCCCTCGACGGTGCGACGGCGAAGTTCGGGCGGGGCACGGTGACACGAGCGACGCTGCTCGGCAAGGCTCGCGGCGGCGGCACGATCCCGTCGAGTCCGCGCGCGCCTCGGCTCGATCCGAGCTGACACTGGGCACGGCACGACGAGCCGGGGTACCGTGGAGCCTATGCCCAACATCGCACTCGAGCTCGGCAAGCAGTCCGCATCCTTCGGCGTCCACAGCGCCTACGGCGAGCAGCAGGATGTCGACGGCATCCGCCTGATCCCGGTCGCGCTCTCGTGGTCGGGCTTCGGGGGCGGCTCCGATGAATCCGGCAACGGCGGCGGCGGGGGCGGCGGCTACGCGATCCCGATCGGCGCGTACATCCGGCGCGGCGACGATCTGCGGTTCGAGCCGAACATCGTGTCGCTGCTGGCGGTCGCGATCCCGTTCGTCTTCTTCGCCGGCCGAGCACTCAGTCGTGTCATCCGAGCCCTCAAGAAGTAGCTCCGACCCCGTCTCCCGCGCTCTCGACGCAGCCGCATCCCGCCTGATCTCGTCGATCACCGCGGTGTCGGCCGCCAACCCCGTCGTCCTGGTCGACGGCCGCAGCGGGGCGGGCAAGACCTCTCTCGCACACGCACTCGTCGCACGCTGGCCGCTCGCCGGACGGGTGCAGCTCGTGGCGCTCGATGCGATCTACCCGGGGTGGGACGGATTGGATGCCGGGGTCGAGCTCGCGCGCGAGCAGATCCTCGTTCCGCACGGCCGAGGTCTGATCGGTGTCTGGCAGCGCTGGGACTGGGAGGTGGCGGCTCCTGCCGAGGCGCACGCGGTCGACCCGTCTCTTCCGCTCATCGTGGAAGGGTCGGGACTGCTCACCGCAGCGACTGCTGCGCTCGGAGACGTCCGGGTGTGGCTGGATTCCCCCGAGCCGTCTCGGCGTCACAGAGCGCTCACGCGAGACGGTGACACCTACCGCCCGCACTGGACCCGCTGGGCGCGTCAGGAAGACCGCCACGTGGTGCGCGACCGGCCCGCCGATCACGCGACGGACGTCTTCGCCGTCCCGTGATCAGGCGTCGGCGTCGAGTGCCGTGACGAGCCCGTGCAGGCGGTAGCCGAGCCAGTCGTAGACGCCGAAGCGGGGATCCCCGTCGTCGTGGTCATCGGCGTCGGTGATGCCGAGGCGCGTCGCGAGCACGAGCCTGATCGCGGCGAGCGTACGCAGCCACGCCTGCGCATCGTCCGGCGAGAGCCGGACTTCGACGGATTCGAGGAGCGACGGGTCGTCCGGGTCGTCGGAGATGTCTGCGGCCTCGACGAGCGACGCCCGCACCGCCGCGGCATCCGCTCGTCGGCGCCCGAGCAGGTCGGATTCGGTGAGACGACGGAACTCGCGGGCGTCCTCGCCGTCGGCATACGCGTCGGGGACGAGCCGGACCACCGCGGGGTCGGCCGCGGCATCCGACGACTCAATGACGAGCTCTTCGAACTGCGACACGAGGCCACTGAGGTGGGCGGCTTCGAGGCGGGTGAGTTCGAGCGCGACGCCCCGCCGGGTCATTGCGGAGCCTCGCGCACGGTCGCCCAAAGCCCGTAGTCGTGCATCGCCTGCGCGTGCAGCTCCATCTGCTCGCGCGCACCCTGCGCCACGACGGCATGCCCATCGTTGTGCACGGCCAGCATCAACCGCTCGGCGTCGGCGCGCGGCAGCGCGAAGTACTCGCGGAACACGTGGCTGACGTAGCTCATCAGGTTGACCGGGTCGTCCCACACGACCGTCTGCCACGGACGCGCCGGGTCCGCTCGCTCTGACGCATCGGTGCGCTCGTCGATGTCGGGTGTCGCGAGCGGGGCCATCACGCCCACCCGAGCTCGTGAAGCCGGTCATCGTCGATGCCGTAGAAGTGTGCGATCTCGTGGACCAGGGTCGTGTGCACTTCGTCGCGGAGCGCTTCCTCGTCGTCGCAGGCGGCCAGGTGCGGCTCGCGGTACACGATGATCCGATCCGGCAGCTCACCGACGCCGTAACGGTCTCGCTCGGTCAGCGCCCAGCCGTCGTAGAGCCCGAACAAGTCGAGGCTCCCGTCTTCGGGGCGGTCTTCGACGACGAACACGACGTTGTCGAGCCCCTCCACCATGTCGTCGGGGAGGCGGTCGAGCTCATCGATGACGAGTTCTTCGAACGCGGCGGCATCCATGTCCATCAGGATGCCTCACAAATGGGGTGAGTAACGGGGCTCGAACCCGCGACATCGGCCACCACAAGGCCGCGCTCTACCAACTGAGCTATACCCACCATGTCTCCCGCCTGCGCGGGCAACTCAAAGATTCTCTCACAACTCGGGCGCGAACAGCGAAACGGCGGCGGCCGCAGCTGCGCGCGCTCCGTCGCTGGTCGGCCCGGGCTCGGGGACGAAGACAGCTTGACGGTAGTACGCGAGCTCGCGGATCGACTCGAGGATGTCTGCGAGCGCCCGGTGGCCGCCGTCCTTCGCCGGCGCGTGGATGTACGCACGCGGATACCAGCGCCGCGAGAGCTCCTTGATGCTCGACACATCGACGTTGCGGTAGTGCAGCCATCGGTCCACCCGAGGCATGTACTTCGCGAGGAACATACGGTCCGTGCCGATCGTGTTGCCGGCGAGCGGGGCCTTGCCCTCGAGCGGAACGAACCGCTGGATGTATTCGAGAGCCTGGAACTCGGCATCGGCGACGCTGACGCCACGGGGGATCTCTTCGAGAAGTCCGGAAGAGGAATGCATCTTGGTGACGAACTCGCTCATGTTCGCCATCGCCGACGCATCGGGTCTGATGACGACCTGGAAGCCCGGATCGAGCAGTCGAAGTTCGAAGTCCGTGACAACGACGGCGATCTCGACGAGTTCGTCGACAGCAAGGTCGAGCCCCGTCATCTCGCAGTCGATCCACACCAGACGGTCGTTGTCGGATGCCCCCACCATGCGCTCCATCCTATTGACGCCTGCAGACGCCGGGCTCGGGCACGGTGCCAGAGCGATCTCGCCCCCCCGGGAGGATTCGAACCCCCGACCTGGCGGGTAGAAACCGCTTGCTCTATCCCCTGAGCTACGGAGGGAAGGGTGAAGACACCAGGCTACCGGTTCGCGCCGCGCCGCGAATGACCCTGGCGGCCACCGCGGAGGCGGCGTAGCGTCGGAATCGCCAGCCTCGAAAGGAGTTCGGACATGAGCACCACAGAGACGCACCACCCCCTCTGGGTCGCATACGGCGCTTCCGGCGTCGTGGGCAGCATCCGCAAGGGCGATGAGGGTTACACGGTCACGATGGCGGGTGCCGGCGAGTCCGCCGGTACGTATCCGTCGATGGAGATCGCGAAGAGCGCTCTCCATGCGCGGATGACGCCCGGGAGCGACTGGCCGGAGTTCCGCGAGCACTGACGCGGACGCCGCGTGCGGCGGCGAGGGCGGACGGTATGCCGCTCCGTCCTCGTCTCAGGACGTCGCCTCGGCCGCCACCGGCGTGCGACGCGTATCGAGCAGCGGCAGTGCGACGTGTACGAGCGGGCCGATCAGGAACGCGAACAGCAGGGTTCCGATGCCGACGGTGCCGCCCAGCAGCCACCCGATCACCAGCACCGAGATCTCCACGCTCGCGCGGCACGCCCAGATCGGCCAGCCGAGACGGGCGTGAAGCCCGGTCATCAGTCCGTCACGGGGGCCCGGCCCGAAGCGCGCGCCGATGTACAGCCCCGAGGCGACCGCCACCAGCACGATTCCCGCGAGCAGCGTGGCGACCTGAACGAGCACGCCCTCCACCGGCGGCATCACCCACAGCAGCACCTGCATGCTGGTGCCGACGAGGAGGATGTTGGCGATCGTCCCGACGCCCGGCTTCTGTCGCAGCGGAATCCACAGCAGCAGCACCAGGAACCCCAGGATGTTGGTCACCCATCCGATGCCGAGCCCGGTGTGGATGGAGAGGCCCTGCGCGAGGACGGTCCACGGGTCGACGCCGAGGCCAGCCTCCACCGTGAGGCCGCACCCGATGCCGTAGAGGACGAGGCCTGTCAGCAGCTGGATCACTCGACGCGTCATGGAGCCATCCAATCGCATGATTGGCTTGGGTGTGCCAGTCCAATAGGGATACTCTGGCTCCATGGACTCCCGCATCTCGGCACGCGCGCTCTCGCAGGCCCTCGGCGGCTGGCGAACACGCGAACCCGCCTATGAGGCATTGGCCGACGGCATCCGTCTGCTGTGCCTCGACAATCGACTGGCCCCGCGCACGACCCTGCCCGCCGAGCGCGAACTCGCGCTCACGCTGGGCCTCAGTCGCAGCACCGTGGCCGCCGCGTATCGGAGCCTGCGCGACACCGGCCACATCGCCAGCACGCGGGGATCGGGCAGCGTCACCCTGCCGTTGCGGCGGCGCGATCCTGGACGCACCGATCCGCACGAGGGGATGATCGACCTGCAACAGGCGAGCCCGCCCGCTTGGCCAGGGCTCGCCGGCACCATCGCGGAGGTGGCGGGCGGTGCTGCAGCGCTCGTCTCGCGTGTGGGGTACGACGTGCTCGGGCGCATCGAACTGCGTACGGCGATCGCCGAGCACTACCGCGATCGCGGGATCCCGACGTCGCCGGGGGAGGTGCTGGTGACCACCGGAGCGCAGAGCGCGATCCACCTCATCGCGTCGGTGCTGCTGGGCCGCGGAGATCGCGTGCTGATCGAGACGCCCACCTATCCCCATGCCGCGGACGCCCTTCGACGCGCGGGCGCCCGCCTGGTCGGCGTGCCCGTGACGACGTCCGATGGCTGGGATCTGGATCGGGCCGAGCAGGCGTTCGCGCGGACGCTGCCGGTGCTGGCGTACCTGATGCCCGACTTCCAGAACCCGACGGGCCGATCGATGTCGGCGCTCGAACGCGCGACGATCCACCGCGCGGGGGAGCGCGCGGGGTCTGTGCTCGTGCTCGACGAGACGACAGCCGAGCTCGACATCGACCGCGGGCCGGTGCCTCGCGGCTTCGATGACGGCGACCCGGCCGCGGTGATCCGCCTCGGCTCGCTCGGGAAGACCGTATGGGGCGGATTGCGCGTGGGGTGGATCCGAGCGGATGCCGACCTCATCCGCCGCCTGGTCGCGGCGCGCCCGGCGCACGACCTCGGCACTCCGGAATTCGAGCAGGCTGTCGCCACGGCACTGCTCGCCGACTCCGAGCGCATCGTCGCGCAGCGGTCGACACTTCTGCGCGAGGGGCGGGACGCTCTCACGGCCGCGCTCGCGACCGAGCTGCCCGCATGGAGTGTCCCGGTCGCCCGCGGCGGCGTGTCGCTGTGGATCGAGCTCGACGCCGCGCTGAGCTCTGCTCTCGTGATGGACGTGCGCTCGCGGGGCGTGCTGCTGTCGGCGGGCCCACGGTTCTCGGTCGACGGCGGCCACGATCGGCACCTGCGCATCCCCTTCACGGCGACTCCCGGTGAGCTCAGGCGCGCCGCGTCCCTCCTTGCGCAGTCGTGGCACGACGTGCGCGCCGGTGCGCCGGTGTCGTTCGTGGAGCAGGTGGACGCGCTCGTCTGAGCAGGCATCAGGTCGCCGATCGCAGGCACGTCACGGCGTCGTCGGCCGACCAGAAGTCGCCGACGTCGACGAACGATCGCGACGAGCTGCGGAATCGCCGCGCCCGATACCGAACGCCGGCGGCATCGGCGATCGACTGCAGGTGGCCGATGATGAGGCCGGACGGGGCGACGACGCGCCACAGCGACGGAGCCGCCGGAGAGAGGCGTTCGGGTGCTGCAGGCGAAAGACGGGGGCTGGCTGCGGTATCCGCGGTGGCGAGTGGGGTCACGATATCTCCTTCCACATTCGAAGCTATGTGCGACCTCCGACATCGATCGCCGATTCCTCCCCAGGTGGCCTGTCTCGGCAGATTCTCCCCACCGGCGCCGCGCACGGGATGGGGCGGCGATGCTGTCGGCATCCTGATTCCGCGGCGGTGCCCGGTGCCACACGGGCACACCGGGCAGCCGGGCACCGCCGCGGCCGGGGACTCGCCCCGGAGCACACGAGAGGGAGCGATATGAGCGACACGATCACCATCACCGGGGTCGTCGGCACCGATCCGCAGCACAAGCGGACTCCGAACGGCACGGTGGTCACCGAGTTCCGCCTGGCGAGCGGGCAGCGCCGCTACGACAAGGCAGTCGGCGCCTGGGTCGACGACGGCACCAACTGGTACACGGTCTCGTCCTACCGGCGCCTCGCGGAGCACGCCTTCCATTCGCTGCGCAAGGGAGAGCGCGTCATCGTGGCGGGGCGCCTGCGCGTGCGGCAGTGGGACAACGGAACCAAGAGCGGCACGGCCGTCGACATCGATGCCGACACCATCGGTCACGACCTCGTGTGGGGCACGACGCGCTTCGAGAAGGACTCGCCCGCCGGCCGGGGCAACGCCGACCCGGCGGATCAGCCGACGGATCCGCCCGCTGACGACTGGGCGCCTGCTCTGGGAGCGGATGCCGTCACGGAGTGGCCGGTCGTCGTCCCGCCGGCACCGAGCGAGGGCGAGATCGAACTCGCGCTCACCGGCGCGGAATCGCCGTTCTGAGCCGGAGTCGGCGCTCGGGATGCCGCGTCATAGACTCTCTCCGTGGCCCGACATCCCGAGCATCGCGCCGGCCGCGCGCCGTCCGTCGTCCGCGCCTCGCGCGCGCTTCGATCAGTCGTCCTCCTCACCGCCGCGACGATCATGTTGGCGGGTTGCACGCAGCCCCGACCCGTCGACCCGACCCCGGCTCCGACCGGTTCTTCGGCCGCGCCGTCACCCAGTGCGACACCGACGACCGACCCCGAGCCGGTCCTCGTCCCCGACGGCACCGCAGACGAGAACCTGCCCCTGTTCGCCGCCGTGACGGCAGACGTCTGGGCGACTTCCGACCAGGGTTCGGGCCGCGCCTACGTGGACGCGCTCGCGGCGGCGGGATTCGACAAGGCCACGATGGAGGTCACGCGTGACGTCTCCACCGTCGGCAACCCCGCTGAGAGCATCCAGTTCTCGGTGCGCTGGGGCGACCAATGCCTCATCGGCCAGGTAGGCCCGTCGACAGGCGATCCGGTCGCCGTCGTGGTTCCGGTCCTCGCCGAGGGCACGTGCCTCGTCGGAGACACGCGGCCGATCGACTGGTGAGGCGCGTGCCGGTCAGTCCGGCGGATTCCGTCCGGGCAGGAGGCATCGTCGCGGCCGGTAGGCTGGGACGCTGACGTCCGGAAGTCAAGGAGAGCAGAACCCCGCATGGCTGAGTACATCTACTCGATGGTCCGCGCCCGCAAGGCCGTCGGAGACAAGCTGATCCTCGACGACGTGACGATGGCGTTCCTGCCCGGCGCGAAGATCGGCATGGTCGGTCCGAACGGCGCCGGCAAGTCCACGATCCTGAAGATCATGGCGGGGATGGACACCCCTTCCAACGGTGAGGCGAAGCTGTCTCCCGGCTTCACCGTCGGCATCCTCATGCAGGAGCCCGTGCTCGACGAGTCCAAGACCGTCCTCGAGAACATCGAGGAGGGCGTGGCCATCAAGGCCAAGGTCGACCGCTTCAACGAGATCTCGGCCCTGATGTCCGACCCCGACGCCGACTTCGACGCGCTGCTGGCTGAGATGGGCGCGCTGCAGGAGGAGATCGACGCCGCGGACGCCTGGGATCTCGACTCGCAGCTCGAACAGGCTATGGACGCCCTGCGCACGCCCCCGGGCGACGCTTCGGTCTCGAACCTCTCCGGCGGTGAGAAGCGCCGAGTCGCCCTGGCGAAACTGCTCCTGCAGAAGCCCGACCTGCTCCTCCTCGACGAGCCCACGAACCACCTCGACGCCGAGAGCGTGCTCTGGCTCGAGCAGCACCTGCAGAAGTACCCCGGCGCGGTGATCGCGATCACCCACGACCGGTACTTCCTCGACAACGTCGCCGAGTGGATCGCGGAGGTCGACCGCGGCCGACTCATCGGCTACGAAGGCAACTACTCGACCTATCTCGAGAAGAAGGGCGAGCGCCTCGCCATCCAGGGCAAGAAGGACGCGAAACTCGCCAAGCGCCTCGCCGAAGAACTCGAGTGGGTCCGCTCCAACGCGAAGGGACGCCAGGCGAAGTCCAAGGCGCGTCTCGCCCGCTACGAGGAGATGGCTTCTGAGGCCGACCGCACGCGCAAGCTCGACTTCGAGGAGATCACCATTCCGCCGGGGCCGCGCCTCGGCAGCATCGTGATCGAGGCCAAGAAGCTGCAGAAGGGCTTCGACGGCCGCTCGCTCATCGACGGACTGACCTTCAGCCTCCCGCCGAACGGCATCGTCGGCGTGATCGGCCCGAACGGCGTCGGCAAGACCACGCTCTTCAAGACGATCGTCGGGCTCGAGCCCCTCGACGGCGGCGATCTCAAGATCGGCGAGACGGTCAAGATCAGCTACGTCGACCAGTCCCGCGCGAACATCGACCCGAACAAGACGCTGTGGGAGGTCGTCTCGGACGGCCTCGACATCATCACGGTCGGCAAGATCGAGATCCCCTCGCGCGCCTACGTGTCGAAGTTCGGCTTCAAGGGACCCGACCAGCAGAAGAAGGCGGGCGTCCTCTCGGGCGGCGAGCGCAACCGTCTCAACCTCGCCCTCACGCTCAAGGAGGGCGGCAACCTGCTGCTCCTCGATGAGCCGACGAACGACCTCGACGTCGAGACGCTCTCGTCGCTCGAGAACGCGCTGCTCGAGTTCCCCGGCTGCGCCGTCGTCATCACCCACGACCGGTGGTTCCTCGACCGCATCGCGACGCACATCCTCGCCTACGAGGGCACCGACGAGAACCCCGACCGGTGGTACTGGTTCGAGGGCAACTTCGAGGCGTACGAGGAGAACAAGATCGAGCGCCTCGGCCCCGACGCGGCCAAGCCCCACCGCTCGGCGTACCGCAAGCTCACGCGTGACTGACGAGGCCGGTGCGCCTCCGTCCTCCGGGCGCCGGCTGCACGTCCCCATCCATCTGCGCTGGGGGGACCTCGATGCGCTCGGGCATGTGAACAACACGTCGATGCTCAAGCTGCTCGAGGAAGCACGCCTGCGTGCCTTCTGGCGCCCGGAGGACGGATCGGATGCCGCGCCCACGGCGGTATTCGACATGTCGGTGCTCGAAGGCGGCGGCACCCGAGCGACGCTGGTTGCGCGGCAGGAGATCGAGTACCTCCGGCCGGTGCCCTACGGACAGCGGCCGCTGGACGTGCAGCTGTGGGTGGGCGCCATCGGCGGGTCGAGCGTTGAGGTCTGCTACGAGGTCTTCAGCGCTGAATCGGGCTCCGCCCCAAACCCCCGGCTTGATGACGCGCGTCCGACTGGGGAGGAGCCGCAGGTGCTTTACGCGCGCGCGTCCGCTGTCGTGGTCCTCGTCGACACCGCCACGGGCAGGCCCACCCGATGGCGAGCCGCGGAGCGCGAGGCGTGGGCGCCGTACGTGGGCGAGTCGATCGTCTACGCCAAGAGGCGCTGAGCGGGTCTCAGCCCGTCGATGCGTCCGGTTCGGGAATCCGCACCATCACCTCCTGCGCGACGCTCGCCAGCAGTGCTCCGTCGGCGCTGTAGATGCGTCCGGTGGCGAGCCCGCGGCCGCCACGCGCGCTCGGCGACTCCTGGGCGTACAGCATCCATTCGTCGGCACGCCCGGCGCGATGCCACCACATCGCGTGGTCGAGGCTCGCGACCTTCAGCCCCCGCGTCGCCCACGCGATGCCGTGCGCACGCAGGATCGACTCCTGGATGGTGAGGTCCGAGAGGTACGCCAGCGCCGCGCGATGGATGGCCGGAGTGTCGGGGATCGGGCGGCGGACCTTCACCCACACGGCCTGGCTCGGGCGCCGCTCGCCGTCGACGGTGAGGTAGATCGGTGAGGGGACGTGCCGCAGCTCCACCGGTCGATCGGTGAACATCCGCTTCGACATCGGGTGCAGACCCTTGAGGTGCGACTCGATGTCGGGCAGCTCGTCGGGCCCCGGGATGCCGTCCGGATACGGCGCCTGGTGCTCCACGCCGGGGCCTTCATCCTGGAACGACGCGATCATCGAGAAGATCGGGACGCCCTCCTGGAACGCCTGGGTGCGCCGCGTCGAGAACGACCGGCCGTCATGGATCCGATCGACGGCGAACGTGATGCCGCTCGAGGCGTCGCCGGGTCTCAGGAAGTACCCGTGCATGGAGTGCACCGTGCGCCCCTCGGAGATCGTCCGCTCTGCCGCGATGATCGACTGTGCGAGCACCTGACCGCCGAACACACGGCCGAGGGGCATCGACTGCGAGACGCCGGTGAAGATGTCCTCCGTCGTTCGCGCGTCCGAGGCGGCGAGATCGAGAACCGCGAGCATCGAGGCGACCGGATCGGGGTCGGGGACGAAGTCGACGGCTGCGGACTGGGGGACATCTGTCACGGAGTCTCCGTCTCGGCGAGAGGGGCGGGCCGACGATGGGCGCGCGTTCGCTTGGTAGTTTAGGGCGGATGCCGCACCGCCTGATCTTCTCCGACGCCCATGCCGCCGCCGACGCGCTCACATTCGCGGGGCGCACCCGATCCCTCGGTGACGGGGCGATTCGTCTGCGCGCCGCCGACGGCGTGCTGGTGATGACCTCGGCACCGCTGGCCCCCCGTGGGCTCTTCGACGCCACCCCGACGGTCATCGGGATGCGGGTGCTCCCGGTCGATCCCGAACTCGTCTGCGATCTCATCGTCGACGCCACCCTGCTGTCTGCGTCATCGGACGACGCCAGCGCGCTCGAGCTGCCCGAGTCGGCTCTCACCGCCGCCTGGGCGGGTGTCACGGCCCCGCGTGAGGGATGGACGGCCGAGCCCGGTATCGCCGCGTCGACCCTCGCCGCCCGCGCGCAGTGGGGAATCGCCGCGGTGGCCGAGGCGCTGCCGCAGGACCCCGGGGAGGACGCGGTGCGCACGGTGCGGGCAGCCGTGTGGGGAGTCCCCGACGAGGAGCTCAACGGCCTCCCGCTCGGCGCGGCTTTCGCAGCCTTCGCCCTCGGATTCATCGCCGGTGAAGAGGAGGCACGCGTACGCACGGCCGGCCCCTGGACGCGCCTGACGCTCGATCGCGGGCATGTGCTCGTACGCGGCCCGGTACGCGTCGGCATGACCGGCGTGCGCGCAACCGGCACGGCACCCGCGCCCACCTCATAGCGCCCCGCGCCCAGCCTCAGACCGCGGCGGCCGCAGCCCGCCCGGCAGCGCGGCCCGAGAACAGGCAGCCGCCGACGAAAGTGCCCTCGAGAGCGCGATAGCCGTGCACGCCGCCCCCGCCGAAGCCGGCGGCCTCGCCTGCGGCGTACAGCCCCGGCACGGGTTCGCCACCGGGCGCAAGAGCGCGCGACGACAGGTCGGTCTCGATACCGCCGAGCGACTTGCGAGTGAGGACGTGCAGCTTCACCGCGATGAGGGGGCCCGACGCAGGATCGAGGATGCGGTGCGGTGAGGCCGTGCGGATGAGGCGGTCGCCGCGATAGGCGCGAGCCGAGCGCAGCATCGCGATCTGCGCGTCTTTGGTGAAGTCGTTGTCGATCTCACGATCGCGGGCTTCGATCTCGAGCCGGACGCGTTCGGCGTCGAGAGCCTCACCCCCCGGAAGCGCCCGCATGCCAGCGATGAGGTCGTCGAGGTTGTCGCGTACGACGAAGTCGGCGCCGTTGTCCATGAACGCCTGGACCGGCGCCGCGGCGCCCTTGCCCAGGCGCGACTTCATCAGCAGCCGCACGTCCTTGCCGGTCAGGTCGGGGTTCTGCTCGCTTCCCGAGAGTGTGAACTCCTTCTCGATGATCTGCTGCGACAACACGAACCAGGAGTGATCGTGGCCGGTGGCGCGCAGGTGCGCGAGAGTGCCGAGCGTGTCGAAACCGGGGAACAGCGGCACCGGCAGACGGATGCCTGTCGCGTCAAGCCAGACCGACGAGGGGCCGGGCAGGATGCGGATGCCGTGATCGGGCCAGATCGGATCCCAGTTCTGGATGCCCTCGACGTAGTGCCACATGCGGTCGCGGTTGATCAGACGTGCGCCGGCATCCTCGGTGACGGCGAGCATCGACCCGTCGACGTAGGCAGGGACGCCCGTGACCATCGTCTGGGGCGGCGTCCCGAGTCGCGCCGGCCAGTTCTGGCGCACGAGGTCGTGGTTCCCGCCGATACCGCCCGACGAGACGATGGTCGCGCCCGCGGTGATCTCGAACGACCCCACGACCTCGCGCGACGAGGCGTAGCCGCGCGCGGACCCGGACGGCGCGAGGATGTCGCCGCTCGCGCCGGTGACCGCGCCGCCGGTGAGCGTCAGCGCGCTCACGCGATGCCGCGGCAGGATCGTGACGCGCCCGTGCGCCTCGCCGGCCTCGACCGCGGCCTGGAAAGGTGCGACGAGGCCGGGACCCGTGCCCCACGTGATGTGGAAGCGCGGGACCGAGTTGCCGGGCCCGAGTGCGGTGTAGCCGCCGCGCTCTGCCCAACCGACGACGGGGAAGAACCCGACGCCCTTCTCGCGGAGCCACGAGCGCTTCTCGCCGTGCGCGAACTGCAGATACGCCTCGGCCCACTGCCGCGGCCACGCGTCTTCTTCGCGGTCGAAGCCGGCGGTGCCGAACCAGTCCTGCCGCGCGAGTTCGAGCGAGTCCTTGATGCCGAAGCGGCGCTGTTCGGGGGAGTCGATGAAGAACAATCCGCCGAACGACCACCACGCCTGACCGCCGAGGTTCGTGCGCGGCTCCTGGTCGACGATCACGACGCGCTTGCCCGCGGCGACCGCCTCGCTCGCGGCGACGAGACCGGCGAGGCCCCATCCGATGATGAGCACGTCGGCGGTGTGGGTGGCGGGGGGCATGTCGACTCCTTCGTCGAGAGGGGATGCTGCAGCTGGAGGTCAGTCGGCGGCGGACGCGCTCGGCGGCGGCGCCGTCACGGGGAGGCCGGGGCGTCCCGAGGACGCGGGCCCGATCCCGCTCGGCTCGAACGTGTTCACCATGGCGTGGGCGGCGCGCTGGAGATAGTTCCACAGCGTCGCCTCGTGCAGCGGCGGCAGTTCGAGCGCGTCCACAGCCGCGCGCATGTGCAGCAGCCAGCGGTCGCGAGCGTCGGGGTTGACGTGGAAGGAAGCGTGGCGCATGCGCAGCCGCGGGTGCCCGCGCTGATCGCTGTAGGTCGTCGGCCCGCCCCAGTACTGCTCAAGGAAGAGCGTCAGCCGCTCCCTGGCAGGGCCGAGGTCCTCTTCGGGATACATCGGGCGCAGCACGTCATCGTCCGCCACGCCCCGGTAGAACTCGTCGACGAGTCGCACGAACGCGGCATGCCCGCCGATCTCGTCGTAGAAGCTCAGCGGCTCACTCACGACGAGCTCTCCTCCGGGCCATCGCCACTCGCCGTGCCGGGGTCCTTCTCCTTCGGCGCGGACTTCCCGGTGCGCTTCGGCTTCCAGACCGGTCGCTCGCCCAGGGGCTTCGCGACCGGGGTCGGCTTGGTCTTGGGCGGATTGGCGCCGCGCACGCGCTGCGCGCCCTCGAGTCCCGTCGGCATGATCGTCGTCAGCGAGGGGAGCTGGATCCCCATCTCGTCGATCGCGTGCTTGAGACGCATGCGAAGCTCGCGGGCGACGTCGTCCTTCGCATTGGCACGGGTCTTCATCACGAGGCGGATGACCAGCGCGTCGCCCGAGATCGACTCGAGACCCCACACCTCAGGCTGCTCGAGGATGCGGGTTCGCCACTTCGGATCCTTCGCGAGCTCCTTCGCGGTGTCGAGCAGCGTGCGCTCGACCTCCTCGATGTCGGCGTCGACCGCGACGGCGAGGTCGATGATGACGCGCGACCAGCCCTGCGACAGGTTTCCGATCCGGGTGATCTCGCCGTTTCGGACGTACCAGAGTGTTCCGTTCACGTCACGCACGTGCGTGACACGCACGCTCACGTACTCGACGATCCCCGACGCGAGGCCGAGGTCGACGACGTCGCCGATTCCGATCTGATCCTCGGCGACGATGAAGATCCCGTTGAGGACGTCCTTCACGATGTTCTGCGCGCCGAAGCCGAGACCGGCGCCGACGGCGGCCGTGAGGAGCGTGAGGGATCCGAGCGCGTTCGGCGCGATCACGTTGATGATGAGCAGGAGAGAGACCACGACGATCGTCACGTTGACGATGTTGTGGAGGATCGATCCGAGCGTGCGCGTGCGCTGGACGAGTCGCACCGACGCGAGCGGCGAACGCTCGAGCGCCTGCGTGTCGTCGACATTCGCCTTCGACTTCGCGCCGTTGACGATGCGGCCGACGACGCGGGTGATCACGATGCCCAGGATCCACGCGAGGATGAGGGCGCCGACGATGATGCCGGCGACGGTCGCGGACGCCCAGCCGACCCCGGCGAAGAACTCGCCGGCCCGCTCCCAGAAGGTCGGGGTCACCGGCTCGGTCGTATCCATAGCGAAGCTGATCATCGTCACGATCCTAATGACGGATGCCTCGGCCGAACCTGCGTGTCGGCCGAGGCATCCGCTCGTCGCCCTATGCGGAGTCGCGCTCCTGCACCGACAGCGCGCGCTCGACGCCGGCCACGTTCTCGGCCACGAGACGGCGGAGAGCCGCAGGCGCGTCGGCGTTGGCGCTCAGCCAGGCGCGGGTCGCGTCGCGCAGTTCGAGGCTTGCCAGCGGCGCCGGGTAGAGGCCGGCGATGAGGTACTCGGCGATCTTGTAGGTGCGCGAGTTCCACACCGGAAGCAGCATGTCGAAATACTGCTGCACGAACGCGCCGAGCAGATCCTTGCCCGCCGGGTGCGTGAACCCGAGGGCTGCGGAGCGCACGATCGTGTTGGGCAGGTCGTCGTTCGACACGAGCGACTCCCACGCCGCCGCCTTCGCGTCGGCGGTGGGAAGGGCCGCCTTCGCCTGAGCGGCGAACTCGCCGCCCTTCGCGGTGTTGTCGGCGACGAGTGCCTCATCGATCACGCCTGCGCTCGCGAGTCCGCCGGCGGCGAGCGAGATCAGCAGTTGCCACGAGAGGTCGGTGTCGACCTCGAGCCCGTCGAAGGCGATCTCGCCGTCGCGCACCCGGCGAACGGTCTCCCACTGCGCCGCCGTGGAAGCTGCGGTGGCGAAGGCGGTCACGAACTGCAGCTGGCTGTCGCTGCCCGCCTCGGCGCCCTGCGCGAGCGCCCAGAGTGCGTCGGCGACCTTCTCGCGCGTCGCGTCGCGCTTCTCGGGCGCGACGTACGCGTTCGCTGCGAGCTGGAGCTGGGCGAGGGTCGTGCGAACCGTGGTCGACTCGGTCTCGGCGCCGATGTTGCGCAGGACGAGATCGACGTAGTCGGATGCCGGGGCCTCGGCATCCCGCGTCTGATCCCACGCCGCACCCCACACGAGCGAGCGAGCGAGCGGATCGCTGATCTTGCCCAGGTGGTCGATCGCGGTCTGCAGCGAGCGCTCGTCGAGGCGGATCTTCGCGTAGGCGAGGTCTTCGTCGTTGAGGAGCACCAGGTCGGGGCGCGTCTGTCCCTTGAGCTCGGGCACCTCGGTGAGGTCGCCGTCGACGTCGAGCTCGATCTTGTGCACACGCACGAGCGCGTCGCCCTCGACGTTGTAGAAGCCGACGCCCAAGCGGTGCGGGCGGATCGTCGGATAGTCGGCGGGCGCGGTCTGCACGATCGCGAACCGCGTGATGACGCCCGCGGCATCCGTCACGATCTCGGGCGAGAGGGTGTTCACGCCCGCGGTCTCGAGCCACTTCTTCGACCAGGTCGCGAGCTCGCGACCGCTGGTGGCCTCGAGCTCGGTGAGGAGGTCGGAGAGCTCGGTGTTGGACCACTCGTGCTTCTTGAAGTACGCGGCCACGCCGGCGAAGAACTGCGCGATCCCGACCCACGCAGCGAGCTGCTTGAGCACCGAGCCGCCCTTGGCGTACGTGATGCCGTCGAAGTTGACCTGCACGTCTTCCAGGTCGTTGATCTGGGCGACGACGGGGTGGGTCGAGGGCAGCTGGTCCTGGCGGTAGGCCCAGGTCTTCTCCATGGCGTTGAAGGTCGTCCACGCCTCGGTCCACTCGGTGGCCTCCGCGGTCGCGATCGTGGAAGCCCACTCGGCGAACGACTCGTTCAGCCAGAGGTCGTTCCACCACTTCATCGTCACCAGATCGCCGAACCACATGTGGGCGAGCTCGTGGAGGATCGTGACGACGCGGCGCTCCTTGATCGCGTCGGTCACCTTGCTCCGGAACACGTAGGACTCGGTGAAGGTCACGGCGCCGGCGTTCTCCATGGCGCCGGCGTTGAACTCCGGCACGAAGAGCTGATCGTACTTCGCGAACGGGTACGGGTAGTCGAACTTCTCCTCGTAGTACGCGAAGCCCTCGCGCGTCCTGTCGAAGATGTAGTCGGCGTCGAGGTGCTGCCACAGGCTCTTGCGGCCGTAGACGCCGAGCGGGATCACGCGGCCCGAGGCGCTCGTGAGCTCCGAGAACGTCGCCTCGTAGGGGCCGGCGATGAGCGCCGTGATGTACGACGAGATGCGCGGGGTCGGCGCGAACGTCCACGTCGCGGTGCCGTCGCCGTGGGCGGCGGGCTCGGGAGTCGGGGAGTTCGAGACGACCTTCCAGGCCTCGGGAGCCCTCACCGTGAAGGTGAACTCCGCCTTGAGGTCGGGCTGCTCGAAGACCGCGAACATGCGGCGCGAGTCGGGCACCTCGAACTGGCTGTAGAGGTAGACCTCGCCGTCGACCGGGTCGACGAAGCGGTGGAGGCCCTCGCCTGTGTTCGTGTACAGGCAATCGGCGTCGACGACGAGTTCGTTCGAGGCTTCGAGGCCGTCGAGCGCGATGCGCGAGTCGGAGAACGCTGTCGCCGGGTCGATGGCGCGACCGTTGAGCGTGATCTCGCGGATGTCGCGGGCGATGAGGTCGATGAACGTCGCGGCGCCGGGAGTGGCGCTGAAGCGGATGACGGAGCGGGATCCGAAGACCTCGCCCCCCTTGTTCAGGTCGAGGTCGACCGCGTAAGACTCGGTCTCGACGATCGCGCGGCGCTCCTGCGCTTCGATGCGGGTGAGGTTCTCTCCAGGCACTGCAATGCTCCCGTGGGTGAGGGTGAGGTGCCGCGGGCAGGCGCTGCTGGCGCCGACGGCAACCGTCCCAGCCTATGTCAGCAGGCCGAATCCGCGCCTTCGGCCTGTGAGTCGATGTCAGGATGGAGGGGTGAGTTCGGGAACGCAGGACCAGTCCGCAGAGACCACGCAGGCCCCCACGGGTGTGCCCTTCGCATCGGATGCCGCGGCATCCGGGCCCGCGCACGTCGAGGTTCCGGTCGCCTATGACGCGATCCTCCTCGCCGGATTCGGCGGACCCGAGGGCCAGGACGACGTGATTCCGTTCCTCCGCAACGTCACGCGCGGTCGCGGCATCCCGGATGAGCGCCTCGAGGAGGTCGCCCACCACTACCGTCACTTCGGCGGCGTGAGCCCGATCAACGCCCAGAACCGCGTGCTCAAGGCCGCACTCGAGGCTGAACTCGCGCGGCGCGGGATCGACCTGCCCGTCTACTGGGGCAATCGCAACTGGGCGCCCTATCTCGAAGAGGCCGTGCAAGAGGCCGCCGGTGCCGGCGACACGAACCTTCTCGCCCTCGCGACGAGCGCCTACTCGTCGTTCTCGAGCTGCCGCCAGTACCGCGAGGACTTCGCACGCGTGCTCACCGAGACCGAGCTCGCCGGCACCGTGACGATCGACAAGGTGCGCCAGTTCTTCGACCACCCCGGCTTCGTCGCACCGTTCGTCGACGGCGTGCGCGACGCGATCGCGGGCTACCTGGCCGACGGCATCGCGCCCGAGGCGGTGCGCGTGCTGTTCTCGACGCACAGCATCCCGACGGCCGATGCCGAGCGCTCCGGCCCCCGCGACGTCGACTTCGGCGAGGGTGGCGCCTATGCCGCGCAGCATCTCGCGGTGGCAGGGGCCGTCATGGATGCTGTGGCTGCGGAGATCGCCGAGGCGCGTGAGATCGGCTGGGAGCTCGTCTACCAGTCGCGCTCGGGTCCGCCCAGCCAGCCGTGGCTCGAGCCCGACGTCAACGACGTCATCGCCCTGCTTCCGGCTCAGGGCGTCGAGGCGGTAGCCATCGTGCCGCTCGGATTCATGAGCGACCACATGGAGGTGCTGTGGGACCTCGACACCGAGGCGACGGATGCTGCCGCCGAAGCCGGTCTCCGGTCGGTGCGGACACCCACCCCCGGCATCGATCCCGCGTTCGTCTCGGGGCTCGTCGATCTCGTCGAAGAGCGACTGAAGGGCACGCCCGCGGCCGAGCGCCCGCACGAGACGGCCCTCGGCCCCTGGTTCGACGTGTGCCGCCCGGCCTGCTGCGAGAACATCCGCGCCGGGTTCAAGCCCGCGGCGGCCGGCATCGCGCCCTGAGCGCTCCCTAGAATCGACCCCATGCGCATTCACATCGCGACCGACCACGCCGGCCTCGAGTTCTCGACCCAGCTCCAGCACCACCTCGCCGCGCAAGGCCACGACATCGTCGACCACGGTCCGATCGACTACGACCCGCTCGACGACTACCCCTCGTTCTGCATCCGTGCGGCGCAAGCCGTGGTGCGCGACCAGGAGGCCGGCATCGATGCGCTCGGGATCGTCTTCGGCGGATCGGGCAACGGCGAGCAGATCGCCGCGAACAAGGTGCAGGGCGTGCGCGCCGCTCTCGCGTGGAGCATCGCAACCGCCGAGCTCGCCCGCGAGCACAACGACGCCAACGTGATCGCGATCGGTGCGCGCCAGCACACGTTCGAGGAGGCGGTGACCTTCATCGACCGCTTCATCGCGACGCCGTTCTCGGGTGAGGAACGCCACGCTCGGCGGATCGGGCAGCTCGCGGCCTACGAGCAGGACGGCACGCTCGAAGCCGACCCGCGGTCGACCCCCGGTCTTCCCGACGTGCTTGCCGCCGACAGCAGCTCGTTCGACCCCGAAGCCGGCTGAGCGCGGAGATGCCCGAGGGCCATTCCGTCCACCGCATCGCCCGCCAGTTCGACCGCAACTTCGTCGGACGCGTGGTCGCGGCATCCAGCCCGCAAGGGCGGTTCGTCGAGGGCGCCGCGATGATCGACGGCCGTACGGCCTCGGCGGTGCGCGCTGTCGGCAAGCAGATGTTCCTCGAGTTCGACGACGACCTGTGGCTGCGCGTGCACCTCGGCATGTATGGCGCGTGGGACTTCGCGGGCGAGATCCTCGTCGATCCGACGATCGCCTCGGCGAACGGAAGAATGGGTCAGACGAACCAGCGCGGCACCGATCTCGACACGGACGCGATCATGGATGCCGCCGGCGAGAACTCGCTGACCTCGATCGGCGCGCCGCGCCGAGCCCGAGTGCACGTGCGGATGTCGGAGCAGACGACCGGTCTCGGCGGCGATGACCACGATTGGCCCCCGCCGGTGGTCGGACAGGTGCGGCTGCGGCTGCTGACCGATGTGGCATGCGCAGACCTCCGCGGACCGACGGCGTGCGAGCTGCAGACTCCCGACGAGGTCGCCGCCACGATCGCGAAGCTCGGCCCCGACCCCCTCGTCGACGACATCGACGAGGGGGAAGAGCGCTTCGTGGCAGTCGTGGGGCGCAAGCCCACGGCCATCGGCGTGCTCCTCATGGACCAGAGCGTCGTGAGCGGCATCGGCAACGTCTACCGCGCGGAGCTGCTGTACCGCGCGCGCCTGGACCCCCACACACCCGGGCGCGACGTCCCCGAGGAGATCGTGCGGGGGCTCTGGCGAGACTGGGTGCGGATGCTCGCGATCGGGGTGGAGACCGGTCAGATGATGACGATGGACGGTCTCGCGCCCGACGCCTACCGTCGCGCGATGGCCAGCCGCGACGATCGGCATTGGGTCTATCACCGCGCGGGGCTCCCGTGCCGCGTGTGCGGCACGGCGATCGTCGTCGAAGAGGTCGCGACACGCAAGCTCTACTGGTGCCCGAACTGTCAGCGCTGACGCTCTTCTAGGCTGAGACCCATGCGCCAGAACCCGAGCTTCGCGATGACCGATGTCACCGAGCTCCGCCGCCTGATCGACTCCAACCCCTGGATGACGCTCGTGAGCGCCACTGACGACGGACTCGTCGCATCCCACTACGCGGTCCTGCTCGACGACGATCGCGACGACCTCACGATCGTCGGGCATGTCGGCAAGCCCGACGACCTCATCCTGGGGCTCGGCGAGCGTGAACTGCTGGTCGTCGTCCAGGGCCCGCACGGCTACATCTCGCCCGGCTGGTACGGCGATGGCCCGAACGTTCCGACGTGGAACTTCGTCTCGGCGCACCTCACCGGCATCCCCGAGCTGCTGTCGCCCGAGGAGAACCTCCGCGTGCTGGACCGTCTCGTGGCCCGCTTCGAGGGTGGGATGCCGCAACCGCGCCTGCTGTGGGAGCGCCCGAACGACGCCGACTTCGTGCATCGCCTGGAGCGTGGGACGGTCGGGTTCCGCCTCACGCCCACGAAGGTCGTCGCCAAGCGCAAGCTGAGCCAGAACCGCCCGCATGAGGTGGTCGAGACGATCATCGCCGAGCTCGATGCCGGAGCGGGTCCCTACGTCGACCCGCGCCTCGCGTCGGAGATGCAGCGCGCGCTGGATGCACGACGGGCGGCGCGATGAGCCTCGAACGCGGCGATCGGCCCGATGTCATCGCGAATGCCCGGCTGACGGGGGCCGACCGGGTGGACCCGTTCGGTGACGACCCGGTCGACATCCACCTCGCTGAGGGCCTCGTGGTCGACATCGCTCCCGCGGGCGGCCTGCCGCGTCGCGGCGCCGTGCTCGATGCCACGGGCGTCTGGATCGTGCCGGGCTTGTGGGATCACCACGTCCACGTCGTGCAGTGGGCCCTGGCCGCCCAGCGCGAGCAGCTGGGCGGGGCGGCGGCTGCTGCAGAGGCTGCGGCGATCATGTCGAATGCCGCGGTGATGCCCGACGGTCGGCGCATCGGCGCCGGCTTCCGCGACGCGTTCTGGAGCGACGCGCCCTCCCTCGAGCTGCTCGACGCGGCGACCGGCGACGTGCCGACGTACCTCATCAACGCCGACGTGCACAGTGTGTGGCTGAACAGCGCGGCCCTCCGCCGTGAAGGTTTCGCGTCTGACACGGGGATGCTCGTCGAGGATCCCGCGTTCGAGATCTCGCGGCGCCTCAACGCCGTCGATCCAGCGGTGGCGGATCCGCTCGTGGCTCGGATGGCGCAGGATGCCGCGGCCCGCGGCGTCGTCGGGCTCGTCGATCTCGACATGGCGTGGAACGAGGAGGCCTGGGCGCGCAGGCTCCGTTCGGGTTTCGAGACGCTGCGCGTCGAATTCGGCATCTATCCGGACTTCCTCGATCGGGCTCTCGCCGAGGGCCTGCAGACGGGCGACGTCGCCCGCGGTTCGTCCAGCGACCTCGCGCGCGTCGGGTCGCTCAAGGTCATCACCGACGGCTCGCTCGGCACCCGCACCGCAGCGTGCTCGCACGCGTACCCGGGCGATCCGTCCAATCACGGCATGCTCACCGTCGACCCGGCGCTTCTCATCGAGCTCATGACGACCGCCACCGGCGCCGGCCTCGCGTGCGCGATCCACGCCATCGGCGACGTCGCCAACTCCCACGCACTCGAGGCCTTCGCCGTCACAGGCGCGTGGGGCACGATCGAGCACGCTCAGCTCGTCGCCCACGCCGACATCCCTCGCTTCGGGCGACTCGGGGTCGGTGCGAGCGTGCAGCCCGAGCACGCGATCGATGACCGCGACCTCACCGACAGCATCTGGGCCGGGCAGACGGCGCAGCCGTATCCGCTCCGCGCGCTGGCCGACTCCGGCGCGAACCTGCTCTTCGGCTCGGATGCCCCGGTGTCTCCGCTGGACCCGTGGGCGGCGATGGCCGCAGCGGTCTTCCGCACGCGCGACGGACGCGCGCCGTGGCAGCCTGCCCAGGGGGTCACCGCGGCGACCGCGCTCTCGGCATCCACGCGCGGCGGGTCACTCGCGGGGTCGACGATCGAGCCGGGCGTCGTCGCCGATCTCGCCCTCTGCGCACACGATCCGCTCATCGCCGATGAGGGGCAGCTGCGCGGCATGCAGGTGACGGCGACGCTGCTCGCCGGCCGCCTGACGCACCTGCTCTGACCCCCGTTGCATCGGGGGGACAGCCCCCGTACCGATCGGGGTGGGGATCGGATGCCGGATTCCCGCACACCTGGCGAGGCTGGAAACATGACTTCCGCCCTGCCCCTTCCGCCGCCACCGCCGGTGGCACCGAGACCGCGCCGACGGCGTGGTCTCGTCGCCGTGCTCATCGCGGTTCCGCTGATCGCGACCGTCGCCGGCGGAGCGATCTGGTTCGCGACGAACTCCGGACGCCCCACGCCGCCCGCCGCGGGAACAGTCGCATTCGTCGAGCCGCTGCGCGTGCCCGAGCTCGCGCCGTCCCGCGTCGAAGACGGCGTGCGCGTCTTCGAGCTCGAGGCGCAGACCGGAGCATCGGCGCTCGCTCCCCAGGGCGAGACGCCCACGCTCGGCTACAACGGCGCCCACCTCGGACCGACTCTCGTCGCGGAGCGCGGCGAGCGGGTGCGCGTGGACGTCTCCAACGGCCTCGCCGACGAGACGACGGTGCACTGGCACGGCATGCACCTGCCGGCCGCGATGGACGGCGGGCCGCACACGACGATCGCGGCGGGGGAGAGCTGGCAGCCCGAGTGGACGATCGATCAGCCTGCGGCATCCCTCTGGTATCACCCGCACCTCCACGGCCGCACGCGCGAGCAGGTCGACGCGGGGCTCGCCGGCATGTTCGTCGTCCGCGACGACGAAGAGTCGGCGCTCGCGCTCCCGCGCACCTACGGCGTCGACGACGTGCCGCTCATCGTGCAGGATCGCTCCTTCAACGTGGACGGATCCTTTGCAGGCGGCCTCGGCTTGCAGTTCGACGGCGTACTGGGCGACACGATCCTCGTCAACGGCACGATCACCCCGTACTTCGAGGCGACCACCGAACGCGTTCGGCTGCGGCTGCTGAACGGATCGAGCGCCCGAATGTACGACTTCACGTTCGCGGACGGTCGCGACTTCGACCTCATCGCCACCGACGGCGGCCTGCTGCCCTCTCCTGTTTCGAGCTCGAGCGTTCCGCTGTCGCCGGGCGAGCGCGCCGAGATCGTCGTTGCCGTCACGCCCGGCGAGAGCGTCGTGCTGCGCTCGGAAGCGCCCGACCCCGCGCTGCACGCGGGGGGTGCGGCGTTCGACGTGATGGAGCTGCGGGCTGCGGCATCCCTCACGCCCTCGCCCGAGGTGCCCGACCGTCTGGCCGATGTCCCGCCGCCCGATGCCTCAGGTGCCGTCGTCGAGCGCACCTTCGTCATGTCGGGGCACGAGATCAACGACCGTGAGATGGCGATGGACCGGGTCGACTTCACCGCGACGGTCGACACGAGCGAGGTGTGGACCGTGCGCAACGAGAACCCGCTGCCGCACTCGTTCCACGTGCACGACACGCAGTTCCGCGTGCTGAGCGTCGACGGCGCGGCGCCGCCTGCGCACCTGGCGGGGTTCAAGGACACGATCGCGCTCGAGTGGAACCGCGAGTACCGGCTGCTCGTCCGGTTCGACGACTACGCCGATCCGACCACGCCGTACATGTATCACTGCCACCTGCTGTGGCACGAGGACCAGGGCATGATGGGACAGTTCCTGGTCGTCGAACCGGGCCAAGCGCCCGACCTGAAGCGTCCCGAGGGAGACACCGATGACCGCCATGACCACTGACGAGACCCGCGCCCCTGCGCCTGTGGGGTTCTGGGCGTCGTACGGCGCCGCGTGGAAGCGCACACCCGGCAGCGCGGTGTACCTGCTCGCCGTCTTCGCTCTCGCGATGGTGTCGCTCAGCGTGCTCGCGTCGCTGTTCTGGACCGGTGTCGGACTGCTCATCCTGGTGATCGGCCTGCCGCTGGTGATCCTGACGCTGTACATCGCACGAGGCTTCGGCGTCGCCGACCGCTTCATGCTGTGGCTGACCGGACTCCCCACGATCGACGAGCCGGAGTGGAACCGCGACAAGCCCGAGGCGACCGGCTTCTGGATGACGCTGACGCGCCCGGCGCGCAACGCCCACTACTGGCTCTACCTCGTCCACGGAATGGTCGTGAGCCCGGTCCTCAGCACCATCTCCTTCGTCCTCACCACCGTGTGGCTGAGCGTGGGGCTGGGCGGCCTGACCTACTGGTTCTGGGGACTCTTCATTCCCCGCGACCGCGGCTCGGACTGGGGCCGCTACGTCATCGACGCCGTGCCGTGGCTCTTCGACGGCTGGTCCTCATGGGCCGTCGAGGTCGTGCTGTACCTCGCCGCCGGCGTCGTCTTCACCTTCACGATGCCGTGGGTGCTCGGCGGACTCGCCCGCGCGCACCACGCGGTCGCGCGCGGCATGCTCGGGCGCTGGCGCTCGGACGACCTCGTGGCCGAAGTGCGCGCCGAGGCGGCCGCACGAGGAGCCGTCGTCCGCGCCGAGGATGTCGCACTGCGCCGCCTCGAGCGGGACATCCACGACGGACCGCAGCAGCGTCTGGTGCGACTGCAGATGGACCTCGCGGCGCTCGAACGTCGTGCGGAGGCTGGTGACGGGGATGCCGCAGCGGAGCTCGCACGCGAGGCGCGCGGTCATGCCAAGGCGGCGCTCGACGAGCTCCGTGCCCTCTCGAGCGGAGTCGCTCCGCCGCTATTGCAGGATCGCGGCCTCGCGGCAGCACTGGCGGCCATCGCAGCATCGACCCCCCTCGCCGTCCATACCGACATCGATCCGGCCGTCGACGACGCCGCCGAGTCGGAGGTCGCGCGCACCGTCTACTTCATCGTGGCGGAGCTGCTCACCAACGCCGTCAAGCACTCTGGCGCGACCGCGGCGACACTCAAGGCGGCTCTGCGGCCCGTCGCGGGGTCTGCGCCGATGACGCTCGACGTGTGGGTGGTCGACAACGGCCGAGGCGGTGCGGTCTTCGCGGCGGGCCACGGTCTCGACGGGCTGCGCGAGCGCGTCGCCGGCCTCCGCGGTCAGTTCGTGGTGACCAGCCCCGCGGGCGGACCCACGTCGGTGGGCGCGCACATCCCGCTCGTCACGCCCGCGTGAGCGGCTCGTATTCTGAGCACATGACCGCTTCCTCGGATGCCGCGCCCCTGCGGGTCGTGCTGGTGGAGGACTCCGTGCTCCTCCGCGAAGGGCTCGTGCGACTCTTCGACGAGGCGGGGTATGTCACCGCCGGTGCGTGGGGCGATGCGGAGGGGATCGTCGAGCGCGTGCGCGACGCCCGCGCCGACGTCGCGGTGCTCGATGTGCGCCTGCCGCCGAGCTTCCGAGACGAGGGCATCCGCGCTGCGCTCGCTCTGCGGGCGGCGCTTCCGAGGCTCGGGATCCTGGTGCTGAGTCAGTACGTCGAGGGCGTCTATGCGCGTGAGCTGCTCGCCGCGGGCGACGGCGGGGTGGGGTATCTCCTCAAAGATCGCGTCACCTCTCTCGAGGAGTTCACGGATGCTGTCCGTCGCGTCCACGCGCGCGGCACCGTGCTCGACCCGCTCGTCGTGCAGGGACTCCTCGCCGCCCGCCCGGACCCGCTCGCAGCGCTCACGCCGCGCGAAGGCGACGTGCTCGCTCTCATGGCGGAGGGGCGCAGCAACGCGAGCATCGCCGGTCGGCTGTTCATCGGCGTCGGCGCGGTCGAGAAGAACATCAGCGCCATCTTCGCCAAGCTCGGTCTCGAGGAGTCCGGCACCGAGCATCGCCGGGTACTCGCTGTGCTCGCCTACCTGCAGCAGTCCTAGGGGGCATGACGCGCGAAAGCCCCCGGCCGATGCCGAGGGCTTTCGCGCGACATCAGATCAGGACGCGACGTGCGCGAACAGGAACCAGCGGTCCTTCTCGAGGCTCTCCATGATGCCGATGGCGACGTCCTGGCTCGTGAGGTCGAACTCGTCGAGTCCGTCGATCGCCGCCTTCACATCGATGATCACAGCATCCATGTCGGCGATGACGTCGCGCACCATGTCGTCCCACTGCGTGAACCCGGCGGGGACGGCGGTCGGCGCCGCCTTCTGTGCGACGGTGGCCAGGCGCGCATCGATCGGAAGGCCGAGTGCGACGATCCGCTCGGCGGCCTGGTCGGCACCGGCCTGAGCGTGGTCGACGATCGAGTCGAGCAGCTCGTGGATCGCGATGAAGTTGGCGCCGCGGACGTTCCAGTGGGCCTGCTTGCCGTTCACGGCGATGGCTTGGAGCCCGATGACGACGGGCGTGAGGAACTGGGCTGCGGCAGCGGCCGCGGTGGGGTCGGCTGCGGTGGCGGGGGTGGTCTGCGTCTTGGTCATCTCTCGCTCCTCCTACTTCGGCGGGCACCTGTCGGTCGCATGGGCCTGCCTGTCGGATCCAACGCTACTCAGGCCGTCGCATTCCGCAAGCAAGCGAAGGCTCCGCTAACAGACGCCCCGTGACGGCTGCCGGGATAGCGCTGTGCAGCGGCTAACGTCGATTCGTGCCTTCCGCCGACCACGATCTCGCCACCCAGCACCAGGGCTCGCCCGAGCACGCTGAGCCATCGCGGTTCCTCCCGCACGTGCAGGGGCTCCGCGCGATCGCGGTGCTCGCGGTCGTGCTGTACCACTTCTGGCCGGCGCGCTTCACAGGCGGCTACGTCGGCGTCGACGTGTTCTTCGTGATCTCGGGGTTCCTGATCACTGCGCATCTCATGCGCGAACTCACGGCCACCGGCACGGTGCGCCTCGGTCAGTTCTGGGCGCGCCGCGCGCGGCGCCTGCTGCCGGCATCCCTCCTCGTCCTCCTCTTCTGCGCTCTGGTCGCGATGTCGCCCTACCTCATGCCGCTCTCAGCGCTGCAGAACGAGGTGCGCGAGATCCTCGCCTCGACGTTCTACGTCGAGAACTGGTACCTCGCGCTCAATTCGGCCGACTATCTCAATCACTCCGGCGACCCGACCACGGTCCAGCACTACTGGTCGCTGTCGCTCGAGGAGCAGTTCTACGTGATGTGGCCGCTGCTCATGCTGCTCGCGGCATGGATCGGGGTGAAAGCGTTCCGCGGGGCTCGCCTTCGCGCGGTCGTCACGGTGCTCGCGATCGTTACGGCGATCTCGTTCGTCTTCTGCGTCGTCTTCACGATCACGAATCCGGCGCCGGCGTACTTCGTCACCTTCGGTCGCATGTGGCAGTTCGGTGTCGGCGCGATGATCGCGCTGGTACCGGTGCTGAGCGTCAAGAGCGCGATCGGCAGCTTCGTGCTGGGGTGGGCCGGCGTCGCGGCGCTCGCGTTCGCGATCTTCCAGTTCGACGGCCAGACCCCTTTCCCCGGATCCGCCGCACTCGTGCCCACACTGGGCGCGGCGGCGGTGATCGCGGCCTCCAACACCGAGCGCTGGTGGTATCCGACGCGGGTACTGGCGATCCGTCCCGCGCAGTTCGTCGGAGACATCTCGTACTCGCTGTATCTCTGGCACTGGCCGCTCATCATCATCGCGCCGTCGGTGCCGTTCTGGGGCCTGACGATCTGGCATCGCCTTGCCCTCCTCGCCCTGTGCTTCGTGCTCGCGTGGCTCACCAAGCGCTTCATCGAAGACCCGGCTCGGCGCTTCCGGCCGCTGACGTCACGCCCTCCGCGCATCACGCTGTGGTCGTCGCTCGCCGCAATGGTGGTCGTGGCGGCGGTCGCCGGGGGAGCGTGGGTGGTCAACGCACCCGCGTACAACGAGGGTGTGCGCGCGGTCGAGGAACTGCGCGAGAACCCGCCGGAGTGCTTCGGCGCGGCATCCGTCCTCGACCCCGCGTGCGCCGACGTCGACTTCGGCGACACGATCCTGCCCTCGCCCGGCTTCGCCGGCGTCGATCGGCCCGGCGACGAGCAGTGCTTCGTGCAGCTGACCGATGCCACGCCCGTCTCGTGCACCTTCGGCTCGGACGACCCCGACGCGCCGCGCGTCGCGATCATCGGCGACAGTCACGCGTACCAGCTGCTGTCGACGTTCCAGCGCATCGCCGACGACGAGGGATGGCAGCTCGTGACGTGGTTCAAGGGCGCATGCCCGTGGAACACGACGCCGCTCGCCACGCCCGGCGCATTCGGCGATGCGTGCACGCAATGGCGCGATCGCGTGCGCTCTGCGCTGGCGGATGCCGACCTCGACGCGGTCTTCACGGCGGCGATCGCCACGACCCCCTACTCCTCGGCAGGCTTCGACTCGTCGCACGACGCCGCCGTGGCCGGCTACCGCGAGGCGTGGGGCGAGGTGCTCGATCGCGGCATCCCCGTCATCACCGTCGTCGACAACCCGGTGTGGGAGACCGACCCCAACAAGTGCCTGCGCACGCGCGACGCCGCCGACTGCGACGGCGACCGCTCGGCGGTGCTCGTCGACGACGATCCCGTGCGCGACGCCGCTTCCGGGGTGGAGGCCGTGACGCTCCTCGACTTCACCGAGGTCTTCTGCGGCGATGCGACCTGCGCGCCGGTCGTCGGCGGCGCGAACATCTACCGCGATCAGGACCACCTCACCGTCACCTTCGCAGACACCCTCGCGCCCTGGTTTGCCGAAGCCATCCGCGGGCGCCTCGGCGCGCGCGGCGAGTAGTCACCCGAAAGCTAGGGTCGATCCATGACCATCGCAGGCCACGCCACCGTCCTGTCCGTCGCCGGACACACCCCCGACATCGATGCGACGGCGTTCGTCGCGGCAGGGGCACGGGTGATCGGTGCGGTGACGCTCGCCGAGGGCGCGAGCGTCTGGTACAACGCGGTGCTGCGGGGCGACAGCGACAGCATCACGGTGCGCGCCGGCAGCAACCTGCAGGACAACGTCTCGGTGCACGTGGATGCCGGGCACCCCGTCGTGATCGGCCGTGACGTCTCGGTCGGCCACAACGCAGTGGTCCACGGCTGCACGATCGGCGACGGTTCGCTCATCGGCATGGGGAGTGTCGTGCTCTCCGGCGCCGTCATCGGCGACGGCTCGCTCGTCGCAGCGGGCGCGGTCGTCCTCGAGGGCACGATCGTGCCCCCGGGCTCGCTCGTCGCCGGAGTGCCCGCGAAGGTGCGACGAGAGCTCACCGAAGACGAGCGGGCTGGCATCCTGCGCAACGCGCAGACCTATCGCGCGCACGTCGGGACCCACGCGTCGGCGACATGACGCGGAGGTTCCGCGGCGCGACGGTCACGCGTCGTCGGCCAGCGGCGGGTGGTTCGCGCCGCGATGCACTTCGTAGGCGCGTACATGACCGGGCCACGCCGGGTCGTTCACGATCGGCTTGTCGTCCATGAACAGCCGGATGATGTGGGCGAGCTGACCCGGATGACTGAAATTGATCGCATGAGCGGCACCCTCCAGCAGGACGACGAGCACGTGGCTGTCGACCTGACTCGCGATCTCGTCGATGCGGTGGGCATGGGGGAGCAGCGGATCGCGTTCGCCCAGTACGACGAGCGTCGGGATGCGCATCTCCAGCAGTCGCTCCAGCGACGGGTACCGCGTGAGCGCGCGGAACAGACGTGCCGTGCTCGGCACCCCGAATCGCATGTAGTCGGGCACCGCGACCCTGGCCATGCGGGCGGGCTCCCGGCGTGCGTCCTGGGTCAGCTGCGAGATCGCTCGTCGCAGCGGCTGATTGAAGAGGCCTCCCGCGGGTGAGACCAGCACCGCCCGCTCGATCCGCTCCGGGTAGTGATGCGCGAACTCGATGATGACGGGGCAACCCATCGAGTTGCCCACGAGCGTCGCGCTCTCCTCCGCGCGATCGTCCAGGAAGCGCGCGGTCGCATGGGCGAGGTCGGGAATGTCGAGCATGTCCCTGCGTCGTCCGCTGCGGCCGAATCCCGGAAGATCGGGCACGTAGGTGCGGTACTCGCCGGCCAGTCTCTCGGCCGTAGGCAGCAGATAGCGGCCCGACAGTCCGAAGCCGTGCACATGCACCATCGCGCGGGCACCCGGGGGCTGCCGAGGCGACTCCCGGAAGAACACGTCGATGCCGTCGACGCTCGTCCATCGTTCGGCAAGGGCGGATGCCGGGCGCCGGGGCACTCGGCGCGACGTGCCGCCGGTCTGCGGCGAGGTGGAACGGCTCATTCAGGGCTCCCACGCGGCCGTCCCGCGCGGACGACTCCTGGAGCGCCAGTCTGCACCCGCAGAGCGCACGGCGAAAGTGGCAGGGGACGGCCGCAGATCCACTACCGCGTCTGCGCGGTGACGGGCAGACCCGGTCAGCCCTCAGGCGTCGGCGTCGGCGGATGCAGTGTCGACCGCAGGAGCTCCTGGATGTACGCCCAGTCCGGCTCGTACTCGTCGATGCCGCCGTCGGGCGTGAGCTCGATCGTCGTCATCTCCTGCTCCCTGGCCTTCAGCGCGAGCTCGACGAGCGTCGGGATGAACGACTGAGGCAGATCGGTGCTCACCAGGTCCGCGCCGGCATCGGCCAGCGCCTCGAAGCGCGCGAGCACGACCTGAGGCGTGAACTGCGCGAGGATCGCCTGCTGCAGTTCGCGCTGACGCCGCATGCGGTCGAAATCGCTGGTGGTGTGGCGGGAACGCGCGTACCACTGCGCCGTGAAGCCGTCCATGCGCTGGGTGCCGGGCTCGATCCAGCCTTTGACCCAGTCCTCGAGCGGTTGCCCGGTGCGGCTCGGCCCGCCGATCGGAAGACGCTCCTTCACGGTGATCTCGACGCCGCCCAGCGCATCGATGAGATCCTCGAATGCGTACATGTCGATGGTCACGTAGTAGGGGATCTCGATGCCGAGGATCCCCTCGGCCGCGTCCTTGGTCGCCTCGATGCCCGGTGCTGAGCCGCTGCCGACCGCGTCCGGGTAGAGCAGATTGCCGTCCTGACAGACCTCGACCTCGGTGTTCAGCTGGTTGATGCCGCTGCCCCAGCCGCATGTCGCATCGGCGTGGCCTTCGTGCCCGTTGGGATACCTGTCCTGCATGGGGCCTGCGGCGAACGGGAAGCCGGGCATGTCGCGAGGGAAGCCGGTGATGACCGTCGCCCCGGTCTCGGCGTTGACGGAGACGACCGAGATGCTGTCGAACCGCTTCGAGTCGTTTGACGTGACGTGGTCGGCGCCCAGCAGGAGGATGTTGTAATAGCCGTCGGAAGGGACGACCGTCGGACCGCTCGCGCCGAAGATCGCGCCGAGGGTGTCGCGCGTCGTACCCGCGACACTCGCCGCCTGCACCGCGGTTCCACTCGCGACGACGAGGAGGGCCACAGATGCCGCGGCGATGCCGAATCGCGCGCCTGTCCCGGTTTTGACGAGACGCACGAGACGGAGGGTGTCGACGGCGAGCACGAGCCAGAGAACGGCATAGGCGAACAGCAGCGCCTGGGCGAAGAGCAGTGCGAACCAGTTCGTCGCGATTGCCAGGAACATCGACCGACCCAGCATGCCTGACAGCACCGCCGCGATCACGAGCACCCACATCACAAGCGTGGAGACAAGGCCGATCCGCCCGAGTCGACGGTTTCCCGCAAGCACCTGCGCCGAGCCGGGAAAGAGGAAGTTGAGGACGACGAGCCACCACCCGCGGCGGGTCATCAACGCGGGGGACGAGGCATCCGGAAAGCGCATCGGACGCTCTCTGACGAGCGGAGCCGGGGCCGTCGGCGACGTCGGACGGGGCGGGGCCATCGTGCTCATGGCGCCTCCGGGTGCCGCTCGCCGCTCTCAACGACCTCTGCATCGGAAGAATGCAGAGGTTCGGAGCCCACGCTGAACACGGCCACCCGGCAAGGCTAGGTGCTGGGTCAGGAGGATCCCCGTAGCGGCGCGGCTATCCGTCGGGATGGAGTGGAGGGGATGACGGGAATCGAACCCGCACCATCAGTTTGGAAGACTGAGGCTCTACCATTGAGCTACATCCCCGCAGCGGCAGGCCGCGGCGTCGTCAAGTCTAACGGCAGAATCGCCGTCCAACCGACCAGACGCACCCCCGCGCAGGCGGCAGGCGGGCGCGTCGGCTAGACTTCTCGGGGCCGAAAGGCGCACGCGCGCGTGCGAACCCGCCCGGGGCGTAGCTCAGCTTGGTAGAGCGCCCGCTTTGGGAGCGGGAGGCCGCAGGTTCAAATCCTGTCGCCCCGACATCACGGCCGTACAGAATTCCGCGAACCCACACCTTCAGCCGCCGCGCTCGCGTGCGGTCCGATAGAGGAGAACGAACAGGCATGGTGAACAGCACCGTCGAGAAGCTCAGCCCCACCCGGGTGAAGCTCCACATCACGGTCAGCCCGGACGAGCTGAAGCCCAGCATCGCCCACGCGTACGAGCACATCGCTCAGGACGTGCAGATCCCCGGCTTCCGCAAGGGCAAGGTCCCCGCGCCCATCATCGACCAGCGCGTCGGCCGCACCGCGGTGCTCGAGCACGCGGTCAGCGAAGGGCTCGACACGTACTACCGCGAGGCCGTCGAGGCGAACGAACTGCGCGTGCTCGGTCGCCCGAGCGCCGATGTGGTGGAGTGGCCGAACGAGAAGGACTTCTCGGGCGACCTCAAGGTCGAGGTCGAGGTGGACGTCCGTCCCGAATTCGATCTGCCCGCATTCGAGGGCACGACCGTCGAGGTCGACGCCATCGAGGTCGACGAGGCCGCGATCGACGAAGAGCTCGACCGCCTGCGCGCGCGCTTCGGCACGCTCGTGACCGTCGACCGTCCCGCATCGACCGGTGACTTCGTCGAGCTCGACCTGGTCGCGACCATCGACGACGCCGAGATCGACCGCGCCGAGGGCGTCTCGTACGAGGTCGGCTCGGGCGAGCTGCTCGAGGGCATCGACGAGGCGATCGACTCGCTCACCGCCGGTGAGGAGACGACCTTCCGCTCGAAGCTCGTCGGTGGCGACCACGCCGGCGCCGAGGCCGAGGTCTCGGTCGTCGTCAAGGCCGTCAAGGAGCGCGAGCTTCCCGAGGCCGACGACGACTTCGCCCAGATCGCCAGCGAGTTCGACACGATCGCCGAGCTCCGCGACAGCCTCTCGGCGCGCGTCGGCGAGCAGGGTGTGTTCACGCAGGGCTCCGCCGCGCGCGACAAGCTCATCGAGCAGCTTCTCACGCAGGTCGAGATCCCCGTTCCGCCGAAGCTCATCGAGGACGAGGTGCACAACCACCTCGAGGGTGAAGGCCGTCTCGAGGACGACGTGCATCGCGCCGAGGTGACCGAGGCGAGCGAGAAGCAGTTCAAGACGCAGATGCTGCTCGACGCGATCGCCGAGAAGGTCAACGTGCAGGTCTCGCAGGACGAGCTCACGCAGTACCTCGTGCAGTCGGCCGCGCAGTACGGCATGGCGCCCCAGGAGTTCGTCAACGCGCTCCAGCAGGGCAACCAGCTGCCCGCGATGGTCGGGGAGGTCGCCCGCAACAAGGCGCTCGCCGTCGCGCTCGGCAAGGTCACCGTCGTCGACACCAACGGCAAGACGGTCGACCTCACCGGCTTCGTCGCCGTCGAGGACGAGGACGAAGCTGAGGACGAGGTCGTCGAAGAAGCCCAGGAGATCGCCGACGCCGCTGCAGACGCCGACGCCGTGATCGAGGCTGAAGAGGCCCCGGCCAAGAAGCCTGCCGCGAAGAAGGCCCCGGCCAAGAAGGCGCCCGCCAAGAAGGCTGCCGCCGACAAGGAGTAGTCACTGCACCACAGTGATCAGGGGACGGATGCCGCGGCATCCGTCCCCTTCTTCGTCATCGTCGCGGTGCCGCACCCGTCGCCGCTCTGCCCAGGGCGAACACGGGCGGGTCGCCCGCGGTGCGCCGGTAGATTCAATGGCACGACCACCGAATCAGGAGTACTCAATGGCCGAACCACTTGTCGCGACGAGCGTCTTCGACAGGCTGCTGAAGGACCGCATCATCTGGCTGGGGTCGGAGGTGCGAGACGAGAACGCCAACGAGATCTGCGCGAAGATCCTCCTTCTCGCAGCCGAGGACCAGCAGAAGGACATCTACCTCTACGTCAACTCGCCGGGCGGGTCCATCACCGCCGGGATGGCGATCTACGACACCATGCAGTTCGTCCCGAACGACATCGTGACGGTCGGCATCGGCATGGCAGCCTCCATGGGACAGTTGCTGCTGACAGCCGGCACGAAGGGCAAGCGCTACATCACGCCCAACGCCCGCGTTCTGCTGCACCAGCCGCACGGCGGCTTCGGCGGCACCTCGAGCGACATCCAGACGCAGGCACAGCTGATCCTCGACATGAAGAAGCGCCTCGCCGAGATCACCGCCGCCCAGACCGGCAAGTCGGTCGAGCAGATCAACGCCGACGGCGACCGCGACCGCTGGTTCAGCGCGCAGGAGGCCCTGGAGTACGGCTTCGTCGACCACATCCGCGAATCCGCGACCGACGTCATCGGCGGCGGCGGAACCGCGGCCTAGGCTCCGAAGGCAAAGAGAGAGAACCCGCACATGTACACCCCCACCTTCGGAACGCCTTCACCTCAGGTGCCGATGCCCGGCAGCCGCTACGTGCTCCCGCAGTTCGAGGAGCGCACGGCGTACGGCTACAAGCGCCAGGACCCGTACAACAAGCTCTTCGAGGACCGCGTGATCTTCCTGGGCGTCCAGGTCGACGATGCGTCGGCCGATGACGTCATGGCCCAACTCCTCGTCCTCGAGAGCCAGGATCCCGACCGCGACATCATCATGTACATCAACTCGCCCGGTGGCTCGTTCACGGCCATGACGGCGATCTACGACACGATGCAGTACGTCTCGCCGCAGATCCAGACGGTCGTTCTCGGCCAGGCGGCCTCCGCCGCGGCGGTTCTGCTGGCGGCGGGCGCGCCGGGCAAGCGCCTCGCGCTCCCGAACGCGCGCATCCTGATCCACCAGCCGGCGATGGGCGAGGCCGGTCACGGCCAGGCGTCCGACATCGAGATCCAGGCGCAGGAGATCCTCCGCATGCGCACATGGCTCGAGCTGACGCTGTCCAAGCACGGCAACCGTACCGTCGCCGAGGTCAACAAGGACATCGATCGCGACAAGATCCTGTCGGCAGAGGAGGCCGTGACCTACGGCATCGTCGACCAGGTGCTCACGACCCGCAAGCGCACGCCTGCGGCGCTGACGAAGTAGTCCTTCGGATCGGATGCTGCGGCCCCTCGTCCTCGTGACGAGGGGCCGCAGCACTTCCTACGACCGGCATCCACAACGGGCGTAGCAATCCCACCCGTTGTCGCCGCCACCGGTTAGGCTCGGAGACAGGCGGGTGGCCCCCGACCGCGACGAGGAGGAGCCTCATGGCACGCATCGGTGAGAGCGCCGACCTGTTCAAGTGCTCCTTCTGCGGAAAGAGCCAGAAGCAGGTCCAGCAGCTGATCGCCGGCCCCGGCGTCTACATCTGCGATGAGTGCGTCGAGCTGTGCAACGAGATCATCGAAGAGCGCATGGCCGAGTCGTCGTCGGGCGAGGTCGCCGACTTCGATCTTCCCAAGCCCCGCGAGATCTTCGGGTTCCTCGAGGAGTACGTCGTCGGTCAGCACGCCGCCAAGCGGGCCCTCGCTGTCGCCGTCTACAACCACTACAAGCGCGTGCGCGCGCACGGCACGATCCAGACCGCCGAGCAGCGTGCCGACGAGATCGAGATCGCGAAGAGCAACATCCTGCTGCTGGGTCCCACCGGCTGCGGAAAGACCTACCTCGCGCAGACCCTCGCCAAGCGGCTGAACGTGCCGTTCGCCGTCGCGGATGCCACCGCCCTCACCGAGGCGGGGTATGTCGGCGAAGACGTCGAGAACATCCTGCTGAAGCTTCTCCAGGCCGCCGACTTCGACACGAAACGCGCCGAGACCGGCATCATCTACATCGACGAGGTCGACAAGATCGCCCGCAAGGCCGAGAACCCGTCGATCACGCGCGACGTCTCGGGTGAGGGTGTTCAGCAGGCGCTGCTGAAGATCCTCGAGGGCACGGTCGCTTCGGTCCCGCCGCAGGGCGGTCGCAAGCACCCGCACCAGGAGTTCATCCAGATCGACACGACGAACGTGCTGTTCATCGTCGCCGGTGCGTTCGCCGGGCTCGAAGACATCATCTCGGCGCGTGTCGGCAAGCACGGCATCGGCTTCGGAGCGCCCCTGCACAGCAAGGGTGACGATCTCAGCCTCTTCAGCGAGGTGCGCCCGGAAGACCTGCACAAATTCGGACTCATCCCCGAATTCATCGGTCGCCTCCCGGTCGTGGCCTCAGTCTCGCCGCTTGATCGCGAGGCGCTGATGGAGATCCTCTCCGAGCCGAAGAACGCGCTGGTCAAGCAGTATCAGCGCATGTTCGAACTCGACGGCGTCGCGCTCGAGTTCGACACCGAGGCGCTGGGCGCGATCGCCGACCTCGCGGTCGAGCGCAAGACCGGTGCGCGCGGGCTCCGTGCGATCCTCGAAGACGTGCTCGGCCCGATCATGTTCGAGATCCCGTCCACCGACGACGTCGACAAGGTCATCGTCACGCGCGCCGCGGTCGAAGATCGGGCCGCCCCCACGTTCGTGATGCGCGAGAAGCGCAAGAGCGCCTGACCCGGCGGCGGTGCCGCGAGGGTGCAGTCGTGACCGGCCGCTGCCGCACCCCGCGACAGCGGCCGCTTCGTCAGTCGGCGAGCCCTCGACGCGCGAGCAGCGGTTGGATCTCGGCATCCCGCCCGCGGAATTCGCGGTACGCCTCGAGGGGATCCTTCGACCCGCCGACACCGAGAAGACGGTCGCGGAAGCGGTCGCCGTTGGCTCGCGTGAGTCCGCCGTTCTGCTCGAACCACGCCACGGTGTCGGCGTCGAGCACCTCGCTCCAGATGTAGGAGTAGTAGCCGGCGCTGTACCCGCCTGAGAACACGTGGGCGAAGTAGGTCGAGGAGTACCGTGTCGGCACCGCCGGGTTGTCGAGGCCGATCGCCGCGAGGGCATCCGCTTCGAACGCGGCCACATCGATGTCGGCTGCCGCCTCGTCAGCCGACAGTGAGTGCCAGGCCTGATCGAGCCAGGAGGCGGCGAGGTACTCGCTGGTCGCGAACCCCTGGTTGAAGGTTCCCGACGCGTGGATCTTCTCCACGACCTCGGCGGGGAGCGGCGCATCGGTGTGGATGTGGCGCGCGTACGAGGCGAGGATCTCGGGCCAGTAGATCCACATCTCGTTGACCTGGCTCGGGAACTCGACGAAGTCGCGGAACACGTTCGTGCCGGCGAAATGGGGGTAGGTGACGGTCGCGAACAGTCCGTGCAAGGCGTGTCCGAACTCATGGAAGAGGGTCGTCACCTCATCCATGGTGAGGAGCGTGGGCTGACCCGGAGCAGGCTTGGGCACGTTGAGGTTGTTGACGACCACGGGGGAGGTGCCGCGCAGCCGGGACTGCGAGACGATCGAGTTCATCCACGCGCCGCCGCGCTTGGAGTCGCGCGTGTAGAGATCGAAGACGAAGAGGCCGAGGGCGGATCCGTCGTCGTTGTGGATCTCGAAGACGCGCACGTCGGAGTGGTAGGCGGGCAGGTCCGGCCTCTCGGTGAATCGGATTCCGTAGAGCTCCGTCGCCGCACGGAATACGCCGTCCTGCAGCACCCGCTCCGCCTCGAACCACGGCCGCAGGGCCGCGCGGTCGAGGTCGAATTCGGCGGCGCGCACCTTCTCGGTGTAGAACGCCCAGTCGTGGGCCTCGAGGGCGAACGGCTCAGATTCGTCGTCGATGATCGCCTGCAGCGCCGCCTGCTCGCGCCGGGCGTTGCCGGCGGCGGGGGCAGCGAGGCGACGCAGGAGGTCGTGCACGGCCTCGGGCGATCCGGCAGTCTCGTCGGAGGTGACGTACGCGGCGTGCGAGGCGTAGCCGAGCAGGCGTGCTCGCTCGGCGCGCAGGCGCACGATCTCCCGGAGCACATCGCGGTTGTCGTGCGCATTCCCGCGCGATCCTCGGGACCGCGACGCCTCGAGCAGACGACGACGGCTTTCGCGGTTCGTCAGCGACGACAGATACGGGTGTCCCGTGAACAAGGTCAGCGTGATGACCCACTGGCCCTCGAGCCCGCGGTCGGCCGCGTTCTGCGCAGCCGCCGAGAGCTCGCCGTCGGTCAGCCCGTCGAGCTCGTCGACGGAGTCGAAGACGACCGCGAGATCGTTCGTGTCGGCGAGCAGATTCTTCTCGAAGGTCGTCGTCAGTGTCGACAGCCGCTGGTTGAGGGCGGTGAGAGCCGCCTTCTCGTCATCGTCGAGGCCGGCGCCCGCGTGTGACATCTCGCGATAGTGACGCTCGATGAGATAGCGCTGCTCCGGCTCGAGGTCGAGCGTGTCGAGCTGGTCGTGAACCGTCTTGATCCGCCAGTAAAGCTGGGAATCGAGCTGGATCGCATCCTGATGGGCAGACATGAGAGGAGCGAGCTGCTCGTCGATGGCCTGGATCTCGTCGGAGGCATCGGCCGAGGAGACGGTGTAGAAGGTGCGGGCGACGTCGCCCAGCAGTTTTCCGCCGGTTTCGAGCGCCACGAGGGTGTTCTCGAAGGTGGGCATCGAACGCACGCGGGTGATGGTGTCGACCTCCCGCCGGTGGGCCGCGAAAGCCGCCTCGAAGGCCGGCAGATAATGCTCGGGCCTGATGAGCGTGTAGTCGGGCAGACCGTACGGAAGCGTCGCGGGGGAGAGCAGGGGGTTGTCGTTCGCCATGGTTTTCAGCCTAGTCTCGGGTGCTGCCCAAGCCGCCAATCCTTTGCAAACATTTCCTTGCAAAGAAGTGCTTGCAAAGATTCCTCTGCATCGCTATCGTGGAGTCATGGCAGAGAACGAGGCAGGCGAGGAGCTCGACGCGATGGCTCGCGCCGAGCAGCGCCACAACGAGGATCGCATCCTCGACTCCGGCGCACTTCGGGCGCTCGCCCATCCGCTCCGTGTGAAGATCTACGACATCCTCAGCCAGTACGGCCCCCAGACGGCGAGTCTGCTCGCCGAGAAGCTGGGGGAGTCGAGCGGCTCGACGAGCTACCACCTGCGAGCCCTCGCCAAGCACGATCTGATCCGCGAGGCGACCGATCGCGGCACCGGGCGCGAGCGATGGTGGGAGCGGCCAGTCGGCGGCGTCTCCTTCGCGAACCCCGACGCCATGAACACGCCGGCGGGACGTGCGGCGACGCAGGTCGTCATGAACGAGTTCCTGCGCAACCGCAACGATCAGCTGCTCGACTTCGTCAACCGCGGAATCGGCGGCGAAGACACGATGTGGCAGGAGGGGTCGCTCATCTCCACCGCGAGCGCTCGCCTCACTCCCGCGCAGAGCAAAGAGCTCACCCTGAAGATCATGGCCCTGATCGATGAGGCCGTGGACAACTATCGCAATCAGACCGGCGAGAACGTGCGGCCCGTGACCATACGCGCCGACGTCTTCCCGCTGCCGACCTTGGGAGAACCGTCATGACCGCCATCTCCGCCCCGCGCGCGTCCGCTGGCACCACCCGCTTCGAGCGGACGCTGCTGTCGACTGCCGCCGGACTCGACCACTTCGTCTCGGTGCGCCTCGAGCGCCGCGCGGCGACCCCGCGTCCGTACTCCGCCCAGGGCATCGCGTCCGATGCCCGCACCGACGCACTGTCGACCGGCTCGATCGGGATGCTGCCGCGATGACGGATGCCGTCACCGAGGTCCCCGCCGGTGAGAGCGTGCCGCCACCCCGGCGCGCGCCACTCACCCGCGACTTCGGAAAGCTCTGGACGGCCGCCGCCTTCAGCAATCTGGCGGACGGCGTCGGCCGGATCGCGGTGCCGCTGATCGCGACCACCCTCACGCGCGACCCGCTCGCGATCGCAGCGATCGGCGCTCTCGCCTTCCTGCCCTGGCTGCTGTTCGGGCTCCCGGCGGGCATGATCGTCGATCGATTCGACCGGCGATGGATCATGGCGATCGCCAACACCATCCGCGGGCTCGCCGCAGTGGGTCTCGCGCTGCTTACCGTGACGGGTTCGCTCTCGATCTGGTGGCTGTTCGCGGCTGTGCTCGTGTTCGGACTGGGCGAGACACTCTTCGACAACGCGACCAATGCGATCGTGCCCTCGCTCGTCGAGCGCCGCTCGCTCGACCGCGCGAACGGCTTCCTGCAGGCCGCGCAGATCACGATCGACAACTTCCTCGCGGCTCCGATCGGCGGCGTGCTGTTCGCTGTCTCACTCGCCCTGCCGCTGTGGGTCGGCGCCGCGGGATACCTCATCCCGATCGCGCTGGCGATCATGCTGCCGCTGTCGGCAGCGCGGCCGCTGCAGGAGGACGGCGGCGTGGCGCGGCATCCCGACCCCGCGTCCGCCGTCGCTGCGGGGGAGCCGCTCGCGGCGGCCGAGGCGGCAGAAGCGCCGGGCGCAGCCCCGACCGCTGCGCCGTCGACGTCGGCGCGCGATGCGATCCGGTACCTCTGGAATCACCGGTTCCTGCGATCGATGGTGGTGTTCACCTCGATCGTCGGCTCGGCCTTCTCGTTCGCGCAGGCCGCGATCTTCCTCTACTTCCTGGACGAACTCGCCGTCGACCCGGCCGCGATCGGTCTCGTCACCGCCGGCATCGGCCTGGGGGCCTTGGCCGGCTCGCTCATCGCCTCGACGCTCGTAGCCCGCTTCGGCCGCGGAGCGGTCATGCTCGGGGCGAACCTCGCCGCCGCGGCTTCGCTCGTGGCGATCTGGGCCGCGCCCGAGGCGATCTCTGCCACGATCGCGTACGCGGCCATGGCGGGCGCCGTGTCGGTGTGGAACGTTCCGTGGGGCGCGCTTCGACAGGCGATCGTCCCGGGGCGGATCTTCGGGCGCGTGCTCGGAATCATCCGCACCTTCACGTGGGGGCTCTTCCCGTTCGCGACGCTGCTCGGAGGCTGGGTGGCGCGCTTCGACCTGCGCCTGCCGTTCCTCATCGCGGGCGGCGTGACGCTGATCGCTGCGCTCGTGGCGATTCCGCTCCTCCTGGAGGCCTCACGGCACAACGAGCCCGAGGACTGAGGTCCTAGGCGACGCCGTCCTCGGGGTCGTGGCGCACCACCGGCTCGCCGTCGTCGTCGAGCGTCACGATGACACCCGTGTCGAGTTCGGCGATCGGCTTGCCTTCCAGCCACGTCAGCGTCCAGCGCGGGCGCGGCTGACCGAGGTCGTCGTTCACGACGGCGGTGTCGACCGAGGCGACACCGCGACGCAGAGCCTCCGGCACCGCCTTCGGCGCTTCGTCGCCGGATGTCCAGCGCGTTCCGAGCTGCATGTCAGGCCTCCTGCGGGGCGAGCTCGATGTGGTCGACGACGAGTTCGTTCCACCCGTCGAGCAGCTCGAGCTTCGCGATGCGACCCACGGCGCGCAGGTCGCCCTCGGCGAGGCGCAGACACGCGATCGTGCGATCGTCGGCGCGCAGAGTGAGCGAGGTCACCGCCGTCTTCTGCGAGGCCTTGGCCTCGGTCTTGGCGCGACGGATGCCGATGAGGGCCGCGCTCGCGGCCGTGAGCACCGCGGGGTCGCCATCGACGCCGAGCGGCTCGGGCCAGGCTGCGGTGTGCACCGAGCCGTCGTTGAACCACGACCACGACTCCTCGGTCGCGAACGAGATCACCGGTGCGAACAGCCGCAGGAGTGTCGACAGGGCAATGCGAAGTGCGAGCGCGGCCGAGGCCTGCCCCACATCGGTGCGGTCGTAGGCGCGCTCCTTGACGAGTTCGAGGTAGTCGTCGCAGAAGGTCCAGAAGAACGACTCGGCGAGTTCGAGGGCCCGCGCGTGGTCGAACGCCTCGAGCGCCTTCGTGGCATCGCGGACGACGGTGTCGAGAGTCGCGAGCATCGACGCATCGAGCGCGTGGGTGACCTCGGCGCCCTCGGGGACGGGGAACGACAAGACGAACTTCGCCGCGTTGAGGATCTTGATCGCCAGACGCCGGCCGATCTTGATCTGTGTCGGGTTCTGCGGGTCGAAGGCCGCATCCGTGCCGAGGCGGCTCGAGGCCGCCCAGTAGCGCACGGCGTCGGAGCCGTGCTGGGCGAGGATGTCGGCCGGAGTCACGACGTTGCCCTTCGACTTCGACATCTTCTTGCGGTCGGGGTCGACGATGAAGCCCGAGATCGCGGTATCCGTCCACGGCGCGCGGCCGTCTTCGAGGGCGCTGCGCAGCATCGTCGAGAACAGCCACGTGCGGATGATGTCCTGGCCCTGCGGGCGCACGTCGAACGGCGTGACGAGGTTCCAGAGCTCGGGGTCGCGGTCCCAGCCGGCGGCGAGCTGCGGCGTGAGCGACGATGTCGCCCACGTGTCGAAGATGTCCTTCTCGCCGTCGAACCCGCCCGGCACACCGCGCTGGTCCTCGGTGTAGCCCGCGGGCACGTCGGTGGTCGGGTCGATCGGCAGTGTCGCGTGATCGGGGACGAGCACGCGCTCGTAGTCGCGCTCGCCGTTCTCGTCGAGCGCGTACCAGACCGGGATCGGCACGCCGAAGAACCGCTGACGCGAGACGAGCCAGTCGCCGGTGAGGCCGTTGGTCCAGTTCTCGTACCGCACGCGCATGAAGTCGGGGTGCCACGACACCTCGCGCCCGAGCGCGATGAGCTTGTCGCGCAGGTCTTCGCTGCGTGCGCCGTTGCGCAGGTACCACTGGCGGGTGGAGACGATCTCGAGGGGGCGATCGCCCTTCTCGAAGAACTTCACAGCGTGCGTGAAGGGCTTGGGATCGCCCTCCAGCTCGCCCGACTCCTGGAGCAGCTCCACGATGCGCTTCTTGGCGCTGAAAACGGTCTTGCCGGCGATCTCGGCATAGGCCTGCTTCGCGGCATCCGTGACGATCGCATCGGGCGCCTCGTCGATGACGCGGCCGTCCTGACCGAGGATCGTGCGATTCGGAAGGTCGAGCTCACGCCACCAGATGATGTCGGTGACGTCGCCGAAGGTGCAGATCATGGCGATGCCCGAGCCCTTGTCCTGCTGCGCGAGCGGGTGGGCGAGCACCGGCACCTCGACGTCGAAGAGCGGGGTGCGCACCGTCGAGCCGAAGAGCGGCTGGTACCGCTCGTCGTCGGGGTGGGCGACGAGGGCCACGCACGCCGCGAGCAGCTCGGGACGCGTCGTCTCGATGTGAACGTCGCCCGAGCCGTCACTCTTGTGGAAGGCCACGCGGTGGTAGGCGGCGGGCTGATCGCGGTCCTCGAGCTCGGCCTGAGCGATCGCGGAGCGGAAGTCGATGTCCCACAGCGTCGGGGCCATCGACTGGTAGGCCTCGTCGCGCTCGAGGTTGCGCAGGAACGCCAGCTGGCTCGTGCGGATCGTCTCGTCCGAGATCGTGCGGTAGGTCTGGGTCCAGTCGACGCTGAGGCCGAGCGAGCGCCACAGCGCTTCGAAGTGCTTCTCGTCCTCGACGGTGAGGGTCTCGCACAGCTCGATGAAGTTGCGGCGACTGATCGGCACCTGGTCGGCGGCGCGGCTCGACTTGTTGTCGCCGCCCTCGTACGGGGGGGTGAAGTCGGGGTCGTAGGCCAGGCTCGGGTCGCAGCGCACGCCGTAGTAGTTCTGCACGCGACGTTCGGTCGGCAGGCCGTTGTCGTCCCACCCCATCGGGTAGAACACGGTCTTGCCGCGCATGCGCTCGAAGCGCACCTTGACGTCCGTGTGGGTGTAGCTGAAGACGTGTCCGATGTGGAGGCTACCCGAGGCGGTCGGCGGGGGAGTGTCGACCGAGAAGATCCCGGCGCGGCCGACCTCGGCGGCGCGGATCCGGTCGAACAGATACGTTCCCTGGGCGGCCCAGGCCGCATCCCACTTCGCTTCGAGACCCTCGAGGGCGGGCTTGTCAGGGATGAGCGCGTCGGACATGGGGTCTCCTTGTGCGATATGTGCGGCACTGTGTGAGCGTGCCTGAGTGTGGGATTCGGTCGATTCTACCGGAGGCGAAGCGCGGGAGAGCGGAGGGAATGCGGATGCCGCCAGCGACGTTTATCGACTGCGTCCAATAATCCGATACCGTTGTCGGCGTCCCCCTTCGCACACTTTCCGAGGTCACGCATGCCCGCATCCCCCCTCCGCCGAGTCCTTCCCACCGTCGCCATCGGCCTGGTGGCCGCCCTCGCATTGAGCTCGTGTGCCGGAAGCGACTCCGAACCCGAGGCGGGCAGCGGGGAAGTGGTGTGGGCCATCGAGGGCGCGAACCTCTCGGCCGGTCACATGGACCCGCAGACGAGCCAGCTCGATGTGTCGGCGATGGTGCAGCGCGCGGTGCTCGACTCGCTCGTCTTCCAAGAGCCCGACGGCACGTTCACACCGTGGCTCGCCACCGCGTGGGAGATCGAGGACGACGGCGCCGCCTATGTCTTCACCCTGCGCGACGACGTCACCTTCCACGACGGCGAGGTGTTCGATGCGGCTGCCGTCAAGGCCAACTTCGATCGGATCGCCGATCCCGAGACCGCATCAGCCCAGGCGGCGAGCATGCTCGGCGGGGAGTTCTACGCCGGCACCGAAGTCGTCGACGAGCACACCGTGCGCGTCTCGTTCACGCAGCCCTACTCGCCGTTCCTCCAGGCGGCCAGCACCGCGCTCCTCGGCTTCTACTCGCCCGCCGTCCTCGATTCCTCGGCCGACCAGCTCAAGGCCGGAGGGCCCGGCATCACGGTGGGCACCGGGCCGTTCGAGCTGACCGACTACACGCCCGATCAGGAGATCGTCTACACCCGCAACGCCGACTACGCGTGGGGCCCCCACGACTCCGGCACCGCGCAGTTCGAGACCCTTCGGGTCGACATCCTGCCCGAGGCCGCGGTGCGCGTCGGCGTCATCGAGAGCGGCGAGGCGGATCTCGCCAGCCAGCTCCCGCCGAACCTCGCCGCCGACCTCGACGATGCTCTCACCGTCGATGCCAACGAGTACCCGGGCCTTCCGTATTCGCTGTACCTAAACGAGAAGTACGGCGTGTTCGCCGATGAGCGGGTACGCGAGGCGTTCTCGCGCGCGATCGACATCGACACCGCCGTCGAGGAGATCTTCTTCGGCCAGTTCCCGCGGGCGTGGTCGATCCTGGGGTCGACCACCCCGACCTACGACGCGTCTCTCGAGGGCACCTGGGCGTTCGATCCCGCCGCCGCCGACGCGCTGCTCGACGAGGCCGGTTGGACCGAACGCGACGCCGACGGCTACCGCACGAAGGACGGGCAGCGGCTGTCGGCGCGCTGGATCGCGTGGACCCCGGTTCCCGACGATCGCGCGGCACTCGCGAACGCGATCCAGTCCGACCTCAAGGCCGTCGGGTTCGATCTCGTCCGCGAGGTGCTCGAGCCCGGCGCCTACAACGAGCAGTACGGGCCGAAGACCTTCGACCTCACCGACTGGGGATTCTCGGGCGTCGACCCCGACCTTCTGCGCAGCCACCTGCACACCGACGGCTTCCAGAACGCCTCGCAGGTGAGCGACCCGGCGCTCGACGCGCTGCTCGAGGAGGGTGTGGCGACCGCCGACGCCGACGCACGCACCGCGATCTACGGCGACGTTCAGCAGTGGAACGGCGAGCATGTCGCGATCGTGCCGCTGTACAGCCCGTCGCTGATCACGGCGGTCGACGAGTCGGTTTCAGGCCTCACCTACGATCTGTACGGGCGCCCGCTGTTCTACGACGTCAGCATCGGCTGATCCGGCGCCCTCTGCCGAGGGTCCGCGGAGGGACGATGACGGGACGACGAGAGACCCTGCGCCACGCAGTCGTGCGCGGCGCGGGGCTCGCGGCATCCGTCGTGGTGGTCCTCTGGGGCGCTGCCACGCTCGCGTTCCTCGCACTCCGCGTCATTCCGGGCGACCCGGTCGAGGTGATGCTCGGGCCGCAGGCCCAGGTCAGCGACGAGGTCAAAGACGCGATCCGCGTCGAACTCGGGCTGGATCGCCCGCCGTTCGAGCACTACGTCGCCTACCTGGCCCAACTGCTGCGTGGCGACCTCGGCGAGTCGTTCCAACTCCGGATGCCGGTGACCGAGGTCATCGGCAGGCAGCTGGGGGCCACCCTGCAGCTGTCGGCTGCGGCGCTTGCGATCGCCGTCGTGCTGGCGCTCGCGGTGGCGTTCTTCGCGCGAAGCCGCGCGTCCCGGGCGATCGCGGGGGGCGTCGAGCTCGTCATCCTCTCGTCGCCGGTGTTCTGGATCGGCTTGGTGCTCCTGAGCGTGTTCGCCTTCGGACTGGGCTGGTTCCCGGTGTCGGGTTCGCGCAACCCCGCGACGCTCGTGCTGCCGGCGATCACCCTGGCGCTGCCCGTCGCCGCCCTCCTCGGCCAGGTGCTGCGCGACGGCATCGAGACCGCCGAGCGCCAGCCGTTCGCGACGACGGTGCTCGCGCGCGGTGCCGGGCCGATGCGGCTGACCGCGCACCACACACTCCGCCACGGCGCCACCGGCGCGCTGACCCTCGCGGCCTACCTCGTCGGGTCGCTCCTCGGCGGCGCCGTGCTCGTGGAGACGGTGTTCGCGCGACCCGGACTCGGACGCGTGACGCTGACGGCGATCACCGACCGCGACCTTCCCGTCATCACCGGGATCATCCTGCTCAGCGCGCTCGTCTTCGTCGTCGTGAACCTCATCGTCGAGCTCACCTATCCGCTGCTCGATCCTCGGCTCCGCCGTGCCCCGTCGCCTACCTCGGCTCGAGAGAAGGTACCGGCATGACCCTCGGCCGGCGCTTCGCGCTCGGTGCGGCCATCGCCGTGCTCGCGCTGATCGCCGCGCTCGCTGTGGCCCCGGAACTCTTCGCCACGCACGATCCGCTGCAGACGGAGGTGCGCGCAGCGCTCCTCCCGCCCAGCGCCGAGCACCTGTTCGGCACCGACCAGAGCGGGCGCGACGTCTTCTCGCGGGTCGTGTACGGCGCCGGGCGCTCGGTCGGCATCGGCGTGCTCGCGACCGCGCTCGCGTTCGCGGTCGGGCTGGCGGTCGGCTCGCTCTCGGGGGTGGCGCCGCGCCTCGTGGATGCCGCGGCCATGCGGGCGACCGACATCCTGATGGCGTTCCCCGAATTCCTCGTCGCGCTCGTCGTCGTCGCGGTGCTCGGCCCCGGGCCGGTCAACGTCGCGATCGCCGTCACGATCGCGGCGATCCCGGTGTACATCCGCCTCGCGCGCGCCCAGACGCGCACGTTGCGACTTGCCGAGCACGTCGAGGCGGCGCGCATTCTGGGCGTCGCGCCGTCGCTCGCCTTCACGCGCCACGTCGTGCCGGGCGTCGTCGGCGCGCTGAGCGTGCTCGCCACGATCGGGATCGGCTCGAGCATCCTCGCGGCGGCGGGTCTCAGCTTCCTCGGCCTCGGGCCGACCGAGCCGACACCCGAGTGGGGTCTCATGCTCGCGGGCGGTCGCAACGTCCTCGGCCAGGCCTGGTGGATCTCGGTGTTTCCGGGCATCGCGATCACCCTCACGGTGATTGCGGCGACCGTCCTCGGCCGGACGCTCCGGGCTCGTGCGGAGGGCAGGACGCGATGACCGGCCTCGACGTGCGCGGACTGCGGGTGGCGTTCGGAGACACCGTCGCCGTCGACGGTGTCGACCTCGCCGTCGCGCCGGGGGAGTGCGTCGCGATCGTCGGCGAATCCGGGGCCGGCAAGTCGCTCACCGCGAGGGCGCTGCTCGGACTCCTTCCCGCCGAGGCGACGGTGAGCGCCGACGATCTCTCGATCGACGGCACGGATGCCCGCCCCCTCGACGAGCGCGGCTGGCGGCGCCTGCGCGGATCCCGCATCGCGCTCGTCTCGCAGGACGCACTCGTCTCGCTCGACCCGCTCCGCCGCATCGGCGCCGAGGTGGCCGAACCCCTGCTGATCCACGGCGGACGGATGCCGCGACCACAGCTGCGGACGCGCGTCGAGAGGCTGCTCGCCACCGTCGCCGTGCCCGATCCCGCGCGCCGCGCACAGCAGCATCCGCACGAGCTCTCGGGCGGGCTGCGCCAGCGTGCGCTCATCGCTTCGGCTCTCGCCGCCGAGCCGCGCATCCTGATCGCCGATGAAGCGACCACCGCGCTCGATGCGACCGTGCAGGCCCGCGTCCTGCGGCTGCTGCGCGACATCGCCGATCGCGGTGTCGCCGTCGTGGTCATCAGCCATGACCTGGCTGCCGTGCGACGGGTCGCCGACCGCGTGCTGGTGATGCATCGCGGTCGGGTCGTGGAAGCGGGATCGGTCGCCGACATCTTCGAGGCGCCCCGCCACGACTACACCCGCCGCCTCATCGCCGCGTCACGGCACACGCCCGAGCCCCGCACCGCGGCGGATCGGCCGATCCGGCTCGCGGTGACCGGACTGTCGAAGTCGTTCGACCGCCCCGCCGTCACCGACGTGTCGTTCGAGGTGCCCCTCGGCCGCACGCTCGGGATCGTGGGCGAGTCGGGCTCGGGCAAGACGACTCTCGCGCGCATGATCGTCGGCGTCGAGACCGCGGATGCCGGCACCGTGCTCCTCGACGGGCACCCGCCCACTCCGACGGGGCAGCGCAGCATCCAACTCGTCCACCAGAACCCGCTCGGCGCCCTCGATCCGCGCTGGCGTGTGGGAAGGTCGCTGCGCGAAGCGCTCGCGGCGGGAGGGGTTCCGCGCAGCGAGCACGCCGGTCGGGTCGCCGAGCTGCTGGCCGAGGTCGAGCTCGATCCCGCGCTCGCGCGTCGGCGCCCGTCCGAACTCTCGGGGGGCCAGCGCCAGCGCGTCGCGATCGCGCGTGCCCTCGCCGCGGCACCCGAGGTGCTCGTGCTCGACGAGCCTGTCTCGGCCCTGGACCCCCTCGTGCGCGAGCGGGTGCTCGCTCTGCTGCTGCGGCTTCAGCGCGAACGTGACCTCACGATGCTCTTCGTCTCGCACGACCTCGACGTCGTGGCGGGCGTCGCCGACGATGTGCTCGTGATGCAGGAAGGCGTCGCCGTCGAGCAGGGGAGCACGGCTCGCGTGTTCGCCGATCCCCGGCATCCCTTCACGCGTGAGCTTCTCGCGGCCGCGCGCGCGCCCCTGCCGGATGCGACCGCGGACGGACGCGCGTACACTCGACGTAGCAGCATCGATCCGGCCATCACCGGGGAGCTCTCGGAAGAACAGGACTCCGGTCCCCACTAGAACCGAGCGGGTCAGGCCCGTCACAGCCGCTGTGAAAGTGGTCGGCTCGCTTCCGCGAACCGGCACGCGGGGTGGTACCGCGGCTCGAACGGGTCGTCCTCGCAGGAAGCATCGCAACCTGCTGGAGTGACATGACCTATCCCCGCCCCTCGTCAAGCGCAGCGGCCGGTGCATTCGGCCCCGCCGCCGATGCCGTCGTGCCGAGTCCGCGTTTTCCCGACGTCGAGCGCGAGACGCTCGCGTTCTGGCAGGCCGACGACACGTTCCGCGCGTCGATCGCGAATCGCGACGGGGCCGAGGAGTGGGTCTTCTACGACGGCCCGCCGTTCGCCAACGGCCTCCCGCACTACGGGCACCTTCTCACCGGCTACGCCAAGGACCTCTTCCCCCGCTTCCAGACGATGCGCGGCAAGCGCGTCGATCGCGTGTTCGGCTGGGACACGCACGGTCTTCCCGCCGAGCTCGAGGCCATGAAGCAGCTCGGCATCACCGAGAAGGCCGAGATCGAGTCGATGGGCCTCGCCGCATTCAATGACAAGGCGCGCGAGTCAGTGCTCGCGTACACGCGCGAGTGGGAGGAGTACGTCACGCGCCAGGCGCGCTGGGTCGACTTCGGGCGCGGCTACAAGACCCTCGACACGTCGTACATGGAGTCCGTGCTGTGGGCGTTCAAGACGCTCCACGAGAAGGGTCTCGCGTACGAGGGGCACCGCGTGCTGCCCTACTGCTGGCGCGACGAGACGCCGCTGTCGGCGCACGAGCTGCGCATGGACGACGACGTCTACAAGATGCGCCAGGACCCCTCGGTCACCGTCACCTTCCCGCTCGTCGGTGCCAAGGCCGAGGCACTCGGGCTGACGGGCGTTCGGGCGCTGGCGTGGACGACGACGCCGTGGACACTGCCGACGAACCTCGCCCTGGCCGTGGGTCCCGGCATCCGCTATGTCGTCGTCCCGGGCGGGCCCGCCGGCGCCGCCGACGTCCACCACGCCCCCGACGGCCACGCCGACGACCCGATCGAGGCGACGGCGCACCGCTACCTGCTCGCGGAGGAGCTGCTCGCCGGGTACGCGAAGGACCTCGGCTACGAATCGGCGGACGCCGCCCGCGCGGCCGTCGTGCAGTCGGTGCTCGGCTCGGAGCTGCAGGATGTCGCCTACGACCGCCTGTTCGACTACTACGCGGATGCCGAGACCTGGGGCACCGAGCGTGCCTGGCGCATCCTCGTCGACGACTACGTGACCACCGCCGACGGCACCGGCATCGTCCACCAGGCGCCCGCCTACGGTGAGGACGACCAGCGCGTGAGCGAAGCGGCCGGCATCCCTCTCATCATGAGCCTCGACGACGGCGGTCGCTTCCTGCCGCAGGTGACCGATGTCGCAGGCGAACTGTGGATGGACGCGAACACCCCGCTCGTGCGGCTGCTCCGCCAGGACGGGCGGCTGCTGCGCCTGGCGAGCTACGAGCACTCGTACCCGCACTGCTGGCGGTGCCGCAACCCCCTCATCTACAAGGCCGTCTCGAGCTGGTTCGTAAGGGTGACCGACGTCAAGGACGGCCTTCTCGAGAACAACGAGCAGATCACATGGGTCCCCGACAACGTCAAGCACGGCCAGTTCGGCAAGTGGCTCGAGGGTGCGCGCGACTGGTCGATCAGCCGCAACCGCTACTGGGGCTCGCCGATCCCGGTGTGGAAGAGCGATGACCCCGAGCACCCGCGCGTCGACGTATACGGCTCGCTCGCCGACCTCGAGCGCGACTTCGGCCGCCTTCCGCGGAATGCCGCGGGTGAGGTCGATCTGCACCGGCCGTACATCGACGACCTGACCCGCCCGAACCCCGACGATCCGACGGGCCGCTCGACGATGCGCCGCATCGAAGACGTCCTCGACGTGTGGTTCGACTCGGGCTCGATGCCGTTCGCGCAGGTGCACTACCCGTTCGAGAACCACGACTGGTTCGACGAGCACTCGCCGGCGGACTTCATCGTCGAGTACATCGGTCAGACGCGCGGCTGGTTCTACGTCATGCATGTTCTGTCGACCGCCCTGTTCGATCGTCCGGCATTCACCGGCGTCTCGTGCCACGGGATCGTGCTCGGCAGCGACGGGCAGAAGATGTCGAAGTCGTTGCGCAACTACCCGGATGTCAGTGAGGTGTTCGACCGCGACGGATCCGACGCGATGCGCTGGTTCCTCATGGCGAGCTCGGTGCTGCGCGGCGGCAACCTGGTCGTGACCGAGGAGGGCATACGCGCGGGCGTGCGTGAGTTCATGCTGCCGCTGTGGAACGCGTGGTACTTCTTCGCGACGTACGCGAACGCCTCGACGGGCGGATACGAAGCGCAGCGGCGCACTGATTCGACCGACGTGCTCGACCGCTACATCCTCGCGCTCACGGGCGACCTCGTGCGCGACGTCGCCGTCGACCTCGAGGGACTCGACTCGACGATGGCCGCCGCCAAGCTCCGCGACTTCGCCGAGGCTCTCACCAACTGGTACATCCGGCGCTCGCGCGACCGGTTCTGGGTGGGCGTGGACGCGTCCGACCCGAAGAGCACCGAGGCTTTCGACACGCTCTACACCGTGCTCGAGACGCTCACGCGGGTCGCGGCGCCCCTCATCCCGCTGGTCTCGGAGAAGATCTGGCAGGGCCTCACCGGCGGCCGGAGCGTCCACCTCGAGGATTGGCCGGATGCTGCCGAGTTCCCCGCGGCTGACGACATCCGCTCGGCGATGGATGCCGTGCGCGAAGTCTCGAGCGTGGCCAACGCGCTGCGCAAGCGCGAGGGCAAGCGGGTGCGCCTCCCGCTGTCGCAGCTCACGGTGGCGGTGACGGATGCCGCATCCCTCGCCCAGTTCGAGGGGATCCTCCGCGACGAGCTCAACGTCAAGGCCGTCGAGCTGGTCGAGCTGAGCGCGGGGGTCGCCGAGCGCTTCGGCATCAGCAAGCGACTGAGCGTCAACGCCCGTGCAGCCGGACCGCGCCTCGGAAAGCAGGTGCAGCACGTGATCGCCGGCGCCCGCGCGGGCGTGTGGGAGGAGCGGGACGGCGTCGTGGTCGTCGACGGCGTCGCTCTCGAAGACGGCGAGTACGAACTCACCCTCGAAGCAGGCGGCGTCGACGAGGGCACGGCCATCGCACTCCTGGTGGACGGAGGCTTCGTGCTGCTCGACACCACGACCACCGCGCAGCTCGAGGCGGAGGGTCTCGCACGGGACGTCATCCGCGCCGTGCAGGACACGCGCAAGGGAGCCGGCTTCGACGTCAGCGACCGCATCCGGCTCGGCCTGCTGTTCGAGGACGCCGAGGACGCGGCGGCCGTCGCCGCGGGATTCGATGCCGCCGATGTCGCCGGTGAGACGCTGGCGGTGGCGTTCACCGTGCGCACGCGCACCGAGGAGCTCCATTCGGGCGGCAGCACCACGGTCGCAGTGGAGTACGAGGCCGTCGTCGACGCGGGCACGTACGCGAACCGCGGCGCCTTCACGGTCGACGTCGCCCGGATCGAGGTGTCTGCATGAGCGATCGCGATCGCACGCGGGCCGACGCGGTCTACGCGGCGCTGCTGGAGCGGCAGGGAGAGCAGTGGGTGCAGCCCCGCGTCGAGCGCACCGCGCGTCTGCTCGAGTACCTCGACGACCCGCAGCGGACATACCGCGTGATCCATGTCACCGGCACGAACGGCAAGACATCGACGAGCCGCATGATCGAGAGTCTCGTGCGCGCGCACGGCCTGCGCACGGGACTGTTCACGAGCCCCCATCTCGAGCGGTTCACCGAGCGGATCATGATCGACGGCGAGCCGGTGGCCGATGCCGCCGTCGCCGACGCATGGGCCGAGATCGCGCCCTTCGTCGACCTCGTCGACGCTGAACTGGCAGCGGCCGGCGACGCGCCGCTCACGTTCTTCGAGCTGCTGACGGCGCTCGCCTTCGTGACATTCGCCGACGCGCCGATCGACGTGCTCGTGCTCGAGGTCGGCATGGGCGGGGCATGGGACTCGACCAACACCGCCGACGGCGACGTCGCGGTGTTCACGCCCATCGACCTCGACCACGCGGATCGCCTGGGCGACACGATCGCCGAGATCGCGGCCGTGAAGGCGGGGATCATCAAGGATGCCGCGGCCGTTGTCTCGGCACGCCAGGAGCCGGTCGCCGAGGCGGCGCTGCGTGCCGCGGCCGCCGAGCGCGGCGCCACGATCGCGTTCGAGGGCGCCGAGTTCGCCCTCGCGCAGCAGCGGCTCGCCGTCGGCGGCCAGCTGATCTCGGTGCGCGGACTCGCCGGTGTGTACGACGACGAGTACCTGCCGATCTACGGTGCCCATCAGGCCTTCAACGCCGCGCTCGCGATCGCGGCCGTAGAGTCGCTCATCGGCGGCGCCGCCCAGGCGATCCCGGGTGACGTGCTCGCCGAGGGCCTCGCGCAGTCGACGTCGCCCGGCCGGCTTCAGCTCGTCGGCGTGAACCCCACGGTGATCGTGGATGCCGCGCACAATCCCCACGGCGCACGCGCACTCGTGTCGGCGCTGGCCGAGTCGTTCGACTTCGACGAATGGGGAGTCGTGCTCGGCGTGCTGGGCGACAAGGATGCCGCGGGCATCGTCGCGGAGCTCGCCCCCGTCGCCGCACACGTGTTCGCCACGGCGCCCGACTCCGAGCGCGCGAGCGACGCCGACGCTCTCGCGGACCTCGCCGAGGCCCAGGACCTCCGGACCACGGTGCACGAGGATCTCGCTGCTGCCGCCGAGGCTGCCCGAGCGTGGGCCGCGGCATCCGATCGACGTGCCGTTGTCATCGCGGGGTCCGTCCTGCTCGCCGGCGAAGCACTCACCCTCGCCGATGCACAGGACTGGAAGTCCGGGTGGGAGGCATGACCGACGCACAGCCGGCGCCCGGCCCCCGTCGCCGTGGGGCGGCCGAATCGCTCGCCTCGATCGTGCTCGCGTTCGAGTCGGTCGTCGCATTCCTCGGCGGACTCGCCGTCTACGGTCTGCAGGTGCTGCCTGAGGCGGTCGCGGACTGGTGGGGCATCGTCGCCGGGACCGTGGTCGCGCTGCTCATGATCGTCACCGCCCGCCTCGTGCGCTATCCCTGGGGCATCGCACTGGGCTGGGTGCTGCAGGCGATCGTGGCACTCGGTGCGATCCTCGTGCCGGGACTCGGACTCGTCGCGCTCATTTTCGGCGGCATGTACGCGTATGCGACGATCAAGGGAGCCGCCCTCGACCGGCGCAACGCCCAACTCGCGGCGGACACCCCTGACGAAGCCTGAACGGCGAACGGAGACTGACATGGCCACCGAAGAGACACTCGTCCTGGTCAAGCCCGACGGGGTCGCGCGCGGCCTCACCGGCGCGATCCTCGCCCGCATCGAGGCGAAGGGGTACTCGCTCGTCGACATCCGACTGGTCGAGCCCGACCGCGACACGCTCGAGCGCCACTACGCCGAGCACGAGGGCAAGCCGTTCTACGAGCCGCTGCTGGAGTTCATGCTGTCGGGTCCGTCCGTCGCGATCCGGCTCGCGGGCAATCGCGTGATCGAGGGCTTCCGATCGCTCGCCGGAACGACCGACCCGACCACGGCCGCCCCCGGCACGATCCGCGGCGACTTCGGACGCGATTGGGGCCTGAAAGTGCAGCAGAACCTCGTGCACGGCTCCGACAGCCCCGAGTCGGCCGCTCGCGAGCTCGGGATCTGGTTCGGCTAGAGCGTCGAGAGGACGTCGAGGCGCAGCTGGGCGATGATCGCGATGATCGCGTAGCTGACGACGGCCAGCAGCGGCACCCAGCCCATCAGCCGATCGGCGCCACGGCGCACGGCGTCGGGAGCGGGGAGGATGCCGGAGCGCAGGATGTGCAGCGTCACGACGTAGTACGTCGGGATCGTGACGACCCACGTCACCATGCACCACGGGCACAGGGTCATCAGCTCGAAGATGCTCTGGCTGATGAGCCAGATGACGAACACGAACGCGAATGTCAGGCCCAGCTCGAACAGCCACCAGAACCAGCGCGCGAACCGTGCGCCGGCGAGGATCGCGAACCCGACGACGATCGGGGCGACCCATCCGGTGAGCCCCAGGATCGGGTTCGGGAACCCGAACACGCTGCCCTGCCACGACGACAGGTTCGCGCTGCACTGAACCAGGAAGCTGAAGTCGCACGAAGCGATCGCGTCGGGGTCGGCAAGCAGGTGAAGGCGCTCCATCGTGAGCGAGAATGCCGCCCACCACCCGATCGCACCGGCGATGATCAGCCACACGGCGATCGCCTTCGGCCGGGTGTGCGTCTGATGCTCGGGCATGCCTCGGATTATGGCATCAGGGGCTGTGCGGGTGCCGCGCCGCGCGCCGTGACAAACCGCTGGCGCGCCGCGAACGAGCAATCGGCGAGGGAAAGTGCGATAATGGCTTCCGATGTGCCGCGGCCGCGCCGCGACGCACATCACCGAAGACTTCAGGGCGACGAATGCCCTCAGCAGCGCGAGCTCCCGCCACAGAGCCGGGATCCCGCTGCAGACCGAGTGAGTTCGCGGCACCGCAGGTGCGGCACCGCACGAGATTTCGCCGGGCGGCGCGCGGTGCCGCCCCGCAGGGAGTACGCCAGTGATGGCCGATGGCACGCACACAGACCTTGACCCCCACAACGAACCGGAAGCTCCGCTAGAGCCGGGCACCGCCGACGGCGAGGCATCCGAGATCACGGAGGCTGCGGCGCTCGACGTCTCGGCGGCCGCTGATGCGGTCGACGAGGCTCCGCCGGCGGAGACGCTTGCCGTCGAAGAGCCGGCCGTCGAAGAGTCGGCCGTCGAGGAGCCCACCGTCGAGGAGCCCACCGTCGAGGAGCCCACTGTCGAGGAGCCCACCGTCGAGGAGCCCACCGTCGAGGAGCCCACGGAGCTGACCGCCGTGAGCCTCGGACTGATCCCCGAGGTGTTCGTCTCGGCGGTGTCGACCGAGCTGCACTTCTACGCGCCGGCCGTGATCGCCCTGCCTCCTGCGCCCGACCTCGATCCCGAGCCTGAGCAGCCGGTGGCGAGCGCCAATGCGCGTCGCCGCAACCGTCGGCGCAGCGGCGAGCCGCGAGACGAGGCGTCCCCGGTCGCCGAGCCGCCGCAGCCCCGCCAGCGCGCGGTCGAGCTCATCACCGAGCCGCAGCGCATCAAGGGCTCGACCCGGCTCGAGGCGAAGAAGCAGCGTCGCCGCGACGGCCGCGAGGCCGGACGCCGTCGTGCGGTCGTCACCGAGGCGGAGTTCCTCGCGCGCCGCGAGGCTGTCGACCGCGTCATGATCGTGCGCTCGAAGAACGGCCGCATCCAGATCGCGGTGCTCGAAGACAAGGTGCTCGTCGAGCACTACGTCGCCCGCAACCAGGACGCGTCGCTCATCGGGAACGTCTACCTCGGTCGTGTGCAGAACGTGCTCCCGAGCATGGAAGCGGCTTTCGTCGACATCGGGCGCGGCCGCAACGCCGTGCTGTACTCCGGCGAGGTCGACTGGGATGCCGTCGAGACGGGCAACCAGCCCCGGCGCATCGAGTTGGCGCTCAAGACCGGAGATCGTGTTCTCGTCCAGGTGACCAAGGACCCGGTGGGCCACAAGGGCGCCCGGCTCACGAGCCAGATCTCGCTCCCGGGCCGCTACCTCGTCTACGTCCCGGGCGGCGCGATGAACGGCATCTCGCGCAAGCTCCCCGACACCGAGCGCGCGCGGCTGAAGAAGATCCTCAAGGAGGTGCTTCCCGAGTCGTCCGGCGTCATCGTGCGCACCGCAGCCGAAGGCGCGACCGAAGATCAGCTCACGCGGGACGTGCAGCGTCTCACCAACCAGTGGGAGCACATCTCGAAGCAGATCGAGTCGATTCAGGCACCGGCCCTCCTGCACTCCGAGCCCGACCTGCTGGTCAAGATCGTCCGCGACGTCTTCAACGAGGACTTCTCGAACATGCTCATCCAGGGCGAGGACGCTCACCAGACGATCACGAAGTACCTCGAGTCTGTGGCTCCCGACCTCCTCGAGCGCGTGAGCGCCTACGAGGGCGACGCCGATCCCTTCGACGAGTTCCGCGTGACCGAGCAGATCGAGAAGGCTCTCGATCGCAAGGTCTGGCTTCCCTCGGGCGGCTCCCTCGTGATCGACCGCACCGAGGCGATGACCGTCGTAGACGTCAACACCGGCAAGTTCGTCGGCACCGGCGGAAACCTCGAAGAGACGGTGACCAAGAACAACCTCGAGGCGGCCGAGGAGATCGTACGGCAGCTGCGCCTGCGCGACATCGGCGGCATCATCGTGGTCGACTTCATCGACATGGTGCTCGAGTCCAACCGCGACCTGGTCCTGCGCCGTCTCGTCGAATGCCTCAGCCGCGACCGCACGAAGCATCAGGTCGCCGAGGTGACATCGCTCGGTCTCGTCCAGATGACGCGCAAGAAGCTGGGCCTCGGTCTCCTCGAGACCTTCAGCGAGGCGTGCGAGGTGTGCGCCGGTCGCGGTGTCATCGTCCACCACGACCCGGTGGTCAAGCACCGCTCGGCAAACGGCGGCGGCGGGAACGCCCAGCCCGCCCGTCGCACCCGCGGGGGAGGAGCGCAGGCTCCGGCCGCCGGTGGCGGCTCCAACGGCACGCACACGATCACCGAAGGCGTGAAGTCGGCGCTCGCGCAGATCGCGGCATCCACGATCCACCATCACGACGAGGCGGCCCCGGCCGAAATCGACGCGCCGCCCGCCGAGGCACCCGCGGAGCGCCCGAAGAAGCCGCGGAAGAAGCGGCCCGACGCGAAGGCCAAGGCGCCGCGGACCGAGAAGGACGCGCTGCTGGACTCCGTCCTCAGCGCCCTTCCCGAGCCGAAGGCGCCCGGGCAGGGTCGTGCGCGCCGTCGTGTGACGACCGCCGCGCTTACCGGCACCCCGGTGTCGCACTCGCCGGAGGAGTGAGACCTCTCGGTCAGCCGAGGCCGCGCCGTTCGCGGGCGGTGACGCGCAATCCCGAGGCGATGAGCCTGCGGACCAGCTCGTGACCGTCGACGTGAACGGCGCCGGCCGACACGAGGCGCGCGTGCGCGTCTTCCGGTACGTCATAGTGGTCGAGATCGAAACCGCGGCGCGGAATCCCGTTCGCGGAAGCGAAGGCGTGCAGCTCCTCAAGGTCGGAATCGCTGACCAGATGTGCCCACAGCCGGCCGTGGGCAGGCCACCGCGGGTCGTCGATCAGGATGGTCACGACCTGATCATATGCACCGAAAGCGGCGCCACGTCCGCCGTGCTTTTGCGGCTGGTCCTCCCATCCGGTAAAGTAGTCCTTTGGTGCGTCGAGACATCCGCACCAGGTTTTCATCGATATCCCCGAGCGCGTGCGCTCCCAGAAGAAACAGGTGTGAAGTGGTTTACGCAGTTGTGCGCGCCGGCGGCCGGCAGGAAAAGGTCGAGGTCGGCACGATCGTCGTCCTGGACCGTCAGAAGGCCAGCATCGGCGACAAGATCGAGCTCCCCGCGGTGCTCTTCGTCGACGGCGACGCCGTGACGACGGATGCCGACAAGCTCGCGAAGGTCACCGTCACCGCCGAAGTCCTCGGCGAGGAGCGCGGCCCCAAGATCGTGATCCAGAAGTTCAAGAACAAGACCGGCTACAAGAAGCGCCAGGGCCACCGTCAGGACCTTACGCGCGTCAAGATCACCGGCATCAAGTAAAGCCAGGGAGAGACGCAGAGATGGCACACAAAAAGGGCGCAAGCTCCACCCGCAACGGTCGTGACTCCAACGCACAGCGCCTCGGCGTGAAGCGCTTCGGCGGCCAGAAGGTCCTCGCCGGCGAGATCATCGTCCGCCAGCGCGGCACGCACTTCCACCCCGGCGCCAATGTCGGCCGCGGTGGCGACGACACGCTGTTCGCTCTTGAGGCCGGCGCGGTCGAGTTCGGTCAGAAGGGCGGCCGCAAGGTCGTCAACATCGTGGCGGTCGCGGAGTAATCCACGCGATTCACACTCTTTTCCAGGAAGGGGCGGGCTTCGGCCCGCCCCTTCCCTTTACTCTGGGGAAACACCCAGGCCTGAGGGGGACCGCATGGTCACGTTCGTCGATCGCGTGACGCTGCATCTGAGCGCCGGTAAGGGCGGCAACGGCTGCGTCTCGGTCAAGCGCGAGAAGTTCAAGCCGCTCGCAGGCCCCGACGGGGGCAACGGCGGGCACGGCGGCGACATCGTGCTGGTCGCCGACCCGAATGTGACGACGCTGCTGTCGTACCACCACTCGCCCCACCGCTCCGGCGGCAACGGCGGGTTCGGCATGGGCGATCACCGCTCGGGCGCCGCGGGCGAGTCGCTCGACCTGCCCGTTCCGGTCGGAACGGTCGTGAAGGATGCCGATGGCCAACCCATCGTCGACATGATCGAGCCCGGCATGCGCTTCGTCGTCGCTCCCGGGGGGATCGGCGGGCTCGGCAACGCATCGCTGGCGAACCCGAAGCGCAAGGCGCCCGGCTTCGCGCTGCTGGGCACACCCGGCTGGATCGGCGACGTGCAGCTCGAGCTCAAGACCGTCGCCGATGTCGCGCTGGTCGGCTTCCCCTCTGCGGGCAAGTCGAGCCTCATCGCGGCCGTCTCGGCGGCTCGCCCCAAGATCGCCGAGTACCCCTTCACGACGCTGCACCCGAATCTGGGCGTCGTTCAGGCCGGCGAAGTGCGCTTCACGATCGCCGATGTCCCCGGCCTCGTCGAGGGTGCGAGCGAGGGCAAGGGCCTCGGACTCGAGTTCCTGCGGCACGTCGAGCGCTGCACTGCGCTCGTCCATGTGCTGGACTGCGCGACACTCGACCCCGGCCGCGACCCGCTGACCGATCTCGACGTGATCCTTGCGGAGCTTGCGGCCTACCCGGTGCCCGAGGGTCAGACTCCGCTCCTCGAACGCCCCCAGATCATCGCGCTCAACAAGCTCGACGTCCCTGAGGCGAAAGACCTGGCGCAGCTGGTGCGCCCCGACCTCGAAGCACGCGGCTTCCGCGTATTCGAGATCTCGACCGTGAGTCACGAGGGGCTCCGCCAGCTGACCTTCGCGCTGGGCGAGATCGTCGCCGCCCACCGGGCGGTGCTCGCTGCGACCCCCGTGGTCGAGCGCGTGGTCATCCGCCCGAGGGGCTCGAAGAAGGAGTTCACCGTGCGCGTCGAGGGCGGCACGTACGGAAACATCTACCGCATCCTCGGAGAGAAGCCGGTGCGGTGGGTGCAGCAGACCGACTTCCAGAACGAGGAGGCGGTCGGCTACCTCGCCGACAGGCTCGAGAAGCTCGGCATCGAGGACGAGCTGTTCCGCTCGGGAGCGACCCCCGGTGCAACGGTGGTGATCGGCGAGGGCGACGGCATCGTCTTCGACTGGGAGCCGTCACTGAAGTCCGCTGCAGAGCTCGCGACGGCGCCGCGAGGCACCGACCCGAGACTGCTCCAGAGCTCGCGACCGACCACCTCGGAGCGCCGCGAGCGTTACCACGACATGATGGATGCCAAGGCTGAGGCGCGCGCGGAACTGGAGGCGGAGCGCATCGCCGAGCGCTACCGGAACGAGGACGACGAGTGACGGCAGTGCACCGCAGCGACATCCCTTCCGCACGCCGGGTGGTCGTCAAGGTCGGGTCTTCCTCGATCAGCGGCGACAACGCCCACAAGATCGGTCCGATCGTCGATGCCCTCGCGGTCGCCCACGGGCGCGGCACCGAGGTCGTGCTCGTGTCGTCCGGTGCCATCGCGACCGGCATGCCGTTCCTGCTGCTCGATTCGCGCCCGAGCGATCTCGCGACGCAGCAGGCCGCTGCAGCCGTCGGCCAGAACGTGCTCATCTACCGTTATCAGGAGGCCCTGCGCCCGTTCGAAATCGTCGCGGGTCAGGTGCTGCTCACCGCGGGCGACCTCGAGAATCCCACGCACCGCTCGAACGCGCGCCGTGCGATGGAGCGCCTGCTGGGTCTGCGGATCCTCCCGATCGTCAACGAGAACGACACCGTCGCGACCCATGAGATCCGCTTCGGCGACAACGATCGTCTCGCGGCGATGGTGGCCCAGCTCATCGGGGCGGATGCGCTCGTGCTGCTCAGCGACATCGAGTGCCTCTTCACACGGCCGCCGGACGAGCCTGGCGCCGAGCCCATCCGGCAGGTGACCTACGGCGACGACCTGCACGGGTTCGAATTCGGCTCGGTCGTGGTCAACAGTGTCGGAACGGGAGGGGCGGCGACGAAGGTCTCCGCGGCGCGCCTGGCGGCGGCATCCGGGATCGGAGTGCTCGTGACGAGCGCCGACCTCGTCGGACGAGCCCTGTCTGGCGACGACATCGGAACGTGGTTCCAACCGAATCCCGAACCGGGAGCGGCGCCGGCCACCGGACCGGTGCGAACGTCCGTCGATACACTGGCGTGATGACCATCATCGCCACGACAGCGCGCGAGCGCATGCTGCTCGCCAAGGAGGCGTCGCGCTCCGTCGGACTGTTGACGGATGCCGCGAAGCAGGCTGCGCTGCTCGCTATCGCCGACGCGATCGAGGCGCGCGCTCCCGAGATCGTGGCGGCGAACGCGGAGGACCTCGACCGCGGGCGCGAGAGTGGCCTGTCGCCCTCGCTGCAGGATCGCCTGCGCCTGGACGAGCCGCGCGTGCGGGCACTGGCAGCCGCAGTCCGCAAGGTCGCCGACCTCCCCGACCCGGTCGGCCGCGTCCTCGACGAGCGGACTCTCGCGAACGGCGTGGTGCTGACCAAGGTCGCCGTGCCCTTCGGTGTCGTGGGATCGATCTACGAAGCACGGCCGAACGTGACCGTCGACATCGCAACGCTGGCGCTGCGCTCGGGGAATGCGGTCGTGCTTCGCGGGGGCTCCGCCGCCGAAGCCACCAACGCTGCCCTGATCCGCGCGATGCGCGGTGCACTGGCAGGCCAGGGGATCGACCCGGAGAGCATCCAGACGGTCGACGACTTCGGGCGCGACGGCGCCCGCGAGCTCATGCAGGCGCGGGGTCTAATCGACGTGCTCGTCCCGCGGGGGAGCGCCCTGCTCATCGAGACGGTCGTCACCGAATCGTCGGTGCCCGTCATCGAGACCGGCGCGGGTGTCGTGCACATCGTGCTCGACGCATCCGCGCCTCTCGACTGGGCTCGCGACATCGTGGTGAACGCCAAGACGCAGCGACCGAGCGTCTGCAACGCGGTCGAAACGGTGCTGGTGCACCGCGACGCGGCAGCGCGTCTCGTGCCCCCGGTCGTGGCGGAGCTCCAGCAGTCGGGCGTCACCGTCCACGGAGACGCCGCCGTGGCTGCGCTGGCGCCCGGAGTCGTGCCGGCCTCCGAGGCGGACTGGGCCGCCGAGTACCTCAGTCTCGACATCGCGATGCACGTCGTCGACGATCTCGACGATGCGCTCGCCCACATCCGCCGCTACTCCACCCACCACACCGAGTCGATCATCACCGAGGACGAAGCCAATGCCGAGCGCTTCCTCGCCGAGGTGGATTCCGCCGTCGTGATGGCGAACGCGTCGACGCGCTTCACGGACGGCGGTGAGTTCGGCTTCGGCGCGGAGGTGGGAATCTCGACCCAGAAGCTCCACGCGCGGGGGCCGATGGGGCTCGCTGAGCTCACCAGCACCAAGTGGCTTGCGCGAGGCGCCGGACAAGTCCGCGCCTGAGGCCTAAACTGGAACTCGTCTGCGCCACAAGGCGAACCCGAACGGAGCACGAATGACCCTCGCCACGATTGCCGCCTTCGCTGCGGCGGAGTCCGAGCACCACGGCAACGTCGCCCTCGAGACGGTGGGCTACGGAATCGTCGCGATCGTCGTCTTCGCGGCGCTGGGCCTGGTCACCGCCTCGTACCGCAATGTGGCCAACCGCCACGCTCACAAGGCCGAGGCGTACGCCCGCGCTCACGCGAACGACGTCCAGCAGGCGGGGCACGGCCACTAGGCCGACTGCATGACGGCGACGCGGACCCCGCGAGTGGGGGTGATGGGCGGGACGTTCGACCCGATCCACCACGGCCACCTGGTCGCCGCGAGCGAGGTCGCCCAATGGTTCGATCTCGATGAGGTCGTCTTCGTCCCGACGGGCGAGCCGTGGCAGAAGGCCGGCGTCTCGCTCAGCGAGCACCGGTATCTGATGACCGTCATCGCGACGGCATCCAACCCGCGCTTCACCGTCAGCCGTGCCGACATCGATCGCGACGGGCCGACCTACACGATCGACACGCTGCGCGATCTCCAGGCCGAGCGCCCCGACGCCGAGCTCTACTTCATCACGGGGGCGGACGCCATAGCGCAAATTCTCAGTTGGAGGGACCATGATGAGTTGTGGGACCTCGCGCACTTCGTCGCCGTTTCACGCCCGGGCCACGTGCTGAGCACGGACGGACTGCCCAGTGACGACGTGAGCCAGCTCGAGATCCCCGCCCTCGCCATCTCGTCGACGGATTGCCGTGATCGCGTCCAGCGAGGCCACCCCGTGTGGTATCTCGTGCCTGACGGGGTCGTCCAGTACATCGCGAAGCACCATCTCTACCGGAGCAAGGAATGAGCACACCCGAGCAGCCTTCATCTCCGCCGCTGACACGCAAGAAGCTGCGGGAGATCCGCAACACCGGATCCACACCGATCATCACCGACGACGGTGCGACGCGTCCCGCCGAGGCTCCGGCCTCGCCCGAACCCGCGCAGACCGCGCCGTCCGAGGCAGACCAGGTCGCCCCGCCCCCGGTGGTGGCCCCCGTCGCCGCGCCGCTCGCGCGTGCGGCTGAACCCGTGAGCGTCGCGCCGCCTCCGGCCGCCGATGCTACGGTCGACCTCGGCGTGTCGCCTCTGACGCGGCGTCAGGCACGCCAGCAGGAGCGCATCCGCACGGCGTCGGTGCCGGTCATCACCCCCGAGGTGGTCGCCGCGCATGCGGTGCCCGCCCACGCCGTGCCGCAGCACACCGTGGCGATGCCGATGGCGTCGCTCCCGTTCAGTGACGGGCCGGTCACGGCTGTCGATGCGCCCGCGGAGTCGGAAGAGCCCGCCGAGAGCGATCCGGCCGACGACATCTGGGCGCCGCTGTCGGCCGCATCGTCGACCGACGAACTCGACGAGGCCGACGAAGATCCCGCCGATGAGATCGCCGATGTCGAAGCCGAGCCCGCGGAGCGCACCGTCGTCAGTCCGCTGTTCGGCGCCGGGCTTCTCGCCGGGCAGCCCGTCGAGGTCGATCTGCCGCCGTCGTTCGACCAGCTGCTTGCGCGCTCGACGACCGGCTCGGTGAGCACGTCGAACGCGCTCATCATCTCGCAGGGCCCCGAGGCGTCGCCCATCGTGGCGCCGGTGACCGCGACCGGCGAGGTGCTCATCACCGGCACCCTCAACCTGCCTGAGGGGCTCGGGTCGACCGGCCACGCCCTCGGCACCACAGACGGCAAGGATGTCGATGCGGTCCTCGTCGACAGCGAGATCCCCGCCCATTCCTCGCCGACCCCCATCGCGGCCAGCGCCGCGATCAGCACCGTGAAGTCCGCGGGTGAGATCATCCAGCCGCCCACCCCCGAGAAGGGCGGGCGCCTCATGATGACGCTCGCGATCACCGCGGGGGTCCTCGCGCTGGCGCTGGTCGGCGTCCTCATTCTCGCCTTCGTGACAGGAGTCTTCTGATGACCGCAACCGAACAGTCGCATGAAATGGTCCGCATCGCCGCAGCGGCGGCCGATTCGAAGGGCGGCGAAGACCTCGTCGCGCTCGACGTCTCCGAGCCCCTTCCGCTCGTCGACGTCTTCCTCCTCGTGACCGGGCGAAGCGAGCGGAACGTCGCCGCCATCGCCGACGAGATCGAGGACAAGCTCCTCGAGGCCGGACACAAGCGCCTCCGGCGCGAGGGCCGGCAGGAGTCCCGCTGGGTCCTGCTGGACTTCGGCGACCTCGTCGTCCACGTCTTCCACGAGGAGGAGCGGGTCTATTACGGCCTCGAGCGCCTCTGGAAGGACTGCCCGGTCGTTCCCATCGAGCTCCCTACTCGGGCCGCTGCGGAGTAACCCGTGGTTCGGAGCACGCGCCTTCTTGTTGTAAGCTAGACGAGTTGTCCCGAGCTCCTCGGGATCACATCCGGGCCTGTGGCGCAGCTGGTAGCGCACCTGCATGGCATGCAGGGGGTCAGGGGTTCGAGTCCCCTCAGGTCCACCAGAGAAAGCCTCCGCAATGCGGAGGCTTTCGTCGTTCCCGGCCCCGTTGCGCAAGCCTTCGGCGTGAGGAAGGGTGGGGCGCATGACCGATGTGACGCCCTTTCTGTGGTTCGATGACGACGCGGCCGCGGCGATCGATTTCTACACCGAGCTGATTCCGGGGTCGGAGATCGTGTCGATCAGCAGATATCCCGACGAGGTGCCAGGCATGGGCGGAAAGGTGATGCACGCCCACTTCCGCCTCGCCGGTCGTGACTACTTCGCGATGGATGCCGGTCCGCAGTTCCCGTTCACCGAAGCGGTCTCGCTCTACGTGTCGTGCGCCGATCAGGCGGACGTGGACCGCTGCTGGACGGCGCTCGTCGCAGACGGCGGACAGGAGCAGCCCTGCGGCTGGCTCAAGGATCGCTGGGGTCTTTCGTGGCAGATCATCCCGGACCGGCTCATGGAGCTCATCCGCGATCCTGACCCGCAGCGCGCACACCGGGCTGTGCAGGCGATGCTGCAGATGAGCAAGATCGACATCGGGGCTGTCGAGGCGGCAGCCGCAGCGGCCTGACGGGCCGTGGCGGGCTCGGCGCGCGCTACGGTGAATGCGTGAGCTCACAGCCGCGCTGCCCCTACTGCCGCCAGTTCGTCTACCTCGACGCCTTGCGGTGTCCCAACTGCTCCGCCGAACTCGGCTTCCACATCGTGACGCGCCAGTTCTACGGCCTCCGGCAAGGACGCACCGAGATCGAGGGGCAGAACTGGTACGCGTGCTCGAACCGCGATTGGGCGTGCAATTGGCTGGTCTGGGAGAACGCGCCCGCAGGCCGCTGCTTCTCATGCCGCCTCACGCGACGTCGTCCCGCCGCCGACGACACGGTGGCATTGGAGAAGCTCGCCAAGACCGAAGAGGCCAAGCGCCGCCTGCTCCTGCAGCTCGGAGATCTCGGGCTGCCCATCATCCCCTGGGATCTCGAGAAGGGCGGCCTCGGGTTCGACCTGCTGTCGAGTCTGTCCGACGGCAAGCAGGTGCGGATCGGCCACGCGAACGGGATCATCACGCTCGATCTCGCTGAGAGTCTCGACGATCGTCGCGAGGCGCTCAGAGTGCGCCTGGGCGAGCCCTATCGGACGATGCTCGGCCACCTCCGCCACGAGGTCGGCCACTATTACCAGAACGTCCTTCTCTCCGATGAGTCGAGCTGGGCGCAGTGCCGTGGGCTTTTCGGCGATGAACGGGAGAGCTACAAGGACGCCATCGCCCGCCACTACAAGCTCGGCGCCCCCGCGGACTGGCACGTGAACTTCATCTCGGAGTACGCGACCATGCACGCGTGGGAGGACTTCGCCGAGACGTTCGCCCACTACCTCCACATCACCGGGACCCTGCAGACGGCGGCGGTCATCGGCATCCATCTCGACGCGGCCGTGAGCAATCTGCGCGACACCGATGTCGAACCCCTCGAGTCGTACGGGAGGGAACCCATCCAGCGGCTGCTCAACGACTGGGAGTGGATGTCGCAGGCGTTCAACCGCATCAACCGCTCGATGGGCTTCAGCGACCTCTACCCGTTCACCCTGGTCGAGCCGGTTCGCGAAAAGCTCGCCTTCATCCACGACATCGTCACACGCGCGCCGCTGTCTCCACAGGAGCAGCTCGCCATCGCCTTCCGCCCTGCGCACGAGCCGACGTGACCGCCTTCAGCCGCGGTGCGCGTGTCATCGGTCCGGCCACGCACTACGTGGAGAATCAGCCGCCGTGGCGCGTCGACGTCGACGAGTTCGCGAGCAACGCGCCGCTGCGAGCGGTCGTGGGCGCCTTCGGCGCCGGGTGGGCGGATGCCGACCTCCACACGATCGGCGCCCATGTCGGCTCCGGCGACTTCCAGCGCGACGCCCACCTCGCGAACACGCACACCCCGGTCGCCCACACCCACGACCGATGGGGATTCCGCCTCGACGAAGTCGAGTACGACCCGTCGTACCACCGGGTGATCGCGGCCGCGATCTCACACGGCGCTCACACGTCGGCATGGGCGGAGCCCCGATCCGGAGCGCACGTCGCGCGTGCGGCGGCCTTCATGCTGTTCGCGCAGGTGGAGCCCGGGCACGCATGCCCGGTGTCGATGACCCACGCCGCCGTCGCATCGATCGCGGACTCGCCGTGGGTGGCCGACGAGTGGCTCCCGCGCCTGTACTCGCGCGAGTACGAACCGCGGCTGCTCTCGAACGAGCAGAAGCGCAGCGCCCTGATCGGCATGGCGATGACCGAGAAGCAGGGCGGGTCCGACGTGCGCGCCGGCACCACGATCGGCGTCTCGATGGGCGGCCACGCGTACCAGCTCACCGGTCACAAGTGGTTCTGCTCCGCACCGATGTCCGATGCCTTCCTCGTCCTCGCCCAGACACGCCGGGGTGCGACCGAGGAAGGCTTGTCGTGCCTGTTCGTACCGCGGCTGCTGCCGCACGGCATGCGCAACGTCTTCCGCATCCAACGCCTGAAGGACAAGCTCGGCAACCGCTCCAACGCCTCGGCCGAGATCGAGTTCGACGGCACCGTCGGGTTCGTGCTCGGCGAACCCGGGCGCGGCATCCGCACGATCATCGAGATGGTGCAGCGCACCCGGCTGGACTGCGTGCTGGGCACGGCGGCGGGCATGCGGCAATCCGTCGCCGAGGCGGTGTGGCACGCCCGGGGTCGGGCGGCGTTCGGGTCGAAGCTCGTCGACCTTCCGGCGATGACCTCGGTGCTCGCCGATCTCGCGCTCGAGTCCGAGGCTGCGATGCTGATGGGGTTGCGGCTTGCGCAGCTCTTCGAAGCCGACGCGTCCGATCACGACGTGGCGCTGCGGCGGCTCGCGACGCCGGTCGGGAAGTACTGGGTCTGCAAGCGAGGCCCGCAGCACGCGTACGAGGCGCTGGAGTGCCTCGGCGGGAACGGCTACACCGAGTCGTTTCCCCTCGCCCGTCGCTACCGCGAGCAGCCGGTGATGGCGATCTGGGAGGGCTCCGGCAACGTGATCGCGCTCGACGTGCTGCGTGCGCTCACACGCGACCCCGACTCCGCCGCCGCCTTCGCCGACGAACTCACGAAGACCGACGGCGACTCCCCGCTCCTCGACGCCCACACGGCGAACACGCTCGCGCTGCTGCGTGGACTGCAGGACGCCGACGTCGCCACCGCACAGTCTCAGGCTCGTCGACTCGCCGAGAGCCTCGCGCTGGCCCTGCAGTCCTCGCTCATGCTTCGCTTCGCCCCTGCGCGCGACGCCGAGACATTCATCGCCGCGCGACTCGGTGAAGATCGCGGTGGGTTCTATGGCGTGCTGCCGACGGGAACGGATGCCGCGGCGATCGTCGCGCGCCACTGAGACCACTCTGCCCCGGGCTGCCGCTGCCTGCCCCGCGTAGGCTGAGGGCGTGCGCTCGCTTCGTCTTCTCGCCGCGTGCGCGCTGCTGACCCTCGCACTGACCGCCGCGACGGTCGGCGGCGCCGCAGGCGCGGTGGGCGCCACCCCCGCGACGGGTGAAGCCGACGACCGGCAGGTCGTGCGGGTCGAGGCGGCACAAGCCGGCGACCTTGCCGCCGCCGCCGCCACGCTGGTGGCGGACATGTCGGTGCGCGAGCGCGCGGCATCCGTCGTGATGGGGCATATCCCGACGACGGATGCTGAACAGCTACGCGCGTACATGGCCGATACCGGCCTTGGCGGATTCATCCTCATGGGCGCGAACATTCCGGGCGATGAGGCGGCGCTGCGCGCTGTCACCACCGCACTCACCGTCGATCCCGAGCTCCCGCCACTGCTGGCAGTCGATCAGGAAGGCGGCGATGTCTCACGTCTGCCGTGGGATGCCTTCGCCTCGGCGGTGACACTCAAGAGCACCCCACCCGACGCGGCGCGCGATGCGTTCGCGGGGCGCGCCGGGCTGGTGATGCGCGCCGGTATCGGCGTGAACTTCGGCGTCGTCGCCGACGAGACCGACGACCCCTCGATGTTCATCTACCGTCGAGCCCTCGGAACGACGCCTGAGAGCGCCGCCGAGCGTGTGGCGGCCGCGGTGGCCGGCGAAGGATCGTCGGCGATGTCGACCCTCAAGCACTTCCCTGGCCACGGCGCCGCACCCGGCGACTCGCATTCCGGGATCCCGTCGACGGACATGTCGCGCGCGGAATGGGAAGCCGCGGACGCCCTGCCCTTCCGCGCCGGGATCGACGCCGGTGCCCCGCTCGTGATGCTCGGACACCTCGCCTACACCTCCGTCGATTCGGCGCCGGCGAGCCTGTCTTCTGTGTGGAACCGCATCCTCCGCGACGACCTCGGCTTCGACGGCGTCGCCGTCACCGACGACCTCGGCATGCTGCAGGCCTCGGGAATCGACGCATACGCGGATCCGGTCGCCAACGCCGTGAGCGCCCTCAGCGCGGGGAACGACCTCGTGCTCACCGTCATGTTCTCGACCGCGGACACCGCGCCGCGCATCATCGACGGCATCGTCGGGGCGGTCGAGTCCGGAACGCTTCCCGCCGCGCGACTGGTCGAGGCCGCCGAACGCGTGACGATGCTGCGACTGCGCCTGGCTGCGGACGGCGGCGGTCTCAGTCCGTGTCCGGACTGCGCGGCGGCCGGCTGAATCAGCCGGAGAGCGGCTCGATGAGCACAGGGGAGTCGTTGCGCACGTTCCCGACGTCGCGCGAGACCACATGCTCGTCGAGGGTCTCGGCCAGTGCCGGCGCCGCGTCGATCGCCGCATCGAGAACGTCGCCAACATTGTCGGTCGTGGGGTCGAGCCATGCATCGGCGTGGTCGGGGTCGAGGAAAAGCGGCATCCTGTCGTGGATGGACCCCAGGTGGCCGATCGAATCGCGGGTGAGGATCGTGAAGCTCAGCATCCATCGATCCGGATCGTCGTCGGCCTTCGCCTTGTCGCGCCACCATTCATACAGCCCAGCCATGAGGAGCGGCGATCCGTCAGCGGGATGGATGTAGTGCGGCGTCTTCACGCCGTCGATCGTGGTCCACTCGTAGTACCCCGACGTCGGCACGACCGCCCGCCGCTTCTCGAGCGCGCTTCGGAACATCGGCTTGTCTTCGAGCTCTTCCGAGCGTGCGTTGAATGCCCGCGCGCCGATCTTGGGGTCTTTCGCCCAGCCGGGCACCAGACCCCAGCGGGCGACCTCGAGGCGGCGCGTCGGCGGCTCGGTCTTGGCGGAATCCAGCACGATCGCAACGCGCGCGGTCGGCGCCACGTTGTACGACGGCTCGGGCAGGTCTTCGGCCTCGACATCGACGCGGAGTACTCCGACGAGCTCGGAACCGACACTGGCGACCACGAATCTTCCGCACATGCGGTCAGCCTACGCGTGGGCTCCGACGCCGCTCAGTCGTCGATGACTCCGACGGATTCGAGCCGCTCCAGCAGGCCCGCACCGTCGGATTCGGTCACCCACGGCACCTCGGCGGCACCGTGATCGTCGACCACCGTACGGCCACCGGCGAGCACCGCCTCGGCGGGCGAGAGTCGGCGGATCGCGACGGCTGCCACATTGGCGGGGTGCTCGGTGGCGAACTGCGTGTAGATCGCGTCGTCATGCTGGCCGTCGTCGCCGACCAGCAGCCACCGCACGTCCGGGAACTCGCGCGCGAGGCGTCGCAGGTTGTCGGACTTGTGGATCCGACCGCTGCGGAACCACCGGTCGTGCGTCGGACCCCAGTCGGTGAGCAGCATCGCGCCCGGCGGGAAGAGGTGTCGGCGGAGGAAGCGCATGAGCGTCGGGGCGACGTTCCACGCGCCGGTGGAGAGGTAGATGAGCGGCGAGCCCGGGTTGTCGCGGACCACCCGCTCCATCAGCACCGCCATCCCGGGCACGGGCTGCCGGGCGTGCTCGTCGACGACGAACGAGTTCCACGCTGCGATGAGGGGGCGGGGGAGCGCGGTGACCATCACCGTGTCGTCGACGTCGGAGACGATGCCGAACCGGATGTCGGGACCCACGACGAAGGCACGCGTCTCGATCGGCTCGCCGCCCTCGACCGACATCGTGAGGGTCTGCCAGCCCGGTTCGAGCGTCGCCGGAAGAACGGTGTCGATCACTCCGCCCCGATCGGCGACGACCTCGTGCGTGACGCCCGCGATCGACACCGACACCTGGGCGTAGCCGATCGGCACCGCGGCGAAGCTGCGCCAGCCCCGAACACTCGCGAACTCACCCGCGCCGGATCGCTTGTCAGGCGGAACGATGAGCACGCGTCCGAGAACGCGCACCCAGTCCACGCCGGCATAGCCGGGAAACGGGGTGATCGTCGGCCGGTGTCCGCGCGCTCGAGCGCGCCGCTCGCGCCACGAATGGAACCGGTACTCGAGTCGCGCGAGCCACAGCACCTTGGTGCGAGCGGGCGCGGGGGTCTCGGGCATCCCCTCAGTCTTTCACGTCGTCCGCCGCGAGTCCGCCTCGCGTGTCGTCGGCAGGGTGAGAAGCGTCGTCGAAGTGCTTGCGCTCGGCGCGCTCGATGACCTTCTTGCTCACGAAGATGAGCAGCAGGAACACGACGATGATCGCGACGAAGATGTATCCGGCGTAGTGCAGCTGATCCGCGAGCTCGCGATACGTGCCCGCGGCGACGGCGGCCACCGAGATGTACAGCGTCGACCAGATGACGCACGCGGGGATCGTCCACGCGAGGAACCGCCGGTAGGGGTAGCCGCTCATGCCGACGGTGAGCGGAACGAGCGAGTGGAGCACCGGGAGGAATCGCGAGATGAAGATCGCCGGCCCGCCGCGCCGGCGGAGGTAGCGCTCCGCGCGGAGCCAGTTCTCCTCGCCGATCCGCCGGCCCAGCCGTGAGTGCTGGATCTTCGGCCCCAGGAACCGCCCCAGCCAGAAGCCGATGCTCTCGCCGATGAGTGCTCCGATGACGACGGCGACGGCGAGAAGAACCCCCTCGACGGGACTCGCGACCGCCGTGGCCGCCACGATCACGATCGTGTCTCCCGGCACCACGAGGCCGATGAGCACGCTCGTCTCCAGCATGATCGCGAACCCCGCGAGCAGCGTCCGCACGAGCGGGTCGACGCTCTGCACGGCGTCGAGCAGCCACGTGAGGAACTCGTTCACACGTCGAGCCTAGAGCGCGCGCCGCGGCTCTAGCCTGGGTTCATGTCCTCGCCCCTCGTCGCCGTCGAGCTGACGGGATGGATCGATCCTGAAGCGGTCTACCTCGGTCTCCACGGCGACGACGGCAATTCGTTCTGGCTGGATGCCGGGCCCGCGGCTTCGGCAGGGTGGAGCTGGGTGGGGTCGGGCGATGTCGCGGTCGACGACGAGCGCATCCGCGCGGTGGATGTGACACAGTCGCCGGTCGACGGGTGGAGCGCCGGCCCCTTCCGGGGGGGCTGGGTCGGCTGGATCGGATACGAGGAGGGCGCGGCGCGCGCAGGTGCTCCGATCGCCGCAGCATCCGCCCCACCTCCGCAATGGCTGCGGGTCGACCGCTTCGTCGCCTTCGACCACGCGGAGCGACGAGCCTGGGCGGTCGCCGGCGGGAGCGAAGCCGATCTCTACGCGGCGCAGGTCGCCGCCGTCGCCGCCGACTTCCCACCCCCGCCTGCGCCGTCGCCGGTCTCAGCCCGCGCCCGGCACGCCCCCGACGAGTATGCGGCGCTGATCGAACGCTGCCGCGATTCGATCCGCGAAGGCGATGCCTACCAGCTGTGTCTCACGACGCGATTCGACGTCGCCGCCACGATCGACCCTGTGGAGGCCTTCCGCCGCCTGCGCGCGGCCACTCCCGCGCATCACGGCGGTGTCGTCTGCATCGGCGACACAGCTCTGGTCAGCGCGAGCCCGGAGCGCTTCCTCGAGGTCGGTGCGGGTATCGTCCGCACTCGACCGATCAAAGGAACGCGACCGCGCGGGGCCGACGCCGCTGCCGATGCGGCGCTCGCAGCCGAATTGCGTGCGAGTGAGAAGGAGCGCGCCGAGAACGTCATGATCGTGGACCTCATGCGCAACGATCTTTCGCGGGTGTGCGAGGCGGGCACGGTCGGGGTCGACGCCCTGCTGGCGATCGAGTCGTACCCGGCCGTTCATCAGCTCGTGAGCACCGTATCGGGGCGGCTCGTCACCGGCACGACGGTCGGCGGGCTCCTCGACGCCGCCTTCCCCGCCGGGAGCATGACCGGGGCGCCGAAGCTGTCGGCCATGGGGATCCTGCACGTCCTCGAGAGCGGTCCGCGCGGCGTGTTCGCCGGATGCTTCGGCTGGATCGGCGAGGACGGGGCACTGGACCTGGCGATGGTGATCCGGTCGATCGTCGTGCGACCCGGCGGCGCCTATGTGGGCGCCGGCGGTGGAATCACGTGGCGCTCGGATGCCGCCGCCGAGGTCGCCGAGGTGGGCATCAAGGCGCACGGGCCACTGGCCGCGATCGGGGCGGGACTGCCGCCCGGCTGGTGACGGCGGCGTCCGCTAACCTGGAAGACGCGCTGTGCGCGCCTCCCGGCATCCCATGATTGGTCCTCCCACGTGAGTCAGACGCTTCCCCCCGACACCGCCGTGCCCTCCGAAGGCGGCTACGACGCCTACGCCGTTCAGCAGAAGTGGCAGGCGCGTTGGGCCGAGGCCGACCCGTTCCGGGCAGGAGGCGCCGAGGACTCCCGGCCGCGCAAGTACGTGCTGGGCATGTTCCCCTACCCCTCGGGCGACCTGCACATGGGGCACGCCGAGAACTACGCCTACGTCGACGTCGTCGCGCGGTTCTGGCGCCACCGCGGCTACAACGTGCTCAATCCGATCGGCTGGGACTCGTTCGGCCTCCCCGCCGAGAACGCCGCGATCCAGCGCGGCGCCGAACCGCGCGAGTGGACCTACGCCAACATCGAGCAGCACAAGAAGAGCTTCCGTGAGTACGGGTCTTCGTACGACTGGTCGCGGATCCTCCACACGAGCGACCCCGAGTACTACCGGTGGAACCAGTGGCTGTTCCAGCGCCTGTACGAGCGGGGCCTCGCTTACCGCAAGGACAGCCCGGTCAACTGGTGCCCGAACGACCAGACGGTGCTCGCGAACGAGCAGGTCGTCGACGGACACTGCGAGCGCTGCGGCGCGGAGGTCGTGAAGAAGAAGCTCACGCAGTGGTACTTCAAGATCACCGACTATGCCGATCGCCTCCTCGATGACCTGAACCAGCTCGAGGGCTTCTGGCCCCAGAAGGTCATCCGGATGCAGCGCAACTGGATCGGCCGGTCTGTCGGAGCCGACATCGAGTTCGAGATCGAAGGACGCGATGAGCGCGTCACCGTCTTCTCGACCCGCCCCGACACGCTGCACGGTGCCACGTTCTTCGTCGTCGCCCCCGACGGCGACCTGGCGGCGGAACTCGCAGCAGGATCGTCGGCAGAAGTGCGCGCGCGGTTCCAGGACTACCTCGCAGGTGTCCAGCGCGAGACCGATATCGAGCGCCAGAGCAGCGATCGCCCCAAGACCGGAGTGTTCCTCGAGCGCTATGCGGTCAACCCCGTCAACGGCGAGCGGCTGCCGATCTGGGCCGCCGACTACGTGCTGGCCGACTACGGTCACGGCGCCGTCATGGCTGTTCCCGCGCACGATCAGCGCGACCTCGACTTCGCGCGAGCCTTCGACCTGCCGGTGAAGGTGGTCGTCGACACGACCGCTCCGATCACCGGCGCGATCCCCGTCATCGAGCTCGACGAGCACGGCGTGCCGATCGACCCGGGCGCCGACGAGACGTCGCTCCGCGATCTCGATCCGGCGACCACGGGCATCGCCCTGACCGGCGAAGGCCGCATGATCAACTCGGGCGCGCTGGACGGACTCTCCAAGCGCAACGCGATCGCACGCATGATCGAGCAGCTCGAAGCTGCCGGTACCGGTCGTGCGGCGAAGTCCTATCGCCTCCGCGATTGGCTGATCTCGCGTCAGCGCTTCTGGGGAACGCCGATCCCGATGGTCCACACCGAGGACGGGCGCATCGTGCCGGTTCCGGACGACCAGCTGCCGCTCACCCTCCCCGACGCCAAGGGTCTCGATCTGACGCCGAAGGGCACCTCGCCCCTCGGCGGCGCCGAGGAATGGATGTCGACGGTCGACCCCGAGACGGGGGCACCCGCACGCCGCGACCCCGACACGATGGACACCTTCGTCGACAGCTCGTGGTACTTCCTGCGCTTCTTCGCACCCAACGACCAGACCGAGGCGTTCCCGACCCGCGAGGCAGACAAGTGGGCTCCCGTCGCCTCGTACATCGGCGGCGTGGAGCACGCGATCCTGCACCTGCTCTACGCGCGGTTCATCACCAAGGTCCTCTTCGACATGGGCCTCATCGAATTCACCGAGCCCTTCTCGAGCCTGATCAACCAGGGCATGGTGCTGCTGGGCGGCTCGAAGATGTCCAAGAGCAAGGGCAACCTCGTCGAGTTCGCCTCGAGCATGGTCGACCCGGGCGCCGATGCGGTCCGCACGGCGATCGCCTTCGCCGGGCCGGTCGAAGACGACATCAACTGGGAGGACGTCTCCACGACCGGCGCCCAGAAGTTCCTCGCCCGCGCGTGGCGCGTCGCGAAGGACGTCGCGAGCGAGCCCGACGTCATCTGGGCCGAAGGAGATCCGGCGCTCCGACGCGTCACCCATCGCCTACTGGCAGATGCCCCCGGCCTCGTCGAGCAGACGAAGTTCAACGTCGTCGTCGCGCGCCTCATGGAACTCGTCAACGCCACCCGCAAGGCGATCGACACCGGTGCCGGTCCCGCGGACCCCGCCGTCCGCGAGGCGGCCGAGGCGACCGCGATGATCCTCGACCTGTTCGCTCCCCACACCGCCGAGGAGATGTGGGAGATCCTGGGCTACGACGGATTCGTCGGCCTCGCGACGTGGCGGAACGCCGATCCGACGCTTCTGGTCGAGGAATCGGTCACCGCGGTCGTGCAGATCGACGGCAAGGTGCGCGCGACGCTCGAGGTCCCCGCGCGGATCGACGCGGCCGAGCTCGAGCGGATCGCCCGGTCCGATGCACGCGTGCTCCGATCGCTCGGAGACCGCGAGATCGTCCGTGCAATCGTGCGCGCGCCGAAGGTCGTCAGCTTCAGCACGCGCTGAGGTTCCTCCCCAGGGGCGTCGACCGGCCGCAGCATCCACATGCGGTCCGTGCCGGTCGGCATCCGATCGCCCTTCTCCTAGCGTGAGGGCGTGACGTCCGCCGAACCACCCGCGCGTGCCGCGCCGGCGAGCCGGCTGGGTCTCGGCGCCGCGGTGGTCGTCGTCATCGTCGCGCTCGCGGTCACGGTGGGCATCGGGATTCTGCGCGGTGCCACCGCTCCCGTCGAGAGCGTGACAGTCGATGCGACAGCCTCGACGACGGATGCCGAGTCCACGTCGCTCGTGTACATCCACGTGTCGGGGGCGGTCGGGAACCCGGGTCTCTATGCGCTCGGCGACGAGGCCCGCGTCGTGGACGCGATCGCGGTTGCGGGCGGCTTCGCAGCCGACGCCGACCGGAGCGCCGTCAATCTGGCGCGTCCCCTCAGCGACGGCGAGCAGCTTCACGTCCCGGCCGTGGGGGAGACCACGACAGCGGCGGGGTCGGGCGACGCCGTGACGCAGGGTGGAGACGGACGCGTGAACCTCAACACCGCCGACGTCGCAGAGCTCGACACACTGCCGCGGATCGGAGCCGCGATGGCCGAGCGCATCATCGACTGGCGCACGCAGAACGGCCGGTTCACGAGTGTGGAGGATCTGCTCGCCGTCCCGGGCATCGGCGACAAGATGCTCGAGTCGCTCCGCGACCTCGTGACGGTGTGACCGATGCCGTCGCGCGGCGCGGTCCGGCTGGCAGCAGTGGCGGCGAGTGTCTGGGCGGTGTGCCTGGCGGCGGTGCACGCACCGGAGATCACCGGCGCGCTGGCGACCGTGCTGTGGTGCTGCGCGCTCGGCGCGGTCGCGATCGCCGCGAGGACCCGGCGCCGGACCAGGCGGGGCCGACTGGCCGCCGCGGTGATCGTGCTCGCACTCGCGGGGTCAGCCGCGGCCGCCTCGCACGTCGCTTTCGCCCAACCTCCGCGCGCAGCACTCGAAGACCCGCGATTCGGAGGCGGCCGGGCGATCACTGTGTCCCTTGAAGCCACGGGCAAGATCGAGCGGCGCAGCGACGGCCTGCTGGCCTTCGACGCCCGGACCGTCTCGATCACGGCGGGGGATGAGACCCGGCACCTCGCCGTCGACATCACTGTCGCGGTCGAACTCGCCGACGTCGACGACATCGCCCGGCTCGACGTCGGGGCACGCGTCACGGCGCGCGGAGTCCTGCAGCCGGCGTGGCCGGGAGAGCGAGCGGCCGCGCGAATTCTCGCCTCGCGCGGCATCGAGATCGTGCGCGCGCCGCAAGACGCCCTGGCAACGGCTGCCGCACTGCGCAGCGGACTCGTGTCTGCGGTCGCGGGCCTCCCCGGCGACGGCGCAGGTCTCGTGCCGGGGCTCGCGGTGGGGGACACCACGGCCGTCTCGAGCGATCTCGACGCTGCGATGAAGGCGTCCTCCCTCTCACACCTCACGGCGGTGTCCGGCGCGAACTGCGCCATCGTCGTGGGCATCGCCGTCGTGCTGGCGGCGCTCCTCGGAGCAGGCAGACGCGTTCGAGTCGCCTGCGGGCTCGCCGCCCTCGCGGGCTTCGTGCTGCTCGTCACCCCCGAGCCGAGTGTCGTGCGCGCCGCCGTGATGGCGGCGATCGCGATGCTGGGGCTCGTCCTCGGGCGACCGTCGTCGGGGCTCGCGATCCTCGCTGTGGCTGTCGTCGTCGTGCTCGTGGGTGACCCGTGGCTCGCGCCGTCGCTCGGGTTCGCGCTCTCGGTGACGGCGACGGCGTCGCTCCTGCTGTTCGCACGGCCGCTTGCCGACGGCCTCACCCGAGTGCTGCCGCGGGCGCTCGCGCTCGCCCTCGCCGTACCGCTCGCGGCACAGCTCGCGTGCGGCCCTCTGCTGATCCTCATCACACCCGACGTGCCGCTGGCAGGTGTCCTCGCGAACCTGCTGGCAGCCCCCGCCGCCCCCGTGGCGACCATCGTGGGGCTCGCAGCGTGCCTTGCCGCGCCGCTTCCTGCCGTGCAGTCGGGCCTCGCGGCGATCGCGTGGCTCCCGGCTTCGTGGATCGCGGGCACCGCGCGCACCGTGAGCGCGCTGCCCGGCGCGACGGCGACGTGGATCGAAGGCTGGGCCGGCGCCGTGATTCTGGCCCTGGTCGGGGCTGCGCTGGGAATCGTCATCGGCCTGGGTCGGGGGCGGTCCCGGGCGCGTGAACGCGTTCGATGGATGGCACTGCTGGCGTTGGCGACGGTCGTCGGCATCGTCGCGGGATCATCCGCCCTCGCCGGAGTCGCGGGCCGGTGGACGCTTCCGAGCCAATGGTCGATCTTGGCGTGCGACGTCGGGCAGGGCGACGCCGTCCTCGTGCGATCGGCCGGGGCGATCGCGCTCATCGACACCGGACCCGACCCGAAGGCGCTCGACGCCTGCCTTGCTCGGGCCGGAATCGTCCACATCGACCTGCTGGTGCTGACGCACTTCGACGCCGACCACGTCGGCGGTCTCGAGGCGGTCGCGGGCCGCGTCGGAACCGTGCTGCACGGTCCGCCCGGCGACGGCGACGACGCGATCCTCGGCGCCCTCGAAGGTGGTGGTGCAGATCTCCTCGCCGCCGACACCGGCGCGACCGGGGCTCTCGGCGACGCGCGATGGCATGTGCTGTGGCCGCAGGCCGCCAGTCGCGCCTTCCCTCCCGGCAACGACGCCAGCGTCGTGCTCGAGATTCGCGGCGGTGCCGTGCCGGCTGTCCTCCTGCTCGGCGACCTGTCGGCATCCCCTCAGCGGGCGATCGCGGCGAGCGGACTCCTCGCCCGCTCCTACGCGGTCGTCAAGGTCGCCCACCACGGCAGCGCGGATCAGCATGCCGCCCTCTACCGCGCCGTCCAGCCCTCGATCGGGCTCATCACGGTCGGCTCCGGCAACGACTACGGGCACCCGCGCGCCGAGGTCCTCGCCGAACTGGATGCCCTCGGGGCGCGCATCGCGCGCACCGATCGGGACGGCATGGTCGCGGTCTGGTCCGTCGGCGATGAGGCCGCACTCTGGCGCGAGCGCGGCGGCGTCGGCCGCGGTGGCTAGGCTGGATGCCATGCCCCCCGCAGCGCGCCGACCCCCTGGCAAGACGGCGCGCAGCGCCATCCCGCAGCTCTCGTGGCGGGCGCCTCAGCCGGCTCCGATCGTCCTGGTCTCGGGTCCCGAGGACGTGTGCGCGGAGCGGGCGATCGCCGGCCTGCGCGACTACCTCCGAGCCGAGGATGCCAGCCTCGAGGTGTCGGATCTGCGCGCCGACGACTACGCACCCGGCACACTGCTGGGCGTCACGTCGCCGTCGCTGTTCGGCGAGCCGCGCCTCGTGCGGGTGACCGGTGTCGAGAAGTGCTCCGACGCCTTCCTCTCCGAGGCCACGTCGTATCTCGCCGCGCCACAGGAGGGCGCCACCGTCGTCCTCCGGCACACCGGCGCGAGCGTCCGAGGAAAGAAGCTCCTCGACGCCGTCCGGGCCGGTGAAGGTCAGGGCGTCGAGATCGCATGCCCGGCGATCAAACGCGACTCCGATCGCTTCGACTTCGCGTCGGGAGAATTCCAGTCCGCCCGCAAGCGCATCGCCCCCACCGCGCTGCGCACCCTGGTTTCGGCATTCGCCGACGACCTGACCGAACTCGCCGCGGCGTGTCAGCAGCTCATCGCCGATGTGCCCGGCGACATCACCGATCAGGTCGTCGAGCGCTACTACGGCGGACGCGTGGAGACGTCGGCGTTCGCCGTCGCCGACACGGCGATCGCCGGGCGCTACGGCGACGCGCTCATCGCGCTGCGGCACGCGCTCGCCTCGGGGGCCGACCCCGTGCCGCTCGTCGCGGCCATCGCCTCGAAGCTGCGGACGATGGCGCGCGTCGCCGGGCATCGCGAACCCGCGAGCGCGCTCGCGGGTCGTCTCGGACTCAAGGACTGGCAGGTCGACAGAGCACGCCGGGATCTGTCGGGGTGGAACGAAACGACGCTCGGCATGGCCATCCAGGCCGCTGCACGAGCCGACGCCGAGGTCAAGGGCGGCTCGCGCGATGCCGTGTTCGCGGTCGAGCGTCTCATCACCGTGATCGCGACGCGCGCTCCCTACGCCGGTTGACGCGACACGCGCAAAAGCCTCGTTCACGACGAAGAAGGCCCGTCCCTGTGGGGACGGGCCTTCTTCGATGCTGCGACGGTCTCAGCGACCGATCACGCTCAGAGCGCGGCAACCTGCTTCGCGATGGCCGACTTGCGGTTCGCGGCCTGGTTCTGGTGGATGACACCCTTGCTCACGGCCTTGTCGAGCTTCTTGGTCGCCGTCGCGAGGGCCTTCTCGGCCGCGGCCTTGTCGCCGGCGGCGATGGCCTCGCGGGTGCGACGCACCTCGGTCTTCAGCGAGCTCTTGACAGCCTTGTTGCGCTCGTGCGCCTTGTCGTTGGTCTTGTTGCGCTTGATCTGCGACTTGATGTTCGCCACGTGTCGACGTTCTTTCGTTCGGAGTGATTCGGAGAGTGCCGGTCAGCAGAGAGGGCGCTTCGCGGCGGTCGTGAGGGCATAACCCACACGCAAGCCAATCACCGAGTCTATCAGGTCTCCTCGAGCGTCGTGATCGCCAGGTGCAGGAGCGCGTTGAAGACCTCGGGTCGCATCGCCGTCACGAGGTGGGTGGTGCGAGGCACGACGATGAGCTCGCTATGGGGCACGAGGCGCTGGAACAGCTTTTCGTTCACACGGAGCTGGTCGTACTGGCCGTTGATGAACCATAGCGGCACATCGATGCGGCGCAGCGCGGCGATCAGATCGAGCACCGAGAGGCTCCGCAGCGCGGTGTCCTGCGCGGCGATCGCGTAGCCGCCCGCGCCGAAGTCGTCGCGCGTGGCGGGCGGGAGCGTGCGGTCGAGCACCTTGTCGGTGAGCCACATGCCGCGATCGGGGAGCGAATAGAAGCCGCGAGCGAGCACGCGATACGTCGTCAACGCCGCGCCGCGGGGGATCGCCGTGCACGAGGCGGCGATGAAGCCGGCGACCGGCGGGCGATCCTCGCGACCGACGTACTCGATCGACAGCAGTCCGCCCATGGAATGACCGGCGAGCAGCACCGGGCCGCGGGTCGCGGCATCCTGGACCGCATCATCGATCGTGGCGAACGCGCCGTCGAGGGTGAACGGCTCCGCCATGCGCGGACCGTGACCGGGAAGACTCACCGCCACCACCGGCGTTCCGCGCTCGCGCAGGTACTCGACCTGCGCGCGCCACATGGTCACGGACGTGCGGACGCCGTGCACGAGCACGACCTGCACGACCATCGCCCCAGGCTAGCGACACGTCGGGCGCGTGCGGCCGTAGCATGACGAGCATGCCCGAGATCGCAGCGCACGTCGAGCGGATGCCGGGGTCGGGCGTTCGCCACATCCTCGAACGGGCGCTGCGCCAGCCGGGTGCGATCATCCTCGCGGTGGGGGAGCCGGGTGAGCTCGTCCGCGAGGAGGTGCGCGCCGTCGCCGCGCAGGCCTGGCACGCCGGCGATCTGCGCTACGCGCCCAACGGCGGCATCCCGCTTCTTCGCGAGGCGATCCGAGACAAGCTCACGCGTGAGAACGGCCTCGACGTCGACGTCGAGCAGATCTGGGTGACCGTGGGCGCGACCCAGGCGCTGCACATGGCGATGGCTGTCACGCTCGGTCGCGGTGACGAGGTGCTCGTGCCCGACCCGGGTTACACCACCTTCACGATGAACGCACATCTGCTCCAGGCGATGCCGGTGCCGTACCGGCTGCGTCCGGAGCGGGCATTCCAGCCGGATCTCGCAGAGCTCGAGGCGCTGATCACCCCGCAGACCCGCGCGGTCATCGTCAACACGCCGTCCAATCCGCTCGGCTCCACCTTCGACCGTCCGACCCTCGAGGCCATGATGGCTCTCGCGCACAGGCACGACCTGTGGGTCATCAGCGACGAAGTGTACGAGCGGTTCACCTGGGGGGCGCCCCACGTGAGTGTGCACACCCTCGATCAGGACGGCCGTGTTCTGTCGGTGTTCTCGACCTCGAAGACCTACGCGATGACCGGCGCCCGCGTGGGATGGCTCGTCACGCCGCCGGGATGGCGGTCGACGATGCTGCGGGTGCAGGAGTCGCTCGTCAGCTGCGTGGACGCTCCGTCGCAGCGGGCTGCGGCCGCCGCGATCTCGGGCGACCAGAGCGATGTCGCGCGAGCCGCAGACCACTATCGCGACAATCTCGCGGCCGCGATGGCCCAGCTCGACGCGCAGGGACTCCGATACCTCCCTCCGACCGGTGCGTTCTATCTGTGGATCGACGTCTCGCACGCGTCCGGCGGCGACGTGACCGCCTGGTGCGAGAGATTCCTCGAAGAAGCCGGGGTCGCCGTCGCACCGGGAAGGGCGTTCGGCGCGTCGGGTGAGGGGTGGATCCGCGTGTGCGTCGCGAGTGACCGCGCATCGTTGCTGGAGGGGCTCAGCCGACTCCCCGCAGCATCCGAATCAGGGAGTGCGCAGGGTGCAGGCTCCCCTCACCCGTAGAATCGAGGTGACATGTCACCCCGCGCCCTCAAGCCTCTCGAGCCTTCTGCGACCCCGCCCGAGCTCCTTCGCAACTTCTGCATCATCGCCCACATCGACCACGGCAAGTCGACACTGGCCGACCGCATGCTGCAGATCACGGGCGTCGTGTCCGATCGCGACATGCGCGCGCAGTACCTCGATCGCATGGACATCGAGCGCGAGCGCGGCATCACGATCAAATCCCAGGCGGTGCGGATGCCGTGGCAGACCGCCGACGGCACGTTCGCGCTCAACATGATCGACACGCCCGGGCACGTCGACTTCACATACGAGGTGAGCCGTTCGCTCGCCGCGTGCGAGGGCGCGATCCTGCTGGTGGATGCCGCGCAGGGGATCGAGGCGCAGACGCTCGCGAACCTCTACCTCGCGCTCGAGAACGATCTGCACATCATCCCCGTGCTCAACAAGATCGACCTCCCGGCCGCGGATCCCGAGAAGTTCGCGCTGGAGCTGGCGAATCTCATCGGCGGCAAGCCCGACGACGTGCTGCGCGTCAGCGGCAAGACCGGCCAGGGCGTCGAGGAGCTGCTCGACCGCATCGTGCGCGAGATCCCGGCGCCGAAGGGCGATGCGAACGCCCCGGCACGCGCGATGATCTTCGACTCCGTCTACGACTCCTACCGCGGCGTCGTCACCTATGTGCGCATGATCGACGGCAAGCTCGAGCCGCGCGAGCGCATCCAGATGATGTCGACGCGGGCGACGCACGAGCTGCTCGAGATCGGGGTGTCGAGCCCCGAGCCGAGCCAGACCAAGGGCCTCGGCGTCGGCGAGGTCGGCTATCTCATCACCGGCGTGAAGGACGTGCGCCAGTCGAAGGTCGGCGACACCGTCACGAACTTCCGCAAGCCCGCGACCGTCGCCCTCCCCGGCTACACCGATCCGAAGCCCATGGTGTTCTCGGGCGTCTACCCGATCGACGGCAGCGACTACCCCGATCTTCGCGAGGCTCTCGACAAGCTGAAGCTGTCCGACGCCGCCCTGCAGTACGAGCCCGAGACCTCCGTCGCCCTCGGCTTCGGCTTCCGCTGCGGCTTCCTCGGGCTCCTCCACCTCGAGATCATCACCGAGCGTCTCTCACGCGAGTTCGACCTCGACCTCATCACCACCGCTCCGAGCGTCATCTACGAGGTGACCACCGACGCCGGCAAGCAGATCACGGTCACCAACCCGAGCGAGTACCCCGACGGCAAGGTCGCCTCGGTCACCGAGCCCATGGTGAAGGCGGCGATCCTCACGCCCAAGGACTACGTCGGCACCGTCATGGAGCTGTGCCAGACGCGTCGCGGGACGCTCCTGGGTATGGAGTACTTCAGCGAGGAGCGCGTCGAGCTGCGCTACAACATGCCGCTCGGCGAGATCGTGTTCGACTTCTTCGATCAGCTCAAGTCTCGGACCCAGGGCTACGCGAGCCTCGATTACGAGCCCAGCGGCCATCAAGAGGCCGACCTCGTCAAGGTCGACATCCTGCTCCAAGGCGACAAGGTCGACGCGTTCAGCTCGATCGTCCACCGCGACAAGGCCTACGCCTACGGCACGATGATGACCGAGCGACTGCGCAAGCTCATTCCGCGCCAGCAGTTCGAAGTGCCTATCCAGGCCGCCATCGGCGCCCGCATCATCGCCCGCGAGTCGATTCGAGCGATGCGCAAGGATGTCCTGGCGAAGTGCTACGGCGGTGACATCACCCGCAAGCGCAAGCTCCTCGAGAAGCAGAAGGAGGGCAAGAAGCGCATGAAGATGGTCGGTCGCGTCGAGGTCCCCCAGGAGGCGTTCATCGCCGCGCTGTCGGGCGACACCGAAGGAAAGTCGGCCAAGTAGGCTGGTCAGATGCGTCGAGGCAGCTTCCGGGACGACACCGTCGACTACGCCGCGGTGGGTGCCACCCAGGCGCCCGACCTCATGCACTTCCCGCCGGAGCGCAGCATCCCGGCCGAGGAGTCGTGGCGGATCGGCAGCGGCGAGTCGCGCTTCACGACGGCGAGCGATGCCCTCATGTCGTGGGCCGCTCAGCGTGGCGCAGGCCTGGCCGTGAAGGATGTACGGCCGGCCGCAGGCCCGATGTACTCGGGCGTGAGCTTCGACGCCGAGGGCACCCCGATCGCTCCGAGTCGCTCCGATGCCGATGTGCGCTTCGACGCCGACGGCACGCCGTACGTCGCGGCGGGAACCACCATCCGCGTCGACGGTCGGGTCAAGGGCCTGCGAGCGGATGCGGAGCTCCGCGTGATCTTCGCCGTCGACGAGCCCCGTCGCGTGGGATTCGCCCTCGGCACGGTCTCGGACTCCGTCGTCAGCGGCGAAGAGTCCTTCATGGTCGAGTGGTACGACAACGACGAGGTCTGGTTCACGGTTCGCGCGTTCGATGCGCCGTCCGCGCTCGTCTACCGGGTCTTCCCGGGGCTCGTCCGCCGCCGCCGGCGAGAGCTGTTCACGCGGTACCTGCGCGCGATCTCACCGCTGTACACGACGCCCGCGTGAGTCGCTGATGGGCGCCGCACTTCCCCTGGGCGAGCCCGTTCCCTCGGACGGCGCACTGCCCGCCGGATTCGGCATCGATCCGGAGACCGCGTTCGGGGTGTACCTGCACGTCCCGTTCTGCCGCGTGCGCTGCGGGTACTGCGACTTCAACACCTACACGTCGGACGAGCTGCGCGGCGCCCGCCAGGACGAGTACGCCGACACGCTGCTGCGCGAGATCGCGCTGGCCCGTGACGTGCTCGCCGCCGTCGGCGACGTGCGTCCGGCATCCACCGTCTTCTTCGGCGGAGGAACCCCGACTCTGCTGCCGCCCGGCGATCTCGCCCGCATGCTCGCAGGCGTCCGCGATGCGTTCGGCATCGCTCCCGGTGCCGAGATCACGGTCGAGGCCAATCCCGACACCGTCGACACGGCGGTCGCGGCCGAGCTCGCGGCATCCGGCGTCACGCGTCTGTCGATCGGGATGCAGTCGGCGGTTCCTCATGTGCTCGCCGCGCTGGATCGCACACACGATCCCGGCAACGTCCGCACGGCGGTCGAGGCGGCGCGAGGCGCCGGCCTGGCGGTCAGCGTCGACCTCATCTACGGGGCACCGGGCGAGACGCTCGATGATTGGCGGACGTCGCTCGAGACTGCGCTCGCGCTCGAGCCCGACCACATCTCGGCGTACGCGCTGATCATCGAGGACGGCACGAAGCTCGCGCGCCAGATCCGCCGCGGCGAGGTTCCGGCTCCGGAGGATGACCTCCAGGCCGACATGTACGAGCTCGCCGACGATCTCCTCGCGACGGCCGGATTCGAGTGGTACGAGGTGTCCAACTGGGCGCGCGACGACAGCCGGCGCTCACGCCACAACCTCGCCTACTGGCAGGGGACCGACTGGTGGGGCTTCGGTCCGGGTGCGCACAGTCACATCGCCGGGGTCCGCTTCTGGAACGTCAAGCATCCGGCCGCCTACGCACAGCGCCTCGCTGCGGGGGAGTCGCCCGGTGCGGGCCGCGAGATACCCGACGCCGAAGCCCGCGCCCTCGAAGACGTGCTCCTGCGCACGCGCCTGCGCGACGGGATGCCGGTCTCCGAGCTCCTGGGCGAGGGTCGGCACGCCGTCGCCGCCCTCATCGCGGACGGCCTCATCGACGGCGCGGCCGCTGTCCGCGGTAACGTCGTCCTCACCCGCCGCGGGCGCCTCCTGGCCGATGCGGTTGTTCGCGCGCTCACGCGCTGACGCGCCTCACGGCCGGAGTCGGGGTCATCCGGTAGAATTGGCACTCCAGTCGTACGAGTGCCAGTCGACGACGTCAGGAGGCGGGGAATGGTCAGCGAACGGGGACTCCAGGTTCTCCGGGCGATCGTGCAGGACTATGTCGACACCCGCGAGCCTGTCGGCAGCAAGGCGATCGTCGATCGTCACGCCTTCGGCGTCTCGGCGGCGACGATCCGAAACGACATGGCGCTGCTCGAAGACGAAGAGCTCATCGTCGCACCCCACACGTCGTCAGGGCGCGTTCCGACCGACAAGGGGTATCGCGTCTTCGTCGACCACTTGGCCGAACTTCGCCCCCTGAGCGGTGCGCAGCGCACCGCGATCGCATCCTTCCTCGACGGCCCGGGCGATCTCGACGACGTGCTCGCCCGCACGGTGCGAGCACTCACACAGCTCACCGGCCAAGTCGCGATCGTGCAGTACCCGTCCTTCGCCCGCGCGAATGTGACGCATGTCGAGCTGGTCCAGCTGGGCGGCGGGCGCATGCTCGTCATCGTCGTGACCGACACCGGACGCGTGTCGCAGCGGATGGCGTTCGTGCGGCACGAGTTCGACGACACCGACCTCGCCCACATGCGTGCCGAGCTGGGCACGCTCCTCGTGGGTCTTCCGGTCCGCGACGGTCTGCAGCGCATCGGCGACCACCTCACCGCTCTGCCCGGTACCGACCTCGCGCCGCGAACGTCGGCGACCGCCGAGATCGTGCGGGTCGTCGCGGAAGAGCTCGAGGAGTTCCGGCAGGATCGTCTTGTGATGGCCGGCAGCGCCACGCTCGCTCGCCGCGAGGCCGACTTCCGCGGCAGCATCTACCCCCTCCTCGAAGCGATCGAGGAGCAGGTGACGATCCTCCGGCTCATGGGCGAGATGGTCGCCGACGAGCACGGCCTCGCCGCGAGCATCGGGCGCGAGAACGAGCCGTTCGGTCTCGGCGAAGCATCCGTCGTCGCGAGCGACTACGACGCCACGGGCTCGCGCGCGCGCGTCGGCCTCCTCGGCCCGACCCGCATGGATTACCCCACCAACCTCGCGGCGGTGCGAGCCGTCGCCCGCTATCTCACGCGCATGCTCGAAGAAGACGAGAGCAGCCGCTGACGCGGATTCAGAACATACGATCCCGCGCCAGGCGCGGGCAGGAAGGCGACTGTGGCTGACCACTACGAGGTCCTCGGTGTCTCGCGCGAAGCGACGACCGACGAGATCAAGAAGGCGTACCGACGCCTCGCGCGGCAGCTCCACCCCGATGTGAACCCGGGGGAGGAGGCATCCGAGCGATTCAAGCTCGTGACGCATGCCTACGACGTGCTGAGCGATCCCGAACAGCGGGCGCGCTACGACATGGGCGGCGACGGCGGGTTCGGCGGCGCCGGTGGATTCGGCGGATTCGGCGACATCTTCGAGACCTTCTTCGGTGCCGCCGGAGGCAATCGGGGCGGTCGGCCCCGCTCGCGTCGGGAGCGCGGCCAGGATGCCCTCGTGCGGGTGACGCTCGACCTCGGCGACGTCGTCTTCGGCGTCCACCGCGACATCGAGGTCGACACCGCGGTCGTGTGCGACACGTGCGAGGGTTCGTGCTGCCAGCCGGGCACCCAGCCCGTGCGCTGCGACATCTGCCAGGGATCGGGCCATGTGCAGCGGCAGGTGCGCAGCCTCCTCGGCAACGTCGTGACCACTCAGCCGTGCAACGTCTGCCAGGGCTACGGCACGACCATCCCGTACCCGTGCGCCACGTGTCAGGGACAGGGCCGCGTGCGCTCGCGCCGCACCGTCTCGCTCGACATCCCGGCCGGCGTCGAGACCGGACTCCGTTTGCAGCTCCCGGGCTCCGGCGAGGTCGGACCCGCCGGCGGTCCGAACGGCGATCTCTACCTCGAGGTCACGGTGGCCCCGCACGAGGTCTTCAGCCGCGAGGGCGACGACCTGCTGGCGACCCTCGAGGTGTCGATGCCCGATGCGATCCTGGGCACCACGACCACGATCGAGTCGCTGGACGGCCCGGTCGAGCTCGAGCTGCGCCCGGGCGTCCAGGCCGGCGACATCCTCACCATCAAGGGCCGCGGCATCACCCCGCTGCGCGGCTCGCAGCGCGGTGACCTGCGCGTCGGCGTGCACGTGGTGACCCCCACCCGGCTGGACGCCAAGGAGCGCGCGCTGATCGAAGAGTTCGCCGGGCGTACCAAGGCGCCTGCGCCGAGGCTGGCGGAGTTCCACCAGGGACTCTTCGCCAAGCTTCGCGATCGCTTCCGGAACGGCTGAGCGGATGCCGCTGCACTTCCTCCTCGACGAGCAGGTCACGGCCGGACCCGGTGATGCCGTCGTGCTCACCGGTTCTGAGGCCCACCACGCGGCGACCGTACGCCGTGTGCGCGTCGGCGAGGAGGTGACGGTCGGCGACGGCCGCGGCGCGTGGCTCGCCGGGGTCGCAGAATCGGTCACACCCCGAGAGGTCGTCGTGCGCGTCGCGTCGCGGACGGATGCGGCAGCCCCGCATCCGCGCATCGTCCTCGTTCAGGCTCTCGCGAAGGGCGACCGCGACGAACTCGCGGTGCAGGCTGCGACCGAGCTCGGCATCGACGAGATCGTGCCGTGGCAGGCGGCGCGCAGCGTTTCGCGATGGGACGCGGCCAAGGCCGCCAAGGGGCGCGACCGCTGGGCGGGCATCGTCCGTGAGGCTGCGAAGCAGGCGCACCGCCCGTGGGTGCCGATCGTCGCCGAGCTCACGGCCACCCGCGCGCTCACCGTCCGCGCAGCGCATTCGCGCGTTCTCGTGCTCGAGCCGACGGCATCCACCGCACTCACCGCCGTCGACTTCGACGACGACCGCGACATCGTGCTGGTCGTCGGTCCCGAGGGCGGGGTCGCCGCCGAAGAACTGGCTTCACTCGAAGAGGCCGGGGCGATGCTCGTGCGGCTCGGCGACAGCGTGCTGCGCACGTCGACCGCCGGACCCGCCGCGCTCGCGGTGGTCAGCGCCGCGCTCGGACGCTGGTGACGGCGCCGCGGGATCGCCGCCCGCCCGACACCGGAGCCCGTCGGTAGACTTGGCGCATGAGCGATCCCTCGATCTTCACGCGCATCCGCAACGGAGAGATCCCCTCCGAGATCGTCGCAGAGACCGAGAACACGTTCGCGATCCGCGACATCGCACCCCAGGCGCCTGTGCACCTCCTCGTCATCCCGAAGACCGAGGAGTACCGCAACGTCGTCGAACTGGCCGCCGGTGACCCCGCGCTGCTGGCGGAGCTCGTGGGGCTGGCGAACAGCCTCGCAGCAGAGCACTCCGACGGGGATTTCCGCCTCGTCTTCAATACCGGCCCGAACGCGGGTCAGACCGTCTTCCACGTCCATGCGCACGTGCTGGCCGGGGGACTTCACGAGAGAAGCGTCGGTGGCTGACGAACCTACGATCGACCGCGTCTACGCCGACGGCGTGGCGATGGTGCAGCTGCTCGGACCGCAGGACCGCCTTCTGCGCGTCGTCGAGCGCGAGCACCCCGGCGTGGACGTCCACGTCCGCGGCAACGAGATCACCCTCACGGGCGAAGCGGATGCCGTCGCAGCGGCGCGCACGCTGGTGGACGAGCTGCTCGCCATGACCAAGGCCGGGCACGATCTCGGTCCGGTCGATGTGTCGTCCTCGAGCCGCATCCTGCGCTCCGAGGGCGGCCCCCGCCCGTCGGAGGTGCTCGGCGAGGCGATCCTCTCGTCGCGCGGGAAGATCATCCGCCCGAAGACCCTCGGGCAGAAGGCCTACGTCGACGCGATCGAGGAGAGCACGATCGTCTTCGGCATCGGTCCGGCCGGTACCGGCAAGACCTACCTCGCGATGGCGAAGGCGGTGCAGGCGCTCCAGCGCAAGGAGGTCAGTCGGATCATCCTGACGCGTCCGGCCGTCGAGGCGGGCGAGCGGCTCGGCTTCCTCCCCGGGACCCTGACCGACAAGATCGATCCGTACCTGCGCCCTCTGTACGACGCGCTCAACGAGATGCTCGACCCCGAACTCGTTCCGAAGCTCATGGCGAGCGGCACGATCGAGGTCGCCCCTCTCGCGTACATGCGCGGCCGGACGCTGAACGACTCGTTCGTCGTGCTGGACGAGGCCCAGAACACGACCCCCGAGCAGATGAAGATGTTCCTCACGCGCCTCGGCTTCGGCACCCGGATGGTCGTCACCGGCGACATCACCCAGGTGGACCTGCCGCAGGGCGCCTCGGGGCTGCGGCTCGTCACGCGTGTCCTGAACGAGATCGAAGACATCCACTTCGCGTATCTCACGAGCGCTGACGTCGTGCGCCACACGCTGGTCGGGCGCATCGTCGACGCCTACAGCGAGTACGACGAGCGACGCCTGTCGGCCCGTCGCGAGAGGGACGAGGCCTCCGAGTTCGCCAATCGTGCGGAACGCCGAGGCGGCCGCGCCTCGGGTCCCCATGACCACCTTCCCAAGCGAGGACGCTCATGACGATCGAGATCAGCAACGAGTCCGGCATCGCGGTCGACGAGACCGTGCTCCTGCGCCTGATGGAGTACAACCTCGCCGAGCTGCACGTGAGCGCCGACGCCGACGTGGCGATCCTCCTGGTCGACGAAGGCGCCATGGAGTCGCTGCATGTGCAGTGGATGGACGAGCCCGGACCGACCGATGTGCTGAGCTTCCCGATGGACGAGCTGCGTCCGGGCACCGAGGACATGCCGACCCCTGCCGGACTGCTCGGCGACATCGTGCTGTGCCCGCAGGTCGCCGAGGCGCAGGCGGTCGCGGCGAAGCACTCCAGCATGGACGAGCTCGTCATGCTCACCACGCACGGACTCCTGCACCTCCTGGGCTTCGACCACGCCGAGCCCGAGGAGGAGCGTGAGATGTTCGGACTCCAGCGCGAGCTGATCTCAGGCTTCCAGTCTTCGGAGCGTCGTAGACGCGCATGACCGCCGCCTTCCTCCTCGTCGTCGCGGCGCTGCTGCTCGGATTCGGGGCGCTCATGGTCGCCATCGATGCAGCCCTGACGGTGACTTCGCGAGCCGATCTCGCCGAGCTCTCCGCAGGCGGCCGCAACGCGAAATCACTCGATCGGATCGCAGCCGACCCCGAGGCCCATGCCAATGCCGTGATCTTCATCCGCGTGCTCGCCGAGACGACGGCTGCCGTGCTGGTCACCGTCGCATTCACGATCCTGTTCGAGAGCATCTGGTGGGCGATGCTCGCCGCTGCGGTGCTGATGACCGGCGTCTCGTACGTCGTCGTCGGCGCAAGCCCGCGCACGATCGGCCGTCAGCACGCGAAGGGACTCCTTCGGGGTGCGGCGCCCGTGGTTCGGGGTGTCCGCATCATCCTCGGACCACTCGCGCACGGACTCGTAGCGCTCGGCACGCGGATCACACCGGGCGCACGCGGCACGTCCTTCGCATCGGAGGAGCAGCTGCTCAGCATCATCGACGAGGCCGCCGAGAACGCGCTCATCGAACAGGACGACCGCGCCCTCATCCACTCGGTGTTCGACTTCACCGAGACCTTCGTGCGGGCGGTGATGGTCCCGCGCACCGACATGGTGACGGTCGACGCCTCGGCGTCCACGCGCGAGGCCATGGCGATCTTCCTCGACAAGGGCGTCTCGCGGGTGCCGATCGTCGACGACGACGCCGACGACGTCGTCGGGGTGCTCTACCTAAAGGATCTGGTCCAGTTCGGATTCCGCGATGAAGCCGGCTGGCGCGACGCTCCGATCAGCCGCATCGCGCGACCGGCCATCTTCGTTCCCGAGTCCATGAAGGCCGAGACGCTGCTGCAGCAGATGAAGCGCGACGCCGTGCACGTGTGCCTCGTCATCGACGAGTACGGCGGCGTGTCGGGGCTGGTCACGCTCGAGGACCTCATCGAGGAGCTTGTGGGCGAGATCGCCGACGAGTACGACCCGCGCGCCGACGAGGTGACCGAGCTCGCGCCGGGTCACTACCGCGTCAGCTCGCGACTGGGCCTCGACGAGGTGGGCGACCTCTTCGGCATCGACGTCGAGGACGAGGACGTGGACTCGATCGGCGGCCTGCTCGGAAAGGCTCTCGGGCGCATCCCGCAGCCGGGATCCACGGCCGAGTTCGCCGGACTCGTGATGACCGGGGGCGCCTCGCTCGGCCGTGGCCGGGGGATCGCGACCGTGTTCGTCGAGCGCGGCGAGGGCGTCGAGTCGGCCGACGCGGCATTCAGCCGTGCACCGCGCACCGGCGAGATCAGGGTGGTGACGCCTCGCACCGGCGAGACGCGCGCCACGAAGAAGGGGGAGCGGTCATGACGTCGCACGCATCCGAGAACATCGACGCAAGATCGGGGTTCGTGACCTTCGTCGGCCGCCCCAATGTCGGCAAGTCGACCCTTACGAACGCCTTGGTGGGCGAGAAGGTCGCGATCACGAGCGACAAGCCGCAGACCACGCGGCGCGCGATCCGCGGCATCCTGAATCGGCCAGCGGGCCAGCTGGTGATCGTCGACACGCCCGGCCTCCACAAGCCGCGCACCCTCCTCGGCGAGCGGCTGAACAGTCTCGTCGAGCAGGTGCTCGGGGACGTCGACGTGATCGGCTTCTGCGTGCCTGCGACCGAGAAGGTCGGCCCCGGCGATCGGCGCATCGCCGAGTCCCTCGACGGGTATTCGCGTGCTCGCAAGGTCGCGATCGTCACCAAGACGGATGCGGCGAGCCGCGATCAGATCACCGAGCGCCTCCTCGAGGTAGACGGGCTCCGCGACGACTGGGCGGCCGTCATCCCGCTCTCGGCGCTCACGCGCGACCAGCTCGACGTACTCACCGATGAACTGCTGGGAATGATGCCCCGCGGACCCGCCCTGTATCCCGAGGGCATCGTCACGGATGAGTCGACCGAGGACCGGATCGCCGAGATCATCCGAGAAGCGGCGCTCGACGGCGTCCGCGACGAACTGCCCCACTCCATCGCCGTGATGGTCCAGGAGATCCGAGATCGCGAGAACAGCGATCTCACCGACGTCTTCGCCGACATCGTCGTCGAGCGCGACAGCCAGAAGGCGATCATCATCGGCCACAAGGGATCACGCCTTCGCGATGTCGGAGCCCGCGCTCGCTCCGGGATCGAGCCGCTGCTCGGATCGCGCGTCTTCCTCTCCCTCCACGTGCGCGTCGCGAAGGAGTGGCAGCGCGATCCGAAGCAGCTGGGGCGGCTGGGCTTCTGATCAGCCGTCGAGGCTGCGCAGCGCCGAGCGGATTATCACGACGCCCGGCCCATAGTCGTCGTCGGCGGCATCCTGCCAGGTGCCGTCGTCCCACACGACGTCCACCCACAGCCAGCCGTCGTCGGGGTAGGACCCGAGGTACGCGTCGCCGAGCAGATCGGGAAGGGCCTCCTGGATCTCGAGGAGCTCGGACTCCTCGCCCTCGCCGGGCTCGCCGCCGGTGGGGTCGGGCGCCATCATCGGGTCGTAGAGGGCGAGCATGATCGGCGGCTGGGTGACGGTGAACTCCTCGCCGTCGAAGGTGCCCTGCAGCGCGTATGCGCCCCACGTCGTCTCCTCCGACGATTCGGCGCCCTCGACCCCGTCCCACGACCAGCCGTTCAGCGGGATGCCCGAGCACTGCGGCGGGTACGACTCGGCGATCGCACCGAGGCAGAGCTCAACGGCGCCGGAGACGTCCATGACCGTGCCCTGCGCCATCACCTCCCCCTCCGGTGGAGCGGGCCAGAGCGATCCGAGCGACGCGCCGTCGGGCGCGTCGGATGCCACGGAGGTGGCGCAGCCGGAAAGGGCGATGACGAGGACTGCCCCCGCAGCGAGTGCGGCGATGGGTCGACGATGACGGTTCATACCCCGAGAGTGTCCGGGGTCGAGGTATCGTCTCGGGGGTTCTCAAGGCGACGCTGTTCGTCGCGAGGTTCGCACCGGTGGAGCCGCGGGTGTACCCTGGGCGCATGCGTGCAGGCTCGCTGCTTCTCCTTAGCTGCCGCGACGAGGCCTCGATCTAGGGCCATCCTCGTCGCGGAGCTTGTCGTCGGCCCTCACCTGACGAGAGAAATGCGACATCATGGAGAACAACCAGCGCCCCTCGGGGATGCCGACCCACAAGTACCGCCCGTATCACGAGCAGATCGCGGTGCACCTGCCCGATCGCACCTGGCCTGATGCCAGGATCACCGCCCCGCCGCGATGGTGCGCGGTCGACCTCCGCGACGGGAACCAGGCGCTCATCGACCCGATGAGCCCTGAGCGCAAGCGGATCATGTTCGATCTGCTCGTTCGCATGGGCTACAAGGAGATCGAGGTCGGGTTCCCTTCGGCCAGCCAGACGGACTTCGACTTCGTGCGCCAGCTGATCGAAGAGAATCTCATCCCCGACGATGTGACGATCCAGGTGCTCACGCAGGCGCGCGCCCACCTGATCGAGCGCACCTACGAATCGATCGCCGGCGCGAAGCAGGCGATCGTGCACCTCTACAACTCCACGAGCGTCCTGCAGCGCGACGTGGTATTCCGCACCGACAAGCAGGGGATCATCGACATCGCCGTCGAGGGCGCGCGGCTGTGCCGCGAGTACGAGAACCGGATTCCCGAGACTGCGGTCTACTACGAGTACTCGCCCGAGAGCTACACCGGCACCGAGCTCGAGTTCGCGGTGGAGGTGTGCAATCAGGTGCTCGAGGTGTTCGAGCCGACACCCGAGCGCAAGGTCATCATCAACCTGCCGGCGACCGTCGAGATGGCGACGCCCAACGTCTACGCCGACTCGATCGAGTGGATGAGCCGTCACCTCGCCCACCGCGACAACGTCATCCTGTCTCTGCATCCCCACAACGACCGGGGGACGGCGATCGCCGCCGCCGAACTGGGCTACATGGCCGGCGCCGACCGGATCGAGGGGTGTCTGTTCGGCAACGGGGAGCGCACCGGAAACGTCGACCTCGTCGCGCTCGGCATCAACCTGCTGACGCAGGGGATCGATCCGCAGATCGACTTCGGCGACATCGACCAGGTGAAGCGCACGGTCGAGTACTGCAACCAGCTGCCGGTGCCCGAGCGCAGCCCGTGGGCCGGCGACCTCGTGTTCACCGCCTTCAGCGGCTCGCACCAGGACGCGATCAAGAAGGGCTTCGAGGCGATGGAGGCCCGGGCCGCGGAAGCGGGCGTCACGGTCGACGACATCGAATGGGCCGTACCGTACCTGCCGATCGATCCGAAGGACCTCGGCCGGTCGTACGAGGCGGTGATCCGCGTGAACTCGCAGTCGGGCAAGGGCGGCGTGGCATACCTGCTCAAGAGCGACCACGCCCTCGACCTGCCGCGACGCCTCCAGATCGAGTTCTCGGGGGTGGTCCAGGCGAAGACGGATGCCGAGGGCGGCGAGGTCACGAGCGGGCAGATCTGGTCGATCTTCTCCGACGAGTACCTGCCCTCCGACATCGCCCACGAGCGGTGGGGTCGCTTCGAGCTTCTGGCGACGAGCACCCGCAGCGATATGTCGGGCGATGTGTCCCTGGATGTCACCCTCCGTGACGGCGAGGCACGCTTCGACTCCGCCGGCCACGGCAACGGTCCCGTGGCGGCGTTCCTCGACATCGTGCGTTCGCAGGGCTTCGACATCACGCTGTACGACTATGTCGAGCACGCGCTCAGCTCGGGCGGCGATGCTCAGGCGGCCGCCTATGTCGAACTGCAGGTCGACGGCGAGCGACTCTGGGGTGTCGGCATCGACGGCGACATCTCGACGGCATCCCTCAAGGCGATCGTGTCGGGCGTGAACCGCGCGATCCGCACGCGGGAGCGCGCGAGCGCGTTCGCCGGAGTCTAGACGCTACGCGCGCTCAGCCGCGGAGACCTCTCTGCGGCTGAGCAGCGCCGCGGCGAGGAAGCACAGGGCGCCCAGGAACGTGCCGAGGTTCGCCCACATCATGTCGACCGGATCGCCTGTGGACGGCATGACGTAGGCGCCGATCGCGGAGATGCCGAAGAACACCGAGCCCGCCATGTTGAGCCAGGTGCATCGCCACGTCCGGGCGTGCGGGTCCCACAGGCCTTCCCGCTCAGTCGTGGCGACCACGGCGAGCGAACTCGCCACGAGGAAGCAGATCGATCCCCAGGCATCGGGAAGCCAGCCGCCCATGCCGGGCAGCTCGGGCTGCAGTGCGGCCACGAGCGCGGCGATCGTGCTGAGGTTGAACAGCAGGGTTCCGGCGAACTGCACGGCCGCGGACCACCAGTCAGAGCGATCGGCTCGTGTCGAACCGAGGCGCGGGGGTCGACGACCGCTCAACGCCAGTTGGATGAACGCGGCGAGCGTGAAGAACACAGCCCCCGCCACGAAGGTGGCGTTCGTCGCGACCAGGCCGACGGCGTCCGCGTACCACGGCAGAGAACCTGCCGCGAAGAACGTCGACCCGATCGCGAATCCCCACGCTTCACGTCGGAGGCGGATGCTGGGAGGAGACGGCATGCGGTCAGACTAGAGGCCCGATAGCGTGTCGGCCATGACGACCACTCCGCACACGCCTCGCCGGCACGACCCGGCACACGCTTTCACCGGGATCGGCGATCAGAACCAGCTGAATCCGCTGTTCGCCCGCATCGGCGAGGCGACGGACTTTCCGCTCAACACCCTGCCGCCCGGCGAATCGCTCCCCGAGACCGCGTACCAGATCGTCCACGACGAGGCGATGCTCGACGGCAACTCGCGTCTCAATCTCGCCACCTTCGTCGGCACCTGGATGGATCCGCAGGCGAATCAGCTCTACAGCGAGACCGCCGACAAGAACATGATCGACAAGGACGAGTATCCGCAGACGGCCGCGATCGAGACGCGCTGCTGGAAAATGCTCGCATCGCTGTGGAACGCGCCCGACGCCGAGAAGGCCGTCGGGACGTCGACGATCGGCTCGTCCGAAGCATGCATGCTCGGCGGTCTCGCCCTCAAACGGCGTTGGCAGCACTCCCGTCGGTCCGCAGGCCTTTCGACCGATCGCCCCAACCTGGTGCTATCGAGCGCGGTCCAGGTGTGCTGGGAGAAGTTCTGCAACTACTGGGACGTCGAGGCTCGGTACGTCCCGATCTCGCGTGAGCACGGATGCCTCGACGGCTTCGAGCTCGAGAAGTACGTCGACGAGAACACCATCGGCGTCGTCGCCATCATGGGCGTCACCTACACCGGCGTGTACGAGCCGGTCGCGAAGATCGCCGCTGCGCTGGATCGCATCGAGGCCGAGACCGGGCTCGACATTCCGATCCACGTGGACGGAGCATCGGGGGCGATGATCGCGCCGTTCCTCCAGCCCGACCTGGAATGGGACTTCCGCCTCGAGCGCGTGGCATCCATCAGCACCTCGGCCCACAAGTACGGGCTCGTCTACCCGGGACTCGGGTGGGTGGTCTGGCGCACGACGGGCGACCTTCCGAGCGACCTCGTCTTCGACGTGACCTACCTCGGCGGCCACATGCCGACGTTCGCGCTGAACTTCTCGCGTCCAGGTGCGCAGGTGCTGCTCCAGTACTACCTGTTCCTCCGGCTCGGCTGGGACGGCTACTACCGCGTGCAGAAGGCATCGCAGGACGTGGCCGTCTTCCTCGCCCGGGCGATCGGGGAGATGCCCGCCTTCGATCTGTGGAACGACGGCACTGACATCCCGGTCTTCGCGTGGCGACTGACCGAGGGATACACGCAGAAGTGGAACCTCTACCACCTCTCGGAGCGGCTGCGCCTCAAGGGGTGGCTGATCCCGGCCTACCCCATGCCCGACGACCTCACAGACGTCGTGGTGCAGCGCATCGTGGTGCGCAACGGACTCAGTCGCAATCTCGCGGAGAGCCTGCTCGCCGACATCGAGGAAGCGGTCGCGTATCTCGATGCGCTCGAATCGCCCATGCCGACAGAAGGACTGGTATCGACCTTCACGCACTGACTCTCACTGCTTGACGATCGGGATCGCCGAGGTCTCGACCGCGACCTTGCGGCGATAGAGCGCCCGCTGCTCCGGCAGCGAGATGTCGAAGATCACGGCGAGCAGGCGGAACACCGTGGTGACCGCCACGCCGATGATCGCCGAGACGACGAGGTCGGCGCCGAAGGCGTGTACGACAGCGAGGGTGAGGCAGCCGGCGCCGGCGGCGACGGCGTAGAGCGAGCCGACGTGCATGATCGCGACCGGCAGGCCCATGATCATGTCGCGCAGGATGCCGCCGCCGACCGCCGCGCACACCCCCACGAAGACTGCGGGAACCAGGGGCAGGCCGAGGGCGAGTGCCTTCGACGTGCCGAATGCACCGAACATGCCGATCACGAGCGCATCGAGTCCGACGATGACGGCGTTGAGGCGCTGGAAGACGCCGGCCAGCAGCATCCCGAACAGCGCCGCCCCCGTCGCCGTGAGGAGGTACCAGTTGCTCTGAAGCGTGGTGGGGGTGACATTGAGGAGCAGGTCGCGGATGAGCCCGCCGCCCATTCCGACGACCACCCCGATGATCGCGACGCCGAGCAGATCGAGCCTGCGCTGACCACGGAACCCGGAGGCGAACAGGGCACCCTGGATGCCGCCGAGTCCGACGGCGATGAGGTCCGCCCACAGGGGGATCACGAAGATCGGCTCGTCCACCCCTCCATTGTCGGGGCGGGTCAGGGGATGTGCGTGCGCACCGCCGAGAGGAACCCCTCGAGATCGTCGACCCACAGGCGGACGGCGTCGAATTCGACGACATCGTCGCCGAACCGGGCGGTCAGCGGGTGCTCGAGCCGAATGAGCACATTGGCCTCGTTCTGAGTGCGCAGCGCCAGCGTGCGACCGTGCTCTTCATCGCGCACGCGCGGCGCCTTCTCGGTCACATCCCGTGATGGCTCGACCGACTCGACGACATCCCACGACAGGTCGATGTCGACATCGGCCCCGTAGCGGGCGCGGATCCCGTCGGGCCCGACGGCATGCGGGCGCGTGAGGAAGCTGAGCAGAAGGCCCAGCATCCACGTGACTCCCCAGATGCCGAGCGCCAGAAGCGGGATGCGCACCCACGGCCACGGGTGCACGATGAGGTCGATCACCGGGATCTCGATCGCCGACAGCACGATGAAGACGACGAGGATCGTGAGGATGGGGGAGTGGTACGTGAACGCGTCCGCACCGTGGGGAACCCGCGGGCGGCGGAAGCCCCAGCGGTACAGGCTCTTCCAGATCCCGACTTCGGCACGCCACGCGGCGCGGGCGAGGCGCGCGACCGTCGTGCCGACGTGGCGGGGCGTGGTCTCGACAGTCATTCGGCTCGTGCCGCCTCGTGCTCGGCGATCAGCCGCTCGAGGTTGGCTCGGATGGCCTCGAGCCCGCGGATCGTGGTCGCTACGGTCGCCTCGTCGAGGCCGGCGAGCAGATCGGATCCGAGCGCCGTGTGCTCTGCGTTCATCGTCTCCATGATCGACAGCCCGCGCTCAGTGAGATGGACGTGCACCGCACGGCGATCGGTCGGATGCGGCTCGCGGCGTGCGAGGTCGGTCGCCTCGAGACCGTCGACGAGCGCCGTGACGTTGCGGGGCGTGACCGCGAGAGCCTCGGCGAGCTGCACCTGGGTCGCCGGGCCGCCGTGGAAGAGCACCCACATCAGGTGGGTGCGGGCCGTGGTCAGCCCCCGGCGGTCGAGCTCGCGGTCCTGGTCTGCTTGGAGCGTGTGCGTCACCGACAGCAGCAGGTCGAGGATGTTTGATTCCGACATAGTGAACAGCATACATTGTGTCTAAACTGCGCCAAACCCCTGGCGCGTGCTCGGGCGCGGCAGCCCCGTCCCGGGCGCACGCCGACGATAATTGAGGGGTGCCCACCTACCGTGACGAGGTCGTGGTTCTGCGCACCCACAAGCTGGGTGAGGCGGACCGGATCGTCACCCTCCTCAGTCGCCGCCACGGCAAGCTCCGTGCGGTCGCGAAGGGCGTGCGGCGCACGTCGTCGCGCTTCGGCGCGCGGCTCGAACCCTTCATGGTGGCCGACGTCCAGCTGTACCAGGGACGTTCGCTCGACATCGTGCAGCAGGCCGAGTCGATCGGCTCGTACGGCGCCGACATCGCCGTCCACTACGACCGCTACACCTCGGCCCACGCCATGGTCGAAGCGGCCGACCGTCTCAACGAGGCCGAAGCCACGCCCCAGCAGTACCTGCTGCTGGTCGGCGGACTCAGAGCTCTGTCGAAGGGCGAACACGCCTCTCGCAGCATCCTCGACTCTTATCTCCTGCGCGCCATGGCACTGTCGGGCTGGGCGCCGTCGCTCGTCGAGTGCGCGCGATGCGGCGCGGCCGGGCCGCATGACGCGTTCGTCGCACAGCTCGGCGGCACGGTGTGCCGCGACTGCGCACCGACCGGGTCGGCGCGCCTCGACGCGCAGACGGCCGGACTCCTGCGCTCCCTCATGGCCGGCGAGTGGGATGACGTGGATGCCGCGACCGCCGGCACCGGAGCGGCGGCATCCGGTCTGATCGCGGCCTACGCGCAGTGGCATCTGGAACGCGGCATCCGCTCACTCGCACACGTGTCTGCGCCGCAGGGGGAGAACCGATGACGCCGAAGCCCTACACGCATCGGGATGCCGTGCCCTACCGTCCGATCGACTGGACGGGCCTGTATCCTCCCGCGTTTCCCGCCCAGGGCGTGCCTCGCCACGTCGCCATCGTGATGGACGGCAATGGGCGCTGGGCGAATCGTCGCGGACTCACACGGGTCGAGGGACACAAAGCAGGTGAAGCCGCCCTTCTCGATGTGGTCGCCGGCGCGGTCCAAGCCGGCGTGACGCATCTGTCGGTCTACGCCTTCTCGACGGAGAACTGGTCTCGTTCGCCCGACGAGGTCCGCTTCCTCATGGGATTCAATCGCGATGTCCTCCATCGACGCCGCGACCAGCTCAACGAGTGGGGCGTACGGGTGCGGTGGGCGGGCCGCAGGCCGCGGCTGTGGTCCAGTGTCATCAAGGAGCTGCAGTACGCCGAGCAGCTGACGGCGGGCAACGACACCCTGACCCTCACGATGTGCGTCAACTACGGCGGCCGCGTGGAACTGGTCGACGCGATGCGGACCATCGGCGACGACATCGCCGCCGGACGCCTGAAGCCCTCGGCGGTCACCGAGAAGCTCATCGCGAAGCGCCTCTACGTGCCGGACATGCCCGATGTCGATCTGTTCATCCGCTCGAGCGGCGAGCAGCGCACCTCGAACTTCCTCCTGTGGGAGTCGGCCTACGCCGAGTTCGTGTTCCTCGACAGGCTCTGGCCGGACTTCTCGCGCACCGATCTCTGGCAGGCGATCGAGCTCTACCTCGATCGAGACCGACGGTTCGGCGGCGCGGTCGACACCCCCGACTCCACCGGCGTCTGACGGCACCTGTTCCGGATCGCGCTGTGGGCGTATCCTGCGAGCGTCACCGCGCTCCTCTCCTCTAGGAGCGCGACCGCGCTCCGACAGGAGGTGCGTCATGTCCGCTGCGTCGCGTTCGCGTGCGATCATCGTCGCTCTCACGCTTCTGCTGACACTGTCAGGGTGCGCGCCCGCCGGCGGTGACGGCGCTCCCGATCCGGTGGCGACGGCGGACGCAGGTCAGGATGCCGCCGACGACGACACCGACGCGGGCGACGGCCAGGACTCCGATGACGGGGACGCAGGCTCTGACGGCGCCGAAGATCCGGTGCAGGAGCAGGTGCGCACCGGCCCGGTCGCCGACTACGGCGGTCCCGCCTACGGCGACCAGGGCGAGGCCGAGATCGTCGAGGAGGGCGTGTGGTGCAAGACGATCGCGGTCTTCTGGGGCGGTGACGTGGCCGTCCCCGAGGGCGTGCGCTTCACCTTCGACGAGGCTGTGCCCGATCGGGCGGGGCTTGCGGTGGAGGATGGTGTCTGCGGAACGCTCGGCGCCACGACGTCGTGCGTGGGGCTTACCGTCGAGGCGAACGAGTCCGGGATCTTCTGCAGTCTGACCCTCCGCCCCGGCGACGACTTCGAGGACGGCACGACGATCACGTTCATCGGCACGCTCGAGTGCCCGACCGTCGAGGCATGCGACGCGGTCGCCACGCGCACCGTCGAGCCCGGCCCTCCGATCGTCGTGAACACCCCGGCGGGTGGATGATGGCTCGGCTCGGCTCACGGGCACGATCGACCGAAGCACCGACACCGGAGCCCGCCCCCGGCCCCGTGCCGCCCGTGGCCTCCCCACCGACGGGGCTCGGTTTCGAGAAGTGGATGGGCTTCCTCTCGTCGTTCGTCGCGCCGCTGACGCTCGTGACGGCGCTGCTGTTCTACTTCGGCTATGTCTCCACGCGTGAGTTCTTCCGTTATTTCGGCATTGACGTCGACATCATCGGGATGAGCTCGCAGGAGTTCGTCATGCGCAGCCCCGGGGCCCTGTTCATCCCGGTCATGGTGCTGCTCCTGCTGGCGGCCGCCCTCATTGTGGCGCACCGACGGCTGCGCGACCACCTGAGCATGCAGACGCCCGATCGAAGGCGCCGCACGATCGGCGCGTTCGCCTGGACGGGAATCGGGTTCCTCCTCGCCGGCCTCGCCCTCGCGTTCGTGATGCCGCTGCTCGCTGGCTGGGACTATGCGATGCTGCTCACGCCGCTGCTGCTGGCCATCGGCGCAGGGCTCTCCGCCTACGCCGCGTCCACGGCACGGAGCCTCGGCAGCACCGGCGTGGGCCGGAGCGTGGTCGTCCTCCTGGTGCTCGTGATGGTCGCCGGCACCTTCTGGTCGACGGCGACGGTGGCGCAGTGGTGGGGGCGCGGGCAGGCTCGCGCACTCGCATCGGATCTTCGCGCGCTGCCCGCGGTCATCCTCGACACGCGCGAGCGCATTTTCCCCGGGAACTCGGCGATCGGATTCCAAGAGCTTCAGCCCGCGGCATCCGACACGCCGAACGACGACGGGTCCACGCCCGTCGCCCCCGCCATGACCCACGGCTACCGGTACTCGGGCCTGCGGCTGCTGGCACAGGGTGGCGGACGCCTGTACCTCGTCCCCGACGAGTGGTCGCCGAACGCATCGACACTCGTCGTGTCGTACGACGACGTGCGTGTGCGCTTCCGATTCGTGCCCGATGCGGACGCCCCGACAGATCCGTGATGCACCGGTGGAATAGTCGCGCACGTGATCGCCGTTGTCCTTGAGCATGACGGATGCGATCAAGATCGACGTGTGGAGCGACATCGCCTGCCCCTGGTGCTACATCGGCAAGCGGAATCTCGAGAAGGGGCTCGAAGCGGCATCCGCAGACGAGGACGCACCCGTCGTCGAGGTGACGTTCCACTCGTTCGAACTCTCGCCCGATACGCCCGTCGACTTCGTCGGCGGAGAGGCCGAGTACCTCTCGAGCCACAAGGGCATCTCGACGGCACAGGCGAACCAGATGCTCGAGCGGGTGACCGGTGTCGCTGCCGCGGCGGGCCTGGAGTACCGGTTCGATCTGCTCCAGCACACCAACACCGTCAAGGCGCACGAACTGCTGCACTTCGCGAAGGAGCAGGGCCGTCAGCACGAGCTGGCCGAGAGGCTGATGTCCGCCTACTTCACCGAGGGCCGCCACCTCGGCCGCGAGGATGAACTGGTCGCCCTCGCAGTCGATGCCGGACTCGATGCCGACGCCGCGCGGGAGGCTCTCGCGAGCGGTCGCTACCTCGCGGCGGTGCGGGCAGATCAGCAGCAGGCGATCTCCTACGGCATCAGCGGCGTGCCGTTCTTCGTGATCGACGCCACCTACGGCGTCTCGGGAGCCCAGCCGCCCGAGGCGTTCGCCGACATCGTGCGACAGGTCTGGAGCGAGCGCCGAGCGATGGCTGTCGTCGACGGCTAGCGCGGAAGGCTTCGCTCGATGACCTCGACGATCGCGGGGTCATCAGGCTTGACGCTGGGACGGAACCGGTGAACGGCACCCTCGGGTGTGAGAACGAACTTCTCGAAGTTCCACAGGATCGGTCCGGTGTTGCCCTCGGCGTCGTCGGCCTTCTTCAGAGCCTTGTACAGCGGCGCCGCCTTGCCGCCGTTGACCTTGACCTTGTCGAAGACGGGGAAGGACACACCCCACGTCATCGAGCAGTACTCGAGGATCTCGTCCATCGAGCCGGGCTCCTGACCCATGAACTGATTGCAGGGGAAGCCGAGCACGGTGAACCCGCGGTCTGCGTATGCCCGCTGCAGCTGCTCGAGCTGCTCGTACTGCGGCGTGAGCCCGCACTTGGAGGCGACGTTGACGATGAGCAGGACATCGTCGCCGTAGTCGGCAAGTGTGGCAGTGCCGCCGTCGGCGGTCTGGAACGGGATCTCGCGCACGTCGGTCTTGGTCGCCTCGGTCATCTCCCCAGGCTAAAGCCTCGCCGCACCCGTACAGCGTGCGTCTGAAAGAATGGATGCCGTGACCACTGCCACCGCCCCCGCGCGCACTCTGCGCATCGGGCCCATCGAGCTCGACGCGCCGGTCGTGCTCGCCCCGATGGCGGGCATCACCAACACCGCGTTCCGGCGCCTGTGCCGCGAGTACGGCGCCGGCCTCTATGTCAGCGAGATGATCACGTCTCGCGCGCTGGTTGAGCGGAACGCCACCACGATGCGCCTCATCACCCACCACGAATCCGAGAAGCCGCGGTCGATCCAGCTCTACGGTGTCGATCCCGCGACGGTCGAGGGCGCTGTGCGCGTCCTCGTGGAAGAGGATCGCGCCGACCACATCGACCTCAACTTCGGGTGCCCGGTGCCCAAGGTGACCCGGAAGGGCGGCGGGGCCGCGCTGCCGTGGAAGCTCGAGCTCTTCCGCGACATCGTCACCCGCGCCGCGCGGGCCGCGGGCGACATCCCCCTCACCGTGAAGATGCGCAAGGGCATCGACGGCGATCACCTCACGTACCTCGACGCGGGGCGCATCGCCGAGGATGCCGGCGTGGCGGCCGTCGCCCTGCATGCGCGCACCGCCGCCGAGTTCTATTCGGGTCAGGCCGATTGGTCTGCCATCGCGAAGCTCAAGCAGGTCGTCACCAGCGTTCCCGTGCTCGGCAACGGCGACATCTGGGCGGCCGAGGACGCCGCGCGCATGATGAGCGAGACCGGCTGCGACGGCGTCGTCGTCGGGCGCGGGTGCCTCGGCAGACCGTGGCTCTTCGGCGACCTGGCGCGTGCGCTCGGTACGCCCGCCGCAGCATCCGGCGCCCCGGTCGACGCGACGCTCGGCTTCGTGGCTCAGGCTTTCCGTCGCCACGCCGAGCTGCTCGTCGAGTTCTTCGAGAGCGAAGAGCGCGGGTGCCGCGACATCCGCAAGCACGTCGCGTGGTATTTCAAGGGCTATCCGGTCGGCGGAGACACGCGCGCACGGCTCGCGACGGTGTCGACCCTCGCCGAGATCGACGAACTGCTCGCCACTCTCGAGCTCGAAGCCCCGTACCCCGGCGCCGCTGCGGAGGGCCAGCGCGGACGCGCCGGCACACCGAAGCGCCCGGCGCTGCCCGACGGCTGGCTCGACTCGCGACAGCTCGGCGCCGAGGCGTCGTGCGCCCTCGCCGAAGCAGAACTCGACCACAGTGGCGGGTGACGGCGCCGCGGACGCGGCACCCGCGGTGCGGCCGGTCGGCTACGACGAGCACGATGCCGAGCGATTCCACTCCGAGACGCATCGGTCGCAGCGTGACGGATTCGCCCGCGATCGGGCACGTGTGCTGCACTCGGGGGCCCTCCGCCGCCTCGCTGCGAAGACACAGGTGCTGAGCCCCGCGAGCCCCGCTGACTTCGCACGCAACCGCCTCACCCACTCGCTCGAGGTCGCGCAGGTCGGTCGCGAGCTCGCGACCTCGCTGCACCTCGCGGCCGACGTCGTGGACGCGGCCTGCCTCAGCCACGACCTCGGCCACCCGCCGTTCGGTCACAACGGCGAGCGGGCGCTCAACGAGTGGGCCGAGGACATCGGCGGCTTCGAGGGGAACGCGCAGACGCTCCGCATCGTGAGCAGGCTCGAGCCGAAGGTCTTCGACGCGATCGGCGGCAGCTTCGGGCTCAATCTCACCCGCGCGAGCCTCGACGCCACGTGCAAGTACCCGTGGACGGCCGACCAGCCCCTCCCGGATCCGGGAGGGCGGCTGAAGTTCGGCGTCTACCCCGAGGACGAGGCTGTCTTCCGGTGGATGCGGGCCGGCGCGCCGGGCCGCGTCCGGTGCATCGAGGCCGAGGTGATGGATCTCTCCGACGACATCGCCTATTCGGTGCACGACTTCGAGGACGCGATCGTCAACGGCTACCTCGATCCCGCTCGCCTCGCGGATCCGGCCGAGCACGCCGCGCTGCTGACGGCGATCCAAACGTGGGTGGGCTTCGACTTCTCGCGGGACGAGCTGGAGGACGCGCTGTATCGCCTCATGCGCCTGCCCGAGTGGATCTCGTCGTTCGACGGGACGCGCGCCTCGCTCGCCCGCCTGAAGAACCTCACCTCCGACCTCATCGGGCGCTTCGCCCGGGCGGCGACCACGGCCACGCGCGATGCCTACGGCACGTCGACGCTCACCCGCTACCGCGCGCACGTCATCGTGCCGCGAGTCGTCGAGGCTGAGATGGCTGTGCTCAAGGGCATCATCGGGGCCGTGGTCGTCTCGATCGACGGGCGCAAAGATCTCTACAAGGAGCAGCGGCGCGCTCTCAAGCGGGTCGCGTCGGCGCTGTGGGAGCGACCCGACGCCCTCGATTCCCTTCACGCGGCGGACTTCGCGGAGGCGGAGACGGATGCCGCGAGACGCCGTGTCGTCGTCGACCAGGTCGCCAGCCTCACCGATCAGCTCGCGATCTCATGGCACGGCGGACTCGTCGGCGAGATCGATGCGGCATCCCTCGGGGTGTGGGCTCCCGGTGCCCGCGCGGGCACCGGCCGATCCGGCGCGATCGGGCGGCCCTGATGGCGGGACGCATCCGGCAGGCCGATGTCGACGAGGTCAAGGCTCGCACGAACATCGCCGACATCATCGGCGAGCGGGTCGCGCTCAAGCCCGCCGGCGTCGGGTCGCTGAAGGGACTCTGCCCGTTCCACGACGAGCGCAGCCCGAGCTTCAACGTGCGGGCGCAAGCGGGGTTCTACCACTGCTTCGGATGCGGCGAGTCCGGTGACGTGTACTCGTTCCTCCGCAAGATGGACCACCTCTCGTTCACCGAGTCGGTCGAGCGCCTCGCCGGGCGCATCGGATTCGCCCTGCACTACGAGGACGGCGGCGCGGCGCCCGAGAACACCGGCCGGACGAGGCTCTATGCCGCGAACGCGGCCGCCGCCGAGTTCTTCCGCGGCCAGTTGGCCACGGCGGAGGCGGACGCCGCGCGCCGCTTCCTCGGCGAACGGGGATTCGATGCGGGGGCGGCCGCCCATTTCGGCGTCGGCTACGCACCGCGGGGATGGTCGGGGATGCACGCGGCCCTGCGGGCAGCGGGCTACAGCGATGAGGAGCTGAGCGCAGCGGGTCTCGTCTCTCAGGGCCAGCGTGGCGTCTACGACCGCTTTCGTGGTCGCGTGGTCTGGCCGATCCGCGATGTCACCGGCCAGGTCATCGGGTTCGGCGCGCGGCGTCTTTTCGACGACGACAACGGGCCGAAGTATCTCAACACTCCCGAGACGACGATCTACAAGAAGGCGCAGGTTCTCTACGGCCTCGACCTCGCCAAGCGCGACATCTCGCGGGATCATCGCGTCGTCGTCGTCGAGGGCTACACCGACGTGATGGCCTGCCATCTCGCCGGCATCACGACCGCGATCGCCACTTGCGGCACGGCGTTCGGGTCAGACCACATCACCGTGCTCCGCCGCGTCATGGGCGACGACTCGGCCGCGGGAGAGGTGGTGTTCACCTTCGACCCGGATGCCGCCGGGCAGAAGGCTGCCCTGCGCGCCTTCGCCGATGCGAAGCGCTTCAACGCCCAGACATACGTCGCCACCGGACCCGAGGGTCTCGACCCGTGCGATCTGCGGCTCGAGCGCGGCGACGGCGCCGTGCGCGCACTCATGGACGCCAAGGTGCCGATGGTCGAGTTCGTGCTCGATCAGCGGATCGCCGGCTACGACCTCGCCAGCGTCGAGGGCCGCATCGGGGCGCTCCGCACGGCAGCGCCCGTCGTGGCGGAGCTTCGGGATCCGCTGCTGCAGCCCGAATACATCCGCGTGCTCGCACGCCGACTCGGCCTCGATACCGAGGACGTACGCCGGGAGGTCGAACGCGTCGGGCGCGGCGGCGGCAGCAGCAGTCCACGCCGCGACGAGCCCGCGGATGCGGTCGACCCGGGCGACGAGCCGGTCGTGCGCGTGACACTGGCCTCGCTGCCGCGCACGGCGGATGCCGCTCTCGAACGGGACGCGCTCATGGGCTTCCTGCAGTTCGGCCACCGTCTCGAACCGGCGCTGATCACCCGTGCTGTCGCCCTGCCCTTCCGGCACCAGGCGCTCGACGCCGTCCGGGTTGCCGTCCAGCAGACACCCGACATGCAGCGCCCGGGGTGGGCGGTGGATGCGGTCGGCACGGTGCGCGAGCCGTTCCGCTCACTCGCCGCCGAGCTTCTCGCCGCCGACTTCCCGGCGCTGAACGATGACGCGGCTCTCTCATCGGCGTCGGATCTTGCCCGCCGGCTCGCGATCCGCGCGCTCAACAGCGAGAAGTCCGAGCTGCTGGGCGCCATCCAACGCGTCGCACCCGGCTCGGAGGAAGGTCGCGGCATCCGGATCCGCCTCCGCGAACTCGACGCCGAGCGCCAGCGGCTCGCCACGGAGGATTGACCCCCACGTCGGTGGCGTCGAAGAGACGCACAGGGCAGGATGAAGAGATGCCTCGAGGACGAGAAGCCGATGCGGCGGTACGCGCCGCAGATCTTTCGATCGCTCGTTCCTCCCGGGGTATGCCCGCCCTCCGCGTCGTCGACGGCGTGTCATTCACCGTGCCACGCGCGAAGACGCTGGTCTTGATGGGCCCCACCGGCGCCGGAAAGTCGAGCCTCGCCGCAGTGCTGGCCGGCGAGTCCGACGCGGGGCTCGCCGTCGACGGGGGAGATGCGCTCGTCGAGGGGATCTCGGTGCGCAGGCCCGGACGGGCCCGTCGTCAGCTCACGTACTTCACCGGATACCTGCCCCAGTCGGCGGGTGCGCACCTGCCCGCGCGCCTGACCGTCGCCGAGGTCATCGGCGAGCCGATCACGAGCCGCGACCGCCGCGTGAACCAGCGCGCTCTCTCCGTGCGCGTAGCGACGCTGCTGGACGAGCTGATGCTCCCGCTCGGGGCCGCGGCGAAGTACCCGTACGAGCTGAGTGCGGGCATGCGCCAGCGTGTCGCGCTGGCGCGGGCTCTGGTTCTGCAGCCGCGGATCCTCGTCGCCGACGACCCGTTCGCAAACCTCGACGTCGAAGTGCGCCGCGCAGCCAGAGACGCGGTGCTGCGTCGTCGCGGTGAATTCGGCATGGCGTCGATCATCGTCACGAACGAGGCCGACCTCGTGCGCGATCTCGACGCCGATGTGCTCGTGTTGCGCGGCGGCCACACGGTCGCCTACGGACACGGCACCACGGACCTGCTGTGGACGCCGAGCGCCGAGGGCGATCACCGTCTCATGGCCTCCTGAGGTCACGAGCACCCTCTGCGATTTGCTACGATAGTGTGGTTGCCCGCGCGCAAGCGGGGCACATTCCTCCATAGCTCAATTGGCAGAGCAATCGGCTGTTAACCGATAGGTTCTTGGTTCGAGTCCAAGTGGGGGAGCGGATCGGCCTCGGGCTCCACCCCGGGGCCGTTCTTCGTTTCTGCGGCGTTTCGACCTCACGCGTCGAGGTCGTCGACCCCCGGCATCCATGCGTGGCCGGGCCTGCCCCAGCCGCGCTTTCGTGCGATCTTCTGCGCCGTCTTCCACTCGCCGTCGCCGAGGCGGTCGACGTAGAGGATGCCGTCGAGATGATCGAACTCGTGCTGCATGATCCGGGCGCGCCAGCCGTCCACCTCGATGCGGACGGGAGCCCCGTCGAGGTCGATTCCGGTGACGAGGACCGCCTCCGAACGTCGGAGCGGGAACCGCTCGCCGGGAAACGACAGGCAGCCTTCCGACTCGTCGTCGGGATCCGGCTCACCCGGCACCAGCGGACGCATCCACAGCTCGGGGTTGATCACGACACCGCGCCAGGGCAGGCCCGCGTCGTCCTCGTACATATAGGTGTAGATCCGCAGCGGGACGCCGACCTGGGGGGCTGCGAGTCCGACACCGGGAGCCGTATCCATCGTCTCGAACATGTCGGCGACGAGCGTGCGGACCTCATCGGTGATCGCCTCGACGGGCGAGGCAGGCGAGTGAAGGACGGGATCGCCCATGATGCGAATCGGGAGAACAGCCACGCCTTGAGCCTACCGAGCAGGGCCTGCGGCTAGGGTCGATACGTGGTGTTGACAGCGGACGAGCTTCAGGACGTGGGCGACCAGCTCGTCGGCGCCTTCCAGAACCCGGGAATCCTCATCGGCATCCCGCTGGCGCTCCTGGGCGCGGTCTTCATGTCGTTCGGCGCGCAGTATCAGCACCGCGGCGTCACCAAGGTCGAGAAGCTGAGCGGCTCGACCGGCGCACAGGGTCTCAGCGGCGGCCAGCTCGTGCGCCTGCTGTCGCGCCCCTCGTGGGTCATCGGCACCGTCATGCTGGGGCTCGCGATCATCTGCCAGCTCTTCGCGCTCGCGTATGCACCGCTCATCGTCGTCCAGCCTCTCGGTGCCATCGCGCTGGTCATCACGACGCTCTTGAACGCCAAGGTCAGCGGTCACAGGCCAAACAAGCGCTCGCTCATCGCCATCGCCGCGTGCGTGGGTGGCATCTTCGTGTTCGTCACGATCGCGGCGATCTTCGCCACCGAGAAGCCGGTGTCGGATCAGCAGCTCATCACGATCCTGCTGATTCTCGCCGCTGTCACGATCGTGTTCGCGGTGCTCTGGGTGTGGCTGCGCGCCCGCATGGGGGCGCTGTTCTACATCATGGCCGCCGGCGTCATCTACGGCTTCGTCGCGACGCTCGCGAAGGTCGTGATCAAGCGCATCCAGGACGAGAACTTCGAATGGCTGACGCTGACCTGCCTCGCCGCCCTCATCCTCGGCGCGATCATCGGCGCCTACTTCGTTCAGACCGCCTACTCATCCGGCCCACCCGACCTCGTGATCGCGGGTCTCACCGTCATCGACCCGATCGTCGCCATCCTGATCGGCCTGTTCGTGCTGGGGGAGGCTACCGGCGCCCCGCTGTGGGCGTACATCGCGTTCGGCGTCGTCGGAGCGATCGCCGTGTGGGGCGTCCTTCAGCTCGCCCGGTATCATCCGCAGGTGCTCAGTGACAGCCAGGAACTGCCGATCCCGCGCGGCAGCGCGGCGGGCGGCGAGCCCGCGCACCCGAGCACCGGATCGATCCGCGTGACCGAAGCGGTCGCGAAGGTGTGGCCCGACCCGCCGATCAAGGACAAGGGCGACCGCCCCGCCGAGTGAGCGCCGTCAGCCCGCGACGTCGATGATGATGCGCCCGTCATCCAGGCGGCCCTTGTCACCCGGCGTCGGTGCCGGCGCCGGAAGCTCGACCTGCGCCTCCCACCGGGCGTGCGCGTCTTCGGCGGACGGACGCCACACGGCATCCATCCCCGATCCGACCCCCGCGAGCGAACCGCCTGCCGTTCCGTCGAGTTGACGGCGCAGGTGATCGCGCTTGAGTCGCGGGGCGAGAATGATGAGCGTCAGCGTGGCGGCGAGCACGATGCCGAGAACGAGGGCTCCGATCGCATCCATGCCGACGATTGTCCCACGGATGCCGAAGGCCGCCTCGCGGCGGCCCTCGTGCTGGTAGGGCGGGTGGGACTTGAACCCACGATCGTCGGGTTATGAGCCCGCTGCCTTGACCAGCTTGGCCACCGCCCCTCGCGTATCGAGCCTAGCGCCCGACCCCGCGCCTACATCGCGGCGCCGATGTAGGAGTACTTGACGAACACCTCGGGCGCGAGGCCCGCCTCGTCGAGGACGCCCTGCACGGCGCTGAGCATGTAGCTCGAGTCCCACCCCATGTAGAGAGAGTGCTCGTCGTCGAGGCGATCCCACTGCCCGTTCCACGACTGCGCCGTGTAGACCGGCCCGCCGCGCCGAGCGCTGTATGCCATGACGTCGGCTCGGGCATCAGCCCAGAGACGCTTGAAGACGCGGTTGAAGAGGTACTTGACGTCGGACACCTCCCAGTGCTCCCCGCGGTACTCGACGTAGTCCCACTCCCGCTGCCAGCCGCGCGGCCAGCCACGCCGATGCACGGCATCCAGGATCGGCGTGAGCCCGTCGTCGTCGATGCCGACATCGCCCGGACGCCGCCACACCTCGACGAAGCGCTGTGTCAGCAGGGCGGAGCGCGCTGAGATCGCCGCCGTGCCCCACGCGTCGGTCGCGGCGACATCACGTGTGAGCGATACATCGCTCTGCGCATACAGGGTGCGCTTGCCGGGGAACGATCGGTCGAATGCCTGCGACGCGAGATCGGATTCGAGCAGCGCGAGATTGCCGAGCGTCTGCGCCAGGGCACGGTGGCTGTTCTGCTCGTCCTCCGAGTAGTCGGCCCACGCCCGCACGCCGTCACCGCTCCACGCGTCGCCGGGAGCGAGGGGGAAGATGTGCTCGACGTCGAGGTCGGCCCCGTCCGCGTCCGCGAGACGCCCGAGGACGTAGCGCGCGTGGGGGAGAGGCGTGTACTTCAGAGCCACTCGCACACGCTTGTCCGACGGAGTGATGCGAGAGATCGCCAGCACGAGCGCGTCGATGCCGTCGTCGCGCGCGCGGCACAGCCGTGCGACAAGTCGTTCCGTGGGAACGCCGACGACGGTGCGGCGCACGAGAAGCGCCTGGACCTGCTCCAGGGTCTCGATGAGCTCGCCCTTTGTGATCAGAGCATCCTGGTACTCGCGATAGGCCCTCATCACGAGCGGATACAGCGCCGTTCCGAACGTGTTCACGTACCGCAGCTGACGCGCGATCTCGGGATCCGATTCGTGCGCGGGTTCCAACAGGATGCGGTAGATCTCGGAGAACTGCCGCCATGTCGCGGCGTGCTCGCGCAGGTCGTCGTACTCCAGACGCGGGAACACGTGACGGAACGCGTCATATACGCCGCGACCGTCCGCGAGGGTGACCTCGCGACCCGTGACCATCACGAGGTACTGACGCCAGAACGCCGCGATCGACGCGCCCGTGTTCCGCTCGATGGGCAGCCAGTATGCCTCTTCGACCGCGCTCTGCTCGGCGTGGCTGAGTCCCATGAGCACGTAGTTGTGGATCAGCTCGTGGTCGCGCAACGGCTCGCCGGTCGAGTTGAGGCTCTCGAAGATCTGCTGCGCGTTCGCTCCGGCGCCGATGGTGATGGCGACGTGCTCGAGCTTCTGCAGCCCCCGCCAGATGCGCGGCGCTTCGTCCGGGCTGATCTGACTGCGGAAGAAGGCGTAGTTGTCGTCGAAGCGGGAGTCCCGAACGGCCGTCGCCGAGTCGGCACGGTCGAGGACGACGCGTTCGAAGACGTCGGCCCATGCGCGGTGCGGGCGCAGCTTCGTCCGCACCGGATCGGTCGCCGCGACCAGAACGCGTTCGAGCTGCCGTGCGAGTTCCGGATCGACGTCTCGCACCGTGTGATGCAGCGCCGCGACCAGCAGCATGAGTGTCGTGATGCGCTGTTGACCGTCGATCAGCACGAGTTCCGGGGACGCGGCATCGTGGCTGACCGACGACAGGATCGACCCGATGAAGTGCATGTGCCGATCGCCGAGATCGGCGACGGCGCGGATGTCGGAGAGCAGCTGCTCGCAGCCGCCGATGTCCCAGCGATACTGACGCTGGTAGACGGGCACGACGATCGTCCAGTCGCCGGCGGCGAGCCAGCGGAGGGTGTTGACCGCGGTCGCGTCGACATTGGTGGCGTTGACCATAGCCTGTCGAGCCTACTCGACGGGTATCGGATGCCGAGGCCGCGGCATCCGATATTCACGGCGCCGGCGCCGGGGGCGGCACAGGGCACCGGGGTAGGCTTGCCTAAGTTGGGCTTGTTGAAACGTGCTGGCCCGCCTACCGAAAGGCATGATCCGTCATGGGTTACATCAAGTGCGCCGCTCTCGAAGAGACCGGCTACGTCGTCCTCGACCGATACAACCAGGAGCTCGACCCCCAGGAGTGGCTCGACATCGAGTACAACGACTGGAAGTCCTCGGGCGACACCCGCTTCGCGCCCCTTGCCAGCGCCTTCGGCGACATCGAGTGCAACGGCTTCTGGAACCACAAGCCGCCGCGCACCGACAAGGACGGCGTCTGGATCGAATCGCAGGTCCAGAAGGCTCCGAACCTCGCGCGGCGCGCGCAGGAGCCCGGCGCGAACGTCGGCCGCTGCCGCGTGATCGAACTGCAGCCGACGCCGTACGGCGACTGCCTCTACAACCTGCACCAGGACGACAACAATCGCCTCAACCCCGACGGCACCGGCTGGGTCGTGCGCGGATTCTTCAATCTGACGGACGACAAGGACAGCTTCTTCGTCCTTCGCGAGAACCGCACCGATCCCGAAGGCGAGACGCGGATCGCGCTTCCCGCCGGCGCGCAGCTGATCATCGACACGCAGCGCCTCTGGCACGCCGCGACCCACGTCGGCACCGAGCCGCGCTACAACCTCATCACGTCGTGGACCTCGGGCCCCGAGCTCGACGCCTACATCGAGAAGTACAACGGCGTGAACCGGGTCGACAGCTTCGAGGTCGATCAGGACATCCTCGACGCCGGCTACCTCGAGCAGGCGCGCAAGGACGCCGCGCGCGCGGCCTACTACGCAGCCAAGGGTCAGGCCGCCGTGAACGTCATGAGCGAGGCCTGAGCACGGCTTCCCTCAGCAGAGAGCCCCGGTCCTCGCGACCGGGGCTCTCTCATACGCCGCGACACGGTAATCACAGCCTTGTCATTTGCTCGTCGGGTGGGCGATAATGGCCCCAGCACAATCGAACAGAACGCCACGGATCCGTGTCAGGTCGTTGGGGAAGACGCACCTGATGAAACGGAGAGATGATGGCGACACCACAGGCGCGTGGAGTGATCTTCATTCACTCTGCGCCACGGGCATTGTGCCCCCACTTGGAGTGGGCGGTCGGTCGAGCCCTCGGGCGAGCCGTCAGCTTCGAATGGGCAGAGCAGCCGGTGCTCGCAGGCAGCCGGCGGGCTGAATTCTACTGGGACGGCACGGCCGGAACCGGCGCGGCTCTGGCCACGGCGATCCGCGGGTGGGAGCACCTGCGCTTCGAAGTCACCGAGGATCCGACGCCGCGCAGTGACGGCGGCCGCTGGCTGCACACTCCCGGGCTCGGCATCCACTATGCGCAGACCGATACCGCGGGCAATGTCGTGATCGGCGAAGACCGCATCCGGTACGCCCTGGAGGTGGCCGGCGGCGATGCGGCGGAACTCCACCGCGAGCTTCAGATCGCACTGGGTGCGGCGTGGGACGAGGAACTCGAGCCGTTCCGTCACGCGAGCGACGACGCCCGCGTGGTGTGGCTGCACAAGGTCGGCTGAACCACCCACAGACTCAGGCGGGCCGAGGCGTCACTACCGAGGCTCGGAGGCCCCATGATCCCGGGCCGCGGGAACGCGAATCACCGCCTGACACGATAGACGCCCCCGGCGCCTCGACGGATCGAGAGCGACCGAGGGCGTCTGTCGTATGCGCCTACACCGAGGCGAATGCCGCGACGGCGTTGTGGCCGCCGAACCCGAACGAGTTGCTGATCGCGAGCTGGTCACCCGCGTCGAGCGGTGTCGGCGAACCCGAGAGGCGGAAGGGGACCTCGGGATCCTGCGTCGTGAGGTTGATGGTGGGCGGCGCCTGACGATCGCGGATCGCGAGGATCGTGAAGATCGCCTCGAGTGCCCCGGTGCCGCCGAGAAGGTGGCCGGTCGAGGCCTTCGTAGCCGACACGGGGATGTCGTCGACACGCGTGCCGAAGACGGCCCGCAGCGCCTGGTACTCGTTGGGGTCGCCCACGGGCGTCGACGTCGCGTGCGCGTTGATGTGGGTCACGTCGTCGGGAGAGGCGCCCGCCATCTCCAGCGCCATGCGCACGGCACGGGCGGCGCCCAGACCCTCGGGGTCGTTGGCGGTGATGTGGTACGAGTCGGCGGTGACGCCGCCGCCCACGACGGCTGCGTAGATCTTGGCACCGCGCGCACGCGCGTGCTCCTCGGTCTCGAGGATCAGCACCCCAGCGCCCTCGCCCATGACGAAGCCGTCGCGGTCGATGCTGCCGGGTCGCGATGCGGTGGCGGGGTCGTCGTTGCGTCGCGAGAGCGCCTGCATCGACGCGAAGGCCGCGATCGTGACCGGATGGATCACCGCCTCGGTGCCGCCGGCGATCACCACGTCGGCGAGGCCGGCGCGCAGGTGCTCGACCGCGTTGACGATCGACTCGGTGCTCGACGCGCAGGCGCTGGCGACCGTGCGAGCGTACGCGCGGGCGTTGAAGTGCAGCGACAGATTGCCGGCTGCCGCATTCGGCATGAGCATCGGCACCGTCATCGGCATGACACGACGCGGTCCCTTCTCGCGGAGAGTGTCCGCTGCGTCCAGCAGCGTCCAGAGCCCGCCGATGCCGGTCGCGAAGTCGACGCCCAGTCGCTCGGGGTCGACATCGGGGCTGCCGGCGTCCGCCCACGCCTCCTTGGCAGCGACGAGCGCGAACTGCGCTGAGGGGTCGAGCCGCTTGGCGATCGGCCGCTCGAGAACCGTGTCGGGGCGCACCTTCGCCTGCGCGGCGAAAGTGACCGGGAGCTGATTCTGCTCCACCCAGTCGTACTCGAGCGTGGCGGCGCCCGAGACGCCGTCGAGCAGCGCCGACCAGCTCTCGGGGGCGGTGCCACCCAGGGGTGACGACGCGCCGATGCCGGTGACGACGATGCGGGAGTTGCTCATGCGGTGACGATCCTCGTGAAGTCTGCCGGTGGGGGCTCACAGCCCCCACCGGGGGTGGTGCACATCAGCACACCGGGGGTATGGGGCGGAGCCCCATCGATTGCTACGCCTGGTTCGACGTGATGAAGCTGACGGCGTCACCGACGGTCTTGAGGTTCTTGACCTCGTCGTCGGGAATGGTGACGCCGAACTTCTCCTCGGCGTTGACGACGATCGTCATCATCGAGATCGAGTCGATGTCGAGGTCGTCGGTGAACGACTTCTCGAGCGCGACCTCGTCGGCCGAGATGCCGGTCTCGTCGGTGATGAGCTCGGCGAGTCCGGCGAGGACCTCGTCGGTGGTGAATGCCATGGGTGTCTCCTGTTTCTTCGGGGTTCGCGGACCGGTTGCGGGCCGGGTCTCAGTCTAGGGTCGGGGCTTCGCCGCTCACGGGAGCACGACGACCTGGGCGCCGAACACCAGTCCGGCGCCGAAGCCGATCTGAAGGGCGAGCCCGCCACTGAGTTCGGGGTGCTCTTCCAGCAGTCGGTGGGTAGCGAGCGGGATGGATGCCGCGGAGGTGTTCCCGGTCGTCTCGATGTCCCGACCGACGATGACGGTGTCGGGAAGCCCGAGCTGCTTGGCGAACTCGTCGATGATGCGCATGTTCGCCTGGTGCGGCACGAAGGCGGCGAGATCGGCGGCTTCGATACCGGCCGCCTCGAGAGCCTGCCGCGCGACCTTCACCATCTCCCACACCGCCCACCGGAAGACCGTCGGGCCCTCCTGGCGCAGGGTCGGCCACGCCACCTTGCCGTCGCGGAAGTCGGTGAGCGTGCCGTTCATCCCGACGGCCTCTGCCTTGGACCCGTCGGATCCCCACACGGTCGGTCCGATGCCGGGGGTTTCGCTCGGCCCGATGACGACCGCACCCGCCCCGTCGCCGAGGAGGAACGAGATACTGCGGTCGGCGGGGTCGACGACGTCGCTGAGCTTCTCCGTGCCGATCACGAGAGCGTAGTGCGAGGCTCCGGCGCGGATGAGTGCGTCGGCCTGAGCGACGCCGTAGGCGAAGCCCGCGCACGCGGCGTTGAGATCGTAGGCTGCGGCGGGGTTCGCCCCGACGCGGTCGGCGACGATAGCCGACACCGAGGGCGTCTGCTTCGGGTTGCTGATCGTCGCGACGATGACAGCGTCGATCAGCTCCGGGTCGACGCCCGAACGCTCGATGGCCTCACGCGCCGCATCGGTGGCGAGGTCGATCGCGTCGGTTTCGGCGACCGCGCGCGTGCGCGTGACGATCCCGGTGCGCTGGCGGATCCACTCGTCGCTCGAGTCGATGGGCCCGACGAGGTCGTCGTTGGGGACGGCGATCTCACCGCGCGCGGCGCCGTACGCGTAGATGCGCGTATGGGCGACGCCGGTGGGCTGGATGAGGGTGCGGGTCATGCGGAGGCCTCCGGTCGGACGTCGGCGGCGCCGAGCAGCGCCGCGGCGGCCTCGAGGTCGTCGGGGGTCTTCACAGCCACCGCGGGGACGCCGCGCAGCGCGCGCTTGGCGAGCCCGACGAGCGTACCAGCGGGAGTGAGCTCGATGAGGGCGGAGACGTCGGCGCTCGCGAACGAGGTCATGCAGAGGTCCCAGCGAACGGGCGAGGCGACCTGGGCGACGAGCATCTCGACGAACACCTCACCCGACGAGACGGGCTCGCCGTCGCGGTTGCTCCAGATCATGAGCGCAGGATCGGATGCCGTCACTTCCGCGGCGGCACGGCGGAGTGTCTCGACGGCGGGAGCCATGTACCGGGTGTGGAAAGCACCCGCGACCTGCAGAGCGATCACGCGTGTGCCGGCTGGGGGCTCCGCCGCCAGCCCCTGCAGCGCCTCGAGCGAGCCTGCGGCGACGAGCTGACCTCCGCCGTTGTAGTTGGCGGGCGTCAGCCCGAGCTGCTCGAGGCGTGCCACGACCGCTGTCTGGTCACCGCCGATGACAGCGCTCATGCCGGTCTGCTCGACGGCTGCGGCATCCGCCATGGCCCGTCCGCGAATGCCGACGAGACGCATCGCATCCTCCTCGGACAGGATGCCTGCGGCTGCGGCTGCGGCGAACTCGCCGACCGAGTGACCCGCGACGCCGCCGATCTTCGTGCGAGCTTCGGCGTCGAGGGCGCCCCACGACAGCAGACTCGCGGCGACGATGAGGGGCTGGGCGACCTGCGTGTCGCGGATGCGATCGGCGTCCCACTCCGTGCCGGCGGCGACGAGGTCGACGCCCGACCATTCAGAGTATGCGGCGAGACGGTCGGAGGCGCCGTCGAGCGCGAGCCACGGAAGCAGGAACCCGGGGGACTGGGACCCCTGACCAGGGAAAACGGCGATCATCACCTCTCCATCCTGCCAAGGATCATGGCGCGCCCTCTGGCGATCCCGGCACAAGAATGCCGGAAGGCTTTGTGCGGGTCGTACAGCTCAGGGGCGCGTTCGCCGGGTCGACGGCGGCCGACGCCGGGTGGCGTCGGTTCCGATCGAGCCGAGGATCAGCGCAGTCTGGAGGATGAGCGCCTCGCGCGGACCGGTGGCATCCCACCCGATCACCTCGGAGACGCGCTTGAGCCGATAGCGCACTGTGTTCGGATGCACGAACAGCTCGCGCGCAGTCGCCTCGAGCGAGCGGCCGTTGTCGAGATAGCTCCACAGCGTCGCAACGAGATCCGCGCTGTGCGCCTGGAGGGGCCGGTAGATGCGATCGACCAGGGTGTGCTTGGCGAGGGGATCGCCGGCCAGCGCGCGCTCCGGGAGCAGGTCGTCGGCCTCGACCGGACGCGGCGCATGCCGCCAGGCGCGCGCGACGGCGAAACCGGCAAGCGCAGCACGGGCGCTCTGGCCGGCATCCACGAGCGCTGGCACCGTCGGTCCGAGCACGAGGTACCCGGTGCCGAATCCCGGCTCGAGGCGCTTCGCGATCTCGGTGAACGGCAGGGTCGGGGTCATCTCCTCGCTGCCGGCGGGAGGTTCGGCCCTGCCCACGACGAGCACGAGCCGCGAGCCCTGCACGCCGATGAGCACGTCGACGCCGAGCTTTCGAGCGGTGCGACGCAGCTGATCGATGTCGAACTGCGGCGGCGTCGTACCCACGAGCACCGCCACCTCGCCGTGACCGTGCCAGCCGAGCGCCGCGATGCGGCTGGGCAGCTCCTCATCGGCCTCGCCCGTGAGGATCGAGTCCACGACGAGCGCCTCCAGGCGCGCGTCCCACAGGCCCCGGGCCTCGGCGGCCCGCGCATACACATCGGCGGCGGCGAACGCGACCTCGCGCGAGTAGAGGAGGATTCCCTCCCGCAGATGCTCGCCCTTGCCGGCGACCCGCTCCTCGGTGACTTCGACGGTGACACGGATCAGCTGCAGCGTCTGCTGCAGGCTGACACTTCGCAGCAGCTCACGCGGAGCCGCTGCGAAGATGTCGGCCGCGATCCACGGCGTCGATGTGGGGTCCTCGTACCACTGGATGAACGCGGTGATGCCCGCCTGCGCGACCAGCCCGACCGCCGAGCGCCGCGCCGGCGGCATCTCGGCATACCAGGGGAGAGTGTCCTCCAGTCGCTTGATCGTCACCGTCGCGAGGTCGCCCGAGATCCGTCGCAGCCAGGCGAGGGTGTCGGACTTGTCCATCGAGGCGGGGCCGGACATCGGTCGTGTCAGCTCTCGCCGCCCGCGTTCCCGCTGGTGCCGGCCGAAACGTCGTGCAGACGGTACTTCTCGATCGCCTGAGCGGCGAGACCGCGATCCACGGTGCCGTCCTCGGCCAGCGCCTGAAGCGTGCGCACGACGACCGACGGTCCGTCGATCTTGAAGTAGCGCCGAGCAGCAGGACGCGTGTCGGAGAACCCGAACCCGTCTGCACCGAGGGTGACGAAGCGGTTCGGCACCCACGGGCGGATCTGGTCCTGCACTGCGTGCATGAAGTCGCTCACGGCGACCACGGGGCCTTCGGCAGCCCGCAGCTTCTCGCTGACGTAGGCCGTGCGGGGCTCAGCATCCGGGTGGAGGAAGTTGTGCTCGTCGGCGGCGAGGCCGTCACGGCGCAGCTCGTTCCACGAGGTCACCGACCACACGTCGGCCTGCACGCCCCAGTCGTCGCGCAGCAGCTGCTGCGCCTCGAGCGCCCACGGCACGCCCACGCCCGAAGCGAGGATCTGCGCGCGGGGTCCGTCGCCCTCGGGCGAGGAGATGCGGTGGATGCCGCGCACGATGCCGTCGACGTCGACACCCTCGGGCTCCACCGGCTGCACGTAGGGCTCGTTGTAGACCGTCATGTAGTACATGACGTTGGGGTCGGGGTGCTCGCCGCCGTACATGCGCTCGATGCCCGAGCGGACGATGTGCGCGATCTCGTACCCGTAGGCGGGGTCGTAGGCGACCGTGGCGGGGTTCGTGGACGCCAGCAGGTGCGAGTGTCCGTCGGCGTGCTGGAGCCCTTCGCCCGTGAGCGTCGTGCGTCCGGCGGTGGCGCCGATGATGAACCCGCGGGCCATCTGGTCGCCGGCTGCCCACTGCGCGTCGCCGGTGCGCTGGAATCCGAACATCGAGTAGAAGACGTAGACCGGGATGAGCGGCTCACCGTGCGTCGCGTACGACGTGCCCGTCGCGGTGAACGCGGCCAGGGCGCCCGCCTCGTTGATCCCGACGTGAAGGATCTGGCCCTGCGGGCTCTCCTTGTACGCCAGCAGCAGCTCACGGTCGACCGAGGTGTAGTTCTGGCCGTTCGGGTTGTAGATCTTCGCCGTCGGGAAGTACGCGTCCATGCCGAACGTGCGGGCCTCGTCGGGGATGATCGGCACGATGCGGTGGCCGAAGTCCTTCGCGCGCAGCAGGTCCTTCAGCAGTCGCACGAACGCCATCGTGGTGGCGATCTCCTGCGTGCCGGAGCCCTTCTTGGGAAGCGCGTAGGCCTGGTCGCCGGGCAGCTCGAGACCGACGTGGTGCGTGCGCCGCTCCGGCAGGAAGCCGCCGAGCTCGCGCCGGCGCTCGAGCATGTACTGGATCGTCTCGTCCTGCGCGCCGGGGTTGTAGTACGGCGGCAGATACGGATTCTCCTCGAGCTGCGCGTCGGAGATCGGGATGCGCATCGAGTCGCGGAAGTGCTTGAGGTCTTCCAGCGTCATCTTCTTCATCTGGTGGGTCGCGTTGCGGCCCTCGAAGTGGTGGCCGAGCCCGTAGCCCTTGATGGTCTTCGCGAGGATCACGGTGGGCTGGCCCTTGTGCTCGACGGCGGCCTTGTAGGCGCCGTAGACCTTGCGGTAGTCGAGCCCGCCGCGGCGGAGCTTGCCCCAGATATCCTCGTCGGACCAGTCCTTCACGAGCGCGGCCGTGCGCTCGTCGCGCCCGAAGAAGTGCTCGCGGATGAAGGCGCCGTCCTCAGCGCGGTAGGTCTGGAAGTCGCCGTCCGGCGTCGTGTTCATCAGGCGCACGAGGGCGCCGTCGGTGTCGTTGGCGAGCAGCTCGTCCCAGCCGCTGCCCCACACCACCTTGATGACATTCCAGCCGGCACCCCGGAAGAAGCTCTCCAGCTCCTGGATGATCTTGCCGTTGCCGCGCACCGGGCCGTCGAGTCGCTGAAGGTTGCAGTTGACGACGAATGTGAGGTTGTCCAGGCCCTCGTTCGCCGCGACCTGCAGCTGGCCGCGGCTTTCGACCTCGTCCATCTCGCCGTCGCCGAGGAACGCCCACACGTGCGAGTTCGAGAGGTCCTTTACGCCGCGGTTGGTGAGGTACTTGTTCGACATCGCCTGGTAGATGGCGTTGATGGGCCCGAGTCCCATCGACACCGTCGGGAACTGCCAGTAGTCCGGCATGAGGCGCGGGTGCGGGTACGAGGGGATGCCGTCGGCGCCCTTCGACTTCTCCTGGCGGAACCCGTCGAGCTGTTCCTGGGTGAGGCGTCCTTCGAGGAAGGATCGCGCGTAGATGCCGGGGGAGGCGTGCCCCTGGATGAAGACCTGGTCGCCGCCGGACGGATCGTCGAGGCCGTGGAAGAAGTGGTTGAACCCGACTTCGTAGAGCGAGGCCGACGACGCGTAGGTCGAGATGTGCCCGCCGACGCCGATGCCCGGTCGCTGCGCGCGATGCACGGTGACCGCGGCGTTCCAGCGGATCCAGCGGCGATAGCGGCGCTCGAGCTCTTCGTCGCCGGGGAAGTCCGGCTCGTTGTCGGGCGAGATGGTGTTGATGTAGTCGGTCGTCGGCACCTGCGGCACATTGAGCTGCAGGTCGTGCGAGGACTGGAGGAGGCTCAGCATGATCTCGCGTCCGCGCCCACGCCCCTTGGCCTGCACGAGCTGCTGGAGGGACTCCTGCCACTCGGCGGTCTCGTCGGGGTCGCTGTCGAGGGGGCCCTGGGAGTACGGATCCTGATCGTTGACAGTCACAGATGACCTTTCGTCGTCTGGCAGATCGTGCCAGGGAATCGCAACAGGAGCGCCGCATGCTTTGTCAGTCATGCACAACGCACCGAGTGTCAGCCTACCGAGTCGGAGAGCACCAGGAGCACCTCGTAGACTTGAGCGTCACGGGCCTATAGCTCAGTTGGTCAGAGCACCTCGCTTACACCGAGGGAGTCGGGAGTTCGAGTCTCTCTGGGCCCACCACTTCACGATCGGGCGACTAGGTTGGAGGCGTGAACTCCAGCCCTGCCGACCAGCGTCGCCTCGTCGAGGTCGCCGAGCTCGATGCCCGTATCCGCGCCGCCGACCACGCGCGCAAGAATCCGCCCCAGGCCGCGCGCGTCCAGGAGCTGCTGGCGCGCCGCCAGGAGCTCTCGCAGGAGCTGACCGCGCGCCTCGGAGCACGCGATGACCTCCGCACCGAATTGTCACGTATCGAGTCGGATGTCGCGGTCGTCGATGCGCGCAGCGCCCGCGACGCCGACCGGCTCGCGACGTCGACGAACCCGAAGCAGGCGCAGGGCTTCGAGAGCGAGCTCGCGGCCCTCGCACGGCGCAAGAGCGATCTCGAGGATGCCGAGCTCGAGGTCATGGAACGGCTCGAGCGGGCCGATGCAGCCGTCGCCGAGCAGGAGGCGCTCATCGCGCAGACCAACGCCGACGGCGCCGAGCTGAGCGCCGAGGGCAAGCGCGTCGTCGCCGAGGCATCCGCCGCCTTCGACGCTGCGACCCGTGACCGCGCCGCCGTCGCCGGCGGTGTGCCCGCAGACCTCCTCGCGCTCTACGACAAGGTCGCCCAGCGCAGCGCAGGCGCGGCCATGCTCGCGCAGCGTACCTGCGGCGGGTGTCGCATGGTGCTCGCGGGGACCGATCTGCAGGTGATCCGCCGGGCAGCCGACGACGACGTGGTGACCTGCCCCGAGTGCGGCTGCATCCTCGTGCGCGATGGAGAGAGCGGTCTCTGACGGCGAGACCCGCCGTGAGGCGGTGACCGCAGGCGGGGCGGTGGCTCAGCCGGCGTGGATCGTCATGGGGCGGGACAGCTCGGGGATCATTGCCGCGGATCTCGACGGCGATGGCCTCGAGGTCGCGCGGACCCGTGTTCCGGCCGGCGAGCTGGACGCCTGGGTTGCGGCTCGCGAGGCCGCGTCGGGTCCCCGCTGGGTGTGGCACGACACGCCGCAGTGGTACACGGCTCTGCTCGACGGCGGGGTCCGCGTCGCGCGGTGTCACGACCTGCGGCTGTGCCACGCGATCCTGCGCGGGTCGGCGCTGGTGACGCCTACCGCATCGGTACGTGACGCGGTGCGCTGGGATGCCGCGACTCCGATCGCAGCCGAGTCGTCGGGTGCCCCGGCGCCGACGCTGTTCGACCTCGACGGCGGCACCGCGAGCGCGGGTCCTCCCGACGACCTCGACGAGGCGCTGCGCGAGTTCTCACGTCAACGTGCCGCCATCGCGGGCTCCGAAGCCCCGTCCCGGCTGCGACTGCTCACCGCCGCAGAGTCGGCCGGCGCCCTCATCGCCGTCGAGCTGCGCTGCGCGGGGCTGCCGTGGGACGCGGCGGCCCACGACCGCATCCTGACCGACGCACTGGGGGAGCGCCCGGCAGGCGGTGGCCAGCCCGCCCGCCTCGCGGCCGCCGCGGCGCAGGTGCGAGCGGCACTCGGCGACCCGGCGGCGAGCCTCGACTCGCAGCCGAAGCTGCTGCGCTCGCTCCACCGCGTCGGCGTGCTGGTCGAGTCGACGAGCCGGTGGGAACTCGCCGAGCAGCGGCATCCGGTGGTCGAACCGCTCTTGGAGTACAAGAAGCTCTCGCGCCTGCTCTCGGCCAACGGCTGGGCATGGCTCGCGGAATGGGTGCACGACGGCCGCTTCCGGCCGGTCTACGTGCCCGCGGGCGTCGTCACCGGGCGGTGGGCATCATCGGGCGGGGGAGCACTGCAGCTGCCGCGCCAGCTGCGCGAGGCGGTGCGAGCGGACCCGGGATGGAAGCTCGTCGTCGCAGACGTCGCCCAGCTCGAGCCGCGCGTGCTCGCGGCGATGGCGAGCGATACCGCGCTCTCGGAGGCCGCGCGGGGTCGCGACCTCTATGCCGGGATCGTCGACACGGGTGCCGTGGCGACCCGCGCCGAAGCGAAGGTCGCGATCCTCGGCGCGATGTACGGGGCGACCACCGGCGAATCCGGGCGTCTCGTGCCGCGTCTGCGCCGCGCGTATCCCCGCGCGATGGGGCTGGTCGATGACGCCGCCCGCATCGGCGAGGACGGCGGGTCGGTCACCACCTGGCTCGGCCGCACATCGCCGCCTCCGTCCGGCGTGTGGGCGACGGCGCAATCGCAGGCGACCGAGGCCGAGGCGTCGGAGGCCGATCAGACCCGCGCACGCCGGTGGGCACGCGACAGAGGCCGATTCACCCGCAACTTCGTGGTCCAGGGCACCGCGGCGGAGTGGGCGCTGGCCTGGCTCGCCGACCTGCGGACGCGCCTCGCCGACATGCCGCCGGTGACGACCGCGGATGCCGCGCCACGATCGGGCCGCGTCTTCGCCACGCGTCCGCATCTCGCGCTCTTCCTCCACGACGAGGTCATCGTGCACACGCCAGCCGCCTACGCCGACGAGGCGGCGCAGGCGGTGGCGGATGCCGCAGCGAGCGCGGCCCGGCTGCTCTTCGGCGGGTTCCCGATCGACTTCCCCCTCGAGGTGCGTGTCGTCGACTCCGCCGCGAAGGCGTGATCTCCCCTCAGTCGCTCGTGCAGATGAAGTCCTGGAAGTGGCCCGGCGTGCCCGAGAAGGCCTTGCCGGTGTTGTTCTTGACGTCCTTCGTGTAGACGATGGCGACTTCGCGGTAGGCGGACCCGTTCGAGGCCTGCACGTCGGCGAGCGTCGGCGCACCGTCGAAGTCCGTCCGGGCACCCGTCACGTAGGCGAGCTTCTCGAGGCCCGCCAGGTTGTTCGGGTCGGGCTTGCGCACGTCGTTCCAGCCGCCGTACGCGGAGTTGCAGTGCGTGTACAGGTTGTAGGCACCGCTCCAGTCGAGCAGCTTGTCGCCGTCGTTCGGGCCATTCGCCGCCACGTCGCCCTGGAGCACGTCGCGGTCCCAGCCGCCGTAGATCCAGTCTGTGCCGTGGTGGTGCTGACGCGTCTCCGCTCCGGTGTTCTCCGGCGCTGTGTCTGCGTACGGTGAGACCAGGGTGAACCACGCCGGAGCGTCGATGCCGGCACGCGGCTGGTAGTCGAGGATGTCGGCCCCGGCCTCCGTCGCATTCAGTCCGCGACCACCGAAGAGGACGTCGATCCACTGGCCGTCGCTGCCCGGATCGTTGCGGCTCGGAAGATCCGGCACGGTGAGCGTGGGGTTGCCGCGGCCGCCCCACATCGCGTCAGCCCCGTCGTCGCCGTAAACATAGTCGCCGCCGGAGTCGCCGTTCATGAGGTCCGCGCCCTCCCCGCCGTGCAGGGAGTCATGCCCGGGTCCGCCGCGCATCCGGTCGGCGCCGCCGGCATCGTGCCCGTTGAGCGTGAGCACCGAGCCGTCGCGGTCATGGCTGAGGGACGTGCCGCGGTACAGCGGGTGCGCCTCGAACGGATGCAGCACGGCATCCTGGGCTCCACTGTCGGGGCCGCCGAGGTTGATCCCCGGAGGGCCCTGGCTGGTGTGCGTCACGATGTCGGGATCGCCCGCATCACTGCCGTCGATCTCCACGAAGCGCGTCTGCACGCCACCGCGGTCGCCGACCATCGCGTCCTCACCGTCGCCGCCCCACATCGTGTCGGCGCCGAGTTCGCCGTACTGGTCGTCGTCGCCGTCCTCCCCGAAGAGCCGATCGTCGCCGTCCTGGCCCCACTGGCTGTCGTCGCCGTCGCCCGCGTCCGCCGAGATCAGCGGGTTCGTGCCGTTGCCGCCGAAGATGAGGTCGGCGCCCCAGACCCCCGCTCCCGCGGACGCGCCGACGTCGTATCGGACCACCTCGCGCTCGATGACGCCGCTCCCGTCGGCGGGTGCTTCGTTGCCCGGGTAGCGCTCCTCGTAGACCGCGTACGCGCCGTCCTCGACGGTGCGGTTCAGCTCGCCGTTGTCGCCGAGCTGGAAGTCAGCCTCGCCGTCGCCGAAGAGCCAGTCGCCGGAATCACGGTGGCCTGCCAGGTTCGATCCGCCGAACTGGTCGTCCTGCCCGTCCGGCTGCGGCGTGCCGACCAGTTCGACCCCCATGCTCGGCACTCCGGGCAGCCCTGCCGGCAGCGTCGGCAGCGCCGGCAGCGTGCCGCCCACCTCGGGCGGCAGCAGGATGCCGGCGTAGTCGGTGTACGGCCGGTCGCCGACGACGACATCCGCGCCTCCGTTGCCGTGCTGGAAGTCCGCCCCGCTGTCGCCGAAGAGGAAGTCCGAAGCGTCCTGGCCGAACTCGGCGTCGACGGCGGAACCGCCGTTGAGCACGTCCATGCCGAATTCGCTCGAGACCGGTCCGTCGAGGTCGTGGTAGATCAGTCCACGCGGTGTCTGGACGCCCAGCTGACTCGTCACGTAGTGGAAGTCGCTCGGCGCCGGTGTGTCGAGCGCGGGGCACGACTCCGGCTCGAAATCGACGCCGGGGACGTCGCGCACGATGCACGCGTTGTCACCCGCCAGCACGTCGGCTCCGCCGCCACCCCAGAGCACATCGCCCGAGTCGCGCTGGTCCGGGAACGACGAGCCGCCGATGAGGTCGTCCTCGTTGCCGTTGCCCTCCAGCCAGTCGCCGCCCTGGTTGCCCTCGACGAGGTCGTCTCCCGCGTTGCCCTTCACGAGGTCGTTGCCGCCCTCGCCGAACATCCGGTCGGGATCGCCGTTGCCGACCATGAAGTCACCGCCCGAGACGAGTGCGAGCAGGACGTCGGCCTTCTCGGTGTCGAGCAGCGTCACCTCGCGGAGCACGCCGCCCGTCACCGGGTCGACCGCCCACTCGTCGCCATCCGCCACGCGCGTGAGCACGGCGTTGTCGCCGGTCATGACGTCGTCGTCGCCATTGCCCTGCATCTCGACCTCGCCGGCGTCGGGGGCGAGGTTCGCGCCGTCAGGGTTCGCGAGCGGATTCACCGGCGAGGATCCGCCGATGAGGTCGTCCGCGCCGTCGGTCGCGTTCGTCGAATCCTCGTCGAACCCGAAGATGCGGTCCTGGCCGGCGTTGCCCTCAAGGTGGTCGTCGTGTGCCCCACCGCGGAGCGTGTCGGTTCCCTGCCCGCCGAAGCCTCGGTCGTCGCCGCCGGCGGGCCACGGGGCATCCGCCGTATCGAAGTCGCCCCAGATCAGGTCTTCCCCGCCAAGCCCAGGCGCAACCAGCTGGATCACGGTGTCGGGGGAGCCCGCGGGCGTGCCGGGGAGCCAGCCGCCCGAGGGCGTGGCCACGACGCGAGCCGCCGGAGCGATCGTGCCCTGGTCGCCGACCAGGTCATCGGGTCCGGCGCCGCCGATGAGGCGGTCGTCCCCGAGCTCACCGAACACCTGGTCGTAGTCCTCGGCGCCGTAGAGGAGGTCGTCGCCGTCCTGTCCGTGCACCTCATCACGTCCGGTGCCGCCGTCGGCGACATCGTCGCCGTAGGTCGACACATCGTTCGACGGCTCGATCGAAACCGCATCGAGAGCGTCGAGCTGTCCGTTCAGGCCGATCGCGACCGTGACGTCGTCGCCGAACGCCCGGTCGTGGTCGGGACCGCCGTACATTTCGTCGCCGGTGTCGGCGCCGCTCGTCGACAGATTGCCGCCGACCACGAGGTCGATGCCCTCCTGGCCGTGAAGCACATCGTTCGCGGCGTTGCCCAGGACGACGTCGTCACCGGTGCCGCCGAACCCGAGGTCGGCATCCGCATCGCCCCACACCTCGTCGTCGCCGGTCTCGCCGTGCAGTTCGTCCGTACCGCCGTTGCCGTGCACGAGGTCGTCGCCACCGCCGCCGTAGGCGAAGTCGTCACCGCCCTCGCCGTAGATGCGGTCTGCACCCTCGCCGCCGCCGAGCGACGGGTCGCCGACGCCGTCGGTCTCGCTCGGCGCCGGGACCCGGGCCCCCGGTGAGCCTCCGATCGTGCCGTCATCGCCGAGGACGATGTCGTCGCCGCTGCCGCCGTCGGCGGTGTCGGCACCGGTGGTGCCCGCGCCGGCCGCGCCGTCGCCGTCGCCGATCAGCTCGTCAGCACCATCGTCGCCGAACAGCGCATCGGCGCCCCCGCCGCCCCACAGCTGATCGCTGCCGGGGCCGCCCCGCACCTCGGGGTCGTCACCGGATTGACCGTGGCCGTCGTCGTCGCCGTCATCGCCCCAGATCCTGTCGGCGTCCGGACCGCCCCAGAGATCGTCGTCGCCGCCGGAGCCGTACAGCCGGTCATTGCCGGTGTTGCCCTGCAGGTGGTCGGGCGAATCGTCGACGCCTGCGACCGCGAGTTTGAAGCCGCCGTGGATCTCGTCCTCGCCACCGCCGCCGAAGATCGTGTCGGAGCCGCCGGAGCCCTCGATCAGATCATTGGCGTCGCCGGCCGCGGCAGCCGGAGACTCGTCGGAGATCGCCGTGCCGTCGGCATACTGCTGGTCGCCGTAGATCCGATCGTCGCCGGACCCGCCGACGAGCGTGTCGAAGTCGGCGCCGCCGACGATCAGGTCGCCCACGTCGAGCCGGTTCGTGGCTGCGGCGTTGTCGGGCGCGTCCTCGCCGGCCGGGACCACGAGGTGGTCGTCTCCGCCGGACACCTTGTCGTTGCCGGCCTCGCCGAAGAGTTCGTCGGCACCGAGGCCGCCGTCGATCGTGTCGCCCGACGGGCCACCCCAGATCTTGTCGACGTCGTCACCGCCCGCGAGCGCGTCGATGCCGTCGCCGCCCCCGTCGCGCTGGTCGCCCCAGCCCTGGTTCGCGCCATCACCGAGGTTGATGACATCGGAGCCGCCGTCTCCGGCGACGAGGTCGTCCCCGCTGCCCGCGATGAGGGTGTCGTCACCCGTGCCGAGATTCGCGTCGATGGGCGCCGTGAACGGCCACGCGTTCCCGCCGTCGGTGCCACTTTGCATCTGAGCGCCGTCGCCGCCGCCGAGGAAGGCGAACGAGTCATCGTCGCCTGCAGCGTTCTCGATCACGATGCGCTTGCCGGTCTCCTCCTCGGTGTAGCCGAAGGCCGAGATGCTGAACCGATGGTTCCCGTCACCGTCTGGCACCGCGGTCAGCTGCCTGACCACGTAGGCCTCGGCGGTGATCTCGGTGAGACTGCCGCGGTGCACGGCTCGACTGCCGACGTTCAGCTTGACGGCATCGCCGTCCGGGGTTGCGAGGTCCGGCGGTGACGTGTCGCACGACGACGAGAACTCGAAGAGCGTGACTTCGGCGAGGCGCCACGTGTCGGAATAGCAGAACGGGCACACTCCGAACCGCGCCCACACCTCGAGGAAGGCGATGAGCTTGCCCTCGATGACAAAGAGGCAGATCGGCGTGTTGATCTTCGCGATGATCTCATCGATGTACATGCGCCCGTCCGCCTGCGGACGGTCGTCCAGGTTCAGCCCGAACGTGGCTGTGATGCCGCCGTCGACGCCGGCTGCGACGATCAGGGCATCGAACTTCGCGCCCGCCTTGATCGTGCCCGAGACGGTGAACTCCGGCACGTCCTTCTGCTCCCGATCGAGGTCGGTCAGGTACAGGCTCTGCACGAACAGTTTGCCGACCGATCCCGCGTCGAAGTCGCTGGTGCCGTCCTCGAGCAGCTGCTCGCCGAGCAGGCGGATGCCGCGCGTCGAGACGCCCGCACCGACCTGGGCCTTCGCGTCGAGCTCGCCGCCGATCGTGAGGTAGAGGACCCCGAAGAACGGCCCGAAGCTCATCGAGTACTCCATGTGCACGTTCAGCAGGTCCGGACGCCACTCGACGATCGCGCAGTCGTTGCCCAGGAGCACTTCGACCAGGCACCCGGGGTTCTCGAACACCGGGTAGGTGAAGTCGGAGGCGCCGTCACCGGCGGACCCCTCGCCGAGACCCTCCCAGGCCTCCGACGGCGAGTCACCGGCTGCCAGCGGCGCGGGTGCCGCCGCGTCGATCGCCTGGCCGACCTCGTCCATCAGGTCGAGGTTCGGATCGACCGGGTCGGTCCCTCCCCACAGCTCCGATACCTGGTCGGGCGTCTTCGGCGGGCCCTGTGCGGCAGCCGGATCGAAGAGGAGTTCGTCGACGAGCACGATCTCGCCCGTCGTCGAGAGGTCGCGCACGGTGTCGAGGAAGTCGAGGAGCGTGTCGAGGTCCTTCAGCAGCTCGACGTCGACGAAGCCCGCGAGCTTCGCGAGATCGACCATCGTCACCGGCGGACCGTCGAAGAACTCGGAGAGGTCGCTGATCACCGGGATCGGCGAGAAGAGGAACTCGCGCACCGGCTTGGTGGGCTCGAGTATCGGCGTGAGCTCGTCGAGCACCTTGCCGAACATGCGCTCGAAGATCTGCCCCGGCGCGACGCTGATGTCGCGGAGCGCGATGACCGGATCGCCGAAGCCGGCGTCGGTGAAGCCCCACGCGAACGAGAAGTCGGCGGTGAAGGTCGGAAGCGTCTTGTTCACCGCGCTGCCGGAAGCGATCCCGGTCGTGATGCCGACGCCGAGCGTGATATCGCCGGAGAGTCGCGGTGACGCGACGAACCGCGACGGGTCGCCCGTCAGCAGGTCGGTCAGCAGGATCCGGCTCGTGCAGTAGGTGCCGACGAGTCCGAGCGTGTAGGGATCGGCCATCGTGTCACAGGTGGCCGGCGCGTCGAGGCCGAGCTGCGCGATCAGGCGTGCACCGCTGGCGTTGCCGTTCGGCATCTGGTCGGTCGCCTCCATCGCGATGAACCCGATGTGGCCGCTGATCGGCTCGGTGCCCATCGACGCACCGACGTTGACCCGGATCTCCTCCGGGCCGTTGCCCGGCTCGGCGTCCGGCACGCCGGTGCCCGGCACCGGGTTGTCGAGCAGGTAGAAGCCGTCCTCGCGCGAGAGGCCGAAGCCGAGCTCGATGGTCCAGCCCGCCTGCGCGACGACATTTCCGTCGAGGCTGATCGGCAGGCCCGGAAGGCCGAGGTCGAACGGAATCTCCACTGTTCCCGGGCACTCGGTGCCCTCGCCCGCGGCGCAGGTGCCTGCGGCGCCGAGGCCTCGGGCGCCCTGGCCGAGCTCGAGCTCGACAGTGAGGTCGTCGAGGTCGGTGAGAAGCGCTCCCGCCGGGCAGACGACGCCGTTGCAGACCGCGACGATGCGGATGTCGGTGGCGTTCGGCGTCGTGTCGCCGGCGGGGTCGCCGCCCCACGTGCCGACCGCCGCGTAGTCGCTGTCGCGGAGGATGCCGATGCCTGACAGCTCGGCGGCGAGCTGGTCGCGCAGGCCGTTCGGGCCGAACACGGCCGAGTCGACCGTCGCCCCGGGCATGCCGTCGAGCGGCGGGTTCTCGAGGTACGCCTTGAACTGCTCGAGGCCGTCGGCGAGTTGAGCGAGGTCTTCGCCGATGAGCGGCAGATGGCCGCCCGCCGTCGAGGCGGCGATCGCCGCATCGAGGATCTGCGCGAGCGAGGAGAATCCGTCGGTGAGACCGTCGAACGCGAACTCCAGGCCCTGGATGATCGCGTCGAGGTTCGCCGGGGCCGTGATGTCGGGAGCTGCGAGGTCGTCGACCTTCACCTGAAGGTAGTCGCCCGCATCCGGCGTCGCGGGGTCGTTGCCGCCGATGGTCTTGAGCCCCGTGCCGAGGTCGGCGAGCACGGGCATCGCCGCGCAGCCGTAGGTCCCGACAACGGGGGCGAGGCCCGCGATCCCGGGGTCGCACGTGAACGATCCGCCGTCGGCCGACGAGCCGAGTGCGAGGTCGAGGCCGGTGTCGAAGTAGTCGGAGAGGGCGAGCGGCTCCTCGGCGTCGTCTCCGGGCGCGGGTGCGCCGGTGCGGCCGAGCCCGAGCTCGACGCCGAGCGCGATGCGCCCCGTGGCGTTGTCGGCGTCGCCGAGCTGAGCCGAGAACGGTCCGAGGTTGACGGCGAGCTCGGCGGCACCCGGGCTGGACTCCGCGATGCCGGCGCTGATCGCGATGCGGCTGGAGTCGAGGATCTGGGGGGCGACGTCCGCGTTGCCGGGCGCGAGCCCGACGAGGACGCCGAGGTCGAGCTGGGCGGCGAGGTCGGCGAGGATGCCGCCGCCGCTCGTGGAGATCGCCGGGATCGATGCATCGTCGAGCGCCAGCGGCACCTCGACGGATCGCTCCCTGCCACCGGAGAGACGAAGGATGAGCCCGCCCGCGACGTCGGGGCCGGCATCCGTGTCGACGAGCTCGAAGCGCACGTCGAACGTCGCGTCGGGTGTCTCGCCCGGGATCTGCGCGAAAGCCGCCTCAAGACCGGACTCGAGGCCCGCGAGGTCGACCGGCGTCGGTCCGCCGCGGAACTCGTCGTACCGCGCCTGCAGGTCGACGACGTCTTCCAGCAGGCGCTGCGCGCCCTTGTTGAGGAACGGCACGACGGGGTTGTCGAGGCCGGCGGCGGCGAGACCGCCGTCGAGCGCACCGATGCTGTCGGTGACCTCGCCCATCGAGTCGATGACCCGGCCGAGCAGGCGGGTCGGCTCCGACGTGTCGACGTCGAGCGCGCGCAACAGTTCGGCCTCGTCGTTGGTCGCACCCGCGGTAAAGGTCGACGGGTCGAATCCGGTGCCGTCGACGGCGAACGTGCCGGGCGAATCCGTGAGCGTTTCCGCGGGATCCACGCCGTGTCCGTCGACCTCGAGGTCGACGTCGACCACGGCGTGCCGGGCGGCCACGGCGACGGGATGCGTCGGGGGCTGACCCTCCTGCTCGTAGATGCCGCCCAGGAGGTCGGTGATCCGCGGCGTCGAGGTGGCTCCCGACGCCGGATCGACGTCGGCGGCCGTGGTCGGATCGGAGCCGTCCTGCAGCAGCTGGAAGTGTCCGCCGATCGACACCGGCACGATGCCGATCTGACCGGCCGCATCGACACCGGCGTCGACGAGGTGTGTCACCTCGAGCTCGGCGGCGTCGGTGAGCTCCGTGCGGAACCGCTCGAACACCATGGGCGCCTCGAACTCGATGACAGGCGTCGTGAGATCGTCGCTGGCGGGCACAGCCTCGGCGAGGTCGATCAGGACGGGCAGGTCGATGTCGTACGCGACGTCGACCTGCGGCTGCACCGGCGGCGTTCCGCCGGGCTTCGCCACCGAGCGGAGCCCTGTCTGATCGAGGAGCTGGTCGCCGAACGCGAGCTGAGCGACCTCCGAGCCGTCGCCGAGCACCGGTTCGATCGCGGCGAGTCCGTCGAGGCCGCGAGTGACCTCGAGGTCGAGCCGCACCTCCTGCGTGGCGGGGTTGTACACCGGTGTGATCGCGCCGACGCCCGTGATCTGGTCATCGAGCTTGTCGGCGAGGTCGCCGACGGTCGTGATGCCGACGACCACCACATCGGGCACGGTCTCATCCGTCGGGTCCGCGTCGGCGTCGATCTTCTCGATGGTGATGAGGCTGTCGGCGAGCGCGTTGAACTCGGAGCTGAGGTCGTACAGGTCCGAGAGCCGGCCACCCGTGAGCGGGAGCACCTCGTCGACGTTCGGGTGCTTCTGCAGCGACCGGAGCAGCGTTCCGTACTGCACGATGCCCGAGACGAGGTCGACCGGGGTGATGCGGGTGAACGCGGCGAGATCCTCGAGATCGTCTGCCGCGCCGGTGAGCTCTGCGACGAGATCGGGCGCCGTCGCGAGGTCGGCGTCGAGGGCGAGCGCCGGTGACGGAGAAGTACCGAGCCCGACGAGGGCGGAGCCGAATCGGACGTCGGCTACCGCGGAACCTGTCGGTACGAAGGCGGTCAGCTGGTCGGCGGGCATGGTGAGTTCGCCCGGGGTGTTTCCGCCGCCGCCGAGCACGGGCTCGACCATAGCCAGGCGTCCGTCGTCGTTCGTGTCGTCGACGACGCCGTTCCACGAGGCGTCGAGGTCGACGGTGCTTCCCGTGAGAACCTCGACATCGGCCACGCCGATGGCCGCGGTCCCGCTCGGGAACGTGAACGGTCCGCCGTGGTCGAGGGTGGCGGTGAGTCCGACTTCGGGTTCACCGGCCGTCGTGTCGAGCCAGAAGAGCGCACCGTCGGCGCTCGTGCGCAACGATGCGGTGAACGTGAAGGCGAGGTCGAACGGCGCGGTGGCGACGAGGCGGACGGGCACGCCGCCCGGCCCGCTGGGGTCTGTCACCGCGATCGCGCCGTCGAGCGTGCGCGAGACTTCGATCGCGAGGTCGAAGCCGCTCACGTCGTCGTCGGACACGATCGCCGTCGCCTCGACGGCGAGCTCGGAGTCGCCGACGGTTCCGTCGAGTTCGGTGTCGACCTGGGCGACGAACTCCTCGAGCGTCGCCGTCGTACCCTGCTGCGCGAGCAGTTTGTCGGTGATGCCGACCTTCAGCACTCCGGCCAGATCGAGCGCGTCGCCGGGCCGCAGCGGATCGGCCCCGGGGGAGGTGTCGCTCAGGGGGACGGGATCGGCGAGCGGGCCGACCTCCTCATACTCGCCCACGAACACCTCGGCCAGTGCGCCGAGATTCGCTCGCAGCGACACGACGTCGTTCGGCTCGTCCACGAGCGCCTGCGCGGCGGCGGGCGCGAGCGCGGTGCTGACCAGCAGCCACGCCGTGACCGCGCTGATGATCGCGGCGGTACGGCGCTTCGGGACATGGTTCTGAGTCGCTTCGGCACGCATGTGATCTCCCCTGTCGCGTCGCCTTGCCCTGGCGCCTACCCCTGACGCCGCACCTGCTCTTTTTACTCCTCCTGGGTGTTGCCTGACAAGAGGTGCTGCGATCTTGAGGTATGATGCCTCGCTCCGTTCGCACAGCGAGGAGTCGTCCCAGGGATCGGACTAGACTCACGAACGCGAATGGGTCGGCTGGACGGTCGCGTCGCTGGCGGTTCGCCGCACAGCGCCGAGGAACGTCCGGGCTCCACAGGGCAGGGCGGTGGGTAACACCCACCCGGAGTGATCCGCGAGACAGTGCCACAGAGAACAGACCGCCACGGCTTCGGCCGCGGTAAGGGTGAAACGGCGGTGTAAGAGACCACCGGGGTCGCGGTGACGCGACCTGCTAGGTAAACCTCGCCCGGAGCAAGGCCAGACAGAGGATGCTGACGCGGCTCGCCGAGTCCTCGGGTAGGCCGCTGGAGCGGCACGGCAACGTGTCGCCGAGAGAGATGACCGTCCACGGGGCTCGCGCCCCCGGACAGAACCCGGCGTACAGGCCGACCCATTCGCCCCCTCTCGCTACGCGCACACGGTTCTACGCGAGAGCGAGCGCCGCAGCCCCGATGATCCCCGCATTGTTCCGATGCACCGCGGGCACGATCGGCGTCTTGAGGTTCAGCAGCGGCAGGAACTGATCGGCGTGCTTCGACACGCCGCCGCCCACGATGAACAGGTCGGGGCTGAAGAGGAACTCGATGTGGCTGTAGTACCACTGCAACCGCTTCGCCCAGTCCGACCACGACAGCTGCTCCCGCTCCATCGCCGAGTACGCGGCGTAAGCCTCGGCATCGCGCTCGTGTTTGGCCCGCTGCACGTGACCGAGCTCGGAGTTGGGCACCAGCGCGCCCTCGTACAGGAGTGCGGACCCGATGCCGGTGCCGAGAGTGGTGAGGATCGTGAGCCCCGGCTGACCCTTGGCCGCGCCGTAGCGCAGTTCGGCGACGCCGGCGACATCGGCGTCGTTGGCGAAGTGGATGTCGCGGCCGAGTCCGTCCTCGAAGAACTTCTCGGCTTCGAATCCGATCCACTTGTCGGAGACGTTCGCGGCCGAGAGCGTCCGCCCGCGCTTGACGATCGCCGGGAAGGCGACGCCCAGCGGCACATCCGGATCGTCCACCCCGAGGACGGTCAGCACTTCGGTCACCGCTGCCAGCACGTCGGGCGGCTCAGCGCCCGACGGGGTGGCGACCTTGACGCGATCGCTGATGAGTCGGCCGGCCTCAAGGTCGACGATCCCTGCCTTGATGCCGGTTCCCCCGATATCGACGCCCACTGCCCGTGTCACCTCAGCTGCCATGCCCGCCAGCCTATCCAGCCCGCCCCGTGCGTGAGCGGCTTCAGTAGGATCGTGCCGAACGACCACGGACAGACCGAACGCGGAGGCCGGCGATGTCGAACGACAGCGAGAAGTACTGGTACAACCTCAAGACGGGCGCGGTCGAGAAGGGCTTCGAGTCGCCGTCGGTCGACCGCGCCGGCCCCTTCGACACGCCGGAAGAAGCCGCGAAGGCGCCCGACGTGCTGCGCGAGCGCTCGCGCGCCTGGGCCGAAGACGACGCGCGCAACGACGCGTAGGGCGGGTCGGGCGTGTCGGGGGAGTCGGGCGACGCCCACTAGTCTGGCTTCTGCCGCCCCGCGCGCAGACGCGTAGAGAGCACCGGAGCGGATCGGGCACCGGAGAGGATGCGATGGACAAGCAGCGGGACTTCGTTCTGAGGACGATCGAGGAGCGGGGCGTCAAGTTCGTCCGGCTGTGGTTCACGGATGTCATCGGGACGCTGAAGTCGGTGGCGATCGCCCCGGCCGAGGTCGAGGGCGCGTTCGCCGAAGGACTCGGGTTCGACGGCTCGGCCATCGAAGGCCTCACGCGATCCTACGAGTCCGACCTGCTGGCCCATCCGGATCCGACGACCTTCCAGACCCTGCCCTGGCGCGGCGAGATCGACCCGACCGCCCGCATGTTCTGCGACATCACGACCCCCGACGGCCAGCCTGCCGTCGCCGATCCCCGCCACGTGCTCAAGCGCGCGCTCGCCAAGGCCGCCGACGCCGGCTTCACCTTCTACACGCACCCCGAGATCGAGTTCTACCTGCTGAAGTCCTCGTCGTTCGGCGCCGACGGGCCGGAGCCCGTCGACTCGGCGGGCTACTTCGACAACGTCCCCGGCGGCACCGCCCACGACTTCCGCAGGCGCTCGGTGCGGATGCTGGAGGACCTCGGCATCTCGGTCGAGTTCAGCCACCACGAGGGTGGGCCGGGTCAGAACGAGATCGATCTGCGCTACGCCGACGCGCTCGCGACGGCCGACAACATCATGACGTTCCGCACCGTGATCAAAGAGGTCGCGATCGAGCAGGGCGTCTACGCGACGTTCATGCCGAAGCCCCTCAGCGGCAAGCCGGGCAGCGGCATGCACACGCACATGTCGCTGTTCGAAGGCGACGTCAATGCCTTCTACGAAGAGGGCGCGCAGTACCAGCTCTCCAAGATCGGTCGGCAGTTCATCGCCGGGCTTCTCCGCCATGCGAACGAGATCTCGGCCGTCACCAACCAGTTCGTGAACTCCTACAAGCGCCTGTGGGGCGGTGACGAGGCGCCGAGCTTCATCTGCTGGGGCCACAACAACCGGTCCGCGCTCGTGCGCGTGCCCCTCTACAAGCCCAGCAAAGGCCAGTCCTCGCGGGTCGAGTACCGCGCGCTGGATTCGGCGGCGAACCCCTACCTGTCGTACGCGCTCATGCTCGCGGCCGGACTGAAGGGCATCGAAGAGGAGTACGAACTCCCGCCCGAGGCCGAGGACAACGTGTGGTCGCTCACCGACGCCGAGCGACGCGCGCTCGGCTATGCACCGCTGCCGGCCAGCCTCGACCATGCGCTGGAGTACATGGAGGAGTCCGAGCTCGTCGCCGAGACCCTCGGCGAGCAGGTCTTCAACTACGTGCTGCTCAACAAGCGACGCGAGTGGCAGGAGTACCGGTCACAGGTCACGCAGTTCGAGCTGAAGAGCAACCTCGAGATGCTCTGAGCCGTCGGGACGTCGCATGTCAGCCAGCGAACGCTCCAGCTCGCTCACGCAGCTCGCGCGACTCGGCTTCAGCCGCCTGGGTGAGACCGACGCACTGCTCGATGAGATCGAGTCCGAGACCGGCGTCTCGCGTGCCGACCTCGCGGCCGGGGCAGCGAGCTCGGCCGACCCCGACGAGGCACTGGAAGCGCTGGCGCGCATCGCGCGGCGGGATGCCGGAGCGGTGGCAGCGCTTCGCGACGACGATCACGGCTGGCGGGCGCTGTGGGCGCTCCTGGGCGCATCGACGGGGTTCGCCGACTTCTTCCTGCGGCAGCCGTCGGAGCTGACCCATCTCGCCGGAGCAGGCGTCTCGCTGCCGTCGGGCGACGAGCTGCGGACCACGCTGCTCGAGGCCGTCGACGTCGACGGCGGGTTCGCCGCAGACGGCTCCGAATCGGCGTGGGTGGCTCTGCGGGTGCGCTATCGGCGCCAGCTCGCCCGGATCGCCGCGTATGACCTCCTGCATCCGTCGCCCGTCGATGTCGTGCCGCACGTGGCAGCACGGCTGGCCGATGCCGCGGGTGCGGCGCTGGAGGCATCCCTCGCCGTCGCGCGCACGCGCGTCTCAGGCGGAGCCGCCGGCGCCGGGCTCTTCCCCCGCGACCAGGTGGCCGCGGTCGGGCTCGCGATCATCGGGATGGGCAAGACGGGCGCGCGCGAGCTGAACTACGTCAGCGACGTCGACGTGATCTTCGTCGGAGGAGCCGACGACGACGCGCGCGAGTCGCTCGGTGACAGCCGCGTCATCGACATCGCGACCCGTCTCGCCGTCCAGACGATGCGGGGCATCTCGAGCATCGAGATCGAGCCTCCACTGTGGGAGGTCGATGCGAATCTGCGACCCGAGGGCAAGCAGGGTGCGCTCGTGCGCACGCTCGACTCGCACATGTCCTACTACGACCGATGGGCCAAGAGCTGGGAGTTCCAGGCCCTGCTGAAGGCCCGTCCGATCGCGGGCGACCCCGACCTCGGCGCCGCCTACGTCCGGGCCGTGCAGCCGAAGGTGTGGACGAGCGCAGCCCGCGAGAACTTCGTCGACAGCGTCCAGCGCATGCGCGAGCGCGTGACCGAGCACATCCCGCCGGCCGACGTCCCGTATCAGCTGAAGCTCGGGCCCGGCGGCATCCGCGACATCGAGTTCACGGTGCAGCTGCTGCAGCTGGTGCACGGTCTGTCGGACGACCGCATCCGCCAGCGGGGGACGCTCGAGGCCCTCGACGCGCTGGTCGCCGAGGGCTACATCGGTCGCACAGAGGCCGCCGCGTTCTCGCACGACTACAGGATCCTGCGCCTTCTCGAGCACCGCGCCCAGCTGCGCAACCTCCGTCGCACCCACCTCATGCCGGCGCGCCCCGAAGACCTGCGCGTGCTCGCGCGGGCGACCCGCCTCGCCGAGACGGGCGAGCAGGTATGGGCGCTGTGGGAGTCGGTCAAGCGCGAGGTGCGTGACATCCACGTGCGCCTGTTCTACCGCCCGCTGCTCTCCGCGGTCGCAGCGCTGCCTGCCGAGGAGCGTGCGCTCTCGACCGCGCAGGCGCACGACCGCCTCGCCGCGATCGGCTTCGCCGACCCCGCGGGCGCCTTGCGGCACATCGCGGCGCTGACGAGCGGCCTCAGTCGCAAATCCACCATCCAGCGACACCTCATGCCCGTGATGATCCGATGGTTCGCCGACGGGGTCGACCCGGACTACGGCCTCCTGGCCTTCCGACGCCTGAGCGAGCGCCTCGGCAACACGCATTGGTTCCTGCGGATGCTGCGCGACTCGTCCGGTGCCGCCGAGAGCCTCTCGCGAGTGCTCTCCGGGTCGCGCTACGTGGGCGAGCTCATGGAGTGGATTCCGGAGGCGGCGGCCTGGCTCGATGACCCCGAGCTGCTCCGACCGCGCGGGGGACTGGCGCTTCAGCAGGAGGCGCGCGCGATCCAGACGCGGCACGACAACGTCGCCGACGCGATGCGCGCAGTGCGGTCGCTGCGCCGGCGTGAGCTTCTGCGAACGGCGATGGGCGCGATGGTGGGCACCGTCACCATCGAGGAGGTGGCGCTGTCGCTCACCACCATCACCGAAGTGACGATCCAGGCGACACTGCGCGCCGTGCGTCGCGAGGTCGTGCCGCCCGACGACGAGGCACTCGACTTCTCGGTCATCGCGATGGGGAGGTTCGGGGGTGCGGAGCTCGGATTCGGATCGGATGCCGACGTGATGTACGTCTACCAGGCGAACGGCATCGATCCGCAACGTGCTCATGATCTCGCCGTCCGGCTCGTCGCCGAGCTTCGGCGCCACTCAGAAGACCACCGCGTTCCGCTCGATCTCGACGCGGACCTGCGGCCGGAGGGTCGCAACGGCCCGATCGCCCGATCGCTCGACGCCTACGCCGAGTACTACCGGCGCTGGTCGCTGTCCTGGGAGGCGCAGGCGCTGCTGCGGGCACGGGGCGTCGCGGGCAGCGTCAAGCTGATCCGGGCGTTCACCGCGCTGGCCGACGACGTCCGCTATCCGGCCGCGGCCGATCCGCAGGGACTCCGCGAGATCAAGCGCATCAAGGCCCGCGTCGAAAGCGAACGGCTTCCGCAGGGCGTCGACCCCAGCCGCCATCTGAAGCTCGGGCCCGGATCGCTCAGCGACGTCGAGTGGCTCGTGCAGCTCCTCCAGCTGCAGCACGCCCATGCGGTTCCGGGAATGCGGACGACCTCCACGCTCGGAGCGCTGCGCGCCGCGACAGCCGCCGGACTCGTGCCCTCGAGTGCCGCCGATCGGCTCACTGCTGCGTGGCGGCTGTCCAGCAGGCTCCGCTCTGCCAACACACTGCTCTCGGGTCAGACGAGCGACGTGCTGCCGACCGACCGTGCACGCCTCGACGGCATCGGGCGACTGCTCGAGTACCCCGCGCGTTCCGCGACCCAGGTCGAGGAGGACTACCTCGGCACCACCCGTCGCGCACGACGCGTGTTCGAGAAGCTCTTCTACGGCTGACGCTCGTCGGCGGAGACCGTGGGCACGAGCAGCGGATGGCTCTCGGCGAGCCATGTGCGCATGTCGTCGGAGAGTCGCGGCCAACGCCCGATGAGATCGTCGAGCGCGACTCGGGCAGCGGGTTGCTCGCGGTGACGGGCCAGGAGGTTCACGAGGTCGCTGCCGCGTGGCGGCGACGTCGCGATGCGCTGCCTCGCCCGGACCACCCGCGCGAGGTGGGCCGCCGCGTCGGGCAGATCCACCGTCGTCCCGTGCTCGCTGATGACTCGCTCGGCCATCCACCGCTCGGGCGTCGAGCGGGACCGCAGAGACTCACGCCACACCGGCCGCGCGTCATCGGTCCAGTGCCGCGCGAGCAGGGAGAGACCCGCAGCCCGGACATGCGAGTCATCGGAGGCGAGCGCCGCGTCGCAGGTCATGCGCACGGCGGCGGACGGAGATGCCCGGTGAAGGGCGGCCAGCGCGGCAGCTGCAGCCTCGCCGCCTCGCCGAGTCAGTTCCTGCAGGGCCGTACTCACATCGTCATCCAGCGGTCCGGGCAGGAGCGACGCCAGACGCGCGGCGCGTTCGGCGACATGGCCGCGACGTCGGAGCGCGGACACCAGACTCTCGACCGGAACCTCGATCGCCAGGCCCGCATAGCGCGCCAACTGGAGGCGATCGAAAGCGGCGGACACGAGATGGTCCGCGCGGCGGTCGTCCCCTCCGACGGCCTCGTCGAGGAGTCTCGCCTCGGCCCCGGGCGTATTGAAAGCGACGCACGCGACGGCGAATCGCCATGCGGCGGCGTCCTCGTCGCCGCTCCGCTCCGCCACGGCCGCCGCGGCGAGACAGCGGTCGAGGAGCGCGACTCCCGCCAGACGCTCGACGCGCCGTCGATGCGGCCCCGTGTTTCCACGGACAGCCCAGTCATGGACGACCGTCCGCAGCGCCGCGTCGCCGACGTCGGTGACCAAGCCGGCGATCTCGAGGTCGCCGACCGCGATCCCGACCTGATCGAGCATGTTCAGCGGGCGGAGGACGGCGGCTGAGCCCGGCTGGAAGGCGCTGGCCACCTGCAGCACGCCGCCGCTCTCCTGGACGTGGAGCTCGCCGCCCAGGCGTTCGACGAGCACGGTCCGCGCTCGATCCGCAACGGCCGAGTCGGCGAGGGTGATCGAGAAGACGAGCGGTGTCGCGTCGCCGATCTCCTCGAGACCGGGCGGAAGCGCTCGATCGCCTCGCCGGAAGAACCACATGCGGCGATGCTGCCAACGGCAGCATCCGGGCAGCGAAAAGGGCCCCGGTTTCCCGAGGCCCCCTTCGTGCTGGAACGAACTAGACGCCGAAGTACAGCTCGAACTCGAACGGGTGCGGACGTGCCGAGATCGGCTTGATCTCGTTCTCGATCTTGTACTCGATCCACGTCTCGATCAGCTCGGGCGTGAACACGTTGCCGGCGAGCAGGAACTCGTGGTCGGCGCGGAGCGCCTCGAGCGAGTCGAGGAGCGAGTTCGGAACCTGCGGAATGTTCTTGGCCTCCTCGGGGGGAAGCTCGTACAGGTCCTTGTCGACCGGCTCGTGCGGCTCGATGCGGTTCTTGATGCCGTCGAGGCCGGCCATGAGCTGCGCGGCGAACGCGAGATAGGGGTTGCCCGAGGCGTCGGGAGCGCGGAACTCGATGCGCTTCGCCTTGGGGTTGGAACCGGTGATCGGGATGCGGATGGCCGCCGAGCGGTTGCCGGCCGAGTAGACCAGGTTCACGGGAGCCTCGTAGCCCTTGACCAGACGCTTGTACGAGTTGATCGTCGGGTTCGTGAACGCAAGCACCGCGGGGGCGTGCGCGAGCAGGCCGCCGATGTACCAGCGGGCGATGTCGGACAGGCCGCCGTAGCCCTTCTCGTCGTAGAAGAGGGGCTTGCCGTCGAGCCACAGCGACTGGTGCGTGTGCATGCCGGAGCCGTTGTCGCCGAAGAGCGGCTTGGGCATGAAGGTCGCGACCTTGCCCCACTGCTCCGAGGTGTTCTTGACGATGTACTTGAACTTCAGGATGTCGTCCGCCGAGTGCACCATGGTGTCGAAGCGGTAGTTGATCTCCTGCTGTCCGCCGGTGCCCACCTCGTGGTGCGAGCGCTCGAGGACGAAGCCGGCCTCGATGAGCTTCAGGGTGATGTCGTCGCGCAGGTCGGCCGTCTTGTCGACGGGGCTGACCGGGAAGTAGCCGCCCTTGTACGGGGTCTTGTTGGCGAGGTTGCCGCCCTCTTCTTCGCGACCCGTGTTCCAGGCGCCCTCTTCGGAGTCGACCGAGTAGAAGCTGCCGTTCTGCTTCACCTCGTAGCGGACGTCGTCGAAGATGTAGAACTCGGCCTCGGGAGCGAAGAACGCAGTGTCGGCGATGCCGGTCGAGGCGAGGTACTTCTCGGCCTTCTTGGCGACCTGACGCGGGTCCTTCGAGTAGATCTCGCCGTTGCGCGGGTTGTAGATGTCGAAGATCATGACCAGGGTCTTCGCCTCGCGGAACTGGTCGAGGTACGCGGTGGAGACATCCGGGATGAGCTGCATGTCGGACTCATGGATGTTCGCGAATCCACGGATCGAGGAGCCGTCGAACAGCTGGCCGACGGTGAAGAACTCCTCATCGACGGTCGAGGCCGGGATGTTGAAGTGCTGCTGGACACCAGGGAGATCCGTGAAGCGGATGTCGAGGAACTTGACATCCTCGTCCTTGATGAACTTCAGCACCTCGGATGAATCTTTGAACATGAAGTCTCCAGAGGTAGGGCATCGGGCGCCCGCAGAGCGGGCTTGATGGCAACGTACCGGGGGGGCATTGCCCGGTAGTGACACCATTGTTTCCGGCATGTTACGCGGTGCTGGTTAGGGTTGACGGATGCCCGACTTCCTTCCCCCCGGAACATACCCCGGCGAACGCATCGGGCTGCCTGAAGAGGGGTCCGGCAGCCTCGCGAAACTGGGCCGGAGGATCGGCGCGATCATCATCGACTGGACCTGCGCCGTCGTGGTCTCGATCGGGTTCTTCGCGTACGACCCGATCGCGACGCTGGTGATCTTCATCGTCGTGCAGTCGGTCTTCATCCCGACCATCGGCGGGAGCCCGGGGCACCGGCTGCTCGGCCTCCGCGTGCAGCGCGTGGGCGGCGGCTGGCCGGGTCTCTGGCGACCGGCGCTGCGCAGCATCCTGCTCGCGCTCGTGATTCCCGCGGTGATCTGGGACGCCGACAACCGCGGCGTGCACGACAAGGCAGCCGGAACGGTCCTCGTCCGCGCCTGAGCCCCGTGGTTTCAGCGCGGTCGGGGCGCGCGCACCTTGGTGGGGTCGATTCCCTTGGGGATCGGCAGCGAAGCGAGCGACTGCGAGACCGAGTCGATGCGCTTGATGACCGCCGCCATCGTCGCGCGGTCGACCGTCTTGGGAAGGGCCTTGATGGTCGGGCCGAGCTTGGCGATCGTGACCTCGTCGGCGCCGTGGCCGACGTAGAGGACCGTGATCGGCACGCCCGAGGCGACGCGCTGCACCTTCGACCGCTCGTCGTTGACAAGGCGGGTGAGACGCCCACGCGCGCCTTCACCCACGATCACGACGCCACCGCGGCCGATGGCGCGGTAGACGGCTTCCTGCGTCTTGGGGTTCACGCCCACCGGCATCTCACTGGCCTGCCACTTGCGACCGAGCGACGTCGACAGCACGTGCCCGGTGGCACCGGGCATCCCGTCGATCTTGCGGTACATCGCGACCGTCGACAGGCGCGTCATCGTCATGAGCGACCCGAGGATGCCGAGCATCAGGCCGGTCACGCCCCACAGGATCACGCTCCAGATGGCGACGGGCGGGATCAGCAGACCCACAGCCACGCCGGCGGCGGTACCGAGCAGCAGTACGCCGATCAGAAGGAACGGCAGCCAGGGGAACGCCTTCTGCGTGAAGGTGTAGAGGGTGCGGAGCTGGGAGAAGAAGCCGGGACGCTTTTCAGGAGCGGTACTGCGGGCGGACATAGCGTCCAGCCTACCTTCCGGCGCCGCGTTCGGTTCCTCCCCAACGACGACGGATCGACCGTTCGTCCACAGATCCGTCCGGCGACGGGATCGGGATGCCGCGGCGGAGCACGCTGGCACGGTGACCGCACAGGAAGATCGCCTGCACAGCTCCTATCGAGCGGTGCGCCGCGTCAGCGCCCCGGCCGACGGTCCGTGGACCGGCATGCTGACGTGGCTGCCCACCGGCGAGGGGCGCGTGTTCGTCGACTCCCGAACCCTCGGCGCAGACTGGCGCGGATGGACGGCCGCCGCGGACGGGCACGTGCTCGGCGCAGCCGACGTCGTACGCCGAGCCGACGGCCACGACGCCGCGCTCCCGGTGTGCACCGAGCGCGTCGACAGCTTCCTCCGGCGTCGTGTCCGTGCCGACGTTGCGGTGACATCCGGCGAGGCGGTGACCCTCGGAGTCAGCCTCGTGCGCGCCCTCGCCGAGATCGGCGACGATTCGACCACGGGGGACTGGTGGCTGACCGAGGGCGGTCGACCGGTGCTGGCGACCGGGGTCGGCGACCAGTCGGCGTGTGATGCGACGGTCGCCCTGCTCGGCGCGCTTCGCACGAGCGCCGAAACGACGATCGCCGCACACGCCGTCTGGGATCGCCTCATCACGACGCTGTCGGGTCCTCGCGTCGCAGCCGCCGAGTTCGCCGCCGCCGAGTCCACGCTCTTCGCTCTTGCGGCACCCGAGCCCCTCGCCACCGTTCTGCCGGTGTCACGCCTCGCGCAGGAGGCCTCCGAACCGGCGCGCGGCGCGATGACTGTGCTGCGCGAACCCGAGCCCTCGACTCTCGGCGCGCTCGCGCGCTTCGTCGACGCAGACCTCGCCGACACGTTCTCGCGCGCGACGACGGCTGTCTGGCGGCGGCTGCGGACCCGCCCGGCGCCACGGCGCGCGCCGCTCCTGGTGGGCGGCGCTGTGGCCGTCGCCGTTCTGGGAGCGGGCGTGCTGTGGCCCGGAGCCGGAGGTCCGGCCACGGCCGGCTCCGACACTCCCGCAGCATCGGTGCCGGGCGCGGCCACTCCGACCGTCGTGGCGTCTCCCGAGGAAGCGATCGCGTCACCGACGAGTGATGCGGCTCCCGTGGCCGTCGCCGTCGATCCGACCGACGTGGTGCAGGACCTGCTCGACCGGCGCCTCGCGTGCGCCGACGAAGCGTGTCTCGCAGGCGTCCTACTGGATCCGGGCGCGGCCGTGCCTCCGGGTATCGTCGATCTGCCGAGCGCGGATCGCAGCATCACCGAGCTCGACGACCTGGGCGGCATGATCGTGCTGCGGGTGGATCACGTCGCCGGCGGGGGAGACCCTCAGCTTGTCGTCATCCAGCGCGTGGCAGACCGATGGCTGCTGCGCGACGTGCATGACGTCGGGCAGCAGCCATGAGTCCGATCAGATGCCGAGCTGGCCCTCGAACGCCGCCGACTCGAGGCGCGTCTTCACCGCTCCGAGGAAACGAGCCGCGTCGGCACCGTCGATGACGCGGTGGTCGTACGACAGCGCGAGGTACACGTAGGAGCGCACCGAGATCGCATCCTTGCCGTCGACCGAGACGATACCCGGACGCTTGACGACGACACCCGTGCCGAGGATCGCCGACTGCGGCAGGAACACCACGGGGGTGTCGAACAGCGCGCCGCGCGAGCCGGTGTTGGTCAGCGTGAACGTTCCGCCGGCGAGCTCGTCGGGCTTGAGCTTGTTGTCGCGGGTTCGCGCGGCGAGATCTGCGATCTCGTGCGCGATCTGCGCGAGGTTCTTCGCCGCCGCGTCGCGGAGCACCGGTGTGAGCAGTCCGCGCTCGGTGTCGACGGCGATCGAGAGGTTCTCGCTCGCCGGGTAGACGATGTCGGTGCCGTCGACGGTCGCGTTGATGACGGGGTACGCCTGCAGCGCCTCGGCCGCAGCAAGCGCGAAGAACGGCAGGAACGACAGCTTGTCGCCGGTCTTGGCGAGGAAGTCGTTCTTCACCTGGTCGCGGAAGTTCGCGAGCTTGGTGACATCGACCTCGACGACCGTGGTGAGCTGTGCCGTGGACTGCATCGAGGCCACCGCGCGCTCGGCGAGGACCTTGCGCAGACGCGACATCGGCTGGGTCGTGCCCCGCAGGGGCGACACTTCGAGTGGTGCCGGAGCGGCGGGTGCCGCCTTCTCTGTCGCCGGCGCGGGAGCGGATGCCGCGGCGGCTGCCTTCAGCACGTCCTCCTTACGGATGCGGCCTCCGACACCGGTGCCGGTGACAGTGCCGAGGTCGACACCCTGCTGCTGCGCGAGACGACGCACGAGCGGCGTGACATAGGCGGTCACGTCGTCGACGTCGGATGCTGCTGCGGGTGCGGCAGGCGCCGGCGCCTCGGCAGCCGGGGCGGGAGCCTGGGCGGCGGGAGCCGGAGCGGGAGCTTCGGCGGCGGGAGCCGGAGCTTCGGCGGGAGCCGGAGCAGGGGCGGGAGCCTCGGCGGCGGGAGCGCCGTCGCCGATGCGAGCGAGCGCGCTGCCGACGGCGATCGTCTCGTCCTCCTGGACGAGGATCTCCTGCAGGACGCCGGCGAAGGGCGAGGGGATCTCGGTGTCGACCTTGTCGGTCGAGATCTCGAGCAGCGGCTCATCGAGTGCGACGTCGTCGCCGACGCTCTTCAGCCAACGGGTGACCGTTCCCTCGGTCACACTCTCTCCGAGTTCGGGGAGGAGTACCTCCTTGCCCGCCGACGCCGCAGACGGCGCGGTGGCGGGCTCGGGGTGGGCTCCTTCAGCCGCGGGAGCCGGTTCGGGCGCGGCTTCAGCCGCCGGAGCGGGCTCGGGTGCCCCCTCGGCGGCGGGCGCGGCGTCCTCGGAGGCCGGTGCCGACGATGCACCCGAACCGTCGCCGATCTTCGCCAGAACGGCGCCGACCTCGACGGTTTCGTCCTCCTGGACGAGGATCTCCTCGATCACGCCACTCACCGGCGACGGAATCTCGGTGTCCACCTTGTCGGTGGAGATCTCGAGCAGACCTTCGTCGGCCTCGACGGTGTCGCCGACGTTCTTCAGCCAGCGGGTGACCGTTCCCTCGGTGACGCTCTCGCCGAGCGCGGGGAGGACCACGGAAGTGCTCATGGGATTTTCTCCTTCAGGATGCCTGATCGTTCTAGCTTAGTGATGCCGTCTGCCGCTCGGCGTCAGAGCGCGTGGAGCGGCTTGCCAGCGAGAGCGAGGAAGGCTTCGCCCAGGGCCTCGCTCTGCGTCGGGTGTGCGTGGAGATAGGGCGCGATGTCCTCGGGATGTGCTTCCCAGCCGACCACGAGCTGGCCCTCGGAGATGAGTTCCCCCACCCGGTCGCCGAGAAGGTGCACGCCGAGCACGGGGCCGTCCTTCGCCCGCACGACTTTGACGATTCCGGCGGTTCCCAGGATCTCGCTCTTGCCGTTGCCGGCGAGGTTGTACTCGTAGGCGACGACCGCGTCGGCGCCGTGCGCCGCCTGCGCCTGGACTTCGGTGAGCCCGACCGAGGCGACCTCGGGGCTGCAGTAGGTGACCTTCGGAATCTGCGCGTCGGGGATCACGACGGGATTGAGGCCCGCGATCTCCTCGGCCACGAAGATGCCCTGTTGGAAGCCGCGATGCGCGAGCTGGAGCCCGGGGACGATGTCTCCGACGGCCCAGATGCCGGCGGCGTCGGTGCGGAGGCGCTCATCTGTGACGACGAAGCCGCGATCCAGCGTGATCCCGGCCTCCTCGAAGCCCAGACCGGCCGTCAGAGGACCGCGGCCCACGGCGACGAGCAGGTAGTCCGCCTCGAACGTCTTGCCGTCCTCGAGCGTCACCGTGACGGCATCCGAGGTCTGGGAAGCGCTCTGGAAGCGGACACCGAGCGACGACGCGATGCCTCGCCGCCGGAACGCCCGCTCGAGCCCCTTCGACAGGGCGATGTCCTCGTTCGGGACGAGATGGTCCAGCGCCTCGACGATCGTGACGTCGACGCCGAACGATTTCCATACGCTCGCGAACTCGACGCCGATCACCCCACCGCCGAGGATGACGACGCGCGAGGGGATCTCGTCGAGCTCGAGCGCGTGCTCGCTGGTGAGGATGCGCCCTCCGATGTCGAGACCGGGGAGCGACCGGCTGTACGAGCCGGTCGCGAGAACCACGTCCGTGCCGCGGTACAGGTCGTCGCCGACACGGACGGCGGGCCCGGCTTCGAGGCGACCCTCCCCGGCGACGACGGTGATTCCGCGCGCCCGGACGAGCCCTTCGAGACCTTTGAACTTCTTGGCCACGATGCCCTCGCGATACGCGCGGACGCCCGCGGGATCGATCCCCTCGAAGGTCGCACGGATGCCGATGGCAGACGCATCCCGTGCGGTCTCGGCCACCTCGGCGGCATGCAACAGGGCCTTCGTCGGGATGCAGCCACGGTGGAGGCAGGTGCCGCCCACCTTGTCCTTCTCGACGAGTGCGACGGTCTTGCCGAGCTCGGCCGCTCGCAGCGCTGCGGCGTAGCCGCCGCTGCCGCCGCCGAGGACGACGAGGTCGAAGGTGTGCTCGGTCATCGTACTGCTCCTCCCGTGACGAAGCCGATGAGGCTCCGCACCGTAGCGGCGGTCGGTCCCTTGTCTGTGAAGCCGTAGCCGCCGCTCTTGTTCATGCCGACGCCCGCGATGTCGAGATGGACCCACGGGATCCGCGCCGCATCGGGCTCGTCGCCGACGCGCCCGACGAAGTGTCGCAGGAAAAGGCCCGCGAACAGCGATCCACCCGCCGGATCGCCGATCTTGGCGTTCTGGAGGTCGGCGATGGGGGAGTCGAGCTCATCGATCATGTGCGCCGGCAGTGGCAGGCGCCACGCGAGCTCGCCGGCCGCCTCCGCGGCCGCGAGGTACTCCGCAACAGCCTCGTCGTCGCCCATGACGCCGGCGTGCCGGTTGCCGAGCGCGACGGTGATGGCGCCGGTGAGAGTCGCGACGTCGACGATCACGTCCGGGTGCTCCCGGCTGGCGGCGACGAGACCGTCCGCGAGCACGAGTCGACCCTCGGCGTCGGTGTTGAGCACCTCGACCGTCGTGCCGTCGAGCATCCGCAGCACATCGCCCGGACGAGTCGCGCGGCCCGACGGCATGTTGTCGGCGACGCACAGCCACGCCGTCACCTTCACGGGGGCGCCGATCGTGGCGACCGCCCGAAGCACGGCCAGGGCGGTCGCCGCGCCGCACATGTCGTACTTCATGCCGACCATCGAGGCCGCGGGCTTGAGCGACAGCCCGCCCGTGTCGAACGTGATGCCCTTGCCCACGAGGGCGACATGACGAGCGGCTCCCGACGGTGCGTACTCCAGTCGGATGAGGCGGGGAGGTCGGTCCGATCCCTGGCCGACGCCGAGGATGCCGCCATAGCCGCCGTCGCGCAGCGCGGTCTCGTCGAGCACCTCGACGGTCACGTCGAGACCGGCGACCGCCGCGACCGCGGCGTCGGCGAGATCCGCGGGGCCGAGCCATTCGGCGGGCGTCGAGACGAGGTCCTTCACAAGCGCGACAGCCGACGCGGAGGCGACGACGCCGGCGAGCGCAGCCTCGTCGGGCGCCGATGTCCCGTGCACCACGACGCGCGCCGCGCGCGCCTTCGGCGCCTCCGTCTTGTACCCGTCGAAGCGGTATCCGCCGAGCCCTGCGCCCTCGGCGAGTACGCGCCAGCGCTCGGGGTCTGCCGTCGGCGCCGCGACGGCGATCGTCGGGAATCCCGTCAGGGTGCGAACGGCAGCTCCGACGGCGTCGCGCAGGGCTGCGGCATCCGCCCCCTTGCCCGTTCCCACGACGGCGAGCGGACGTGTGGTGCTCTCGGGCGCGTAGACCCGGGAGACGACGCCGTTCCCGCCCGTGAAGCCGATGGCCGAAAGCGCTTCGCGCAGGCCCGGCCACTCGGCAAGGTCAGCGGCGTCGGCGGCGTCCAGCGGCGGCAGCGCCAGCAGGATCAGGTCGGCTTCTGAATCTCGGATCGGGTCGGTGGTGTACGCGAGGTCGGGAAACGACATGACCCCCATCCTAGGTTCGCGAGACTGTTCGCTCTGAGCGCGACGACGACGACCTGTGCCCGATCGGCGACTCGTAGCATGGAGCCATGCCCCTGTCCGGTCCGCTTTTCGAGCGCGCGGCGTCCGCGCCACCGGTTCCGCGCGGACTGCCGCTCGTCATCGCCCTCACCGGCTTCACCGACGCCGGCAGCGCCGTGAGCCGCTTGGTCGACTACGTCCGCGATGACCTCGACCCGACGCCCCTCGCGGTCTTCTCCAACGACGTGCTCCTGGACTACCGCGCCCGCCGCCCGCTCGTCTCCTTCGAGCAGGATCACCTCACCGACTACCGACCGCCGCGGTTGGAGCTCTCGTTCGTCCACGATTCGCTCGGCCAGCCGTTCCTCGTCCTCACCGGCTACGAGCCGGACTTCGCGTGGGACGCCTTCGCAAGATCGGTCCTCGACCTCGCCGCTGCATACGGCGTCGCGACCGTCACGTGGGTGCACGCAATTCCGATGCCGGTCCCGCACACACGGCCCATCGGGACCACGGTGAGCGGCACCCGCTCCGAGCTGACCGAAGCACACTCCGTGTGGCAGCCCCACACCCAGGTCCCGTCGACGGCAGGGCATCTTCTCGAGTTCCGCTTCGCCGAGGCCGGCGCGCACGTGGCCGGGTTCGTGCTGCTCGTGCCCCACTACCTCGGCGACACCGAATACCCGGCGGCGGCGCTCGCGGCGCTGGACAGCCTGACGGTGGCCACCGGTCTCGTCTTCGCCGGTGACGAGCTCCGCGAGGAGAATCGCGAGTATCTCGCCAAGGTCGACGACCAGGTTGCAGGCAGCGATGAGCTCTCGCGCATGGTGCAGGGGCTCGAGGAGCGCTACGACGCGTACATGGCCGGTTCCACCCTCGCGACCCCGATGATCCACACGGGCGACCTGCCGAGCGCGGATGAACTGGCCGCCGAGCTCGAACGCTTCCTCGCCTCGAGGCCCACGGGCGACGAGGACAAGCGCGGCCTCTGACGGAATTCCCACGCGACGCGGGGCGTTGTCGGAAGAGGCTGTGCGGATCGGCCGGCAGGGATGCTGGCGCCGCACGGCAAGTATGAGACAATAGACACTCTGACCCGTTGTCACACTGCTCGGCTGGACTCCGTCCGGCTGAGCGGGGACTTGACAAGGGTCTTACTAGTGTCCGAAATCGACCGGGGGCGTGCGATTCGCGTTTTCCGGTGAAAGGCGAACCGTGACCCCAGGCACGAACACCAAGGCCCGCTCCGGCGCGGCGAAGGACACCGAGGCAGAAGAGACGACCGCCACCGTCAAGGCTCCCCGCACGACGGCGGCGAAGACCACCGCAGCGAAGGCGAAGCCCGCCGCGAAGGCACCGGCGAAGGCGAAGGCTGCACCCAAGACCGCGAAGAAGTCGGCATCCGACGCCTCCGACGATGTCGAGGAACTCGACGACGAGGTCGTGCTCGACGATGTCGAACTCGACGCCGACGACGCGGATGACGACGCTCCCGCACGTCCCGCCGCCCGCCGCGGCGCGAAGGCAGCGGTGGTCGAAGAGCCCGAGGCCGCTCCCGCCGATGACGAGGATGACGACGAGGAGAACACCAAGCCCGCGTTCAGCGAGCCGCTGCCGACTGGCGCGATCGTCATCTCGTCGAACGACGAGGATGACATCCCCGTCTACTCGACCCAGATCACCGGCGCCACCGCCGACCCGGTCAAGGACTACCTGAAGCAGATCGGCAAGGTTCCGCTGCTGAACGCGGCCGAAGAGGTCGAGCTCGCGATGCGTATCGAGGCGGGTCTGTTCGCCGAAGAGAAGCTGTCGCACATGTCGGCTGCCGAGAAGTCCTCCCAGCTGGGTCTGGACCTCCAGTGGGTCGCTCGAGACGGCCAGCGAGCCAAGAGCCACCTGCTCGGCGCGAACCTCCGTCTCGTGGTCTCGCTCGCCAAGCGCTACACCGGTCGCGGCATGCAGTTCCTGGACCTCATCCAGGAGGGCAATCTCGGTCTCATCCGCGCGGTGGAGAAGTTCGATTACACCAAGGGCTTCAAGTTCTCGACCTACGCGACGTGGTGGATCCGTCAGGCGATCACACGCGCCATGGCCGACCAGGCCCGCACCATCCGCATCCCCGTCCACATGGTCGAGGTCATCAACAAGCTCGCGCGCGTCCAGCGCCAGATGCTCCAGGATCTGGGACGCGAGCCCACGCCCGAAGAGCTCAGCCGCGAACTCGACATGACCCCCGAGAAGGTCATCGAGGTGCAGAAGTACGGCCGCGAGCCCATCTCGCTGCACACCCCGCTCGGCGAGGACGGCGACAGCGAGTTCGGCGACCTGATCGAAGACACTGAGGCGGTCGTCCCGGCCGACGCTGTGGGCTTCACCATGCTGCAGCGTCAGCTCGAGTCGCTCCTCGACTCGCTCTCCGAGCGTGAAGCAGGCGTCATCCGCATGCGCTTCGGCCTCGGCGACGGTCAGCCCAAGACGCTCGACCAGATCGGCGACACGTTCGGCGTCACGCGCGAGCGGATCCGCCAGATCGAGTCGAAGACGATGGCGAAGCTGCGGCATCCGTCCCGATCGCAGTCGCTGCGGGACTACCTCGAGTGAGCGAGGCGAACGCCGGCAAGGCGCTCACCGTCCAGATCGAAGGCTCGTCGTTCGCCCGCATCCCGATCCGCACGCGGGTCGTGATGCCGGGCGACGACCTCGACGCCTTCATCCGCGAAAACGCTGAGGCCGCGGTTCGGCCGGGTGACCTGCTGTTCGTGACCGAGAAGATCGTCGCGATCACGCAGGGCCGCTCGTATCTCGTCGAGGACATCACGCCGCGCCGACTCGCGCTGTTCCTGTCGAAGTACGTCACGCGCACGCCGTACGGCATCGGCCTCGGCATGCCCGAGACGATGGAGATGGCGCTGAGGGAGTGCGGCACCCCGCGGATACTTCTCGCGGCGGCCGTCGCGGCGGTCACCAAGGCGTTCGGCCGCAAGGGCGATTTCTACCGGATCGCCGGCGACAAGGCGCGCGCGATCGACGGACCGACCAGCGGCACGATCCCGCCCTACAACAAGGCGGTCGTGCTCGGCCCCGAGCGTCCGCGCGAGGTGGCGCGCCACCTCAGGGAGCTGCTGGGCAGCGTCCCCGAGGTCGCGGTCGTCGACATCAACGACCTCGGCGGCAACATCCTGGGGTCGACCCTCGACAAGGCCGCCGAGAAGCGGCTCGTCGCGATCCTGAAGGACAACCCGCTCGGCCAGGGGCACGAATCGACGCCGCTCGGCATCGTCCGCGCCCTGTAGTCAGAAGCCGATCGCGGCCCGGTAGCGCGGCTTGTGCCCCGTGCGGATGCCGGTGACGCTGGGCTTGTTCTCGTAGACCCCGGCCCCCCAGTTGCCCTCGACGAGCACCGGGCCGTCGGGAGTGACGACGATGTCCCACCCCACGTACTGCACCTGGGGCACGACGCGCGCGACCTGGTCGACGAACGCCTTCACCTCGTCGATCATCGGCAGCTGGAAGTCGGCGATCACGAAGTCGCTGTCGGGGTGGCGCTCGTGGACGTGGGCGTGCGAGTCGTAGCCGGGCCCGACGGCGTGCCCGTCCTCGTCCAGCATCGTGTAGAAGCCGCCGAAGGTCATCTGGTCGCTCACAGCGCCCCGCCCGAACTTCTGGGCCATCGCGAGGATGTGGGTCTTCTCGCCGTCGAAGAACGCCGTCACGCGCGTCGTGTTCACCGTGCCGGGACACACCGCGGCGAGGTCGGCGTGCTGGCGGATGACCTCTTCGATCAGCAGCTCGCCGCGCGAGAGCAGGCCTGCATGGAACTCGGCCCAGTCGGCGACGTCGGCGGCGTGGTAGCGGTGGACGCCCGTGCCCGCCTGACCCACCGGCTCCTTCGTGACGATCGTGCCGTGCTTCTCGGCGAATGCGCGGACATCGTCGGCGTTGGTGTCATCGACCACCATCCACTCGCGGCGCAGATGCTCGCTGAACACGCGGTCGAACGCGACTTTGTCCTGGAACAGATGCCGGAAGTCGGGGTGATCGTACTTCTGCGACAGCTGGTTCGAGACCGGATGCGTCATGTACGTCGCCCGCTCCGCCGTGGTGAGGATGGCGAAGTCGTAGTCGACGTAGTCCTGAAAACCCACCTGGCGGAATCCCGCCGACCACAGCATGTCGACCACGACCGCCGGCAGCCACTTGCCGTGCTGCGCAGACGTCTCCTTGGCGCGCTCGAGCACCGATCCGACATCGATGCGACGGGCGCGTCCGGCGAGATAGCGAAGGCGCGGCGCGAGGCCGAGACCCTGAGTAGGCATGCGTGCTCCGGGATCGGGAACGGGGGACCCGGATAGTCTAGAGCGGTGGATCCGGCGAACCCTGGGCGTGAGGCCTCCGTGCCGACCGCACAGCCGAACAGCGCGCCCGTTGCACGCGTGTCGGCATCGGCCCTCGAGCGCAACGCGCGGCTCGCCGCGAGCATTCTGCAGGCGGGAATCCCCGCGGTCGCAGACCTCCGTGCCGATGCGTGGGGCCATGGCGCGGATGCCGTGATCGCGGCCCTGACGGCCGCCGGCATCGATCGCTTCCGCGTCGACGAGGTGTTCGGCGCGGCAGCGCGCGCAGCCCTGCCCGGCGCGCGCCTCACCCACGACGAGCCGACGCTCGACCCCCTGACGGTGTTCGGGCTTCCCGGCGGAGCGCAGGACGCGGTACCGGTGATGCGGCTCTGCGGCACCGTGCTGAGCGTCAAGGCGCTGCGATCAGGGGAGGGGGTCTCGTACGGCTACGCGTATCGCGCCGCGTCAGACACACGCGTGGCCCTCGTGACGGGCGGCTATGCGCAGGGCATCGTCCGCGGGCTCGGCAACCGCGCCGAGGTCGGCATCCGCGGCATCCGGCACACGATCATCGGACGTGTCGCGATGGACGTGTGCGTCGTCGAGATCGCCGATGCCGACGTCGCACGCGGCGACGAGGCCGTCTACTTCGGCGATCCCGCCCAGGGCGATCCGTCGCTGGCCGCCTGGACCGGCCCGACGAACATGACGGCTGCGGAACTCGTCACGACTGTGGGCCTCCGCGCCACGCGGGAGCACGGCGGATGAGTGCGGTGCTGCACGTCGACCTCGACGCTCTCGCCGCGAACATCGCCCACATCCGTGCGACGGTCGGTGACGCGAAGGTCATGCTCGTCGTGAAGGACGACGCCTACGCTCACGGCCTCGAGGCCGTCGTCGCGCGTGCCTGGCGCGACGGCGTCACGTGGTTCGGCGCGTTCGATGTGCAGACCGGCATGCGCGTCCGCGCCGCACTCGGGGCCGACGCCCGGGTGTTCTCGTGGATCGCGGCGTCTCCCGTCGATGTCGCAGCCGCGGTGGCATACGACCTCGACCTCGGAGTCGGGGATGCCGATCTGCTCGAGGACGCCGCGGCCGCCGCCCGCTCGGCAGGTCGACCGGTGCGCGTGCATCTCAAGATCGACTCGGGGCTGCATCGCAACGGCGTGAGACCCGAAGACTGGCCCGCCTTCGTGGCTCGGGCCGCCACCCTCGTCGCCGAGGGGAGGATCGAGGTGGCGGGGGTCTGGAGCCACATCGCCGAAGCGTCGGATGCCGAAGACGACGCCGCTCGCGCGATCTTCGACGACGCCGTCGCCGTGGCCCGCTCGGCCGGTCTCCGACCGTCGGTTCGCCATCTCGCCGCCAGCGCGGCGTCGTTCGCGCGGCCCGAGTTCCGCTACGACCTCGTCCGCGTCGGGGCGTTCTGCTATGGCATCCGTCCCGCCGGCGGGCCCGGCGAACCAGCGCTCGGAATCCGCCCGATCGCCCGCCTCGAAGCCCGCGTCCTGCGCATCGAGGAGGACCGCGTGATCGTCGGCATCGGCCACCTCGACGGGTTGCCGTCGCCGCTGGCGGGTCGTGTGAGGGTGGGCACCCCCGCCGGTGCTCGCACGCTGCGGCGGATCGGCGCGGTGGAGTCGGAAGTCGGTGCCTGGGCGGATGCCGCACCCGGCGACGTGGTCGTGATCTACGGACCCGGCGCGAACGGAGAATCCTCGGCGACAGATCTCGCCGAGTCGATCGACACGATCGGCGAGGAAATCGCGGTACGGGTCTCTCCGCTGGTCACACGCTCGTACGCGGGCGCGTGACCCGCCGGGTCAGGACTCGATCAGACGAGCCGTCTCGTCGTGCCACGACGTCGCGATCGTGCGGAGCTTCTCTTCGTACTTGCGGCCGTGGTGTGCGCAGAACAGCAGCTCGCTGCCGTTGACTTCGGCCGCGATGTAGGCCTGTGCGCCGCAGGAATCGCAGCGGTCGGCCGCGGTGAGGCGGTGCTCAAGGACGGAACCCGGCTCGGCGTGGGGCGAAAGCGTGGTCATCTCGGTGCCTCCTCGTAGATGTAGAACTCCCGTGCTGTCCTGAAATACAACCACGGCGATGTTTCGAGAATGCCGCGAACCGGTGACATTTCGCTGAGCGCGTACCCCCGACGGCCTCGGAGCGTGTCGAGAGTGCGGTGTCGGGTGCCCCGCCTACGATGGGAGATTGTGACCGCCGAGTATTCCGCCCACCATCTGCAGGTGCTCGAAGGGCTCGAGGCGGTTCGCAAGCGGCCCGGCATGTACATCGGCTCGACCGACTCTCGCGGCCTCATGCACTGCCTGTGGGAGATCATCGACAATTCCGTCGACGAGGCCCTCGGGGGTCACGGATCCCGCATCGACATCGTCCTCCACGCCGACGGCAGCGTCGAGGTGCGCGACCGCGCGCGGGGCATTCCCGTGGACATCGAGCCGCGCACCGGGCTGTCGGGCGTCGAGGTCGTCTTCACGAAGCTCCACGCGGGCGGCAAGTTCGGCGGCGGATCCTACGCCGCCTCGGGTGGTCTCCACGGCGTGGGCGCCTCGGTCGTCAACGCCCTTTCGGAGCGGCTCGACGTCGAGGTCGACCGCGGCGGCAAGACCTGGGCGATGTCGTTCCATCGCGGCGAGCCGGGCAACTTCGCGAACGGCAGCCCGTCATCCGCGTTCACTCCGTTCGAGGAGCGCAGCGAGCTGCGCGTCGTCGGGAAGACCGCACGGGGCGTGACCGGCACGCGGATCCGCTACTGGGCAGATCAGCAGATCTTCACGAAGGACGCCGCGTTCAATCTGCAGGAGCTCGAGCAGCGCGCGCGTCAGACGGCGTTCCTCGTTCCAGGACTCGAGATCGTGGTGCGCGACGAGCGAACCGACGAGTCGCTCGAGACCAGCTACCGCTTCGACGGCGGCATCTCCGAGTTCGCCGAGTTCCTCGCGCCGGATGCCGCGATCACCGACACGTGGCGCCTCACCGGCAGCGGCACCTTCACCGAGACGGTTCCGGTCCTCCAGCCGACCGGCGCGATGATCCCGACCGAGGTCGAGCGCGAGTGCCACGTCGACGTCGCGGTCCGCTGGGGGACCGGCTACGAGACGACGAGCCGGTCGTTCGTGAACATCATCGCCACGCCCAAGGGCGGCACGCATCAAGCCGGCTTCGACCTCGGCCTCATGAAGGTGCTGCGCACGCAGGTCGAACAGAACGCCCGGCGCCTGAAGGTCGGCAACGACAAGCTCGAGAAGGACGACATCCTCGCCGGCCTCACGGCGGTGCTGACCGTGCGGATCCCCGAGCCGCAGTTCGAGGGCCAGACCAAGGAGGTGCTCGGGACGCCGGCGGTCCGCCAGATCGTCGCGAACGTCGTCACGCGCGAGCTCGCCGCACGGTTCTCCTCGCCCAAGCGCGACGACAAGGCGCAGACGAGCCTCCTGCTCGACAAGGTCGTCGCCGAGATGAAGGCGCGCATCTCCGCGCGCACCCACAAAGAAACCCAGCGCCGCAAGAACGCGCTCGAGTCGTCGTCACTCCCCGCGAAGCTCGCCGACTGCCGCACCAACGACGTCGAGGCCTCCGAACTGTTCATCGTCGAGGGCGATTCCGCGCTCGGCACGGCCAAGCTCGCCCGCAACAGCGAGTATCAGGCGCTGCTGCCTATCCGCGGCAAGATCCTCAACGTCCAGAAGGCGTCGATCAGCGACATGCTCTCGAACGCCGAGTGCGCGGCGATCATCCAGGTGATCGGCGCCGGGTCCGGTCGATCCTTCGATCTCGACACCGCACGCTACGGCAAGGTGATCCTCATGAGCGACGCCGACGTCGACGGCGCTCACATCCGGACGCTCCTGCTGACGCTGTTCTTCCGCTACATGCGCCCCCTCATCGACGACGGACGCGTCTACGCCGCCGTGCCTCCGCTGCACCGCGTGATCGTCATGAATCCGGGCTCCAAGCCGAACGAGACGATCTACACGTACTCCGAGCCCGAGCTCCACACGCTGCTGGCGAAGCTCACGAAGACCGGCAAGCGCTGGCAGGAGCCGGTGCAGCGCTACAAGGGTCTCGGCGAGATGGATGCCGACCAGCTGGCGACGACGACGATGGATCGCGCCGGTCGCACGCTCCGGCGCGTGCGGATGCAGGATGCCGAGGCCGCGGCATCCGTCTTCGAACTCCTCATGGGGAACGACGTCGCTCCGCGCAAGGAGTTCATCATCGAGTCGAGCGGACGCCTGGAGCGCGACCGCATCGACGCCTGACGTCCTTCGCGCAACCGGTCCGGCTCAGCCGATCGCGGTGCCGACGGCGGCGATCACGCCGTCGAGGGGCTGTCCGGAGGCATCCCGCTTCGCGCCGGTGGGCGGGAGGGCCCGTGTCGCACCGTCGGCGGCGACCGCGCGCGGCTCGTCGCCGACCCACGCGAGAGTCAGGGCGTCCTCGCCCTTGAGGAACCGCTGCGCCCGAACGCCGCCGGTGGCCCGGCCCTTCGGCGGGTACTCGGAGAAGTCGGAGACCTTCGCGGTGCCCGCGTCCGTGCCCGGGAGCGCCTGCGTGCTGCCCGCGATCGTGACGACGACGGGAGCGGATGCCGCGGCATCCACGATTCCGAAGAAGACGACACTCTCACCGGGGGTGAGACGGATGCCGGCCATGCCGCCCGCGGCGCGCCCCTGCGGTCGGACGGAGCCGGCCTCGAACCGCAGCAGCTGGGCGTCGGACGAGACGAAGACCATCTCGGCGTCGTCGGGCGCGGGCGCTGCGCCGACGACGCGGTCGCCGTCTTTCAGGGCGATGATCTCGATGTCGTGCTTGTTCGACAGTTCCGTCGCCACGACCCGCTTGACGACACCCTGCGCGGTACCCACCGCGATGGCGGGCGACGCGACGAGCGGCACCACCGCGACGACGTGCTCGCCGCTGCCGAGCGCCAGATACTGGTCCGCGCGCGTTCCGGCGGCCAGCTGAACCGAATTGCCCGGGACCGATGGGAGGTCGACCGGCGAGAAGCGGATGAGGCGGCCCGCGCTCGTGACGGCGCCGAGATCTCCGCGGGTGGTCGCGTCGACGCTCGAGAGCACGGCGTCGTGCTTGGCCCGTCGCGACGGTGGGACGATGCCGCCGCCGATCGCATCGGGAGCGAGTTCGGCACGCACCATGCGACCCGTCGACGAGAGGAAGACGCGGCACGGGGCGTCGGCGATCTGCAGATCGGCGGCCGCGGCCGCCGCGCGCGAGGAGCGTGCGGCGACGGGACCGCCGTTGAGCAGCAGCGTACGCCGCGGCGTGCCGTAGGTCTCCGCCGCAGCGTCGAGTTCACGCGCGACCTGCGCGCGCAGCAGGACCTCGCTGCCGAGCAGCTCTTCGAGCTGAGCGATCTCGGTCTTGAGCGTGTCGCGCTCCGTCTCGAGTTCGATGCGCGAGAACCGGGTGAGACGCCGCAGGCGAAGCTCGAGGATGTACTCGGCCTGGGGCTGCGACAGGTCGAAGACGTCCATCAGGCGCAGCCGCGCCTGTTCGCCGTCGTCGGAGGTGCGGATGACCTGGATGACCTCGTCGATGTCGACGATCGCGATGAGGAGACCCTCGACGAGGTGCAGGCGCTCCTTCTTGCGGGCGAGGCGGTACTGGCTGCGGCGGGTGACCACGCTGAGGCGGTGGTCGAGATACACGCGCAGGAGCTCCCGCAGCCCCAGCGTCTGCGGTTGGCCGGCCACGAGCGCGACGTTGTTGATGCTGAAGGAGTCCTCGAGCGGAGTCAGGCGGTAGAGCTGCTCCAGCACCGCCTGCGCGTCGAATCCGGTCTTGATGCCGATGACGAGCCGAAGCCCGTGGTGGCGGTCGGTGAGGTCGGTGACGTCGGCGATGCCCTGCAGCTTCTTCGCGGTGACGGCATCCTTGATCTTCTCGATGATGCGTTCCGGGCCGATGAGGTAGGGCAGCTCGGTGACGACGATGCCGGTGCGGCGCGGCCCCAGGGACTCGATCGACACCTTGGCCCGGGTCTTGAAGCTGCCGCGTCCGTTCGCGTAGGCGTCTTTGATGCCGTCGAGGCCGACGATGATCCCGCCCGAGGGCAGATCGGGACCGGGGACGAACTCCATGAGCTCGCTCGTGGTGGCCTCGGGATTGTCGAGCAGGTGGATCGCGGCGCCGACCACCTCGATCAGGTTGTGCGGCGCCATGTTGGTCGCCATGCCGACCGCGATGCCGGTCGTGCCGTTGACGAGGAGGTTCGGAAACGCCGCCGGCAGCACCTCGGGCTGCTGGAACTGGCCGTCGTAGTTCGGGATGAAGTCGACGACGTCCTCGTCGAGGTTCTCGGTGAGGGCGAGAGCCGGGGGAGCGAGCCGCGCCTCGGTGTAACGGGGCGCCGCCGGACCGTCGTCGAGCGAGCCGAAGTTGCCGTGCCCGTCGATGAGCGGCACGCGCAGCGAGAAGGGCTGGGCCAGGCGCACGAGAGCGTCGTAGATGGGCGCATCGCCGTGGGGATGGAGCTTTCCCATCACCTCGCCGACGACGCGGGCGCTCTTGACGTGACCGCGGTCGGGGCGCAGCCCCATGTCTGCCATCTGGAACAGGATGCGCCTCTGGACGGGCTTGAGCCCGTCCCGGGCGTCGGGGAGCGCGCGGGAGTAGATGACCGAGTACGCGTACTCGAGGAACGATCCCTGCATCTCGACGGAGACGTCGACGTCTTCGATGCGTCCGTGGTCGGCGGGAGCGGAATCGGTGCGGGAAGCAGGCATAGCGAAGGGCCTCGGGTGACGGCGGAGCGAAGGGGTCCACGCGGGTGTGCGAGACTGACCCCGATGTCCCTCAGCCTACCCGCGGACCCCTCGCACGCCCGGAGCCTCACCGGTGTCGTCCCGCAGATGATGGCGGCGCTCGATGCTCGCTCGGAGTGGTTCGCACCCGCGCGAAGCGCGATCGTGTTCGTGATCGACGGTCTCGGCATCGCGAACCTGCGCGCTCGCGCCGGCCACGCACGCTTCCTCACTCAGGCCGGAGGTCGGAAGGACGTCGCACGCACCGTCTTCCCCTCGACCACCGCGTCGGCGCTGACCAGCCTTCTCACCGGCACCCCGCCCGGCGAGCACGGGATCGTCGGCTACCGGGCGCGCATCCCCGGCACCGACGACGTCGTCAATCAGCTGCGCGGGTGGGACACCGACGGGCTCCCGCTCGCCTGGCAGCGCTCCGCGCCGCTCACGTCCACGTCAGGGCGGCCCTGCTTCGCCGTCACGAAGGGCGAGTACGCCGGCACCGGTTTCACCGCGGCCACGCTCGACGGCGCCGAGTTCCACGGCGAGAACGACCTCGCGGCGCGCGTGGCGCGCGCCGCCGACCTCGCGGCGCGGCATCCGGGGTCCTTCACGTATCTGTACGCCCCCGAACTCGACGGCATCGGCCACAAGCGCGGATGGCAGTCGGACGAGTGGGTGGCTTCGCTCGAACGCGTGGATGCCGCCGCTCGCGCCCTGGACACCGCCCTCGCACCCGGAACCGGGGTCATCGTCACCGCCGACCACGGGATGATCGACGTTCCCCGGCACCGCCATGTGCTGCTCGATGAGGCGAGCGAACTCCTCGACGGCGTGCGCCTCATCGGCGGCGAGCCGCGGATGCTGCACCTGTATGCCGAGGAAGGGCAAGCGCCCCGGGTGCTCTCGACCTGGCACGACGCGGAGTCTTCGCGGTCGTGGGTCCTTTCACGCGACGAGGCGTTCGCCGCCGGCTTGTTCGGGGAGGTCCACGCCGACGTGCGCGGTCGGATCGGCGACGTGATCGTCGCGCCGCGCGCGGGCATCGCCTACTACGACGATCGACTCGCAGACAAAGCGGCCCAGAAGATGGTGGGTCAGCACGGTTCACTCACCGACGACGAGCGCATCGTCCCGCTCGTCAGGCTCGGAGCCTTCGCGTGAGAGCGCTGACGCGTCAGTCTTCGGTGCGGGCGCCGAAGACGATCTCGTCCCACGACGGCATCGAGGTGCGCCCCTTGCGGCGCCCTGCCTCGGCGACCGCGGAAGGCTGGACCTCGTATTCCGGCCGCGCGTCGATGTCGTCGCCGTCTGCGGCCGACTCGTCGTAGCCGGGCTCGAGCGCGTCGAACAGCGCCACCGGGGCGTGGGAGCGCATCGTCGCGACCTCTTCGGCGCCGGGCAGCGGCTCGCGCTGGCCGCGGCGACGACGCAGCGCCTCGAGGAGGTCTGCCGTCTCTGCGGAGGTGACGAGCGTCTCGTTCGCCCGTTTCATCGCAGCCTCCTGAACCGCGGGGGCGGCCGGGGCCGGCAGGTCCGGCGACGCGGTCTCGGCATCCGGGATGCGACGGGGGCCGAATGCGCCGCTGTCGAACCGGGTGTCGTCCTTGGGAGGGGTGACCTCGAGCGCACGCAGCCGGGGGATGAGCCCCTCGGGCAGGGAACCCTGCCGCGAGAGCTGGATCGCGTCGGCGTTCTGCGGCGAGAGGATGCCGCGACGGGGGTCGAAGCCCCAGCGGGCGTCGTGATCGACATCGTTCGCGGTGAACTCGAGCTTCACGATCCACCCGGTGGGCTCTTTCCAGCTCGTCCACCGCTCGCGCGATGCACCCGCCTCAGCGAGCTTGCCCCGCACCGCCGAGCCGAAGGTGGGGTGGCCGTCGTTCTCGAAGTCGCCGCCGAGCAGCACCGGGATAGCCAGCGCCTGGCCGACCACATGTTCGCGCTCTGCGAGCACAGGCCCCTCGAAGCGGGCGACGTCCTCGACGCGGGCGCCGAGGAGATCGGCCACCTCTTGCGCGGAGAGCCCGGCGCGGATGTGGCCCTGGATCTCGCGCGGGCTCGGGCGCGTCGCAGGCGCCTCGGCGTCGCGTTCCCGCCGTGCCTTGCGGAGTTCGTAGCGCAGCACGTCGTCGACGGACAGCGAGAACCTGTCGCCCGACTCGGTCGCCAGGACGAGACGATCATCCTCGGTTCCGATCACCTTGAGCTGTTCCATGCGAACGCCCCTCCGATCCTGCGTGTGCGCCCCATGCTTACACAGGGGCGGCGGGGCTCCGGGAATATCGTGCGCGCGCCGCGAGTTTGATGCCCTCGCACGGTGCACCCGCCAGACACTGCATTTGCCAAATGCAGATCCGTCGTGCAAACTATCGCCGCCCGAGAGGGCTTGCGCACCCCGCGAATCCCGGAAGTTGAGACGTTCCCGCATGGCCACCGATTACGACGCCCCCCGCAAGACCGAGGACGACAGCGAGTCGATCGAAGCGCTGAAGGAGCGCGTTCCCGACAAGCTCTCGGGCGCCGTCGACGTGGAAGACGCCGACAACCCTTCAGGATTCGAGCTGCCGGGAGCGGACCTGTCCGATCTCGACCTCGATGTCGTCGTGCTTCCCGCGCAGGAGGACGAGTTCACCTGCATCAACTGCTTCCTCGTGAAGCACCGCTCGCAGCTGGACCACGAGACCTCCAGCGGCCCTATGTGCGTGGAGTGCTCCGCGTAGTCTGAGCCCGACGCAGACTCGCCGCGAGGCGGTCGGGCGTCCGCGACGACAGCACCCATGCCGGTGTCGGGTCGTCCGGGTCGATGACCTGGACGACCACCACACCGTCGATCCCGCCGCGCAGCACGTGCCACGACCTCGGGTCGAGGCCTGCTCCGCGCGCGTGGCGCGCCGGGTCGCCCGTGAGCGCGACCACGTCACCCAGGTGCTCGACGCCGATGTGCGCACGCCCGGCCCGGAGCGTCCCCGCCGAGATCTCCACGCGAGGCGCTGAGGCGACCAGGAGCCCCACGACGCCCACGCCGACCGCCGCTCCGATGACGAGCGCGATGGTGGTGTCGAGCGGCGCGAAGACCAGCGCAGCCATCGGTCCCGCCACGGCTGCGGCGACGAGCACCCACAGCGACGGACCGAGCCGTTCGCGATACGCGCCGGACTCGCTGCTGACTGCTGTCTTCTGCATTACCCTCGTTGGGTGACTGAAACGGTGGATGTCCCCATTATCGCGTCCGACATCCCGACCTATGCGCACCCGGGGGATGCCGGGGCCGATCTTGTGGCGGCGGAGGCCGTCCGCCTCGAGCCCGGGCAGCGCGCCCTCATCGGGACGGGCGTGCGGATCGCCCTGCCCGAGGGCTATGCCGCCTTCGTCGTCCCGCGCAGCGGGCTGGCGGCCAAGCACGGCATCACCGTGGTCAATGCGCCCGGCACCGTCGATGCCGGGTACCGCGGCGAGATCAAGGTCACACTCCTGAACACCGACGCCGCGTCGGCCTACGACATCGCCGTCGGCGACCGCGTCGCGCAGTTGATCGTCATGCCCGTGCCGCGGGCGCGGTTCATCCCGGTCGAGACCCTTCCCGAGAGCGTCCGCGGCGACGGCGGGTTCGGTTCGACCGGCTACGACAAGAACGGAATCTCATGACCGATCCCACACCCGCCGACGAGCCCCGCGAGTTCGCCGCGGGGGACCGCGCCACGTCGGGCCCGTTCGACGAGTCCGAGGCCAATCCCGTGCGCCCGTACATCGATCTCGGCGGCATCAAGATCCTCCCGCGCGAAGGCCTCAACCTGCGCCTCGAGGTCGAGGAGCAGACCAAGCGCATCGTCGCCGTCGGCCTCGACTACGCGGGCTCCACCCTGCAGGTGCAGCCGTTCGCGGCCCCACGCTCGGCCGGGCTCTGGGCCGAGACGCGCGATCAGATCCGCGCTCAGATCCGGCAGCAGGGCGGCCGCGTCGAAGAGCGCGAAGGCCCCCTCGGGCCCGAGCTTCTCGCCGAGGTGCCGGTCGCCGCCGGACCTGACGGCGCCGCGGGCAAGCGCCTCGCGCGATTCGTCGGTGTGGACGGCCCGCGGTGGTTCCTGCGCGGCGTGATCGGCGGCGCTGCGACGTCCGACGTCGAGGCCGCCGGACGCGTCGAGGACCTCTTCCGCTCGATCGTGGTCGTCCGCGGCGGCTCGCCGATGCCGCCGCGCGACCTCATTCCGCTGCGCATGCCCGCGACCCCGGGCGTCGCGTGAGCGACGACCCCCGCCCGCAAGAGCCCGACTCCGGGGCCTCGAGCCCGTCCACCGAGCCCCCGGCCGCATCGGAGGTCTTCGGCGCGGCGCTGGGCGAGGCTGCGCGGCGCGCGGGGCTGGACCCTGCCGAGAACGCGTCGACCGGCCGCGTCGTCTGGAAGGCCATGGGCGGATGGCGAGGCGTCCTCGAGTCCGTGCTCCCGGGTCTCGTCTTCATCGTCGTCTACACGATCACCATCGACCCGGCGACGGGCGACGGCGATCTCTGGCTCTCGCTCGGGCTCTCGGTGGGCATCGCCGCGATCTTCACGATCGCGCGCCTCATCGCCCGCCAGCCCATCACCGCGGCGGTCGGCGGTCTCGTCGCGGCGGGTGTGGCAGCCGCCTTCGCCGCGTTCACGGGCGAGGCGTCGAACAACTTCATCCCCGGATTCATCACCAACGCGCTGTACGGCACCGCGTTCCTCGTCTCGGCCCTCATCGGCTGGTCGCTCATCGGGCTGGCCGTCGGCTTCCTCATGGGTGAGGGCACCGCGTGGCGGGCCGACAAGCGCAAGCGCCGCGTGTTCTTCTGGCTCGCCATCGCGTGGGCATCGCTCTTCGCCGCGCGCCTGCTCGTGCAGCTCCCGCTCTACTTCGCCGACGACGTCACGGCCCTGGGCACCCTCAAACTCGTGATGGGCATCCCGCTGTTCGCCCCGATGGTTGCGGTCACATGGCTCGCCGTGCGCGCACTCTATCCACCGACGGCGAAGTGATACATTTATCTTGATATCAAGATAAATGCGCTCCGCGACCGGATTAGGTGATCCTCACTAGCCGACGAATCCGGAGCGGGGGATGATGGGGAGTGCCGGGCTTCGCGGCCCGTTCCCGCCGCCGACGAAGGAGACACGCGTGTCCACGGTTGACAGCTTCGGTGCCAAGAGCACCCTGACGGTCGGCAGCACCGACTACGAGATCTTCCGCATCGACACGGTCGCGGGCTACGAGAAGCTCCCGTTCAGTCTCAAGGTGCTGCTGGAGAACCTTCTGCGCACCGAGGACGGCGCCAACGTCACGAAGGCGCAGATCCAGGCACTCGGATCGTGGGATGCCGATGCGGAGCCCGACACCGAGATCCAGTTCACGCCGGCGCGCGTGGTGATGCAGGACTTCACGGGCGTCCCCTGCATCGTCGACCTCGCCACGATGCGCGAAGCCGTCACCGCTCTCGGCGGCGACGCCACCCGGATCAACCCGCTCTCTCCGGCTGAGATGGTCATCGACCACTCCGTCATCGCCGATCTGTTCGGCAGCGAGAACGCCCTCGAGCGCAACGTCGAGATCGAATACGAGCGCAACGGCGAGCGGTACCAGTTCCTGCGCTGGGGGCAGACCGCCTTCGACGATTTCAAGGTCGTGCCGCCCGGCACCGGCATCGTGCACCAGGTCAACATCGAGCACCTCGCGAAGGTCATCTACGACCGCACGGTCGACGGCGTCCTGCGTGCCTACCCCGACACGTGCGTCGGCACCGACTCGCACACCACGATGGTCAACGGCCTGGGCGTGCTCGGCTGGGGCGTCGGCGGCATCGAGGCCGAGGCGGCGATGCTCGGTCAGCCGGTGTCCATGCTCATCCCGCGCGTGGTCGGCTTCAAGCTGAGCGGCGAGATCCCCGCGGGCGTCACCGCGACCGATGTGGTCCTCACGATCACCGACCTGCTGCGAAAGCACGGCGTGGTCGGCAAGTTCGTCGAGTTCTACGGCGCCGGTGTGGGGTCCGTGCCGCTGGCGAACCGCGCGACCATCGGCAACATGAGCCCCGAGTTCGGCTCGACGGCCGCGATGTTCCCGATCGACGACGTCACGCTGGACTACCTGCGTCTGACCGGGCGTGACGAGCAGACGGTCGCGCTGGTCGAGGCGTACGCGAAGGAGCAGAAGCTCTGGCACGACCCGTCGGTCGAACCGACGTTCAGCGAATACATGGAACTCGACCTGTCGACGGTCGTCCCCTCGATCGCCGGTCCCAAGCGCCCGCAGGATCGCATCCTGCTGTCGGAGTCCAAGGCTCAGTTCGAGAAGGACATCCTCAGCTACGCCACCGCGAGCACGTCGGAGGACATCGTCGACCTCGAGTCGAAGCACTCGTTCCCCGCGTCCGACCCGGGCACCGTCCCGGGCGAGGAGGAGCCGACGACACGCGAGGTGCACATCAACAGCGGCAGCCCCGCCGAGTGGTCGCAGCCCGTCGATGTCACAACGCCCGAGGGCGAGTCGTACGTGCTCGACAACGGCGCGGTCACCCTCGCGGCGATCACCTCGTGCACCAACACGTCGAACCCGTCCGTGATGATCGCGGCCGGCCTGCTCGCCCGCAAGGCCGTCGAGAAGGGCCTCAAGCGCAAGCCGTGGGTCAAGACCACGCTCGGGCCCGGGTCGAAGGTCGTCACGGACTACTACGAGAAGTCGGGCCTCGACAAGGACCTCGAGGCCATCGGCTTCTTCACGGTGGGCTACGGCTGCACGATCTGCATCGGCAACTCCGGCCCGCTCATCGAAGAGGTCTCCGCGGCGATCAACGACCACGACCTCGCTGTGACGGCGGTCCTCTCGGGCAACCGCAACTTCGAAGGCCGCATCAGCCCCGATGTGAAGATGAACTATCTCGCCTCGCCGCCGCTGGTCGTCGCCTATGCGCTCGCCGGCTCGATGAACTTCGACTTCGAGACCGACCCGCTCGGCACGGACCACGCCGGCAACGACGTGTTCCTCAAGGACATCTGGCCGGCTCCCGGCGAGGTGCAGGAGATCGTCGACTCCTCGATCTCGCGTGAGCAGTTCATCAAGCAGTACGCCACCGTGTTCGACGGTGACGAGCGCTGGAAGAACCTGCCCACCCCGACGGGCCCGATCTTCGAGTGGGACGCCGACTCGACGTACGTGCGCAAGGCGCCGTACTTCGACGGCATGACCATGGAGCTGACGCCCGTGGCCGACATCACCGGCGCCCGCGTCATGGCGACGCTCGGCGATTCGGTCACGACCGACCACATCAGCCCCGCCGGCAACATCAAGGCAGGCACCCCGGCCGCGCAGTACCTCACCGAGCACGGCGTCACGCAGAAGGACTTCAACTCCTACGGCTCGCGTCGCGGCAACCACGAGATCATGATCCGCGGCACGTTCGCCAACATCCGGCTCAAGAACCTGCTGGTCAGCGCCGTCAACGACGGCGCTGTCGTCGAGGGCGGCTTCACGCGCGACTTCACGCAGGAAGGCGGCCCGCAGTCCTTCATCTACGACGCCAGCCAGAACTACCAGGCTGCCGGCGTCCCGCTCGTGATCTTCGGCGGCAAGGAATACGGGTCGGGGTCGTCGCGCGACTGGGCGGCCAAGGGCACGAGCCTGCTCGGCGTCAAGGCGGTCATCACCGAGAGCTTCGAGCGCATCCACCGCTCGAACCTCATCGGCATGGGCGTCGTGCCGCTGCAGTTCCCGGCGGGCAAGAGCTGGGCCGACCTCGGCCTCGACGGCACCGAGATCGTCTCGATCGAGGGGCTCGAGCAGCTGAACGAGGGCGTGACGCCCAAGACGGTTCGCGTCACGGCCGCGCCGAGCGAGTTCTCGGCACCCGGCAAGGAGATCGTCGAGTTCGACGCGATCGTGCGCATCGACACCCCTGGTGAAGCCGATTACTACCGCAACGGCGGCATCCTGCAGTACGTGCTGCGCTCGCTCGTCTGACGCATCCATCGCGAGGGGCCGGGGCTGTCCCCGGCCCCTCCGCTGTGTCACGGGTAGACTGATCGGGGCTGCCGAGCCCCCGAAAGGAGCGCGGATGTCGCTGTTGTCGTCCATCGCCGGACCCCGCGATCTCGACGCGCTGAGCGTCGAGCAGCTGGGTGAGCTGGCGGCCGACGTCCGGACGTTCCTCGTCGAGAACGTGTCGCGCACCGGCGGGCATCTGGGCCCGAATCTCGGTGTCGTGGAGCTCACGATCGCGCTTCACCGCGTCTTCGACTCGCCGAATGACCCGTTCATCTTCGACACCGGGCATCAGTCGTACGTCCACAAGCTGCTCACGGGGCGCCAGGACTTCTCGAGCCTGCGTCAGCGCGGCGGTCTCGCCGGCTACCCGCAGCGCTCCGAGAGCCCGCACGACGTCGTCGAATCGTCGCACGCCTCGAGCTCGCTGAGCTGGGCCGACGGCGTCTCACGGGCGCTCACCCGTACCGGGCGCCGAGACCGGCACGTGATCGCCGTCGTGGGAGACGGCTCGCTCACCGGCGGCATGACATGGGAGGCGCTCAACAACATCTCCGACGACAACGACCGCAACCTCATCATCGTGGTCAACGACAACGGCCGATCGTATGCGCCGACGATCGGCGGTATGGCGCGCTACCTCAACCGCGTCCGAACGGCCGACTCGTACCGCACGCTGCACCGGAGCTCCGACCAGGTCTTCCGGAAGCTCGGACCGGCCGCGCGCGCGGTGTACCGCGGCGTCCGCGGCGGCACGCACGGCTTCCTCTCACGGTTCACGAACAACGCCGCGCTGTACTCGAACCTCGACATCAAGTACCTGGGTCCCGTCGACGGGCACGATCTCGGCGCGCTCCTGGAGACACTCGAGCTGGCCAAGAGCTACGGCGCGCCGGTCATCGTGCACGCGATCACGGAGAAGGGCCGCGGCTTCCAGCCGGCGCTCGACGACGAGGCCGACGCGTTCCACGCAGTCGGCAAGATCGATCCGATCACCGGCGAGGGGATCGGCGCGCCCGGCGGCGCACCCGCGTGGACCGACGTGTTCGCGGAAGAGCTGGTGGAGGTGGGGGCCGAGCGCGACGACGTGATCGCGATGACGGCCGCGATGCTGCGCCCGACCGGCCTGCTGCCGTTCGCACAGCGCTTCCCCGACCGTGTGTACGACGTCGGCATCGCCGAGCAGCACGCCGTCGCTTCGGCAGCAGGCCTCGCGTTCGGCGGGCTGCATCCCGTGGTCGCGATCTACGCCACGTTCATGAACCGCGCGTTCGACCAGGTGCTGATGGACGTCGCGCTCCACCGTGCCGGCGTCACCTTCGTCCTCGACCGAGCGGGCGTCACGGGCCCGGACGGTCCGAGCCACCACGGCATCTGGGACCTCGCGATGCTGCAGCTGGTTCCGCACATCCGCATCGCCGCCCCGCGCGACGCCGTGCGCCTGCGCGAGCAGCTGCACGAGGCCGTCGCCGTCGACGACGCGCCGACGGTCATCCGCTTCCCGAAGGGCGCCGTGAGCCCCGAGCTCCCGGCGATCGAGCGCCTCGAGGACGGCGTCGACGTGCTCCTGCGCTCGGATGCCGAGGACGTGCTCATCGTCGGCATCGGCCCGATGGCCCACACCGCGATGGACGTCGCCGAGCGCCTGCGCGCGCAGGGCATCGGGGCGACCGTCGTCGACCCGCGCTGGGCGATCCCGGTACAGCCGTCGATCGTGCGTCTCGCGGCATCCCATCGCCTCGTCATCACGATCGAGGACGGGATCCGGGTCGGCGGGATCGGAACCCGCGTGCGGCAGGTGCTGCGCGAAGCCGGCGTCGATACGGCGGTCGACGAGCTCGGCGTTCCCGACGCGTTCATCGATCACGCGAGCCGCGAGCAGATCCTCGAGGATGCCGGCCTCACGCCCGCGAAGATCGCACAGGATGTCGTCGCCCAGGTGCTCGGTACCCGCATCCCCGTCGCTCGCCCGGCAACGACCGAGATCCCGACGGTGGCCGACTGGGTCCGCTCGTCCTCGCGCGAGGGCTGAGCGGGTCACCCGACCGAGGTCAGACGGTTCGCGAAGACCGCGGATGCCGCGTCCCAGCCTTCGCGAGGAGGATCCGCGCGAGGAGCTGCGATGGCCTGCGAGAGCAGGTAGCCGTCGGTGAGCGCGTCGCCCGTGACGAGCACCGCCAGCAGCTCGACTCCACACGCGATGCGGACCTGGTCTGCGCATGCGGCGACCAGACGCGCCGAGAGCGCTTCGTTCGGCGGCAGGACGGCGCCGTCGAGTCCGTGCACGATGTCACGGAGAGCAGCGCCGACGATGTTGCCCGCGCGCTCACGCACATCCACGACGTCGAGCTCGAGGACACGCAGGTCGTGACCCGATGAGATCGGCCGCCAGTCGAACGAAGCGTGCACCAGGTGCTGATGACCCGCAGCGCCTGTGAGACTCCGGGCCGGAAGATCGGTCGAGCGGGCGCGCACATCGACCATGCGATACCAGTAGAGGATCGGGAACGCGCCGTGCGTTCCCGGCTGCAGCACCACCACCTCGCCGCGGACATCGTCGCCGCGGCGGGTGCCGCGCCGGATGATCGGCCGGCCGTTGCGCGTGCGGATCGCTGCGGAACCCTCGTCGATCGTCACGAGGAACAGCTTCATGAGTGCCGGCACCACGAACAGCAGCGTCAGCGCCGCACCGCTCGTCTTCACCAGCACGCTCAGCGCGTTGCCGCTGAACATTCCCGAGATGACATCCACCATTCCGGCCTCCCGTGCGTTTGTCCGACGTTCACAGGATGCCTCGATCGACACCCGGTTCCGATGCAGAAAGGGCGCTGGGGGATGAGTGTTCACCCGGTGGATGCGCGACGTTCCCGCGCGACACCCGAAGGCGCCACCGACGCCGCACGCCCCGAGCCGAAGCTCGGGGCGTGCGGACCGTGACGGTGTCGGGATCGCTTGCGCTCAGCCGCCGATGCCGCGGATCACGGGGTGGTGGAACGTGTCGCCGAAGACCCGCTCGGACGACCCCTCACGGTCGAGGTAGGGCGATGCGCCGCCGTCGATGAACGGCCAGCCGGCGCCCAGGATCAGGCACAGGTCGATGTCCTCGACCTCGGGGACGACGCCCTCGTCCAGCATGATGCGGATCTCCTGCGCCAGCCCGTCCTGCACGCGACGGAGGATCTCCGCCTCGCTCGACGGCGACGAGCCGACCGCGCCCTTGAGGACCGCGGCCGCCGCCTTCGTCCAGCCTGTCACGCGACCGCCCTTGTCCTTCTCGACGACCTCGGCGAGCTCGGCGAGCTGGTGGAAGTTCTCGGACGCGTAGAAGCGCTCCGGGAAGGCGTGTGCCATCGTGTCCTGGACGTGGGCGGCGACCTTCCAGCCGACGAGGTCGATGAGCTGGAACGGCGTCATCGGCAGGCCGAGCGGCGCGAACGCCTTCTCGACCGTCAGCAGGGAAGTGCCCTCATAGACGGCGCGCGCGGCCTCGCCCATGACCTTCGCAAGCAGGCGGTTCACCACGAACCCCGGCGCGTCGGCGGTGAGCACGGCGTTCTTGCCGAGGGTGCGTGCCACCACGAAGGCGGTCGAGAGCGCGGCATCCGAGGTCTGCGGCGTCTTCACGATCTCGATGAGCGGCATCACCGCGACCGGGTTGAAGAAGTGGAAGCCGACGAGACGCTCGGGGTGGGCGAGCTTCGCGCCGATCTCCTCGACCGACAGCGACGAGGTGTTCGTCGCGAGGATCGCATCCTCGGCGATGAACTGCTCGATCTCGCCGAACACGGCCTGCTTGACACCGACCTCTTCGAACACGGCCTCGATGACGAAGTCGCAGTCCGCGTAGAGGCTCTTGTCGGTCGTGCCGGTGATGAGCGCACGCAGACGGTTGGCGGCGTCGGCATCCAGGCGGCCCTTGGCTTCGAGCTTGCCGATCTCTTCGTGAATGTACGCCACGCCCTTGTCTACGCGCGCCTGATCGAGGTCGGTGATGAGGACGGGCACCTGCAGCCGGCGGACGAACAGCAGCGCGAACTGGCTGGCCATGAGGCCGGCGCCGATGATGCCGACCTTCGTGACCTTCTTCGCGAGCTCTTTGTCAGGTGCGCCGACGGGACGCTTGGCGCGCTTCTGGACGAGGTCGAACGCGTACATGGATGCCGCGAATTGATCGCCGACGACGAGATCGGCGAGCGCCTCGTCCTCGCGCGCGAAGCCGTCGGCCTTCGTGCCGCTCTTGGCCTTGTCGAGGAGGTCCAGTGCGACATACGGCGAGCGCGGGACCGTGCCGATCTTCGACTCGAGCATGCCGCGGGCCATCTTGACCGCGATAGGCCACTTGGTCAGCCGCTCGATCTTGCCCGGCTCGTTCTTGCGATCGACCTTGACCTTGTCCGCGAGGACGCCGTCCGCCCACGCGAGCGAGCTCTCGAGGTAGTTCGCCGCCGGGAAGATCGCGTCGACGATCCCGTAGTCGAACGCCTGCTGGGGCTTGAGCATCCGGTTCTGCTTGAGCGGATTCGAGATGACCACCTCGAGCGCGTTCTCGATGCCGATGAGGTTCGGCAGCAGGTACGCGCCGCCCCACCCGGGGATGATGCCGAGGAACACTTCGGGCAGTGCGATCGCTGCGGCCGACGCATCGACCGTGCGGTAGGTCGAGTTCAGCGCGATCTCGAGTCCGCCGCCGAGCGCGAGCCCGTTGACGAACGCGAACGACGGCACCCCGAGGTCGCCGAGCTTGCCGAGCACGTGGTGGCCGAGCTGTGCGATCAGTCGCGCGTTGTCCTTCGAGCCGACCTTCGAGATGTCGGAGAGGTCGGCCCCGGCGGCCAGGATGTACTGCTTGCCGGTCACGGCGACAGCCTGGATCTCGCCGGCGGCCGCGCGGGCCTTCAGTGCATCCAGCGTCGCGCCGAGCTCGGTCAGCGTCGCGGGCCCCAGCGTGTTCGGCCGGTTGTGGTCGCGTCCGTTGTCGAGCGTGATCAGGGCGAGCACCTTGCCCGAGGCCAGACGGATGTCGCGCACAGGAGAGTGCGTGATCACCTCACCCTCGGTGAGCGCCTGGATGGGGGAGAAGTCGATCTTGTCGTAGTCAGTCATCGGTGAGCCCTACTTCTTCTTGCCGTCGTAGTTCGGGTTCTCCCAGATGACCGAGCCACCCTGGCCCAGGCCCACGCACATCGCGGTGAGGCCGTAGCGGACGTCGGGTCGCTCGGCGAACTGGGCCGCAAGCTGGATCATGAGACGCACGCCGGACGCTGCGAGCGGGTGGCCGAGCGCGATCGCGCCGCCCCACTGGTTCACGCGCGGGTCGTCGTCGGCGATGCCGAAGTGGTCGAGCAGCGAGATCACCTGGATGGCGAAGGCCTCGTTGAGCTCGAACAATCCGATGTCGCCGATCGTAAGACCCGCTTTGCGCAGGGCCTTCTCGGTCGAGGGAATCGGACCGATGCCCATGATCTCGGGCTGCACGCCGGCGAACGCGAACGAGACGAGCTTCATCTTCGGCGCGAGGCCCAGTTCCTTCACCGCGCCGCCGCCGGCCAGCAGCGACATCGTCGCGCCGTCGGTGAGGGGCGAGGAGGTGCCGGCCGAGACGCGGCCGTGCGGGCGGAACGGCGTCTTGAGGGCAGCGAGGTCTTCCATGGTCGTCTGCGGGCGACGGCCTTCGTCCTCGGTCGCAAGGCCCCAGGCGCCATCAGCGCCCTTCGTGGCCACCGACACCAGGTCGGGCTGGAACCTGCCTGCCTCGTAGGCGGCCTGCGCCTTGTGCTGCGAGAGCATGCCGTAGCGGTCGGAGCGCTCCTTCGTCAGGTGCGGGAACCGGTCGAAGATGCGCTCGGCCGTGACCCCCATGTTGAGTGCCCCCGGATCGACCATCTTCTCCGCGACGAAGCGCGGGTTCGGGTCGGCATTGCCGCCGATCGGGTGGTGGCCCATGTGCTCGACGCCTCCGGCGAGGGCGACGTCGTACATGCCCATGCCGATCGAGCCAGCCATCGTCGTGACGCTCGTCATCGCGCCCGCGCACATGCGGTCGATCGCGAAGCCGGGCACGCTCTGCGGCAGACCCGCGAGGATCGCGACGCTGCGGCCGAGAGTGAGACCCTGATCGCCCGTCTGCGAGGTCGCGGCGATCGCGACGTCGTCGATGCGGTCCTTCGGAACGAGCGGGTTGCGTTCCATGAGCCCGATGGTCGCCTTGACGGCGAGGTCATCGGATCGGGTGTTCCAGTACATGCCTTTTTCGCCGGCGCGACCGAAGGGGGTGCGCATGCCGTCAACGAAGAAGACGTCCGAAATCTCGGCCACTCTGCCTCCAATAATAGGGATGACGCCAGCCTACGGACGGGCCCGGCGACGCGGAGAACGCGGTGGCGGAAACCTACGAACCGGCTTCCGGGAGGCTCGACGCCTCTTGCACGGATCCCACAAAGGCATCGGCGATCAGCTGTGCAGTCTGCTCAATCTGCCACGACCGCGCACCGAGCGCGGCGAGGGATTCCGAGACGGATGCCGCCGTGGCGGCCTCCGGCGGAGTCCACGCCACGCGCCGCAGCAGCTCGGGCGTGAGGAGGTTCTCGGTCGGCATCCGCAGTTCCTCGGCGCGCTTCTCGACGACCGGTCGAGCAGCCTTCAGACGCGCGTCCGCCTCGGGGTTGCGGTCGACCCAGGCGCGGGGAGGAGGCAGCGTGTCGCCGCCGGTCGCGCGCTCCAGCGGGAGCTCGGTGCTCGCCCTGCCGGCTTCGATGGCCGCCCACCAGCGGTCGAGCTGCGATCTGCTCGCGCGGCCGTTGAACTCCTTGACCGCAGCGAGTTCCGCCTTGGTCTTCGGGTCTGCCAAGACCGCGGCGACGAGCGCGCGGTCGGGCACGAGGCGTCCGGGTGCGACATCCTGGTCACGCGCGAAGTCTTCTCGCACCGTCCAGAGCTCGCGGGCCACCGCGAGGAGCTTCCGGCCGCGCACCGTGTGCAGGCCGCTCAGGCGGCGCCACGGCTCCTCGCGCGGCGGCTTGGGCTCGCGCTCGAGCACGGCTCGGAACTCCTCGGCGGCGAAGCCGGTCTTCTCCTGCTCGACGAGCTCGGCGTACAGGGCGTCACGCACGTCGACGAGGTGCTCGACATCGAGTGCGGCGTATTCGATCCACGAGGCCGGCAGCGGCCGGGTCGACCAGTCCGCCGCCGAGTGCGCCTTCGCGAGCGTGATTCCGAGGGTGTCCTCGACCACGGCGCCGAGTCCGACGCGGTCGTGGCCGAGCAGGCGCGCGGCCAGTTCGGTGTCGAACATCACGCGCGGCTCGAGTCCGAGCTCCCGCAGCGACGGAAGGTCCTGACTCGCGGCGTGCAGCACCCACTCCTCGTCGCCGATCGCGGCCTGCAGCGCCGAGAAGTCACCGATGGGCGGCGGGTCGAAGAGGAACACACCGGCGCCCCGGCGGTACACCTGGATCAGGTACGCCCGCTGCGAGTACCGGAACCCCGAGGCGCGCTCCACATCGACGGCGACCGGGCCCGTGCCCGCGGCCAGGGACTCTGCGGCCTCGACCTCCGTCGCGAGATCATCGATGACGACGTAATCAGTCACGCGCGGCCCTGTGCGATCCGAGCATCGCTATCCCTTCCGATCCGGGCGGCAGCCCTGCGAGCATGCACACCAACTCCGCCCATGCTTCCACGTGCGGACCGATCGCGCCGCCGGGCGACCACGACGCGCGCAGCTCGATCTGCGCGCCATCGCCTTCGATCGCGAGCGACCCGAAGCCCTTCGAGAGGGTCTTCGTCGCCGTCCCCGAGGCGGAATGGAACGCCGCGCGCCGCGAGGCGAGAGCATCGGTCAGCCACGACCACGCGACATCGGCCAGAAGCGGATCCACGCCGATGTCGGGTTCGAGCGGCGCCTGGGCGAAGCACACGATCCGCCACGCCCCCTCCCACGCCGACGACGCTGCCGGGTCGTGGAGAAGGATGAAGCGCCCGGTGCCGTAGAGCGAGTCCTCGCCCTCGCTTTCGGGGCGAACATCTCCCGCGAGAGCGATCGAGTCGGGCGCGAGCCCCGTCGGCGCGGGTATCTCGCGGACCGACAGGTCGGCACGGAACGCGGTCGCACGCACCTGCTCGGCGGCGTCCGCGAACGATGCGGGCGACGCGGGAGCACCATGGTCGGCCACGCGGACAGACTAGAGTGAGGCCTCGATGGTCGCCTCCAGGCGCGCCGCACAGCGCGGCGCATCCCCCTCCCTCCTCACTGCCGTGAGGGCCGCGCTCACCGTGATCGGCGTGGCGCTGGTCGGCGTGCTCGCCGCTCTCGGCGTCGCCTCGGCCCATATGGCGCGTCGCGTCGTGACCCCCGCCAACCGGGTGCCCGACACCCGCATCCTCACGCTCGACACCGCGGCTCAGACGATCACGCTGCAGCGCACTCCCGATACCGAGCTGCCCGGTCGCTACGGCCTGTTCACCACCGGCACCGAGAGCTACGTCAAGCTCGGGTCGGTGCTGTCGGAGGACGCCGCCAGCGTCACGCGGAAGCTCCTCACCCACATCGGCCAGAACTCGGTGCTCGCGCCCGATGCCGCCTTCAGCGGCTGGTACTTCTCCAGCCCCGGCGAGCTGCACCTGCCGCACTCGCCCGAGCTCATCGGCTCGGCCGTCGGCCCCTGCCCCGCGTGGCTCTTCCCGGCCGGCGACGGCGACGTGTGGGTCATCCAGATCCACGGGCGCGGGACGAACCGCGCCGAGGGCCTGCGGGCCGTGCCGGTGTTCCACGCGCTCGGGATCACATCCCTCCTGGTGTCGTATCGCAATGACGGTGAGGCGCCCCGCAGTCGCGCAGGCACCTACGCCCTCGGGGCGACCGAATGGCGCGATGTCGACGCGGCCGTCGGGTTCGCCCGTCGGCGCGGCGCTCGTCGGGTCATCCTGATGGGGTGGTCGATGGGCGGGGCGATCGCCCTCCAAGTGTCGCTGAACTCGGCGCACCGCGACCTGATCGCGGGCCTGGTGCTGGACTCGCCGGTCGTGGATTGGCGCATCGTGCTCGAGTACCAGGCGCGCGCACTCAACGTGCCCGCCGCGGTGAGCGGTCTCGCGATCGAGGCGCTGGGCTCCGAGTGGGCCACGCCGATCACCGGTGCCGGAGCCGCCATCCCGTTCGACCGCCTGGACGGCGTCACGCGGGCGCCGGAGCTGCGGCATCCGATCCTCATCCTCCACAGCGACGACGACGGGTTCGTGCCCTCCGATGCGTCGCACGACCTCGTCGTGGCGCGCCCCGACCTCGTCGAGCTGCAGGTGTTCGAGGTGGCCCGCCACACCAAGCTGTGGAACTACGACCAGGAGCGGTGGACGAACAGCATCGGTGACTGGCTCACCCGCCAGGGGCTCGTCGGCACCTCCGCCGACTGAGGAGCGTCAGACCGCGGTCTTCGCCCGCACCTGCCGCTTGACGCGCAGCAGCATCCCCGTCATCCCGGCGATCCGCAGCGGCGAGACGGCCCGCGTGAGCCCGATGCTCTGCGGGAAGTCGTCAGGGATCGCGAGCACCTCGGCAGCGGTGAGGCCAGAGATGCCCTGCGCGAGGATGCTGGCGAACCCGCGCGTCGTCGGCGCCTCGGGCGGGGCCGTGGCGTGCATCGCCACGATCCCCTGATCGACCTCGACGATGATGTACACCGGCGACTGGCATTCCGCAACGCGCTCCGCGAGCTCGGGGTGACCCTCGAGGCGCGCGGGAAGCGCCGGAAGATCCTGCGAGTACTCCAGCAGCAGCTGAAGCCGGTCGGGTTCTGCGAGCTCGAGGAACTCGTCGCGGATCTCGGCGAGGGCGTCGGGGAGTGCGGCGTCGGTCATTGCGGCAATCCTCCCACGCGAGCGGATGCCGCGCCTCAGCGCGCGGCCGGCACCTCGCCGGGCGCCGCCCCGGTGACGATCGGCACGCGCACCGAACTGCCCCATTCGGTCCACGAGCCGTCGTAGTTCCGCACATTCTCGAACCCGAGCAGGTGCTTCAGCACGAACCACGTGTGGCTCGACCGCTCGCCGATGCGGCAGTACGCGACGATCTCGTCGCCGTCCTGCAGGCCTGCGCCCTCGCGGTAGATGGCGTCCAGCTCGGCACGCGACTTGAATCCGCCGTCCTCTGCGACCGCGCGCGCCCAGGGCACGCTCTGGGCCGACGGGATGTGGCCGGCGCGGAGCGCGCCCTCTTCGGGATACGCCGGCGCGGAGGTGCGTGAGCCGTCGTACTCCTCGGGGGAGCGCACATCGATGAGGGGATTGCCGAGGTGGGCGAGGACGTCGTCCTTATAGGCGCGGATGACGGTGTCGTCGCGCTCGACGACGGGGTACTCGGTCGGGGCGAGGGCTGCGGCATCCGTCGTGATCGGGCGTCCCTCGGCGATCCACTTGTCGCGACCGCCGTCGAGAAGCCGCACGTCCTCGTGACCGAAGAGCGAGAAGACCCACAGCGCGTACGCCGCCCACCAGTTGCTCTTGTCGCCGTAGATCACAACGGTGTCCTCGCGCGAGATGCCCTTGCGGCTCAGCAGCGCAGCGAACCCCGCGCCGTCGACGTAGTCGCGTACGACGGGGTCGTTGAGTTCGGTGTGCCAGTCGACCTTCACCGCGCCGGGGATGTGCCCGGTCTCGTAGAGCAGCACATCCTCGTCGGATTCGACCACGACGAGCCCGGGGGCTCCGAGGTGCTCCTCGAGCCAGGAGCCGGTGACGAGCCGCCCCGGCTCCGCGTACTCGGCGAACGCGGGGGAGGAGGTGTCGGGATCGATGGCCATGGGTTGCTCCTCGGGTCGGGGCGTGAGGGTGCGACGGATAGGGTGGAACCCGTCTCTCACACCCTAGATTCCCGGGTGGGGGTGAGCCCCGCAACCGTAAGACGCCGACACAGGATCCGCATGACAGCCACCGCCGCCCGCACGGGCATCGTCCACCTCACGGACCGTGCCCCCCAGCTGACGGGCGCGGAGATGGTCGCCGCTCTCGTGCCGCCGCCGCAGTTCGCCGACGCGACGTTCGGCACGTACCGCGCGGACCCCGCGTTCCCGTCACAGCAGGAGTCGAAGGACCTTCTCGTCGCGTTCGCCGGCGGCGGGGGACCGACCAAGGGCGGCGGGCTGTTCCGCCGTGCGAAGAAGGGCCCTGAGATCAAGCCGGGCGTCTACCTCGACGGCGGCTTCGGCGTCGGCAAGACCCACCTGCTGGCGTCGATCTACCACGCGATGCCCGCACGCCGGAAGTACTTCGGATCCTTCATCGAGTACACCGCCCTCGTCGGGGCGCTCGGCTACCAGAACACGGTCGAGCTGTTCCGCGGCTCCGATCTGCTGTGCATCGACGAGTTCGAGCTCGACGACCCGGGCGACACGATGGTCATGACTCGGCTCCTCGGCGAGCTGGTGTCCAGCGGCACACGGCTGGCCGCCACGTCGAACACACCGCCCAACGCCCTCGGCGAAGGCCGATTCGCGGCCCAGGATTTCCTGCGCGAGATCCACGCGATGGCGGCGAGCTTCCAGACCATCCGCATCGACGGCACCGACTTCCGGCATCGAACCCTCGACGGCCACGCTGCGGTGCTGACCGCAGCCCAGTACGAGACCGAGATCGCCGCCGCGGCTGGCTCGGGCGTCGTCTCCGACGACGACTTCGACACGCTCGTCGCGCACTTGTCCCGCGTGCACCCGTCGCGCTACATCCGGCTCATCGAGGGCCTGAGCGCCGTGGGCCTGCGCGACGTCGCCCCGTTCTCCGATCAGTCGGCCGCCCTGCGCTTCGTCGCGTTCATCGACCGCGTCTACGACGCCGAACTGCCGATCCGCGCGACCGGCACCTCGCTCGACCTCGTCTTCCCCGACGAGATGCTCGCCGGCGGGTACCGGAAGAAGTACCTGCGCGCCGTCTCACGTCTGGTCGCCTCTACCCTCGCCTGAGCGCGCGACGTACCCGTCGATCCTCATTCGCGGCGCGCTCCCGCCGCCCCGAAACGTGATGTTTACCTGTCGGCACCTCGCGTAACCATTGCGAAACACGACACGCACGCCGCTGGAAATCCTCGCTAGCGAGACTGACAGGGCCCGGACGGCCGCACCCGAATGCGGTGGCCTCGGCACCTCGAGTAACACGACACATGGATGAGGAATCTCATGGATAGCGGAAATTTCGCGTGGTCGATCACAGCAACCGCGTTGGTTCTGTTCATGACCCCGGGCGTGGCCTTCTTCTACGGCGGACTGGTCAAGGCGAAGAGCGTCGTCAGCATGATGATGATGAGCTTCGGCGCACTGGGTCTGATCAGCGTGCTGTGGATCCTGTACGGGTTCAACATGAGCCTGGGCGGCGGCACCTTCGCCTTCGCCGGCAACCCGTTCGCTGACTTCGGTCTCGCGTCGGCGGACAGCGCCACACTCGTCGGAGCAACCTTCGGCGCCACCTTCGCGATCATCACGGTCGCCCTGATCTCGGGCTCGATCGCCGATCGCGCCAAGTTCGGCTCGTGGATGCTGTTCGCGGGCCTGTTCGCGACCATCGTCTACTTCCCGGTCGCCGCGTGGGTCTGGGGCGACGGCTGGATCTTCAACTGGGGCGAGAACACCGGCCTCCCGGCCGTCATCGACTACGCCGGCGGCACCGCGGTCCACATCAACGCCGGTGCTGCGGCGCTCGCGCTGGCGCTCGTCCTCGGCAAGCGCATCGGCTTCCAGAAGGGCATCCAGAAGCCCCACAACGTTCCCCTCACCCTTCTCGGCGCGGCGATCCTGTGGTTCGGCTGGTTCGGCTTCAACGCAGGCGCTGAGGGCACCTTCGGCCTGCTCGGCCCCGAGAACACCGGTGCCGGCCTCATCGTCGTCAACACCCTCGGCGCGACCGCCGCGGCCATCCTCGGCTGGCTGATCGTGGAGAAGCTCAAGGACGGCAAGGCCACGTCGGTCGGTGCCGCTTCGGGTGCCGTCGCGGGTCTGGTCGCCATCACCCCGGCATGCGCCAACCTGGCACCGGGCTGGGCGCTCCTGCTCGGCATCCTCGCCGGTGCGGTCTGCGCCCTGGCGGTCGAGCTCAAGTGGAAGCTCGGCTACGACGACTCGCTCGACGTGGTGGGCATCCACCTCGTCGGCGGCCTCATCGGAACGCTGTACCTCGGCTTCTTCGCCACCGGCACCGGCCTCTTCCTCGGCGGCGGCGCCGGCCAGCTGCTCTCGCAGACGGTCGCTGCCCTCGGTGTCCTGATCTACTCGTTCGTCGTCGCCTTCGTCATCGGCATCGCGATCGAGAAGACCCTCGGCTTCCGCATCAAGAACGAGGACGAACTCGCCGGTGTCGACACCGTCGTGCACGGCGAAGAGGGCTACCTCCTCGACGAGCGCGTCTGAGTCCGTTCTTCACAGCACCGGAAGGGGCGTCGCGACTTCGGTCGCGGCGCCCCTTCCGCGTGCCCGCTATCGTGACGGTGTGACCACGCGCAAGGGCGTCATCGGAGCCTTGATGGGCCTGTTCCGTCCCGGGGCGGGCGCGGCTCGAACGGTGCCGCCGCACACCGATGCCGCCTCCCGTGACGAGCCGGGGAGGGCAGGCAGCTCCGCCACGATCGAAGTGGAGCCGCCGGGACGCGGCGAACTGCGGATCACGTACGCGCCGGCCCACGACGGCGACCCGGATGCCGGCGAGATCGTATGGACGTGGGTGCCGTATGCCGAGCGCGACGGCCGCGGCAAGGATCGGCCGGTGCTGGTGATCGCGCGGCAGGACGAGCAGCGCGTGTATGCGGTCAAGCTCACCTCGCGCTCGCATGACGGCGATCGCGACTTCCTCGCTCTCGGGGAAGGCCCGTGGGACGCGCAGGGGAGACCCTCGTGGGTCGACATCGACCAGGTCTACAGCGTCCACGCAGCAGGCATGAGGCGCGAAGCCGCGGCGCTGGATCTCGATCGCTTCGTCCGCGTCGCCGACGCGCTGCATCGCCGCTACGGGTGGGCCGTCGGCCGGTGAGAAAAGACGAAGCCCCGCACACGGCGGAGCTTGTGGTGGTGGGCGATACCGGACTCGAACCGATGACCTCTTCCGTGTGAAGGAAGCGCGCTACCAACTGCGCCAATCGCCCATGGCCCTGCGGGGCCGGTTCTCGATCCTACCGGATGCCGACCCACGCCACGAACCCGGACGGCGAGACACGCGCGGGGCGTGGCTGGTTTTGCATGACGCGATCGATCGGCTAAAGTCATTCAAGTGCCCGGGGCGGAAGCCGCGGGAACGAAATGCGGATGTAGCGCAGTTGGTAGCGCACAACCTTGCCAAGGTTGGGGTCGCGAGTTCGAGTCTCGTCATCCGCTCGAGTGCAGGGGTCTCTCTTCGGAGCGGCCACGGCACGTGGGGTCAAACCACACGCGGTGGCGTGGCCGAGCGGCTAGGCACCGGCCTGCAAAGCCGTTTACACGGGTTCGAATCCCGTCGCCACCTCCACTCATCAACTGAAGAGCCCATACGGGCGCGATTGGCGCAGCGGTAGCGCGCTTCCCTGACACGGAAGAGGTCACTGGTTCGATCCCAGTATCGCGCACCACCTGAAACCCCCGGCCCGCCGGGGGTTTCGTCGTCTCCGCTACGCTCGTGGGCATGTCGAAGCTCGTCCTCACCGTCGTCGGCGACGATCGCGCCGGTCTCGTTCAAGCCCTCGCCGATATCGTGGCCGCGCACGGCGGCAACTGGGAGCGGAGCGAACTGGCAGAGCTTGCCGGCGCCTTCGCCGGGATCGTCCTCGTCTCGATCCCGGACGAGCGCGCGGCGGAGCTCACCGGCGCCCTCCAGGGCCTCGACGGGCTACTGCAGATCACCCCCCACGCACCATCGGCGACGGATGCCGACACCGAAGCCGACCGATTCACCTTCACCGTGCTCGGCAACGATCGCCCCGGGATCGTGCGCGATGTCACGGCCGCTCTCGTGCGGCACGGTCTGAGCATCGACCGATTCACGAGCGAGACCCGCGATGCTCCGATGGCCGGCGGAACGCTGTTCGAGGCGACCGTCGTCGCCCGCGTTTCCCCCGACGCCGATGTCGATGCCGCGACCGCCGACCTCGAGCGCCTCGCCGGCGAGATCCAGGTGGATCTCACCGTCGGCTGAACCTCAGGCGTTCAGCGCGCGGAGGATGCGCGGGAACACGTCGACGTGCGCGCCCCGCCCGAGGAAGACGTCGGCATGACCGTATCCGGGGATCACCTCGAGCGAGTGCCTTCCCGGCTGGTGCCGCTCGAGGAACGCCATGGTCGCCTGCTGACTCGCCGGCAGGAACGCGTGGTTGTGCGCCCCCGTGATCAGCGTGAAGCGCGCGTCGGTCTTCGGCGGTGCGGCGGCGTAGCGCGCGGGACGACCTGCTCCGGGCCGGACCGAGACGTACTGCCCGGCTCGGTCGGATGCCGTCAGCTGCGCGTAGTAGCTCAGCGGCACCTTGCCGAACTCCGTCTGCACCCACTCGTGCGTCGCCTTGTCGAGGTTCGAGTGCAGCCACAGAGCGGGGTGCCCCGACCCGAGCGCGAAGCTCGCCATGTTGCAGCCGGGGGCGCGGCACTCGGTGTGCCAGAGCCGTACGGCGTTGCGGGTGACCCGGCGGATCCCCTTCTCGGGTCCGTCCCCCCATGCGATGTCGACGTAGGACTGCTGCGTCGAGAGGATCGGGCGGATCACCCGCAGCTTCACGCGCGCGAAGGGCCGCACGACGGGATGCAGCGACACGCCGTTCGCGACGATCGCGTCCACCTCGGGCAGAAGACCCGTGACCGCCGCCATGCTCGTGACCGCCGCGCCCTGGCAGTGCGCCACCACTTTGATCGGCGAGGACCCCGTCTCGGTCACGATGTGGCGCACGCCGGCGGGGATGTCGAACTGCGCGACGTCGTCGAGCACCCACGGAACCGCGTCGAGGTCCGTCGACCCGCGCCAGTTCAGCATCCACACGTCCCACCCGTCGAGAAGCAGCGCCTCGACGATCGTGTCGCGGTGGGGCGGACGGAACGACTCGGCGCGCATGCCGACGCCGTGGACGAGCATCACCGCACCTTTGGTCGGCTCCGCGTCCTCGCGGCAGACGTGGATGAGCGTGAGCGGCGTGCCGTCGCCCGCGGCGAGGAAATGCACCTCGTCGCGGCGCCGAGCGCGCATGCCGACGGCGGTCATGACCCCGCCTTGCGCGCCGGCACGGGCGAAAGGTACACGTCCTTCATCGACTTCATGAAGAACGTGCCGAACCGGGCGATCGAGGTGAGGGGGCCGCCACCCGAGCCACGGAACGTCATCATCTGGCGCGCGAAGTCGAGGGGGAGGATGCGGAGCATCCCCGCCCCGATCACGTCGGCCCCGGCATCCTGCCCGCCGTTCTCGCCGGGGGGCACATGACCGCGCATAAGGGTGATGTAGAGCGTCGAGGTGTCGGTCCACACGTCGAGTCCGGCGTCGTCGCGCACCACCTTGAAGCCGTACATCGTCATCGGCGATCCCGACAGGTCGCTGAACCACAGCCGATAGCGCATCTCCTTGGTGAGCGCGTCGTCGGTGGCGACGAACAGGTTCGCCCAGCCACGCTGGACCGGGAGGCTCCCGCCGAGCAGATCGCAGTCGACGTAGCCCTCTGCGACCGCAGTGTGATCGCCGAGAGCGGTGAAGCGCTCGACGTCGGGGGCGGTGATGGTCAGCTGGAACATGAACCGCTGGGTCAGGTGCCGTCCGACCGTCCACCCCGTGATCGGATCCGTCTCGCCGAGCGCGATGTACCCCTTCATCTGCTCGGTGAACTCCATGCCGCGGCCCGGCGCCGGATCCAGCGGCGCGTCCTGCAGAGCCTCGGCGACAGCAGCCGTCCGCGACCGCGCACTCCGCTTCGGTCGCGGCTTCTCGAGCAGGTGCTCCACGGCACGGTTCGCCATCGCCGCGATCGTGAGCGACGGATTCGGGCCCACGGGCCCCGGGACGGCTGCGCCGTCGACGACGAAGAGCCCCGGGTGCCCGAACGACTCGCCCCAGGTGTCGACGACGCCCTCGTGCACATGGCGCCCCATCGGCGCTCCGCCGAGCGGATGCACGGTGACGACGCGCTTGGTCCACCACAGCGGGTTGTCGCGGAAGCGCGCGCCGAGCGAATCCGAGATCCCGCGCATCGTCTCGCGCATGGCCGAGAAGTACTCCTCGCTGGTGGCGGTCGTCCATTCGACGTCGAGCTCGCCGTCGGCGAGGGTGATCCGCCCGTCGGGGGTGTCGCGCCCCATGCCCAGCAGTGGCAGTGAGCTCGACGTCAGGCGACCCTGGCCGACGAGCTTGGCAATCTCTGCGGAGATCGTCGACTCGTTGCGCTCCTTCATGCGGTACGCGATCAGCTGCTTGACGACGCTCGCCGCACGATGGACGGATGCCGTGATCTGAGCCGTCTCGATGAGCCAGCTCGTGAACTCGGGGAAGCCCGCCTCCTGCACGTAGAACCCGCGACCGGCCCCCTCCTGGTCGACGCCGTCGGGCTGACGGATGGCGGTGGTGATCACGGGGCCGTAGGCCGGGTCGATGAGGCGTACCTGGCCGGACTCGGTACGGGCCTCGGCGCCGAGGCAGAACGTCATCAGGTCGCCGTTGCCGCTGAAGCGCGACCCCACGGCGCGCCCGAGCGCCGGAAGCCCAATGCGATTGCGCAGCAGCAGCGACGTGGTGCCGAAGGTGCCGGCCCCCAGGAAGACCTGGTCGCACGTGATGCGATGCCGCGTCCGGGCGTGGACGCCCTCGGCATCCGCATCGCCGTAGACGGTGTAGCGCACCTCGTAGCCGCCGCCGTCGAGCGGTGTCACCCCGTACACGTCGGCGAGCGTGCGGATGTCGGCGCCGTGGTGGGCCGCCGCCGACAGGTAGTTGTGGTCGAGGGTGTTCTTCGAGCCCTCGTTGCAGCCGATGTCGCACTCTCCGCACAGCCGGCACGTCAGCCGCGTGGCGCCGTGGATGTTGCCGTACTCCGGCGTCTCGACGATCTGCTTCGCGAGTGCCTCGCCGCCGGGTCGCGAGGCGAATGCGATCGCGAGCGGGGGAGCGAAGGAGGGGAGCCCGAGGCTCACCGCAGCCTCTTGCAGCGCCTTCGCCTTGGGAAGATCGGGGTACGGGTTGGGCGTCGGCGTCATCATCGCCTCGACCGCGTCGTAGTGACGGTCGAGGTCGCCGCGGCCGATCGGCCAGTTCTCATAGCCGCCGCCCGGGAGCGGCGAATCGTGGACGAACCAGCGCTCGTCCTTGCGCAGCAGCACATTGGCGTAGATGAGCGAACCGCCGCCGAGACCGGACGCGACGATCGCCTCGAGCTTGCGGAACGAGCGGATGTCGAACAGACCCAGCAGCTCGTCCTTCGGCTCCCAGAACGCCCGGCTCATCTCATACGGATTGCGGGCGAAGCTGCCCGGCGGATAGGCCTTGCCGCGCTCCAGCACGACGACGGAGCGTCCTGCCTCGGCCAGACGGTAGGCGGAGACCGAACCGCCGAAGCCCGAGCCGACGACGACGGCGTCGACGTGCTCCACGTGGTGCGAGCGGTTCATAGGCGATCCCTCTCCTCGGGACTCGGCGACACACTCGAAAGAGCCACGGAGGATGCCGGAGATACATGGCCCCCCAGAACCACCCGTCGTGGCTCTCAAACTAGCCAGACTCCGGCCGCACCCGCAATGAGTTTGCGCGGAAGATCGCCGAACGGGATGTACGAATCATGGCCGCCCGGCACTCTGTTCACTAGGATGCGGGCAGATCCACTTGCCCTGCCCTCCTGAGAACCCCCGCCGTGTGAGGAGACCCAAGGTGTTGAGACGCTTCTACGCACGGGTCAATCGGACGAGGCCGTGGCACCGGCTGCCGTTCCTGTTGGGCCTGTTCAATCTCATCGCGCTGCGCGAGGAGCTTCGCGAGGACAACCTGGTCGACACCCGCACGCCGGGCGGTGTGCGGACGCCCGGAGTCACGCTCGCCGCCGCCGACGAGGGACAGCGGCGATTCCGCACCCCGGACGGCTCGTACAACGACCTGAGCGATCCCGACATGGGTCGCGCCGGCACCCGCTTCGCCCGCAACGTCGACCTCGCGCACGCGCGACCGGGAACCGCGGAAGAGCTCCTCGAGCCCAATCCGCGCGAGATCAGCCGCACCCTCATGCGTCGGGACGCGTTCACCCCGGCCACCTCGTTGAACCTGCTCGCCGCGGCCTGGATCCAGTTCCAGACCCACGACTGGTTCGCCCACGGCCGTGAGCCCCAGGACGTGCTCGAGGTGCCGGTCGCCACGGAAGACGACTGGTTCGAGAATCCGATGCGCATCCCGCAGACCCTGCGCGACGGCACGCGAAGCGCAGCCGATGACGCACTGCCGCCGACCTACATCAACAGCCAGTCGCACTGGTGGGACGCATCGGCCATCTACGGGATCACACCCGAGCGGCGCGACGCGGTGCGCAGCCACGTCGACGGGAAGCTCGTCGTCAGGGACGGCCACCTGCCGCTGGATCCCCAGACGGGCGTCGCGCTCACCGGCTTCAGCGAGAACTGGTGGGTCGGGCTCGGCCTCCTCCACACCCTGTTCACCCTCGAGCACAACGCCGTGTGCGACGCACTGAAGAAGCAGTACCCCGAGATGAGCGACGACGAGCTGTTCGGAACCGCGCAGCTGGTCGTCTCGGCGCTCATCGCCAAGATCCACACCGTCGAGTGGACGCCGGCGATCATCGCCCACCCGGTGCTGAAGGTCGCCATGCGCGCGAACTGGTGGGGACTCGCGGGGGAGAAGCTGCACCGGAGATTCGGCCGCATCAGCTCGAGCGAGGTGATCAGCGGCATCCCCGGGTCGACCGTCGACCACCACGGAGCGCCCTACCAGCTCACCGAGGAGTTCGCCGCGGTTTACCGGCTGCATCCGCTCCTGCCCGACACGCTCGAGGTGCGCTCGCTCGACGACGACGCGCTCATCGACAGCATGGACTTCGCCGAGATCATCCTGCTCAACGCCCACCGGGTGCTCACGCAGAGCCCTCGTGTCGCCGACCTCTGGTACTCCTTCGGCGTGCAGCATCCGGGAGCGGTGCAGCTGCACAACTTCCCGCGGTGGATGCAGGATCTCACGCTCCCGGACGGCGTGCGCCTCGACCTCGCCGCCCTCGACATCCTCCGCGATCGCGAGCGTGGTGTGCCGCGGTACAACGAGTTCCGCCGGCAGCTGCATCTCAAGCCCGCGGAGACCTTCGACGAGCTCACCGACAACCCGGTGTGGGCACGGGAGCTCGAGGAGATGTACGGCGACGTCGAGAAGGTGGATCTGCAGGTCGGGATGCACGCCGAGACGCCGCCGAAGGGATTCGGCTTCAGCGACACCGCGTTCCGCGTGTTCATCCTGATGGCGTCGCGGCGCCTGAAGAGCGATCGGTTCATCACCGACTGCTACACCGAGGAGTACTACACGAAGACGGGCCTGGACTGGGTCGCCGACAACGACATGGGCTCGGTGCTGCTGCGTCACTACCCGCAGCTCGCACCGTCGCTCGCCGGCGTCGAGAACGCCTTCGCCCCCTGGAAGGTCGCCGGTGCGGCGGCCGGACCGACACGTCACTCGAAGGAGGAGCGATGACGAACAGCATCGATGACATCGAAACCCGGAAATCCGTCATCCGCGAGTACTGGGCCGCGCTCATGGCGAGCGACATGCCCCGGTTCCGCAAGCTGTTAGCCCCCGATGCCGTGATCCACTACCCGGGCCAGCACTATCTCTCGGGCGACTATCGCACCAACGACGACATCGTGGGGCTCTACACGCGACTGACGAAGTTCATCAGCGACGGTGTGTTCGTCGGCGAAGTCCTCGACATCACGACCGGCGACATCTACACGTCTGTCGTCATCCGATACGAGATCCGGATGCCGATCAAGACCCTCAAGGGGCGTGCGATCGGGCTCTTCATCCTCGAGGACGGGAAGATCAAGGAGTACTGGCTCCACGAGTGGAACCAGCACATGATCAATTGGGTCTTCCGCTCCTCGCGCTGGTTCGGCTGGCTGATGCCGATCTTCTCGCGAAAGAAGCGGGCCTGACGTGGCACAGCGCACGCAGAAGCCGCTCCCACCGGGGCGATTCGGGATGCCATGGCTCGGCGAGACCCTCGCGCTGGTCAAGAGCAACCACGGGTTCTACCAGGAGCGCCTCGCGAAGTACGGGCCGATCTTCAAGACGAGGCTCTTCGGCAACGACTTCGTGATCTTCTCCGGCCACGAGGCGTTCCACGTGTTCGCGACCGATCCGCGGATCGTCCGCGGCGACGCCGATCCGATCTCGGCGGAGCAGATCTTCGTCGACTCCCTCGCGCTGATCGACGGAGCGGAGCATCGCAGCCGCAAGTCCGTGATGCTTCGGGCCGTGGGATTCCGTTCGGCGATCGCGTCGTATCTGCCCACGATGCAGGCTCTTCTCCAGCGCTCGATCGACCCCTGGCTGGAGAGCGGCCGATGCGACGACATGCGCGCCGATCTGCAGCGCTTCGCGGCGCGGCTGACCGGAGCCCTGTACACCGGGGATCTCACCGAGGAGCACGCGGCCGAGATGGACCATCACCTCGCCCACATGCGCGATGCGTTCATGACTCTCCCGTTCCCGATCCCCGGAACGAAATTCGGCAAGGCGATCGCGGGACGCCGGCGCATGGAGCAGATCGTGGAGGAGGCGCTGGACCGTCACCTCACCGGCGACTATGACGACGTCGTATCGCGCATGATCGCCGCCGCGGCCGACGCGGACGTTCCCGTCACCGACCTGCGCGGTGACATCCGCCACCTGATCTTCGCCGGCCAGGGCGGCTACTTCGTTCCGCTGACGCTGACCACCCTGGCGCTGGGGCAGCACCCCGAGATCATGGAACGGGCGCGCGCGGAGGTCATGGCCATCGCCCCCGCCGGCCCGATCACGATGGAGCAGATCGAGCGCATGGAGTACCTCGAGCAGATCTCCAAAGAGGTGCGACGCTTCTTCGCGATGAACTCCGCGACGTTCTTCGGCCGCACGACGGAAGACATCGAGGTCGGCGGTTACCGCATCCCGAAGGGGTGGGGCGCGATGGGCGGCATCCACATCAACATGCGCAATCCCGACGTCTTCCCCGACCCCGACCGCTTCGATCCCGACCGTTTCGAGCCGCAACGCGAAGCCGCACTGCCCGCGGGAAGCTACGTGCCGCACGGCGACGGGCAGGCGACGCACCACCGCTGCCCGGGCGAGAACATCGTGACCGTTGCCGTGAAGGTGTACCTGACCCTGCTGCTGCGAGGCGCCGAGTGGTCGATCCCGAGCGACCAGGACCTCACCCTGACGAACGAGCTCTTCCCGTTGCCCGCAAGCGGGCTGCGCGTCGAGTTCCGCCCGCATGTGGCCGCATCGGTCGGAAGCTGACGTCATGCCGACGACCGAACGGGGTCTGCCCAAGCTCATCCACCTCACGAGGCTCATGCTCTACGGCGACCGCCAGCCGATGGAGAGAAGCCCCGCCGACGTCGGGCTGGCGTTCGAGGAGGTGTCGTTCTCGTCGACCGACGACATCGCGCTGCGCGGATGGTTCATCCCCGCGGGGACCGACGTCGGCCCCGTCGTGATGTTCGTCCACGGGTGGCTGTGGACCCGGCTGGGCAACACCGCCGATCGCGTTCCCTTCCACGACGCCGAAGTCGACTTCCTGCCCGCGACCCGGGCGCTGCACGACGCCGGATTCCACGTGCTGCTGTTCGACCTGTCCAATCACGGCGAGAGCGGGACGCGGCATCCGCTCACCTACGGCCGCTGGGAGGCGCGCGACGTCATCGGGGCGATCGACTACCTCCGCGGACGACGCGACGTCGACCCGGCGCGCATCAGCGCGGTCGGGACCTCGGCGGGCGCGAACACCGTGATGTACGCGATCCCCGATGCCCCACCGGTCAAGGCGTTCCTGGCCGTGCAGCCGACCCGACTCCCGGTGTTCAACCGCCGATTCGCCCGCGAGGTGCTCGGCCCGCTCGGGCCGATGGAGGCCGGGAGCATGGACCTGCTCTACGTGTTCGCGCGGGCCCCGCTGCCGAGCCGCCACGACCCGGCCGTGCCCGCACGCCACCTCGGCGACACGGTCGTGCAGTACGTGCAGGGGACGGGCGACCCCTGGGGCGAGATGGCGATCGTGGAGGAGTTCTCGGCCCTGACCCCGCACTCTCTCGGCGTGACCAGATTCCCCTCCACGGGTCGATACGAGGGATACCAGTACGTGAGCGCTCGGGTCGACGAGATCGTCGACTTCTTCATCGCCCACGGCTGAGCAAAGGACAGCCATGCCCTCTCCGCTCCGCTTCGCCCGCGTGATGGTGACCGGTCTCCGCCAGAGCGTCGCGCGGACCCCCGCCGAAGTCGGACTCGCATACGAAGATGTCGGCTTCACCGCCACCGACGGCGTGGACCTGCGCGGCTGGTTCATTCCGGCCGGCACCGAACCCGCGCCGGCCGTCGTGTGGGTGCACGGGTGGCCGTGGAACCGGCTGGGCAACGTCGCCGGCGGCGTGCCGTGGCCCGACCGCGGGGTCGACCACCTGCCCGCGACGAAGGCCCTTCATGACGCGGGCTTCCATGTACTCATGTTCGACCTCGCCAACCACGGCGAGAGCGGGCGACGGCTGCCGTTGACCTTCGGCGTGCGCGAGGCGCGCGACTACGCCGGCGCGGTGGCGTATCTGCGATCACGGCCCGAGGTGGAACCGGACCGCATCGGCGCGATCGGGATGTCGGCGGGCGGGAGCACGATCCTCTACGGCACCGCCGCCTGCCAGCCGATCCGAGCCATGATCGCGATCCAGCCCACGACCGTATCCGTGTTCACCGGCAATATGGCCCGGTCTGCGTTCGGTCGCATCGGTCCGTTCCTCGCCCGGAGCATGTCGGCCGTGTACTGGCTCATGCGCGCTCCGGACCCCAGAGCCCATGATCCCGCGGCACCCGCACATGGCCTGGGCGACACGGTCGTCCAGTTCGTGCAGGGGACGGGCGACCAGTGGGGCGAGATGCCAGACGTCGAGCGCATGTCCGCGGCGACGCCTCACTCACTCGGCGTCATCGCGTACCCGTCCGAGGAGCGCTACGGGGGCTACCAGTACATCGACACCCACAAGGACGACATCGTCGGCTTCTTCCGCGCGCACCTGTGAGGGGCGCCGGCGCTCAGCCGTGCCACAGCCCGTCGTGGGCGCGCTGGCGGGTGTACTGCGCCGGGTCGAACATGCGGTCGTAGTACTCCATCTCGAGATGCGAGAACTGCAGCCACATGCCGGGGGTGTAGAACGCATCGACGTGCGCCGGGAACCGGCCGTAGGTGTCCCAGATGTAGTTGCAGATCTCCTTCGTGTAGGCGATCTCGTCGGCACCGAATCGCGTCCCCTTCTCGAGGAACGCCCGAGCGTCGTCCCGGTTGCGGTACGAGCGAGCGAAGACGTCCTCGTTGCCGTAGGCGGCTCCGTCGGCGCTGTACTTCGACTCCACGACGCGATCGACCGCCTCGTCCATCGACGAGACGTACGGGGGCGTCAGCCCTTCGAGGATGCCGTCGATGCCCACCGGGTTGGCCTGGGATGCCGGGATGGGCGGCCAGTTGCGGTGCTTCTTCGGCTCCTGCAGGCGGAAGCCGAGACCGTGCCACCCCTTCGCGTCGTCCTGCTGCCAGATGTACGGGGGGAACACCGAGCCGTGGATCCACCCGCCGAGGCCCATCGACTGACCGAGCAGCATGAGGTTCTGGAAGTAGAAGAACGCCTCGTAGTCGGTGCGCATCGCAGCCGCGAAGGCCAGCGGCACCTGGCTCTTGGGGCTCACGTAGCCGCTGCGCACGCGGGAGAGACCGCCGATCGGGTGGTAGGGGATCTTCGGCGAGATCCCCAGCGAGCTGCCGAACTTCGCGAGCCATTCGACGACGTTCTGGGGGTGGAAGCTGCGCCAGTCGTCGAGGAAGAGCGGCCGCATTCCGCCGGGCTCGGTGAGCAGGATCAGGATCGCGTTGATGTACTGCCACGTGCAGTCCACGACCGGGAAGAACAGTGTCGTGCCCGGGGCGTTGGAGGCCTGGTTGTTCCAACCCAGGTAGTACGGCCACTCGCGCGGGAAGTCGAGGCGCCGGTCGGACACCCGCACGATGCACTCGTCGGCCGCGCCGATCCAGTCGGCCTCCGACCAGTCGCCCCACTTCGGCGGCAGATCGCGCAGGAGTTCCAGCGCCCGCGTGCCGCTGGGCGCGCGCAGCAGGAAGATGCCGTCGTCGTTGATCATGAAGAAGTGCGTCGCCTGCGCGTTGTCGGCGCTGCTGCCCGTCCTCGCCATGATGTTGAGGAACGGCGTGCCCAGTTCGTTCATGCCGTTCGTCTCGACCAGGGGGCCGTCGTGGGTCGTGACGCCCGTGATGCCGGTGACGCACGTGACGAGGATCGCCTCCTCGAGCTTGCTCAGCGGCGCCGGAGCATTGTGGCTCTCGTGGCTGAGCGGGCCGGCATTGACCGAGAACCCCCGTGGGATGCGGCGCGTGCGCCGCTCGGTGAGGGCGGAGAGGAACGGATAGCCGGCGAGATCGGCGAGCGCGGGGTGCGGGCCGGGATCAGCATTCGTCATTCATCGCTCCTGGTTTCTCGGTGTGCGGTCAGTTGTAGAGGTCGAGCTGGGCCGTGACGACGGGGTAGACGTCGCGCGCGGCATCCATCCCGATGAAGCAGTCCATGTGGGAGTAGCCGGGGATCACGTGGCGCGAGTACAGCTCAGGACCGTTCGCCTCACGGAGGAATTCATACGTCAGAGCGCTGCCCTCCGGCAGGAACAGGCGGTTGTTCTCGCCGTGGAGGAACGCGATCGGCACGCGAAGCCCGTCGGTCCCGTCGAGGTAGTCGTGCTCGCCGTCCATGCTCACCGCGTGGTTCTCGCGCAGCATCTTCGTGATCTGGCGCAGCGTCGTCATGTTCGCGACGCCGAACGCCTCTTCGATGTGCTCGTGGGTGGCGTCGTTGAGGCGATCGTGGTCGTACACCTCGCCGTACATGAACATCACGCGTCGGCAGAAGGGGCTCTCGCAGGGCTCATCGCCCGACGGATAGATCGCGAGCGCCTGGTCGTAGAGCGACTCGAACCAGGAGGGGTCTTCGTCGATCTCGGTCGTGAGCGTGTCGATGCCGAGCGCCTGGATGATGTTGCCCGCATAGATGCCGGCGCGCAGCTCGTTGAGGGTGCCGGCACGCGGGTGCAGCGTGAGCTGCGATGCCACCGCCGACCGCACGCCCGACAGCCCGAGGCTCAGCGCCATGAGCATCGTGAGCGAGCCGACGCAGTGCGCCATGATCTGCACGGAATCGGCTCCGGTCTCGGCGCGGACCTTGTCGACGGCGGCCGGATAGTCGTAGCGGGCGATGTCGTCGAGCGTGAACTGCGTGCTGCCGGAAGGGAGCGCCGGCGAGGCCCGGTAGTCGAGGACCCACACGTCGTAGCCGTGCTCGTAGAGATACTCCGGATAGTTCGTCTCGGTCGTGTCGATCGTGTACGCGAGCGCCGACGTTCCGAAGCCGGGGGAGAGGATCACGGGGCCTTTCGCTCCGCCCTCGAAGCGCGTGAGCCGCAGCGTCACGCCGTCGGCCGTCGGAAACTCGTAGATCGTCGGATCACCGCATCGGAGCGGCCGACGCTCGCGTTCCGGCGCGTCCGCCGTCGCCGTCGTGGTCTCGTCATCGCTCATCTCGACCCCCAGAGGTGGATGCCGTGCAGACTTCGTCGTGACGGGCGGGCCGCGTAGCTCGCGGGCGACGACGAGGTCAGCATATTGCCCGCGCGCTCGTTCGTCACGGAATTCTCGAGCGTGAAGTGGACCCCCTGATACGTGCGGCCGGGGGGTGAGCCGGAGGGTAGCCTGGATCCGAGCCCCTTCCTGGAGAGTTTTCCTGTGACCGACGTCGCCCTGCCGCCTGCCGTTTCGTTCCCCGCCGACGGCTTCGCCCTCTATCCCGACCGCTCCGTCGTCGCGCTGCGCGTGAACGGCGAGCTGAAGGACCTCGCCACCGTCGTGACGGAGTCCGATGCCGTCGAGCCGGTCACCGTCGACAGCCCCGACGGGCTCGGCATCCTCCGCCACTCCACGGCGCATGTGCTGGCGCAGGCCGTCCAGCGGATCAATCCGCAGGCGAACCTGGGGATCGGCCCGCCGATCACCGACGGGTTCTACTACGACTTCGGCGTCGCCGAGCCCTTCACCCCCGAGGACCTCAAGGCGATCAAGAAGGAGATGGAGCGCATCGTCCGCGAGGGCCAGCGCTTCGTCCGCCGCGTGGTGACCGACGACGAGGCTCGCGCCGAGCTCGTCGACGAGCCGTTCAAGCTCGAGCTCATCGGTCTCAAGGGCGTGGGAGCGGATGCCGCCGAGGGCGCCTCCGTCGAGGTCGGCGCCGGCGAGCTGACGATCTACGACAACGTCGCGCGCGACGGCCAGACGGTGTGGAAGGACCTGTGCCGCGGCCCCCACGTGCCGAGCACGCGCATGGTCGGCAACGGCTGGGATCTCACCCGCATCGCCGCCGCCTACTGGCGGGGGAGCGAGAAGAACCCGCAGCTGCAGCGCATCTACGGCACCGCATGGCCCACGAAGGACGAGCTGCGCGCCTACCAGGAACGCCTCGCCGAGGCCGCGCGCCGCGACCACCGCAAGCTGGGCGTCGAGCTCGACCTGTTCTCGTTCCCCGACGAGATCGGTCCGGGGCTCTCGGTCTTCCACCCCAAGGGCGGGATCATCCGCTACGAGATCGAGCGCTACATGCGCGAGCAGCTCCTGGCGAACGGGTACGACGTCGTCAACACCCCCCACATCACCAAGGGCGACCTGTTCATGACGAGCGGGCATCTGCAGTGGTACGCCGACGGCATGTATCCGCCGATGCACCTCGACGCGATCACGGATGCCGAAGGCAACGTCACCCGTCAGGGCCAGGACTATTACCTGAAGCCGATGAACTGCCCCTTCCACAACCTGATCTTCCGCTCGCGCGGGCGCAGCTACCGCGAGCTGCCGCTGCGGCTCAGCGAGTTCGGATCGGTGTACCGGTACGAGAAGAGCGGCACCCTGTCGGGTCTGACCCGCGTGCGGGGCATGACGCAGGACGACACGCACATCTACGTCACGCCCGACCAGGTCAAGGGCGAGCTCACCCACAGCCTCGAGTTCGTGCTGAAGGTGCTGCGCGACTACGGCCTGAACGACTTCTACCTGGAGCTGTCGACGAAGGAGCACGGAAACCCCAAGTTCCTCGGCTCCGACGAACTGTGGGATCGCGCCACCGAGACGCTGCGCGAGGTCGCCGAGGCATCTGGTCTCGAGCTCGTGCCCGATCCGGGCGGAGCGGCCTTCTACGGGCCGAAGATCTCTGTGCAGGCGCGCGACGCGATCGGCCGCACGTGGCAGATGTCGACGATCCAGCTCGACTTCAACCAGCCCGAGCGCTTCGAGCTCGAGTACACCGGCCCCGACGGCGAGAAGCACCGGCCCGTCATGATCCACCGCGCGCTCTTCGGGTCGATCGAGCGCTTCTTCGCGATCCTGCTCGAGCACTACGCCGGCGCGTTCCCGGTGTGGCTCGCGCCCGTGCAGGTCGTCGGCATCCCCGTCGCCGACGACTACGCCGACTACCTGGGCGAGGTCATCATGCAGCTGCGGGCGGCGGGAGTGCGAGCCGAGCTCGACGTGAGCGACGACCGCATGCAGAAGAAGATCCGCACGCACACGACGCAGAAGGTGCCGCTTCAGCTGATCGCGGGCGAGCAGGACCGCGCCGGCGGCACGGTGTCGTTCCGCTTCCGCGACGGCTCGCAGCAGAACGGCGTCCCCGTCGCCGACGCGGTGCGCCGCATCCGCGACGCGATCGCCGGTCGGGCGCTGGTGAACACCGCCGAGGACTTCGTATGACGCAGGACCCCGATCCGGAGCTCGTCGACGCGGCGACGCTTCCCGGGGTTCCGGACGGCTTCCAGCGGCTGTGGACGCCGCACCGGATGGCCTACATCCAGGCGGGTCCCCAGCCGCTGCGCGACGAGTGCCCGTTCTGCGCGGCTCCCGAGAAGTCCGACGCGGATGGCCTCATCGTCGCGCGCGGCCGCACGGCGTATGCGCTCCTGAACCTCTTCCCCTACAACTCGGGGCACCTGCTGGTGTGTCCGTACCGCCACATCGCGACCTACGATCAGGCCACCGACGAGGAGGTGGCCGAGATCGGCGCCCTCACACAGCAGGCGATGCGGGTCCTCCGCACCGTGTCACGCTGCGACGGCTTCAACATCGGCATGAACCAGGGTGCGGTCGCCGGCGCGGGCGTCGACGAGCACCTTCATCAGCACGTCGTACCGCGGTGGTCCTCCGACGCGAACTTCTTCCCGATCATCGCCCGCACGAAGGCGCTGCCGCAGCTGCTCGGCGACGTGCGCGAGGCCGTCGCCGGCGCGTGGGGCGCCTGAGAGCGCCTCAGCGCACCTGCGTGACGGTGAACTGCATGCGGGGGTAGGCGTAGGCCTCCTGTGACTCGACCAGCTGCAGCTCGCGCTGCCCCGAGTCGTAGGTGTTCTGGAGGAGGTCGAAAACGCTCGAGGTGGTGCGGGCGAGCGCATCGGCGGCATCGCCGGTCGCCCGGTAGTGGGCGGTGAACAGCGCAGCCGTGACGTCGCCCGAGCCGTTGGCCTTCATCGGGATGCGGGGCGTCCGCACGATCCAGGCGCCCGCGTCGTCGACGGCGAGCATCTCGATGGTGCCCTTCGGAGCGTCGGGGCGCTCGACACTCGTCACGAGCACCGTCCGCGGGCCCATCTCGCGCACGCGGTCGACCGACGCCAGTGTCGATTCCAGGTCGGCGGGCTCGGTTCCGGTGAGGAAGCCCAGTTCGAACTGGTTCGGCGTCACGATGTCTGCGTGCGGCACGACCCGCTCGCGCAGCAGCACCGGGATCGCCGGCGCGACGAAGCACCCCGACTTCGCGTTTCCCATGACCGGGTCGCACGCGTAGACGGCACCCGGGTTGGCCGCTTTGACTCGAGCGACGGCATCCAGGATCACTTCTCCGATGCCCTCGCCGCCCTGGTAGCCCGACAGCACGACGTCGATCTCGCCGAGCACGCCGCGCTCCTCGATTCCCGTGATCACCTCACGCACGTCGTCGGGGGCGATCAGAGGCCCACGCCACGCGCCGTAGCCGGTGTGATTGGAGAAGTTCACCGTGTACACCGGCAGCACCTCGACGCCGATGCGCTGGAGGGGGAAGACGGCGGCCGAGTTGCCCACGTGCCCGTACGCGACGGCGGACTGGATCGAGAGGATCTTCACCGCTCGATCATGCCACGCGCGGCACGAGCGGCTTCGACGGCGGCCGCCACATCGGCCGCCAGCCGCTCGGCCTCGTCGTCGTCGAGATCGTGCACGGTCATGCGCAGGTGCCGCGCGGCGACGTCATCGGCCAGGACGAACTCGTCGCCCGGCCGTGCGAGCCAGCCGCGCCTCATGAGGTGCGGCATCACGGCACGCGCGGAGACCGGGAGGGGCACCCAGATGCTCAGGCCGTCGCCGGCATCCGTCTCGAGGCCCTTCGCCGTGAGGCGCCCCGCGAAGGCGGCGTTGCGCTCGGCGTAATGGGATGCCGCAGCCCGGATCCCGGCGGTCACCTCGGCGTCGGCCACGAGCGCGTACGTGAGCCGCTGCAGCAGGTGGCTCACCCAGGTCGTGCCGGGGCTCAGCCTCATCGCCAGTCGCTCCGCCGTCGCCGGATCCGATGCGGTGAGCGCGAGGCACATGTCGGGCCCGAGGAACTTCGACACCGATCGCACGAGGGCCCAGCGGCGGTGTGCGGGTCCGATGACCGAGTGGTGGGGGCGCGACGAGAGCATCGAGAAATGGTCGTCCTCGATGACGAGCACATACGGATGCTGCGCCAGCACCTCTCGGAGCGCGAGAGCGCGCTCGGCGCTGAGGCTCGCCCCGGTCGGGTTCTGCGCGCGGGGTGTGCAGACCACCGCGCGGACGCCGGCCTCGAGAGCCGTCCGCAGCCCGGCCACCGTCATTCCCTCGGCGTCGACGGGCACCGGCACCGTGCGATAGCCGCCGAGCCGCACGATGTTCATGCTCGAGAGGAAGCAGGGGTCTTCGAGGGCAACGGCGTCGTCACGCGTGAGCGCCTGCGCAAGAAGCCTCTCGATGGCGTCGGACGCGCCGCTGGTCACCGTCAGTCGCAGATCCAGTGCCGGATCCACCGCATCGCGCATCCAGTCGCCCGCCCAGCGCTCGAGATCGCGGTCGATCACGGGCTCGCCGTACAGCACCGGTCGACCCACCATGGCGGTGAGCGCGGCCGACGGATCGGGGATGAGGTCGGGGTCGGGATTGCCCGTTCCGACGTCGCGCAGCACCGTGTCGGGGGAGTAACCCTCTTGCGCGATCGGATCAGGATCGGCGATCCGCGTGCCGCCGCGCCCGTTGGAGCTGACGAAACCCGCCTGGGCGAGGTGTCGGTACGCAGCCATGACGGTGTTGCGATTTACCCCGAGGCGCTCGGCGAGCGTGCGCACTGGGGGGAGCGCCTCGCCGGGCAGGAGCATGCCGCGGTCGCGCAGCTCACGCACGCTCTCGGCGATCTCGGCGGCCGTGGCCCCCGCGATCTCGGTGTGCAGCGTCATCATCGCCTCCCGGCGCGAGTCTACGTGGTGGTACATGCTACGGTTTGACCTAGGTCAAAAAAGGAGTCACGCATGTCCACGTCCACCACCGGTTCCTCGCGCGTCAAGCGCGGCCTTGCAGAGATGCTCAAGGGCGGCGTCATCATGGACGTCGTCACCGTCGAGCAGGCCAAGATCGCCGAAGACGCCGGCGCTGTCGCCGTCATGGCGCTCGAGCGGGTGCCCGCCGACATCCGGGCCCAGGGCGGCGTGTCGCGCATGAGCGACCCCGACATGATCGACGGCATCATCGCCGCCGTCTCCATCCCCGTCATGGCGAAGGCGCGTATCGGCCACTTCGTCGAGGCGCAGGTGCTGCAGGAGCTCGGCGTCGACTACATCGACGAGTCCGAGGTGCTCTCGCCGGCGGACTACGTCAACCACATCGACAAGTGGGGCTACACCGTGCCGTTCGTGTGCGGTGCCACGAACCTCGGCGAGGCCCTCCGTCGCATCAACGAGGGCGCCGCGATGATCCGCTCGAAGGGCGAGGCCGGCACCGGAGACGTCTCCGAGGCCACCAAGCACATCCGCAAGATCACCAGCGAGATCAACGTGCTGCGGTCGATGACCAAGGACGAGCTCTATGTCGCCGCGAAGGAGTTGCAGGCGCCCTACGAGCTCGTCGCCGAGATCGCGGAGACCGGCAAGCTTCCCGTCGTGCTCTTCGTCGCCGGCGGTGTGGCGACCCCCGCCGACGCCGCGATGATGATGCAGCTCGGTGCCGACGGCGTCTTCGTCGGCTCGGGCATCTTCAAGTCGGGCAACCCCGCCGAGCGCGCCGCCGCCATCGTCAAGGCCACGACGTTCTACGACGACGCGAAGGTGATCGCCGACGTGTCGCGGGGCCTCGGCGAAGCCATGGTCGGCATCAATGTGTCCGACCTCCCGGCCCCGCACCGCCTCGCCGAGCGCGGCTGGTAGCAGCGTGTCGACTCGTCCTCGAGTCGGCGTCCTCGCCCTCCAAGGAGACGTCCGCGAGCACGTGCGCGTGCTCGCGGACCTCGGCGCCGAGGTCGCCCTCGTCCGCCGCCCTGACGAACTCGCCGCCGTCGACGGCCTCGTGATCCCCGGCGGCGAGTCGAGCGTCATCGACAAGCTCGCGCGCGCGTTCGGCATGCGCGAGCCGGTCCGCGCCGCGATCGGCGCCGGCTTGCCGGTCTACGGCACGTGTGCCGGGCTCATTCTCCTGGCAGACCGGATCACCGACGGCATCCGGGGTCAGCAGACCTTCGGCGGGCTCGACGTGACGGTTCGCCGCAACGCCTTCGGCAGCCAGGTGGACTCGTTCGAGGTCGACCTCGCCGTGCCCGCGTTGGGCGACCCTCCGGTGCACGCGGTGTTCATCCGGGCGCCGCTGGTCGAATCAACCGGCCCGGCGGTCGAGCATCTGGCAGCACTCGATGACGGCCGGATCGTGGCGGTGCGGCAGGGGCCGATCCTCGGCACGGCGTTCCACCCCGAGGTCACGGGCGAGCATCGATTCCACCGGCTCTTCCTCGACTCCGTGCGTTCGGCCAGAAGTGCGCGCCCGGAGAGGTTAGATTTTCCCCTATGACGATCAACGACTGGTGGCGTGACCGGCCTGAGGAGCGGTACTGGATGATCGCGCCGTCTCGGGGGATCGTCGGCGACGCGCTCTCGGCGCCGAAGGCCCGTGACGACAGTCGCTTCGAGTGGTCTCACGAACTGGTGGGCTTCACCGAGCCCGGCGACACGCTGTTCGTGTGGGACCGCACACTGCCCGTCCCCGGCGTGGGAGCGTGGGGGCGCGTCCTCGGGCCGCTGGGCGAGGAGCAGCGCGCGCGGCGCGGCGAGGTGCTGACCCATTGGCGGATGCCGGTGAGCGACACGCTGCGCCTGGCCGCGCCGATCACGCTGCCGAGCCTGCGCCGCATCGGCGGCGAGATCGTGGCCGTTCGCGACGAGATCGAGGCGTCGACGGACGGCCCCGTGTACTTCCCGTTCATCGGCGCGCCCGAGCACCTCGCCCCGGCGCCGGCGTACCTCACCAAGATCCCGCGTGATCTCGTGGCCCTGCTGTCTTCGCGCTTCGGGTTCGAGTTCGTCCTCTGATCGGGCGCGACAACCGACGCCGCCTCGTTCGCACCGCTCGACCGCGCCCTTAGACTGGAGCGCATGTCCGGCCACTCCAAGTGGGCGACGACCAAGCACAAGAAGGCGATCATCGATTCGCGCCGTGCCAAGTCGTTCGCCAAGCTCATCAAGAACATCGAAGTCGCTGCCAAGATCGGCGGCGCCGACCTGTCAGGAAACCCCACCCTTCAGGATGCCGTCCAGAAGGCCAAGAAGACCTCGGTCCCCAACGACAACATCGACCGCGCGATCAAGCGCGGCGCGGGGCTCACCGGCGAGTCCGTCGAGTACTCGACGATCATCTACGAGGGCTACGGACCGAACGGCGTGGCGCTCATGATCGAGTGTCTGACCGACAACAAGAACCGCGCCGCCGCCGAGGTTCGCACGGCGCTGAGCCGCAACGGCGGCAACCTCGCCGACCCGGGCTCGGTCGCCTACAACTTCACGCGCAAGGGCGTCATCGTCGTCTCGAGCGAAGGCACCACCGAAGACGACGTGATGCTCGCAGTCCTCGAGGCCGGCGCCGAAGAGGTCGAGCCGCATGCTCAGGGCTTCGAGATCGTCACCGAGGCGTCCGACCTCGTGTCCGTGCGCTCGGCGCTGCAGGACGCCGGCATCGACTACGAGTCGGCCGACGTCGAGTTCGTGCCGAACCTCAAGGTCGAGGTCGACGCCGACACCGCGCGCAAGGTGTTCCGGCTGATCGACGCGCTGGAGGACAGCGACGACGTGCAGAACGTGTTCAGCAACTTCGACCTCAGCCCCGAGGTCCAGGTCGAGCTCGAGGCCGACGAGTAGTCGCCGCGGGCGCGACGGTGCGGGCGCGCCTCGAAGCGCACCAGCACCGTCGCGCTTAGCCTGAACAGGTGGCAGCACCCCTCAAGCGCGGCACCCTTCGAGTGATCGGCATCGATCCCGGGCTCACCCGGTGCGGCGTCGGTGTCGTGGATGTCGCTCCCGACCGATCGGCGACGCTGGTCTACGTCGGCGTGGTGCGCTCGGCCACGTCCGACCCCATCGAACGCCGCCTCGCGACGATCGCCGCCGGGATCCGCGCCGTCATCGACGAGCACCGCCCCGACGTGGTCGCCGTCGAGCGCGTCTTCGCCCAGCACAACCGGCACTCCGTCATGGGAACGGCGCAGGCGAGCGGAATCGCGCTCCTCGTCGCGGGGGAGCGCGGCCTCCCTGCCGCGACGCACACGCCGAGCGAGGTCAAGGCGGCCGTCACGGGCTACGGCTCGGCCGACAAGCTCCAGGTGCAGACCATGGTCGCGCGCGTGCTGCGCCTCGACGACCTGCCGCAGCCGGCGGACGCCGCCGATGCCCTTGCGCTCGCGCTCTGCCACGCATGGCGCGGCGGCGCCCCGCAGACCGCGGCATCCGGGGCCCTCACGCCCGCACAGCGCGCGTGGGCCGACGCCGAGCGTCTCGCCCGCCGGTGAGCGTGTCGCTCGAACAAATCTCCGAACCCGCCCGTAGGCTCTCCCCATGATCTCTTCGCTCCGGGGCACTGCCGTGCACGTGGATGCCGACTCCGTCGTCGTCGAGGTGGGCGGCGTCGGGCTCGCGGTGGCGGTGACGCCGCAGATCGCCGCCGGCACACACGTCGGCGCCGCCCTGACGCTGCATACGACCCTCATCGTCCGCGAAGACGCGCTGTCTCTCTTCGGCTTCGAATCGCGCGAGGAGCTCGCGGTGTTCACCCATCTGCTGAGCGTGACCGGCGTCGGCCCCAAGTCGGCCCTCGGCGTGATGGCCACGCTGACGGTGCCCCAGATCGCCGACGCCGTCGCGAACGACGACGACGCGCCGTTCCGCCGCGTGTCGGGCATCGGCCCCAAGACCGCGAAGCTCATCGTCGTCCAGCTCGCCGGCAAGATCGCGCGGCCGGCCGCCGGTGCGGGCACTGCACGCACGACGGCGACCGCGATCCCCGCACAGGTCGTGCAGGCGCTCGTCGGCCTCGGCTGGTCGGAGCGCACCGCGGCCGAGACGGTGGATGCCGTCGCGCAGACCGTGGGAGACGCCGACCGCGCTTCGGTTCCGGCTCTCCTCCGTGCGACCCTCGCGGTGCTCGGCCCTGCGCGAAGGGAGACCGTCGGTGGATGACGTGCACGACGCCGGCGAACCGATGGACGAGGCCGAGCTCGCGATCGAGGGTGCGCTGCGCCCGACCTCGCTCGCCGAATTCGTCGGTCAGCAGAAGGTGCGCGGTCAGATGCAGCTGCTGCTGGACGCCGCGCGCATCCAGCAGCGCCCGCCCGACCACATCCTGCTGTCGGGCCCGCCGGGCCTCGGCAAGACGACGCTCGCGATGATCGTGGCGCACGAGAGCCGCAGGCCGCTGCGGCTGTCGAGCGGCCCCGCGATCCAGCACGCGGGCGATCTCGCGGCACTGCTGTCGAGCCTCACCCCGGGCGAGGTGCTCTTCATCGACGAGATCCATCGCATGGCGCGCTCCGCGGAAGAGATGCTGTACCTCGCCATGGAGGACTTCCGCATCGACATCATGGTCGGAAAGGGTGCCGGGGCCACCAGCATCCCTCTCGATCTCGCCCCGTTCACCCTCGTCGGCGCGACGACCCGCTCGGGCCTCCTGCCGAACCCGCTGCGCGACCGCTTCGGGTTCACGGCGCACCTCGAGTACTACGAGCCCGAGGAGCTCGAGCGCGTGACCGAGCGCTCAGCGGCGATGCTCGGAGTCGGCCTCCCTTCGATCGCACGATCCGAGATCGCACGCCGCTCGCGCGGCACGCCCCGCATCGCGAACAGGCTCCTGCGCCGCGTCCGCGACTATCTCGTCGTCTACGGCGACGGCGTGCAGGCCGACATCGCGACGGTGGATGCCGCCCTCGACCTGTACGACGTCGACGCGATCGGCCTCGATCGCCTCGACCGGGCGGTGCTCGACGCCCTGGTGCGACGATTCCGCGGGGGACCCGTGGGCCTCAGCACCCTCGCCGTCGCGGTCGGCGAGGAACCCGAGACCATCGAGTCGGTCGTCGAGCCGTACCTCGTGCGCATCGGCTTCATGGGCCGAACGCCGCGCGGACGCATCGCGATGCCCGAGGCCTACGCGCACATGGGTGCGGCTCCGGCCGGATCGGTGCTCGGATTCGATGACCTATAATCGCTGAAGGCTTCCACCACCCCCTCTTCAGGCACCGCCGCCTCGGCGCGCGCCTCACCCGAAAGGTGCCCCCGGCGCATGGACTTCTCCACGTTCTTCCAGCAGTACGGTCTGATCGTCGTTCTGATCGGTCTGCTCGCGTTCATGTTCTGGAGCTCGCGCCGCCGGATGCAGAAGCAGAAGGTCGAGCAGGAGGCCAAGGCCCGTCAGACCGTTCCCGGCGCCGAGGTGCTGCTGCAGGGCGGCCTCTACGGCACGATCGTGTCGTACGACCCCGACAACCTCGACCAGCCCGCGATCGTCGAGCTCGCCCCGGGCGTCGAGATCAAGGTGCACAGCCAGGCGATCCTGCGTGTCGTGACCTCCGACGAGGGGACGGTCACCGAGGACGAGTTCCTCGCCGCCGAGGAGAGCCACGCCGAATATGCCGAGGGCGTCGCCCACGGTGAGATCTCGTCGATCAGCGACGACCGCCGCGCGGCTGCGACCGAGCCCGTCGACCCCGAGGCCGAGCCCGGCTCGAAGCCCCAGGCCTGACCGTCCGCCCGTTCGGGCACCCCTCAGAAAGCTGAATCCGTGGCGACTTCCACCCCTGTGCGGCATGCCTGGCGCGCACTCATCGGCCTGCTCACGATCACCGCAGTCCTGTTCGGCATCAACGCCCTGGGCGTCTATGTCTTCCAGGAGAGCTCGTGGACGCCGGCGCTCGCGCTCGACCTCCAGGGCGGCACGCAGATCGTGCTCGAGGCTCAGACCGAAGACGGCGCAGAGCCGTCGGCCGAGCAGATGAACCAGGCTGTGACCATCATCCGCCAGCGCGTCGACGCCTCGGGTGTCGGCGAGGCCGAGGTCACCACGCAGGGCGGCAACCAGATCGTCGTGCAGATCCCGGGTCAGGCTGACGAAGAGACGCGCGAGCGCATCGAGGCCGCCGCCCAGCTGCAGCTGCGCCCGGTGCTCTACACGGGTTCCCCGGTGACGAGCTTCGTCGGCGACGACGGCAAGGAGACGCCGTTCCCCACGCCCGACCCGACGCTGCAGGCGACGCCGACGGCAGAGCCGACCGATGCGAGCGACCTCGCGTGGATCACGCCGGCCCTGGAGGCCGAGTTCCTCGCGTACGACTGCGCCGACGAGTCGAACGATCCCTCCAGTGCCCCGGCCGACGAGCCGATGATCACATGCGACGTCGACGGAACCTACAAGTACATCCTCGGACCGGTCGAGCTCGACGGCTCGTCGATCGACGACGCGTCGTTCGGCCTCCAGCAGAACAACGGCCTCTGGGCGGTCAACCTCCGCTTCGACGACGAGGGCACCCGGATCTTCGGTGAGATCAGTCAGCGGCTCTACCCCGCCGACCCGCCACTGAACCAGTTCGCGTTCGTGCTCGACGGCTATGTGCTCTCGGCACCCTCGATGAACGCGATCATCCTCGGCGGCGACCCCAGCATCACCGGCAACTTCACCCAGGAGAGCTCGAAGGTGCTCGCCGACCAGCTGAAGTACGGCGCGCTGCCGCTCAGCTTCACCGTCGAGAGCGCCAACACGATCTCCGCGACGCTCGGATCGCAGCAGCTCCAGATCGGCCTCATCGCGGGTCTCATCGGTCTGCTGCTCGTCGCCCTCTACTCGCTCATCGTCTATCGCGCGCTCGGGTTCATCATCATCGCCTCGCTCGTGGTCATGGGTGTGCTCACCTACGTCACCCTCTGCATCCTGGCGTGGCGCATGGGCTTCCGCCTGTCGCTCGCCGGCGTCGCGGGCCTCATCGTCACGATCGGCTTCACCGCCGACTCGTTCATCGTGTACTTCGAGCGCATCCGAGACGAGCTGCGCGACGGCAAGTCGATCACCAGCGCCGTCGAAGACGGCTGGGGTCGCGCGAAGCGCACGATCTACATCTCGAAGTCGATCAACATCCTCGCCGCCGTCGTGCTGTACATCCTGGCCGACTCGACGGTGAAGGGCTTCGCCTTCACGCTGGGTCTCACCACGGCGATCGACGTCTTGATCTTCATCATGTTCACCCACCCGGTGCTGCAGCTGCTCGCCCGCACGAAGTTCTTCGGATCGGGGCACCCGCTGTCGGGCCTGGATCCCACCGCCCTCGGCGCCGTGTACCGCGGACGCGCTCAGTTCCGCGCGCCTGTGCCCGTCGACGCGACCACCGCGGCCGGCCGCCGTGCGGGCAAGTCCCGGAGTGAAGCCGTGCGTCGCCAGACGATCGCGGAGCGCAAGCAGGCGGAACTGGCGACGACACCCGCCGACAGCTCGAAACCCGGCACGACCGCCAAGGAGGGGGACGTCTGATGCGCTCCATGAGTCAGCTCGGCAACGACCTCTACACCGGCAAGACCTCGTTCCCGTTCATCGGGCGCCGGCGCCTGTGGTTCCTCATCGCGGCGATCCTGGTGATCGGCTCGGCGCTCGTTCCGCTGTTCCGGCCGATCTCGTTCTCGATCGAGTTCACCGGTGGTTCGCAGTTCACGGTCAACAACGTCGCCGACCCCGATCAGCAGCTGGCGACCGAGGCCGTCCAGTCCGTCGTGCCCGAGGCGACCACGAAGGTCGTCACGATCGGTGACGACGCCGTGCGCGTCCAGACCGACCAGATGACGGATGCCGAGAGCCGCGAGGTCTCCGCCGCGCTCGCCGAGGCGTATGGCGTGCCCGAGAGCGAGGTCAGCTACTCGTTCATCGGCCCCAGCTGGGGAGCGGACGTCACGCGCACGTCGCTGTGGGGTCTCGCGATCTTCCTCGCGCTCACCTTCCTCATCCTCGCGCTCTACTTCCGCACGGTGAAGATGTCGATCGCCGCGATCATCGGCCTCGTCGACGTGCTCGTGATCACCATCGGCGTGTACGCGCTGTTCGGGTTCGAGATCTCACCTGCGGCGGTGATCGGCTTCCTCACGATCCTCTCGTACGCCCTGTACGACACGACAGTGGTGTTCGACAAGATCCGCGAGAACACGAGCGAAGACGGTGAAGTCTCGGGCCGCACCTTCGGGGAGTCGGTCAACCTCGCCGTGAACCAGACCCTGGTGCGCTCGATCAACACCACCGTCGTCGCGATCCTGCCGACCGGCGCGATCCTCTTCATCGGAATGGTGTGGCAGGGCGCTCAGACGCTGACCGACCTGTCGCTGTCGATCTTCGTCGGAACGATCGTGGCCGCGTACTCGACGATCTTCGTCGCCGCCCCGCTGTACTCGCTCCTGCGCGAGAACGAGGCCCCCATCAAGGCGCGCGACGAGCGCGTGCTCGCCGCACGCGAGCTGGCGGGCACGCCCGTCTGAACGGATGCCGCGCGGGCGTAGGATTGTGAGCTCCAGCGGAGGGGAGGGGATCGGATGACCGAGACCGTCCCTCCCGCGCAGTCCTCGTCGCTGCGGCGTCTCGTTCCACGCATCTTCTCGCGATCGGCGCGTCGCGACGACGTCGAGCAGCTGCTGCGGACGGTGCGCACGCACCACCCCAAGGGCGACCTGTCGATCATCGAGCGCGCCTACGACGTCGCCTTCCGCGCCCACGCCGGGCAGGTCCGCCAGAGCGGTGAGCCGTACATCACCCACCCGCTCGCCGTCGCCCAGATCCTGGCGGACCTCGGTCTCGGGCCGCGCGCGATCGCCGCGGCGCTGCTGCACGACACGGTCGAAGACACGGGGTACGCGCTCGACACCCTCACCGCCGAATTCGGCGACGAGGTCGCGATGCTGGTGGACGGGGTCACCAAGCTCGACAAGGTCAAGTACGGCGAGAGCGCGCAGGCCGAGACGGTGCGCAAGATGATCGTCGCGATGTCGCGCGACATCCGCGTGCTCCTGATCAAGCTCGCCGACCGGCTCCACAACGCCCGAACATGGGGTTTCGTGCCGCCCGAGAAGGCGCGCAAGAAGGCCACCGAGACGCTCGAGATCTACGCGCCGCTGGCGCATCGCCTCGGCATCCAGACGATCAAATCCGAGCTCGAGGACCTGTCGTTCGCGGTCCTGCATCCGAAGCTCTACGCCGAGATCGAGAGTCTCGTCAAGCAGCGCACTCCCCAGCGCGAGCAGTACGTCCAGAACGTGATCGACGCCGTCGACACGGACCTTCGCGAACTCCGCATCCGCGGGCGGGTGATGGGCCGGCCCAAGCAGCTGTACTCCGTCTACCAGAAGATGGTCGTGCGCGGTCGCGAGTTCGACGACATCTACGACCTCATCGGCATCCGGATCCTCGTGGGGAGTGTCCGCGACTGCTATGCCGTCCTCGGGGCCATCCACGCGCGGTGGACGCCGCTGCCTGGCCGCTTCAAGGACTACGTCGCGACCCCCAAGTTCAATCTCTACCAGTCGCTCCACACGACGGTCATCGGACCCGGCGGTCGCACGGTCGAGATCCAGATCCGCACGAACGAGATGCACCAGCAGGCCGAGTTCGGCGTCGCCGCGCACTGGAAGTACAAGGAGCGGCAGGCCGGCGGCAAGCCGGACGCGAAGGCCATGGACACCGACATGGCCTGGCTCGCCCACATCTCGGACTGGCAGGCCGAGACCGCCGACCCGGGGGAGTTCCTCGATTCGCTGCGCTTCGAGATCGGCGCGAAGGAGGTCTACGTCTTCACGCCCAAGGGCCGTGTCGTGGGCCTGCCGACCGGTGCCACGCCGGTCGACTTCGCCTACGCCGTGCACACCGAGGTCGGCCACCGCACGATGGGCGCCAAGGTCAACGGCCGTCTCGTGCCGTTGGAGTCCGAGCTCCACAGCGGCGACGTCGTCGAGGTCTTCACGTCGAAGAATCCCGACGCCGGACCGAGCCAGGACTGGCTCGGCTTCGTCAAGAGCACGCGCGCCCGCAGCAAGATCCGCGGCTGGTTCACCAAGGAGCGTCGCGAAGAGGCGATCGAGCAGGGCAAGGAGGCGATCGCCCGCGCCATGCGGCGGCAGAACCTGCCGCTGCAGCGCCTGATGAGCCAGGACTCGTTCAGCGAGGTCGCCCACCAGCTGCGGTACGAAGACGTCTCGGCCCTGTACGCCGCCGTCGGCGAAGGCCACGTCTCGACGCAGTCGGTGATCGAGAAGGTGACGGCGCTCGTGAGCGCCAACGACACCTCCACGGGCCCGATCGAGCTGCCCGCCGTCGGACGCGCGCGCCAGCCGCGCGGCGGCGATTCGGGCATCCTGGTGCGCGGCGCGCCAGACATCCTCGTCAAGCTCGCGAAGTGCTGCACCCCGGTGCCGGGCGACCAGATCGTCGGTTTCGTGACGCGGGGGAGCGGCGTCTCGGTGCATCGTGCCGACTGCACGAACGTGAAGTCGCTGATGGATGACGCCGAGCGTCTCATCGAGGTCGAGTGGGCACCCACGACCAAGAGCATCTTCCTCGTGCAGATCCAGATCGAAGCGCTCGATCGATCCGGGCTTCTGAGCGACGTCACACGCGTGCTGAGCGAGCACCACGTCAACATCCTGTCCGCGACGGTGTCGACCACGAACGACCGCCTGGCGCTCAGCCGGTTCGTGTTCGAGATGGGCGACATCGTCCATCTCGAGCGGGTGCTCAACGCCGTCCGCCGCATCGACGCCGTCTACGACGTGTACCGCGTCACATCGTCATAGGGGCCGTCGCCTCGGCGTCCGGGCCGGTGCAGCTCTTCAACAGCGCGATCGCCGCGCGCTTGTAGGGCAGCGCGCCGCGTTCGAGGCGCGTGAGGGCCTCGTCGACGAGATCCGGGCGCCCCTGCGCAAGCAGCCGGGCCGCACGCGTATGGTCGGCGTCGCCGACACGGGCGAGATCCACCAGCGTCCGCACGGGGGTGGTCACCCATACCGAGCCGATCCGCTGCAGATCTCCCGGATCGACGGCGAGGTCGCGGTAGACGATCCGGTGGGACGGGATGTGATGGATGCGGCGCGCGACGGCGCGCTGGACCGTGTGCCTTGCCGGTGGCTCAGGGAGCGCTCCGTGGATCCACGCGGCGCTGACGTGGGTAGCGGCGAGGAGCTCACCGAGCAGGCCGAGCAGCGAGCCGGCCCGCAGGGCCGCCGTTTCGACGGCATCGGCCGGTATGTACGCGTCGCCGAGCTCGACGACATCGCCGTCGAGCCGGGCGGCGCTGAGCTCGGCGAGCGACAGACGGTCGTCGGCGTAGTACAGGAACGGCGATGCCATACCGGCATCGTGCCCTAGTGCGAGGTCGGTCCCCGGCCGGCTGTGGACAACCGGAGCCCGTCAGCCGCTATCCGCCGAGCGCCTTCAGCCACGCACGGCGCGCGTCGAGCGCATCGCTCGCGTCAGCGATCGCCCGCTTGTCGCCCGACTTCTTGGCGACGGCGAGTTCGTCCTCGAGCTTCTGGATCGCATCGGTGAGCTGGCGCGTCATGTCGTTCGCGCGCGCCTTGGTCTCCGGGTCGTTGCGCTTCCAGTCGGCGTCTTCGCGCGTGCGCAGCGCGTTCTCGATCTTGCGCAGCTCGTCGTCGAGGGTCCGTTCGGCGTCGCGCGGGAAGATCCGCCCGATCTCGTCCCACTGGCGCTGGACGGCTGTGAGCCGGGCGCGCGCCTTGGCGATGTCGGACTCGTCGGCGACGGTGCGCGCCTCCACGAGCAGCTCGCGCTTGGCGGCGATCTTCTCGCGCGAGGCCTCGGCATCCGCCGTCTCGCGCTCGCTGCGCGCCGAGTAGAGGGCGTCGCCGGCTGCCTTGAAGCGCGCCCACAGGGCATCGTCGACCTTCTTGCCCGCACGGCCCGCGTTCTTCCACTGGTCGAGCAGCTCGCGGTAGGCGACGATGCCGTCCTCGCCCTTGGGAGCGAGCGCTTCAGCCTTCTCGACGAGGCGCGTCTTGCTGTCGCGCACCGTCTTGTGAGATTCGTCGAGCTCGGCGTAGAACTCGCGGCGGTGCTTGTCGACGGTCGCACGAGCGTCGCGGAACCTCTTCCACAGCTGCTGCGCGGTCGCCTTCGGCAGGCGTGGCCCGTGCTGCTGTTGAGACTGCCACTGGTCGAACAGGCCCGTGAGCTCCGCAGACGCCTGCTTCCACTGCACGGAGCGGGGGTCGCGCGCTGCGAGCGCCTCGGCCTTCTCCACGAGTTCGGTGCGCTGCTTGACGGCCTCGTCGACGGCTTCGCGGGCAGCGACCGCCTCGGTCTCGGATGCCGCTGCGAGTGCCTCGGTGAGAATGGCCACCCGCGCCTCGAGGTGAGCCAGGTCGCCGACAGCGGCAGCGCCGTCGAGCTTCGCGCTCACGGCGCGTGCGGCCGCGCGCAGGTCGGATGCCGAAGCGCCGCCCCGGCGGTGGCGAACCTCGAGGAGTCCCACCTCGCCGGCGAGATCGGCGAACTTGCGCTCGAAGTAGGCGAGTGCCTCTTCGGGCGAGCCGTCGGGGAACTGCCCGACCACGCGCCAGCCTTCGGCTTCGCGCACCGAAACGGTGCCGTCGTCGTCGACGCGGCCCCAGGGTTCGGCGACCGGGTTGTCGGGAGTGGAATCTGCTGCGGCAGTCACGGAATGCACCTCATCGCGGCTCTCGCCGTCTGCGGGGGATGGACGGCTCCCCAGCCTAGTACGGCCGCCCGCGCGCCGAGGCTTCCGCCGCGGCCTCGATCAGGGAGTCGGGGTAGGGGTCGGTGTGGTCGAAGGCGTCGGGGTCGGCGATGCGGAGGGCGAGGGGTCCATGCTCGGGGCCGGGGTCGACGACGGCGTCGGCGCTGGCGCACCTGGGCCGACGGTCACATAGGCGGCCTGCGCGCCGAAGAGACCGAGGATCAACACCCCACCGGCGATCCCCACGATGAGGTTGTCGCGTGTGCGGCGACGGGACTGCCCGGCGTTGAACTGCTGTCGCGCCTGATACAGACGTGCGCGCTCGCGCGCCTCGCGCGCTTCGCGATCTTTGCCTCCGGCAGCCAACGGGACCTCCCTCGCTCCGGGTCGAGCCCGGGCCGGGATGATCCTACGGGTCGCGCGCACCGGCGGCCAAACGCGCCACCCTCGGCGTCCGACCCGGCGACTAGCCTGGAGCGGTGACCAGTCCGACCGCGCTCTTCCAGGGGCAGACGCCTCTCGCGGTGCGGATGCGGCCCTCGTCGCTCGACGAGGTCGCCGGGCAGGGTCATCTGCTCAAGCCCGGTTCGCCGCTCGTGAAGCTCGCCGATCCCGACGCATCGGCGAGCGTCGCGTCTTCCGTGATCCTGTGGGGCCCACCCGGCACCGGCAAGACGACCCTCGCGCAGGCGATCGCGCGGTCGTCGGGGCGGCGCTTCGTCGAACTCTCAGCCGTGACGGCAGGCGTGCGGGATGTGCGCGAGGTCATGCAAGAGGCGCTGACGCAGCGCGACCTGTACGGGCAGTCCACGATCCTCTTCCTCGACGAGATCCACCGCTTCACGAAGGCTCAGCAGGACGCACTGCTGCCCGGAGTCGAGAACGGGTGGGTGGTGCTGATCGCCGCGACCACGGAGAACCCGTCGTTCTCGGTCATCTCACCGCTGCTCTCACGCTCGCTGCTGCTGACACTCCGCCCGCTCACCGACGAAGACCTCCGCACGCTGATCGACCGCGCGGTCGAGGATCCGCGGGGTCTCGCCGGCGCCGTCGCGCTCCACGACGAGGCTCGAGACGCGCTCGTGCGACTGTCGTCGGGTGACGCGCGACGCGCCCTCACGGCACTCGAGGCGGCGGCATCCCTCGCTGAGCCGGTGACCGGCGACGACGGCGCCGCCGTGCCCGAGGTCGCCGCCGACCACGTCGCGCAGGCGGTCGACCGTGCGCTCCTGCGCTACGACCGGCAGGGCGACGAGCACTACGACGTCATCAGTGCGTTCATCAAGTCGATCCGCGGATCGGACGTGGATGCCGCGATGCACTATCTGGCCCGCATGATCGAGGCCGGTGAGGACCCGCGCTTCATCGCGAGACGGCTCATCATCTCGGCGGCCGAAGACATCGGGCTCGCCGACCCGCACGCACTGCCGCTCGCGGTGGCCGCAGCCGACGCGGTGCAGCTGATCGGGATGCCCGAAGGGCGCATCCCGCTCGCCGAGGCCACCGCGTACCTCGCGACGACGGCGAAGTCGAACGCGGCCTATCTCGCGATCGACGCCGCGATCGCCGACGTGCGGGCGGGCGGGTTCGGCCGCGTGCCGATCCATCTGCGCGATGCGCACTACGCCGGCGCGAAGCGGCTCGGACACGGCAAGGGCTACGTGTATCCGCACGACTCCGACATCGGCGTCGTCTCCCAGCAGCACCTGCCCGACGAACTGCGCGGACGCCGCTACTACGAGCCCAAGGCGATGGGCGCCGAGCGCGACGTCCAGGCCCGGCTCCAGAAGATCCGCCGCATCCTCGACGGCAACAGCGCCTGAACCGATTGAGGCAATGCAGCAGGTGTGAGACGATCTCGCCACGCAGACACTCACAGGGTGAACGGCGACCACGATCGGATGCGAGGCAACGGTGCTCGACCGCGGGATGGCGAGACGCATGGCGACGACGTCTGCGGTGATCACCGCCGTCCTGTGTGTCGCCGGCTGCGCGACGCCCGTGGAAACGCCCGCCGTGGCCGGACAGGACATGACAGCGGGACTCATCGTGACGACGGTATATCCGATGACGGTGCTCGACTCAGGGAACGGTGCTCAGTTATGCGCCGCGGTGATGCAGTCCTACCCGCCCCAATGCAGCGGGACGTCGCTCGTTGGATGGGACTGGGGCCAGGTGCTCGGCCATTTCGAAGAGGCGACAGGCGTGCGATGGGGCGACTTCGTCGTCACGGGGACCTATGACGTGGCATCGGCCTCGTTCGCGCCCACCGAAGTCATCCCGGGAGACGGGTTCGCGCGGCCCGAGGCCACCGCACCCGTTATCGAGTCACCGTGCCGTGAACCCACGGAGGGCTGGAGAGTGCTCGACGAGGCGCGCACCACGGAAGCGACGATGAATTCGGCATTCGCCCTCGCATCGCGCTTGGAGGGCTTCGCCGCCGGCTGGGTAGATCAGTCGCAGAATCCCGCGACGGATCCGGATGTCCCCGCGGCGTTGACCGCCGAAGAGCAGATGTGGGCGCTCAACGATCCGCTGCGTCTCATCGTGAACGTCGCCGTCACCCATGACCTCGAGGCCGCGGAGAGCGCGCTGCGGGAGGTGTGGGGCGGGATGCTGTGCGTCTCAAGCGCCGAGCGCAGCGAGGCAGAGCTTCGACAGATCGCGGAGGAGATCTCACGCGGCGACCACGGCCTGATTGCGAACGTCGATGCAGTGGCGGGCGAGGTCGTCGTCGGAGTGACGTTCGACGACGGGACTCTTCAGCACCGATTCGACGAAGAGTACGGCCCGGGGCTCGTGACCGTGGCGAGCGTATTGCAGCCGGTGAGCTGACGCTGGATCCACCGGATCCTCGATGGCACACCGACTGAGACGATGCAGCCGCGCTCGACACCGTTCGGATGTGGGCTGTGTCACGTTCTTCCGAGAGGGGTGAAGATGGCCGCACGCAGAGTGATCGGCGGCGCAGCCGTCATCGTCCTCGCGACCCTGTTCGCATCATGCGCGACGCCGCCCCGGGCCGATCCGCTGTCTGCGTCTTCCCCCTCCGTCGTCGGCGACGAAGTGGTAGACCTCCTGACGACGGAATTCCCGGTCACCGTGCTCGACGATGGCGACGGCGCCGAACTGTGCCTCGGCGGTGTTCTCGAATCGCTTCCGCCGCAATGCGGTGGTCCGCTCCTGGTGGGATGGGACTGGTCCGACGTCGAAGGCGCCTACGAAGAGGAGTCAGGCACGCGCTGGGGCAGCTTCGTGGTCACCGGCACCTATGACTCGGCTGCGGACGAGTTCACTCCGACTGATGTCGTTCGCCGAGACGACTGGGATGGTCCGAACCTCGGACGTACGAACTTCACCACGCCCTGCGCCGAACCCGAGGGCGGCTGGAAGCCACTCGATGCATCCCGCACCACGACAGCGGCCATGGAGGCCGTGCTCGCGGCGGCTGCTGCGATGGACGGCTACGTGACCTCGTGGATGGATCAGTCCCGCAATCCCGCGTCGGATCCCGAGGTCCTGGCGACCCTGACGCCGGAGGAGGAGATGTCGCTGATGAACGACCCGCAGTACGTCATCGTCAATGTCCGGGTCACCGGAGACACTGCTGCTGCGACCGCCGAGCTTCGGCGCCACTGGGGCGGAATGCTGTGCGTGACGAAGGGCGTGCGGACGGACGCTGAACTGCGGGACGTCCAGGACGAGATCACCTCGTCCTTCGACGGGCTGCTGAGCGTGGGAGTCGACGGCATCGCCGAAGTCGTCGAGGTCACCGTCGTGTACGACGACGGCGACCTGCAGGCCCGTTTCGACGAGGAGTTCGGCACGGAGATGGTCGAGGTCAGCGGAGTGCTCGTCCCGGCGGGGTAGCGGTCCACCGGACACGGAACGTGCACGAGTGCCGCTCTGGTAGACTTGACCGGCTCGAAACACAGTTTTCGGGCATCCCCTCTCTTCTTGACCGACCTTCCGGCATGCCCCGGCGTGCAGTCCGGACAGGGCGAGGAGGGGGAGATACGCCCGTGAGCCGCGACCTTCGCGGCCACGTCATCGGAAGGAATCCTTCGTGCCCACGAAGTCCCAGGACCGCCGCAAGGTCCGCCTGTCCCGCGCCCTCGGCGTCGCCCTGACGCCCAAGGCCGCCAAGTACCTCGAGAAGCGCCCCTACGCTCCTGGCGAGCACGGCCGCACCAAGCGCAAGCAGGACAGCGACTACGCCGTCCGCCTCCGCGAGAAGCAGCGTCTGCGCGAGCAGTACGGCATCCGCGAGAAGCAGATGCGCAACACGTTCAACGAGGCCCGCCGCACCCAGGGCCTGACGGGTGAGAACCTCGTCGAGCTCCTCGAGATGCGTCTGGATGCCCTCGTGCTCCGCTCGGGCTTCGCCCGCACCACGGCGCAGGCTCGCCAGCTCGTCGTGCACCGCCACATCCTCGTCGACGGCCAGCTCGTCGACCGCCCGTCGTTCCGCGTGAAGCCGGGTCAGCTCATCCACGTCAAGGCCAAGAGCGAGGGCACCGAGCCCTTCCAGGTCGCAGCCGCCGGCGGTCACGCCGACGTCCTGCCCCCGGTTCCGGCCTACCTCGAGGTCGAGCTCGACAAGCTGCAGTCGCGTCTCGTGCGTCGCCCCAAGCGCGCCGAGGTTCCGGTCGTCGGCGACGTCCAGCTCGTGGTGGAGTACTACGCCGCCCGCTAAGGCCGCGACGCTGTCGTACACGAAGGGCGCCGGGGAGACCCGGCGCCCTTCGTCGTTTCCGCCTACGATGGTGGGATGCCGCGACAGGGCGGCTCGGCAAGGAAGTGATGACATGAAGACTGTGCTGTGGTTCCTGATCGGCATCGCCGGCGGGTTCGTCCTCGCGCATCTGGTCAACAAGGATCCCCGGGGTCACGAGCTCCTCGCCGAGGTCGACGCCCGCATCACGGAGTTCACCGACCGCATGGGCGACGCGTATCGCGAGCAGGAGTCGCGCTTCTCAGGAATCGTCGACGACGTGAGGGATGCCGCGGCCGACGCCGCCGGCGCCGCGCGCGCCGCAGCATCCGATGCCGTCGACGCCGCGACCGACGCCGCCAAGAAGCTCACCGACTGAACCAGCGAGCCACGTTCCCCCGATTGCCGGGGGAGTGGTCCGCGCCCCCGTGCGAGGAATCCTGATGAAGACCGCCGAGATCGCCCAGCGCTACCTCGACTACTTCGAGAAGAACGGCCACACGATCGTCCCGTCGGCCTCTCTCGTCACCGACGACCCGGCGCTGCTGTTCACGGTCGCCGGCATGGTGCCGTTCATCCCGTACCTGAGCGGTGATGTCCCGGCGCCGTACCCACGCGCCGCCGACAACCAGAAGTGCATCCGCACCAACGACATCGAAGAGGTCGGCAAGACGCCGCGCCACGGCACGTTCTTCCAGATGCTCGGCAACTGGTCGTTCGGCGACTACTTCAAAGAGGGCGCGATCCGCTACGCGTGGGAGCTGCTGACCTCGCCTGAGGCCGACGGCGGCCTCGCGTTCGATCCGAAGGACCTCTGGGTCACCGTCTACGAGGACGACGACGAGGCGTTCGGCCTGTGGCAGCAGATCGCCGGACTCCCGGTCGAGCGCATCCAGCGACTCGGCAAGGACACGAACTACTGGAGCACCGGCCTTCCGGGTCCTGCGGGCCCGTGCTCCGAGATCTTCTTCGACCGCGGACCCGCGTACGGCATCGACGGCGGCCCCGCGACGGACGACGACCGCTACGTCGAGATCTGGAATCTCGTGTTCATGCAGTACGAGATCACCAACGTTCAGTCGAAGTACGACTTCGACATCGTCGGCGAGCTGCCGGCCAAGAACATCGACACCGGCATGGGCCTGGAGCGCATCGCGTTCATCAAGCAGGGCGTCGACAACATGTACGAGACCGACCAGGTGCGTCCGGTCCTCGACCGCGCGGTGGCGCTCTCGGGTCGCACCTACGGCGCCAACCATGACGACGACGTGCGATTCCGCGTCGTCGCCGACCACGTGCGCTCGTCGCTCATGCTGCTCGCCGACGGCGTCACGCCCGCCAACGACGGCCGCGGCTACATCCTCCGCCGCCTCATGCGCCGCGCGATCCGCTCGATGCGCCTGCTCGGCGTGGACGGCCCGACGTTCGCCGACCTGTTCGCGGCGTCGCGCGACGCCATGAAGGACGCGTACCCCGAGGTCGAGGCCGACTACGCCCGCATCGAGCGGTACGCCCTTGCCGAAGAGGAGACGTTCCTGCGCACGCTCGCGTCGGGCTCCAGCATCCTCGACGAATCCGTCGCCCAGACCAAGCGCTCCGGCGGCACCGCTCTCGCCGGCGCCGAGGCGTTCCTGCTGCACGACACGTACGGCTTCCCGATCGACCTCACCCTCGAGATCGCCGAGGAGGCGGGACTCAGCGTCGACCGTGTGGCGTTCGACACCCTGATGCAGGAGCAGCGCTCGCGCGCCAAGGCCGACGCGCGCTCGCGCAAGCGGCAGCTCGCCGACACGAGCGTCTACCGCGACCTGCGCGCCCAGGGCGAGACGGTCTTCACCGGCTACACCGACCTCGAGACGTCGACGCGCGTGCTCGGCATCCTGGTGGACGGCGTCTCGGTCGACCGCGCGACCGTCGGCCAGATCGCCGAGGTGATCCTCGCCGAGACCGCGCTGTACGCCGAGTCGGGCGGTCAGGTCGCCGACAAGGGCGTCATCATAGGCTCGGGATTCGAACTCGAAGTTCTCGACGTGCAGAAGCCCGTCGCGGGTCTCATCAGCCACACGGTCGAGGTCACCACCGGTGAGGTGGGCGTGGATCAGCCGGCGACGACGGTGGTGGATGCCGCGAACCGGCGTGCTGCTCGTCAGGCGCATTCCGCGACGCACCTCGTGCACGCCGCCCTGCGCGACACCCTCGGCAAGACCGCGACACAGGCCGGATCGCTCAACCGCGCGGGCTACATGCGCTTCGACTTCGCGTGGGGGCAGTCGCTGTCGGACGCCACCAAGACCGAGATCGAGGAGATCGCCAACAACGCGGTCCACGACAACCTCGAGGTGTCCACGCGGGTCCTCGCCCTCGACGAGGCGAAGGCGCTCGGCGCGATGGCGCTGTTCGGCGAGAAGTACGGCGACCGCGTCCGCATGGTCGACATCGGCGGACCGTGGTCGCGCGAGCTCTGCGCCGGGACGCATGTCTCCACGAGCGCCGAGGTCGGGCTCATCAGCCTCGTGGGCGAGTCGTCCGTCGGCGCGTCGAACCGCCGCGTCGAAGCACTCGTCGGGCTGGACGCCTTCCGATCGATGGCCGCCGAGCGTGCGCTGGTGTCGCAGCTCACCTCGACGCTGAAGACGCCGCGCGAGCAGCTGCCGACGCGCATCGCCGAGCTGACGGCGAGCCTCAAGGCCGCCGAGAAGAAGATCGCGGCGTTCGAGTCCAAGGCGCTCGGCGACCGGCTGCCGGCGCTCGCCGCGCAGGCGACGACCGTCGGCCCGCACCTCGTGGTCGCGGAGTCGCTCGGAACCGCCGCGTCCGCCGACGACGTGCGCTCGCTCGCGCTGCAGGTGCGCGAGCGCCTCGGCGCCTCGTCAGCCGTCGTCGCGCTCGGCGCCGACGTGAACGGTCGGCCCGTCGTGATCGTGGCGACCAACGACGCCGCACGCACCGCGGGCGCGAAGGCCGGCGTGCTCGCGAAGGCCGCGGCCGCCGCACTCGGCGGCGGCGGCGGCGGACGCGACGACGTCGCCCAGGGCGGCGGTACCGACGCCTCGGCGCTTCCGGCCGCGCTGGCTGCCGTGAAGGACGCTCTCAGCGCGTGAGCGGATTTCGCCGCGGGGTGCGGCTCGGCATCGACGTGGGTCGGGCTCGAGTCGGGGTCGCCCGATGCGATCCGGACGGGTTGCTGGCGACGCCGGTCGAGACCGTGACCCGCGACGACGGTGCGGCAGCTCGAGTGTGCGCGCTCGCGGACGAGTACTCGGCAGTCGAGATCCTCGTCGGTCTTCCGCTGAACATGAGGGGCGAGGACACCGCCTCGACGACCGACGCTCGCGAGTTCGCGGCGGCGATCGCCGCCGCATCCGATCTGCCCGTTCGCCTCGTCGACGAGCGGCTGTCGACCGTCTCGGCGCACGCCGCTCTGCGCGATTCGGGCAGATCTCAGCGTTCGTCTCGTAGCATTGTTGACCAGGTCGCGGCCGTGGTTCTGCTGCAGCAAGCACTCGACGTCGAGAAGAGCACCGGCCGCCCGCCCGGAACCCCCGTCTCCCAGGAGCCCGCCTGACATGCCCGACTCTGCGCACGACGATCCCTTCGCGGATCTGTTCGGACAGCTTCCCGACCCTCGGTCGCGGGACATGCGTGCCGGCGGCGAAGATGCCGCGGCAGGCAGCAGCACCCCGCCGGCCGCCGCCGTCCCCGCGACGATGAGCGACACCGGAGCCCCGCTGTCTCGCCGCGCTGCACGCGAGGCGGCATCCCGACAGGGAGTGGGTACGCCCACACCGGCGAACACAGCTGCACCCGCGGCCCCCGCAACAGCCGCCGCGACTTCGGCACCGTCGACCGATCCGGGCACGGCACCGGCACCCGAGCCGTGGATCTTCGGCGCAGCGGAGTCAGCCTCGCAGTCTCCGTACAGTCGCGGCCGCTCGGCCGCACCGACGGTCGTCCAGGCGACGCCGGTCATCGATCGGGCGGCACCGGAGCGCGCGCCGGTGACGGCCTCTACCGCGACGCTCGAAGACCTCTTCAGCGGAACCAGCACCACCGACGACCTCGGCGCGCCGCCGCCCCCGCCCGACAAGCGCAAGCGCCGTATCGGCGGCTGGATCGCGCTCGGCATCGTGCTGCTGTTCCTCGGCGGAGTCGCAGCCGGCGGGTGGTACGTCTGGACGACCTACGAGGACAAGATCCGCGAGGTGATGGGCTGGGAAGAGCCCAAGGACTACGAGGCGGGTCTCGCCAACGGCGAGGCATTCGTCACCGTCGCCTCCGGCGACACCGGAGCGCCCATCTCGCAGAGCCTGTTCGATGCCGGCGTGACCAAGACCCCCGATGCGTTCTACGACTACCTCATCGAGACCGGGCAGAACCCGCCGTTCGTGCCGGGAGTCTTCCAGCTGCAGCAGCAGATGACCTCCGAGGCGGCGCTGGCGGCACTGCTGGATCCTGCGAACAAGATGGAGAACACGGCACAGTTGCGCGAAGGGCTCACCGTCGAGCAGTCGCTGCCGCTCCTCGCGGAGGGCACCGGCCTTCCGATCGAGGACTTCCAGGCCGCGGTCGCCGATCCGTCCGCATACGGTGTGAGCGCGGACTCGCTCGAGGGCTGGCTGTTCCCCGCGACCTACACGTTCAACCCCGACGTCACCGCTCCGCAGGTCGTGCAGACACTCGTCGACCGCACGATCCAGTCGCTCGACGCCGCCGGGGTTCCCGTCGAGGAGCGCCAGCGCATCCTCAACATCGCCTCGATCATCCAGCGCGAAGCGCGCTACGAGGCAGACATGCAGAAGGTGTCGACGGTGATCGTCAACCGCCTCGACCCGGACAACCAAGAGACCTTCGGCCTTCTCCAGATGGACTCCACGGCGCAGTACGGCTACGGCGAGATGCACGACGGCACGGTGAGTTCGTCCGCCGAGGCCCTCGCCGACGACAACCCGTGGAACACCTATGTGCACACGGGGCTGCCCATCGGCCCGATCTCGAATCCTGGGGACGTCGCGATCGATGCGGCGATGCATCCGGCCGAGGGCGACTGGATGTACTTCGTCACCGTCAACCTCGACACCGGCGAGACCGTCTTCACAACCAACCTCGCCGACCACAATCGGGCCGTCGCGCAGTGGCAGGCATGGTGCTCGGAGAACCCGGACTCCGGGTGCTGAGCGAGGCCGCGACGCGCCTCGAGGTGTGGGGTGACCCCATCGCCCACAGCCGTTCGCCGCAGCTGCACGCCGCCGCGTACAGCGTGCTCGACCTCGACTGGAGCTATGGGCGACGTCAGGTCGCCGAGGCGCAGTTCGCCGCGGAGTACGGCTCGCTCGACGAGCGCTGGCGGGGGCTCTCGCTGACGATGCCGCTCAAAGGCGCAGGATTCGCCGCAACGGCGATCCGTGATCGCCGTGCCGAGCTCACTGGCGCCGTCAACACACTGGTGCGCGATCCGTCCGGCGCGCGGGGCTTCAACACCGACGTGGGCGGCATCGTCCGCGCCCTCGCCGACAGCGGCGTCCGTGACGTCGCGGCCGGGCGCATCGTCGGCGCAGGGGCGACGGCGACCTCGGCCCTCGTCGCGCTGGCCGAGCTCGGCGCCCGACGCGTAGAGGTCGTCGCCCGACGCCCAGAGGCGGTCCTGCGCCTTCGCGCGCTCGGCGATGAGCTCGGTCTCGCGATGACGCACGAGACGTTCGACGCAGCATCCTTCACCCCGGCCGATGTGACGATCGCGACTCTCCCAGGCGGCGCACGGCCCTCGGATGCTGCGACTGCAGCACTCGCCGAGGCGGGCGGATTCCTCCTCGACGTCGTCTACGGACAGGGGCCGACGACGCTCGGCGCGGCGTGGGCTCGGGCGGGAGCGCGATCGACCTCGGGACTCGGGATGCTGCTGCACCAGGCTCTTCTCCAGGTGCGCGCCTTCACGACCGGCGATGTCGACACCGCCCTCGACGACGAGCCCGCCGTCCTCGCCGCGATGCTCGGAGCGCTCGAGGCGGACGCGACGTAACGGTGCCCCGGCCCGTGGGAGACTAGACCAATGCTCCGCGTGCTCACGGCCGGCGAATCTCACGGCCCCGAACTCGTCGCCGTCATGGAGGGTCTGCCGTCAGGCGTCCCGATCTCACGTGCCGCGATCCAGGCCGACCTCGCCCGACGCAAGCTGGGCTACGGCCGCGGCTCGCGCATGAAGTTCGAGGAGGACGAGCTCACCGTCTCGTCGGGCGTCGTTCACGGCACCAGCCTCGGCAGCCCGATCGCGCTGCGCATCGGCAACACCGAGTGGCCGAAGTGGGTCGAGGTGATGAGCCCGGATCCCGTGGATCTCACCGACAAGTCCCGCGGACGCGGTGCCGCGCTCACTCGCCCCCGGCCCGGCCATGCCGACCTCGTCGGCATGCAGAAGTACGACTTCGACGAGGCACGCCCGATCCTCGAACGCGCGAGCGCGCGCGAGACCGCGGCCCGCGTCGCCCTCGGTGCGATCGCACGGGCGTTCCTGGGTGAGCTCGGCATCCGCCTCGTCAGCCACACCCTCTCGATAGGGCCCGTCGCCGCGCCCGAAGGTGCCGCTCTGCCGACCCCCGACGACGTCGATGCGCTCGACGCCGATCCGCTGCGGTGCTTCGACGCCGAAACGAGCGCCCGCATGGTCGCCGAGGTCGACGACGCCCGCAAGGACGGCGACACGCTCGGCGGCATCGTCGAGGTGCTCGCCTACGGACTCCCGCCCGGACTCGGGTCGCACGTGCACTGGGACCGACGCCTCGACGGCAAGCTCGCCCAGGCGCTCATGAGCATCCAGGCGATCAAGGGCGTCGAGGTCGGCGACGGCTTCGAGACGACCCGCCGCCGTGGCTCGAAGGCCCACGACGAGCTCTTCGCGACCGGCGACGGCATCACGCGCTCGAGCGACAAGGCCGGTGGCACAGAAGGTGGCATGTCGACCGGTACGGTGCTGCGCGTCCGCGCGGGAATGAAGCCGATCGCCACCGTGCCACATGCCCTCCGCACGATCGACGTCGCCACCGGCGACACCGCCTCGGCCCACCACCAGCGCTCCGACGTGTGCGCGGTGCCGGCGGCCGGCGTCGTCGCCGAGGCGATGGTGGCGATCGTGCTGGCCGAGGTCGTTCTCGAGAAGTTCGGCGGCGACAGCGTGCGCGAGACCCGGCGCAACCTCGACGGGTACCTCGCCGCGATTCCCGAGTCGCTGCGCACCACGACCGCCAGCGACGCCTCGCTCGGCGAATGACGGCAGGCGCGATCGTCCTCATCGGGCCGATGGGGGCGGGGAAGACGAGCATCGGCCGCCGTGTCGCGAAGGCGCTGGAGGTGCCCTTCTTCGATACCGACGCCGCCGTGACCGGAGCGCACGGCGCGATCGAGACGATCTTCGCCGAGCACGGCGAGGCCAGGTTCCGCGCCCTCGAGCGCGCCGCGGTCGTCGACGGTCTCGCCACCGACGGCGTCGTCTCGCTCGGCGGCGGAGCCGTGCTCGACCCGCAGACGCAGCGCGACCTCGCATCGCACCGCGTTGTGCTGCTCACGGTCGCGCCGCGCGTGGTCGCCCACCGCGTCAACGGATCGAAGCGGCCGCTGCTGCAGGGCGGCGACGACGCGATGGCGCGCTGGAGCGAGATCTTCGCCGAGCGGCGGCCCGTGTACGACGCCCTCGCCGATGTCACCTTCGACACCTCCAGCGGACCGCTCCAGCAGGTCGTCGACGCGATCGTCGCGTGGGCGCGGAACCCACCGACGCAGGGAGAAGCATGACCGACGCGACGACCATCACGGTCACCGGCGACGCGAGCTACGACATCACCGTCGGCCGCGGCATCCTGCCGTCCCTCGGCGAGGCGCTGCCGCCCGCCGCGCGCAAGGTGCTGGTGATCCATCCGCCGACGCTGGCGGCCCAGGCCGAAGCCCTGCGTGCGTCGCTCGTCGGCGATCGCGAAGTGCTGCTGGCCGAAGTCCCCGATGCCGAGGCGGGCAAGCGCATCGAGGTCGCGGCGTTCTGCTGGCAGGTGATGGGCAAGGCCGACTTCACCCGCACCGATGTGGTCGTCGGCTTCGGCGGGGGAGCGGTGACCGATCTCGCGGGCTTCGTCGCGGCGACGTGGCTGCGCGGCGTCGAGGTGGTGCAGGTGCCGACCACAGTGCTCGCGATGGTCGACGCGGCCGTCGGCGGCAAGACCGGCGTCAACACCGCCGAGGGCAAGAACCTCGTCGGAGCGTTCTGGGCGCCGCGCACCGTCATCTGCGACCTCGACCTGCTCGACTCGCTCTCGCGCAACGAGCGCGTGGCCGGCTATGCCGAGGTCGTGAAGGCCGGGTTCATCTGGGCTCCCGAGATCCTCGACCTCGTCGAAGCCGATCCCGAGACGGCGACCGACCCCCGAAGCGAGGCATTCCGCCGCACGATCGAGCTCGCGATCGGCATGAAGGCGCAGGTCGTCGGGCAGGACCTCCGCGAAGCGGGGCTGCGGGAGATCCTCAACTACGGTCATACGCTCGGGCACGCCATCGAGCACGCCGAGCGCTATCGCTGGCGCCACGGTGCGGCGATCTCGGTGGGCATGGTCTTCGCCGCCGAGCTGTCGCGGCTCGCGGGGCGCCTTCCGGATGCCGCCGCCCAGCGTCACCGCGACATCCTCAACGCGCTGGGCCTGCCGACGACCTACGGTGCCGGACGCTGGCCGACGCTGCTCGCGACGATGCAGCGCGACAAGAAGAGCCGTGGCGGGATGCTGCGCTTCATCGTGCTCGACGACATCGCCAAGCCCACGGTGCTGCAGGCGCCCGACGAGTCGCTGCTGTTCGCGGCTTACCAGGAAGTCACGGGCTAGCGTGGCTGACGTGACGCCTCCCCGCCGCCTGCTGCTCGTCAACGGCCCGAACCTCAACCTGCTCGGCTTCCGCGACCCCGCGATGTACGGGTCGCAGACCCTCGCGGACGTCGAGTCCCTCGCCGCCCGGACGGCGGGTGCCCACGGCTTCGAGGTGCGGGCGGTGCAGAGCAATCACGAGGGCGTGCTGCTGGATGCGATCCACGACGCGCGCACCGACTGCGCAGGCATCGTGATCAACCCGGGTGGGCTCACGCACACCTCCGTGGTGCTGCGCGACGCGCTGTCTGCGGTCCGGCTGCCGGTCGCCGAGGTCCACATCTCCGACATCCTCGCGCGCGAGCCCTTCCGCCAGCTCTCCTACGTCGCCGACGTAGCGGTCGTCCACGTGATCGGCGAGGGCGTGGCCGGATACGCGACGGCGATCGACCGGCTCATCGCGGTGATCACCGGCCAGGCGGGCGCCTGAGCCGGACGCGCGCCACAGCATCCCGTAGAATCGAGCGTCGGTCGCGTCTTCGACCGGCATACAGACACGAAACGGACTCTTCCAGACATGGCATCCACCGCAGACATCAAGAACGGCGTCGTCCTGAGCATCGACGGACAGCTGTGGAACGTCATCGAGTTCCAGCACGTGAAGCCCGGCAAGGGCGGTGCGTTCGTCCGCACCAAGCTCAAGAACGTGGTCTCGGGCAAGGTCGTCGACCGCACCTACAACGCGGGCGCCAAGATCGACATCGAGAACGTCGACCGCCGGGACTTCACGTACCTCTACAACGACGGCGACAACTTCGTCTTCATGGACGTCGCTGACTACGACCAGATCACCGTGGCCGCTGCGACCGTCGGCGATGCCTCGAACTTCCTGCTCGAGAACCAGCAGGTGCAGATCGCGCTCAACAACGGCAACCCGCTGTACGTCGAGCTTCCGGCATCCGTGATCCTCGAGATCACCTACACCGAGCCGGGCCTCCAGGGCGATCGCTCGTCGGCCGGCACCAAGCCCGCCACGGTCGAGACCGGGTACGAGATCCAGGTTCCGCTCTTCGTCGAGGCCGGCACCAAGGTCAAGGTCGACACGCGCACCGGGGACTACCTCGGCCGCGTGAGCTGAGCGCGTGAGCGCCCGGTCCAAGGCGCGAAAGCGCGCCCTCGACATCCTCTTCCAGGCAGACGTCCGCGGCGAGGACCTGCCCTCGATGCTCGCCGTCGAAGCCAAACGCGCGGCGAGCGAACCCGCTCGCGAGGCATCGTGGCTCTACGCCCGTGACATCGTCGACGGCGTCATCGACAATCGCGACGCCATCGACGAGCAGATCACGACGTTCGCGAAGGACTGGACGCTCGCGCGCATGCCCGCCGTCGACCGTGCCGTGCTGCGCATCGGCGTGTGGGAGATCCTCTACAACGACGAGGTGCCGGTCGCCGTCGCGATCGACGAGGCAGTGGAACTCGCGAAGGAGTTCTCGACCGACGACTCCGGCGCGTTCGTCCACGGCGTCCTGGCACGCATCGCCCGCGCCTCCTGACGGCGGGTCCCGCCGGCGTGGCTGCTCCGACCTGGCGTTCTCTCGTCCCCGACGCCGGACACAGCGACGACGATGCCGTGCCGCTCGCCCTCGGGTTCGAGCTGCGTCAGCGAGCGACGCGGAGCGCGTCGCAGTGGGCGCCGCAGCGCGCCGAGGCGGCATCCCCCCGGTCCCTCGCGAGCCGCCGTGACGGCCTGCAGGTCGGTGTGCGCCCTTTCATGCGCAGCCGGCGCACCGGCGCGTGGGTGAAGGGTGATGTGTCGTGGGATGCCGTCCGCCGCCCGGGTGGCCCCTTCGTCGCAGAGCACGCGCGGTGGTTCGCCGAGCTCCACGCGCTCACGCGCGACGTGCGCACGCTCACGGCGCTCACCGACTCGTCCGAGTGGATCGTGCTCGACACCGTCGATTCGGCCCTGCTGTGGCCGCATCTCGTGCGAGCCGTCGACATCGGCGTGGAGTTCATCGGCACGCGTGCCGCGCACCCCGTGTCACTGGCGCGCGAGGCCGCAGTCGCAGTGACCGTCGAACCCGCACCGGCTGACGCGTGGAGCCTCGCTCTGCGCGTCCGCATCGACGACGAACCCGTCGATGCGGCCTCGGTCCGGCCGATCGGGCGGACGGGAATCTACGCCTTCGGGGTCGAAGGCGGCGGCATCCGTCTCACGCTCGCACCCATCACCCTCGGCGACGCCGCCCACGCGCTTCTCACCGCGGGGGCACCGCTCGCCGTCCCGGCGGCCGACCGCGGCGAGTTCCTGCGCGAGTACTATCCGCGAATCGCGCGCGAGCTGCCTCTCGAGCCGGCGGCCGGAGTGAGTCTGCCCGCTCCGACTGCGCCGGCGCTCGTGCTCTCGGTCGCCCATCGGCCGTCGCACCAGCTCGACTTCGCCTTCGCGTGGCACTATCCGGGGCTCGGGCGATTCACCCTCGCCGAACCGGTCCATCCCGACCGAGATGACGCGTTCGAGCGCGCACTGCTCGCCGACGTCGAGCAGGTGTGGGCAGAGCACACCGGCGCCGCATTCGCGGGTGCCGGGACCCTCCGAAACACCGACGCGGCCGAGTTCGCCGTTCACGTCCTCACCGCGCTCGCGACGCTCGAGGGCGTCCGCGTCGAGACGACCGGGGATCGGCCTCGCTACCACGAGCTCACCGGAATCCCCGAGATCACGGTCTCGACCGTCGAGAGCACGGATGCCGACTGGTTCGACCTCGGGGTGATCGTCACGATCGACGGGCGCAGCATCCCGTTCACGCCGCTGTTCACAGCGCTCACCCTCCAGCGCAAGAAGATGCTGCTCGCAGACGGCGCGTACTTCTCGCTCGCCCATCCTGCCCTCCAGCGCCTGCGCGACCTGATCGACGAAGCTGCCGAGGTGGCCGAGTGGGAGACCGGCCCACGCATCAGCCGCGCTCAGACCGCGCTGTGGGCCGACTTCGAGGACCTCGCCGACGTGGCCGAGCCCGCGGTGGCGTGGCGCGCACTCGCGCAGGGACTGCGCAACGCCGATTCGGTTCCCGAGACCGTGCCGCCGGCGGGCCTGGACGCCGACCTGCGGCCGTATCAGCGTGCCGGACTCGACTGGCTCGCGTTCCTGTGGCGCCACCGGCTCGGCGGGATCCTCGCCGACGACATGGGCCTCGGCAAGACGCTGCAGCTGCTCGCGCTCATCCAGCACACGCGCGAAGCGGGGGAGACGCGGCCGTTCCTCGTCGTCGCGCCCACGTCGGTGGTCTCGACGTGGCGGAGCGAGAGCGCGCGATTCACCCCCGGCCTGCGGGTGCGCTCGCTCACCGCGACGCGGGCGCGGCGCGCCGAGACGGTGGCGGCTGCGGCGAGCGCCGCCGACATCGTCGTGACGTCGTACGCCGTGCTTCGCCTGGATGCCGTGGAGTTCACGGCGCAGGAGTGGGCGGGTGTCGTGCTCGATGAGGCGCAGTTCGTGAAGAACCCGCAGACGAAGCTGCACCGGTCCGTGAAAGACCTCCGCGCCGACGTGACCTTCGCGGTGACCGGCACGCCGCTCGAGAACAGCCTGACCGAGCTCTGGGCTCTTCTCTCGCTCAGTGCGCCCGGCTTGTTCCCCTCGGCCCGCCGCTTCCGCGAGGAGTACGTGGGGCCGATCGAACAGGGCAAGGTTCCCGAGAACCAGGAGGGCGGTCCCTACCGCGCCGCGCGCCTCGAACGCCTCCGCCGCCGCATCCGTCCCCTCGTGCTGCGCCGAACGAAGGAGCTCGTCGCGCCCGAGCTGCCGCCCACGCAGGAGCAGCTGCTGCACATCGAGCTCGCTCCCGCCCACCGCGCGATCTACGACACGGTGCTCCAGCGCGAACGCCAGAAGGTGCTCGGGCTCCTCGAAGACCTCGATCGCCATCGCTTCATCGTCTTCCGCTCACTCACCCTGCTGCGGATGCTGAGCCTCGCGCCCGAGCTCGTCGACCCCGCCCACACCCAAGTCGCCTCGTCGAAACTCGACGCCCTCGTCGAGCACCTTGCCGAGATCGTCGCCGAGGGCCACCGCGCGCTCGTGTTCAGCCAGTTCACGTCGTACCTCGACATCGTGCAGTCCCGGCTCGATGCCGCCGACATCGCCGTCACGCGCCTGGACGGTTCGACGCGCCGTCGCGATGACGTGATCGCGGCTTTCCGCGAGGGCCACGCGCCGGTCTTCCTCATCAGCCTCAAGGCCGGCGGATTCGGCCTGACGCTCACCGAGGCCGACTACGTCTTCCTCCTCGACCCGTGGTGGAACCCCGCCGCCGAGTCGCAGGCGGTGGACCGCGCCCACCGCATCGGACAGGACCGGACGGTGATGGTCTACCGCATGATCGCCGCCGGAACGATCGAGGAGAAGGTCGTCGCGCTGCAGGAGCGCAAGGCGCGCCTGTTCCAGGCCGTCATGGACGACGAGGCCCTGTTCGGGCAGTCGCTCACCGCCGACGACATCCGGGGTCTCCTCGAAGACTGAGGTTATTCACGTCCGGAGCGGCGGCGACCCGCGCGTGCCCCCGCGTAGACTCGTGGGCTGAAGTCACACGGGAGGACGCGCATGCGCATCACCGGCCTCGGCCACGCGGGAATGTTCATCGAGACGGCGGGCGGCAGCATCCTCTGCGACCCGTGGGTGAAGCCGGCGTTCTTCGGCTCGTGGTTCCCATTCCCCGACAATCGGGCGCTCGACTGGGCCACCTACGGCAACGCCGACTTCCTCTACATCTCGCACCGCCACCGCGACCACTTCGATCCGTGGCTGCTCGAGACCTACGTGCCCAAGACGATCGAGGTGCTGCTTCCCGAGTACCCGACCGACGACCTGGAGCAGGATCTGCGCGCCCTCGGGTACGACAACATCACCTACACGCACGCCGGTGAAGTGATCGAGCGCGGCGCGCTGCGCATGATGATCACGCCGCTGCGCGCCCCGTCGGACGGGCCGATCGGCGACTCGTCGCTCTCGATCGACGACGGCACGGCGTCGATCCTCAACCAGAACGACTCGCACCCGCTGGACCTCGACAAGCTCCTGTCGTTCTCGAAGCCCGAGGCGTACTTCACGCAGTTCTCGGGCGCGATCTGGTGGCCGATGATCTACGACCTGCCCCACGACGCCAAGCAGAACTTCGCGCACCTCAAGCGCGAGGCGCAGCACAAGCGGGCGATGTACTACATCGAGAAGGTCGATGCCCCGCACGTCTTCCCCATGGCCGGCCCGCCGATGTTCCTGCGCGACGAGCTTTTCCGCTTCAACGGCCACGGCGCCGAAAACGACTCGATCTTCACCGACCAGGCCGAGTTCATCCGACGCCTCGAGGTCGAGACGCCGCAGTACGCGGGCCACGTCTTCATCCCCGGCACCGTGGTCACGATCGAGAACGGCGCCCAGACGATCGAGCAGACGCTGTACGCGGATGCCGAGATCGAGGCGATGTTCGCCGACAAGTGGGGGTACCTCGAGCAGCAGCGCGCCACGCGCCAGGCCGAGATCGCGGCCGAGGAGGCGTCGCGCGCCGCGGTGCTCCCGCCCGCCGAGATGCTCGCCGCGATCAAGGAGTGGTGGGAGCCCCTGCTGCGGCGCGGCCGCATCTTCCGCGAGGGCGTCGGCGGCCCCGTCCGCTACACGATCGGCGACCTCGACATGGTGGTCGACTTCCCCAAGGCCAAGGTGCGCGAGTATGCGGGGGAGGAGACGTCGTACTGGTTCACCATCCCGGCCGATCTCGTCTCGACCAACATCGCCGACCATGAGATCGACTGGTCGAACTCGATCTTCCTGTCGATGCAGTTCGCCGCCGGGCGCGTGGGCAAGTTCAACGAGTTCATCTACACCTTCATGAAGTGCCTCTCGCGCGATCGCATCGAGTACGTCGAGAACTGGTACGCCGAGCAGTCCGATGTCTCCGAAGACGTGCAGCTGGGAGAGTGGGTGGTGCAGCGCCGTTGCCCGCACCTGCGTGCCGACCTCTCCAAGACCGCGAAGATCGAAGACGGCGTGCTCACCTGCAGCCTGCACGACTGGAAGTGGGACCTCGCGTCCGGCAAGTGCCTGTCGACGCAGGGGCATCCGATCCGGGCGAGCCAGGTCGAGGACGATCTGCACCGTGAGGCGGCGGCGCCCGCGGCGTGAGGCAGTGAGTCCTCGGCTCAGCCGGCGACGCGGAGCGGGAGCTGCTGCGCTCCTCCGGCCCGCACCGCGGCATGCCGGACCTCTTCGTACCAGTTGAAAAACGCCCGGCCGTCGTCGAGTAGCGTGGCGCGAACGCGCGCGCACAGTTCGACGAACGGCTGCTCGTCCCAGTCGGCAGCGAGATCGCAGAGCGCGGCGCTCTCGAGCGAACCCAGGGCGAATCGGCGCGCGAACCCGTAGGTCATCGGCACGACCAGACCGTCGGTCTCGATCACCAGCGGCGAAAGCCAGTCACCGAGCCGCGGCGCCGTCCCCGGGTCCGGGAGGTCGATGCCCTCGATCTCAGCGGGTCGCGCGACATCGACGTGCACGACGACACCCCGATGTGCGGCGCTCTGCATGATCCCCTCGAACATCGCGAATCCGAGTTCTTGTCCGTCAGGCACCGCGTCGCGCAGGTTCTGCGACGCGGCACCGACGGGCTCGAGGGGGTGGACCTGCACGAGCGCCGCCCCGAATCGCTCCGCGAGGAGCACGACGTCCTCGATCTCGTCGACATTGCGCTGCGTGAGGGTGGTGATGAATCCGAACGGGATGCCCGAGCGGGCGACGCCGGCGAGGCGACCGTGCAGCTTCGCGAACGCACCGGGGCTGTTGCGCATCACGTCATGCGTTTCGGGCCTGCCGTCGACCGAGATCGCGAGCACGTCCACGAGACCGGCCAGTTCGCCCAGCCTTCGCTCGCTCAGCAGCAGTCCGTTCGTGGTCACCGTCGTCCGCATTCCGAGCGATCTCGCATGACGGAGGAGCTCGAGCAGCGGACGGTAGAGCAGCGGTTCGCCGCCCGACACGCTGAGCACGCTGTAGCCGAGGGGGACGGCGTCGTCGAGGGCACCCGTCAGCAGCTCGACGGGAGTCGTCGCATCGACCCGGGGGCCGGACGACGAGTAGCAGTGCAGACACGTCAGATTGCACCGCCGTGTGGGGTGCACCTGGACGATGCCCCGATCAGCCGTGAGTCGCATGGCGGGCCCCTCGCGCGCCGTCGATCAGCCCTTGCCGATCGTCACTTCGACGTTGAAGACCTCCGGCCACGGGATCCCCTTCGGGAACAGCCGGATCTCCGCGAGCGGAATGTCCTTGACCAGGTCGAGCACATTCTGGATGACCTTCGCGGCGTGGTCGCCGCCCGACACCGAGAACCCCGCCCGCAGCAGGTCGGGGTGCGGCGTGCCCTTGATGAGCACGTCGTGGATGTCGAACTCATCGAGCGAATCCGACAGGCGCGTCACGAGCGCCTCGTCGATCTCGACCCCTCGATTCCTGTAGGCGTCGATCAGCCGAGCCGATCCGCGCTTGTCCGAGATTTCCATGTCTCCGCCTTTCCTCATCGGGCCGAGTGTCGGCCCGATGACGAAGAGCGCTCACCGGAGAGCCCTGATACCCGCCGACGCGGCGGCGAGCCCCCGATCTTGTAGCTTCCACACAAAGCCCGCGCCGCTCAGCCGGCGCTGCTCTGTGCAGCATCCGACAATCTCGTTGGCCGCGTATCAGCCGAGCCCGCTTCGGATCCTGATCACCGTGCCCGCCGTCGCGGGTCGATCAGTTTCGAAGGAGTCGAGCCATGACCACCATTCCCGTCAGCCACGGCGTTCCCGGCGTCGTCATTCCCACGCGCCGCCCGCAACCGATCCGCGCCGCACTCGCCTTCGTGGCGCGTCTCGAAGCAGGACTCAAGGCGTTCCTCGAACGCTGGAGCGTCCCCGCTCTCCGCGTCGCGCTGGGTGCCGTCTTCGCGGTGTTCGGCGCTCTCAAGCTCATCCCCGGCGCCAGCCCCGTCGAGGGGCTCGTGATGCAGACCTGGGAGAAGCTCACGTTCGGCCTCGTGGGGGGCCAGACCGCGATGATCGCGACCGCCGTCATCGAGATCGCGGCGGGCGCGCTCCTCATCGCCGGTCGCGGCTTCGCCCGTATCGGGCTCGTCGTCCTCGCGTTCGCGTATGTCGGCATCCTCTCGCCGCTGGTCCTCCTCCCCGCCGAGGTCTGGACGACGGCAGGCCCGACGCTCACCGGGCAGTACATCCTCAAGAACGCGGTGCTCATCGCCGCAGCCCTCGTGGTGGCCTCGCAGGTTCTGCGCGGGCCCACGACGAGGCGCTGAGCACACCGCGCCGCCCACCACCGCCGACGAGGCCGATCCCGATTCGGGGTCGGCCTCTTCGCTGTCCTACACTGGGTCGAAAGCAAGCAACCTTTAACACCGTCCTGTGAGGCGGAGAAGGGAGCGGTGGATGAGCGCACGCACTGTGCTGCACGAGGCCGACATCGTCCGGGCACTGACTCGGATCTCACATGAGATCCTCGAGTCGAACAAGGGCCCCGAGAATCTGGTCCTCCTCGGAATCCCCACTCGCGGCGTCACCCTGGCGCATCGCATCGCCGCGCTGATCGCCGACTTCGGCGGATCTCCGGTGGCCGTCGGAGCGCTCGATGTGACCATGTACCGCGACGATCTCCACCGCAATCCGACGCGCGCGCCGAGTCCGACCGCGATCCCCGCCGGCGGGATCGACGGCAAGGTCGTCGTGCTCGTCGACGACGTGCTGTTCTCGGGTCGCAGCATCCGCGCCGCCCTCGATGCGCTTCAGGACATCGGACGCCCCGCCGCCGTTCGCCTGGCGACCCTCGTCGATCGCGGACACCGCGAACTCCCCATTCGCCCCGACTTCGTCGGGAAGAACCTGCCGAGCGCGCGCGACGAACGTGTCAACGTGAGGCTTCGCGAGATCGACGGCGACGACGAGGTGACGATCGGATCATGAGGCACCTTCTCGATACCCGATCCCTCTCACGCGAGGACGCCCTCCGCATCCTCGACGTCGCCGAAGACATGGCCGATACCCAGCAGCGTGAGGTGAAGAAGCTTCCGACGCTCCGGGGCAAGACCGTGGTCAACCTCTTCTTCGAGGACTCGACCCGCACACGTATCTCGTTCGAGGCCGCGGCGAAGCGCCTGTCGGCCGACGTCATCAACTTCTCCGCGAAGGGCTCGAGCGTCTCGAAAGGCGAGTCGCTTCAGGACACCGCCCAGACGCTGCAGGCCATGGGAGCCGACGCGGTCGTCATCCGCCACGGCGCCTCCGGCGCGCCGCGCACGCTCGCCACGAGCGGCTGGATCTCGGCCGGTGTCGTCAACGCCGGAGACGGCACGCACGAGCACCCGACCCAAGCCCTTCTCGACGCCTTCACGATCCGCAAGCGCCGGTTCGGCGCAGACAGCCGCGGCCGCGACCTCGCCGGGGTGAAGGTCACGATCGTCGGCGATATCCTCCACTCCCGCGTCGCACGCTCGAACGTGTGGCTCCTCGACACCCTCGGCGCCGAGGTGACGCTCGTCGCCCCGCCGACCCTCGTCCCCAACGACGTGTCGTCGTGGCCCGTGCGCATCTCGTACGACCTCGACGAGGCGATCGCGGGAGGCCCGGACGCGCTCATGATGCTGCGCATTCAGCTGGAGCGGATGAACGCGGCCTATTTCCCCACTGAACGGGAGTATTCCCGCCGCTGGGGCCTCGACGCCGGGCGTCTCGCGGCACTCGGAGCCGATAGCATCGTCATGCACCCGGGTCCGATGAACCGGGGGCTCGAGATCTCCGCAGAGGCCGCGGACTCGCCCCGCTCGACCGTGCTCGAGCAGGTCGCCAACGGCGTCTCGGTGCGCATGGCCGCGCTGTACCTGCTCTTGGCGGGCGCGGAGAACAGCACTGAGACGACGACCGACTCCGGGAAGGGAACACGATGACCGGCGGGGATTCCACAACCGAGACCTTCGTCTTCCGCGGGGCGCGGATCGAAGGATCCGGCGCCGCAGACGTCATCGTCGCGGACGGCAGGATCGCCGAGGTCGGCAGCCGCCTCAGCCGCGCCGGCGCGACGGTCGTCGACGTCGACGGGCTGATCCTGCTGCCGGGGCTCGTCGACCTCCACACCCACCTCCGCGAGCCCGGGTACGAGGCGTCCGAGACGATCCTCACGGGGTCGCGGGCGGCAGCCGCCGGCGGGTACTCCGCCGTCTTCGCCATGCCGAACACCTCGCCCGTCGCCGACACCGCCGGCGTCGTCGAGCAGGAGCTCGCGCTCGGCGAGGCCGCCGGCTTCGTCACCGTGCAGCCCATCGGCGCCGTCACCGTCGGCCAGAAGGGCGAGCGGCTCGCCGAACTCGGTGCGATGGCCGACTCCCGCGCCCGCGTGCGCGTCTTCAGCGACGACGGCTTCTGCGTGTGGGATCCGCTGATCATGCGCCGCGCGCTGGAGTACGTGAAGGCGTTCGACGGCGTCATCGCACAGCACGCCCAGGACCCCCGCCTCACCGAAGGCGCGCAGATGAACGAGGGCGCGGTGTCGGCCGAACTCGGCCTCGCCGGGTGGCCCGCGGTCGCAGAAGAGTCGATCATCGCCCGCGACGTGCTCCTGGCCGAGCACGTCGGCTCGCGCCTGCACGTCTGCCATCTGTCCACCGCAGGCTCGGTCGAGATCATCCGGTGGGCCAAGCGCCGCGGGGTGAACGTCACCGCCGAGGTGACACCCCACCACCTGCTGCTGACCGACGAACTCGTCCGCGACTACGACGCGCGCTTCAAGGTCAACCCGCCGCTGCGACGCGAGGAGGACGTGCTCGCGGTCCGCGAGGGCCTGGCCGACGGCACGATCGACATCGTCGCGACCGACCACGCACCTCACCCGACGGAGGCGAAGGCGTGCGAATGGCATGCCGCCGCCAACGGCATGGTGGGCCTGGAGAGCGCGCTGCGCGTCGTGCAGCAGGCGATGGTCGACACCGGGCTCATCACGTGGGCCGACGTCGCACGGGTCATGTCACGCGAGCCCGCGCGCATCGGTCGGCTCGCAGGGCACGGCACGCCGCTGACGTCCGGGCACCCGGCATCCCTCACCTTCTACGACGCGAAGCCGATCCGCCCGTTCACCGCGGGCGATCTGCGCGGCCGCAGCACGAACTCGCCGTACATCGGGCGCGAGCTGCCGGGCGAGGTCCGCTGGACCCTGCACCACGGCACCGCCACCGTCGTCGACGGCGCTGTGCTCGACGCACCGGGGGTGCGCGCATGACCCGCACCGGCGCGCTGCTGGTCGTCGTCGCCGTCGCCGTCATCGCACTCGGCCTGATCTCGTGGGCGTGGTGGCGGCGGAGCCGCCGCGACGCCGCGATGAAAGCACCGGTCGGCGAAGCACCCGCCGACGCGATCACCCGCGCCGTCTTCGCCGCGCTCTACGTGGCGACGACCCGCCACGACGAGCCGCTCGAGCGCCTCGCAATCGCTGGCCTCGGCTTCCGCTCGCGCGCAGACGTCACCGTCACCGATCGGGGCGTGGCACTGGACCTCACGGGGCAGCCGCGCATCTTCCTCGACGCGGCGCGCATCATCGACGTCGCCCAGGCGACCGTCGCGATCGACCGCGTCGTCGAGCCCGGCGGCCTCACGCGCCTCTCCTGGCGCCTCGACGACGGCACCGTCGTCGACTCGTATCTCCGCCCGCAGGATGCCTCGGCTCGCGCCCTCGCAGACGCCGTGGCCGGCATCCTCCTCTCCACCCAGACGGGAACCGACGCATGACCTCCCTGTTCCGCTCCGATCCGGCCGTCCTCGTCCTCGAGGACGGCACCCGCCACATCGGCCGCGCCTACGGCGCCACGGGCACCTCGCTCGGCGAGGTCGTCTTCGCCACCGGCATGACCGGCTATCAGGAGACCCTGACCGACCCCTCGTACGCCGGCCAGATCGTGCTCCAGACGGCGCCGCACATCGGCAACACCGGCATGAACGACGAAGACCCCGAGTCGCGCCGCATCTGGGTGTCGGGCTACATCGTCCGCGACCCCTCGCGGGTCGTGTCGAACTGGCGCGCCGACGAGTCGCTCGACGACGCGCTTGTCGGCGACGGCGTCGTCGGCATCAGCGGCATCGACACACGTGCCGTGACGCGCCACATCCGCTCGGCCGGCAGCATGCGCGGCGGGATCTTCTCGGGCGAGGCCGCGGGACTGGATGCCGAGGAGCAGCTGCGGGTCGTGCGCGAAGCGCCGCAGATGGCCGGGCAGAACCTGTCGGCAGCCGTGTCGGTCGCGTCGGCCGAGGTGACGCCGGCGACCGGCGAGCGCATCGGCAACCTCGCGGTGCTCGATCTCGGCGTCAAGCAGGCGACGATCGACAACCTCGCAGCCCGCGGGTTCGACGTCCACGTGCTGCCGCAGGACGTCACGATCGAGGGCATCCGCGCGATCGATCCGGTCGCGGTCTTCTACTCCAACGGACCCGGCGACCCGGCGGCATCCGGTGACCACGTCGCGCTGCTGCGCAGCGTGCTCGACGAGGGACTGCCCTTCTTCGGCATCTGCTTCGGCAACCAGCTGCTCGGCCGCGCTCTCGGGCTCGGCACGTACAAGCTGCCGTTCGGCCACCGCGGCATCAACCAGCCGGTGATGGACAAGGTGACCGGCCGCGTCGAGATCACCGCGCACAATCACGGCTTCGCGGTGGACGCGCCCCTCGAGGGCTCGTTCGACAGCCCGAACGGCTACGGACGCGTCGAGGTCAGCCACGTCGGCCTCAACGACAACGTCGTCGAGGGCCTGCGCGCCCTCGACATCCCGGCCTTCTCGGTGCAGTACCACCCCGAAGCGGCCGCGGGACCCCACGACGCGAACTACCTGTTCGACCGATTCCGCGACCTGGTCATCGCGACCCAGAAGGACAAGAATGCCTAAGCGCGACGACATCAACTCCGTCCTCGTCATCGGCTCCGGCCCGATCGTGATCGGTCAGGCGTGCGAGTTCGACTACTCCGGCACGCAGGCCTGCCGGGTCCTCCGCGAAGAGGGCGTGCGCGTCATCCTCGTGAACTCCAACCCGGCGACGATCATGACCGATCCCGACTTCGCCGACGCGACCTACATCGAGCCGATCAACTGGCGGGTGATCGAGACGATCATCGCGAAGGAGAAGCCCGACGCGATCCTGCCGACCCTCGGCGGTCAGACCGCCCTCAACGCCGCGATCGACCTGCACAACCACGGGATTCTCGAGAAGTACGACGTCGAGCTCATCGGCGCGAACTTCGAGGCGATCAACAAGGGCGAGGATCGCCAGATCTTCAAGCAGCTCGTGCTGGATGCCGGCGCCGACGTAGCCCGCAGCCACATCGCGCACACGATGGACGAGGTGCTCACCGCGGCCGCCGACCTCGGCTACCCGCTTGTAGTCCGTCCCTCGTTCACGATGGGCGGCCTCGGCTCGGGCTTCGCGTACGACGAGAACGACCTCCGCCGCATCGCCGGCGCGGGCCTGCGCGACTCGCCGACGACCGAGGTGCTCCTCGAGGAGTCGATCCTCGGGTGGAAGGAGTACGAGCTCGAGCTCATGCGCGACACCGCCGACAACACGGTCGTGGTCTGCTCGATCGAGAACGTCGACCCGGTCGGGGTACACACCGGCGACTCGATCACGGTCGCCCCGGCGCTCACCCTCACCGACCGCGAGTACCAGAAGCTGCGCGACATCGGCATCGACATCATCCGCGCCGTCGGCGTCGACACCGGCGGCTGCAACATCCAGTTCGCCGTGGATCCCGCCAACGGCCGCATCATCGTGATCGAGATGAACCCGCGCGTCTCGCGCTCGTCGGCCCTGGCGTCGAAGGCCACCGGCTTCCCGATCGCGAAGATCGCCGCCAAGCTCGCGATCGGCTACCGCCTCGACGAGATCCCCAACGACATCACCAAGGTCACCCCGGCGAGCTTCGAGCCGACGCTCGACTACGTCGTGGTGAAGGTGCCGCGGTTCAACTTCGAGAAGTTCCCCGCAGCCGACACCACGCTCACCACGACCATGAAGTCGGTCGGCGAGGCGATGGCGATCGGCCGCAACTACGCCACGGCCCTCCAGAAGGCGCTCCGCTCGCTCGAGAAGCGCGGCTCGAGCTTCCACTGGGGCCCCGAAGACCGCACCGCAGACGAGCTGCTCGAGATCGCGAAGAAGCCCACCGACGGCCGCATCGTGGTGCTCCAGCAGGCGCTTCGCAAGGGCGCGACGCTCGAGCAGGCGTTCGAGGCGACCAAGATCGACCCGTGGTTCCTCGACCAGATCGTCCTCATCAACGAGGTCGCCGACTTCGTCGCGAGCGCCGGTGAGCTGGATGCCGCCACCCTCCGCGTCGCGAAGGAGCACGGCTTCAGCGACGCCCAGATCGCGGAGCTGCGCGACGTCGCCGAGGCCGAGGTGCGCGGCATCCGTCATGGTCTCGGGCTCCGCCCCGTCTACAAGACGGTCGACACGTGCGCAGGGGAGTTCCCGGCGCTCACGCCTTACCACTACTCGAGCTACGACGCCGAGACCGAGGTGACGGCATCCGACCGCACCAAGGTGGTCATCATCGGGTCAGGCCCCAACCGCATCGGCCAGGGCGTGGAGTTCGACTACTCGTGCGTGCACGCCTCGTTCGCCCTGTCGGACGCCGGCTACGAGACCGTCATGGTCAACTGCAACCCCGAGACCGTCTCGACCGACTACGACACCAGCGACCGCCTGTACTTCGAGCCGCTCACGCTCGAAGATGTGCTCGAGGTCCTTCACGCCGAAGCCCAGTCGGGCAAGATCCTGGGCGTCATCTGCCAGCTCGGCGGCCAGACGCCGCTGGGCCTCGCGAAGGGCATCGAGCAGGCCGGCTACACGATCCTCGGCACGAGCCCCGCCGCGATCGACCTCGCCGAGGAGCGGCAGCTCTTCAGCGAGATCCTGGATGCTGCGGGCCTGATCGCACCGCGCCACGGCACCGCGACCGACGTCGAGGGCGCCGTCGCGATCGCCGAGGACATCGGATACCCGGTCCTCGTCCGACCGAGCTTCGTGCTCGGCGGCCGCGGCATGGAGATCGTCTACGACACCGCGGCACTGCGCGACTACTTCCTCCGCACGGCCGGCGAGGTGATCGTCGAGCCCGGCAAGCCGCTGCTGGTCGACCGCTTCCTCGATGACGCCGTCGAGATCGACGTCGACGCGCTCTACGACGGCGACGAGCTGTACATCGGCGGCGTCATGGAGCACCTCGAAGAGGCCGGCATCCACTCGGGCGATTCGGCGTGCACGCTGCCGCCGGTCTCGCTCGGGCGGTCCGAGATCGACCGCGTGCGCATCGCGACCCAGGCGATCGCCGAGGGCGTTGGAGTGCGGGGCCTCCTCAACGTGCAGTTCGCGATCTCGGCGGGCGTCCTCTACGTCATCGAGGCGAACCCCCGCGCGAGCCGCACCGTGCCCTTCGTCTCGAAGGCGCTCGGCATCCCGCTCGCGAAGGCGGCGAGCCGGATCATGGCGGGATCGACCATCGCCGAGCTCAAGGCCGAGGGCATGCTGCCCGCGCAGGACGGATCGCGCGTGCCGCTGGACGCCCCCGTCGCCGTCAAGGAGGCCGTGCTGCCGTTCAAGCGCTTCCGCACCGCCGACGGCCAGACGGTCGACTCGGTGCTCGGGCCCGAGATGCGCTCGACCGGCGAGGTCATGGGCATCGACCGCGACTTCCCGACGGCGTTCGCGAAGTCGCAAGAGGCTGCCTACGGCGGCCTGCCTCTCGAAGGGACCGTGTTCATCTCGGTCGCCGACAGCGACAAGCGCGCGGTAATCCTGCCCGCCCACCGCCTGCAGGAGCTCGGCTTCACGCTCGTCGCGACCGAGGGCACCGCCGAGATCCTCGCCCGCAACGGCATCGAGGTCACCGTCGTCAACAAGTTCTCGGCGACGCAGGAGTCGGGCGAGACGAACATCGTCGACCTGATCAACGCCGGCGAGATCGACATCATCGTGAACACGCCCTCGGGTGGCAGCGCACGTGCCGACGGCTACGAGATCCGCGCGGCGGCGGTCGCCGGCGACAAGGCGCTGTTCACCACGATGGCGGTGCTGGGTGCCGCGGTGAGTGCCTTGCCGGTGCTCCGCGAAGGCTTCCGCGTGCGGAGCCTGCAGGAGTACGCGGCAGACCGGGCGGTGGGCAGGTGATCGGGTTCGGCCAACGCCTGCTCTCGGCGCTCGACGCGTACGGGCCGCTGTGCGTCGGCATCGATCCGCACGTGCACCTGCTCGCGGAGTGGGGATTGGATGCCGATGCGGCCGGTGTCCGCGAGTTCGGGCTGCGGGTCGTGGACGCCGCGGCGGGACGCGTGGGCGTCGTCAAGCCCCAGGTCGCCTTCTTCGAGGCGTACGGGTCGCGAGGCTTCGCGGCGCTCGAAGAGGTGATGGCCGCGGCCCGCGCCGCAGGCCTCCTCGTCATCGCCGACGCCAAGCGCGGAGACATCGGCACCACGATGGACGGCTACGCGGCGGCGTGGCTCACCGCCGGCGCACCGCTCGAGGCGGATGCGCTGACGCTCAGCCCCTACCTCGGCGCCGACTCGCTGCGCGCGACCCTCACGACCGCGGTGAGAAACGGCAAGGGCGCGTTCGTGCTCGCCGCCACCAGCAACCCCGAGGCGTACGCGGTGCAGAGCGCGCGCACAGTCGACGTGGCCGCGACCGACGACCAGTCCGTGGCCGAGCGCGTCGCGCGCGACGTGGCCTGGATCAACGGCTCGGTGGCCTTCGACGGCGGCCTCGGCCCGATCGGGCTCGTGGTCGGCGCGACCGTGGACCGCACCGTCATCGGCCTCCCCGACGACGCCCTCCGCGGCGCACCGCTGCTGGCCCCCGGCTTCGGGGCACAGGGCGCTCGACCGGTGGACCTGCCGGCGCTCTTCGGACCGCTCTCGCCGAACGTCGTCGCGAGCGAGAGCCGCAGCATCCTCTCCGCCGGTCCCGCAGCCCTCGCCGGCCGCATCGCCGAGCACGCCGCCCAGTATCGGGAGCACGCCCATGACTGATCCCCGCAGGCCCCCCGAGGTCGACCGGGCCGCCGCTTCCCGGCGCGCCGTCGCCGCGCGCCGCGAGCGCGCGAACCTCAAGAAGGACGTCGCGATGCGGGTCATCACGCCGCAGGAGCTGCTGCGGCGTGCGCTGTCCGACCCCGCCTCGCCCGCCGGCGCGATGCGGATCACCGAGTTCCTCACCAGCATCCCCGCCATCGGCGAGGGCAAGCGCGACAGCATCCTCTCCGAACTCGCGATCTCGCCCGTGAAGCGCCTCGGCGGTCTGGGCGCGCGCCAGCGGGTGGACCTGCGCGCGTACCTCGACATGCGCTGGCCCGAATCGCAGCCGCGCGGCGGTCGCAGCCGCCTGGTCGTCTTGGCGGGGCCCACCGCCGTCGGCAAGGGGACCGTAGCCGCCCACATCAAGGAGCACCACCCCGAGATCCACCTCTCGGTGTCGGCGACGACGCGTCCGCCGCGGCCCGGCGAAGTCGACGGCGAGCACTACTACTTCGTCGACGACGCGGAGTTCGACCGGCTCATCGCCGAGGGTGAGCTGCTCGAACACGCCACCGTGCACAACGCGCATCGCTACGGCACGCCCCGCGGCCCGATCGAGCGCGTCCTCGCGGACGGCCGTACGGCGCTGCTCGAGATCGACCTGCAGGGCGCGCGCCAGGTCCGGGCGGCCGAGCCCTCGGCGACGCTCGTGTTCCTGCTGCCGCCCAGCTGGGACGAACTGGTCCAGCGCCTGGTCGGCCGCGGCACCGAAGGCGACGAAGAACGGGCGCGACGTCTGCGCACTGCGAAGACCGAACTGGCCTCGCAGGCCGAGTTCGATTTCCGCGTCGTCAACGACGACGTTGCCCGCGCCGCCGACGAAGTCGCCCGGCTTGCGCACTGACCGGCCCCGACTCGCGTAGAATGAGGGGATTGCCTCGGCTCGGCCGCGGCGTCTCACGCTTCCCACCGTCATCCGATCCAGGAGGATTCCCATGGCCGGAACGAACCAGGGCATCATCGAGCCCCCCATCGACAGCCTTCTCGAGAAGGTGGACTCCAAGTACCAGCTCGTGATCTTCGCGTCCAAGCGCGCGCGCCAGATCAACGACTACTACTCGGACCTCCACGAAGGCAACCTCTTCGACAACGTCGGGCCGCTCGTCGACTCCACCGTCGAGGACAAGCCGCTCACGATCGCGATGCACGAGATCCACGAGGACAAGCTGCGTCTGCGCCACGTCGAGTAGACATTACTCAGTGATGCCCTCGGCTGCGGAGATGTCCGCCACCGGGGGCATACTGGTGCCCGCACACTTCCGACCTGGAGCATCGATGACCGACCTGCGTCTGTTCACGTCCGAATCCGTCACCGAGGGGCACCCCGACAAGATCTGCGATCAGATCTCGGACGCCATCCTCGACGCGATCATCGCCGAGGATCCGCGCGGTCGCGTGGCCGTCGAGACGCTGGTCACGACCGGTCTCGTGCACGTCGCCGGCGAGGTGTCGACCTCTGCCTACGTCGAGATCCCCGCGATCGTGCGCTCGGTCGTCAACCGCATCGGCTACACCTCGAGCGAGACCGGCTTCGACGGCGGATCGTGCGGCGTGAGCGTCTCGATCGGCGCGCAGTCGTCCGACATCGCCGCCGGTGTCGACAAGGCCTTCGAGCGCCGCGAAGACGGCTCGGAAGACCCGCACGATCTGCAGGGCGCCGGCGACCAGGGCATCATGTTCGGCTACGCGACGACAGAGACCCCGCAGCTCATGCCGATGGCGGCGTGGACCGCGCACCGCATGGCCGAGCGGCTCGCCGAGGTTCGCCGCTCGGGCGAACTGCCGTTCCTGCGTCCCGACGGCAAGACCCAGGTCACGCTCGGCTACGACGGCCAGACGCCCCGCACCGTCGACTCGATCGTGCTGTCGACCCAGCACAATCCCGACATCTCGCAGAAGGCGCTGCGCGCCGCAGTGCGCGCCGAGGTCATCGACCCCGTGCTCGAGGCCACCGGGCTCGACGCGCGTGACGTGAACTACTACATCAACCCGGCCGGTCCCTTCGTGATCGGCGGACCCAAGGGCGACGCCGGCCTCACCGGCCGCAAGATCATCATCGACACCTACGGCGGCGCGTCTCGCCACGGCGGCGGGGCGTTCAGCGGCAAGGATCCGTCGAAGGTCGACCGCTCGGCCGCGTACGCGATGCGCTGGGTCGCCAAGAACGCGGTCGCCGCGGGTCTCGCAGACCGCCTCGAGGTGCAGGTCGCCTACGCGATCGGCAAGGCGAAGCCCGTCGGCCTCTACGTCGAGTCCTTCGGCACGGGGCACGTCTCCGACGAGACGATCACCCGCGCGATCCTCGATGTCTTCGACCTGCGGCCGAAGGCCATCATCGACCAGCTCGATCTGCTGCGGCCGATCTACGCGCAGACCGCGGCGTACGGCCACTTCGGCCGCGAGCTGCCCGACTTCACGTGGGAGCGCACCGACCGGGTCGACGACCTGCGCGTGGCCGCCGGTCTCTGACATGGCGCGGCCTGCGCCGCAGCGGGTCGCCCGCGTGCTGATCGACTCGCCGCTGCCGCAGCTCGACCGGCTGTTCGACTATGCGGTGCCCGCACCGCTCGCCGACGAGGTCGCTGCCGGCGTGAGGGTGCGGGTGCCGCTGCGCTCGGCCGGCCGCATGGTCGACGGCTTCGTCGTCGAGGTCGGCGAGCCCGACGCCTCCGATCGACCGCTGTCCGAGCTCGACGGGGTGGTCTCGCCGGTTCCGGTCCTCACGCCGGGGCTGTACTCCCTCGTGCGGCGCGCCGCGGATCGCGCAGCCGGGTCGGCGAGCGACATCCTGCGCCTGGCGATCCCGAAGCGCATGGTGCGCGCCGAGAAGGCGTGGCTTGCTGCCGAACCGCCGACCGCTCCGGTCGTCGAACCGGCCGCGCAGGCGTGGGCGGAGCACGCGCTGTCGGGCTTCCCCGGCCTCGGTGACGCTCTGCGAGACGGCCTGCGCATCGCGGTGGACGCGCCGCCGCGCCCGTTGCGACTCGAGAGCGGTGCCGATGTGGGGGAGTGGGCGGCGCTGCTGGCCGCGGCGGCCGTCGTCACTCTCGCGCGGGGGAAGAGCGCCATCGTCGTCGTCCCCGACCATCGCGACCGCGCCGAGCTCGAGGCTGCGCTCGACGGCCGCCTGCCCGACGGCGCGCTCGTACGCGACGACGCGAAGCAGTCGGGTCCGGCGCGCTACGCGGCGTTCCTCCGCACCCTCGCCGACGCCCCCTGCGTCGTGATCGGCAACCGCTCGGCCGTCTACGCACCGGTGATCGACCTGGGCCTCGTGGCCCTGTGGGATGACGGCGACCCGCTGTTGGCCGAGCAGCTCAGCCCCGGCGTCCACGCGCGCGACGCGGCGCTCCTGCGTCAGGAGCTCGACGGCGGAGCCCTCATCTTCGCCGGCCACACGCGCACGACGGACGTCGAGCGCCTCGTCGCTGTCGGGTGGGTGACCGACATCCCCGCGGCACGTCGGATCAGCCCTCGGGTCGTGCTCAGCGCTACGCGCGAAGGCGAATCCCGCGGGGCGCGGGTGCCCTCGGCGGCCTACGCCGCGGCCGCCGAAGCGCTCGCCCACGGTCCCGTCCTCGTCCAGGTCGCGCGGCCCGGCTACGCCCCCGTGCTCGTGTGCGCGCAGTGTCGGCATCCGTCGCGCTGCAAGCACTGTGCCGGCCCCCTGCACGCGGCACGCCAGGGCGCTGCGCCGACGTGCTCGTGGTGCGGCCGCACGGCGCTCGGCTGGGCGTGCCCGGAATGCTCGTCGACCCGCGTGCGCATGGCCTCGTCGGGCACCGAGCGCACCGCCGACGAACTCGGCCGCGCGTTTCCGGGCGTGCGGGTGATCGTCGCCGACGGCGACCACCCCGTCTCGCACGTCGACGCACGCCCGGCGCTGGTGATCGCCACGCGCGGAGCCGAGCCGATCGCGGCGGGCGGCTATCGCGCGGTGCTGCTTCTCGACGGCGATCGGATGCTGCTGGCCGACGATCTGCGCATCGGCGAATCGTGCCTGCGCTGGTGGTCCAATGCCGCGGCGCTCGCGGCGCCGGGCGCCCCCGTGCATCTCGTCGGGGTCGCCGGCCCCGTCGCCCGTGCGCTCGCGACCTGGACGCAGGCCGCATACGCACGAGGCGAGCTCGCCGATCGCGCGCCGCTGCGGATGCCCCCCACGGTGCGCGTCGCCGCCCTCGACGGCTCGCGCGCCGCGGTCGAGGCGGCCCTCGGCGCGCTGGGCACAGCCGTGCCCGAGCTCGACGCCACCGCGATCCTGGGTCCCGTGGCGCACGACGACTCGGTGCGAGCCCTCGTCCGCTTCGATTACGCCCTCGGCATGCGGGTGGCCGACAGCCTCCGCGCGTCGGTCGTGAGCGCCGCCGTGAAGGCCCGGCGCCCCGCGAAGGGGCGAGCCGGTACCGTCCGCCCTACACTCAGAGTGCGGGTCGACGTACCCGATCTCGACCTGTGAGGAACCACATGCGCCTCGTGTTCGCCGGCACACCCGAGCCGGCGGTGCCGTCGCTGCGGCGCCTTGCGGCATCGGATCACGACATCGCCGCCGTGGTCACGCGCCGCGATGCACCGCTCGGCCGGAAGCGCCTGCTGACGCCGTCGCCGGTCGCGACTGCGGCCGAGGATCTGGGGTTGGAGGTCATCCGCACCGATCGTCTGGATGCCGAGGCCACTGCGTCGATCGCGGCCCTCGAACCCGACCTGGGCGTGATCGTCGCCTACGGCGGCCTCGTCCGCGAGCCGCTGCTGTCGGCGCCCCGCTACGGGTGGATCAACCTGCACTTCTCGCTGCTGCCGCGGTGGCGGGGTGCGGCACCCGTTCAGCACGCGCTCATGGCCGGAGACACGCACACCGGGGCGAGCGTGTTCCAGCTCGTGGCCGCACTCGACGCCGGAGATGTCTTCGCCGAGAGCACGCACGAGATCGCGACCGACGCGACCGCAGGCGACCTGCTCGCGATCCTCGCCGACGAGGGGGCGACTCTGCTCGCCGACGTCGTCGACGGGATCGCCGCGGGCACCGCAGTCGCGCGTCCGCAGCAGGGCGAGCCGACCTACGCGAGCAAGCTCGGCGACGCCGATGGCCTCGTGCGGTGGGATGCGCCCGCGGCAGCTGTGCTCGGCCGCATCCGCGGTGTGACCCCCGAACCCGGAGCCCATACGACCGTCGACGGCACACGGCTTAAGGTCCTCACGGTGGATGCCGCGCCCGCCGATGCGCCCGCGCTGGCACCCGGCGCGATCGCGCTGCACGACCGCGACGTGATCGTCGGAACCGGCACTGCTCCGGTGCGTCTTCACACCGTCCAGCCCGCGGGCAAGGGCGCGATGCGCGCCGCCGACTGGTGGCGTGGGCTCCGCTCGACCGACCCGGTGGCCGGGTCATGAGCCGCACCGCCGCATCGCGCACGGTCGCGTACGAGACCATCCGCGCCGTCCACGAGTCGGACGCCTACGCCAACCTGCTGCTGCCCACGTCGATCGAGCGCGCCGGGCTTGCGGCACCCGATGCGGCTCTCGCGACCGAGCTCACCTACGGAACGCTCCGCCGGCAAGGCACCTACGACGCCGTCATCGCGATCGCGGCGGATCGGGGCATCTCCGAGATCGATCCCGCCGTTCTCGACGCGCTGCGCCTGGGCGTGCACCAGCTGCTCTCGACGCGGGTCGCCTCGCACGCGGCGGTGAATGAGTCGGTCGAACTCGCTCGCGCGGCCGGCGGCCGCGGTGCCGCCGGGTTCGCGAACGCGGTGCTGCGGCGCGTCTCGCGCGATACGCCGGGGGAGTGGATGACGCGCATCGCGCAGACCGCCCGCTCGGACGACGAGCAGCTCGGACTCCTGTTCTCGCATCCCGTGTGGGTCGTGCGGGCGCTGCGGCGAGCGCTGGCGGCCGAGCATCGAGCCGACGAGCTCGAGGCGCTGTTGACCGCGGACAACGCCGCGCCGCGGGTCACGATGATTGCTCTCCCGGGGCTCGCGGAGGTTCCGGCCGACGCCCGTCGCACGCCGTTCTCGCCCTACGGGTTCCGCCTCGCCGGCGGCGACCCCGAGTCGATCATCCGGGAGTCCGGTGGCCTCATCCGCGTGCAGGACGAGGGTTCGCAGCTCGCCGCCCTCGCCCTCACCCACGCGCTGCCCGTGACGGCGGGCGAGCGCTGGCTCGATCTGTGCGCCGGGCCGGGCGGCAAGACCGCGGTGCTCGCCGCCGAGGCCCTCGCGCACGGCGCGCGGCTCGAGGCGAACGAGATCTCGCCCGCACGCGCGGGTCTCGTGCGGCGCGCGATCGAGGGCGTGCCGCTCGAGGTTCCCGTCAGCGAGCAGGACGGCCGCGTCCGTGCCGAGGAGTCGCCCGAGACCTACGACCGCATCCTCGTCGACGCGCCGTGCACCGGTCTGGGCGCCCTCCGGCGGCGACCCGAAGCGCGCTGGCGCAAGGCACCTTCGGATGTGCCCGAGCTCACCCAGCTGCAGCGCGAGCTGCTCAACGCCGCGGTCGGAGCCCTGAAGCCGGGCGGGGTCGTGGCGTACGTCACGTGCTCGCCGCACCTCGGCGAGACCGCGGGCGTCGTCGCCGATGTGCGCCGCGAGTGGGGTGCCGCGCTCGAAGAGCTGTCGGCGCGCGACGTGATCGCCTCAGTCTCGGAGTCCGACCCCGCACTCCCGGCGCAGACCGACGGCACCGGACGTGCTCAGCTCTGGCCGCACCGCCATAACACCGACGCGATGTCGATCACGCTGCTCCGCCGGGTCTGACCCGCGCGCCCGTCCAGATCACTCGCGCAGGCGGAACCCACCGGGCATCGACTCGAGCGCTCCGCGCAGCGCCGCGAGGGCAGCCGGATGCACTCTGCCGAGCTCGCGTGCATCGAGCGTCACGATGGCGTCGACGGGAAGCTCCGTAGCGAGCCCGCGCAGCACCGAGACGACGCGCTCCGCGCCCGCCAGCCCGAGCTCGCCGCCCAGGCGCACGACGCGGCCTTCGGCGTCGCGGTCGACGGTGACCGCCGGCGTCGCGAGGGTCTCGTGCGATTCGAGCAGGTGCATGCCGAAGCGCTCCGACAGCGTCTCGACGGCGGCGATGGCGCGAACGCTGTTGCCGTGCTCATCGAGCCGCGGGCTGAACGCCGCGATGCCGAACTGCGAGGGCGCGACGGCGAGCACGCCGCCGCTGACACCGCTCTTGGCCGGAAGGCCCACGCGCAGCATCCATTCACCCGAGAAGTCGTACATGCCGCAGCTCGCCATGATCGAGAGCACGTCGCGGGCGACGTCTTCGTCGACCACGCGCTCGCGGGTGACCGGGTTCATGCCGCCGAACGCGAGCGTCGATGCCATGACGGCGAGATCGCGCACGGTCACCAGCAGCGAGCACTGCCGGAAGTACGTCTCGACCGCGATCTCGACCGATCCTTCGAGGATGCCGTGCGAACGAAGCAGATGCCCGAGCGCGCGGTTGCGGTCGCCCGTGGCCGACTCCGACGCGTATACCTCTTCGTCGACCCACAGAGACCGTCCCGCGAAGGCCGAGAGCAGGTCCACGACACTCGCGGTGCGCTCGTCGACGTCGTCGCCGCGCACGAGGGCGGTGGTCGCGATCGCGCCCGCGTTGACCATCGGGTTGACGGGCCTCCCGGTGATGTCCTCGAGGCTGATCGCGTTGAACGGCTCGCCGCTCGGCTCGACGCCGACCTTCGCCAGCACCTCGTCGCGCCCGCGCTCCTGGAGGGCGAGGGCGAGCACGAAAGGCTTCGAGATCGACTGGATCGTGAACTCCGCGCTGTCGTCGCCCACAGCGCGCACGCGGCCGAAGGGTCCGACCGCTGCGAGAGCGAGCCGTTCGGGGTCGGCGGCGGCGAGTTCGGGGATGTACTGCGCCGTCGCTCCGGCGTCGTCGGGTCGGACGTCGTCGAGCACTTCCTGGAACAGCGCCGTGATGGGATCCACGGCTCGACCATAATGGACGAGTGCCCCCCGAAGACGACGGTGCCCGCGAGGGCGGCCCCCGCATCAACCCCAGCATCCTCGCCGCCGACTTCGTGAACATGCAGCGCGACCTCGCGCGCATCGCGACCGCCGACTTCGTGCACGTCGACGTGATGGACAACCATTTCGTGCCGAATCTGACGTTCGGACCGCAGATGGTCGAGCGCATCCAGGCGACGAGCCCGATCCCGCTCGACGTGCACCTCATGATCACCGAGCCCGAGCGCTGGGCCCCGGCCTACGCTGAGCTGGGCGCGGCGTCTGTCACGTTCCACCTCGAGGCCGCCGCCGAGCCGGTGACCCTCGCGCGGCGCCTGCGCGAGATCGGCGCGCGTGCCGGAGTCGCCGTGAAGCCCGCGACCCCGGTGGAGTCGCTGTTCGACGTGCTCGACGAGTTCGACCAGATCCTCGTGATGACCGTCGAGCCGGGGTTCGGCGGGCAGTCGTTCATGCCCGAGACGATGCCCAAGCTCGCCCTCCTCGCCGATGAGGCGCGGCGCCGCGGGTCGGCGGTGTGGCTGCAGGTCGACGGCGGGATCGGCGAAGCGACGATCGCGCAGGCTGCTGAAGCGGGGGCCGATACGTTCGTCGCGGGGAGCGCCGTGTTCGGCGCGGCCGACCCCGATGCCGCGATCGCGGGCCTGCGCGCGTCGGCCGACCAGCACCGTCACACGCACTGAACCGGCGGATCCGCCCTGTCGAAGGGCGCTAACCTGGCTGGGTGAAGACGTTCGAATCGCTGTTCGCCGAGCTCGCCGCCAAAGCGGCCGAGCGCCCCGAGGGATCGGGAACCGTCGCACAGCTCGATGCGGGCGTCCACGCCATCGGCAAGAAGATCGTCGAAGAGGCCGCCGAGGTCTGGATGGCGGCCGAATACGAGTCGAACGACGCCGCGGCCGAGGAGATCTCACAGCTGCTGTACCACTTGCAGGTGCTGATGCTGGCGAAGGGGCTGTCCCTCCAGGATGTGTACCGACATCTCTGAGCGGTTCCCCTCCTCCCGCTGCGACTGAAGAAAGCCGAACCATGCTGCGCATCGCCGTGCCGAACAAGGGCTCGCTCGCCGACACCGCCTCCGAGATGCTCCGCGAGGCCGGGTACTCCGGCCGCCGCGACCCGAAAGACCTCCACGTCGTCGACACCCACAACGAGGTCGAGTTCTTCTACCTCCGCCCGAAGGACATCGCGACCTACGTCGGCTCGGGCGCGCTCGACGTCGGCATCACCGGTCGCGACCTGCTGCGCGATGCCCGGATGCCGGGGGCGCGCGAGATCGAGGCGCTCGGGTTCGGGCGCTCGACGTTCCGCTTCGCGGCTCCTCCGGGACGCTTCACCGAGCTCACCGACCTCGAGGGCGTGCGCATCGCGACGTCGTATCCGGGGCTCGTCGACGGCTTCCTCGACAGCCACGGCGTGGCCGTCGACCTCGTCCCGCTCGACGGGGCGGTCGAGTCGGCCGTGCGGCTCGGCGTCGCCGACGCGGTGGCCGACGTCGTCGAGACCGGCACCACGCTCCGCCAGGCAGGCCTCGACGTGTTCGGCCCGCCGCTGCTCGAGTCCGAGGCTGTGCTGATCGCCGGTCCGACCGATGCCGACGGCACCGAGACGCTGCTGCGGCGCCTGCGCGGCGTCATGGTCGCCCGCCGCTATGTGATGGTCGACTACGACCTTCCGTCAGCCCTCGTCGACGAGGCCGTGAAGATCGCGGGCGGCATCGAGTCGCCGACCATCTCGCCGCTGCGCGACCCGGAGTGGGTGGCCGTCCGCGTCATGGTCGCCCGCGCAGGGGTCAACAAGGTGATGGACGAGCTCTACGCCATCGGCGCGCGGGCGATCCTGGTCACCGCGATTCACAACGCGAGGCTCTGATGAGCCTCGTCTGCCGCGTCATCCCGTGCCTCGACGTCGCCGCGGGCCGGGTCGTCAAGGGCGTGAACTTCGAGAACCTCCGCGATATGGGCGACCCCGTCGAGCTCGCGAGCCTGTACTACGAGCAGGGCGCCGACGAGATCACGTTCCTCGACGTCACCGCGACGGTCGACGAGCGCTCGACCACGTACGACGTCGTCCGTCGCACCGCCGAGCAGGTCTTCATCCCGCTCACCGTCGGCGGGGGAGTCCGCACCACCGACGACGTCGCGCGCCTGCTGTCTGTCGGCGCCGACAAGATCGGCGTCAACTCCGCCGCGATCGCCCGGCCCGAGCTGATCGACGAGATCGCCGACCGCTTCGGCGCGCAGGTGCTCGTTCTCTCGCTCGACGTCAAGCGCTCCCCGAACACCGAGTCGGGTTTCGTGGTGACGACCCACGGCGGGCGCACCGAGACGACCCTCGACGCCCTCGCATGGGCGCGTGAGGCGATCGAGCGCGGCGCCGGCGAGCTGCTGGTCAACTCCATCGACGCCGACGGCACGAAGGCCGGCTTCGACCTCGAACTCGTCCACCTCATGCGCGAGATCTCGAGCGTGCCCGTTATCGCCTCGGGCGGCGCCGGCAAGGCGGCCGACTTCGGCCCCGCGATCGAGGCGGGCGCGAACGCCGTGCTGGCGGCATCCGTCTTCCACTCCGGCCAATTGACCGTGGGCGATGTCAAGGCGGCGATGCGAGCGGACGGCATCGCGGTGCGAGAGGTGGCGGCATGCGATGCACTGAGCGAGCGGAGCGAGACGAAGTGACCGAGACGATCGACGAGCGCATCGCGCGCGTGAGCTTCACCCCCGACGGGCTCGTCGCGGCGATCGTGCAGCAGTGGGACACGCGCGAGGTGCTGATGCTCGGGTGGATGGATGCCGAGGCCCTCCGCCGAACGCTCACCGAAGGTCGCGTCACCTTCTGGTCGCGGTCGCGCCAGGAGTACTGGCGCAAGGGCGACACCTCCGGTCACATCCAGCTCGTCCGCGGCGCACGTCTGGACTGCGACGGCGATGCGATCCTCGTCGAGGTCGATCAGGTCGGCGTCGCATGCCACACCGGCACACGCACGTGCTTCGACGCCGACGATCTCGACCCGGCCCGTGGTCCCGAGCTCCCGGCATCCGCGGAGGAGAGCGCATGATGCGTCGTGCCCGCCTCATCGCCGTCGTTGCGACCCTCGCCGCCGGCGCGCTCGGCGTGATCTCGTCGACCCAGACGTGGCTCACGGTGATCCTCGCCGACGGCGCCGCCACCGTGATCGCCGTCCCCGGCGCATCCGCGGTCGCCGTCCTGGCACCGCTCAGCCTCGCGGTGCTCGCCCTCGGTGGAGCGCTGTCGATCGTCGGCCGTGTTCTGCGCTACGTCTTCGGCGGCCTGAGCGTGCTCATCGCCGGCATTCTGGCGTGGCTGACCGCGCCCGTCGTGATCGAAGCGCCGACCTCCGCATACGCCGCCGCCGTCACCGAGTCCACCGGCATCGCGGGCGAATCCGCCGTGACGCTGCTCGTCGCGGGCGTGACGACGACCCCGTGGCCGGCGATCACACTGGTGGCGTGGGGAGTGCTGTTCGCCGCCGGCGTGCTCACACTCATCACGGCTCGCCGGTGGCGGGGGAGCGACCGCCGCTACCGCACGACGGCGACCGTCGACGCCGGCGCAGCGGGTGCCGGAGCCGCCGAAGGCGGCCGCCCGCACGACGCCGCGAAGGACCGCGCGATCGACTCGTGGGACGACCTCTCGCGTGGCGAGGATCCGACCGCCCGCCCGCTAGACTGACCACACCCCCGTGCCTATCAGGAGGAGAACATGAGCAACCCCATCGGCGACCCCGGCCACGGACACTCGCCCGCCGCCTGGACGGCCGTCGTGATCATGCTCGTCGCGGTCACCCTCGGCACGGTGTTCTACTGGTTCGACCTGCCCGTGCTCGTGTGGGCATCTGCCGGTCTCCTCGTCGTCGGGCTCCTCGTGGGCTGGGGCATGGCCAAGGCCGGCTACGGCGTCAACGGTTCGAAGTACACCGCGAAAGAGCACTGACGTGCTCGCCGACCTCACGGCCGGCGCGGTGGAGGATGCCGAGGCCCGCGCATCAGAGCGGCCCCTCGCGGTCGTCGAGGCCGCCGCTCTCGCGCAGCCTGCCGCCCGCGACGCGCTCGCAGCCCTCGCTCCCGCCGATCGCGTCAAGATCATCGCCGAGGTGAAGCGCGCGAGCCCCTCGCGCGGCGACCTCGCCGCGATCCCCGACCCCGCCCTGCAGGCCCGTCGCTATCAAGAGGGCGGCGCCTCGGCGATCTCGGTCCTCACCGAAGGACGGCGCTTCAAGGGAAGCCTCGCCGACCTCGAGGCGGTCCACTCGGCGATCGACCTGCCGGTGCTGCGCAAGGACTTCATCGCCAACGAGTACCAGGTGCTCGAGGCCCGAGCAGCCGGCGCCGACCTCGTGCTGCTGATCGTCGCGGCCCTCGACCAGGACGTGCTCGAGCGGCTCCACGCCTTCACGCTGGCGCTCGGCATGACTCCGCTCGTCGAGACCCACTCCGCCGACGAGGTCGATCGCGCCGCCGACATCGGCGCCCGGCTCATCGGCGTGAACGCGCGCGACCTCTCGACGTTCGCGCTCGATCGCGACCTGTTCGGCCGGCTCGCCGACCGCATTCCCGCAGATGCGATCAAGATCGCAGAGTCGGCGGTGCTGCAGCCCGCCGACGTCGCGCACTATCGCGCCGCCGGCGCCGACGTCGTGCTGGTCGGAGAGGCTCTCGTGACGAACGACCCCGTGTCCACCCTCCAGGCGTTCCTGGCGGCCGGCGATACGCCGATCGAGGGGAAGGTGTCGCAATGAGTCTTCGCGACGAACACGGCCCGTTCTTCGGCGAGTTCGGCGGGCGGTTCATGCCCGAGTCCCTCATCGCGGCGATCGACGAGCTCACCGCCGAATACGAGGCCGCGAAGGCCGACCCGGCATTCCAGGCCGAGTTCGTGCGGCTGCTGCACACCTATGCGGGCCGCCCCTCGGCCATCACCGAGGTGGCCCGTTTCGCCGAGCACGCCGGCGGCGCGCGGATCTTCCTCAAGCGCGAAGACCTCAACCACACCGGCTCGCACAAGATCAACAACGTGCTGGGCCAGGCCCTGCTGACCCAGCGGCTGGGCAAGACCCGCGTGATCGCCGAGACCGGCGCCGGCCAGCACGGTGTGGCGACCGCCACGGCGGCGGCACTCTTTGGCTTCGAGTGCACGATCTACATGGGCGAGGTCGACACCGAGCGCCAGGCGCTCAACGTCGCCCGCATGCGGCTGCTGGGTGCCGAGGTCGTGCCGGTGAAGACCGGGTCGCGCACCCTCAAGGACGCGATCAACGACGCCTACCGCGACTGGGTCGCCAGCGTCGAGAACACCAACTACATCTTCGGCACCGCGGCCGGCCCCCACCCGTTCCCGGCGATGGTGCGCGACTTCCAGAAGGTCATCAGCGAAGAAGCTCGCGCCCAGCTGCTGGACGAGACCGGCCGGCTCCCCGACGCCGTCATCGCGTGCGTCGGCGGCGGGTCGAACGCGATCGGCATGTTCGACGCGTTCCTCGACGACGAGGGCGTGAAGCTCTTCGGCGTCGAGGCGGCCGGTGACGGCGTCGACACCGACCGGCACGCGGCATCCATCGAGCGGGGCCGCCCAGGCGTGCTCCACGGCGCGAAGACCTTCGTGCTGCAGGACGAGGACGGCCAGACCATCGAGTCGCACTCGATCTCGGCCGGCCTCGATTACCCCGGCGTCGGACCCGAGCACTCATGGCTGGCGTCGATCGGCCGTGCGGAGTACATCCCGGCGACCGACGACGAGGCCATGCAGGCGCTGCGTCTGCTGTCGCAGACCGAGGGCATCATCCCCGCGATCGAGTCGGCGCACGCGCTGGCAGGGGCACTGCGGCTCGGGCGCGAACTCGGACCCGACGCGATCCTGGCCGTGTGCCTCTCGGGCCGCGGCGACAAGGACATGGACACCGCGGCACGCTACTTCGACCTCTACGACAAGGGAGCCGCCGAGTGACCTCGCGCGTCGCCGCGGCGATCGACGCCGCCCACGCCGAAGGCCGCGGCGCATTCGTCGGCTACCTGCCGCTCGGATTCCCCGATCTGCAGACGAGCATCGACGCGGCGGTCACCCTCGCCGAGAGCGGCGCCGACGTGCTCGAGCTCGGCCCGCCGTACTCCGACCCGGTGATGGACGGCACGGTCATCCAGGAGGCCACGCAGACGGCGCTCGCTGCCGGCTTCCGCTTGCGCGACACCTTCACGGCGGTGCGCGAGATCACGCGCCGCGTCGACGTCCCTGTGCTCGTGATGACCTACTGGAACCCGGTGCTCCAGTACGGCGTCGACCGCTACGCCGACGACCTCGCCGCGGCCGGGGGAGCGGGCCTCATCACGCCCGACATCACGCCCGAATCGGCATCCGAGTGGATCGCCGCGAGCCAGCGAACGGGCCTGGATCGCGTCTTCCTCGCCGCTCCCACCTCGACCGACGAGCGTCTCGACCTCATCGTCGAGAACTCGACGGGCTTCGTCTACACCGTCTCGACCATGGGCATCACCGGCGAGCGAGCGGAATTGGATGCCGCGGCACGCACGCTCGTGGCCCGCCTCCGCGACCGCGGGGCGGCCCACGCGTGCGTCGGCATCGGCATCTCGAACGCCGCGCAGGTCGCGAGCGTGCTCGAATACGCCGACGGTGCGATCGTCGGCACGGCACTCGTCCGGGCGCTCCGCGACGGGGGCCTCGACGGCCTCGCCGCGACCGCACGGGCCCTCGCCGACGGCACGGCGCGCTCAGCGTCCTAAACTCTTCTCGTCGGCCCACAGCCGGCGCCCCCGACACCTAGGACCAGATCACCCATGATCAACGTCGCGGCATCCGTCGTCGCCAGCATCCCGAGCCCGTCCGTCAGCTACATCGACCTCGGGCCCCTGCGCATCCACTTCTACGCGCTGTGCATCATCGCGGGCATCATCGCCGCGGTGTTCCTGACGAACCACCGCCTCACCAAGCGCGGCGCGGAGCCCTGGGTGGTCGTGGACATCTCTCTCATCGCGGTGCCGCTCGCCATCATCGCGGCGCGGATCTACCACGTGCTCACCCACTTCGACTTCTACTTCGGCGAAGGCGCGAACCCGCTCTCGGCGCTTTACATCTGGGAGGGCGGCATCGCGATCTACGGCGCCCTCATCGGCGGCGCGATCGGCGCTTGGCTCGGATGCCGCTGGACCGGCATCCGCTTCTGGACGTTCGCCGACGCCCTCGCACCGGGACTCCTGCTCGCCCAGGCGATGGGACGCTTCGGCAACTGGTTCAACCAGGAGCTCTTCGGCCTGCCGACCGACCTTCCCTGGGGCCTGGAGATCGACCCCGACAACGGAGCCTTCCCGCCGGGACTCGCCCCCGACACGCTGTTCCACCCCACCTTCCTTTACGAGGTGATCTGGAACAGCCTGGGCGTGCTCGTGCTGCTGTGGCTCAGCCGGAAGTTCGTCCTGCAATGGGGGCGCCTGTTCGGCATCTACCTCGTCTGGTACAGCGCCGGCCGCATCGTGTGGGAGTCGATCCGCATCGATCCGAGCGAGATCTTCCTCGGCCTCCGCACCAACGTGTGGGCGGCGATCATCGGCGTGGTCATCGGCATCACCATCTTCTTCGTGCAGAAGCGGCGCCACCCCGGCCTCGAGCCGTCGCCGTATGTGCCGGGCCGTGAGTGGAAGCCCGACGGGGCTGTACAATCGCAGAACACCGACGACTTCGTCGACGTCAGCGAACCCCCGACGTCCGAGACTGTCGAGGGCAGCGCCACAAGCACATCCGCCACGAAATAGCATGCTGTTCCCTTCCGCATCACGCGGAAGGACAGCACCGGGCCGACGTCGTCCCATCTTGAGCATCAACGTGAGGACGGTAGGTATGGCATCGAGCCCCCGCACCACAGGGTCGGTTTCGTCGGGCTTCCCGCAGAAGCAGGGCATGTACAACCCTGCTTTCGAGAAGGACGCGTGCGGCCTCGCGATGGTCGCGACGCTGCGCGGTGAAGCCGGTCACGACATCATCGACCTCGCGCTGACGGCTCTGCGCAACCTCGAGCACCGAGGCGCGATCGGCTCGGATGCCGGCACCGGCGACGGCGCGGGCATCCTCACGCAGATGCCCGACGAGTTCCTCCGCGCCGTCGTCGACTTCGACCTGCCGCCGGTGGGGGAGTATGCCGCCGGAATGATCTTCCTGCCCCGCGACGATGAGGCCCGGGCCGCCCAGAAGGACGGCATCGAGCAGCTCGCAGCATCCGAGAATCTCGTCGTCCTCGGCTGGCGCGACGTGCCCACCGCCGACGACAACCTCGGCAAGCTCGCGTTCGCGGCGCGCCCCGTCTTCGAGCAGCTCTTCGTGTCGCGCCCCGCCGTGGGCGACGCCGCGGCGCTGTCGGGAATCGACCTCGACCGCCGCACCTTCCGGCTGCGCAAACGCGCCCGCACCGAGCTGGACGCGTACTTCGTGTCGCTGTCGGCACGCACCCTCGGCTACAAGGGCATGGTCACGACCCTGCAGCTCGAGCCGTTCTACCCCGACCTGCAGGACGAGCGCTTCGCCTCGGAGCTCGCCGTCGTGCACTCGCGCTACTCGACGAACACGTTCCCCTCGTGGCCGCTCGCTCAGCCGCTGCGCATGCTCGCGCACAACGGCGAGATCAACACCGTCAACGGCAACCGCAACTGGATGCGCGCGCGTCAGTCGCAGTTGGAATCCGAGCTGCTGGGCGACATCCGTCCGCTCCTGCCGATCTGCACCGAGGGCGCGAGCGACTCGGCCTCGTTCGACGAGGTGCTCGAGCTGCTGACCCTCACCGGCCGCAGCCTGCCGCACGCCATCATGATGATGGTTCCCGAGGCGTACGAGAAGCAGGCCGACATCGATGCCGACCTGCGTGCCTTCTACGACTTCCACTCGATGCAGATGGAGCCGTGGGACGGACCGGCCGCACTGATCTTCACCGACGGCACCCTCGTCGGCGCGACCCTCGACCGCAACGGCCTCCGCCCCGGCCGCTGGACCGAGACCACCGACGGCCTCGTCGTGATCGGCAGCGAGACGGGCGTGCTCGACTTCGAGCCCGAGCGCATCAAGCGTCGCGGGCGCCTGCGCCCCGGCCGCATGTTCCTCGTCGACACCGCGCAGGGCCGCATCATCGAGGACGACGAGATCAAGCGCGACCTCGCCGAGCTCGAGCCGTGGCAGGAATGGCTCGACGCCGGACGCGTGCGCCTGGCCGACCTTCCCGAGCGCGAGCACATCGTGCACCCCATCGCCTCGATCACGCGCCGTCAGCGCACCTTCGGCTATACCGAGGAAGAGGTGCGGATCCTCCTGACCCCGATGGGTCAGAACGGCGCCGAGCCGCTCGGCGCGATGGGAAGCGACACGCCGGTCGCAGTGCTCAGCGAGCGGCCGCGGCTGCTTTTCGACTACTTCACGCAGCAGTTCGCGCAGGTGACCAACCCGCCGCTGGACTCGATCCGCGAAGAGGTCGTCACCTCCCTCGCCCTGGGCCTCGGCCCCGAGCGAAACCTGCTGGACTGGGGCGCCGACCACACCCGAGTCGTGACCCTGGACTTCCCGGTGATCGACAACGACGAGCTCGCCAAGATCCAGCACATCAACACCGCTCTTCCCGGCCGCACGTCGGTGACGATCCGCGGCCTCTACCGCGTCGAAGCGGGCCACAAGGGCATGCAGAAGCGCCTCGCGCAGATGTGCGCCGAGGTCGACCAGGCGATCGAAGACGGCGCGGAGTTCATCGTGCTCAGCGACCGCGACTCGAACAAGGACCTGGCGCCCATCCCGTCGCTGCTCATGCTCGCGGCCGTGCACCACCACCTCATCCGCAACGAGACCCGCATGAAGTGCGGACTCGTGGTCGAGGCGGGCGACGTGCGAGAGGTGCACCACGTCGCAACCCTCATCGGGTACGGCGCATCCGCGGTGAACCCCTACCTCGCGATGGAGACGGTCGAATACCTCGTCCGAGCGGGATACATCACCGGCATCGCCCCGGCCAAGGCCGTCAAGAACCTGATCTACGCGCTCGGCAAGGGCGTGCTGAAGATCATGTCGAAGATGGGCATCTCGACGGTGTCGTCGTACGCCGGCGCCCAGGTCTTCGAGGCCGTGGGCCTGGCCGAGGACTTCGTCGCGAAGTACTTCACCGGCACCGAGTCCAAGCTCGGCGGCGTCGGCCTCGACGTGATCGCGAACGAGAACGCGGCGCGCCACCGCTACGCCTACCCCGAGGATGCCGCGGTGCGCGCGCACGAACGGCTGTGGACCGGCGGCGAATACCAGTGGCGCCGCGACGGCTCGCCGCACCTGTTCAACCCCGACACCGTCTTCCGGCTGCAGCACTCGACCCGCACGCGCCGGTACGACATCTTCCGCGAGTACACCAAGCTCGTCGACGACCAGGCGAACGAGCTCAACACGCTCCGCGGCCTCTTCAGCCTGAAGTCCGCCGGCCGGACGCCGGTGCCGATCGATGAGGTCGAGTCGGTGTCGTCGATCGTGAAGCGCTTCTCGACCGGGGCGATGAGCTACGGCTCGATCTCGCAGGAAGCCCACGAAACGCTCGCGATCGCGATGAACAGCATCGGCGCCAAGTCCAACACCGGCGAGGGCGGCGAAGACGTCGACCGGCTCCTCGACCCCGAGCGCCGCTCGGCGATCAAGCAGGTCGCCTCGGGCCGCTTCGGTGTCACGAGCCTCTACCTCTCGCAGGCCGAGGACATCCAGATCAAGCTCGCCCAGGGCGCCAAGCCCGGCGAGGGCGGACAGCTGCCGCCGACGAAGGTGTACCCGTGGGTCGCACGCACGCGTCACGCGACGGCCGGCGTCGGGCTCATCTCGCCGCCGCCGCACCACGACATCTATTCGATCGAAGACCTCAAGCAGCTCATCTTCGACCTGAAGCGGGCGAACCCCGAGGCGCGCGTGCACGTGAAGCTCGTGAGCCAGTCGGGGATCGGCGCGGTCGCCGCAGGCACCGCGAAGGCCCTGGCCGACGTGATCCTGGTCTCGGGCCACGACGGCGGCACCGGCGCGAGCCCGCTGAACTCGCTCAAGCACGCCGGCACGCCGTGGGAGCTCGGCCTCGCCGAGACCCAGCAGACACTCATGCTCAACGGCATGCGCGACCGCGTCGTCGTGCAGGTCGACGGGCAGCTCAAGACCGGCCGTGACGTCATCATCGGCGCGCTGCTCGGGGCCGAGGAGTTCGGCTTCGCGACGGCACCGCTGGTGGTGTCGGGCTGCATCATGATGCGGGTCTGCCACCTCGACACGTGCCCGGTCGGCGTCGCGACCCAGAACCCGGTGCTGCGCCAGCGCTTCAACGGAAAGCCGGAGTTCGTCGTCAACTTCATGGAGTTCATCGCCGAAGAGGTGCGCGAGTACCTGGCGGCTCTCGGACTCCGCTCGCTCGACGAGGCGATCGGTCGCAGCGACCTGCTCGATGTCAACGGTGCCGTGGAGCACTGGAAGGCGAGCGGTCTCGACCTCGCGCCGATCCTCGACGGCCCCACGTTCGCCGAGGACGAGTCCCGCCGGAACACCCGCGGCCAGGAGCACGAGCTCGAGGCACACTTCGACGTCGGCCTCATCGAACGCGCGCAGGACGTCATCGCCCACGGCGGCGAGATCGTCATCGACCTCCCGATCCGCAACACCGAGCGCGCCGTCGGCACGCTCCTCGGGCACCACGTGACGCGCGCGCACGGCGAGAACGGACTGCCGTCCGGCAGCATCGTCGTGAACCTCACCGGCTCCGCCGGACAGTCGTTCGGCGCCTTCATGCCCGCCGGCATCACACTGCGCCTCGAAGGCGACTCCAACGACTACGTCGGCAAGGGTCTCTCGGGCGGCCAGATCGTCGTGCGGCCCCCGCGCCGGGCGACCTTCGACGCCTCGAAGAACGTCATCGCGGGCAACGTCATCGGCTACGGCGCAACGCAGGGCACGATGTTCCTGCGCGGCGTCGTGGGGGAGCGGTTCTTCGTGCGCAACTCCGGCGCGACGGCGGTCGTCGAGGGTGTGGGCGACCACGCTCTGGAGTACATGACGGGCGGACTCGCGGTGATCCTCGGCGAGACCGGCCGCAACCTCGGCGCCGGCATGTCGGGCGGAACCGCGTACATCTACCGCCTCGACGAGAAGCTCGTCAACCGCGAGGCGCTCGCCACCGGCGAGCTCCAGCTCGGCGAGCTGGGCTCCGGCGACGCCGAGATCCTCCGCGACCTGCTGATGCAGCACGTCGTGGAGACCGAATCCACGCTCGCGCAGACCCTGCTCGACGATTTCGAGAACGAGCTGGCGAACTTCGTCCGGGTGATGCCGCGCGACTACGCGGCCGTCCTGCAGACCCGCCAGGAGGCGGTCACCGAGGGGCTTGACCCCGACGGCGACGTCGTCTGGCACCGCATCCTGGAGGTGACGGGTGGCTGACCCGAAAGGCTTTCTGAAGGTCACCGAGCGTGAGCTGCCCCCGCGGCGGCCCGTGCCGGTGCGGATCATGGACTGGAAAGAGGTCTATGAGCCGGGGGACTCCGCGGTGCTGCGCCGGCAGGCCGGTCGCTGCATGGACTGCGGCGTGCCGTTCTGCCACAAGGGCTGCCCGCTCGGCAACCTGATCCCCGAGTGGAACGACCTGACGTGGCGCGGCGAGGGCCGCTCGGCGATCGAGCGTCTCCACGCGACGAACAACTTCCCGGAGTTCACCGGGCGACTGTGCCCCGCACCCTGCGAGAGCTCGTGCGTGCTCGGCATCAACCAGCCGGCCGTCACGATCAAGCAGATCGAGGTCTCGATCATCGACGAGGCGTTCTCGCACGGCTGGGTCGAGGCCGAGCCGCCCGGGCGCCTGACCGGCAAGACCGTCGCCGTCGTCGGCTCGGGGCCTGCGGGTCTCGCCGCCGCACAGCAGCTCACGCGCGCCGGCCACACGGTCGCCGTCTTCGAGCGCGACGACCGCATCGGCGGACTCCTCCGCTACGGCATCCCCGATTTCAAGATGGAGAAGAAGCACCTCGAGGCGCGTCTTCGCCAGATGCAGGATGAGGGCACCCGCTTCCGCGCCGGCGTCGAGATCGGCAAGGACATCTCGTGGAGCGACCTGCGAGCGCGGTATGACGCGGTCGTCGTGACGACGGGCGCCACGGTTCCGCGCGAGCTTCCGATCCCCGGCCGCGACCTCGCCGGCGTGCACTTCGCCATGGAGTACCTGGTCGAATCGAACAAGGCCGTCGCCGGTGACGCGGTGCCGCACCAGATCTCGGCCGAAGGCAAGCACGTCATCGTCATCGGCGGCGGCGACACCGGCGCCGACTGCATCGGCACCGCGCACCGCCACGGAGCCCTCAGCGTCACCAACCTCGCGATCGGCAAGCAGCCGCCGGGGGAGCGGCCCGAGCACCAGCCGTGGCCGATGAGCCCCACCCTGTTCGAGGTGTCGTCTGCGCACGAAGAGGGCGGCGAGCGGTCGTACCTCGCCTCGACCGTGGAGTTCCTCGGCAACAGCGCGGGCGAGGTGCGCGCGCTGCGCGTCGCCGAGACCGAGTTCGTCGACGGACGCCGCGTCCCCAAGAGCGGCACCGAGCGCGAGATCCCTGCCGACCTCGTGCTGATCGCGATGGGCTTCACCGGCCCCGAGCGGGCGCTGCTCGAGGACCAGCTGGGTGCGCAGTTCACCGACCGCGGCAACGTCGGACGCGACGCCGACTACCAGACCACCGCTCCGGGCGTGTTCGTGGCCGGCGATGCCGGTCGCGGTCAGTCCCTGATCGTCTGGGCGATCGCCGAAGGCCGCGCCGCGGCCGCGGAGGTCGACCGCTATCTCATGGGCGAGACCGAGCTTCCGGTTCCCGTCCGCCCCCACGATGTCGCCATCGGCCTGCAGCCCGCGTAGGCTGGCCGAGGCATTCGCCACCACTGAACCCCCCGGAGAAACCACGGATGAGACGCGCCAAGATCGTCGCCACACTGGGCCCCGCCACCTCGACCTATGAGAGCGTTCGCGCGATCATCGAGGCCGGTGTCGACGTCGCCCGCTTCAACCTGAGCCACGGCGACTATTCGGTCCACGACAACAACTTCGCCAACGTGCGCAAGGCCGCCGACGACGCCGGGCGACCGGTGGCCGTCCTCGTCGACCTGCAGGGCCCCAAGATCCGCCTCGGCAAGTTCGAGAACGGCCCGCACGACCTCGCCGTCGGCGACATCTTCAAGATCACGACCGAAGACATCCTCGGCACGAAGGAGATCGTGTCGACGACCTTCAAGGGCCTGCCCGCCGACGTCAACCCCGGCGACTTCCTGCTGATCGACGACGGCAAGGTGCGCGTCGAGGTCATCGAAGTCGAGGGTGCCGTCGTCACGACGAAGGTCATCGTCGCCGGCGCCGTCTCCAACAACAAGGGCATCAATCTGCCCGGCGTCGCGGTGAACGTCCCCGCGCTCAGCGAGAAGGACGAGGCCGACCTCCGCTGGGGTCTTCGCGCCGGTGCCGACCTCATCGCGCTGTCGTTCGTGCGCAGCGCGAAGGACGTCCAGCGCGTCCACGTGATCATGGCCGAGGAAGGCCGCCACATCCCGGTCATCGCGAAGATCGAGAAGCCGCAGGCCGTCGACAACCTCGAAGAGATCATCGACGCGTTCGACGGCATCATGGTCGCCCGCGGCGACCTGGGCGTCGAGCTGCCGCTGGAGGCGGTGCCGATCGTGCAGAAGCGTGCGGTCGAGCTCTGCCGTCGCATGGCCAAGCCCGTCATCGTCGCGACGCAGATGCTCGAGTCGATGATCGACAACCCGGTGCCCACGCGCGCCGAGACGAGCGACGTCGCCAACGCCGTCCTCGACGGCGCCGACGCGGTCATGCTCTCGGGCGAGACGAGCGTCGGGAAGTACCCGGTCGTGGTCGTCGAGACGATGGCCCGCATCGTCGACTCGACCGAGGAGCACGGTCTCGAGCGCATCCAGCCCCTCACGACCAAGCCCCGCACCCAGGGCGGCGCGATCACGCTCGCAGCCCTCGAGGTGGCCGAGTTCGTCGACGCGAAGTACCTCTGCATCTTCACCGAGTCGGGCGACACCGCTCGTCGCATGTCGCGCCTGCGTCCGCGCATCCCCATGCTCGGCTTCACGCCCGAGCCGGCGATCCGCCGTCGCATGGCGCTCACATGGGGTGTGCAGTCGACCCTCGTCGAGCACGTCACGCACACCGACCGCATGTTCATCCAGGTCGACGACTACCTCCTCACCCACGACCTCGCAGAGGTCGGCGACAAGGTGGTCGTGATCTCGGGATCCCCTCCCGGAATCATCGGCTCGACCAACGACATCCGCATCCACAAGGTGGGCGACGCGGTGCACGGCAAGGCTCCGATCTACAAGTCCGGCGAGTTGTAGACACGCAACGGATCAAACGGGGGTCGCGCTCAGTATGCTGAGCGCGACCCCCGTCGTCTTACCCCTGAGAGGTGATCGTCCTATGTTCTGGGACTTCTTCTGGTTCCTGCTGTGGAGCTTCTACTTCATCGCCTACCTCTACGTGGTGATCCTGATCATCACCGACCTCTTCCGCGACCACGCCCTGAGCGGCTGGCTCAAGGCGCTGTGGATCATCGCCCTGGTCTTCCTCCCGTTCCTCACCGCGCTCATCTACGTGATCGCGCGCGGCGGAGGCATGGCCGAACGCGCATACGCGAACCGCGGCGGGGCCGTGCCCGAGAGCGACGACTACCGGCCGGCCGCATCGGCGAGCCCGGCAGCCGACATCGCCAAAGCCAAGGAGCTGCTCGACGCCGGCACGATCTCGCAGGGCGAGTTCGATGCACTCAAGAGCAAGGCGCTCGGCAACCAGTACTTCGGCGCGTAGCGCCGCTCGTGCGAACGAAGGGAGATCGGATGCCGCGTCTGCGGCATCCGATCTCCCTCTTGTCGTACCGGTGGTGGGAGTCGAACCCACACGCCCTTGCGGGCAACCGAGTTTGAGTCGGTCGCGTCTGCCATTCCGCCACACCGGCAGGGGCCTGTCGGGCCCGTCCGCGAACGACCATACCGTAGGATTCAATGGTGACTGAGCAGGAGCAGACCCCCGGTTCGCCGGCAACCACCCCCCGTCGCGTCGTCGTTGCGGAGGATGAGTCGCTCATCCGGCTCGACATCGTGGAGATCTTGCGCGACAACGGCTTCGATGTCGTCGGCGAAGCCGGCGACGGCGAAGCCGCCGTGCAGCTGGCCACCGAGCTTCGTCCCGATCTCGTGATCATGGACGTGAAGATGCCTCTTCTGGACGGCATCTCGGCCGCCGAGAAGCTCAGCAAGAACCACATCGCCCCCGTGGTGCTGCTGACGGCGTTCAGCCAGAAGGAGCTCGTCGAGCGTGCGAGCGAGGCCGGCGCACTCGCGTACGTCGTGAAGCCCTTCACGCCGAACGACCTGCTGCCGGCGATCGAGATCGCACTCGCCCGCTACGAGCAGATCATCACGCTCGAGGCCGAGGTCGCCGACATGGTCGAGCGCTTCGAGACCCGCAAGCTCGTCGACCGCGCGAAGGGCCTCCTCAACGAGAAGATGGGCCTGTCCGAGCCCGAGGCGTTCCGCTGGATCCAGAAGGCGTCGATGGACCGTCGCCTGACGATGCAGGACGTCGCCAAGGCCATCATCGAGCAGCTCGCGCCCAAGAAGGGCTGAGCAGCCGTCGGCCCTTCGTCTCGCTGCGCTCGCTCAGGGACCTTCGGGTCGCTGAGCGAGGAGCGAAGCGACGAGACGAAGCGCGCCGCGCCTGCTGCTCGGCCCGCCGCGAGCCGCGACCCTACGACAGGGTCTTGATGTGGTTCGTGATGCGGATCGTCGAGCATCGGCGCCCCTGATCGTCGGTGACGACGATCTCGTGAACGGTGATGCTGCGCCCGAGGTGAACGGGCGTGCAGACGCCGGTGACGACCCCGCTGGTCGCAGACCGCGTGTGGGTCGCGCTGATGTCGACGCCGACGGCCAGTCGGTCGGGGCCGGCGTGCAGATTCGCCGCCATCGAGCCGAGCGACTCGCCGAGGACCACGTAAGCGCCGCCGTGCAGCAGCCCCACCGGCTGCGTGTTGCCCTCGACGGGCATCGTGGCGACCGCGCGCTCGATCGAGAACTCGGCGAAGCGGATCCCCATCTTCTCGGCGAGTGCCCCCATGCCGCGATTCGCCGCCCAGGCGAGGCCGTTCACGTCTGCGGTGGGTGCTTCGGTCATCGCTCGCCTTCGGGCCGGAATCGGGTGTCTCCGCCCCTGACTAGTCTGGTCTGGTGACGGACTCCGCAAAGCCTACCCTCCTCGTCGTCGACGGCCATTCGCTGGCATATCGGGCCTTCTTCGCCCTTCCCGTCGACAATTTCACGACGAAGGACGGGCAGCACACGAACGGGATCTACGGGTTCCTCGCGATGCTGATCAACCTCATCAAGGCCGAGAAGCCGACGCATCTGGCGGTCGCCTTCGACACCTCACGGCAGTCGTTCCGCACCGAGGTCTACACCGAGTACAAGGCGAACCGATCCGAGACGCCGTCCGAGTTCAAGGGGCAGATCCCGCTCCTGCAGGACTGCCTCGCCGCGATGAGCATCACGGTGCTCCAGAAGGAGAACATCGAGGCCGACGACATCCTCGCGACCCTCGCGACGCAGGGCGCCGAGGCGGGCTTCGACGTGCTGGTGTGCTCGGGCGACCGCGACACCATCCAGCTCGTGAACGACGACATCACCCTGCTGTACCCGAACGTGCAGGGCGTCTCGCAGCTCAAGCGCTACGACATCGACGCCGTCATCGAGCGCTACGGCGTGCGCCCCGAGCAGTATCCCGACATCGCGGCGCTCGTCGGCGAGACGAGTGACAACCTTCCGGGCGTGCCGAAGGTGGGCGAGAAGACGGCCGTCAAGTGGCTGACGCAATTCGGGACGCTCGACGACCTGCTCGAGAACGCCGACAAGGTCACCGGCGTCGTCGGCGGCAATCTGCGCGAGCACCTCGACGATGTGCGCCGCAACCGATCGCTCAACCGGCTGCTGCGCGACGTCGAGCTTCCGGTCACCGTGCACGACCTCGACGTACGCCCGATGGACGCCCAGGCCGTCCGCGACATCTTCGCGCGCCTCGAGTTCAAGACCCTCATCCCGCGCGTGGCCGAACTCGCCGGCATCGAGCAGCAGATGGCGGCGGTCACGTCGGCGGCGGCCATGCTCGCCCCCGTGCCGGCCGAGCTCTCCGCCGCAGAGCTCGTCGCGTGGCTCGAGAAGGCCACGGGCGAGGTGGGCGTCACGATCGCGATCGCGGGCGGCCTGCCGTCCCGCGTCGGGTTCGCGACGATGGATGCCGCAGCGGAGGCGTCGTGGTCGACCGAGGTCGCGGCATCCGTCGGCCCGTGGCTCGCCTCGAGCGCTCCCAAGGTGCTCTCCGACGCCAAGTCGCAGGTGAAGGCGCTTCGGCGCGCCGACGTCGTCCTCGGCGGACTCGCGTTCGACACGATCGTGGCCGGATGGCTCCTGCGGCCGAGCTTTCCCGACAAGGCCCTCGCCGACCTCGTCGACCGGTACCTCGACGAGAAGCTGCCCGAGGCCGACCCGACGCAACTCGTTCCCGAGACCGAGGGTGCGACTCCCGGTCAGCTGTCGTGGTATTCGCTGCGTGTGGCCGAAGCGCTCCGCGGCGAGCTCGCCCCCAGCGTGACCACGGTGCTGACCGACATCGAGCTCCCGACGCTCACGACCCTCGCCGACATGGAGCTGGCCGGCGTCGCGGTGTCGCACGAGAAGCTCTCCGCGTTCTCGGCCGAGCTCGGCGCGCGCGCCGACGCGATCGCCCAGGAGGCCTTCGCAGCGATCGGGCACGAGGTGAACCTCGGGTCGCCGAAGCAGCTGCAGGAGGTGCTGTTCGAAGAGCTGCAGCTGCCCAAGACCCGCAAGACGAAGACCGGCTACTCGACGGATGCCGCCGTGCTCGCCGACCTGCAGGAGAGCAATCCGCACCCGTTCCTCGATCTGCTCCTGCAGCACCGCGAAGCCACCAAGCTCCGCCAGATCATCGAGTCGCTCGACGCCGCGATCGCCGCCGACGGCCGCATCCGCACCACCTACGTGCAGACCGGCAGCCAGACCGGCCGCCTGTCGAGCACCGACCCGAACCTGCAGAACATCCCGGTCCGCACCCAGGAGAGCCTGCGCATCCGCGCCGCATTCGAGGTCGGCGACGGGTACGAGACGCTGCTGACCGCCGACTACTCGCAGATCGAGATGCGCATCATGGCGCACCTGTCGGAAGACCCCGGACTCGTCGAAGCCTTCAACTCGGGTGAAGACCTGCACCGGTTCGTCGGCGCCCGCGTCTTCGGCGTCGAGCCGTCCGAGGTCACCCCCGCGATGCGCACGAAGGTCAAGGCGATGTCGTACGGCCTCGTGTACGGCCTGTCGGCGTTCGGGCTCTCCAAGCAGCTGCGCATCGAGCAGTCCGAGGCGAAGCAGCTCATGATGGAGTACTTCGCCCGCTTCGGCGCCGTGCGCGACTACCTGCGCTCGTCGGTCGAGCAGGCGCGCATCGACGGGTACACCGAGACGATCTTCGGCCGACGACGCCCGTTCCCCGACCTCGCGAGCCCCAACCGCGTGCTCCGCGAGAACGCCGAGCGCGCAGCGCTCAACGCTCCGATCCAGGGCAGCGCCGCCGACATCATGAAGATCGCGCTCTTCCACATCCATGACGAGTTCGCCGCAGAAGGGCTCCGCTCGCGCGTGCTGATGCAGATCCACGACGAGCTCGTCGTCGAGGTGGCACCGGGGGAGTGGGATGCCGCGGAGCGGATCGTGCGCGACCGCATGGGCGACGCCGCGAGTCTCACGGTGCCGCTCGACGTGCAGATCGGGCGCGGCGGCGACTGGAACCAGGCCGGGCACTGAGGGCCTCGTTTGTCGACACCGCGTCTCGTGCCTAGGCTCGGTTCCATGACTGACGCAACACGCACGCCTACGCCGATCGACACGATCGCCGACGCGTGGGTCGACACCCTCGCCGAGCTCGAGCCGACGCTGGCGACCTACATCGGCCGTTCCGAATACAACGACCGCTTCGGCGACTACAGCCCCGAAGGCCAGGCCCGCCTGGCCGAAGCCGGCCGTGCCACACTCGCCGCACTCCAGGCCGCCACCCCGGTCGACGACATCGACGCCGTCACCCAGGATGACCTGTCGCGCGAGATCCAGGTCGGCCTCGACCTCCACGAGACGCGATGGCACCTGCGCGATCTGAATGTCATCGCCTCGCCGGCGCAGGACATCCGCTCGGTGTTCGACCTGATGCCCACCGACACCACCGACGACTGGTCGGTGGTCTCGACGCGTCTCGCGGCGGTTCCCGGCGCCGTCGACGGCTACATCGAGACGCTGCGCACCGGCATGGCGGAGGGCATCGTCCCCGCGCGTCGCCAGGTGCTCGAGGTGGCGACGCAGATCGCGCGCTACACCGCCGACACCGGCTTCTTCGCGACCTTCGCCGGCGACGCCGCCCCCGCCGAAGGCCAGCTGCCGGCATCGCTCGCGCGCGACCTCGCCGACAACGCGAACGCCGCGCGGGTGGCCTACGACGCCCTCGCCGAGTTCCTCGGCGGCGAGCTCGCGCCGGTCGCGAACGAGAGCGATGCGGTGGGCCGCGAGCACTACGCGCTTCACTCGCGCCGGTTCCTCGGCGCGACGATCGACCTCGACGAGACCTACGAGTGGGGTGTCGAGGAGCTCGCCCGCATGGTCGCCGAGCAGGAGTCGATCGCGAACGAGATCCTCCCGGGGGCCTCGGTCGAAGAGGCCGTCGCCTTCCTCGAGAAGGACGCGAGCCGCAAGCTCGTCGGCACCGACGCACTGCAGAAGTGGATGCAGGAGACGAGCGACCGCGCGGTCGCCGAGCTCGGCAAGAGCCATTTCGACATCGCCGAGCCCATCCGCAAGCTCGAGTGCATGATCGCGCCCACGAAGGAAGGCGGGATCTACTACACCGGTCCCACCGACGACTTCTCGCGCCCGGGCCGCATGTGGTGGTCTGTACCCGAGGGCGTCGAGGAGTTCGACACCTGGCGCGAGCTCACCACCGTGTATCACGAGGGCGTTCCCGGCCACCATCTGCAGATCGCGCAGGCCGTCTACAACCGCGCGCAGCTGAACTCCTACCGCCGTCTTCTCGGTGGCACCTCGGGTCACGCCGAGGGCTGGGCGCTATACGCCGAGCGGCTCATGCAGCAGCTCGGCTACCTCGACGACCCGGCCGACCGTCTCGGCATGCTCGACGGCCAGCGCATGCGCGCCGCGCGCGTGGTGCTCGACATCGGCGTGCACCTGGGCAAGCCCCGCCTCGACGCTTCGTCCGGGCTCAGCGCGAGCGGCGAGGGCACATGGGATGCCGCCTACGCGCTGGAGTTCATGCGCGGGAACGTCAACATGCCCGACGAGTTCGTGTCGTTCGAGGTGAACCGCTACCTCGGCTGGCCGGGCCAGGCCCCGTCGTACAAGGTGGGCCAGCGTATCTGGGAGCAGCTGCGCGACGAGGTCGCCGAGCGCGAGGGCGACGCCTTCTCGATCAAGCAGTTCCACAAGCGCGCGCTCGACATCGGCGGTGTCGGACTCGACACCCTCCGCGCAGCGCTGTCGCGCTGACCCGCTCGACGAGAATCAGCCGCGGAGGTCGTGGGACAGCAGCTCCACGACCTCCGCGTCGCTCGTCTGCGTGAAATCGTCGTAGAACGGGCCGACCGCCCAGAAGTCGTGCTCGCGGTGCGGGCAGACGAACACGTCGGCGGCGTCGGCATCCGGCAGCCAGGTGGCCGGCGCAACCGGAACCGCGAGCACTATCGACTCCGCCTCGCGAGCCCGCAGCGACCGGCATGCCGCGGTCGCGGTCGCCCCGGTGGCCACGCCGTCGTCGATGACGATCGCGATCCGGCCCGCGATGTCTTCGGCGGCGGCGAACAGTGCCGTCCGCCGGCGCAGCTCGATGCGTTCGCGATCTTCGACGTCCGAGAGCTGCGCCGGCGTGATGCGTCCCGCGCACAGAGCGTCGTCGTCTATGACGCGCACGTCCTCGGCGATGGCGCCGATCGCGAACTCCTCGTGTGCGGGAGCGCCGAGCTTGCGGACGACCGCCGCGCGCAGCGGCAGGCCCAGTCCGTGCGCGACGACGGCGGCCACGACGATCCCCCCGCGCGGGATGCCGAAGACCACGGCATCCGATCCGCGCCACGCATCCAGATCACGGGCGAGCTGGTGCCCCGCGTCGCGGCGATCGGCGAAGATGGCCATGCGTTCACGTTACGCCGACACGTCCGGCATGTGTCTCCGGGAATGCGGCGCGCGTCCCCGCGGTTCATTCACACGCATACACAATCGCGCAGAAGGCAGCCACGTCATGACCGATCCCTCCACCGTCGAACTCGGACTCGACACCTTCGGCGACATCACCCGCGACGAGGCCGGCGAACTCGTCAGCGGCGCGCAGACCATTCGCGACGTCGTCGAGCAGGCCGTCCTCGCCGATCAGTCCGGCCTCGCGTTCTTCGGCGTGGGGGAGCATCACCGTCGCGAGTTCGCGATCTCGAGCCCCGAGATCGTGCTGGCGGCAGCGGCCGCGAGCACCGAACGCATCCACCTCGGCACCGCGGTCACCGTGCTCTCGAGCGACGATCCGGTGCGCGTGTACGAGCGCTTCGCGACGCTCGACGCGGTCTCCAACGGGCGCGCCGAGGTGATCCTCGGCCGCGGTTCGTTCATCGAGTCGTTCCCGCTCTTCGGCTACGACCTGCGCGACTACGAGACGCTCTTCGACGAGAAGCTCGACCTCTTCTCGCGCCTGCTCGACGAGACCCCCGTGACGTGGGAGGGGACGCTGCGCGCGCCGCTCTCCGAAGCCGATGTGTACCCCAAGACGGAGAACGGACTGAAGGCCTGGGTGGGGGTCGGCGGCACGCCCGAATCGGTGGTCCGCGCCGCGCGCCACGGCTACGGCCTCATGCTCGCGATCATCGGCGGACCGTCCGCGCGGTTCCGCCCGTTCGCCGACCTCTACCACCGGTCGCTCGAGTCGTTCGGCCGTGACCGGCTGCCGATCGGGGTCCACTCACCCGGCCACATCGCCGCCACCGACCAGCAGGCCTGGGACGAGGCGTACGCCGGATTCGAGGCGATGAACAACACCATCGGGCGCGAACGCGGATGGCCGCCGTACAGCAGGATGCGGTTCCAGCACGACGTCGGCCCCGAGGGCGCGCTCTACGTCGGCTCGCCCGAGACCGTCGCCCGCAAGATCGCGACGACCGTGCAGACCCTCGGCGCGTCACGCTTCGACATGAAGTTCTCGACGGGCACTCTCTCGCACGCGAAGATGATGCGGTCGATCGAGCTCTACGGCACCCAGGTGGCCCCGCTCGTGCGCGACATGCTGTCGTAGCAGTACGTGAGGCCTCGGCATCCGTACGATGACGCTATGACGGATGCCGACACCCGCGCTTCGGCGACGCTCTCGGAGCGCCTCGATCGGCTGCCCTTCACCCGCCGGCATCTGCGGGTGCTCACCGGTTCGGGGCTCGGGTGGGCGCTGGATGCGATGGACGTGGGGCTCATCTCGTTCGTGCTGGCCGCTCTCGCCGCACAATGGAGCCTCGCGCCGCACGAGACCGCGTGGATCGCGTCGATCGGGTTCGTCGGCATGGCGATCGGTGCCAGCGTCGGCGGGCTGCTGGCGGATCGGTTCGGACGGCGCCAGGTCTTCGCCGTCACGCTCCTCGTCTATGGCCTCGCGACCGGGGCGAGTGCCCTCGTCGGGGGACTCGTGGCGCTGCTGATTCTGCGGTTCCTCGTGGGACTCGGGCTCGGTGCGGAGCTGCCGGTCGCTTCGACGTACGTCAGCGAGTTCGCGCCGGCGCGCATGCGGGGCCGGCTCATCGTGATCCTCGAGGCCTTCTGGGCGGTCGGTTGGACGGCAGCCGCCCTCATCGGCTTCTTCGTCATCCCGGCATCCGAGAACGGATGGCGATGGGCGTTCGCGCTGGGTGCCATCCCGGCGGCATATGCACTGGTCGTGCGGTGGGGGCTCCCCGAGTCGGCGCGCTGGCTCGAGCGGCGCGGACGCCACGTAGATGCCGAGGCCGTGGTGCGCGAGTTCGAAGACGCCGCCGGGGCGAGCCCCGATGCCGTCGCCCCTGCCGGAGCGGACATTCCACCGGCGGTGGCGCCTTCGCTGGGCGCGCGACTGGCCGCCCTCTGGTCTCGGGAATTCCGACTGCGCACGACGAGCCTCTGGCTCGTGTGGTTCTGCGTCAATTTCTCGTACTACGGCGCGTTCATCTGGATTCCGTCGATCCTCGTCTCGCAGGGCTACGACCTGGTGCGCTCGTTCGGCTTCACCCTCATCATCACGCTCGCGCAGCTGCCGGGCTACGCGGTCGCGGCGTGGCTCATCGAGGTGTGGGGCCGCCGCGCAACGCTCTCGGTGTTCCTCGTCGGCTCGGCGGTCTCGGCGGTGTTCTTCGGCACGGCGACGTCGGCCGGGGGAGTGATCGCAGCGGGAATGGCGCTGTCGTTCTTCAACCTGGGGGCCTGGGGCGCTCTGTACGCCGTCACCCCCGAGATGTACCCGACGTCACTGCGAGCGACAGGGTCAGGGTGGGCAGCCGGCGTCGGCCGCATCGCGTCGATCGTCGCGCCGCTCGCGGTGCCGGTTCTGCTCGTCACGGGCGGTGCGCCGCTGCTGTTCGTGGTCTTCGCGGCGTTCTTCGCCGTCGCTGCCGTTGCGGCGTGGGGGCTGGTCGATCGTCGCGGGCGCGCGCTCGACGACCGCTGACCCGGCATAGGCTGGGCAGGTGGCAACCGTGCGTTTCGTGGCGATCGGCGACTCGTTCACCGAGGGCGTCGGTGACGAGCTGCCCGACGGGCGTGTGCGCGGATGGGCCGACCTCGTCGCCCACGGCTGGGCGGATGCCGTGGGCGAGCCGATCGAGTACGCGAACTTCGCGATCCGCGGCAAGCTCGTCCAGCCGATCGTCGAGCAGCAGCTTGAACCCGCTCTCGCGCTGAAGCCGACCCACCTGTCGTTCAACGGCGGCGGCAACGACATGCTGCGGCCGCGCACGAGCGTGTCGCGCGTCGTCGCTGCGTTCGAACTGGTGCTGCGCCGGTGCGACGAAGAGGGCGTGAAGCTCATCCTGCTCTCGGGCGCGAATCCCTCCGGACACCTGCCGCTCAGCCGCGTGATCCAGCGGCGAGGCGACCTGCTCTCGGCAGCGGTGTCGGCGCGATTCGCCGACCGTGATGACATCGTGCGCGCCTTCAACTGGCCCGACCGCGAACTTTCGAGTGCGCCGTACTGGTCCGAGGACCGACTGCACATGAACCCTCGGGGCCACCACCGAGTGGCCGCCCGCGTCCTGACGGCGCTCGGGCACGAGCCGCCCGTCGGCTGGTGGTCGCTTCCGCCGCTGCCGAACGCCGCGGCGCGCGGCATGGCGTACTACCGCGACCATGTGGGTCCGTGGGTGCAGCGGCGCCTCACGGGCACGAGTTCGGGCGACGGGCGCGAGCCGAAGTTCGCGTCCTGGACCACGTTCGAGCCCGGCACCGCCTGAAGACGCCGCGGAGACCTCGTCTTCAGGCTCGCTCGATGACCGGCGCGTACTCGGTTCCCGACCGCGTACGTTCGAGAAGTCCGGCGTCGACCAGGTAGCGGCGCAGCGCCGCGACGTCGTCGGTGAACTGCGCGAGTCGCTCGTTGACGGCGCGCTCGGTGAGCACGTCTTCGGGGCGGAAGGCGCGCGCGGCGATCCACGCGAGGAGCTCACGACGATCCGCGTCGCGCACCGGATACCGATCGATGCGTCCGTCCGCGTCGAGGTACCGAGCGGGACCCGTCGGCTTCGCGATCGGCGCCTCATCGAGCACGCGCCGGATCCCACCCTCATCGAAGCGCACGGCACCCGCGTCGTCGATGCGGACGAGTCCGAGGTCGGCCAGCCGTCCGGCGGCGCGTGCGCGTCGCGCGGCGGGGAGTACCGCGGCAGCATCCGTCGCCGTCATCGCCTCGGCGAGAACCTGGCGCAGGTCGGGATTGAGAAGCGCCGCCATCACGCCCCGCCAGCGCTCACTCACGATGCGGTCCGCACCGAGTAGACGAGCTCGGCGAACTGGCCGGCCTGCGCGACCTTCTCGAGGCGCAGCCGGTCGGATTCGAGCCTGCGGGGGAGAAGAGGGCGCCCCGAGCCGAGCGTGGTCGGCGCGATCGACACGCGGATCTCGTCGAGCAGCGCGGCGTCGGCGAACTGACCGACCAGATCTCCGCCGCCGACGATCCACACGTCGCGATCGCCCGCGGCTGCGGCGAGTTCGTCCCATACCGCCGTCACGTCCCCCGAGCGGAAGCGCAGATCGGCTCCGGGAACAGCCGGAAGGTCGCGCGTGCTCATCACGAAGGCGGGTTTGCCGGTGTAGTACCACTTCTCGGGATGTTCGAGCAGCTTCTCGTGGGCGAGCAGCCACTCGTAGGTCGTCGAGCCCATGATGAGGGCGCCGATGCCCTCGAGGAAGCCGCCGAAGGCGTTCTCGGCGTCGTCGGCGCCGGGGACGACGAACAGCCACGACAGCGAATCGTCGTCATCGGCGAGGAAGCCGTCGAGGGTGGTCGCGGTGTTGAAGATGACGCGTGGCATGACCACACGGTATCGCGCCCTCCCGACGGGTTTGACGCTATATTTAACCATGTAGTACTGTACCGATCAGTTGAATACGAAGGGAGCGAAAAGATGTCGACCGACGAACTCAGTCGCACGTTCGCAGCCCTCGCCGATCCCACGCGCCGCGCCATCCTGGCGCGACTCGCCGGGGGAGAGGCGACGGTGGGCGAGATCGCCGCACCGTTCGCGATGACCTTCGCCGCGGTCTCGAAGCATCTGCGCGTGCTCGAGGGAGCGGGCCTGGTCACTCGCGGGCGCGACGCCCAGTTCCGTCCCGCTCGCCTCGACGCCCGGCCGCTCGCCGGCGCATCGGCATGGATCGGCGGCTACGCGCAGTTCTGGGAAGACAGCATCGGCGCCCTCGACCAGTACCTCAACGCCCTCCAGCAGCTCACCACAGACAGCACCACCCCCGACGCCATCACCGACAAGGAGAACCCCCATGGCTGACTACTTCACGATCACCCGCACGCTCAGCGCCCCGCGCGAGCTCGTCTTCGAGGCGATCACCCAGCCCGAGCACTTCGCCGTGTGGTTCGGCACCGCCGCGGTCGAGGTTCCGCAGGAATCCCTCACGATGGATGTGCGCCCCGGCGGCGCCTTCCGCGCCGTGATGCTCCTGCCCGACGGCAACCGCATCGACTGGGCAGGGGAGTACAAGGTCGTCGAGCCGCCATCGCACCTCGCGATGACCCTCACCGATCAGCCGGGCGACGATGAGGGGCTCCCCGTGCTGTTCGACCTCGAAGAGGTCGACGGCGGCACGAAGCTCACCATCAGCCAGGACCGCTCGGACTTCAGCGACGAGCAGGTGGCGGCGACGATCGCCGGCTACAACGCGTTCATCGACGACATCGAGGACGTGCTCGCGGGGCTCCAGTCGGTCTGACCGACCGGAGCGGCGGTCACAGGGCGCCCGCGCGGCGCAGCGCGCTCATCGCGAGCACGCTGCCCGCGCGGGCGCTCGTCTGCGGATCGGCGCCATCGAGGGCGGCGGTGATGAACCCGGCCGCGAAAGCGTCACCGGCACCCGTCGAATCGAGCACGTCGTCGACTCGCTCGACCGGCACCTCGGAGCGGCCGCCGCTCGCCTCGACGATCACCGGATCCGGGCCGCGCTTGATGACGTAAACACCGTCCGTGGCCGGGGAGAGGCCGAGCTCGGCGGCAGTCCGGGCTTCGTCCTCGTTCGCGAAGACGACGTCGGGGCGCACGCGCTCGAGGACTTCGGCGAGCACGCCGGCCCCGAGCGTGCGGAGCGTCTGAACGCTGGAGAGGTCGAGGCTCACCCGGATGCCGCGCGCCGACGCATCTGCCACGGCATCCTCCAACGCCGCCCGCGATCGCGACTGGGCGAATCCGTAGAGCGGCAGGTGGACCCACCGGGCGCCCGTCAGCCACGTCGGGTCGATCGCGTCGAGTTCGGCGGCGGCACCGCGGTCGGTGATCATGGTGCGCTCGCCGACGGCGTCGACGAGCACGACGATGGCGCCGGTGCGTCCGGCTTGCTGGACGCACACGTCGACGCCCGCCGCCTCCAGCTCGCTCACGAGCGCCCCGGCGAGGGTGTCGTCGCCGACCCGGCCGATGAAGCGCACCGGATGCCGCGCTGCCGCGGCCGCAGCAGCGGCCACGTTCGCGGCGCTGCCGCCCCGCGTGAGGCGCACCTCGGCCGGATTGTCGGTGCCGCGCTCGAGCGACGCGCCGCCCAGCACGATGAGATCGGCGACGAGATCGCCGATGACGACGAGCATCAGCGCCCGCCTGCGAGCGCGAGCGCGATCTCGGCGCCGAGGGCGACGTTGCCGCGGTAGACGTCGACGTTCACGTCGAGGCTGCGTCCGCCGGTCTCGCGCTGCATGAAGTCCAGCAGGAACGGCGTGGTGTCGTGGCCTGCGATGCCGCGCGACTCGGCCTCGGCGAGAGCCCGGGCGAGCACCTCGTCGTGGAGCTCCGGCGGCAGCTCACGGTCTGCCGGTACCGGGTTCGCGACAAGCAGCGTTGAGCGGATCCCAAGAGCGTCGCGGCTCTCGGCGATGCGGGCGATCTCGTTTGGGGAGTCGACCGCGTACTCGATGTCGTGACCGGAGTCGGCGATGTAGAAGCCGGGGTAGTCGGTGGTCCGGTAGCCCACGACCGCGAGGCCGAGGGTCTCGAGGCGCTCGAGGGTGAGGGGGATGTCGAGGATGGACTTGACTCCCGCGCTCACGACGACGAGGGGCAGTGTGGCGAGGGTCGCCAGGTCGGCCGACTCGTCGAAGGTCTGCTGCGCACCGCGGTGCACGCCGCCGAGGCCGCCTGTGCTGAACACGCGCACGCCGGCACGGTCGGCGAGATAAGCGGTGGCGGCGACCGTCGTCCCGGCGCTGAGCCCCTGAGCGACGGCGATCGGAAGATCGCGGAGGCTGGCCTTGATGACGCCGTCGGTCGTCGGCAGACGCTCGATCTCGTCGGTCGACAGCCCCACCGTCGCCCGACCGTCGATCACGCCGATCGTGGCCGGCGTCACTCCCAGCGCCCGCACGCGCTCCTCGGCTTCGATTGCGACCTCGAGGTTGCGGGGGCGGGGGAGTCCGTGCGTGAAGATGGTCGATTCGAGAGCGAGCACCGGGATGCCGGCATCGACGGCCGCCTGGACGTGGGGGGCGATCACGAGGGCGCGAGAATTCACCGGGATCCTTCCTGTTGCAGACACGTGCCACGGTAGCGCCGATCTGACGGAGAGCGCGTTTGTCAACCCCCTGTGCGCTGTCGACCTGGTGCGGGAAGGTGTTGTCAGGGACGAACGCGTCCCGCACACAGGGGAGGGCTGATCGCCGCGCCCCGAGAAAGGAACCTCGCATGAGCATCGGAGCAGGCATTGCGCTGTTCGCCATCGGAGCCATCCTCGCGTTCGCGGTGAACGTCGAGGTCGAGTGGGTCAATCTCGACATGATCGGCTACATCCTGATGGCCGCCGGCGCCGTCATCTTCATCATCGGCATCGTCCTCATGGCACGGCGCCGTCGCACCGAGTCGGTGACGCACACCGCCGTCGACCCCGCATCGAACGAGCGCGTGACGCGCCAGTCCACGAGCGCCCCCGACAACACCGCCGGCCTCTGACAGCAGACCGGATGAGACGGGGCGGGGCCTTCGGGCTCCGCCCCGTTTCGCGTGTGCGGAGGCGGGGCCGTTCCCGCGTAACCTGACATAATGTGCATTATCGGCTAATGTGGAATTGCCAGACTGTTCCGCCTATCGGCACGGTGATCATGGTGGATTCGGGCCGCACGGCGCGAAATCTCTAGGCTCGGAACATGTTGGAGTCGCTCACCGGATTCGTCGTGGTGGGTGTCGCGATCGTCGTGGGCTGGGTCATCGGGCGCATCGACCTGCTCGGCGATCACGCGCGACCGGTGCTCGCGCGGCTGACGTTCTTCGTCCTGTCGCCGTTCCTGCTGTTCGTCGTGCTCTCGCAGGCCGACGTCCGCACGCTCTTCTCGGCGCTTCTCCCGGTATCGGCGATCGCCGCGATCGTCATCCTCCTCATCTACACGCTCGTCGCCCGGCTCGCGTGGAAGCGCTCGGTCGGCGAGACGGTCATCGGAGCCCTCAGCGCCGGCCAGGTGAACTCGAACAACATCGGCATTCCACTCTCGCTGTACCTGCTCGGCAGCGCCGCTTATCCGGCTCCGGTCATCCTGCTGCAGCTGCTGGTGTTCACGCCGATCACGATGGCGATCCTGGATGCCGCGACCTCGGCCGGAGGTCGACGCTCGGCCGATCGATCAGTCGTACGCTGCTGAACCCCATCGTGCTCGGGTCGGTGCTCGGCACGCTCGTGTCGGTGTCGGGACTCGACCTGCCGCCGGTCGTCATGGAGCCCGCGATGCTCATCGCGAATGCGTGCGTGCCGATCATGCTGATCTCGTACGGCATCTCGCTGCACGGCCAGCGGGTGCTCGGCGCCTCCGGACGCCGCCGCGACATCGTGCTGGCGAGCACGCTCAAGCTCATCGCGATGCCGCTCATCGCATGGGCGGTCGCCGAATTCGTGTTCGGGCTCAGCGCGCACGACGTGCTCATCGTCACGGTGCTCGCTGCTCTCCCGACCGCGCAGAACGTCTTCAACTACTCGCAGCGCTACGACGTGGGCGAGACGATCTCGCGCGACACCGTGTTCCTCACCACGATCGGCTGCGTCCCGGTCCTGCTCCTCGTCACGCTCCTGCTCGGCTGACCCCGACCGGCGCCGTGAACGCCTGCAGCGCCGCGACCACGAAGCGCACGCCCTCCGGCGACCGCAGCACCGTCGCGAGCGTGTGCCGACAGTATCTGCACCGCACGATCGCCCCGACGTCGTCGAGTTCGACGACCGCCTCGGCAAGCGGCGCCGACGACCCGCAGCCGCCGCACAGCCCGACGTATTGCGTGACATCGCCGGCGAACACGTCTGCCAGCAGGCCGGCGAGCGCATTGCCGTCGACGACGGACGCCGCATTCTCAGCACGCATCATGCCCCTCCGAATCTCTCGGTCCTGATCCGGGCGGCTGGATGACCGAGTCGCACGAGCGTGTCGGCGACGTGCTCGACGAACCCCGTCGGCCCGCACACGAAGACGTTCGGCATCCGCTCCGGCTCCCACACGGCCGCGCGCACCGCCTGATCATCGAGGCGGCCCACCGAGCCACCCCAGCCCGCCGGCGCCCTTCGCGTGTATGCCCAGGTCACGGCCACTCCCCTGGGTTCGACCTGATTCCGGATCTCATCGCGATATATCGCGTCTTCGACGGAGCGCACCGAATAGAGCAGGCGAACGGATGCCGCCGCGGCAGCATCCGTCGCGGCGCGAGCCATCGCGACCAACGGCACGATGCCCGAGCCACCCGCGATCAGCTGCACGGGCGCCTCACCCCCGGGCTCCCACACGAAGTAGCCGCCGAGAGGCCCCTTGACCTCGAGTTCGTCGCCGGGCAGCACGTCCTGCACGAGATACGGGGAGACCTCGCCGTCGGGAACCTCGTCGACGGCCAGCTCAAGCACGTGACCGGCGCCATACGAGGCGAGCGAATACGACCGCACCGCGTGATAGCCGTCCTCCGCGGTGAGCCGGATGTCGATGTGCTGGCCCGCGAGATTCCCGGGCCAGCCGTCGACCTCGAGGCGCAGCACACGCGCGTTCGTCGTCGCCGGCGCGACCTCGACGACGCGCGCGGGGCGCCAGCCGCCGACGATCACCAGTACCGCTCCTCCGTCCAGGGATCGCCGTGCATGTTGTACCCGTTCTGCTCCCAGAATCCGGGCTGCTCGTCGGAAGTCAGGGTCAGGCCGCGTACCCACTTCGCGCTCTTCCAGAAGTACAGGTGCGGAACGAGGAGGCGTGCCGGACCACCGTGCTCGGCATCCAGCGGCTCGCCCTCGAACTCGAACGCGACCCACGCCTTGCCGTCGGTGAGATCTTCGAGGGCGATGTTCGTCGTGTAGCCGCCGTAGGAATGGGCCATCGCGAACTCAGCCTCGGTGTCGACCTCGGCCAACAGCGTGTCGAGTGACACGCCGCGCCACGACGTGCCGAGCTTCGACCAGCGCGTGACGCAGTGAATGTCGGTGGCGATGTCATCGATCGGGAGAGAGCGGAACTGCTCCCAGTCCCACGAGGCGATGTGACCGCTCTCGCTGCGGATCGAGAACTCCCACTCCCCCGTGGCTACGCGCGGCGTCGGGCCGGCCGAGAGCACGGGGAAGTCTTCGGTCAGATACTGCCCGGGTGGAAGCCGCGGGTCGCTTTCACGCCGCCGCGCACCGAATCCCCGCGAGAACACCGCCATGAAGCACCTCCGAGTCACGGATGCCGACACGCTCACCGTAGCGCGTCGTGTCCGGAGAGGTTGAAGAACGGGTCTAAGATTGGCCCGCACCTTTACAGGGAACTCTCAGAAAGGACACTCACATGTCCACCGAATCCGCAGCCGAGAAGTCGGCAGTCAACGGTATCCGCACGGCACTCGGCGTGGGCGGCGTCCTCGCCGTCATCGTCGGTATCCTCATCCTCGTCTGGCCCGGCAAGACCGCCATGGTCGTCGCCGCCATCATCGCGATCTACGCCATCGCCGCAGGTCTCGTCTACGCGGGCCTCGGCATCTTCTCCAAGACCAAGGGCGGCTGGGCCCGCGTCGGGCACATCGCGCTCGGCGTGCTTTTCATCATCGCCGGCGTCATCGCGATGTTCAACCTCGGCGCCGCCACCGCGTGGCTCGCCGTGTTCATCGGCATCCTCGTCGGAATCATGTGGATCGTCGAAGGAATCGTGTCGCTCTCGACGCTGGGCGACGCGAGCTCGAAGGGCTGGACGATCTTCTTCGCCATCCTGAGCATCATCGCCGGCATCCTGGTGCTCTTCTCCCCCGTGTGGGGCGTCGTGGTGCTGTGGTGGATCCTCGGCATCTCGCTCATCGTGCTCGGCATCATCAACGTCATTCGCGCCTTCACCTTCAAGGGCGACATCTGACACACGCATCACACAGGAAACGCCCCGGAGAGATCCGGGGCGTTTCCCATTGGCTCGAAGGCGTCGGCGTCAGCTGACGGGGAGCTTGCGCTCCCACCAGTCGAGCACCGCGGCGAAGCGCTCGACGCGGTGACGCGGCTGGCCCGAGCGGGTGAGCTCGTGGTTCTCGCCCGGGAAGACCAGCATCTCGGCATCCGTCCCCTGGCGTTTGAGCGCCGAGTAGTACCGTGTCGCCTGCTCCAGCGGGCACCGATAGTCGAGCTCGGAGTGCAGCACCAGCGTGGGGGTCGTGACCTGATCAACCACCGCCATCGGGCTCTGACGCGCGATGTCGGCCTCGGTCACCCCGACGTACTCGTCACCGAAGAACGACCCGATGTCGCTGGTGCCCTGGAAGGACTGCGGCTCGAGGAACCCGCGCTCGACGATCGCGCCGGCGAAGCGGTGGTCGTGCGCGATGACCCACGCGGTGAGGTAGCCGCCGTACGAGCCGCCCATGACGCCGACCCGGTCGCCGTCGAGACGCCCGTCCGCCGCGACCGCCCCGTCGAGGAAATCGATGACGTCGGCGAAGTCGAGGGTTCCCATCGCCTGGCGGATGCTGCGCCCGTGGGCGCGGCCGTAGCCGGCCGATCCGCGGGGATTGCAGTACACCACGGCGTAGCCCGCGTCGACGAGCACTTGCGTCTCATCGAAGAGGTGGATGCCGTATGAGGCGTAGGGTCCGCCGTGGATCTGGAGGATCACCGGGAAGGGACCTTCGCCCTCGGGCGCCGCGACCCAGCCGTGGACCGGATAGCCGTCGCGGCCGGCAACGGTGAGTTCGCTCGGCGTCGCGATGACGGATGCCGCGGCCCGCGCTCCGAACGCGGTCACCGTGCGGGCGGTGCCCTCGTCGATCAGCACGAGCTCGCCGAACGAATCGGGAGTCGCGACCGCGGCGACGATGCGCTCGCCCGCCGTGGCGTGTCCGGCGACCTCGACGTCGCCGCCGAGGACCTCGTCGATCTCCCCCGTGCGCGAGACGCGCAGCAGGTGCACGCGGCCGCGCGCGCGGTGCTGGACGAGGAAGTCGTCGCCCGCGGCCGAGAGGTGGCTGCCCACCTCGCCGAGATCGATGGTCTCGGCGTCGGTGAGCGCGCGCGGACCGTCGGGCTCGACCAGCCACACGCCGACGCCCGGCGCGATGAAGTCGACGCCCGCGCCGACCTCGTGCGCGAGGACGGCGATCGTGCCCTCCTCGGCCACCGCGATGTCGACGAGCGAGAGCCCGGCATCCGCTCCGAGCACGTCGCGCGAACCCGAGCCGTCGACGGCGACCGCGATGATGCGGTTGCGAAGGTCGCGCCGCAGCGGCTCGATCTCGTCGGGGACCGTGAGCACCTCGGAGCCGTCGGCCGTGAAGACGACGCCGCCGTGCGATGTCGATCCTGTCGTGAGCGCCGTCGCGGTCGCCGCGACCACGGGGCGCACGGGGGCGGTCTCGGCCTCGGCGCGCACCGCCGGGGCCGCGTCGTAGAACGGTTCGGCATCGGTGGCCGGGACCGCGATCACGAAGACGTGGGCGGGGCGGTCGGCGAGGTAGCCGAGGCCGTTGGCGTGCCAGCGGATTCCCGTGACGCGCCGGGGCGCCTCGGCCGCGGCATCCAATCCCTCGACCGAGCCGTAGCGGCCCGGCTCCGGGACGCGCGCCAGGAAGGCGAGGGTCCTGCCGTCCGGCGACCAGGCGAACCCCTCGACGCCGATCGGCGCATCGGTGGCCTGCATGGGTTCCCCACCGGTCGCATCGACGACGAAGATCTGCGGCCGCTTCTTGGCGTCGCCGCGGAGGAACGCGATGCGCGCACCGTCGGGCGACAGGCGCGGCGCGGCATCCGCTGTTCCCCGCGTCAGCCGACGCGGCGTGCCATCGGGCAGGTCGACGCGCCACACCTGGCCGACCGCGCGGTTGGCGACGAGATCCGGGCGCGACGTCGCGAAGACGGCGAACGAGGCGTCAGGGGCGATGTCGGGGCGTCCGACCGAGACGAGGGTGTCGATGTCGCCGGCGCGCATCGCTCACTCCCCCGCGAACGAGCCGGTCTCGCCGACGAGGCGGGTGTTCTCGGCCGGGATGTCGTCGACCGCTGCGCGGGCGACTTCGGCAGCGAACTCCGACACGTTGTAGAGCTTTCCGGCATCCTCACGGCGCGCGGCGATCGCTCCCGGGTTCGCGCGCTCGAGGAGCGTCGCGGTGATCGTGCCCTCGATCATGTCGCCCGAGACCACGACGAAGCCGATGCCGCGCTCGACGAGGGCCGGGATCCGCTCGCGCAGGGCGTCCTCGCCCGCCCGCTTGGACAGGGCGACCGGCTCGTACTCGGGCATGGTGGGTGTGGTGCGGATGAAGTGGGCCTGGTGGCTGGTGACGAACACGACCCGAGAGCCTTCGCCGAGCAGCGGGACCGCGGTCTCGAGGACGTTCACCTGGGCGTCGCGATTGAGCTTGAGCGCATAGTCCGCGGCCATGCCGGCTTCCATGCCGCCCGAGGCATTGAGCACGAGGATGTCGAGGCGCCCGAACGTGCGCTCAACCTCGGCGAACATGGCCTTGACCGACTCCGGGTCGGTGAGGTCGGCGCCGACGACGAGCGCCTCGACGCCGAGCTGGCGCAGTTCCACCGCGAGCTTCTCGGCGCGCGGAGCCTTGTTGCGGAAGTTGATGACGACGTTCGCGCCGGCCTCGGCGAGATAGCGGACAGTGTCGGCGCCGATGCCGCGCGACGAGCCGGTCACGAGGGCGGTCTTGCCGCTGAGCGAGCCGTGTTCGAGGGTCTGAGACATGCTCTCGACCCTATCAACCGGGCTTCTGCGACCCAGTGTAGGGTTCCATCAAAGGACCGGCCGAAAGGATGGCGATGCTGCCTGATCTCACTCAGTACATGTGGATCGCCTGGCTCGTGCTCGCATTGCTCTTCGTCATCATCGAGCTGCTCACGCTTGAGTTCACCTTCCTCATGCTCGCCGCCGGCGCCCTCATCGGCGGACTCGGCGTGAACCTCCTGGGCGGACCGTGGTGGCTGCAGATCGCCACCGCGGCGGTGCTGTCGGCCCTGCTGCTGTTCACCATCCGGCCGCTGCTGCTGAGGGCGCTCCACAAGGGCGATGAGCCCGCGCGAACGAACGTCGATGCGCTGTACGGCATGGGCGCGCGGGCGCTCGCTCCGTTCGTCGACGGATTCGGCTCGGTCAAGCTCGACAACGGCGAGACGTGGACCGCCAAGCTCACCGCTGACGCCGAGCCGCTCGGCGACAGCCTCGACGTCGGCGCGCGCATGACCGTGGTCACCGTGCTCGGCGCGACCGTCGAAGTCTCGCCCGTCCAGGCCCCCACCCCCGGAAAGGACCCCCTCGATGGTTGACGTCGGAGCCTTCATCGGCCAGATCTTCGTGATCATCCTGCTGATCGTCATAGCGATCTTCGTGATCGTGGTGATCTTCCGCTCGATCCGCATCATCCCGCAGGCGTACGCCGGCGTCGTGGAGCGCCTCGGCCGCTACCAGCGCACGCTGCAGCCGGGACTCAATCTGCTGGTGCCGTTCATCGACCGGCTCCGCCCCCTCGTCGACCTGCGCGAGACCGTCGTGTCGTTCCCGCCGCAGCCGGTCATCACCGAAGACAACCTCGTCGTCTCGATCGACACCGTCGTGTACTTCCAGGTCACCGACGCCCGGGCCGCGACCTACGAGATCGCCAACTATCTCGGCGCGGTCGAGCAGCTCACCACCACGACACTCCGCAACGTCGTCGGCGGCCTCAACCTCGAAGAGGCTCTGACCAGCCGCGACGAGATCAACGGCCAGTTGCGCATCGTGCTCGACGAAGCGACCGGCAAGTGGGGAATCCGCGTCAACCGCGTCGAGCTGAAGGCCATCGATCCGCCGCTCTCCATTCAGGACTCGATGGAGAAGCAGATGCGCGCCGAGCGCGACCGGCGTGCGGTGATCCTGACCTCTGAGGGGTCGAAGCAGTCGCAGATCCTCGAGGCCGAAGGCCGCCGTCAGGCCGACATCCTGCGGGCCGAAGGTGACAAGCAAGCTGCGATCCTGCGCGCGCAGGGCGAGTCCGAGGCGATCGAGATGGTGTTCTCCGCCATCCACAACGGCGACCCCGACCAGAAGCTGCTGGCCTACCAGTATCTCCAGACCCTTCCGAAGATCGCCGAGAGCGCGTCGAGCAAGCTGTGGATCATCCCGAGTGAACTCACCGAGGCGCTCAAGGGCATCGGCGATGCCTTCGGCGGACGCGCGGAGCCCTCCGCGCCGCGTCCGCCGTCGGATCGCCCCCGGACCGAATCCGAGCGCTCCTCCTCCGCCGCCGAGGCCGTCGCCGCCGCGCGCGAGGCAGCGGCCGCCGCCGACGACATCGCATCGCAGGCCCGGGCGTCGACAGCCGGAGGGTCCGGCGAGCCCGCTCCGCGCCCCTGAGCTCCGACCTCGGCGTCGAGAGGGCGCAGGCCATGCATCCCTGGTTCATCGTCGGCGCGACGCCGCGCGTGCTCGCGCATCGGGGTCTCGTGACGACGACGGATGCCGCCCACGGCGTCGTCGAGAACTCCTTCGCCGCGGTCGCCGCAGCGCACGGCGCCGGGGCGACGTACGTCGAGTCGGACTGCCACCTCACCGCCGACGGCACTGTCGTCCTCTTCCACGACGACGACCTGTCACGCGTGACCGGCGACCCGAGGCCGGTGTCGGATGTGCCGATCGCACAGCTTGAGCGGCTCATGGCGCCGCTCGGCGGCCTGCTGACGCTCGAGCAGGCGCTCGGGGCTTTCCCCGACACCCGATTCAACCTGGATGTGAAGGCCGAGGACGCTGCGGTCCCCGTCGGCCGTCTCGTCGCCCGGCACGGCGAGCGGGTGCTGCTGACGAGCTTCTCCGACGATCGTCGCCGCATTGCGCTCGGCGCAGCAGAGGCCGAGGGCCGCGGCATCCGTCCCGCGACTTCCGCAGGAACCGCCACGATCCTGCGGCTTCTCGCCGGGGTGTCGACGCGGTCCGAACGGCTCGTCAGGCAGGCGCTCGCGGGCGTCGACGCCGTACAGGTGCCCGAGCGACGGCGGGGCCTGCGCATCGTTTCACCGCGGCTCGTCGAGGCCGTGCACCGCCACGGCGTGGAGGTGCACGTGTGGACCGTGAACGATCCTGGGGACATGCGACGCCTCATCGGCATCGGCGTCGACGGGGTGGTCACCGACCGCGCCGATCTCGCCCTCGAGACCCTCGCGGACTGACAATCGTCGCCCCACGGCGGCCCCGCTGTGCATCGACTGTGAATGTACGCGAATGCCGACCGAATCGTGCCCGTTCGGATGATCCGCACAGGTGACTTCGTTATACCTGAACAGCGACGAGAGGACCACACAATGGCAGACCGCAGTCTGCGCGGCATCCGACTCGGCGCCCAGAGCCTACAGAGCGAAGAGGGCGTCGTGTTCCATGAACGCGCACAGCACATCTATTCCTGCACGTCCTGCGGACGTGACACCACACTGACTTTCGCAGCCGACGCCGAGGTTCCCGAGGCGTGGGAGTGCCGCACGTGCGGCGCCGAGGCGCTGCTGCGCATCGGCGACGGCCACGCGACCGTCGACCACTCGGGCGACAAGGTCCCACGCAGCCACTGGGACATGCTGCTCGAGCGCCGCACGCTTCCCGAGCTCGAAGAGCTCCTGGAAGAGCGCCTCGCCTACGTCCGCGCCCGCCGCGGCGCCGGTGAAGACGTCGCGGTCGAGAAGATCAGCGCCTGATCCCACCGATCAGTCGATCTGCGTGACGCCGGCCCCTTCGGGGGTCGGCGTCTTCGCGTTCCGGCGGCGCATCACGGCCACGCCGATCCCGAGCGCGATGAGGGCCACGGCGCTCCCCCACCCGAGCACCGCCTTCACCGCCGGTCCGATCACGACAGCCGGCGTCAGCCCCGTGCGCAGGGGCACCTCGGTCAGCATGTGGCCGGCCACATCGGCCGGGAGACCGTCGAGAGTCGTGCCGTCGGGCGCCATCACCTGACTCGTGCCGACGGTCGACAGGTTCACCACCGATCGCCCCGTCTCGATCCCGCGCATCCGGGCGAAGGCGAGCTGCTGAAGATTCTCGTCGGTGTCGCGGAAGTCGGCGTTGTTCGTCTGGAACATGTAGACCTGGGCGCCGGCTTCGGCACCCTCCCAGATCACGTCGTCGTAGATGACGTCGAAGCAGATCGCGAGGCCGACTCCGACGCCGTCGACGTCGAAGAACGGCGGGTTGGTGCCCGGGGTGTACTCCCGCTGGATGAGGCCGATCAGATCGGGCACGATCGCCTCGAAGAACCACCGGTCGGGCACGTACTCCCCCATCGGCACGGGGTTCGCCTTGTCGTGCAGCTGCACGGCGCCCTCGCCGGCCACCCACAGCATCGACGTGTTGAAGGTGTCGTCCCCGCGCGTCGTCGCGGCGTTGACGATCAGCGGAGCGTCCGCTCGCGTCGAGAGCTCGTCGAGCACCGCTGCCGTGCCCTCGTTCTCGAGCGGATCCGAGTCGATCCCGCCCTCGGGCCACAGCAGCACGTCCATCTCTTCACCGAGGAGCGGAGCGGATGCCGCCAGCTGGGCGTTCAGCACGGCGTTGCGCGTCCGCTCGTCGAAGTAGCCCGAGGGCCCGTTGCCCTGCGCGCTGCCGACGCGCATCGTGCCGGCCGGCGTGGTCGGGAAGGCGGGGACGACGAGCAGGAGGGCCGCGAGACCGACGGCCGGCAGAGCGGTGCGCACATCCCGCCAGCGGGCGAGGCGCAGCCATTCGATGACGGCGGCAGTGAAAGCGACCATGAGGAAGGTGAGCCCGGCGACGCCGACCCACGACGCGAGGTGCGCCAGCGGGCTCTCGGACTGGCTCATCCCGAGGCGGCCCCACGGGAAGCCCGTGTACGGCCACGAGCCCATGAAGAGCTCACGGGCCGTCCAGAGCCCAGCGACCAGCAGCGGCAGCACGGTCAGCTGCACCCAGCGCGACGGGAGCACCTGCGGCATCCATCGATACGCCAGGGCGATGGGGATGGAGCCGACCGCCATGAAGACGGTCTCGAGGCCGGCGAGGGCGAACCACGGGACGACACCGAGGTAGCGGGTGATCCACATGATGTGGATCAGGTGGAACGAGGCGCCGAAGGCGAACCCGACGAGGACGGCACCCCACACCGAGCGACCGATCAGCGACACCAGCGCGAAAGCGACTCCGACGAAGGCGAGGGGCCACCAGCCGACGGAGGGGAAGGCGAGATCGAGCACCGCTCCGCCGACGACGGCCCCGACGACGGCGAGCCACAGTGGGACGAGAGGGCGCGGGCGCGCGGCGAGGGGCACGGAATCCACCCTAAGCGAGCGGCACCGGGCGGCTACACGCTCGAGTAGGCGACGATGCCGCGGCGCACCGCATCGAGCGAGGCGCGGGCGGTGGTCGCGACCGGAGCATCGGCGACGATCGAGAGCTGATCGAGCAGGTCGATCGTCTGCTTCGCCCAGCGCACGAAGTCGCCCGCGGCCATGTCGGCCTCGATGAGAACACGGTCCAGCATCCCGCCCCGCGCCCACGTGTGCATCGCGTGCGCAAGGCCGGCAGAGATCGGCTCGGAGCCGGGCAGCCGGTGATCCCGCTCGAGGTCGTCGAGGCGCTGCCAGAGGTCCTGCGTCTCGCTGAGCGCGATGCGGAACGCGCCCCGCGGCAGCCCGTGCTCGCCGACGCCGCCGTCATCGCGTCGCGGCTCGTAGACGATGCAGCATGCGAGAGCAGCAAGCGAGGCGGCATCCAGGTTCTTCCAGAGGCCCCGCCGCAGCGATTCGGCGACGAGCAGGTCGCGCTCGCCGTAGATGCGCCGCATCGTGCGCCCGGCGGCCGTCAGCGTCGTCGCGCCGTCGTCGTCGACGCTGACGTAGTCGAGTTCGCCCAGCACATCGACGACCCGATCGAAGATGCGGGCGACCGTTCCCGTGCGGGTCTGGATCTGCTGGCGCATCTTGTCGATCGTGCGGCTGAGCTTCCAGTAGCGCTCGGCCCAGCGGGCATGGTGCTCGCGGTCGGGGCATTGATGGCACGGATGCCGCTGCATGCGCCGCCGCAGCCCGCCGATCTCGCGCTGTCGCTGATCGCGCGTGGCACGCGACGCGTTCGCGTCCTTGCGGTTGAGCTTCTCGAGGTCGCTGAGGTCGCGGCGGATCGCGGAGTACTCGGCGAAGTCGCCGCGGTCGCACGTCATCGCCTTCTCGTAGCCGGCGAGCGACTCTTCGTTCTCGCGCACCTGGCGTGCGAGGCCCACGACCGAGCGGTCCGCCTGGAACTGCGCGAACGACGACTCGAGAATCTCGCGCGCCCGAGCCCTGCCGAACTGGTCGATGAGGTTCACGGCCATGTTGTAGGTCGGCCGGAAGCTCGAATTCAGCGGATACGTGCGACGTGAGGCGAGGGCTGCGACCGCCTGCGGGTCGAGGCCCTCGGTCCACTGGATGACCGCGTGACCCTCGACGTCGATGCCGCGCCGCCCCGCACGTCCGGTGAGTTGCGTGTACTCCCCCGACGTGATCGCGACACGGGCTTCGCCGTTGAATTTCTCGAGTTTCTCGAGCACGACCGTGCGGGCGGGCATGTTGATGCCGAGGGCGAGCGTCTCGGTCGCGAAGACGACCTTGACGAGCTTGCGCTTGAAGAGGTCTTCGACGACCTCCTTGAATGCCGGGAGGAGCCCGGCGTGATGCGCGGCGACGCCGCGCTCGAGGTTCTCGAGCCACTCCCAGTACCCGAGAACGGCGAGATCCTCGTCGCGGAGCGTCCGCGTGCGCTCCTCGACGATCGCGCGGATCTCGCGGCGCTCCTCCGGAGAGGTGAGCCGCACCCCCGAGCGCCGCACCTGCTGCACGGCGGCATCGCACCCGACCCGGCTGAAGATGAAGAAGATCGCGGGGAGCAGGTTCGCGCGCCCGAGCAGCTGCACGACATCCGGGCGGTCGAGGCGCTCGATGCGCTGCACGTTGGCCGAGCGCACGGGACGATGCCCGCCCTTCTGCGGGCGCCGCCGCGGGGCCTCGTAGCCGGCGTTGCGCGCGCTGCTCTGCGACTGCGCGCGGCGGTTGTTCTCGAAGTTCTGCCCCTTGAAGGAGCGGATGCGCATGAGCTCCTGATTCACCTGCGCGGTCGCGATCCCCGCGCGGTCGTCGAAGAGCGGCAGCAGGTCGCCGCGCACGAGCACGTGCTGCTCGAGCGGGACGGGCCGGATCTCGGAGACGATCACCTCGGTGTCGCCGCGCACGGTGTCGAGCCAGTCGCCGAACTCCTCGGCGTTGGACACCGTGGCGCTGAGCGAGACGAGTCGCACGCTCTGCGGCAGGTGGATGATGATCTCTTCCCACACCGCCCCCCGGAAGCGGTCGGCGAGATAGTGCACCTCGTCCATCACGACGAACCGCAGGCCCCGCAGCGCGGGTGAATCGGCGTACAGCATGTTGCGCAGCACCTCGGTCGTCATGACGACGATCCGCGCGTTGCCGTTGATGTTGGTGTCGCCGGTGAGGAGTCCGACCTCGTCGGCGCCGTAGACCTCTTGGAGCTCGCGGAACTTCTGGTTCGACAGCGCCTTGATCGGCGTCGTGTAGAACGCCTTGTCGCCGGGCTCCGCCATCGCGAGGTGGATCGCGAACTCGCCGACGATGGTCTTGCCCGCTCCCGTCGGCGCCGCGACGAGCACACTGCGTCCATCCTCCAGCGCACGGCATCCGGCGATCTGGAAATCGTCGAGCGTGAATCGCTGGGATGCCGCGAACGCGGTGGTCAGCGGGTGGCTGCGGTCCTGCTGCGCGGCGTCTCGGGCCCGCGCGTACCGCTCAGCGGGACCGGCGTCGGTCATGCGCCTGCTTCAGGAGGGAGGAGCCGCGCGGCGCGTTTCGCCTTCCGCCGATCGAACAGCACCGAGAGCCCGGCCGCTGCGAAGAACAGCACGATCAGGATGCCCGCGAGCATGAGCATGCTGATGACATCCGCAGCGGGTGTCGCCAGGCCGGCGAACACTGTCGCGACGAGCACGGCGACGCGCCAGCCCTTCAGGATGCCGATTCCCGAGATGACGCCCGCGATGTTCAACGCGACGAGGAAGACCGGCAGGACGAACGCGATCCCGATCACGATCATCAGCTTGAAGACGAAGTCATAGTAGTAGCCGGCCTCGAAGAACGAGGCACCGCCCTCCGGCACGAAGGACGCCATGATCTCGACCACGTGGGGCATGACGATCAACCCGACGTAGGTACCCGCGAAGAAGAGCGGAATCGCTGCACCGAGAAAGCCGAACGTGTACCGGACCTCCTTGCGGGTCAACCCCGGCATGATGAACGCCCAGATCTGCCACAGCCAGATCGGCGCCGAGATCAGCAGGCCGATCGCGAACGACATGCGGATCCTCAGATCGAATGCCGACGTCACCGTGCTGAACATCAGCTCGACCTTGGCGAGCTCGCCTTCGGTCTCGGCGATCACGCGCAACGGCTCGGTGATCATCCAGATGACCCAGTCCGTGATGAAGAAGGCCACCACCATTCCGACCACCAGTGCGGCGGCAGCGATCATCAGACGTCTGCGCAACTCGACCAGATGCTGGCCGAGCGACATGCGCTTCTCTCGCCGCGGGCGGTCGGTCTCTCCCGTCAGCGGCGGATCAGTCGTCACCACGACGTACTACGGCTTCGGGTCGGACGCCCCGCCCGATCCCGCGGACGGATCCGACGGGGTCACGACGTCGGCCGGGGCAGCGGACTGCTGCACCGTGCGCTCGGTCGGCTTGTCCTCATCCTTCATGGCCTTCATCTCGCCCTTGAACACGCGGGCAGACTGCCCCATGCTCTTCGCCAGCGCAGGCAGCTTCGCCGCGCCGAACAGCAGCAGGATGACGGCGAGGATGATGAGCAGGTGCCATCCCTGTAGGTTCCCCATAACAAAATCTCCTCGTCGTTCGGGTCCGGTCCCATACTAACCCTGGACAGCAGCGAGGGAGCATCCTGGGGAAGACCCGATTCGCGTGTCAGCGGTACTGCGCGAGACCCGCCTCGGCCCACTCCGCAGCGGCTCGGCGGGCTCCTGCCGGCTCGAGGATCTCGACGGCTCCGCCGCGCCGGGCGACGAGGCGCCGGAGGCTCGACTCGTCGGCCACGCGCATCGTCGCCATCGTGACGCCGTCGACGGTCTCGAGTACCGCACGATCGAGGTAGTCGCCGAGAAGGGGGGCGACGTCGGCGGCGAATCGGATGCGGACGACGACGTCGCCGGAGCCCGGTTCGAACCAGCCGGGAACGGGATCGTGTCCGTGCGCGATCGGGATGTCGGTCAGTTCGAGGTCGCTGACGCGGTCGAGGTGGAACGTCCGCATCGCCTCACGGAGGTGGCACCACCCCTGCAGGTACCACTGCCCGGTGGCGATGTGGACCTTGACGGGATCGACCGTGCGGATCGTGGGTGCGGCATCCGGAGCCTTGTAGGTGAACGACACCGCGACGCGCTCGCGCAGCGCCGTCGCCACCGTCTCGCGCACCGCGTCAACGGGTCCCGGCGCGACGATCACGTCGGCGGGCGTGCTCGAGGCGCCGCGCGCGAGCTTGGCGAGGAGGCCCGTGAACAGGTCGGAATCGCCCACGCCCGGAATGGCGCGCGCGAGCTGGAGTCCTGCCAGCAGCGCCGCCGCCTCGCGCGCCGTGAGCTTCGGCGCGCGCTCGAGACCGACCGTGTTCGTGATCACGATGCGGTCCTGCTGGTCGAGGAGGTCCCAGTCGATGTCGAACAGGTCGTTCGACATCTGCCAGAAGCCGCGTTCGCCGGGCAGACCGATGACCGTCAGCTTCTCGACCATCGCGCGCATCTGCTCGGGCTCGACATCGAATTCGCGCGCGGCCTCGTCGATCGAGACCTCGCCCTGACCGATCAGGTACGGCACGAGCTGCAACAGGAGCGCCGCACGGTCGGTCGCGACCGGCGTCCGCCGCGCGGTCATGCAGCGCCTCCATGTGCGTCGCGCGCAGCACGCAGCCGCTCGATCACCTGATCGCGGAGAGCGTCCGGCTCGACCACGCGCACCTCGGGTCCGTAGGACGCCAGTTCATCGGCGAAGATATGGACGTCTACGAAGGGCACATGGATCCCCTGCTCGGCAGGCGTCGATCGCCGGGAGAGCCGGAGATCGGCCTCGGTTCCGGGGTCGACTTCGAGCAGCGCCGTGCTTCGCGCTGCGAGTTCCTCGAGTCCGGCCAGCGCTCGCTCGCCGGCCCCCTCGCGCAGCGCCGCGTCGAAAGAGGCGCGCGTGGTGTCGACCTCGCCGACGATCCGCGCGAGGAGGAAGGTCCGCTCGGCGCCCACGCCGAGATCGATGCCGAAGACATGCCAGCGGGCCTCGTACTCGACGAGCGCGAGCGGCTGCACGCGGCGCAGGCGCGGCAGCGGCTCGCCCGGCTTGAGATACGGAAAGGAGACCACCCGGCTCTGCTCGATCGCGCGCTGCAGCGGGAGGAAGGCGGGGTCTCGGAGGCTGATGCGCGGCGAATACCCGATGATCGGCTCGTCGACGGAGAATCCCTGGGCCCGGAGCTTGCGCAGGCCCCCGCGGGCATCCTCCGACATCGATCCCTCGCTCCACACGCCGCCGGCGAGGTTGAGGAGTGCGAGCTCGGCCGGGGTGAAGGTGATGTCGTCCGGGAGCGCGTACTCCCCCTGCGGGACGCGATATCGCGCCTCGCGGAGGTCATCGGGGTCGGCTCGGTCGCCGATCGTGTCGATCGGGATGCCGAGCCCGCGCAGGCTCTCCTTGTCGCGCTCGAACATCTTCTCGAGCGCGTCCTTGCCGGAGCCCGCCTCGAAGTGCTCGCGGTAGCCGGCGACCGACGAAAGGATCGTGTCCTTCGTCAGCCCCTGCTCGGTCGCCATGAGGGCGACGACGAGGTTGACCAGCCGCTCCTCGGGAGCGTTCTTCACGGGCGGGTTGGCAGGCACTCCCTCATCCTAGAGTCGCCTGTCGCCGCCGATGCGGCGCGCGGCCCGCTACGGCGCTGCGTCGAGACCGAGGATGTCGATGACGAACACCAGCGTCGAGCCGGCGGGGATCGCGCCCTGGTCGACATCTCCGTAGCCCTGATCGGGCGGGATGACGACCATGACCTGCGAGCCGACCGTCTGACCCTCCAGCGCCGCCGCGAAGCCGGGGACGACCGCGTCGAGCGTCATGGATGCCGGCTGCGAGTCCCACGTGGTGTCGAAGACCTCGCGCTCGGCCCACGTGAGCCCGGTGTAGTGCACGCGCGCCGGAACCTCGCCGGTGACGACCGGGCCGTCGCCCTTCTTGATGGTCTGCACGACGAGGTCGCTCGGCGCCGCCCCTTCGGGGACGATGATGCCGGGGCGTCCGTCGGGTGCGCGGACGACCGTGGGGAGGCCGTGGCCGCTGTTGAACTGGTTGCGTCCGTTCGCCTGGGAGAGGTAGACCTTGCGCACGTCGATCACGGCGATCGAGGAGTCGTCCTCGGCGAGCCCGACGCTCGCGGCCGTCTCGGCCTCGACGTCGCCGGGGGCGAGTGCGATGACGACACGCGAGCCCTCGGTCGCGCAGTGGAGCGCCTCCTCGATGGTGGGGAAGGTCTGCTCCCACTGGGTGAGCGGGAAGACCCGCGTCTGCTCGCCGTCGTAGGTCGCCGCGACGACGTCACCGGTCGTGCCGCTCACGAGCGTCACGTCGATCATCACGAGCTGCTGAGCCGTCGTGATGGGCGTGCCCTCCCCCGTCTGAGCGTCGGCGAAGACGGTCTCATCGGTGTGGAACGGCGTGTAGACCTCGACGTCGGGAACACCGTCGAACGAGCCGTCCACGGTGACCAGGTCGACGGTGGTCGCGTCGGGGGCCGTGCGGGTGCAGTCCGAGGAGCCTGTCAACGAGCCGGGCAGGGAGCATCCGGCCAGACCGACGGTCGCGAGGGTCAGGACGGCGAGGGCAGCGGGGATCTTGCGCACCGCAACAGTCTAGGCGGCACGGCGCCGCCCTCTCGGCGCTACTGCGAGCCCTGCTCCGGCTCGGAACCCTGGGCAGCCTGACGGGCACCCTCGGCGGCGCGCTGTGCCTCGCGCACACGCTTGCGCAGGTTCTTGTCGGTGATCTGCCGGTCGCCGACCGCTCCGGGCGTCCACAGCTCGACGTCCTCATCGCCGTAGCTCGACTTCGACGCACGGCGCTTGACCTCGGGCAGCACGGCGCCCGGCGCGAGCCGGCGCGCCCAAAGGAGGAACCCGGTGTGCGCGACCATGCGGTGGTCGGGGCGTACGGCGAGACCCTCGACGTGCCAGCCGCGCACCATCGTCTCGTTGGCCTCGGGCTCGGTGTACAGGCCGGTGGCGCGGATGTACTCCGCGACCCGGCTCAGCTGGGTCGCCGTGGCGACGTAGCAGAGGACGACGCCGCCGGGGGTGAGAGCGTCGGCGACGACGTCGATGCACTCCCACGGCGCCAGCATGTCGAGCACCACGCGATCGACGGTGCCCGGGTCGACGGCCGCCGGAAGCGATTCGACGAGGTCTCCGACCACGACGTCCCAGTTCACGGGGACGCCGCCGAGGAAGGTCTCGACGTTCGCCTGCGCGACCTCGGCGAAGTCCGAACGCCGCTCGAACGACACCAGGCGCCCCTCGCCGCCGATCGCACGCAGCAGCCACAGCGACAGCGCGCCCGAGCCGACGCCGGCCTCGACCACGGTGGCGCCGGGGAACACGTCCGCCTGAGCGAGGATCTGCGCGGCATCCTTCGGATAGACGATCGCAGCGCCGCGCGGCATCGACATGACGAAATCGCGCAGGAGCGGTCGCAGCGCCAGGTATTCGTGGCCCGAGCTGTTCTCGACCACCGACCCGTCGGGCTGCCCGATGAGCGACGTGTGCCGCAGCACGCCGTGGTGCGTGTGCAGCTCGCCGTCCTCTCGGAGCGTGATCGTGTGGAGGCGTCCCTTGGGTCCGGTCAGCTGGACCCGGTCGCCGATGCGGAAGGGCCCGCTCGGTCGCTCGGTCATGGGCGGGTCTCCTCGGTGGTGGTGTGGCGGTTTGCGTGGTGCGCTGCATGGAACGACGCGACGTCTTCGGCCGTGCGCCCCTCGAGCGTCGACCACACCGCATGTGCGCCGGCGCCGGCGATCGACACCATGAGCGGCACGCCGATGACCGCGGCCCCCGACGCCACCGCCGAGCGCAGGCCGTTGGGAGAGTCCTCGATCGCGACCGTCTCGTCGGGGCTCACGCCGAGCGCCTCGCAGGCCTGCAGATAGGGATCGGGGAAGGGTTTGGGCCGCGTCGACTCGTCGCCGGCGATGACGACGTCGAACGCCTCGAAGTCGATGAGGTCGACGACCGTGTCGGCCATGCGCCGCATCGACATCGTGACGAGCCCCGTCTTGATGCCGGCGGCGCGGAGACTGGCCAGCAGCTCCCGCGCGCCGGGGCGGAACGGCACGCCCTTGTCGGTGAGCTGGCCCATGACGTCGTCGGTGAGGTGGTCGATGATGTCGCGGACGCCCATGCGCACACCGGCATCCTGGAAGATGCGTGCCGAGTCCTCGAGACCGAGGCCGACGAGGCCGAGCGCCTGCTCGTGCGACCAGGTGCCGCCGAACCGCTCGACGAGCGGTGTCTCGGCGGCCATCCAGTACGGCTCGGTATCGACGAGGGTTCCGTCCATGTCCCACAGGACGGCGGAAAGACGAGGCGCACTCACCGGGCAATCCTACCGAGGCGCCGAACCGGGCATATCCTGGGGGAAGCCCGGAAGGGCGGAGGAGGTCGTGTGGACGGACTGGGTCGCCGGGTGCTCGTCGCAGCGTTCGACGGATGGAACGACGCCGGCGAGGCCGCGTCATCCGCCATCACGCAGCTGCGCGAGGGCGGGACGTACGAGCCGGTCTTCTCCGTGGACCCCGAGCTCTACTTCGACTACCAGTACACGCGACCCCAGATCGCGACCGACGCAGAGGGCAGACGCACGCTGACGTGGCCCGAGGCGACGCTGCTGCGACCGGCACGAGCCACCCGCGGCGGAACGCAGCTGTGGCTGCTCACCGGCGTCGAGCCCGCGCGCGCGTGGCAGGCCTTCGCGACGGAGTTCATCGACATCGCCCTGCGCGAAGACATCACCGGGTTCGTCGCGATGGGCTCGATGATGTCCGACGTCCCCCACACCCGTCCGATCTCGGTGTTCGCGGGCAGCGACAGCGAGCACCTGCGCACCTCGCTCGATCTCGAGAAGAGCACGTACGAAGGACCCGTGGGGATCCTCAGCGTTCTCGGTCATATGGCGGATGCCGCCGGCATTCCCGCGGCGAGCCTGTGGGCCAGCGTCCCGCACTATGTCGCCGGCCACACGCCGTCGCCCAAGGCGACCCTGGCTCTCCTCGACCGGCTCGAAGACCTGACCGGCGCCCCCGTCCCGCGCGGCGAACTCGCGACCGAAGCGGCCGCCTGGGAGGCGTCGATCGATGCCGCGGCAGCCGACGACGAGGAGATGACGGAGTACATCCGCCAGCTCGAGCGAACGCGCGACACGTGGGACTCCCCCGAGGCATCGGGCGACGCGATCGCGCAGGAGTTCGAGCGGTACCTCCGCCGCGGCGGAGACGGCGGCCCCACCAAGCCCGGTCGCGACGAGCCCCGCCGATAGCGCGAGTCCCGTCGGCGACGCGCGCGAGCTCAGTAGGCCGAGATCGCCCCCGTGCTCAGCAGCACGAGGATCAGCGTGCCGAGCGCGACGCGGTAGATCACGAACGGCAGGAAGCTGTGCTTGGAGATCCAGTTCATGAAGAACGCGATCACCCCGAGGGCCACCAGGAACGCCACGCCCGTCGCGACGGCCGTCTCGCCGAGCGTGAACACGCCGGGCTCGTTCCAGCTCTTGAACAGCTGGTAGAAGCCGCTGCCGAAGACGGCGGGGATCGCGAGCAGGAACGCGTAGCGCGCGGCCGCTGCCCGCTCGTAGCCCATGAAGAGCCCGGCGGTGATGGTTCCGCCCGACCGTGACACGCCGGGGATGAGCGCGAGTGCCTGCGCGAACCCGTAGATCACGCCGTGGCCGACGGTGATGTCCTGCAGCTTGCGCTTCTTCGCGCCGACGTGGTCGGCGATGCCCAACAGCACGCCGAAGAAGATCAGCATGCCGGCGATCAGCCAGAGCGAGCGGAAGACCGTCTCGATCTGGTCCTGGAAGAGCAGCCCCAGCACGACGATCGGGATGCTGCCGACGATGATCAGCCAGCCCATCTTCGCGTCGGGGTCGTTGCGCGGGATGCGACCCGCGAGCGAGCGAAACCAGCTGCCGATGATCCGTACGATGTCTCGCCAGAAGAACAGCACGACAGCAGCCTCGGTGCCGATCTGCGTGATGGCGGTGAACGCCGCGCCCGGGTCCTGAGCGCCGGGCAGGAACTCGCCGAGGATGCGCAGGTGCGCGCTGGAGGAGACCGGCAGGAACTCGGTGAGTCCCTGCACGAAGCCGAGGATGATCGCCTCGAGGAGCATGGGGCGCCTTTCGTGCTTTCGTGCGGGATGCCGTCTCGCGGCATCCGTCGTCAGTAGGTGCGAAGAAGGTCGGTGAGAACGGTCTGGCCGAAGACGAGGGCGTCGATCGGGACGCGCTCGTCGACGCCGTGGAACATCCCGGTGAAGTCGAGGTCGGCGGGAAGCCGCAGCGGCGCGAAGCCGTAGCCGGTGATGCCGAGGGCCGCCAGCGCTTTGTTGTCGGTGCCGCCGCCCAGCAGGTATGGGATCACCGGCGTGCCCGGATCGTGGCGGCCGAGCGCGCCGACCATCGCGTCGACGAGGTCGCCCGCGAACGGAACCTCGAGCCCGATGTCCTGGTGGACGATCTCGACCTCGACGCCGTCGCCGACGATGCGACGAATGTCGGCGAGGGCCGCTGCCTCGGTACCCGGGAGCACGCGCACGTCGATCAGCGCCTCGGCGCGGTCGGGGATGACGTTGTGCTTGTACCCGGCGGTGAGCCCGGTGGGGTTCGCAGTGGTCCGCAGCGAGGAGCGGAGGAACCCGGATGCCGCACCCGCAGCCTCGGCGAGGACGTCGGGGTCCGAGGCCGAGGCGCCGGTGATCTGCGACAGCGCATCGGTCATCGCGCGCGTGGTGTCGGTCATCGCGATCGGCCACTCGGTGCGTCCGAGTGCTGCGACGGCATCGGCGAGTTTGGTGACGGCGTTGTCGCCGTGGAAGCTCGAGCCGTGCGCCGCGCGGCCGCGCGCGACGAGCCGGATCCAGATGAGCGCCTTTTCTCCCACCTGCAGCAGGTACGCGCGACGATCGCCCACGGCGATCGAGTAGCCGCCGACCTCGCTGATCGCCTCGGTGGCGCCGGCGAACCACTCCGGGTGGTCCTGCACGACGAGCGCCGATCCCTCGACGCCGCCGTTCTCCTCGTCGGCGAAGAAGGTGAGGATCAGGTCGCGCTCAGGCTGGTCGCCGGAGCGCAGGATGTCGGCGACGGAGGTCAGGATCATGGCGTCCATGTCCTTCATGTCGACGGCGCCGCGACCCCACAGCATCCCGTCCTGCACGACGCCCCCGAACGGGTCGACGCTCCAGTCCTCCGCGATCGCGGGAACCACGTCGAGGTGACCGTGCAGCACGAGCGCGGGCCGGGAGCGGTCGCGTCCCGGCACGCGGGCCATCACGTTGGTCCGTCTCGGGATCGGCTCGTAGTACTCGGGGGCGAGCCCGAGCGCCTCGAGGTAGGCGCCCACGTACTCGGCGGCTTCGCGCTCGCCGGCAGCCCGCCCCCCGCCGTGGTTCGTGGTGTCGAACCGGATGAGGTCGCGGGCCACCGCGGCGACTTCGGGCAGCTCGGGATCGGGAGACGGCATGCCGACAAACCTACCTTCCGGTGTGGAGGGACAAACGAAGAAGGCCCCCTTTCGGGAGCCTTCTTCGTTCTGTGCGCGAGGGGGGACTTGAACCCCCACGCCCTATACGGGCACTAGCACCTCAAGCTAGCGCGTCTACCTATTCCGCCACCCGCGCAAGGTGGTTTCGGTTTCGCAACCGAGGAACGACATTACCATGTTCCGGCGCCGTCGAAGAACCGAGGCCGTCACGCCACCGAGACGCCGAACGCGAGGCCGAGCGCGTAGGTGATGAGCGCCGCCGCATACCCGATCCCGAGCTGTCGCAGCGCCCGTCGCAGCGGGGGGCCACCCGAGAGCAGTCCGACGGCGGCACCGGTGCCGAGCAGCGCGATGCCGACGAGTACGAGCGCGATGATCACGGCGGTCATCCCCGACAGCCCGAAGATCCACGGCAGCACCGGGATGATCGCGCCCGAGGCGAAGAACAGGAAGCTCGACAGCGCGGCGCCCCACGCGGCACCGACGACCTCGTGGTCGTCGACGGCTTCGTCGGGCAGCCGGTAGGGCTCTGAGCGATCGGCGGCCTGTGCCGTGGCGACGACGCGGCGCGCGCGCTCGAGCGCGTCGGCGGCAGGCATCCCTCGCGTGCGGTACACCAGGGCGAGCTCGTTCGCGTCGAGATCGAGGTCGGGGAGCACGTGGTCGGCGTAGTTGCCCGGCTGCGTGGACTCGAGCAGCTCCCGCTGCGAGCGCACCGAGACGAACTCCCCGGCGCCCATCGAGAGCGCGCCGGCCAGGAGCCCCGCGATGCCGCTGAAGAGCACGAACTGCGGTGCGACGCCGGTCGCCCCGACCCCCATCACGAGGGCGAGGTTCGAGACGAGACCGTCGTTGGCGCCGAACACCGCCGCGCGGAAGGTGCCCGACAGCCGCCGCCGCCCGCGCGCCGCGAGGCCGCGGACGACCTCGTGATGGATCTTCTCGTCGGCCGCCATCGCCGACGTGGCGAACGGCTCGTCGTCGTACGGCGAGCGGGCCTCGGCGTTCTGAGCGAGGGCGAGCACGAAGATCGAACCGAAGCGCTTGGCCATCGAGCCCAGCAGCACCGTGCCGGCGTCGGGTCGCGGCAGCCGTGACGGCTCGCCGCCGAGGAGCTCAAGCCAGTGCGCTTCATGCCGACCCTCGGCGTCGGCGAGGGCAAGCAGGATCTCGCGCTCCTCGCCGTCGCGTCGCCCCGCGAGCTCGCGGTAGACGCGCGCCTCGGCGCGCTCGTTGACGAGATACTGCGCCCACCGGCGGCGGTCGCGGGCGGTCGGTGCGGTGGGCGCGCTCAATCAGGCCTCCGAAGGCTGCGGTGCGGGGAACCCTTCCACGCTAGTGAGCGACAGGATGCCGCACCCCGCGAATCCGCGGATTGACAGCATTTCGGCCCTCCGAACCGTCAGCCCTGGCCCTGTTCCAGCTCGGCCCGGAGGCCGCGCTCGCCGGCGCGCATGACGTGCGCGTGCGCCCGCTCGAACGCGGGCCGCAGCGCCCACGCGGTGGCGTTCATCCAGCGGCGCTCGGTGGCGACGTCCCACCGGAACGTCACGATCGACGATTCGGGCCCGGCCGCGGCCACCTCGACCCTCCCGCTCCCCCGCAGATCGCCGGTGCTCGCCGCCGACAGTGCGCGCCCGGGGTCGACGTGGACGAGTTCGAGGCGCACGCGCAGCCGATAGCCGAGGGGGCTCCGCACCGCGAGCACGAGGTGCTCCCCCGCGGCGAGGCGCGAAGGCGGCGTCACGAGCTCGACCCCCGGCCACCACGTCGGCGCGGCGGCGTCGGCGCGCAGCATCCGCTCGATCTCTTCCCAGCACCGGCGCGCCGGCACATCGAGGCTCCACCGCGAGAGGAACGAGTAGGCGGCACCCATGCCCGGAGTCTAGGCGCGCGCGGCCGCGCGGCTCATGAGTGCACGCGCCGCCGCAGCACATCGATGCGGGCCTGCAGCTGCACGACCGTCGCGTGCGAGACAGCGGGCCCGCCGCAGATGCGCCGGAGCTCGGCATGCACCGTGCCGTGCGGTTCGCCCGACTGCCGGGCGTACAGGCCGACCAGGCTGTTGAGCAGCTGGCGCTGCTCCTTGAGCGTGCGGTGGAGCGCCTGCGGCGGCGCCGGCTCGTGCGCGCCGCCGGTGACCTCGCTGCCCTCGCTCCCCTCCCGCGCCTCGCGGGCGCGACGATGGCGGCCCTGGCGCGCCTGGCGCTGCATGAGCAGCTCGTGCACGTGCTCTGGCTCGAGCAAGCCCGGCAGCCCGAGGAACTCCTCCTCTTCGGGGGTTCCCGGGACCGCGAGCTGCCCGAACTCGCGGCCGTCGAAGAGCACGCGGTCGAAGTGGGCGAGCGAGCCGAGCGCCTGGTAGGTGAACTCCTCGGTGAGCGCGTCCGAGGCCTTGTCCTCGCGCTCGGCGGCATCCATCAGGTCTTCTTCGGCGTTCCAGTCGTCCTCGCCGTCGCTGTCGCGATCGAGGGCGTGATCGCGCTGGCGTTCGAGCTCGTTCGCAAGCGCGAGCAGCTGCGGCACGTTCGGGAGGAACACGCTCGCCGTCTCGCCCCGCCGCCGCGCACGCACGAATCGCCCGATCGCCTGCGCGAAGAACAGCGGCGTGGATGCCGACGTCGCGTACACGCCGACCGCGAGCCGGGGCACATCCACACCCTCCGACACCATGCGCACCGCGACCATCCACCGACTGCCGTCGCCGGAGAACGTCTCGATCCGCGACGAGGCCTCGGCCTCGTCGGAGAGGACGACGGTCGGCGCCTCGCCGGTGATCTCACGGAGGATGTCGGCGTACGCGCGGGCCGCGGTCTGATCGGTCGCGATGACGAGACCGCCGGCGTCGGGCACCTGCTCGCGCACCTCGCTGAGCCGGCGGTCGGCCGACCGCAGCACCGCCGGGATCCACTCCCCTGCCGGGTCGAGGGCGGTGCGCCAGGCCTGCGACGTGATGTCCTTCGTGTTGTCCTGCCCGAGCTGGGCCTCCATCTCGTCGCCGGTCTTGGTGCGCCACTTCATCTGCCCCGCGTAGACGAGGAAGATGACGGGGCGCACGACGCCGTCTTCGAGGGCGCGGCGGTAGCCGTAGGCGTAGTCGGTGCGCGAGAGGCGGATGCCCTTCTCGTCGGGGTGGTACTCGACGAACGGGATCGGCGCGGTGTCGCTGCGGAACGGCGTCCCCGACAGCAGCAGCCGTCGGGTGGCGCGCGCGTACGCCTCGCGCAGGGCATCGCCCCAGCTGAGCGCGTCGCCGCCGTGGTGCACTTCGTCGAGCACCACGAGCGTTCGCGCATCCATCGTGAGGCGCTGATGCACCGACGCCTTCACCGCGACCTGGGCGTACGTCACCGCGACGCCGTGGTACTGCCGCGCCGGGATGGCGTGGCGGTTGCTGAAGGCGGGGTCGAGGCGGATGCCGACGCGCGCCGCAGCATCCGCCCACTGCGTCTTCAGGTGTTCGGTCGGCGCGACGACGACGATGCGATCGACGACGCGACGGCGCAGCAGCTCACTGGCGAGGCGCAGGGCGAAGGTCGTCTTGCCGGCGCCCGGCGTCGCGGCGGCGAGGAAGTCGCGCGGACCCGACCCCGGTCCGTCGGGACCGTCGAGCGAGAAGTAGAGATCGAGAGCCTCGGCCTGCCAAGCGCGCAGGCGCTGGGCGGTTCCCCACGGCGCGCGCTGGGGATAGGTCGGGGAAAGATGCTCAGCGGCGAAGCTGCCGATGTGGGCCTCGGAAGCGCGTTCCTCGAGGAGGGCGTCGTCGTCCAATCGCACCTCCCCCCGCCGGAAACAACGAGTCACCACGATAGACGAGGCAGCCGACACCGGCGGTGCACCCAGCCGCGATATCCTGTCGACGGTCACGAACCGAGGAAGTGCATGCCTGCTTACGACGATCACCGCACCCCCTACGTCCCGAACACCGAGCCGCACCCCTGGCGCCGCTACGTCGCGATCGGCGACTCGTTCACCGAGGGCATCGGCGATCCCGATCCCGACGCTCCCGGTCGCCACCGCGGGTGGGCCGACCGCGTCGCCGCGGTGCTGGCGGCGCAGGTCGACGACTTCGCGTACGCGAACCTCGCCATTCGCGGGCGCCTGATCGGCCGGATCGTCGACGAGCAGGTCGAGCCCGCGATCGCGCTTCGTCCCGACCTCGTGACGTTCTCAGCGGGCGGCAACGACGTCATCCGGCCCGGCTCCGACCCCGACGCGGTGGCGCAGCTGTTCGAGGACGCCGTCGTGCGCCTGTCGAGCACCGGCGCGACGGTGGTGGTGTTCACCGGCATCGACACCAACTTCACCCCCGTGTTCCGGGGCCTCCGCGGCAAGGTCGCGATCTACAACGAGAACATCCGGGCGATCGCCGACGCGAACGACTGCATCGTGGCCGACCAGTGGGCGCTCAAGGAGGTGCAGGACATGCGGTTCTTCGACGACGATCGCCTGCACATGAACCGCCTCGGGCACCACGAGGTCGCCCGCATGGTGCTGCGGGCGCTCAACGTGCCCAACGACCTGCAGCCGATGCAGCCCGAGACGCTCCCTTCCCGCACATGGCGCGAGGCACGCGCGGTGGATTTCGTGTGGGCGCGCGAGCACCTGGTGCCCTGGGTGCTGCGGCGGCTCCGCCACCAGTCCTCGGGCGACCTGGTCACCGCGAAGCGGCCCGACGCCATGCCGATGACCCCGTTCGCGGCAACGCCGGAGGGCGCGGCAGCTGCGGCTGCGGCATCCGACTCCGACGAAGCCGGCGACGACGAGAAGTCCTAACGTCTGCGCAGCTCCCACAGGGCAACGGCGCTGGCCGCGGCGACGTTGAGACTGTCGACGCCGCCCGCCATCGGGATCGTGACGACCGTGTCGGCTGCCGCGAGCGCGGCCCGGCTGAGCCCATCGCCCTCAGCGCCGAGCATCAGCGCCACGCGCTCATGCCCCTGCGCGCGGAAGACGTCGAGCGCGACGGCGTCGTCGGCGAGGGCGAGGGCGGCGAGCTGGAACGACGAGGCATGAAGGATGCCGCGGGCGACCTGCCATTCCGGCAGCCGCGTCCACGGCACCTGGAAGACAGTCCCCATGCTCACGCGGACGCTGCGGCGGTATAGCGGGTCGGCGCACCGCGGGCTGATGAGCACCGCGTCGGCTCCGAGGCCGGCCGCGGCGCGGAAGATCGCCCCCACGTTGGTGTGGTCGACGATGTCCTCCAGCACGACGACCAGGTGCGCGCCGGCGAGCACCTCTTCGATCGGGGGCAGCTCGGGCCGATGCATCGACGCCAGCGCCCCGCGATGGACGGCGTATCCGGTGAGGCGCTCCGCGACCTCGGGCTCGACGACGAAGATCGGGGTCTCGGGATGCGCGTGCGCGACGGCCTCGAGGTCGGGGAGCCATTTCTCCTGCACGAGCACCGAGCGTGGCCGGTGCCCGGCGTCGAGCGCCCGGGCGATCACCTTGGCCGATTCGGCGATGTAGAGACCGCCCGCGGGCTCACTCACGCGCCGGAGCGCGACATCGGTGAGATCCCGGTAGTCGCCGAGCCGCTCGTCGTCGGCCGAAGAGATCCGCTCGATGCGCACGGCTCCACTCTGGCAGAGTGCGTAACATCCCGGTAAACCGCCCGGCCTACACTCGGACCCGGAAAGGGGGGCGCGTGACGACGGTCTCCGCACTCGACGCCGCAGCCGGCGAAGCGGTCGCGCAGGCGATCGCCGCGCTCGCCGGACGCCGTGTCGCGGTGCTCACCGGCGCCGGCGTCTCCACCGACTCCGGCATCCCCGACTATCGCGGCAAAGGGGCGCCGGTGCGCACGCCCATGACCGTGGATCAGTTCCTCGCGAGCGAGACGGCACGCCGTCGCTACTGGGTGGGCAGCCACCTCGGCTGGCGCGCGTTCGCCGCGGCGACGCCGAATCCGGGGCATCTCGCGCTCGCCGACCTCGAGTCGCGAGGGCTGGCGACCGGGGTCATCACGCAGAACGTCGACGGCCTGCACGTGCGCGCCGGCAGCCGGCGCGTGGTCGAGCTCCACGGCACCATGCGGCGCGTGTTCTGCACCCACTGCGGCCAGGTGTTCGACCGCCGCGACCTGTCGGTGCGCGTCGAGACCGACAACCCCTGGATCAGCATCCCCGAGAACGTCGCCCTGGGTCCCGACGGCGATGTGCTCCCCGAGAGCACCGAGGGGTTCCTCGTGCCCGCGTGCAGCGTGTGCGGCGGCATGCTCAAGCCCGACGTCGTGTTCTTCGGCGAGTTCATCCCCGCCGAGAAGTTCCGCGAGGCCGAGCAGCTGGTGCACGCGAGCGAGGCGCTCGTGATCGCGGGGTCGTCGCTGGTCGTGAACTCCGGCATCCGTCTTCTCGAGCGCGCACGACGCCGCCGGCTTCCCGTCGTGATCGTCAACCGCGGCACGACGCGCGCAGACGCGCGCGCGACCGTCAAGGTCGACGCCGGCACGAGCGAGGTGCTGCGGGCCCTTGCCGACGGTCTCCCCGCCATCGACTGAGCACGTAGGCTCGAACGGTGACCGCGATCATCCTCATCCGCCACGGCGAGACCGACTGGAACCGCGATCGGCGCATCCAGGGATCCACCGACATCCCCCTCAACGACACCGGCCGCCGACAGGCGAAGGATGCCGCGGCCGCACTGCGCGACCGGCTCGACCTGACCGTCACCCCCACGATCGTCTCGAGCGACCTGTCGCGCGCGCGGGAGACCGCCGCCATCATCGCCGACGACCTGCAGCTCGCCGCCGCGCGGGTGTACCCAGGGCTCCGTGAGCGCTCGTACGGCGAGGCCGAGGGCATCGATGCCGACGAGTTCTTCCGCCGCTGGGGCGACTGGCACGCAGCAGCCGTTCCCGGCGCCGAGCCGCGGCCGCAGCTGCTCGCGCGGGGCATCGCCGCACTCAAGGAGGCGGTCCGGGCCCATCGCCGCGAAACGGCGCCGTCATCGGCATCCCTCATCGTCGTCACCCACGGCGCGATGATCCGCGAGATCCTCGGCCACGCATCAGGCGGCGAACTGCCGGCACCGGGCGAGAAGCTCGCGAACGGCTCCGCACACGAGCTGCTCTTCGAGCGGGATCGCCTGCGCATGGTGTCGTACGAGAGCGCCCTCGCCTAGGCTCGCGCCATGCCCGCACCCGCCACCGTCGACGACTACATCGCGGGGTTTCCGCCCGATGTCGCCGAGCGCCTTCGCCGGATCCGCGCCGAGATCGTCGGCGCGGTCGCCTCGGCCTCCGGTCACGAGGCCCCTGAGCAGAAGATGCGCTACGGCATCGCCGCTGTCATGCTCGGCGGACGCTACGCGCTGCACTTCGCGGGCTGGAAGAAGCACATCGGGCTCTACCCGGTTCCGACGCTCCCCGCTCCCCTCGAGTCCGAGATCGCGCCCTACCGCGCCGAGAAGGACTCGGTCGTCTTCCCGCACGCGCACGAGGTGCCGTACGAGCTGATCGGTCGGGTCGCCGCCGAGATCGCCGCGCAGCGCGTCTCCCCTGACGGCTGATCGGGAACGGCGGGTACGGGTCGAGGGCTAAGCGCCCGCCCGCTTCAGCACCGCCCGCGCATGGCGCAGCACCGGCTCGTCGACCATGCGACCGTCGAACGTGAAGACGCCCCGCTCCCCGTCAGCGGCGGCGAGCACGTCACGCGCCCACGTGAGCGAACGCGCATCGGGTCGATAGGCGTCACGGATGACCGCAACCTGGCCCGGGTGGATGCAGGCGGTCGCGGCGAACCCGGATGCCGCAGCGTCGGCAGCCTCGATCGCGAGGCGCTTGACGTCGTCGATGTCGAGGTGAACGGCATCGATCGCGGCCTTGTGCCGAGACCCCGCTGCCAACAGCACGCGCGCACGGGCGTACCGGGCGATGTCGCGGTAGCGGCCGTTCGGCTTGCGGCTCGACGTGCCGCCGAGGCTCGCGACCAGGTCCTCGGCACCCCACATGAGGGCTTCGACGTTGTCGAGGGCGGCGATGCGGTCAGCCTGCGCGACACCCTTCGCCGTCTCGCAGAGGGCGACGACAGCGAACCTGCGATCGATCTTGCCGAGTCGCTTCGGCGACTCGCTCTTGGCGACCATGATCCGCCGGTAGTCCGTCTGCGACAGCGTCGCGAGGTCGGCCGCGAAGTCGTCGGTGCCGGGAGGATTGACCCGCACGATGACCCGCGCCGGGTCGAGCTCCGACTCGATGAGCGCGCCGCGTGCGGCCGCCTTGGACGCGGGCGCGACGGCGTCCTCGAGGTCGAGGATGACGGCATCCGCCCGCTCGAAGGCTTTGCCGAAGCGTTCGGGCCGGTCGGCCGGGCAGAAGAGCAGCGCGGGTCCGAGCGCGAACGAAGTCACGACGACGCGCCGTTCCACGCCTCGGAGCACCACACCAGCGCGACGCGCGTAGCGGTCGCCACCTCGACGCCGTGCTGGTTGCGCCCGGTGTGCTGCATCGTCACCAGGCCCTGTCCGGCGCGCGACGCCGAAAGGCGCTTCGAGACGATCAGCGTCTCGGTGTACAGCGTGTCGCCCGCGAAGAGCGGGTGCGTGAACTCGATGCCCGATAAGCCGAGCTGGGCGACGAGGGTGCCGAGGGTGAGCTGGCTCACCGATGAGCCGACCATGACGGCGAGCGTCCACATCGAGTTCATGAGGCGCTGGCCGAACGGCTGCTCGGCCGAGAACGCGGCGTCCAGGTGCAGCGGCTGCGCGTTCATCGTGAGCGTCGAGAAGAGCACGTTGTCAGCCTCGGTGGCGGTACGGCCGGGCTGATGCCGGTAGCGCACGCCCACCTCGAACTCCTCGAAGAACAGCCCCCGCTGCACGATCTCCCGTGTGGTCCCCGCCATCGCGTCGTCGCTCACGGTGCTCACGCTACCCGTCGAGGCCGAGCGCGCGCGAGATCACCAGCAGCTGCACCTCGGTGGTGCCCTCGCCGATCTCGAGGATCTTCGAATCGCGGAAGTGGCGGGCAACCGGGTACTCGTTCATGAACCCGTTGCCGCCGAAGATCTGCGTCGCATCGCGGGCGTTGTCCATCGCGGCGTCGCTGGCGGTCAGCTTCGCGATCGCCGCCTCGGTCTTGAAGGGCTTGCCGGCATCGCGCAGGCGCGCGGCATGGTGCCATGCGAGCCGCGCGTTGTGCACGCGCAGCTGCATGCGGGCGAGCATGAACTGGATGCCCTGGCGCCGCGCCAGCGCCTCGCCGAACACGGTGCGCTTCTTCGCGTAGTCCACGGCTGCCTCGAGGCACCCCTCCGCCGCGCCCGTGGACAGCGCCGCGATCGCGATGCGGCCCTCGTCGAGGATGTGGAGGAAGTTCGCGAACCCGCGGCCGCGCTCGCCGAGGAGATTCGCCTCGGGCACACGGGCGTCTTGGAACGTCAGCGGGTGCGTGTCGGACGCGTGCCAGCCGACCTTGTCGTACGCGGGCTCGACGGTGAATCCCGGGGTGCCGTTCGGCACGATGATCGTCGAGATCTCCTTGCGTCCGCCGTTGTCGCCGGTCACCGCCGTGACCGTGACGAAGCGAGTGATCGGCGTGCCCGAGTTCGTGATGAACTGCTTCGAGCCGTTGACGACCCACTCGCCGCCGTCGAGGCGCGCGGTGGTGCGGGTGGCGCCGGCATCCGATCCCGCCTCGGGCTCCGTCAGACCGAAGCCCGCAAGAGCGCGGCCGGCGAGGAGATCGGGGAGCAGCTCCTGCTTCTGCGCCTCGGTGCCGAAGCGGAACACCGGCATCGCGCCGAGGCTCACCCCGGCCTCGAGCGTGATCGCCAGCGACTGGTCGACGCGGCCGAGCGCCTCGATCGCGAGGCACAGCGCGAAGTAGTCGCCACCCTGTCCGCCGTACTCCTCGGGGAAGGGCAGTCCGAAGAGGCCGAGTTCGCCCATCTGGGCGACGACGTCCATCGGCAGGGTGTGGGTGCGATCGGCTTCGTACGACGCCGGCGCGACGACCTCTTCGGCGAACTGGCGGACGAGTCCGGCGAGCTCGCGCTCGTCATCGGTCAGATTCAGGTGGTCCATGGTGCTCCTCGGGGTGGTCAGGAGGGGGTTTCGGATGCCTCGTGGGCGGTGACGTGGGCGAGAACCTCGTCGCGGCGCACCTGGGCGCCGACAGCGACTTCGACGCGCACGATGCCGGCGTGCGCCGCGACGACGGGGTGCTCCATCTTCATCGCCTCGATCGTGACGATGCGGTCGCCCGCTTCGACGCGCGCGCCGTCTGCGGCGTGCACCGCGACGACGGCACCGGGCATGGGCGCACGAAGCACAGGATCGGTGGCGGCAGCATCCGTCGCCCGAGCCGCGAGCCGGCGCTCCATCGCCTCACGACGGCCGAGGGGCCGCAGGCGATGGGTCGCGCCGTCCGCGTGCACCCAGACCGCGCCGTCCGCCTGAGCGATGGAAGTGTGCGAAGTGGTCGCTTCGGCGCTCGCGAGGCGACCACTTCGCACACCGTCTGTCTCAAGAGCGACGTGGTGCAGCACATCGGCGTCGTCCAGCACGCGCGCCGTGGCGGGTGAGGCGGACGCGGCCGAGCGCCAACCGTTGCGGGCGAGCCACAGGTCGGAGGCGTGAGCGCGCCCGGGCGCTTCCGCCTGCGCGACCGCGGCTGCCGCGGCACGCAGCGCGGCCTCGGACGGGGCAGCCTGTTCGAACGGCGGCATCCGGTCGATGAGCCCCGTGTCGAGCGCGCCAGCCCGCACGGCGGGATCGGCGAGCAGCGCGCGCAGGAAGCCGATGTTCGTGTCGATGCCGAGCACCACCGTGTCCGCGAGCGCCGCGTCGAGCCGCTCGAGCGCCTGCGCGCGATCGGCGCCGTGCGCGATGACCTTCGCGATCATGGGGTCGTAGTCGGCCGATACGGTCGAGCCGGACTCGACGGCGGAATCGGTCCTCACGCCCTCGGCCGCCCGCCACGCCAGCACTGCGCCGGCGGCGGGCAGGAAGCCGCGCGCCGGGCTCTCGGCGTACACGCGCGCCTCGATCGCGTGGCCCTCCAGCCGCACATCCGTCTGCGCGATCCCGAGAGGCATCCCGGCGGCGATCCGCAGCTGCTGCTCGACGAGATCGATCCCGGTGACGAGCTCCGTCACAGGGTGTTCGACCTGCAGGCGCGTGTTCATCTCGATGAAGAAGAACTCGTCGGGGCGGTCCCCCGCGACGAGGAACTCCACCGTGCCGGCGCCGCGATAGTCGACGGATGCCGCGGCCGCACAGGCCGCCGCGCCCAAGCGAGCGCGGGTGGCGTCGTCCACGACCGGCGACGGCGCCTCCTCGATGACCTTCTGGTGACGGCGCTGCAGAGTGCACTCGCGCTCGCCGAGGTGGATCACCGTGCCGTGCACGTCGCCGAGCACCTGCACCTCGATGTGGCGCGGGCGCTCGATCAGTCGCTCGAGCAGCAGCGTGTCGTCGCCGAACGACGCCGACGCGATGCGCCGCGCGGTTGCGAGGGCCTCGGGCAGCTCGCCCGCCGACCGCACGATCTGCATGCCCTTGCCGCCGCCGCCTGCGGAGGGCTTCACCAGGAGCGGATACCCCGTGCCTTCCGCGGCCGACGCGATGTCGGCATCCGTCATCCCCGCCGCGCTGAAGCCGGGCACCGTCGGAACGCCGTGCGCCTCGACGTGGGCCTTCGAGCGGATCTTGTCGCCCATGACGTCGAGCGCGCGCTCGCCGGGGCCGATGAACGTGATTCCGGCAGCCACGCAGGCGCGCGCGAACGCGACGTTCTCGGACAGGAACCCGTAGCCCGGGTGCACCGCCTGCGCGCCGCTCTTGACCGCGGCTGCGACGACCGCATCGATGTTCAGATACGACGCGGATGCCGCGGCCGGACCGATCCGCACCGCGACGTCGGCCTCGCGCACGTGAGGCGCGTCTGCGTCGGCGTCGCTGTACACGGCGACGGAGCGGATGCCGAGGGCGCGCAGCGTCCTGATCACGCGCCGGGCGATCTCACCACGGTTGGCGACGAGGACGGTGTCGAAGGTCATGGCACTCACATCCGGAAGACGCCGAAGCGCGGTTCGGGCAGGGGTGTGCGTGCGACGACGTCGAGGGCCAGGCCCAAGAGGTCGCGCGTGTCGAGCGGGTCGATGACGCCGTCGTCCCAGAGGCGCGCGGTGGCGTAGTACGGGCTGCCCTGATCTTCGTACTGCGCGCGGATCGGCGCCTCGAAGTCGGCCTGGTCGCCTGTCGACCACTCCTCGCCACGGGCTTCGAGCTGGTCGCGCTTGACGGTGGAGAGGACGGATGCCGCCTGCGGGCCGCCCATGACCGAGATGCGGCTCGCGGGCCACGTCCACAGGAACCGCGGCGAGTATGCGCGCCCGCACATCGAGTAGTTGCCGGCGCCGAACGAGCCGCCGATGACGACGGTGAGCTTGGGCACGCGGGTGGTCGCCACGGCGGTCACCATCTTGGCGCCGTCCTTCGCGATGCCGCCGGCCTCGGCATCCCGCCCCACCATGAACCCCGAGATGTTCTGCAGGAACAGCAGCGGGATGCCGCGCTGGTCGCACAGCTCGATGAAGTGCGCGCCCTTCTGGGCCGATTCGCTGAAGAGCACGCCGTTGTTGGCGACGATCCCGATCGGGTGGCCGTGCAGGCGGGCGAAGCCGGTGACGAGCGTCTCGCCGTAGTTCCGCTTGAACTCGTGGAAGGCGCTCCCGTCGACGAGGCGCGCGATGACCTCGCGCACGTCGTAGGGCTGGTTGACGTCGACGGGGACGACACCGTAGAGGTCGGTCGGGTCGACGGCCGGCGGCGTGGATGCGATGACGTCCCACGCCGGCTCGGCCGGCTGGGGCAGGGTCGCGACGATGTCGCGCACGATCTCGAGGGCATGCTCGTCGTCTTCGGCGAGGTGGTCGACGACGCCCGAGCGGCGGGCGTGCAGGTCTCCCCCGCCGAGCTCCTCCGCCGTGACGACCTCGCCGATGGCGGCCTTCACCAGCGGCGGCCCGCCGAGGAAGATCGTGCCCTGGTTGCGCACGATGACCGTCTCGTCGCTCATCGCGGGCACGTACGCGCCGCCCGCGGTGCACGAGCCCAGCACGGCCGCGATCTGCGGGATGCCGGCCGCCGACAGCCGCGCCTGGTTGAAGAAGATACGGCCGAAGTGATCCCGGTCGGGGAAGACCTCGTCCTGCATCGGCAGGAACGCGCCGCCCGAGTCGACGAGGTAGATGCACGGGAGGCGGTTCTCGAGGGCGACCTCCTGCGCGCGGAGGTGCTTCTTGACCGTGAGCGGGTAGTACGTGCCGCCCTTGACGGTGGCGTCGTTGCAGACGACCATCACGTGGCGGCCGTGGACGAGGCCGATGCCCGCGATGACGCCGGCAGCCGGGGCATCGCCGTCGTAGATCCCGTCAGCCGCGAGCGGTGAGAGCTCGACGAACGGGCTCCCCTCGTCGAGAAGCCGCGCGACGCGGTCGCGCGGCAGCAGCTTGCCGCGGGAGACGTGCCGCTCGCGCGATGCCGCCGGCCCGCCGACGGCCGCGGCGGCGATCCGTGCGTGCAGCTGCACGGCGAGTTCGCGCTGCGCATCGCCCGTGCGCGAGAACGTCTCGTCGCGCAGGACTGCAGACTCCAGGACGCTCATGTCATCTCCGTCGACGTCACGATCGGGTCACGTCGGTTGTCCCGACGAAACCACATTGGTTAGTGTTCACTAACCGGAACTCAGGTTAGCGAGGATTAACTGAAATGACAAGCGACGTCACGGAGCGCGGCCGCGCGAAGGCGGATCGGCACGCGGCGATCCTCTCCGAGGCGGCACGGCTGTTCGCCGCGCGCGGGTTCGCGGGAGTCAGCCTCGAAGACCTCGGCTCCGCGGTCGGCGTGAGCGGCCCGGCGCTGTACCGTCACTTCGCGAACAAGCAGGCGCTGCTGGGCGCCATCCTCGTCGGCGTGAGCGAGCGCCTGCTCGCGGGTGGCCAGGCCGTGATCACCGCCGGCGGCTCCCCCGACCGACAGCTGCGCGCGCTCATCGCGTTCCACGTCGACTTCGCGCTCGACGACGCCGACGTCATCCGCGTGCAGGACCGCGATCTCGCCGCACTGAGCGACGACGACCGTCACACCGTTCGGCGGCTGCAGCGCGAGTACGTCGAGCTCTGGATCGGCATCCTCTCGACCCTTCACCCCGACCGCGGCGCTGACGATCTCCGCGTGCGCGCGCACGCGTGCTTCGGCCTCATCAACTCCACGCCGCACAGCGTGCGGGCGCTCCGAGCGCGACCGGGCGACGACGCCGTGCGCGGCATCCTCGAGTCGATGGCGCACGCGTCGCTCGTGGCCTGACCCTCCCGATGACGCGAAGGGGTCGCGCCGGCAACCGACGCGGCCCCTTCGCCCCTGCTCAGCGCAGCAGCATCGCCCGCCCGGGCTCGCGCAGCACGTCCGCCACATCCACGAGGAACCGCGAGCCCTGCTCGCCGTCGACGAGCCGGTGGTCGAACGACAGCGCGAGCGTCATGACGTCGCGGAGCGCGATCTCACCCCGGTGCTCCCACGGCTGACGCCGAACGGCGCCGAGCGCGAGGATCCCGGCTTCGCCGGGATTGATGATCGGAGTGCCCGCATCGACGCCGAAGACGCCGACATTGGTGATCGAGAACGTGCCGCCCATCATCTCGGCCGGAGCCGTCTTGCCGGCCCGTGCGGTCTCGGCAAGCCCCCGGATGGCGTCGGCGAGCTCGATCAGGGTGAGCTCCTGCGCATCGCGGATGTTCGGCACGACGAGTCCGCGACCAGTCGCTGCGGCGATACCGAGGTTGACGTAGTGGTGCTCGACGATCTCGCCGGCCGCGTCATCCCAGCGGGAGTTGAGTCCGGGGTGACGCGACAGCGCAAGGCAGACGGCCTTCGCCGCGACCGCCATCACACCGATCCGATGCTCCTGCAGCGCGCGATCGGCCTTGAGCGACGCGATCAGCTCGCTCGTGGCGGTGACATCGACGGTGAGGAAAGTCGTCACGTGCGGCGCGGTGAAGGCGCTCCGCACCATCGCCTCGGCGGTGTGCTTGCGCACGCCGCGGATCGGCGTGCGCGAGGTGCGCTCCCCCGGCGTGGCCGGCACGCGGATGGCGGCCTGCGACGCGACGGGGACCGCGGCGGGGACGGATGCCGCGCCCACGCGCTCGGCGTAGGCCTCGACGTCTCCGCGCGTGATGAGGCCGGTCTGACCGGTCCCCTCGACGAGGGCGAGGTCGACACCGAGCTGCTTGGCGAGGGCTCGCACGGGCGGTGTCGAGCGCGGACGCTCGACGGGCGCGTCGACGACGTCGGCGTGGATCGCGTCGTGCGGGGCCGCTTCGAGGACGGCGGTGTCGGATGCAGCCGGCCGCCCGCTCGCCGAGCGCGCGCGCCGCTGCGGACGCGCCGATCCGCGGGGTGCCGCGCCGTAGCCGACGAGGTTGGGCTCAGCCTTCGGCTCGGCCTCCGCCTCGGCCGCGGTCTTGGTCTCGGCCTGGACCCCGGTCGCCGGTGCGGCGGGTGCGGCATCCGCTCCCCCGACGTCGAAGGAGATCAGGACCGATCCGACAGCGACGACCTCGCCCGCTCCGGCATGGAGCGTGGTCACCGTGCCGGCGTAGGGCGAGGGCAGCTCGACAACGGCCTTCGCCGTCTCGACCTCGGCGATCGTCTGATTGAGTGTGACCGTGTCGCCTTCCGCGACGAGCCACTGCACGAGCTCGGCCTCGGGAAGTCCTTCACCGAGGTCGGGGAGCTTGAAGTCCTGGACGCTCACAGCGCTGCTCCTGTCCAGGCCGCTCCGCGGCCGTCGAGATCACTTCTCACAGCTCGACTCCCGTCAGCGAGTTCGGCCGATCCAGCACGCGGTCCACCGCGTCGAGGATCCGGTCGAGATCGGGCAGGTGATGCTTCTCGAGCTTGGCGGGCGGATACGGGATGTCGTGCCCGGTGACCCGCACCGGCGCGGCCTCGAGGTGGTTGAAGCAGCGCTCGGTGACGCTCGCGATGAGCTCGGCACCGACGCCCGCTTCGCGCGCGGCCTCGTGGGTGACGACGACCCGGCCGGTCTTGCGCACCGAGGCGGTCACCGTGCGGTAGTCCACCGGCGAGATCGAGCGGAGGTCGATGACCTCGATCGAGACCCCTTCGTCTTCGGCTGCGGTCGCGGCATCCAGCGCCGTCGTCACCTGCGCACCATAGGTGAGCAGCGTGACGTCGCTGCCTTCGCGCGCGACCCGCGCGAGCCCCATCGGCGGTGCATCGGCGAGATCGGCGTCGAGATCGACCTCTCCCTTGGAGTGGTACAGCCGCTTCGGCTCGAAGTACACGACGGGGTCGTTCGAGGCGATCGCCTGCCGCAGCATGACGTACGCGTCCTGCGGGTTCGACACCGCGACGACGCGCAGCCCCGACGTGTGCACGAAGTAGGCCTCGGGTGATTCGGAGTGGTGCTCGGCGGCGCCGACGCCGCCTGCCCAGGGGATGCGGATCGTGATCGGCATCGTGACGTTGCCGCGCGTGCGGTAGTGGAGCTTGGCGACCTGGCACACGATCTGGTCGAACGCGGGGTAGACGAAGCCGTCGAACTGGATCTCGACCACCGGACGGTACCCGCGGAAGGCGAGGCCCACGGCCGTGCCCATGATGCCGGCCTCGGCGAGCGGGGTGTCGATCACGCGCTGGGCGCCGAACTGGTCGAGGAGCCCGTCGGTGATGCGGAACACGCCCCCGAGCTTTCCGATGTCCTCGCCCATGAGGAGCACCTTGGGGTCGTCTGCCATCGCGCGGCGGAGACCCTCGTTGATCGCCTTCGCCATGGTGAGCTGCGTCATCGCGCGACCTCCTCGGTCGAGAAGCCCTCGAGGTATGCGCCGAACCAGCCGCGCTGCTCTTCGAGACCCGAGTGAGGCTCGGCGTACACGTGGTCGAAGACGCCGATCGGCGCACGGCTCGTCGCCTCGAGCGCTGCGGCACGGACGCCGGCGCCGAGCGCGTCGGCCGCTGCGGCGACATCGGACTGGAAGCCCTCGTCGAAAGCCCCTTCGGCACGCAGGAGCGCCTCGATGCGGGCGATCGGGTCACGACGGCGCCAGCGCTCGACCTCGTCCTTGTCGCGGTAGCGCGTCGGATCGTCCGACGTCGTGTGCGGGCCCATGCGATACGTGACGGCCTCGATGAAGGCCGGGCCGTTCCCCCGGCGTGCGTTGTCGAGCGCCCAGCGCATCGCCGCGAGGCAGGCGAGCGCGTCGTTGCCGTCGACACGCATGCTCGGGATGCCGAACCCCGGCGCCCGGCCGGCGATGGGGAACTTGGCCTGCACCGTCACCGGCTCGGAGATCGCCCACTGGTTGTTCGTGCACACGAACACCACCGGCGAGCGGAACGAGGATGCGAACACCATCGCCTCGTTGACATCGCCCTGGCTCGATGCGCCGTCGCCGAAGTAGGCGGCGGCGACCTGGTCGGTGCCGTCGCGCTGGATGCCCATCGCATAGCCGACCGCGTGAAGGGCCTGTGCGCCGATGATGATCTGGGGCGTCGCGGTGTTGATGTCGTAGGGGTTGTAGGTCGAGTGCTCCTCACCACGCCACGCGAGGACGAAGTCGGCGGGCTTGGCGCCGCGCACGAAGTTCACGCCGATCTCGCGATAGCTGGGGAACACGAAGTCGTCGCTGCGGAAGGCACGAGCGGTGCCCACCTGCGCGGCCTCCTGACCCTGGCACGGCGCCCAGAGTCCGAGTTGGCCCTGGCGCTGCAGGGCGACGCCCTCGGTGTCGACGCGGCGCACGAGCACCATGTCGCGATACAGGCTCTGAAGAAGTGACGTGTCGGCGTCCTCGACCCAACGATCGAGGTCGGGATCGGAGATCCGCTCCCCCTCGGGTGTCACGAGCCGTGCCACGTCGTCGATATCGGTCGCCACGTCGGCTGTCGGGGTCTGGGTGTGCGCCATCGTCACTCCTCCTCGGTGCGGACCGCCCTCGTGAGGCCGCCGTCTCTGGATCGCCGGCGTCGTCGCCGGCACGGTCGACACTACGTCGCCATCGCACCTCGCTCAAGCATCAGACATCTGCTTGAGCATGTTGCCAACCAGAAGCACTCAGGACCGTGCTAACGTTTCGCACTATGAGTGCCCTCGATCACGTCGATCTCGAGCTCCTCGCGGCCCTGTCCACGGACCCGCGCGCGACCGTCGTCGCCCTTGCCGACAAGCTCGGCCTGTCACGCAACACCGTTCAGGCGCGCATGGCACGCCTCGAGCGCTCGGGGGTATTCCTGTCGTACGAGCGCGCGATCTCGTCGTCGGCACTCGGGTACCCCATCGAGGCGTTCATCAGCGTCATCGTCCGCCAGGCCGATCTGCCGCGGATCGCGGTCGATCTCGCGCGTGTGCCCGAGATCGTGCAGGCCCACGGTCTCTCCGGTCAGGTGGATCTGCTCGTGCGCGTGGCGTGCCGCGACACGCAGCACCTGTTCGACACCGACGCCCGCATCCTCGCGATCGAGGGCGTCGAGCGCACCGAGACCTCGCTCGTGATGGGTGAGGTCATCCCCCACCGCGTCGCGCCGCTCATGGAGCTGGCGCGGCGCGAGTAGCATCCGCTCGCACCAGCACGACCCCGACGAGGATGAGCGCACCGCCGACGAACTGGATGGGCGCGGGCACCTCGTCGAGGAAGAGCCACGCGAACCCGAGCGCGAACAGCACTTCCGACAGACCCACGAACGACGCCACGCGCGATCCGATGCGCGGCACCGCCATGACCCCGAAGGCGTAGCCCAGGGTCGTCGCGATCGCAGCGACCCAAATCAGCGGGACGAACCACGGCACCTCGGCACCCGCGAGGACGACGGTCACGGCGGGCGCCTCGAACGGCATGATGCCGGTGAGGCAGAGCGCACCCATGATCGCGGCGCCCGTCAGCAGCCCTCCGGCCGCCAGAGCGAGGGGCGGCAGGTCATCGCCCGCGCGCTCCGAGATCACGAAGTAGGCGCACACGCACACCGCCGCGGCGAGGGCGAGCAGCGTGCCGATCAGGTCGAACGAGGCACCGGCGATGTTCACGACCAGCACGAGGCCCGTGATCGCGACCACCGAACCCCACAGCACGAGAGCCGGAGGCGCCTTCCGCGTGCGCAGCCACACGAACCCGACGAGCATCACGGGAGCGAGGTACTGGATGAGGAGCGCGACGGCGACCGGCATCCGCTGCATCGCCGAGAAGAAGAAGAGCTGGCAGCCGAGCACCGGCATCAGGCCGAACCCGAGAATGAGCCGCCAGTGGCGGCCGAGGAACCCGCGCTGCCTCCGGATCGCGAGGAAGAGCGCGGGCGAGAGGATGAGTCCCGCGACGCCCATCCGCACCAGGAGGGCCGCCCCCAGCGACCATCCCGCCTCGAGCAGCGGCTTGATGAACGGGCCGCTCGACGAGAACGCGAGGGCGGAGGCGATGGCCATCAGAAGCCCTGTGGTGCGCAGGCGAGCGGATGCCGCCGCAGAGGCGACCGCTACGGATGGGATCACGGCGAGCGGCGCGGTGGCAGTCATGGGCGGCATCCGTCTGTCATGGGTGAAGCGTGCGTACACTGGTGACAGTATCGAACGGCATGTCAGGAGTCAACATGGTTTTCATCCATGACACGAAGCGCACGCTAATGATGGTCGTGGACTTGGTGAACACACTCCCCGGCCATGACGGCGAGGACACCCTGCAGACCCCCCGCGACCTCGACGCGTTCCTCGTCGTGAACCCCTACACGGGCATCGTGCGTCGGGACGCTGCCGAGGTCGAAGCCGTCCGTGCCCTCCGTGGGCGTCTACGGGAGCTGTGGGAGGTCGACCGGGTCGGCGCCGTGCCTCTCGTGAACCGCATGCTCGCCGACGGCGAGGCGCTCCCGCGCCTTGTGATCCACGACGAGTACGACTGGCACATCCACGCGACCTCGGACGACTCGCCGCTGGCGACCCGCATGATGGTCGAGGCCGCGATGGCCTTCATCGACGTGATCCGATCCGACGAGTACGACCGCATCCGCGTGTGCGCCGCCGACGACTGCGACGCCGTCTACATCGACTACTCCAAGAACGGATCGAAGCGGTACTGCGACACCGGAAACTGCGGCAACCGCATGAACGTCAACGCGTACCGGCGTCGGAAGGCGCGAGAAAGCGCGTGATCGCCGCGGCGGCGGGCGCCGGCGTCTCGTAGTGGATCAGGTGGCCGACGTCGTCGATCTCCACCAGTTCGGCGTCGGGGAAGAGCGTCGCGAGGCGTCGCTCGGCCTCGATCGGCGTGATGTCGTCACGCACGGCCGCGACGAGCAGCGTCGGCTGCGTGATGAGCGGCGCGAATGCCCGCACGTCGTTGGAGACGGAAGCCACGAACGCATCGTGCAGCACATCGCGGTCGGCGAAGCGCGAGAAGTAGGTGTCGTGCTGATCGTGGATGAACCGGCGGAGTTCCGGGTCCCGGGTCTTGGCCATCGACTCGCTCATCACGCGCACGATGAGTCCGTTGCGCAGCAGCGCCTCGCCGATGCCCTGCGGAAGCCGGGCTCCCGCCCAGTAGTAGAGCACCGCGAGGCGCGTCAGGAGCCCGCGCGGGCCCTGGAGCGCCGGCGCCCCGATCGGATTGACGAGGATCACCTGGGGCGTCTCGAGCCCACCGGCGACCGCTGCGGCCACCACGATCGAGCCGAACGAGTGTCCGAGGATCACCGCCCCCGGCGCGACCGCCGAGGCGAACTCCCGCAGCCACTGGGCGTAGGTGTCGAGGTCGTGAGTGCGTTCCGGAAGCGGCGCGGTCTCGCCGAATCCGGGCAGATCGGGTGAGATGATCCGCACGCCCGGAAGATGCGCGACGACCGGTTCGAGGCCGTGGTGCTCGCCGCGGAACCCGTGTACGGCGATGACGGTCGTCGCGGCGTCGGCAGCGCCGTAGACCCAGTACGCCGTGCGCCCGCCGAGCACAGACACCTCGAGGCGCTCGACCGGGATCTGATCGAGCAGCGCCGCGTACGGATTCGGTGAAGGCACCCGTCGAGTCTACGAGGGACAGGGCGCCGATGTCGGAGGCGTCGCATACCGTCATCGGCATGGATCACCGGCCCACCGACACCCCCGAATCACTCCCTGGCTGGGTGCGCGTCGTGGGGGTGTTCGACCTCGAGACGACAGGCGTCGACGTCACGAGCGATCGCGTCGTGACGGCCCATGTCGGGCTGCTCGACGCCGCGGGATCGGTGATCCTCGCGCGTGACTGGATCGCCGATCCCGGAATCGGGATTCCGGAGGGTGCGACCGCCGTCCACGGCATCACGACCGAGCGCGCTCGCAGCGAGGGGCGCCCGGCGGTCGAGGTCGTGGGTGAGATCGTCGGAGCGCTGCGGGCCCTCCTCGATGCCGGCATCCCGGTGGTCGCCTACAACGCGTCGTACGACTTCTGCTCAGGAACGAGGCCGTGCGCCACGGTGTCGCGCCGCTCGTCGACCCCGCACCGGTCATCGACCCGCTCGTCATCGACAAGGCGTACGACCGGTGGCGGCGCGGCAAGCGGACGCTCGAGGTCGTCGCCGCGCACTACGCCGTCCGCCTCGATGGCGCGCACGACGCCTCGGCCGATGCGGTAGCGGCGGGCCGGGTCGCCCAAGCCCTCGCGGAGCGATTCGCCCCGTGGCTCCCGCCCACCGCGAACGAGCTCCACACCCGGCAGATCGCGTGGGCACGGGCGCAGGCGGCGAGCCTGACGGACTACTTCATACAGATCGGCCGTCTCGATCGCGCCGAGCGCCTCGACGGCAGCTGGCCGGTGCGCTGAGACCGTCGGCCCGCCATGGCAGAAGCCCCGCCCATCCGAGGATGAGCGGGGCTTCTGTGCGGCTGCTTACTTGGAGCCGAAGTTCTTGAAGCGCTGGTTGAACTTCTCGACGCGGCCGGCCGAGTCCATGATGCGCTGCTTTCCCGTGTAGAACGGGTGCGAAGCCGACGAGATCTCGACGTCGATGACGGGGTACTCGACGCCGTCGAGCTCGATCGTCTTGTCGCTGCTCACCGTGGAACGGGTGAGGAAGGTCTCGCCGGAGCCCAGGTCGCGGAAAACGATGGCCCGGTACTCGGGGTGGATGTCAGTCTTCATGAGAAGTCCTTTGAGGAGTGGAGTCCTGGATTTTGCCAGGACGGTCAAAGTCTGCGGTGCGAGCGCACCAAAGAACGATTCTATCAGAGCGCCGCGCGTGCGGCGTACCGCCCACCGTCTTCGGTCAGGCGGATGGGGGCGCCGAAGGTCTCGGTCAGCGCGTCCGCCGTGAGCGTCTCCGCGATCGGCCCCGAGGCCACCACTCGCCCCTCGGCGAGAAGGAGCACGTGGGTGAAGCCGACCGGGATCTCCTCCACATGGTGTGTGACCATGATCATCGCCGGCGTCGTCGGCGCCTGGGCGTAGCCGCCGAGGAGCGCGAGCAGCTCTTCGCGGGCCCCGAGGTCGAGACTCGCCGAGGGCTCGTCCAGCAGCAGCAGCTCGGGGTCGGTCATGATCGCGCGGGCGATCTGGACACGTTTCTGCTCGCCGTCGCTGAGGGTGCCGAACAGGCGATCGGCGAGGTGATCGAGCTTCCACTCGGCGAGCACCCGCAGGGCGCGGCGCTCGTCGAGGTCTTCGTAGTCCTCGTTCCACCGCCCGAGCACCGAGTACGCCGCGGTGAGCACGACATTGAGCACGGTCTCGTCCGGCGGGACCCGGCGCGCCATCGCGGACGACGCGAACCCGATCCGGGGACGCAGGTCGAAGACGTCGGTGCGGCCCAGCCGCTCCCCCAGGATCGTCACCGATCCGGAGGTCGGGTGCAGCAGTGTGTCGGCGAGCTGCAGCAGCGTCGTCTTGCCTGCGCCGTTGGGTCCGAGGATCACCCACCGCTGGTCGTCGTCGACCGACCAGTCGAGGTGATCGACGATGTTGCGGGCTGTTCGGCGGACGACGACGTCGGAGAACTCGAGCACCTGCGGCATGCCGTAAGCCTATCTGCCGTCGGCGGCGACCTCCGCGTACAGCGCGGCCGTCTGCTCTGCGATGCTGGCCCAGCTGAAGTCGTCTCGGGCCCGCTCACGACCGGCCTCACCGTAGGCACGGGCCCGCTCGGGGTCGCCCACGACTTCGGTGAGCACCCGCGCGAGGTCCTCGACGAAGCGCTCCGGATCGGTCGGGGTGCCGGTGCCGTCCTGCATCTGCTCGATGGGCACGAGCCGGCCGGTGACGCCGTCGACGACGACCTCGGGGATCCCCCCGGTCGCGGTGCCGACGACCGCCGCACCGCACGCCATCGCCTCAAGGTTCACGATCCCGAGCGGCTCGTACACCGACGGACAGACGAAGGTCGTCGCCGCGCTCAGCACCGTGCACAGCTCGTGACGCGACAGCATCCGATCGATCCACACGACGCCGTCGCGCGTGGTCTGGAGGCCGCGGACGAGACCCTCCACCTCGGCCATGATCTGCGGCGTGTCGGGGGCGCCGGCGCACAGGATCACCTGCACGTCAGCGGGCAGCCGCTCGGCCGCGCGCAGGAAGTAGGGAAGCCCCTTCTGGCGCGTGATGCGGCCGACGAACACCACCGACGGGCGCGCCGGGTCGATGCCGAGGTCGGCCAGGAGCGCGGCATCCTCCACGGGGTGCCACGCCTCGACGTCGATGCCGTTGTATATCACGCGCACCTTTGCGGGATCCAGCGCGGGATAGCTGCGCAGGATGTCGGTTCGCATCCCGTCACTCACGGCGACGATCGCGGCAGCGCCCTCGTACGCCGACTTCTCGATCCAGCTCGACACCGCGTAGCCGCCGCCGAGCTGTTCGGCCTTCCACGGCCGGAGGGGTTCGAGACTGTGCGCGGTGACGATGTGCGGGATGCCGTGCAGAAGCGATGCGAGATGGCCGGCGAAATTCGCGTACCAGGTGTGGCTGTGCACGACGTCTGCGCCGGCCACATCGGTCACGATCTCGAGGTCGGTCCCGAGGGTCTGCACCGCGGCGTTGGCAGCCGACAGCTCGGTCGGGACGCCGTAGGACGTCGTGCCGGGTTCGTCGCGCTCGACACCGAACGCGCGCACCCGCACATCGAGGGTCGTGCGCAGCGCTGTGACGAGTTCGGTGACGTGGACGCCCGCTCCGCCGTAGATCTCGGGCGGGTATTCCTTCGTGACGATGTCGACGCGCATGTGTCGAAACTAGTCCAGCAGCGGTGTGGGTCATAGTGTGGTGCCATGCCTGCAGCGCCGAAGGTCTTCGGAATCATCCTCGCCGGTGGCGAGGGAAAGCGCCTGATGCCCCTGACGGCGGATCGGGCGAAGCCCGCTGTGCCGTTCGGCGGCCAGTACCGCCTCATCGACTTCGCGATATCGAATCTCATAAATTCGGGGTTGCGGCAGATCGTTGTGCTGACGCAGTACAAATCGCACAGCCTCGACCGCCACATCTCGCAGACGTGGCGCATGTCGGCGCTGCTGGACTCGTATGTCGCGTCGGTGCCCGCACAGCAGCGGCTCGGCAAGCGCTGGTTCTCGGGTTCGGCCGACGCCATCCTGCAGAGCCTCAACCTCGTCAACGACGAGAAGCCCGACATCGTCGTGGTCATCGGCGCCGACCACGTCTATCGCATGGACTTCCGCCAGATGCTCGCCGCGCACATCGAGTCGGGCGCCCGTGCGACCGTCGCCGGCATCCGCCAGCCGATCGCCCTCGCCAATCAGTTCGGCGTCATCGACGTCGACAAGGACGACCCGGGCAAGATCAACGAGTTCCTCGAGAAGCCGCAGAACCCGACCGGCCTCGCCGACGCCCCGCACGAGGTGCTGGCGTCGATGGGCAACTACATCTTCGACGCCGACGCCCTGATCGAAGCCGTCGAATCCGACGGCGAACTGCCCACCTCGAACCACGACATGGGCGGCGACATCGTGCCGTACTTCGTCGGTCGCGGCGAGGCGGGCGTGTACGACATGAAGCGCAACGACGTGCCCGGGTCGACCGATCGCGATCGCGACTACTGGCGCGACGTCGGGACGATCGACTCGTTCTTCGACGCACACCGGGATCTCATCTCGACGCTGCCCGTCTTCAACCTCTACAACATGGACTGGCCGATCCACTCCCAGGCGGTCAATTCGCCCCCCGCGAAGTTCGTGCGCGACTCGGTGGGGCGCATCGGCAACTCGATCGACTCGATCGTCTCGCTCGGCTCGGTGCTCTCGGGCACGCATCTCGAGCGCAGCGTCGTGGGCCCCTGGACACTCGCCGGCGGCGGGTCGACGATCACCGATTCGGTGCTCTTCGACCACGTGCACGTCGGCGCGGGTGCCCGCATCCATCGCGCGATCCTCGACAAGAACGTGGTTCTCGCCGACGGTGCGACCGTGGGCGTCGACCGCGAGAAGGATCTCGCACGCGGCTTCACGATCACCGATTCGGGCATCACCGTCGTCGGCAAGGGCTTCCACGTCGCACGGTGACACAGGGCGCTGCGGGCGCGTGGCGGCCCGCTAGCGTTGTGGGATGCCCGCTCCCGCACGCTTCCTCGTCGTTCTCGACGCCGATTCGACGCTGATCCGCAACGAGGTCATCGAGCTCATCGCCGACGAGGCCGGCCGCGGGCCCGAGGTGGCCGCGGCCACCGAGTCGGCGATGCGCGGCGAGGTCGACTTCGCCACGAGCCTGCGTTCGCGCGTGGAAGCGCTCGCGGGGGTCCCCGTCTCGGCGTTCGCCCGCGTCCTCGAGCGGATCGAGCCCACGCCCGGCGTGCGTGAGCTCGTCGCGGCCGTGCACGAGCGCGGCGGCGCCGTCGGGGTCGTCTCGGGCGGGTTCCACGAGATCCTCGACACGGTGGCCCCGGACCTCGGCGTCGACGTGTGGCGCGCCAATCGCCTCGCGACGGCAGGCGGCGAGCTGAGCGGCCGGGTCGACGGCGAGATCGTGGATGCCGAGGCGAAGGCGTCGGCGCTTCGGGAGTGGGCGGCCGAGCGCGGGGTGCCGCTGCACCGCACGATCGCGATCGGCGACGGCGCCAACGATCTGCGCATGATGGCGGCGGCAGGGCTCGGCATCGCCTTCAACGCGAAGCCTGCCGTGCGAGCGCAGGCCCACGTCGTGGTCGGCCCCGTGGATCTCGCCGAGGTCATCGCCCTCCTTCCCTGATCGTCGCGGATGTCGGACCGCCCGAGTAGCGTTCGGGGCATGGACATCATCCTGGTTCCCGGACTCTGGCTCGACGCGTCGACATGGGGCGAGGTGACACCGGCGCTCGAAGCCGCCGGGCACGCGACCCGTCCCCTCACGATGCCCGGCGTCGGCGAACCCGCCGCCGACTCCGCCGAGATCGGCATCGCGGACTGGGTTTCGGCCACGGTCGCCGAGATCGACCGGATCGACGGGCCGGTCGTGCTCGTCGGCCACAGCGGCGGCGGCAATGTCGCCTACGGCGCCCTGGATGCACGCCCTGACCGCGTTGCGCACATCGTGCTGCTCGACACGTTCCCGCCGTCCGACGGCGGATCGATCTGGGAGTTCCCGGTGGTCGACGGTGTGATCCCGTTCCCGGGGTGGGACTCGTTCGACGACGAGGAGATCGCCGACCTCGACGAGCAGACACGGGCCTCAGCCGCGTCTCGCGCGAAGTCGGTGCCCGAACGCGTCCCGACCGACACCCTGCGGTTGGGCGACGAGCGGCGGCGCACGGTCCCGATGACGATGATCACCGGCACGGTGCCCGAAGCCGGCATCCGCGACATCATCCGTCAGGCGCCGGACTGGGCTGCCGAACTCGTCGCGATCGACGACCTGCGGATCATCCAGCTGAACGCCGAGGGCGAGAAGACCGGCCACTGGCCGCAGCTGTCGCAGCCGCAGAAGGTCGCCGAGGCGATCCTCTCAGCGCTCGCCTGACGCGGGCCGGCGCGGGGTCAGTGCCCCATGCCGAGACCGCCGTCGACGGGGATCACGGCACCCGAGATGTACGCGGCGTCATCCGACGCGATCCAGGTCACCACACCGGCGACCTCGTCCGCCGTCGCGAAGCGGCCCGCAGGAATGCTCTTGCGATAGTCGGCCTGGGTCTCGTCGCTGAGCTCCGCCGTCATATCGGTCTCGATGAAGCCCGGCGCGACCACGTTCGCCGTGATTCCACGAGCGCCCAGCTCACGCGTGAGCGAGCGGGCGAAGCCGACGAGGGCGCTCTTGGACGCGGCGTAGTTGATCTGGCCGGCCGAGCCGTAGAGGCCCACGACGCTCGAGATGAGGATGACGCGACCCCACCGGGCCCGCAGCATCCCCTTGGACGCACGCTTGACGACGCGGAAGGCGCCGCCGAGGTTCGTCGCCACGACGCTGTCGAAGTCGTCCTCGGTCATGCGCAGCAGGAGCGTGTCCTTCGTGATCCCGGCGTTGGCCACCACGATCGCGATCGGGCCGAGGGCGGCCTCGACCTCGGTGAACGCCGCATCGACGGCGGCTGCATCCGTCACATCCGCACGCACCGTGAGGGTTCCCGCGGGTCCCTCACCCGAGCGAGCCGTCACGGCGACCTTGTACCCCTCCGCCACGAAGCGCTCGGCGATGGCGCGGCCGATGCCGCGGTTTCCGCCGGTGACGAGGACGACGCGATCGCTGGACATGAGAGTGCTCCCGACGGTGTGTGACAGATCCGCACCAGCCTACCGGCGCGCCGTTTGACACTCCGCGACGCACGCTGGAACGCTGGGGGGAAGCATCCGACGAAAGGCCCTCCCGTGAGCGACAGCACCCCCGACGCCCCGAACCC
>NZ_SCMR01000030.1 GCF_005502885.1 Microbacterium sp. 2FI
CCCCTGACGGTTCGGATGCCGGAAGGCGAGCCTCCCGGCATCCGAACCGTCAGGGGCCGTCAGGGGCCGTCAGGGGCCGTCAGTGGCCGTCAGTGGCCGACGGGGGCTGCGCCGTGTGGGGCGTCGGCGGGCTTGCGGATCAGGAACGCGCCGACCAGCAGTGGCAGCGAAAGGATCGCGGCGAGCAGGAACGCAGCCTGCGTTCCGGCGCCTTCTGCCGCGATCGCGTCGGCGCCGGCATCGATTGCGCCCGCGGTGACGGCCGACATGATGCCGAACATCATCGCGATGCCGGCTGCTCCGGCGACCTGCTGCACGGTTCCGACGACGGCTGAGCCGTACGAGTAGAACTTCGGCTGGAGCGAAGCCAGCGACGCCGTGAAGAGCGGCGTGAACGACAGCGCCAGGCCGATCGACAGCACGGTGTGCGCGGTGACGATCACCCAGATGGGCGTGGTGGGCGTGTAGGTCGTGTAGAACCACAGCATCGCGCTCGTGATGACCGCGCCCGGCACCAGCAGCACGCGCGTGCCCCAGCGGTCGTAGATGCGACCGATGAGCGGGCCGGCGAAGCCCATGGCGAGGGCGCCCGGAAGCACGATGAGACCGGTCTCGAGAGGCGAGATGCCGTGCACGCGCTGCAGGTACAGCGGCAGCACCGTGATCGCGCCGAAGAACGCCATCGACATGAGCGCCATCTGGCCGATCGAGAGCGAGAAGTTCGCCGAGCGGAAGACGCGGAGGTCGAGCAGGGCGTCGTCCTCGCGCTGCAGGATGATCTGACGCCACGCGAACAGGCCGAGCGCGATCACGCCGACGGTGAGCGAGATCGCCATCGACGCCGACGACAGCGCATCGGCGGCCGCGGCGTCCGACCCGGTGCCGTGCCCGCCGCCGCCCAGCTGGCTGAGCCCGTAGACGAGCCCGCCGAAACCGAGTGCGGAGAGGACGACCGAGAGTATGTCGATCGGCGCACGGGTCGTCTCGCCGAGGTTGTGGATCCAGCGCGCGCCGACCGCGAGGGCGACGAGCGCGATAGGCAGCACGATGCCGAAGATCCAGCGCCAGCCCACCGTGTCGAGCAGTGCGCCGGCGAGCGTCGGGCCGATCGCCGGAGCGAGCGAGATCACGATGCTGACGCGGCCCATCATGCGACCGCGGATCGCGGCCGGGACGACGGTCATGATCGTGGTCATGAGCAGCGGCATCATGATCGCCGTGCCCGATGCCTGCACGACGCGGGCGACGAGCAGCATGGGGAACCCGGGGGAGAGGAAGGCGATCAGGGTGCCGAGCGAGAAGAGGCCCATCGCGGCGATGAACATCTGCCGAGTGGTGAAGCGGCGGAGGAGGAAGCCGGTGATCGGGATCACGACCGCCATCGTGAGCATGAAGGCGGTGGTCAGCCACTGCGCGGCGAGCGCGGTGATGCCGAGATCGGTGATGAGGTGCGGGATCGCGACGCCCATCGTGGTCTCGTTGAGGATCGCGACGAAGGCGGCTCCGAGAAGCAGCCAGATGACGCGGCTCTCTTCGGGGCGCAGGGTCGTGGCGCCTCCGCCGACCGGCGCGGCCGTGGCGGGCACGGCCATGCTTCCCGTTCCGGGGGTGGTGTCGATGGCGGCCATAGGTCGTCTCCTCGGGCTCGGGTGAACAGCGAAGCAGCCACCCGAGGATGGCAAGCCTTGACCATAACGGCCGAGTACGACAGGGCATTCCCGATTCCCAGGGAAAAGTATGCGCGGCCTTCGGTGTCGTCGCGCTCATTAGGCTGGCGAGGTGAGCATGCGCGGGGGCGGAGGAGGCGGCGGAGGCGGCGGCCATCCCGGATTCCGCCCGGTCGACACCGAGGCGCAGCGCAAGCTCAACGCGCAGGCGCCAAAGATCCCCGACCTCGGCCACCGTGTCATCGCGCTGTTCCGGCCGTACACGGGCCGCATCGTGGTCACGTGCCTGCTGGTCGTCGTCGGCGCTGCGATCGCGGTGATCCCGCCGCTGCTGGTGCAGCAGATCTTCGACCAGGCGCTCTTCCCGATCGACGGCTCGGCACCCGACCTCGCGCTGCTGTGGCGGCTCGTGCTGATCATGATCGTGCTGTTCCTGCTCTCGGCGGTGCTCGGCGTCGCTCAGACGTGGTTCACCTCCACCGTCGGCAACAAGGTGACCGGCGACCTGCGCGTGAAGCTCTTCGATCACCTGCAGTCCATGGAGCTCGGCTTCTACACCCGCACCAAGACCGGGGTCATCCAGTCACGCCTGCAGAACGATGTCGGCGGGGTGTCGGGCGTCCTCACGAACACGGTGACCAGCATCCTCGGCAATGCCGTCACCGTGATCGCTTCGCTCGTCGCGATGCTCATCATCGACTGGCGACTGACGCTCATCGCCGTCGTGCTCATGCCGTTCCTGATCATCGTGCAGCGTCGCGTCGGCCAGGTGCGGGCGCGGATCGCCGGTGAGACGCAGGAGTCGCTGTCGGAGCTGACGGCGATCACGCAGGAGACCTTGAGCGTGTCCGGCATCCTGCTGTCGAAGTCGTTCAACCGCCAGCGCACCGAGTCGGCCCGCTATCGAGACGAGAACGTCAACCAGGTGCGCCTGCAGGTGCGCCGCGCCATGAGCGGCCAGGGCTTCTTCGCCGTCGTGCAGGTGCTGATGGCAAGCGTCCCTGCGGTCATCTACCTCGTGTCGGGCTATCTCATCACCGGCGGCACCGACACGATCACCGCGGGCACGATCGTGGCCTTCACGACCGTGCAGGCGCGACTGCTGATGCCGCTGATGGGCCTCATGCGGGTCGCGCTCGACGTGCAGACCTCTGCCGCGCTCTTCGCGCGCATCTTCGAGTACCTCGACCTCGTGCCCGCCATCAGCGATGCGCCCGACGCCATCGACGTCGAAGCGGCACCGGGGCCGATCGGACGGATCGAATTCCGCGACGTCGTCTTCCGCTATCCGGACGCCGCGGCCGATGCCCGGCCCACGCTCGGCGGCATCTCCTTCACCGCCGACCCCGGGCAGCATGTCGCTTTCGTCGGACCGTCGGGCGCGGGGAAGACCACCGTGCTGTACCTCACGCCCCGCATGTACGAGGCGAGCGACGGTGCCGTGCTGTTCGCCGGCGCGGATGTGCGCCGGCTCCACCAGGAGTCGATCATCGACCACATCGGGATCGTGTCGCAGGAGACCTACCTCTTCCATGCGACGATCGCCGAGAACCTGCGCTATGCCAAGCCCGATGCGACGGATGCCGAGCTCGAAGCGGCCTGCCGCGCGGCGAACATCCACCACCTCATCGCCGGCTTCGCACTCGGCTACGACACCGTCGTCGGCGAGCGCGGGTACCGCCTCTCGGGCGGCGAGAAGCAGCGTATCGCGATCGCGCGGGTGCTGCTGAAGGATCCGCCCGTGCTGCTCCTCGATGAGGCGACCTCGGCGCTGGACACCGTCTCGGAGCGCGTGGTGCAGGAGGCGCTGGATGCCGCGGCCCGCGGCCGCACCACCCTCTCGATCGCCCATCGCCTGTCGACCGTCATCGCCGCCGACGTCATCCACGTCGTCGAGGCCGGCAGGATCGTCGAATCGGGCACCCACGCCGAACTGCTCGCCGCCGGCGGACTGTACTCCGAGCTCGCGGCCGAGCAGCTGGCGGCATCCCGCATCCTCGAAGCCGAAGAAGCGGACCCGCCCGCCGATCACCCGGATCGCCGCGCCGATCGCCCGCCCGGCATTCCCGCAGCGCCGCTCGACCTGCAGGCGTGGGCGCCGGTGGCGGAGCTGCCCGACGCCTGAGCGGCGCGCCCGACGGAGTCGCTAGTGCCAGCGGGCGGCGTCGCGCGCCGCGGCCACCGCGACGTCGGTCAGCCCCTCGCGGGTGAGGACGTCGGCGCGGTCCCACATCGTGCGAGCGAACAGCCCGAGGTCCCGCCGGTACTGCGGATCGGGGTGGTCGCGCCCCAGCTCGATGAGCGGGGGCAGGTCCATCGCGAGGATGAGGCGGACACGAGCGGATGCCGCCGCGAACCGCCCGGCGGCATCCAGCACCGCGATGCCGCCCGACAGCGCCTCGATGTAGTCGCGCATCACCGCGAGCTCGCGCTTCTGCTGTGTGATCGACGACCCGTCGGCGCGCTCCCGCCATTCGACGACGACGTCGGGGATGACGTCGAACGAGCACGCACGCGTGTAGAGCTGCTGCGCGATGATCTGATCCTCGTAGGCCCTGCCGACCGGGAAGCGCAGCGCTGCGTGGTGCCACAGCGCGGTGCGGCTCACCTTCGACCAGGCGACGATGTTTCCCGAGGCCTCCGGGTGGTCCGCGAGCGTCGTCGCGGTGCGCGCGGGCTCGGTCGACGCAGCGACCCAGGGCTGCACGGTTCCCGGCGTGTAGCCGCCGAGCGCGTCGGGCCGGAGCCGCACGTACGCACCGACGGCGAGATCGCTGCCGCTGGCGACCAGCGTGCCGACGAGCTTCTCGAGGGCGTGCGGTGTGAACCGGTCATCCGCGTCGAGGAAGCCGAGGAACGGCGTCTCGACGAGGTCGAGCCCCGTGTTGCGGGCGGCGCTCAGCCCACGCCGCTCGGGGTGATGGACGACGCGGAACCGCGGGTCGAGGGCCGCAGCGGCGTCGAAGATCGCGCCGGTGGCATCGGTCGAGGCGTCGTCGACGAGCACGGCGACCCAGGACGCGAAGGTCTGCGCGCGCAGCGACGCGAGCGCCTCTTCGGCGTAGTCGGCGACGTCGTAGCCGGGGACGATGACGGTGACGGCGGGGGATGCGGGCGAAGTCACGCGTTCGAGCCTACGGCTGCCACGGAAGCGGCGACCGCGTCGGCGACAGCATCCAGGCCGGCGGTCCACCCGTGCGGCAGCGTGAAGCGCACGGCCGTCTGCGCAACCTCGGGGGCGATCCCCATCGCCAGCAGCACGTGGGACGGCTCGTCGCTGCCGGCGGCGCACGCCGAGCCGCTCGACGAGACGACACCGCGGCGCTCCAGTTCGAGCAGCACAGCCTCGCCGCTCGTGCCGGCGAACGTGAAGCTCGCGGTGCCGGGGAGACGCTGCACGGGGTCGCCGGTGAGCCGGGCTGACGGCACGAGGGTGAGCACACGCGCGATGAACGCGTCCCGAACGGCCGACACGCGCGCGGATGCCGCCGCGCGTTCGCCGTCTGCGAGTTCGAGCGCCGTCGCGATCGCGACCGCCCCGGCGACGTCCTCGGTGCCGCTGCGGCGGCCGCGCTCCTGACCCCCGCCGTGGAGCAGGGGCTCGAGGGGAATGCGGCCCCGCACACCCAGGACACCGGTGCCCTTGGGCGCGCCGACCTTGTGCCCGGCTATCGTGATCGCGTCGACTCCGAGTTCGGCCGCCGACAGCGACAGCCATCCGGCCGCCTGCACCGCGTCGATGTGGATCGGCACCCCGCGCTCCCGCACCGCGCGGGCGATCGCGGTGGCATCCTGAACCGTGCCCACTTCGTTGTTGGCGTACCCGATGCTGACCAGCGCAGTGTCGTCGCAGACGGCGTCGGCGACGGCATCCGCATCGATGCGCCCGACGCCGTCGACGCCCACGCGCGTGACCGCGAAGCCGTGGATGCGCTCGAGGTAGGCGACCGATTCGAGGATCGACTCGTGTTCGATGGGGCTCGTGACCACGTGGCGGCGGCCCGAGAGCTGCCACGCGCCGATCGCGATGCCCTTCACGGCGAGGTTGTTGGCCTCGGTGCCGCCCGAGGTGAAGACGACGTCACCGGCGCGGAGGCCGAGCACGCGGGCGACGCGCGCCCGCGCGTCGGCGAGTGCGTCGGCGGCCGCCTCGCCCACGGTGTGGTGGCTCGACGGATTGCCGTACCACCGCGTGAGGTACGGCGCCATCGCCTCGAGCACCTCCGGGCGCACCGGGGTGGTGGCGGCGTTGTCGAGGTAGAGCATGCCCATGACGGGTCCGTCAGAGGGGGACGTGGGTGGCGTCGAGGCGCACGTCCAGGCCGAGGTCCAGGGCGCGGGCGGAGTGCGTGAGCGCGCCGACCGAGACGACGTCGACCCCCGTCTCGGCGATCGCACGGACCGTCTCGAGGGACACGCCGCCGGATGCCTCGACGGTCGCGCGTCCGCCGATCTGAGCCACGCCTGCGCGCAGATCCTCGAGCGAGAAGTTGTCGAGCATGATCGTGCCGACGCCCGCCGCCAGCACCGCGTCGATCTGCTCGAGCCGATCGACCTCGACCTCGACGTGGGTGGTGTGCGGAAGCCGGGCGATCGCTCCCTGCAGCGCCGCGGTCACCGAGACGCCCTTCTGGGCGAGCACGGCCAGATGGTTGTCCTTGGCCATGACGGCGTCCGACAGCGAATACCGGTGGTTGTGTCCGCCGCCGTTCACGACGGCGTGCCGCTCGAATGCCCGCAGCAATGGCGTGGTCTTGCGGGTGTCGGCGATGCGGGCGCCGGTGTGGGCGACCTCGGCGACGTAGCGGCCGGTGAGGGTCGCGATGCCCGACATCCGCTGCACGAAGTTCAGGCCGATGCGCTCGGCGGTCAGCACGCCGCGAGCCGGCCCGCTCACGACGGCGAGTACGGCACCCGCGTCGAACCACTCGCCGTCCTCGGCCACCAGTTCCACCTCGATGCGGGGATCGGTGAGCCGGAAGGCCGCCGCGAACACCTCGCCTCCGCTGAAGACACCCGCTTCGCGCGCGACGAGATCGGCGCGAGCGGTCGCCGTCGGAATGATCAGCATCTCGCTCGTGATGTCGCCCCACGGCGCATCCTCTTCGAGGGCGGCGCCGACGACGCGGTCGATCGTGGTGCGGGTCAGCATGCGAGGGCCTCCTGCCGGAGAGCGGTGGATGAAGGGATGCCGCGGCCGGCGTTCTCGGACTGCCCGGCGTCGCGGCGGTGATGCGCGCCGACCGATTCCCGGCGTTCGCGGGCAGCATCGACCAAGCGCACAGCGAGCAGCAGCAGGTTCTCGTCCTCGAAGTCGTGCTCGGTGCGGGGCTCCCGTGGCTGCGCGCGCCAGGTCGCGAGGACGCCGGCGGCGCGGCCGAGACCGGTTTCGTCACGCACGAGTCCGGCGTCCTCCCACAGCAGTTCCTGGAGCGCGGCTCGCGAGAACGCCGCCGCCGCCGCGGCGTCGGTCGCCGGGGCAGGTCGCGCCACGGGGGCGGCGAACCCTTCGGTCGCCGGCCATATGCCGGTTGCGGCATCCGATGCGATCACGTCGCCGGCGCGAGCGCCGAAGACGGCGCCTTCCAGGAGCGAGTTCGACGCGAGGCGGTTCGCGCCGTGCACGCCGGTGCGGGCGACCTCGCCGACGGCGTAGAGACCGGGGAGCGTCGTGCGGCCGAACAGATCGGTGACCACCCCGCCCATCAGGTAGTGCGCCGCCGGCGTCACCGGGATCGGCGCCGCCGCCCAGTCGAGCCCGCGGTCGCGTACGGCGCGATCGATCGTGGGGAAGCGGCGCGCGAGGAACGCGCGGCGCTCGTCGTAGGTGGGGCGGAGAACGGTCGCGTCGAGGAAGACCGGGCGTCCGTCCTGCGCCTCCATCTGCTGGGCGATCGCCCGTGAGACGACGTCGCGCGGGGCGAGCTCGCCGTCGGGATGTGCGTCGAACGCGAAGCGGCGCCCGTGCTCATCCACGAGGGTCGCGCCCTCGCCGCGAACGGCCTCGGAGACGAGGAACGAGTCGCCGACCGCCAGGACCGTCGGGTGGAACTGGAAGAACTCGAGGTCGGCGACCGCTGCGCCCGCGCGGATCGCGGCGGCGATGCCGTCGCCGGTGGCGACAGCGGGGTTCGTCGAGTGAGCGTACAGCTCACCCGCGCCGCCGGTGGCGAGCACGATCGCGTCGGCCTCGACGCGCTCGCGGTGCTCGTCTTCCACGAGCAGGTCGACACCCGTCACGCGCCCGTCCGTCAGCACCAGATCGATGAGGAACGCGTGCTCGACGACCCGCACGCGGCTCGCACGCAGCCGCGCCACGAGCGCCTTCTCGATCGCGGTTCCGGTCGCGTCGCCCCCGGCGTGGAGGATGCGCGGGTACGAGTGGGCGGCTTCGAGCCCTTTGACGAAGTCGCCGTCTGCGCCGCGGTCGAATCCGACGCCGAGATCGATGAGCTCGCGGATACGCGCCGGGCCTTCCTCGACGAGCACGCGCACCGCTTCGGGGTCGGCGAGTCCGGCGCCTGCTGTCAGGGTGTCGCGCTCGTGGTCGGCGGTGCGGTCGTCGTCGAACATGACGCCGGCGATGCCGCCCTGCGCGTAGCGGGTGTTGGCGTGCTCGAGCACGTCCTTGGTCACCAGCGTCACGCGGCAGCCGTGCTCGACCGCGTGAAGTGCCACGGTGAGGCCGGCGATGCCGCTGCCCACGACGACGGCATGCGCTCGCTGAGCGACCGTGGGCGCTGTCATGACGCGTTCTCCCAATCAGCCGCGGGCGCTGCCGGAGGCTTGGCTGCCAGCATCCGCTCGAGGGCGAGGCGCGCCGGGTCGGCGACGTCGGCCGGAACCGTGATGCGGTTGCGCACCTCTCCGGCGACGAGGCCTTCGAGCACCCACGCGAGATAGCCGGGGTGGATGCGGTACATCGTCGAGCACGGGCACACCACCGGGTCGAGGCAGAAGATCTCGTGCTGGGGGTTGTCGGCGGCCAGGCGCTGCACGAGGTTGACCTCGGTGCCGATCGCGAAGGTCGTGGGCTCGGTCGCACCCTCGATGGCGCGGCGGATGTAGTCGGTCGAGCCAGACTCGTCGGCCGCGTCGACGACCTCCATGGGGCACTCCGGGTGCACGATGACGCGGACGCCCGAGTGCTCGACGCGCGCCCGCTCGATCTGCTCGACGCTGAAGCGACGGTGCACCGAGCAGAAGCCGTGCCACAGGATCACGCGGGCGTCGTCGAGGGTCTGGGCATCGGACCCGCCCAGCGGCTTGCGCGGATTCCACATCGGCATCTGCTCGAGCGGCACGCCCATCGCCTTGGCGGTGTTGCGCCCCAGGTGCTGGTCGGGGAAGAAGAGCACGCGGCGTCCCCGCTCGAACGCCCACTCGAGAACGGTGCGCGCGTTGGACGACGTGCACACGATGCCGCCATGGCGGCCGACGAACCCCTTGATCGCGGCCGAGGAGTTCATGTACGTCACCGGGACCACGGGCACGAGGCCGTCGGCATCCGTCGCGTCCATGTCTCCGTAGACGTCGGCGAGCTGCTCCCAGCACTCCTCGACCTGGTCGATGTCGGCCATGTCGGCCATCGAGCAGCCGGCGGCGAGGTTGGGGAGGATCACGGACTGCTCGGGTTGTGAGAGCAGGTCGGCGGTCTCGGCCATGAAGTGCACACCGCAGAAGACGATGGCTTCGGCATCCGGGTGCTCGAGAGCCGCGTTCGCGAGCTGGAACGAGTCGCCGACGTAGTCGGCGTGGAGGATGACCTCTTCGCGCTGGTAGAAGTGGCCGAGCACGACGACGCGGTCGCCGAGGGTCGCCTTCGCGGCGACGATCCGCGCTGCGAGCTCTGCTTCGGACGCATCGCGGTACTCCTGCGGCAGTTCGCCCTGGCGCGGGGAGCCGGTGGGGATCACGTCGCCCATCGACGAGCCGGGGCCGTAGCCCGGACGGGAGTCGAAGTCCCACGGACCCGATGCGAGGTCGGTGTTGCAGGTCTCTGCGCTCGACGCGCCCGCGACGATCGCCTGGATGGCGTGGTCGACGGAGGCGTCGGTGGGACGGGGCTGGAGGGTGATGCCGATCGCAGACATGGCGTGCTCGATTCAGTGGCGGGGGACGAGCGGGCCGCGATCGGCCAGCTCGACCTCTTGGTTGTAGCGATAGAGCCGCGCCGGGCGGTGACTGCCCGTGCGGAAGCGGTCGGTGGGGATGAGGTTCCCCGAGTTCTCGACCTGGCGGCGGAAGTTCGCGGGGTCGAGGCGGCGACCGAGGATCGACTCGTAAACCTCGCGCAACTCGGCCAGGGTGAACGCGTCGGCCAGGAGCCCGTGCGCGATGCGGCTGTAGCCCACCTTGTTGCGTAGACGCCACAACGCGTAGTCGACGATCTCGTTGTGGTCGAAGGCGAGACGGGGGAGGGTTGCGGCATCGAACCAGCGGACGTTCTCGATGTCGTCTCCGGGGATCTCGTCGGAGCGCACGAGTGCCCAGTACACGATCGAGACGGCGCGCGTGGGAGAGCGGTCGACCGCGCCGAACGCGTACAGCTGCTCGAGATAGCTCGGTGCGAGCCCGGTGGTCTCGCCGAGGGTTCGGGATGCCGCGGCGTCGAGGCTCTCAGCGGCGTCGAGCCAGCCGCCCGGGAGTGCCCACAGTCCCTCGTGCGGGTCGCGTGTACGACGAACGAGCGGCAGGAAGACGCTGGCGTGCTCGGAATCGGCGGCGCGGCGGAGCGTGAAGATCACGGTCGACACCGCAACGCGGGTCGCGTCGGCGGGGGCCGCCGCCGTGGGGTCGGGCTCGAGGATGCTGGTTCTTGTCATCATGACTATTACTCCGAGTCCATCTTAGTGTCACTCTGACCTGAAGGGCAAACCGGTGGCGCGCGGGTGTCCGAGCGGCGTCGGTGCCTGCTCATAGGATTCGCACGTAGCGTGGGTGGTCCCTGTCTGCACCGCGTCCCGAGGAGAACCGTGCTGATCGTCGACATCGTGCTCGTGCTCGTGCTGATCGGCGCGCTGGTCGCCGGCGCGACGCGCGGATTCGTCGGCAGCATCGGGGTGATCGCGGGTCTCGTGGCCGGGGGTGCTGCCGCGTACTGGCTGGTGCCGCTCGTCAACGACGCGTGGCCGTGGCAGCAGTGGCGCCCGCTCGTGGTGGTGCTGGCGACGCTGGGGCTGCTGATCGGCGGCGCCTCCATCGGCGGTGCCGTCGGCTCGGCCCTGCGCCGCGGCGTCGACCGCACGCCGCTCCGGGTCTTCGACCGGCTGCTCGGCGCCGGTGTCGGCGTCGTCGCCGCCGCGCTGGCGCTGTCGCTCGCCGGCGCGAGTCTGGCTGCGACCGGCATGCCGATCGTCTCGTCGGCGGTTTCGTCCTCGACGGTGCTGCGCACGATCGAACGCCTCACGCCCGCGCCCGTTTCCCGCGGCCTTGCCGAACTCCGCACCCTCGTGCTCGACGAGGGCATCCCCGCGCTCGGCGACCTGCTCGAGATCGGCGAGGTGCCGAGCGTCCCGCCCGTCGACCTCGACGATCCCGAGCTGACGCAGGCGGCGGCATCCGTCGCCCGTGTCTCGGGCACCGCGTACTCGTGCGGCACGAGCTCGACCGGCAGCGGCTTCGTCGTGGCTCCCGACCGCATCGTCACGAACGCGCACGTGGTCGCCGGCGTCGATCAGCCCGTCGTCGAACTGCCCGGCCGCGCCGCACGCGAGGGTCGCATCGTCTACTTCGACCCGGTCGACGACCTCGCCGTCGTCGCGGTCGACGGCTTGGATGCGGTCCCGCTGCCGCTCGTGCCGACGGTGCCGGCGGGGACGGCGGCCGCGGTGCAGGGCTTCCCGCTCGGCGGGCCGTTCACCATGATCTCGGCGGGCGTGCTGTCGGTGGGCACCGTGCCGGTGCCGAACATCTACGACGACGGCCTCGCGCCGCGCGAGATCTACGCGCTGCAGGCGGCGGTGCGTCCGGGCAACTCCGGCGGGCCGCTGCTCACCGATGACGGCGCGGTCGCCGGGGTGGTGTTCGCCCGCGCCGAGAACGACGCAGAGCGCGGGTACGCGATGACGATGGCAGAGCTCGACCCCGTCGCCGCTCAGGCGGCCTCGCTTTCGGATCAGGTCTCATCGGGCCGCTGCATCGGCTGACGGCATCCGGCCGCTAAGCTTGCTCCGCAAGTCAATACCGGCCAACGACCCGGGCGGGAGAGCCTCGACAGCGTGATCGTCGAGCACCGAAGGAGCAAGCCTCCCCGCCAATCTCTCAGGTACCGCGTACCGTTCGGGTGAGGCCGACTCTGGAAAGCGATTCGAGCGATTCGAGCGAATCCGCCGAAGGTGAAAGTCGCAGCATCCCATTCACCGGGAATGGATGCCGCGGCGAAACTCTCAGGCCCATGACAGAGGGGGAGTTCCCAGACGCCGTCCGGCGTCTACCCGACCGCGAACGGGAGAACTCATGAACGAACCCCGCACGACACCCCTCTACGAGCGCCACGGCGCCCTCGGCGCCTCGTTCACCGATTTCGGCGGGTGGATGATGCCGGTGCGGTACTCGTCCGATCTCGCCGAGCACCATGCCGTCCGCACGGCGGCCGGCCTCTTCGACATCTCGCATATGGCCCAATTCGGGGTCGCCGGTCCCGAGCGCGAGGCCTTCCTCGGTTACGCGCTCGCGTTCGACCCGACAGCGCTGAAGCTGTCTCGGGCGAAGTACACGATGATCCTCGCCCCCGAGGGCGGCATCGTCGACGACCTCATCGTGACGCGCAACGCCGAGGACCAGTTCCTCATCGTCGCCAACGCCGGCAACCGCGATGCGGTCCGTTCGGCGCTGCTGGAGCGCCTGGTCGGGTTCGATGCCGAACTCGTCGAGCTGGGCGACGCGCTCATCGCCGTGCAGGGGCCGCGGGCGCGCGAGATCCTGCAGCAGACCGCGGGCCTCGGCCACGACGACGACCTCGCGATGGGACACACCCTCGACACGCTCCCGTACTACGCCGCGATGGGCATGCGGTTCGGCGACAGCGCGGTGCTCGTCAGCCGCACCGGGTACACCGGCGAGGACGGCTTCGAGATCAGTGTCGACGCCGACCGCGCGGTCGCCCTGTGGGACGCCCTCCTCGCCGCCGGCGAGCCCCTCGGGCTGGTGCCGGCCGGTCTCGCCTCCCGCGACACGCTGCGGCTCGAGGCGGGCATGCCGCTGTACGGCCACGAACTGTCGCGCCACGTGATCCCGGCGCAGGCCGGTCTCGGCCGCGTGGTGCCGCTGTCGACGAAGACCTCGGACTTCGTCGGCCGCTCGGCGCTCGAATCGATCATCGCGACCGACGCACCCGTGCTCGTCGGTCTCGTGTCGGAGGGCCGGCGCGCCGGTCGCGCCGGCTACCCCGTTCTCCATGGCGACGACGTCGTCGGCGAGATCACGAGCGGGGCGCTCAGCCCCACCCTCGGCCATCCCATCGCCATGGCCTTCGTCTCGCCGAACGCGAGCGAGCCCGGCACCGAGCTCTCCATCGACGTGCGGGGAACCCGCATCGCCGCCACCGTGACCGCCCTGCCCTTCTACCGGAGGAACAAGTGACCGACCTCAACAGCCTCAAGTACACCGCCGAGCACGAGTGGATCGCCCTCGACGGCGATGTCGCCACCGTCGGCATCACCGACTACGCCGCCGACAAGCTCGGCGACGTCGTCTTCGTCGAGCTTCCCGGCACAGGCACCGGCGTCACCGCCGGACAGGTCGTCGGCGAGATCGAGTCGACGAAGTCGGTCGGCGAGCTCTACGCACCGCTGACGGGCGACGTCGTCGCCGCGAACGAGGCCGTCGTCGACGACCCGTCGCTGGTGAACTCCGACCCGTTCGGCGACGGCTGGCTCATCAAGATCACGGTCGATGCGGCAGCGGTGGACGGCCTGCTCGACCGCGACGCGTACGTCGCGCTCACGGGCGGCGAGGCGTGACCGGCGCCTTCGCGGACCGCCACATCGGAACGGATGCCGCTGCGCAGCGCGTCATGCTCGACGCGCTCGGCTACGCAGACGTCGACGCGCTCCTCGCGACGGCGGTGCCGGCATCCATTCATGTGAAGGCGCGTACCACGAGCGACATCCCGCCCGCGGCCACCGAGGCCGAGGCCCTCGCCGAACTCCGCGCCCTCGCGTCGCAGAACCGTGTCGCCCGGCCCATGATCGGCCTGGGGTACTACGACACCTTCACCCCGTCGGTGATCGCGCGGAACGTGCTCGAGAACCCGTCGTGGTACACCGCGTACACGCCGTACCAGCCCGAGATCTCGCAGGGGCGCCTGGAGGCGCTCATCAACTTCCAGACGATGGTGACCGACCTCACCGGGCTCGCGACGGCGAACGCGTCGATGCTCGACGAATCGACGGCCGTCGTCGAGGGCATGCTCGTCGCCCGCCGCGCCTCGAAGTCGACCTCGAACGTCTTCGTCGTCGACGCCGACGCGCTGCCGCAGACCAAGGCGCTGCTCGAATCCCGCGCCGACGCCGTCGGCATCGAGCTGGTCGAGCTCGACCTCGCCCGCGGCGAGATGCTGCCCGAGGCGCTCTTCGGCGTGTTCGTGCAGTATCCGGGCGCGTCGGGACGCGTGTGGGACCCGTCCGGCGTCGCCGACGCCGCGCACGTCGCGGGCGGCCTCGTCGTGGTCGCCGCCGACCTTCTCGCCCTCACGCTGCTGCGCTCGCCGGGTTCGCTCGGTGCGGATGTCGCGGTGGGGACGACGCAGCGCTTCGGTGTGCCCCTCGGCTTCGGCGGACCCCACGCCGGCTACATGGCGGTGCGCACGGGCCTCGAGCGACAGCTTCCGGGCCGCCTCGTGGGCGTGTCGCAGGATGCCGCCGGCAACCCGGCCTATCGGCTCGCGCTGCAGACCCGCGAGCAGCACATCCGTCGCGAGAAGGCGACCTCGAACATCTGCACCGCGCAGGTGCTGCTGGCCGTCATGGCCTCGATGTATGCGGTGTACCACGGCCCGCAGGGGCTCGCCGCGATCGCGACCGAGGTCGCGAAGAAGACCGAGGCGCTCGCCGAACGGCTGCGCTCGTATGGACTGTCGCTCGTGGCGGACTCGTTCTTCGACAGCATCCGCGTCATCACCCCCGGCCCCGCGCAGCGCGTGATCGACCGTGCGCGCTCGAAGGGCTACCAGCTTCACCTCGCCGATGACGCGACCGTGGGCGTCTCGGTCGACGAGACGACGACCGCCGACGACCTCGCGGTCGTGGCCTGGGCCTTCGGGCTCCCCGCAGCCGACGAGCACGACGTGCGCGACCTGCCGTGGGATTCGACTGAGGCCCTGCGCGCCGTGCCGACGGACCTGCTCCGCGTCGAGGGATTCCTCACGCATCCGGTCTTCAACACGCACCGCTCCGAGACGGCGATGATGCGCTACCTCAAGCAGCTCGCCGACCGCGACTATGCGCTCGACCGCGGCATGATCCCGCTCGGGTCGTGCACGATGAAGCTCAACGCGGCTACCGAGATGGCGGCGGTGTCGTGGCCGGAGTTCTCGCGCGTTCACCCGTTCGCGCCCGAGGCGGACGTGCGCGGCTACCTCGCCCTCATCGAGCAGCTCGAGGTGTGGCTCGCCGAGGTCACCGGGTACGACGCGGTGTCGCTGCAGCCCAACGCCGGCTCGCAGGGCGAGCTCGCGGGCCTGCTGGCGATCCGCGGCTGGCATCGCTCACGGGGCGATCTCGACCGCACCGTGTGCCTCATCCCCTCTTCGGCGCACGGCACGAATGCGGCCTCCGCCGTGCTCGCCGGCATGAAGGTCGTGGTCGTCGCGTGCGATGACGCCGGCAACGTCGACCTCGACGATCTGCGCGCGAAGATCGCGACGCACGCCGACGCGCTCGCGGCGCTGATGATCACGTACCCGTCGACCCACGGCGTGTACGAGCACGACGTGCTCGAGATCACCCAGTCGGTGCACGACGCGGGCGGCCAGGTCTACGTCGACGGCGCGAACCTCAACGCGCTGCTGGGCTACGCCCGCTTCGGCGACCTCGGTGGAGACGTGTCGCACCTGAACCTCCACAAGACCTTCGCGATCCCGCACGGCGGCGGCGGGCCGGGCGTCGGTCCGGTCGCGGCGAAGGCGCATCTCGCGCCGTTCCTGCCGGGACACCCGCTCGCGCAGCGCGCCGACCACGCCGGGGGAGCGGAGTTCGGCGGCGGGGCCGTGTCGGCCGCGCCGAACGGGTCTGCGGGCATCCTGCCGATCTCGTGGGCGTACGTGCGCATGATGGGCCTGCAGGGGCTGAAGGATGCGACGGCGGCGGCGGTGCTCGCAGCCAACTACATCGCACTGCGGCTGCGCGACCACTACCCGGTGCTGTACGCCGGCGAGGGCGGGCTCGTCGCGCACGAGTGCATCCTCGACCTCCGGCCATTGCGCGAAGCGACCGGTGTGACCGTGGACGACGTGGCCAAGCGCCTCATCGACTACGGCTTCCACTCGCCGACGATGTCGTTCCCGGTCGCGGGCACCCTCATGGTCGAGCCGACCGAGTCCGAGGACCTCCCGGAGATCGAGCGATTCATCGACGCGATGATCGCGATCAAGGCTGAGGCCGATGCCGTCGCGGCGGGGGAGTGGCCGGCGGACGACAACCCGCTCGTGAACGCCCCGCACACCGCCGAGTCGGTGATCGAGGGCGAGTGGACGCACCCGTACTCGCGCTCTGCCGCGGTGTACCCCGTGCACACCCTGGTGCGGACGAAGTACTGGCCGCCCGTGCGCCGCATCGACCAGGCCTACGGCGACCGCAACCTCGTCTGCGCCTGCCCCCCGATCGAGGCGTTCGCGTAGCGGGCGCGTCCCGCCGACAAGGCGGATCGCGCGGGCGCCGGGACGGGTCAGGATGCCGTCGGGCTGGGCGTCGGGGAGGGCGACGGCGCCGGGACCGGGCCGAACAGCCCCGGCCACAGCGCGACCGCCAACGGATACCCGATGAACGCCACGATGTCGATCACCGTATGCGCGATCACGAGCGGCATCACGCGACCCCACCGGCGGTAGCACCAGCCGAAGGCGACGCCCATCACGAAGTTGCCGATGATCGGACCGATGCCCTGGTAGGCGTGGTACGCCGCGCGCAGCGCCGCGGTCGTCAGGATGATGCTCCACCAGCCCCAGCCGAGCCGTCGCAGCCGGTCGAACAGGTACCCGATGAAGATGACCTCTTCGGTCAGGCCCGCGCGAAGCGCGGCGAGGAGCAGCAGCGGCACGGTCCACCACGCGGCATCCAGCGGCGAAGCCTGCACCTGCACGGTGATCCCCAGCGCGCGGCCGATCGCGTAGAGGGCCAAGCCCGGCACGCCGATGGCGAGGGCGAGCAGGATGCCGCGCCCGGCGTCGCGGCCGAACCCGCGGAAGTCGAGGCCGATGCGCCGCAGGGCGTTGGATCCGGGTTCCCACAGCAGGTAGACCACGAGCGCCACCAGGGCCAGCCCGAAGAAGACCGACAGCACCTGATACAGCACGTCCCAGAACGCCGCCTGGTCGCGCGAGGGGTTCAGCTGCGTCTGCTGGTCACCGAGCGGCGCGGGGCGCAGCAGCGCCCGGACGAGCGCCAGCACCGAGTAGAGCGCCGCCTGCCCGACCGAGACGGCCAGCACGATGCCGATCTCCCAGCGCAGTCTCACCCGCTCCGCGTGATCGAGCGGCGCCGGAACTGGCAGATTCGAAGGAGAGGCAACGACCACGTTGTCAGAATGTCACACGCGTGTCGCTTTGAGTTAAGGATATGTAACGGTTTGCGATTCTGTTTTGCGACGGTCCCACACCGTGCTTAGTGTGTCCGTGTCCGTGTCCAGAGCTGCCACAGGCTGGGCACTCAACCCTTGCACAGGAGGAAATGTGAAGATCGCACGTCTGACGGCGGGCGCGGGAATCATTGCCGTGGGAGCCCTCGTGCTCTCCGGCTGCGGAAACCCCTACCAGTCTGAAGTCGTCGAAGGCACGGAGATCACGGTTGCTTACAACTCGGGGTTCTTCCACTTCAACGATGACAGCGGTGCCGGCAACAACACGGCCAACGGCAATGTCAAGTACATGACCGACACGAGTTTCGCGTACTACAACAACACGCCCGAGCTGGTCCGCAACGAGGACTTCGGCTCGTACGAGAAGGTGTCGGACGACCCGCTCACCGTCGAGTACACGATCACGGCTGACGCCGTCTGGTCGGACGGCGTTCCGATCGACGAGACCGACATGCTGCTCCAGTGGGCTGCCATCTCGGGCAACGTCACCGACGCCTTCGCGCCGGCCGCCACCACGGGCTACAACCTCGTCACCGAGGTTCCCGAGACCGGCGACAAGAAGATCACGTTCGTCTACGACGAGCCCTACGTGGACTGGGAGCTCGTCGGCCCGATCGGCGTCTCGGCTCACGGCACGTACGCACTCGCCTTCCCGGACGAGTACGCGGACGTCCAGGCCGCCTACGACACCTACGTCGGCTCGGGCGAAGAGGGCGACCTCACCGCATACCGCGACGCCGCCAAGAAGTTCGCAGAGGGCGCCAAGGAGAAGGTCGCCGCTGCGATCACCGACGGTGACGAGGAAGTTCTCGCCGAGCTCGGTGCTGCGTGGAACGAGGGCTACGGCTACACCACGCTCCCCGAGAGCCCCGCGGCTGCTCTGACGAGCGGTGCGTACGTCATCGACGAAATCGTCGAGGACCAGTACATCACCATCACCTCGAACCCGCTCTACACGTGGGGTCCGTCGCCGAAGTTCGAGAAGATCACGGTGCGCACCATCACCGACTCGACCACGGCGCTGCAGGCGCTCGAGTCGGGTGAGCTCGACATCTGGACCGGTCAGCCCACCGCTGACATCCTCGAGCTCGCCAACGGCATCGAGACCGCCGATGTGCAGACCGCCGTCCAGGCGTCGCACGAGCACGTCGACCTGACCGTCAACAACGGCGGCCCGTTCGACCCCGCCACCTACGGCGGCGACGAGGCGAAGGCCCTTGCGGTTCGCCAGGCATTCCTCAAGACGATCCCGCGTGAAGAGATCGTCGAGAAGATCATCCTGCCGCTGCAGGCTGACGCCACCGTCCGCAACACCCACCTGGTGAGCTCGGCCGACCCGGAGCGCTACCCGCTGCTCTCGGAGACCAACGGCTCGGCAGACTACGCCGCGGTCGACATCGAGGGCGCCAAGGCGCTTCTCGCCGAGGCCGGCGTGACCGGTCCGGTCGAGGTCGGCTTCTGGTACCCCGAGGGCAACGTCCGTCGTGGCCAGGAGTTCGAGCTGATCTCGTCGTCGGCTGCCCTCGCGGGCTTCACGCTGGTCGACGAGAGCGAGCCCGACTGGCTCTTCACCGACCCGGCTGCGGTTCCGATCAACAACCACGACGCGACGCTTTTCGCCTGGTCGCAGACCAGCCTCGCCGTCGGCGGCTCCGACCAGCTCTACGCGTGCTACGAGGACCCGCTGGCCAAGGGCGGCAACTACAACGGCTACTGCAACGAAGAGGTCACCGACCTCCTCGCGCAGCTGAACGTGACGGCCGACCACGACGAGCAGACCGCGATCCTCGAGCAGACCGAGGCCCTCATCTGGGCTGACGCCGTGTCGATCCCGATCTTCCAGTTCCCGGGTCTGCTCGTCTCGAGCGACAAGGTCAGCGAAGTCAAGTCGATGCCGCTGAGCCCGGACTACTTCTGGAACTTCTGGGAGTGGACTCCGGTCGAGGGCGACTCCGAGTAATCGGAGGACCTCCTTCGGGGGAGCGGCTCCAACCGCTCCCCCGAACCGACGTCGAATGACTGTGGGCGCCGTGGTGACCCCCCGGCGCCCACAGTCACGCGCGTGTGCGGCTTATCCGACCGCAGACCCGCGTAGTAGCTTGAGCACAGCGCTCCCGAACGGAACGAACTCACCATGAGCAAAGACATCTCGCAGCGAGGTCGGCTGTGCTGACCTACATTCTGAGGCGCCTGGGCGCGACCACGCTGGTCCTCCTCGTCGCCTCGTTCATCGTGTACACGCTGACCGCGATCAGCCAGGACCCGCTGAATGATCTCCGTGGGTCCAGCGCGCCAAACCGCGAAGAGCTCATCGCGTTCCGCATCGAGCAGCTGCGCCTCGATCTCCCGATCCCGGTGCGCTACTTCACGTGGCTCGGCGGCGCAGCGAAGTGCCTCGTCCCGTTCGTCCTCGAGTGCGACCTCGGACGCTCGTTCAGCCGCAGCTACCAGCCGGTCACCGAGGCCGTCTCCACCGCCGCCGCCTCGACCATCCAGCTCGTCACGGCCGCCACGATCGTCGCGATCATCTTCGGCATCACGATCGGCATCCTGACGGCGCTCCGCCAGTACAGCGGCTTCGACTACACGGTCACGTTCATGACCTTCATCGTGTACTCGCTCCCCATCTTCTGGATCGCCGTGCTCCTGAAGGAGTTCGGTGCGATCCGCTTCAACGAGTTCTTGAACGATCCGGTCATCACGATCCCGGCGGTCCTCATCACCGGCGCGGTGTGGGGCCTGATCATCATGAGCATCCTCGGCGGCAGCTGGAAGCGTCGACTCATCTCCTTCGCCTCGGCGTTCGTCGCCGCCGGCGGACTCCTCTTCCTCCTCGGTGTCACCGGCTGGTTCGAGCGCCCGCAGATCGGCATCATCGGCGTGATCCTCACCGGCATCGGTGCGGCGTTCGGCGTGACGGCGATCTCCACGGGCCTCTCCAACCGCCGCGCCCTGTACGCGTCGCTGATCACGGTCGGCGTATGGGCGGCGCTCTACCAGCCGCTCCAGTTCCTGTTCTTCTACGTCCCGACCGCGTGGATGCTGCTCGGCCTCGCCGTGGCGGCGATCGGCATCGGAATCGGCGTGGGCGTGCTCATCGGGGGCGACGGCAAGAAGGAGACCGCTCGCACCGCCGCGATCGTGAGCTTCATCACGTTCTTCGTCGTGATCGTCGACCGCGTGATGCTCGTCTACCCCGACTACGTCGACCGCATCCCCGGCTCAGGCGTGATCGCGACGATCGGTTCGCGCACCCCGGGCCTGCAGGGCGACATGTGGTTCCAGATCCTCGACGGCTTCGCGCACCTCGTGCTTCCGACGATCGCACTCGCGCTCGTCTCACTCGCGGCGTACACCCGGTACTCCCGCGCGAGCCTGCTCGAGGTCATGAACCAGGACTACGTGCGCACGGCGCGCGCGAAGGGCCTCACCGAGCGCACCGTCGTGGTGCGTCACGCGATGCGCAACGCGCTCATCCCGATCGCGACGATCATCGCGTTCGACATCGGCGCGCTCATCGGCGGCGCCGTCATCACCGAGACGATCTTCGCCTGGAAGGGCATGGGCGCTCTCTTCGTCGACGGTCTCGACCACGGTGACGTGAACCTCGTCATGGGCTTCTTCCTCGTGACCGGCATCCTGGCGGTCGTCTTCAACCTGATCGCCGACCTTCTCTACTCCGCCCTCGACCCCCGGATCCGGGTGAGCTGACATGACGACCATGATTCCGACCGACGCTCCGCAGGACCGCGGCAGCGAGCAGAGCATCGAGCAGAAGGCGATCGCAGGCCTCAGCCAGGGCGCGCTCGTCCGACGCCGCTTCGTGCGGCACAAGTTCGCCATGATCGCGCTCGTGCTGCTCGTCATGGTGATCCTTCTCGCCTTCACCTCCGTCGGCACGGTCGTCGGCGGCACCGGCGATCTCAAGGCGCTGCCGAACGGCACGCTCACCATCGACGGCATCCGCATCCCGGGCTGGTGGCCGCTGAACTGGTGGACCACCTACCCGCTCGTCAACGGCGGAGCCCCGACACTCACGCTCTGGCCCTTCAGCCTCGGCGAACACCCCTTCGGTCAGGACACGCTCGGCAAGGACGTCTTCGCGCAGACCATGCGCGGCACGCAGCAGTCGCTGACGGTCATGTTCCTCGTCGGCGTCGGCTCGCTGATCGTCGGCGTGCTGATCGGCGCTCTCTCGGGCTTCTTCCGCGGCTGGGTCGACTCGCTGCTGATGCGCTTCACCGACGTCATCATCATCATCCCGATCATCGTCATCGGCTCGATCTTCGGAAAGCTCTTCGGCGGCAACGCGATCGTCTTCGGCGTATTCCTCGGCCTCCTGAGCTGGACCGGCCTCGCTCGCCTCGTGCGCGGTGACTTCCTGTCACTGCGCGAGCGCGAGTTCGTCGACGCCGCGCGCGTCGCCGGTGCCAGCAACGGCCGGATCATCTTCCGCCACATCCTGCCCAACGCGGTCGGCGTGATCATCGTGAACACGACGCTGCTCATGAGCGCCGCAGTGCTCATCGAGGCGGCGCTGAGCTTCATCGGCTTCGGCATCACCTACCCCGATGTGTCGCTCGGCCAGATCATCAGCGAGTACCGCGAGGCGTTCCGAACCCGCCCGTGGCTGTTCTGGTGGCCGGGTCTGTTCATCGTGATCCTGGCGCTCTGCATCAACTTCATCGGAGACGGCCTGCGCGACGCCTTCGACCCGCGCCAGCAGGGCAAGGTCGGCCGTCGTGCCACGAAGGCCGTCGCCGCCATCCCGTCGATCCAGGCGGTGCAGATCGTCGAGTCCGACACGAGCGAGGACGACCCCGACCTCCCGGCGGCGCTGCGACCTGAGTCGGTCCAAGAGGCGGCGGAGTACGAGGATCCGGCTGAACGGCCGGAGACGGATGCGGACCCCGACGACCCGCGAAACCGGGGCGATCAGGCGTGAGGCCACGCAACGCTGAGCGCGGCGGCAGCGGCGAGAGCCACGGTCACGCCGATCGGCGCAGCATCCCACGTCGTCGTGGTGGCACCGGCAAGCGCGGTGCCGCCCTCGCGACGGTACGCGTCGAGGTGCCGACGGACGAGCGCCGCGGCGCCGCCGGAGTGACTGTTCTCGGAGTCCGACGGGCGGCGCGTGTCGCCGTCTCCGGGAGTTCGGTTGACCTCTTCGCGACGCGTGGAGAGCGCAGCGCGCGCACCGGGCGCGGGCGCGGCCCACGCGCGGATGCGGCGACCGGATGCCGTGACGATCGTCAGCGCGTAGCGCGAGTCGACGTCATCGACGTCGCCCCACGGCACACGGTGGGTGCGGACGATGTTGCGGATCTCGACGAAGCCGTCGGTCACGGTGACCGCGGGGCGGACGTACAGCAGCCACGATCCCCACGCGATCAGCACGATCGGCCAGCCCCAGCGCACGAGCGCCGGGATGCCGTCATAGACGGCGAGGAAGACGAGCGCCACGGCGCACACCACGATCGCGATCACCGCGAGGACCACCCCGCCGCGCGGACGGAAGACGACCGGCTGGGACATTCGACCATCCTGACACGAGGGACCACACGATGAGTACGAGCAAAGAGACGCGCAAGCCCTCTTACGCGATGCAGGACGGGGGCCCCGTGCTGTCGGTCAACGACCTGGGCGTCGAGTTCTGGGTCGGCGACCGGTGGGCCGCCGCCGCGAAGAACGTCACCTACGACCTCATGCCGGGCAAGGTGCTGGCGATCGTCGGCGAGTCGGGCTCGGGCAAGAGCACGAGCTCGATGGCGATCATGGGCCTTCTGCCCAAGAACGCCCGCATCACCGGCAGCGCACGCCTGGCCGGCCGCGAGCTGATCGGCGCGCCGATCGAGTCACTGCGGAAGGTCCGCGGCGAGGGCATCTCGGCGATCTTCCAGGAGCCGATGACGGCGCTGAACCCCGTCTACACGATCGGGTTCCAGATCTCCGAGACCGTGCTCACCCACCGTTCGAAGATGACCCGCAAGCAGGCGAAGGAGCGCGCGATCGAGCTGCTCGGCCTCGTCGAGATGCCCGACCCGCAGAAGGCGTACAACTCCTACCCGCACCAGCTCTCGGGTGGTCAGCGTCAGCGCGCGATGATCGCGCAGTCGATCGCCCTCGACCCGCGCGTCCTCGTCGCGGACGAGCCGACCACGGCGCTCGACGTCACGGTCCAGGCCGAGATCCTCGATCTGCTGCGCAACCTCCACCAGAAGCTCGATTCGGCAATCATCCTCATCACCCACGACATGGGTGTCGTCGCCGACATGGCCGACGACGTCATGGTGATGAAGGACGGCGTGGTCGTCGAGCATGCTCCGGCGCAGCAGATCTTCGCGGCGCCGTCGCACCCGTACACCAAGGCGCTGATGGGCGCGGTGCCCCACCTCGGGCTGGGCGAGGCCAGCCACGACGTCGATGACACGCGCGACGACAGTACTGCTGCGCTGGTCCTCGACAACGTGTCGATCGACTACCCCAAGCGCGGCCGGGTTCCGGCGTTCCGTGCTGTGAGCGAGGCGTCGCTCTCGATCCAGCCCGGCGAAGTCCTGGGCCTCGTGGGCGAGTCGGGTTCGGGCAAGACCACGATCGCTCGCGCGGTGGTCGGCCTCGTCGCCGCAGCCGAAGGCACGCTCCGCGTCGCCGGCCAGGCGATGGTCGGCGTCGAGGCGAAAGAGCTGCGCGCAGTCCGCCGCAAGATCGGCATCGTCTTCCAGGACCCGGGCTCGTCGCTGAACCCCCGCTGGCCCGTCGGCGAGTCGATCGGTGAGCCGCTCGAGCTCGCCGGCCGCGACCGCAAGGAGATCTCGCGCCGCGTCGAGGAGCTCCTCGACCTGGTCGAACTGCCCCGCGACTTCCGCAATCGCTACCCGCACGAGCTCTCCGGCGGCCAGCGCCAGCGCATCGGCATCGCCCGCGCGCTCGCGCTCGACCCGGTCGTGCTCGTCGCCGACGAGCCCACGAGTGCGCTCGACGTCTCGGTGCAGGCGCGCGTGCTGGCCCTCCTGCAGAACATCCAGAAGGAGAAGCAGTTCGCGACGCTGTTCGTGACGCACGACCTCGCCGTGGTCGACCTCCTCGCCGACCGCATCGCGGTCATGCAGCACGGGCGCATCGTCGAGCAGGGGACGAAGGAGCAGATCCTCCGCAACCCGCAGAACGACTACACCAAGCGTCTCATCGCCGCGGTGCCCGTTCCCGACCCGGTCGAGCAGAAGGCGCGCCGCGCCGCCCGCGCGACGCTCCTCGGTCGCGCCAGCTGACGGCCACACCGAATCGCGCGACCTGAGGGCTCCCCGCCGGGGCCCTCAGGTCGCTCCCGGTTGCCTGCGATAAGCTGGGGATGCCGGCATCCCGGCCCTCTCACTTTTCGCAAGGACTTCTTTCATGGCGCGCGCCCTCCGTTCAGACCTCCGAAACGTCGCGATCGTCGCCCACGTCGACCACGGCAAGACGACCCTCGTCGACGCCATGCTGCGTCAGACCGGGTCGTTCGGCTCGCACGAGCACATGGAAGAGCGCGCCATGGACTCGAACGACCTCGAGCGTGAGAAGGGCATCACGATCCTCGCCAAGAACACGGCGATCACGTACAAAGGCGCCCACGCCGGCGACACGCCGGTGACCATCAACGTCATCGACACCCCCGGCCACGCCGACTTCGGCGGCGAGGTCGAGCGCGGTCTGTCGATGGTCGACGGCGTCGTGCTGCTCGTCGACGCGAGCGAGGGCCCGCTGCCGCAGACCCGCTTCGTGCTACGCAAGGCCCTCGAGGCCAAGCTCCCCGTCATCCTCCTGGTCAACAAGACCGACCGCCCCGACGCGCGCATCGCCGAGGTCGAGGAAGAGGCGCACGATCTGCTCCTCGGCCTCGCGAGCGACCTCGTCGACGATGTTCCCGACCTCGACGTCGATGCGCTGCTCGATGTGCCCGTCGTGTACGCGAGCGGCCGCGCCGGCGCGGCATCCCGCAACCGTCCCGCCAACGGACAGCTTCCTGACAACGACGACCTCGAGCCGCTCTTCGAGGCGATCCTCGAGCACGTCCCGGCCCCGTCCTACGACGACGAGGCTCCGCTGCAGGCGTGGGTGACCAACCTCGACTCGAGCCCGTTCCTCGGTCGTCTCGCGCTCCTGCGCGTCTTCAACGGCACCCTGAAGAAGGGCCAGACGGTCGCCTGGGTGCGCCACGACGGCACCGTCAGCAGCGCGCGCATCACCGAGCTGCTCAAGACCCGCGCGCTGGAGCGCTACCCGGCCGACAGCGCAGCCCCCGGCGACATCGTCGCCATCGCGGGGTTCCCGGACATCACGATCGGCGAGACGATCGCCGACCCCGAGGACGTGCGCCCGCTGCCGCAGATCCACGTCGACGACCCGGCGATCTCGATGACGATCGGCACGAACACCAGCCCGCTCGTCGGCAAGGTCAAGGGCCACAAGCTCACCGCACGCATGGTCAAGGACCGCCTCGACCGCGAGCTCGTCGGCAACGTCTCGCTCAAGGTCGTGGATATCGGACGACCCGACGCATGGGAGGTCCAGGGCCGCGGCGAGCTCGCGCTCGCGATCCTCGTCGAGAACATGCGCCGTGAGGGCTTCGAGCTCACTGTCGGCAAGCCGCAGGTGGTCACGAAGAAGGTCGACGGAAAGACGTTCGAGCCGTTCGAGCACCTGACCGTCGATGCGCCCGAGGAGTACCTCGGCGCGATCACGCAGCTGCTGGCCGCCCGCAAGGGCCGCATGGACAACATGACCAACCACGGCACCGGGTGGGTGCGGATGGAGTTCATCGTCCCCTCGCGCGGACTCATCGGCTTCCGCACCGAGTTCCTCACCACGACCCGCGGTACGGGCATCGCCAACGCGATCTCGCACGGCTACGAGCCGTGGGCCGGCCACATCGTGACTCGCCAGAACGGCTCGATCGTGGCCGACCGCACGGGCGTCGTCACCCCCTTCGCGATCATCGCGCTGCAGGAGCGCATGTCGTTCTTCGTGCAGCCCACGCAGGAGGTCTACGAGGGCATGGTCGTCGGCGAGAACTCGCGAAGCGACGACATGGACGTGAACATCACCAAGGAGAAGAAGCTGACCAACATGCGTCAGTCCACCTCCGACACGTTCGAGTCGATGACGCCGCCGCGCCAGCTCACCCTCGAGGAGAGCCTCGAGTTCGCCCGCGACGACGAATGCGTCGAGGTGACGCCCGAGATCGTCCGCATCCGCAAGGTCAACCTCGACGCCACCGAGCGCGCTCGCGCGACCGCGCGCCTCAAGCGCCAGGACGCCGGCGTCTGACCCTTCCGCCAAGATGGACGGATGACCCCGGCCCACCGACGCATGTCGTGGCACGAGGTGCCGGTCGGCATCCGCGACGCCGTCGCCGAGGTGATCGGGTCGCCCGTGGTCGAGGCGATCACCCAGCACGGCGGATTCTCGCCCGGGTCGGCTGACCGCGTCGTCGCCGCCGACGGCGCCCGCGCCTTCGTGAAGACCGCGTGGGCCGCGGTCAACGAAGAGACGCCCGACATCCACCGGCGCGAGGCGGAGATCACCGCGCTGCTGCCGATCGATGCCCCCGTCCCGCGGCTGCTCGGAGTCGTGGACGAGGGCGACTGGGTCGCCGTCGTGCTGGAAGACGTCGAGGGGCGGCATCCGATCACGCCCTGGCGTGCCGACGAGCTCGAGGCGAGCCTCGACGCGTACGGGATGCTGAGCAATGCGCCGCTTTCGGAAGAGCTCGGTTCGAGACTCGAGTCGATCACCGGTGTGGTGGATCGCTATGCGACCGCCTGGAATGCCGTGGATGCGGCAGCGATCAGCGGGCTTTCGACTGATCGCGAGCAGTGGCTGACGGCGCGTATCGGCGACCTGCACGACCTCGCTCGCGCAGCCGGATCGCTGGTCGGGGGTGACGCTCTCGTCCACTTCGACGCGCGCGCCGACAACATCCTGGTGCGTCCCGACGGCGCCGTGACCGTCGTCGACTGGCCGTGGGCACTGCGTGGAGCACCGTGGTTCGACGCCCTCCTGCTGATGCTGAACGTGCGACTGCTGGCGCCTGAAGACGATGTCGAAGCGGTTCTCCGCCGTCACGGCGCCTTCTCCGGCATGCCGGACGAGGGTGCGAACGCCGTGCTCGCAGCACTCGCGGGCACCTTCCTCGAGCGGTCGATGCAATCGCCCGCGCCCGGCATCCCGACGCTCCGCGCCTTCCAGCGCAAACAGGCGATCGCCTGCCTCGACTGGCTGCGCGTACGCCTCGACGGATGACGGACGATGACGGATGCCGCGGCGGCGCGCCCGGCAGACGCGCGGCGCCGCGGCATCCGTCCGCTGGTCAGCCCGTGATCAACCCCGGACCGTCACCGTCAGTGGCCGGGTCTCGGTGGTCCCGGCGGCATTGGCGAACTCCGCGGTGAACGCGTACGTGCCCGGTGCGAGCGCGCCGATCACGGTCGAGGCGCGCTGCGCGGCAGGCGTCGCCGCCGTGAGCGCCTGCCGGTCGACTTCGACGCCGTCCTGGTAGAGCACGTAGGTCGTCGCATTGGAGCCCCACCACAGGTTCGCCGTCACCACGACCGACCCGCTGCGCACTCCCGAGGCGCTCAGCACCGCCGTGCCCGGCGCGGCATCGGTGACTGTGACGACGAGCGGCTTCGACCGCGATTCTCCGTGCGGGTTGAGTGCGACGAGCTCGTACGCATACGTGCCGTTCGGCTTGCCCGCGATCTCGAATCGCGCCCGCTGCGCGTTCGGCGAGGTGCCGGTCAGGGCCTGCGCGCCGACGAGCGCGCCGTTCTCGTACAGCTTCACGATCGTTGCGTTCTGCCCCCACCACAGGTCGGCCGTGATGCGATAGTCGCCGTCGCGGAGCCCGGTGTCCCATCCGTTGTCGTCCGAGAGCGAGAACGCCCCCGGCGTGCCGGTGGCGACCGGCGTCCCCGAATCGAGGATGCCCGCGCCGGCGCCTGCGCGCACGAGCGCGGCGACGTCGCCGACCGGGTCGAGGGCGTAGTCGTACGCGTCGGCCGGACTCCACCGCACGACGGGCGTCAGCGGCGCCGCGGCGCCGGCGTTGTAGGCGCCGAGGACGTCGACGACCTCGCCGTTGACGTGCGTGTCGGTCTCGGAGAGCTCGGTTCCGCCCCAGCCCGCGATGACGCGTGACACGGATGCCGGATCGATGAGTTCGATCGCGTTCGATTCGGCCACGATGCTCGACTCTCGTCCCGCACCCCAGAGGTACTGGAAGTACGGCGATCCGGGCACCGTCTCGACGAGGGATGCCGCGGTCTGCTCGTACAGGTTGTTGTAGACGTGCACGTCGCCGAAGCGCACGCGGGGCGCACGCTGCCCGATGTCGGTCCAGCGGTTGTGGTGCTGGGTGACGCGGTGCTGACCGCGGTCCTGGAGCCGCGAGTCGGATGAGCCGATGATGTCGGTCTTGTCGTGCTGCTGGAACCAGTTCCACGACATCGTGACGAGATCCGCGCCGTGGGTGATGTCGACGAGGCCGTCGTGCACTTCGAACGGGCGCCCGTACACCGTGTCGAGACTCGTCGGCGGGTGCTCGCCGTCGGTGAAGGTGCTGTGGTCGATCCACACGCTCGTCGCGGTCCACACCGACAGGTTGTCGTAGGCGGAGTTCCAGTTGCCGCCGGCGTCATTGGCGTCCCACTGCGGGAAGCAGTCGTACGCGTCGGCCAGTGTGAGGTTGCGCACGATCACGTTGTGCGCGTCGCGGATGCGCAGCGAAGCACCGGTGATGACGGCATCGTCTCCGACGCCGACGAGCGTCACGTTCGATCCGACGTGCTGCAGCGTGAGGCGCGCCTGCACAGCGGCGGCTTCTACCCGCGCCTGTTCGAGCGGCCCGGTCGGGTCGATGCCGGGGCCGAAGGCGGCGATGTAGTCCGTCATCGAGAAAGGTGCACCGGTGCCTGCGACGGTGATCTGGGCGGCGATGTCGTCGCACGTCAGCCGCGTGCCGTCGGCGCGCACCCAGGGGTCGATCGGACCGGTGACGTATACGATGCGCGGAACCGGGTTGTAGCGCGCGTCGTTCTGCGTGCCGCCGGGCCTGCCCGCGAGCGCGTCGCGCAGCTCCTGCCAGGTGTCTGCGACGAAGATGTCGGCGGGTGCGGCCGCCGAGCCTCCCGTCACGGGCGCGGCGGTGCGCGCGATGCGCTCGGGGAAGGTCTGTCCCGACCATGACGCCCAGCCGTCGCCGGGCGCGATCACCTCGCGGCCGAGGTCGACGGCGGGCGCGCCCGGGTCGACGCCCGGGGGAGCGGCGGCGGCGGGTGCGAGCGGCGACAGCATCATCGCGCCCGCGACAGCAGTGGCGGCGAGCAGGGCTGTACGAGGTCTGCGGCGTTCGCAGAGCGTGGGCAGCGTCGTTCTCATGGGACTCCTTCGTCCTGCGGGCAGAATCCGTGATGAGAACGGACGCGGGGGCGTCCACAAGCTGAGGAAGCGTTTTCTGCTGGGTGACTCCAGAATGGCAAGGAGGAGCGGAAAGCGCAATCCTTTCGTGTTCTGCCGGGATCGCGCAGGTCAGTCGGGGTTGGCAGGGAACGAGCCACCGATGGCCGGGCGGAACGGGGTCCGCAGCCGACTCCGTCGATAGCATCGATCGAGTGAGCCTCACCCCGCACTTCGACGACGCGCACACCGCCGGCGAAGCCCGGCGAGCGGCGCGCGAGGGCGTGGGGGTGGCGCTCGCGACGAGCGCGTACGGCATCTCGTTCGGTGCCCTCGCCGTCGCGTCGGGCCTCGACGTCTGGCAGACCTGCGTGATGAGCCTCGTGATGTTCACGGGGGGATCGCAGTTCGCCTTCGCGGGCGTGGTGGGCGCGGGTGGTCTCGCCGCCGCGCCGGCGGCGATCGCGTCGGCGGCGCTTCTCGGCGTCCGCAACGCCGCCTACGGCATGCGGATGTCGCCGGTCATCGGCGCGGGATTCTGGCGGCGTGCCGCCGCCGCACACTTCACGATCGATGAGTCCACTGCGGTGTCTCTCGCGCAGACCTCGAGGCACGCGCGCACCGTCGGCTTCTGGGTCACCGGCATCGGCATCTACATCGGGTGGAACATCTCGACACTGGCCGGCGCGCTCCTCGGCGATGTGCTGGGGGATCCACGGGCTTACGGATTGGATGCGGCTGCCGCAGCGGCCTTCCTCGCGCTGCTGTGGCCGCGCCTGCGCGCCCGCCAGCCGATCGCGGTCGGCGTCGCGGCCGCCGTCGTCGCGACGATGCTCACGCCCGTCCTCATGCCGGGGCTGCCGGTCATCGTCGCAGCGGTCGTCGCGATCGTGGTCGGGTGGGCGAATTGGTTCGCCTCGCCCGACCGTGCGGACGTCCCACGGCCCGGCACCGCGCCGTGGGACGAGCCCGACGACGTGCCCGAGCGGGAGGGCCTCCCGTGACCATGTGGACCGCCGTGCTCGTCGCCGCCATCCTCTGCGTCGCGCTCAAGACGCTCGGCTATCTGATCCCGCCCCGTGTGCTCGAGGCGGAGCGTCCGGCGCGCATCGCCGACCTCCTCACGGTGGCGCTGCTGGCGGCCCTCGTCGCGGTGCAGACGCTGGGCGCGGGGCAGGGCATCGTACTCGATGCCCGTGTTCCGGCCGTGTTCGTCGCGGCGGGACTCCTGCTGCTGCGTGCGCCCTTCCTCGTCGTCGTCGCGGCGGCGGCGCTCACCGCCGCACTCCTGCGCCTGTGGGGCTGGGCGGCATAGCGGCGGACTGCGGCACGCGAAAGGGGGATGCCTCTGTCGAGACATCCCCCTCGCGTACCTCGCGTCAGCTGGTGGCGACGCAGGCGGCCGAGTAGTCGGTCTGGTCGAACGACGAGCCCTCGTAGAAGCTCTCGATCGTGCGGAGGCCGAGCTCGACCTCCGGGTCGGGCACGCCGATGTTGACGGCCTGGTTGGCGTTCTCCTGGGGGTCGCCGCCGTATGTATGCGGCTGCACGAGACCCTCGAAGTCGACCGTGAGGCCGTCGACGACGGCCGCGATGCCCTCGGGCGTCAGATCGCCGGCTTCGGCCGCTGCCTCGAGCGCCGCCTTCAGCGGATACCCGATGCCCCAGCCGATGATGTAGCCGCCGTTGGGGGGCAGCTCACCGCCGAGCGAGTCCTTGATCGCCGTGATCGCGGCGCTCGAGCCGTCCCAGTTCTCGTAGGGCGTCATGTGGTTGTACAGCGCCTCGAGAGCGGGGGCGGCCGCCGACGCGAGCAGCGCCGGGTTCCACGTGGGGAGTGCGCCGAGGAATCGGCCGGTGAACCCGCTTGCCGCGAGCTTGCCGACGATCTCCGCCGTCTCGGCGGGACCCACGGCGAGCACCACGACGTTGGGCGCACCCGCGAGGATCGCCGCGACGACCGCATCCTGGTTTCCGACCACCTGGTTCGGCCCGGTGCCGATGGGCGCGAGCGCGGTCGCGCCGTTGACCTCGGCCCAGCGGTTCACGCCCTCGGCCGAGTCGCCGCCGTAGTCGCCCGGATACCCGACGGCCTGCACCTTCGCCGGCGCGCCGTTGGTCTCGGCGAACCAGTCGAGGCCCGCGAGTGCCTCGGTGCAGTACGAGTAGCCGGTCTCCATGATGATCCCGCCGTCGTTGTCGTCGAAGGCGTACCCCGACCACCACGAGGTGGGAACCGTCACGAGGCTGCGGTCGATCATGTCGGGCAGCACCGACTCGGTGTTCACGGTGCCGAGCGACTGGGCGATGCCCGCGATCTCGCCCGCGATCTGCTGGTACTGGGCGGCGTGTTCGGCCGCCTGGTACTTGGTGTCGCGGGTGTAGGTGTCGATGTCGATGTCGTACCCGCCGATGCCGCCGTCCTCGTTCACCTGGGCCCAGAACGCGCGCTGCGCGTCGGTGATCGGTACGGCGAGGGCTGCGAACGGCCCTTCGGTGAGGTCGGAGAGGACACCGAGGTAGATGCATCCGTTGTCGGCGTTGACGGCATCCGGACACGCCTCGGCGGTCACGCCCGCCCCGGTGGTGATCTCACCGCCTTCTTCGGGGTCGCCCGAATCAGCTTCGGGCGTCACCTGCGTACACGCGGTGAGGGTGAGCAGGCCTGCCGCCACCAGGGCGACTGCCGTGCGGCTTCGTCGACGCATCATGAGGTGCTCCTTTGTTTCGTGGGTTGGTGTTCAGTTGTGGCGAGGGGACCCGGTCAATAGGAGAACGGCCAGGCCTTGAAGTAGTTGCGCACGCGGATCCACAGCCCGTAGAGACCTCGTGGTTCGAGCGTGATGAAGAGGATGATCAGGATGCCGAAGACGATCGTCTGCAGCTGGAAGACGTTGAGGACTCCGCCGCCGGAGACGCTGATCCAGGGGACGACATGGGTGAGCTCTTCGAGGAGGCGTGGCGTGAGCACCACGAAGCACGCGCCGATGATCGTGCCCGAGATCGAGGCGATGCCGCCGATGACGATCACGGCGAGGAAGTCGATCGAGAGGAAGAGGTTCCACTGTTCGGGGGCGATGCGCCCGATGAGGATCGAGAACAATGCCCCCGCGACGCCCGCGTAGGCCGACGACAGCGTGAAGGCCAGCGTCTTGGTGCGCAGCAGGTTCACTCCCATGATCTCGGCGGCGATGTCGCGGTCGCGGACGGCCGCGAACGCGCGCCCGTTGCGTCCTCGCGCGAGATTGCGGGCGGCGACGCCCGTCAGCACCAGGATCACGAAGCTCAGCAGGTACAGCGACACCGCCGGCGGGATGATGAGCGGCCCGATCGCGTAGGTGGCGGTGAGGTCGACGCCGAAGAGCGTGCGCTCGGCGACCCCGCGCCCGACGCCCTGGCCACCCGTGATCGGGATGAGGATCTTGAAGAGGTGCTCGCCGAGGATCAGCAGGCCGAGCGTCAGCACGGCCAGGTAGAGCCCGCGCACACGCGTCGCCAGTGGCGCGACGACGAGGCCGATGAGCCCCGGGATGATCGCGGCGGCCGGGAGTACGATCGCGAGGTCTAGCTGGAGCCCCCATGTCGTCGTGCCCGGAGCGCCGCCGAGCACTGCGGCGGTGTACGCGCCGAGTCCGAGGAAGAACGCGTGCCCGAGCGAGACCTGCCCCGCGTAGCCGGTGAGGAGGTTCAGGCCGATCCCGCCGATCGCGTAGACGACCGCGAGGGTCAGCAGGTACGTCAGATCCGCGGCGACGAGGAAGGGCGCGGCCACCGCGAGTACGACGAGCCCGAGCGTCCACCAGCGCTTGGCGGGGGAGTTCAGCAGCGCCTGGTCTGCTGCGTAGCTGGTGTACAGGGCGGGCCGGCCGCGACGGACGCCGCGCGAGACGGTTCCGCGCGAGGACTCGAAGTCCAAGAGCTTCGAAGACCCGGTGAGCCGGTGGGATGCCGCATCGAGTGTGTCGGGCGAGGTCATACCCGCTGCACCTCCTTCGTGCCGAAGATGCCGTAGGGCCGCACGAGCAGCACCACGATCATGATGAGATACGGCACGACGTTGTCGAAATTCGTCCCGAGCCACGGAGCGATGACGGGCTGATAGGTCTTGGTGAGCGCCATCGCGACGCCGACGATGAGCCCGCCGACGACCGCGCCCTTGAGCGAGTCGAGACCGCCGATGATGATCGCCGGGAGCGCCACGAGAGCGAACAGCGCGTCGGTGGCCTGGACCACCGACCCGTTCGCGGCGAGCAGGGCACCGGCAAGGGCCGCGAGAGCGCCCCCGATCGCCCACGAGATCGAGAACATGCGTCCCACCGAGATGCCCTGCGCGAGTGCGGTCTCCTGATCGAGCGAGGTCGCCCGCATCGCGAGTCCCACCTTCGAACGGGTGAGCCACCAGCCGAGCAGGCCGATCACCGCGAGCGAGATGACGAAGCGGGCGATCGCGTTGACGTAGATCTGCACGCCGCCGGTGCACCCGGCGACGCCGAACGACTCGGTGGCCTCACCGCCGATGCAGATCGAGGCGAGCTGCCAGGGGTCGCCGACCGTGCGCGGCTGCGAATCGAAGAGTCGGAACGCGATCACCAGCAGCACGATGAACAGTCCGACGGTCACGATCGCGGCTGAGAACGCCGGGCGCCCGACCATCGGCCGGATCGCGACGCGCTCGACGCCCGCCGAGACGAGCGCGATGGCCGCCATCGCGAGGGGAACCGCGATGAAGAACGGCAGTCCGATCTGAGTTGCCAGGACACTCGTGGCGAAGGTGCCGAGGATGAGCAGAGCCGGCTGGGCGAAGTTGAGCACGCCGGTGGCGCGGTAGATGATGACGAAGCCCACCGCGATGAGGGCGTAGACCGCGCCCTGACCGAGCCCGGTCGCCACCGACGAGAGCAGCGTGTTCATCCGTTCCTCCCGAGGTCGGCGCCGGGATAGGCGCTGGAGTCTGCGTACATGTCGTCGACGAGGTGGGGGACCGTCCGCGCGAACGCCTGGCGCTTGAGCTTCTGCGTCGCCGTCAGCTCGCCGTCCTCGTGGTCGAGCTCCTTGATCAGCATCCGGAATTTGCGCACCGCCTCGACCCGTGCCAGTCGCGTGTTCGCGTCGCGCACGACGCCGGCGACCAGCTCGATCACCTCGGGCTTCGTCGACAGATCGCGGTAGGTGGTGAACTCGAGGCGCCGCCTCGATGCCCAGTCGGCGACGGTGTCGTACTCGATGCCGATGAGCGCCGTGAGATACGGCCGGCGGTCGCCGATCACGACGGCCTCCTTGATGAACGGCGAGGCCTTGATCGCGTTCTCGATCTCGCTCGGGGCGATGTTCTTGCCGCCCGCGGTGATGATGATGTCCTTGATGCGGTCGACGATCCGCAGATGCGTGCCGTCGACCCACTCGCCGACGTCTCCGGTGTGCAGCCAGCCGTCGGCATCCACTGCCTCGGCCGTCGCGTCGGGACGCCGCCAGTAGCCGGCGAAGGTCCCCGCGTTCCGCGTGAGCACCTCGTTCGTGCCGTCGGCCAGGCGCACCTCCGACAGCGGCTGGGCCTCGCCGACCGTCCCCACCGACATGCGGCCGGGCACGTTGGTCGTCGCGACCGCCGAGTTCTCGGTCATGCCGTACGCCTCGAACAGCGGGATGCCGATCCCGAGGAAGAACGACAGCACGTCGGGGGCGATCGGGGCCGCGCCCGAGATGGCGTGTCGTACGCGGAGAAGCCCGAGGCGCTTGCGCAGCGGGCGATACAGCGGCAGGTACCCGACGATGTAGCGCAGTCTCGCCCGTGGCGTGAATTCGCCCCCGTTCGCGATGCGGTCGGCGGCGATGGTCTGGGACCACCGGGAGCCGACGCGGTAGACCGCGCGCTTGAGGCGCGAGGCGTTGGCCATGCGGATCGCCACCGTCGCCTGGATCTTCTCCCAGATGCGGGGGACGGCGAACAGCACGGTGGGCTGCACCTCGGCGAGGTCGACGGTGACGGTGTCGATGGACTCGGCGAAGTGCACCACGGTGTGGGACGTGAGATTCACCCACACCGATATGCCGCGCTCGACGACGTGCGACAGCGGCAGATACGACAGCAGGGCGTCGTCCGGGCCGATCTGCTTGCCGAGGATCCCGCCGTCGATCGAGAACACGTGCGCGGCGAATGAGACGTTGCGCGCCGTGAGCATCGCGCCCTTGGGCGGCCCGGTGGTGCCGGAGGTGTAGATGAGGGTCACCACGTCGTCGGGTGTGCGCTCGGCGTCGATCTCGTCGAGATGACGGGGTTGGGATGCCGCGAACCTCTCGCCCCGCTCGATGAGCTCGTCGATCGACAGCAGCTTCGGGTGGTCGTAGGCGGCGAGCCCGCGTCCGTTCAGGGCGACGATCCACTCGAGTGCGGGGCACCCGGGCTCGGCGGCCAGCGCCTTGTCGACCTGCTCCTGGTCTTCGGCGATCAGCACCCGCGCGCCGCTGTCCTGCAAGAGGTAGGCGACTTCGGCGACCGGATTGGTCGGGTACAGCCCCACGATCATCGCGCGCAGCGACGAGGCCGCGACGTCGGTGAAGATCCATTCCGGCCGATTCTCGGACTGGATCGCGACGCGGTCGCCGACGGTGACACCGAGGGCCGCGAGGCCGAAGGCGATGCGCTCCACCGCAACGCGGTAGTCGGTCCACGTGATGTCGCGCCAGATGCCTGATTCCTTGACGCGCATCGCGGTGTGCCCGGGTTTGGCGGCGGCGACGTCGCGCAGCAGCCGGGGGAGGTGGTTCACGACGAGCGCGTCGGTCGCGGGCGGTGCGGCGGTGCTCATGGCGTCTCCTCTCCGGCGAGAGCCTGTTCGATCTCCTCGGCGATCTCGGGCGCGGCGCCCCCGAGATAGGCGGAGATGACGGCCGGATCCCGCTGCACCTCGTCGGGGGTGCCGAGCGCGATCCGGCGGCCGAAGTCGATCACCATGACGCGATCGGCGAGGTCCATCACGAGCCGCATGTCGTGCTCGACCATGATCATCGACGTCCCCAGCTCGCTGCGGATGTCGAGGATGAACCGGGCCATGTCCTCGGTCTCCTCCGAGTTCATGCCGGCGACCGGCTCGTCCAGCAGCAGCAGGCGCGGCTCCATCGCGAGAGCGCGGCCCAGCTCCACCCTCTTGCGGATGCCGTAGGGAAGGATGCCGACCGGCATGTGGCGCACGCGCGCGAGGTCGAGGAACTCGATGAGGTCTTCGATGCGGCGACGCGCGGCGAGCTCCTGCCGCCTGCTGCGCCCGAACCACACCATCGCCTCGGGCCAGGAGTAGGTCGTTCGCTGGTGGCGTCCGAGCAGCAGGTTGTCGAGCACCGAGAGGTTGTCGAACAGCTCGACGTTCTGGAACGTTCGGGCGACCCCCCGTCGGGCGATCTCGTCGGGGGCGGCGCCCAGCAGGGTCTCGCCGTCCAGAGCGATCGAGCCGGACTGCGGTCTGTAGACGCCCGAGATGCAGTTGAAGGTCGAGGTCTTGCCGGCGCCGTTCGGCCCGATGATGGCGAAGAGCTCGCCCTGACGGACGTCGAACGAGACGGCATCCAGCGTCGTCGCGCCGCCGAATCGCAGCGTGAGGTCCTGCACGTCGAGGAGGACGGTCATGACAGCCACCGCTTCCGCCGCTTGTAGTGCTTCACGTCACGCAGGCTTCCGGCGCCGGCGCCGGTGCCGAGGTAGAACTCGCGGATGTCGTCGTCGTCGCGCAGCGCCTGGGCCGGGGCATCCATCACGATCTTGCCGTTCTCCATCACATACCCGTGGTCGGCGATCGACAGCGCCATCGCGGCGTTCTGCTCGACGAGCAGCACCCCGGTGCCCGAGCGCCGGATCTCGACGATGAGGTCTCGGATCTGCTCGACGACCTGCGGGGCGAGTCCGAGGCTCGGCTCGTCGAGCAGGATGTAGCGGGGCTCGGCCATGAGGGCTCGGCCGATCGCGAGCATCTGCTGCTCGCCGCCGGAGAGATAGCCCGCGCGCTGGCTCCGGCGCTCGCCGAGGATGGGGAACATGCCGTAGACCCGCTCCAGATTCTGCGCGACGCCGGAGCGGCTGCGCGAGTAGGCGCCCACCCGCAGGTTCTCCTCGACGGTGAACTCGACGAAGACGCGGCGCCCCTCCATGACCTGGCTGACCCCGGCCCGGACGACGTCGGGCGCGCGGCGGGTGTCGACGGGTGCGTCGTCGATCGACACATGACCGCGGGTGATCCGACCGCGATGGACGTCGAGGAGACCGGTCATCGCTCGGAGGAGCGAGGTCTTTCCGGCGCCGTTGGCGCCCAGGAGCGCGACGATCCCCTCACGCGGTACGCGGATGCTCGCGCCTTTGACGACGAGCATCACGTCCTCGTAGACAACCTCGATGTTGTGCACGGCCAGCGTCATGGGGTCCCTTCGGTCACGGCGCTGTGAATGGGGACACGGTAACAACGAAGAGGGGCATACCGCGCGGTCGGTTACCGTTTCGTGATGAAACCGAGGCTCAGCGCCTTCGAAACTGGGTTTCAGGTTCGAACGCTTCACGCGAGAGCCCGCGGGCGACCGCCGGTAGAGTCGACGGGTGTCGTCCTCTCTCCCCGCGCGTCTGGGCACATGGGCTGTCGCCCTGCTCGTCGGCGTGGTCTACGGCCTCGCCGGCACGATCGCGCACGCGTACCGATGGGGATGGCTGCCGGTAGGGCTCATCCTCGCCCTCGTGGGCTGCGCGGCGCTGCTGGCCGCGGTGCGCCTGCTGACCGACGACCGCTGGGCGGCGCTGGCGACCGGACTCGGCATGGTGCTGGCGACCCTCGTCTTCTCGGGCAAAGGGCCGGGCGGCTCGGTGATCGTCCCGCAGACAGTGCTCGCCACGATCTGGACCCTCGCTCTGCCGCTTCTGGTCGCATTCGTCGTCGCGTGGCCCGACCGGCTCGGACCTGCTCGATTAGACTGACCGAGTGACATATGTGATCGCTCTTCCCTGTGTGGATGTCAAGGACCGTGCCTGCATCGACGAGTGCCCGGTGGACTGCATCTACGAGGGTGAGCGGTCCCTCTACATCCACCCCGACGAGTGCGTCGACTGCGGTGCGTGCGAACCGGTCTG
>NZ_SCMR01000031.1 GCF_005502885.1 Microbacterium sp. 2FI
TGCTCGGCCGGAGCGGATGCCGCGGCGGCCGGCGCCGGGGCGGCGGGAGCAGCCGGAGCCGGAGCGGCCGGAGCCGGGGCTGCGGGAGCAGCCGGAGCGCTCTCCGCGGGAGCCGCTGGCGCGGCCGGAGCCGGCTTCGCCGGGGCGGCGGGACGCGCGGGGCCGGGACGACCGGCGGGGCGCGCCGGGGCGGCCGCCTTCGCGTCAGCGGCGGGCTTGGCAGCCCCTTCCGCCTCCAGCGCAGCGCGGAGCTTGCGCGCCACGGGGGGTTCGATGGTGGACGAGGGGCTCTTCACGAACTCGCCGAGCTCTTTGAGCTTCGCAAGGGCGACCTTGCTGTCGACGCCGAGTTCGGAGGCGATCTCGTGCACGCGTGGTTTGGCGTTTGCCACAATTCTCCTGTCTGGGGTCCACCCAGGCAGGGCAGACCGTTAGTCGCGGACGGGACTCATTTCGAGCCGTTCACTTTGTTTCCATAGCCATTCAGCCGTTTCTCGATGGTCTGCGTGTCAAGCGGGCCTGACACACGCAATGCCCGCACGAAAGCGCGTCGCCGGATCGCGGCATCCACGCATTCGCTTGTCTCGTGCACCCACGCGCCCCGCCCTGGCATCGAAGCGCGCTCGTCGGGGACGAGGACTGATTCGATGGAGACCACCCTGAGGAGAGTGGATCGGAGGGCACGCGTGCGGCATCCGACGCACGTTCGTACGGGTTCCATGTTACACCCCTCGGAGGTGGGCGCCTGGGCGCTGCCCGATGCGCCTACGACTCAAGGATGCTGTCGGGTTGGATGTCGATCTTGGCGCCGGTGAGTTTGGCGGCGAGGCGCGCGTTCTGGCCTTCCTTGCCGATCGCGAGCGACAGCTGGTAGTCGGGCACGAGGGCGCGGACGGCCTTGTTGGAGACGTCGAGGATGAAGCTCGAGGTGACCTTCGCCGGCGAGAGAGCGTTCGCGACGAACTTCGCGAGCTCCGGGTCGTAGTCGACGATGTCGATCTTCTCGCCGCCGAGCTCCTCGGTGACGGCGCGGACGCGACGCCCGAGCTCTCCGATGCAGGCGCCCTTGGCGTTGATCGAGGGGTCGTTGGCCTTGACCGCTATCTTGGTGCGGTGGCCGGCCTCGCGGGCGAGCGAGACGATCTCGACCAGACCCGACGCGATCTCGGGGACCTCGAGCGCGAACAGCTTGCGCACGAGTCCGGGGTGGGTGCGCGACACGGTGATCTGCGGACCCTTCGTGCCCTTCGCGACGCTCGTGACGTACACGCGCAGCCGAGAGCCGTGGGTGTACTCCTCGCCGGCGACCTGCTCCTCGGGAGGGAGGATCGCCTCGATCGAGCCGAGGTCGACGTGGACCATGCGCGGGTTCGGACCCTGCTGGACGACACCGGCGACGATGTCGCCCTCCTTGCCGCGGAACTCCCCCAGCACCGCGTCGTCGGCGATGTCGCGAAGCCGCTGGCTGATGACCTGCTTCGCGGCGAATGCGGCGATGCGGCCGAAGTCCTCGGGCGTGCTCTCCTCTTCGCCGATGACGGCGCCTTCTTCGTCGACCAGGGGGATGAAGACGGCGACGTGGCCGGTCTTGCGGTCGAGCACGGCGCGAGCACCCTCGGAAAGCTCGCCGGTGGGCGAGGTGTGCTTGGCGTAGGCCGTCAGGATCGCCTGCTCGATGATCCGCACCAGCTCTTCGAAGGGAATCTCCTTCTCACGCTCGACGGTCCTCAGCAGTCCGAGATCGATGTCCATCATGGCCTCCGTATTCAGCTCTCACCGGCGCGTCGTGCCCGCCGGAACCCTACAACGTTACCCGATGCCCTGGCACGCGGTGCGGGACAGCCGACATACTGAGCCGATGGACATGGTGAACGAGTGGCTTCTGACGTGGGGTGACCTGCTCTGGACGTGGATCGTGCTCCCGGTGGTCGTGCTACTGGGCATCTACTTCACGGTGCGCTCGGGTGTGGTGCAGTTCCGGCTGATCCCCGAGATGTTCCGAACACTCACCGACAAGACGCCCCGCACCGTCGACGGCAAGCCGCAGTCGGTGTCGGCGTTCCAGGCCTTCACCATCTCCGCGGCATCGCGGGTCGGCGTGGGTAACATCGCCGGTGTCGGCACCGCGATCGCCCTCGGAGGCCCCGGGGCGGTGTTCTGGATGTGGTTGATGGCGTTCATCGGCGGTGCGTCGAGCTTCATCGAGTCTTCGCTCGCGCAGCTCTACAAGACGAAGGACAAAGACGGCTTCCGCGGCGGACCCGCCTACTACATGCAGCGCGGACTCAAAGCGCGCTGGCTCGGGATCTGGTTCGCGATCATTCTGATCATCTGCTTCCCCTTCGCGTTCAGCTCGCTCCAGGCCAACACGATCGCGGCGACGGTCACGGCGACGATCGGCGAGGGTTCGCCGGAGTGGCTGCCGTGGGCGATCGGCGTGTTCGTGGCTGCGCTGACGGCGCTGGTCGTCTTCGGCGGCGTGCGCCGCATCGCCTCGGTGACTCAGCTGCTCGTGCCCATCATGGCGCTCGCGTACCTTCTCCTCGGCCTCGCCGTCGTCGCCCTCCACATCGACCGCCTCCCCGAGGTGTTCGCCGCGATCTTCACGCAGGCGTGGGGGTTCAACGAGGTCGTCGGCGCCGCCTTCGGCTACATCGTCCTCACCGGCGTGAAGCGCGGCATGTTCTCGAATGAAGCGGGGCTCGGATCGGCGCCCAACGCGGGCGCGAGCGCGGCAGTGACGCACCCCGTCAAGCAGGGCCTGGTGCAGACTCTCGGCGTCTACTTCGACACGTTCCTCGTGTGCTCGATCACCGCGTTCATCATCCTGGTCTCGGTGCCCGACCTCGCGAACGCCGAACGCGGCATCGACCTCACTCAGACCGCACTGGTGAGCACCCTGGGTGCCTGGTCGAGCATCGCCCTGAGCGTCATCATCTTCCTCCTGGCCTTCAGTTCGATCCTCGGCAACTACTACTACGGCGAGTCGAACATCGAGTTCATCAACCCCAACCGCGGCGTCCTCGCGGCGTACCGCGTGCTCGTGGTCGTGGCTGTGCTCCTCGGCTCGGTCGTCGGCGCCGACCTCGTCTGGAACTTCGCCGACGGTGTGATGGGGCTGATGGCCCTCACCAACCTCATCGCGATCGCACTCCTGTCGGGGATCGCCTTCCGCCTGCTGAAGGACTACACGCAGCAGCGTCGGGAAGGCCGCGACCCCGTGTTCACGCGCGATCGCATGCCCGACGTCACCGGCATCGAGGTCTGGGAGGACGAAATCTCGGTCACCGGCCCGATCGACGTGCCGACCAAGCGCCGCCAGGCCGAGAAGCACCGCGACCACCTTCACGACGCTCCCCACCCGGAATGAGGCGACCGGCGAGCGTTCGGCTGTTCCGGTGACGGACGGCGTCAAAGAGGCAGCCCGCGAAGCGGAGTCGAGTCGTACCTTCCGCCGCCTTGCCCGCGGCGGCTTCGCGGCCAACGGGGTCGTGCACATCCTCGTGGGCGTGCTCGCGCTGGTGGTCGCCTTCGGAGGTGATGCGGAGTCGGATCAGGCCGGCGCCTTCCGTGCGATCGGCGCGGTGCCGCTCGGATTCGTCGTGCTGTGGCTCATCGCGATCGGGCTGTGGGCCCTCGCCGCCTGGCACGCCGTCGAGGGGCTGCTCGCGCGAGCGCCGTCAGACGGCGCGCGGGGCACAGCGTCGAAATGGCGGATCCGCGTCTCGGAGTGGGGTCAGGCGATCGTGTTCGCGGGGCTCGGCGCCGTCTCCGCCGCCGTCGCAGTCGGCGCGCGGCCCGACGCCGAGGCGGCCGTCGAAGCGGCCAGCCGCGGCATCCTGTCGATCCCCGGCGGCGCGTTCCTCCTCGGCGCGATCGGCGCGGGCTTCTTCGTCACCGGCGTCGTGTTCGTCGTGATGGGCGCGCGCCGCACCTTCCGGAACGTGATCTCGATCCCGTCAGGCGCGCGCGGCCGCGCGGTGACCGCGCTCGGGATCGTCGGATTCGTCGCGAAGGGCATCGCGCTCGCGATCATCGGGGTGCTGCTGACCGTCGCCGCGGTTCGCGTCGAACCGGATGCCGCCGGAGGGCTCGACGGCGCGATCTCGGCGCTGCTCGATCTCGCCTACGGCCCGTGGCTCGCAGGCATCGTGGGCGCAGGTCTCATCGCGTACGGCGTCTTCTGCTGCTTCCGAGCCCGCTACGCGCGGCTCTGAACCGCGCCGCGCGGGCCGCGGTCAGGCGGTGAGTCGCTCGACGACCGCCGCCGCCGCCACGACCTCACGCTCGCCCGAGCGGCGGTCCCACAGCTCGACCTCGCCGTCGGCGGCGCCGCGCCCGACGATCACGATCTTCGGAACGCCGACGAGTTCGGCATCGCCGAACTTCACGCCGGGCGACACCTTCGGGCGATCGTCGTAGAGCACGTCGAATCCGGCGGCCTCGAGGTCGGCCGACACCTTCTCGGCCAGCTCGAACGCCGCGGCATCCCGCCCCGTGGCGACCACGTGCACGTCGAACGGCGCGATCGAGGCGGGCCAGACCAGTCCCTTGTCGTCGTGGTTCAGCTCGGCGAGGTTCGCGAGGATGCGGGTGACGCCGATGCCGTACGAGCCCATCGTGACGGTCACGAGCTTGCCGTTCTCGTCGAGAACCTTGAGCCCGAGCGTCTCGGCGAAGAAGCGCCCGAGCTGGAAGACGTGGCCGATCTCCATGCCGCGTGCGAGCTCGACGGGGCCCGACCCGTCGGGCGCGGGGTCGCCGGCGCGCACGTTCGCCGCTTCGACGAAGCCGTCGGCGACGAAGTCGCGCCCCGCGACGAGGGTGTGCACGTGCTTCTGGTCGATGTTGGCGCCGGTGATCCACGCGGTGCCGTCGACGACCCGCGGGTCGACGAGGAAGCGGATGCCGGTGGCCGACTCCTCGCCGAGCACGGCGCCGGTCGGCGACCACGGGCCAATGTAGCCCTTGACGAGCAGCGGGTGGCGGGCGAAGTCCGCCTCGGTCGCCGGCTCCACGGCCGCGGGGGCGAAGGCGACCTCGACGCGCTTGTCGTCGATGTCGCGGTCGCCGGGGATCCCGACGATGACGAGCTCGCGCGTGCCGTCGAGGTGAGTGAGGGCGAGCACGACGTTCTTCAGCGTGTGCGCGGCCGTCCACTCTCCCTCGGCGGGGGCGGCGAGATGCGCGTTGGCGTGGTCGACGAGCGTCGCGATGGTCGGCGTGTTCGGCGAGTCGAAGATCACCGGCTCGGGCTGACCCTCGAACGGGATGCTGTCGGGCGCGACGGTCGTGAATGCCTCGACGTTGGCCGCGAAGCCGCCCGCCGAGCGCACGAAGGTATCTTCGCCGATCGCGGTCGGGTGCAGGAACTCCTCGCTGCGCGCACCGCCCATGAGGCCGTTGTCGGCGGCGACGATGACGTACTCGAGGCCGAGCCGCTGGAAGATGCGCTCGTACGCGTCGCGCTGCAGCTGGTACGAGGCGTCGAGCCCCGCGTCGGTGTAGTCGAACGAGTACGCGTCCTTCATCGTGAACTCGCGGCCGCGCAGAAGACCGGCGCGGGGGCGCGCCTCGTCGCGGTACTTGTCCTGGATCTGGTAGATCGACAGCGGCAGGTCCTTGTACGACGAGTAGAGGTCCTTCACCAGCAGGGTGAAGAGCTCCTCGTGCGTCGGGGCGAGGAGGTAGTCGGCATCCTTGCGGTCCTTCAGACGGAAGATGCCGTTGCCGTAGGTCTCCCAGCGGCCGGACTGCTCGTACGGGTCGCGCGGCACGAGCGCGGGGAAGTGCACCTCGTAGGCACCGGCGTTCGCCATCTCGTCGCGGATGATCGCCTCGATGTTGGCCTTGACCCGCAGCCCCAGCGGCAGCCACGCGAAGATGCCCGGCGCCTGACGGCGGATGTAGCCCGCACGGACGAGCAGCCGGTGCGAGGCGACCTCGGCATCGGCGGGGTCTTCACGGAGCGTGCGGAGGAAGAAGTGCGAGAGACGGGTGACCACGAGGGTCAAGTCTAGAGTCGAGTGGTGCCCACCGTTCTGCTCACCGGCTTCGAACCCTTCGGCGGCGACTCCGCCAACCCTTCGGGTGACGCCGTTCGGATCGTCGCCCAGCGCTGGAACGGCCCCGAGACCCTGATCACGGCGGTGTTGCCGGTGACCTTCGCGGGCGCGACGAAGAGCTTGCGTGAACTGATCGACGAACACGAGCCCGATGTCGTGATCGCGACGGGGCTGGCGGGCGATCGTGCGGCGCTCGGCGTCGAGCGGATCGCGGTGAACCTCGTCGATGCCCGGATCCCCGACAACGACGGCGCTCAGCCGATCGACGAACCCAGCGTCGCGGACGGCCCGGCCGCGCGGTTCTCCACCCTGCCGGTGAAGGCGATCGTGCACGACCTCTCCGCCGCGGGGATTCCGGCAGCACTCTCGCACACCGCCGGCACCTTCGTCTGCAACCACGTCTTCTATACGGCGCTCGATGCCGTCTCGACACGCGCCGGCGTGCGTGCGGGGTTCGTACACGTCCCGTGGGATGCCGAGCATGCGCCGATGAACGCCTCGTACCTCGACCTCGACGACATCGCCGCAGCGCTCGAGATCGCCGTCCGCACCACACTCGCGGCCTCCCACGACCTCACGGTCGCCGGCGGCACGCTGGCCTGATCGCCCACGCCGGAGAGCCGGCGGACTTTACGCAGATCGGTCGCGGCGACCGACGTGCATCACGAACCGCACGATGAGCCCCGCGACCAGTGCCCAGAAGGCGGCGCTCACGCCGGCGATCGCGACGCCCGACGCCGCGACCAGGAACGTGACGACGGCGGGAAGCCGCTCCCCCGGATCGTCGATGGCCTGCTGCAGGGCAGATCCGAAGGCCGCGAACAGCGCGATGCCGGCGACAGCGGGGATCACGGCCTCGGGCGCCAGCACGACGAGAGCGACGAAGGCTGCGGACAGCGCGCCGAGGACGATGCCCGAGACACCGGCCGAGATGCTCGCGATCCAGCGACGGGCGGGATCGGGCTCGGCCTCGGGCGCGGCGGCGAGCGCGGCCGAGATCGCCGCGAGGTTGATGACGTGTCCTCCGGCCGGCGCCGCGATCGCCGACCCGACTCCGGTGACGAGCATCGCCGGGCGCCACGGCACCTTGTACCCGTAGCTGCGCATGATGGCCACTCCCGGGACGTTCTGCGATGCCATCGTCACGAGGAACAGCGGCAGCGCGATGCCGACGATGGCGCCGAACGTGAAGGTGGGCGCCGTCAACGCGACGCCCGGCACCAGCACAGCCGGGTCGATCGTCGCGCCGGTCGAGACGAGGTGCACCGTGACGACGACGGATGCCGCGACGAAGGCGAGCGGCACGGCCCAGCGAGGTGCGAGACGCGCGAAGACGAGCCACGTGATGATGACGGGAGCGACCCCCCACGGATTGGCGACAAGCCCGGCGACGGGGGCAAGACACAGGGGCAGAAGGACGCCGGCGAGCATCGCCTGCGCGATCGAGGGCGGAATCCGCGCGATGAGCCGCCCGAGGTAGGGCCACGCGGCGGTGAGCAGGATGAGCCCTGCGACCACGAGGAACGCTCCGACCGCCGCCGGCCACCCGCCCTCGACCGCTCCCGTCGCCGCGAGGAGCGCCGCGCCCGGCGTCGACCACGCGACGGTGATCGGCATCCGATACCGCCAGGCGAGCACGATCGCCGCGAGACCCATGGTGACGCAGAGCGCCAGCAGTCCGCTCGCAGCCTGCGCGGGTGTCGCCCCGACGGCGCTGAGCCCCGTGAGCACGACCGCGAACGAACTCGTCACGCCGACCAGCGCCGTGACGATCCCCGCGACGATCGGGCGCGACAGCGGGGATCGGGTGGGCGTATCGGTCATCGGAGCCTCGGGTCGACGAGCATTCGGGCGGTACGACGCACGCTATCGGATGCCGCGACCGCGGCATCCGATCCACACCCGATCGCGCGGACCGGGCACGCGCCCACCGGCGCTCAGTCGGCGTGCACCACCCGCGCGAGGCGGTGCTCGATCTCCTTCAGCTCGGCGTTGGACGCCGATGCGTCGAGGATGACGCCCTCCGCCTCGAACATCAGGTCGAGGTAGTCGACGCTGTCGCCACCGGGGAGCGGCACACTCGCATCGTGCGAGACGGCGCCGCTGGCGAATTGCAGCCACGCCAGCAGCAGGTCGGCGGTCGCCCGGGCGCGCCGGTCACCCGTCGGCGACAGCACGTCGTGGGCCTGGGCCGCGGTCGTCGCGGCGACCTGTTCCGAGAAGACGCTCGAGACGGCATCGACGATCTCGAGATACGCCGCTGCGGTGTCCGCATCGATATGCGGCGAGCCGCTTCCCGCGTACTGGTGCTTCCACCAGCCGCTGCTGCGCGCGTCGTCGGCGTTGCCGGTGACGACGGCTCCGGCATCCACCTCATCCGATCCCCCGTCGTCGTCGGTGAGCACGACTGACACCGTCTCGACGCCCGGCTCGGGCGCGACCGTATCGATGGCGTCGGATGCTGCGAACGGGAACGTGCCGAGCGGGCTCAGCGGCGGGTCGGGGACGTCGGCGGGATCGTTGAAGTACGTGGTCACCTCGCCGGTCCCCCATGTGAACGTGAGGTCGTCCGACCCCGGATCCGTGCCGTCGGCGGCAAGCGCGAGAGGCTCCCCGGCCTCGACGACGAAGTAGTCGCCGCCCGGGAACGAGACCTGATCCGAGAGATCGAGCGTGACCGTCGGATCGAGGTTCGCGACGCTCACCACCGCGGTGTCGTCGCCGGAACCGCCGTCGTCGTCGGTCACCGTCACCACGACGTCGAAGTCGCCGTTGTCGCCGTACACGTGGTCGACGCCCGCCTCGAGCTCGCCGATCGTGACCGGCTCGGCCGGAGTCCCGTCAGCCCAGTCGATCGTCGCGGTGTGCGTGTCGAGGGTTCCCGGGTCGGTGAACGTCGCGCTCACGGTCGCGGTGCCCGCTTCGTCGATGCTGTCGCCGACGGCGGTCACCGTCGGGGCGACGTTCAGCACCGTCACCACGGCGGTGTCGGTGTCGGTCAGCGCGAGCGCCGGCGTGACGTCGCCGCCGACGTCGCTCACGGTGAGGTCGATCTCATCCACGGTGTCGTCGAGCGCATCGTAGGTCGGGGTCGCGATCGTCCCGTCGTCGAGGCGGGTCGCCGGCGACCACGAGAACGAGAGGATCGCATTCTCGGGATCGCTGCTGCCGGTGCCGTCGAGTTGGACCGTCGAGCCCTCGTCGACGGCGTACGGGCCACCGGCATCCGCGGTCGGTGCGGTGTTCGTGCACGGGTTTGCGGTGAACGCGTTGTTGCCGGGGCTCGTGACGTTGTCGGCGTAGAGGTTCCCCGGGATATCGCACACGGTCGGCACGAGGTTGGTGCCCTGGATGAAGCCGCCCGCGAAGAAGCCGACCGTGCCCGATCCGTCGGGGTTCGCGTTGCCGCCACCGGGGATGGTGTCGAGCTGGCGGAAGCTGCCGTCGTTGAACGGGGTGTCGTCGGTCGCGTCCGTCCGGACCGCCACCTCGTGGTGCAGATGGCGCCCGGTCGCCGCACCGATGTCGGACTCGATGCCGAGCGCCTGCCCGACGAGCACGGTGTCACCGACCGACAGGTTGCCCGGGGCTCCGGTGATCGTGCCGGTGTCCATGTGGGTGTATTTCGACCACTCGCCGTTCGGGTGCTCGATCCAGATGTAGTTGTTGTAGTCCTGGCAGAGTCCGATGACGGTGCTGTTGGGGATGCGGTTGAAGGTGCCGCTGCCGTCGAGATCCTCATCGGGATCGACCACGCCGTCGCCGTCCACATCGGGCTCGATCTGGTCCTGACAGCTGTGCTCAGCGGCATCCGAGTGGATCGTGACCCCGTCGAAGAGCACCTGACCCGACCCGCCGTTGACGTCGAGTCCGTCGCCGTTGCCGCCCGAGTCGCCGTGGAAGTCGACGATGGCCATGACGACGCCCGATGCCGCCGCGACGACCGTGGCCGGCGGCGCGTCGGCGACCATGTCGATGCGGTTGTTGCCCTGGCCGACCGTGCCGCCGTGGTTGTGATGATCGCCGCTCACGATGAGACCCATGCCGTCGGAGTACGGGATGCGGTAGATGCCCGCCGACGTCGGGAAGGTGCCGTGATCGGCGTGCACCGGCCCGACGCCGGTGAGGGCCGCCAGGACGAACCCGGCTGCCGTCAGAACGGCGATGGCCGCCCTGCGCTGTGAAGTGCTCCGTCGCATGAGAATCCTCCAGCGACTCCGCGACCCACGTGCGTGAGGACGCCCGTGCCGTGCACGAGGGGGGAGGCGTTTCGCGGCGCAGTTTACTCCGCCGTCGAAGCCCTCACCAGGGGTGTCACGCGGTGACGACCTGGGCGGTGCCGAGGGGCGCTTCCGGGCCCATCTCGGCCGCGAGACGGTTGGCCTCTTCGATCAGCGTCGCGACGATGTCGGCCTCGGGGACGGTCTTGATGACGTGGCCCTTCACGAAGATCTGGCCCTTGCCGTTGCCCGACGCGACGCCGAGATCGGCCTCGCGGGCCTCGCCCGGACCGTTCACGACGCAGCCCATGACGGCGACGCGCAGCGGAACGGTCATGTCTTTGAGACCCTCGGTGACATCGTCCGCGAGCGTGTAGACGTCGACCTGAGCACGACCGCACGACGGGCACGAGACGATCTCGAGCTTGCGCTCGCGGAGGTTCAGCGACTGCAGGATCTGGTGGCCGACCTTGACCTCTTCGGCGGGCGGTGCCGACAGCGAGACGCGGATCGTGTCGCCGATGCCCTCGCCGAGGAGGATGCCGAACGCGGTCGCCGACTTGATCGTGCCCTGGAACGCGGGACCCGCCTCGGTGACGCCGAGGTGCAGCGGCCAGTCCCCCATCTGGGCGAGCAGGCGATACGCCTGCACCATGATCACGGGGTCGTTGTGCTTGACCGAGATCTTGAAGTCGTGGAAGTCGTGCTCTTCGAACAGCGACGCCTCCCAGCGGGCGCTCTCGGCGAGCGCCTCGGGGGTCGCCTTGCCGTACTTCTCGAGCAGGCGGGGGTCGAGCGAACCGGCATTCACGCCGATTCGAAGCGACACACCGGCATCCTTCGCCGCCTTCGCGATCGCACCCACCTGGTCGTCGAACTTGCGGATGTTGCCGGGGTTGACGCGCACCGCGGCGCAGCCGGCGTCGATCGCCTGGAAGACGTACTTCGGCTGGAAGTGGATGTCGGCGATGACCGGGATCTGGCTCTTCTTGGCGATGATGTGCAGCACATCGGCGTCGTCCTGGCTCGGCACGGCGACACGCACGATCTCACAGCCCGAAGCGGTGAGCTCGGCGATCTGCTGGAGGGTGGCGTTGATGTTCGTCGTCGGCGTCGTGCACATCGACTGGACGCTCACCGGGGCATCGCCGCCCACGAGCACCTTGCCGACCTTGATCTGGCGGCTCTTGCGACGAGGGGCGAGCGTTAGGGGGATCTTGGGCATCCCGAGGTTCACGGCTGGCACTCGTCCAGCCTACGCGGCGAAGGGCGGCCGGGGCTGGGAACGGGCGGATGCCGCGGCCGGTGTAGTTTGGCGCGCATGAGCCTGAGCCACCATCTCGGACGCATGACGGGGCGCGACCCGAACGAGGCGCATCGCGCCGCGACGCCGCTGGAGCTCCTCTTCGACCTCACGTTCGTGGTCGCGTTCAGCCAGATCTCGTCACAGGCCGCCCACTATCTCGAGGTGGGCGACATGGCGACCGCGCTCGGCGGGTTCGCGTTCACGGTGTTCGGGGCGACGTGGGCGTGGATCAACTACTCGTGGCTCGCATCCGCGTACGACAACGACGACATCTTCTTCCGCATCGCCACGATGGTCGAGATGCTGGGCGTGCTGATCTTCGCGCTCGGCGTGCCACCGCTCTTCCACTCCCTCGTGGAGGGCGAGCACCTCGACAACAGCGTCATCGTGGCCGGCTACGTCGTCATGCGCATCGCTGCGGTCGCGCTGTGGCTGCGAGCCGCGAAGAACGACCCTGCCCGGCGGAAGACCTGTCTCGCGTATGCCTGGAACATCTCGATCGCCCAGGTCTTCTGGATCGCGCAGATCGTGCTGAACCTGCCCATCGGCGTCTCGCTCGCGCTCGCGGGAGTGCTCGTCGCGTTCGAATTGGCCGGCCCGCTGTACGCCGAGGGGAAGTTCGGCAGCACACCCTGGCACCCGCATCACATCGCCGAGCGCTATGGCCTCCTCACCATCATCACTCTCGGCGAGGTCGTGCTCGGCACGATCCTCGCCATCTCGGCCGTGATCGACATCGACGGGTGGAGCGTCGAGGCGGTCCTCATCGCCTTCGCGGGCACCGCTCTGGTCTTCGGGCTGTGGTGGAGCTACTTCCTCATGCCGTCGGGCCGCCTCCTCGCGCACCACCGCGAGCGATCGTGGGTGTGGGGCTACGGCCACATCATCCTCTTCGGCTCGCTCGTCGGCGTCGGCACCGGACTCCACGTGGCCGCACAGGTGCTCTCGCACGAAGCGCACGTCGACGCCGCCTTCGCGCTCGTGTAGGTCGCCATACCGGTGCTCGTCTTCGAGGTGATGGTGTTCTCGCTGTACTCGTACCTCATGCGGGAGTTCGACCCGTTCCACGTGTGGCTGTTCATCGGCGCGGTGCTGGTGCTCGTACTGAGCGTCGCGGCCGTCGTGTGGGGCGCCTCGATCGGAGTCGCACTTCTCATCGTCGCGGCCTCGCCCGCCGTGATCGTGGTCGGCTACGAGACGGTCGGGCACCGCCATCAGGCGGCAGCCCTGGAGCGCAACGGAGCGTGAGCGGCCGCCCTGCTGTGGTAGGTTCGGCCCATGTCCGCGCACCTGTCCTGGTGGCTCACCGCATAAGGCGGTGGGTTCGCGCGACCACAGACCGCCCTCCGGGCGGTCTTCTTTTTCGTAGGGCGACCGCCCCCACGACGAAAGACCGAGATGTCCAGGCCCCGCCCTTCCCTCCGTGACCTCGCCGCGAGCGGGATCCCGTTCGCCCTCATCGCCCGCGACGACACCACCGTCGAGCTGCTCACCGGCGAGATCGCCGATGTCGAACTGCTCGCCGACATCCCGCTGCAGGATGCCGACGGCATCCCCCGAGAAGTGCTCGCCCTGGTGCCCTTCCGTCAGGTGCGCGAGCGCGGGTTCGAGTGTCACGACGACGCCGCGCCGCTGCGTTGCCTCATCGTGGACGAGCACATCGCGCTCCCCCGCGACGAGGTGCTGGCAGAGCTGCCGTCTGTGCCGGTCCCGCTCGTGGATCCCGGGTTCGACATCCCCGATGAGGAGTACGCCGACATCGTCCGCCGCGTGATCGCCGACGAGATCGGCCGCGGCGAGGGCGCGAACTTCGTCATCCGTCGCGACTTCACGGCGGGTGTGGATGCCGATCCCGCTCTTGCCGGCCTGACATGGCTCCGCGCTCTCCTCGAGCACGAGCGCGGCGCGTACTGGACGTTCGCGGTCGTGACGCCCAGCCACGTCGCCGTCGGTGCGAGCCCCGAGGCCCACGTGAGCGCGCAGGACGGCGTGGTGACGATGAACCCGATCTCGGGCACGTTCCGCCACCCCGCCGGTGGCGCGACGGCCGCCACCCTCACCGAGTTCCTGCAGTCGACCAAAGAGACCGAAGAGCTCTTCATGGTGGTCGACGAAGAGCTCAAGATGATGAGCGCCGTGTGCTCCGACGGCGGGCGCATCACCGGGCCGCACCTCAAGGAGATGTCGCGGCTCACCCACACCGAGTACGTGCTCCGCGGGCGCAGCCGACTGGATCCCCGCGACATCCTGCGCGAGACGATGTTCGCCCCGACCGTCACCGGATCCCCGATGCAGAACGCCTGCACCGTGATCACGCGTCACGAGCGCTCACCGCGCGGGTACTACTCGGGCGTGGCGGCGCTGTTCACCCCGAACCCTTCGGCGACGTCGGGTGAGGCGACCCACGACCTCGACGCCCCGATCCTGATCCGCACCGCCTACATCGAGGGCGGCCGCCTGCGCGTGCCGGTCGGCGCGACGCTCGTGCGCCACTCCGACCCCTACGGCGAGGTCGGCGAGACCCACGGAAAGGCTGCCGGTGTGCTGGGCGCGATCGGCGCGGTGCCGCGCGACGCCGTCGCCGAGCAGATCGCCGCCGCCATCGACGAGGACGAGCCCGCCGCGCAGCCGCAGCTCCTCGCCGACGACCCCGAGATCTCAGCCCTCCTGGCTTCGCGCAACGCCCGTCTCGCGTCGTTCTGGCTGAACCCGCAGGGCTCGGGCGGCCCCGGTCCCTTCGCGGGGCGCTCCGCACTCGTCGTCGACGCCGAGGACCGCTTCACCACGATGCTCGCCCACCAGCTGCGCCACCTCGGGCTCGGGGTCGAGATCGCCCCGTGGCACGCAGTGACCGACGAGCAGGTGGATGCCGCCGAGCTCGTCGTCTCAGGCCCCGGCCCCGGCGACCCGCGGGATCCGTCGAGCCCGCGCATGCGGCGGATGCGCGACGTCGTCACCCGCCGCCGCGCGTCGGGTCGGCCGCTGCTGGCCGTGTGCCTCAGCCACCAGATCCTCGCCGACTCGCTCGGGGTCGGGCTCGCCTCGCTCGCGGCGCCGCATCAGGGACTGCAGAAGACCGTCGACGTCTTCGGGGAGCCGGCATCCATCGGCTTCTACAACACCTTCACCGCGCGCGTCTCCCCCGGCACGACCACCGTCGGCGTGGCCGAGGTCGCCGCCGATGCGGCCGGCGACGTCTATGCGCTCCGCGGACCCGGCTTCGCCTCGGTGCAGGGCCACCTCGAGTCGATCCTGTCGCGCGACGGCATGACGACGCTCGAGCGGCTGGTCGCTCATGCGCTGACGCCGATCGCGGGCTGACCACTCACAGCGGGCCTGAGGTCTCGCCTGCCGCCCGACGGGCGAGCAGGCGCCGCTCCGCCTCGTTCGCGGTGAGCTGATGCGCGCGAAGGTCGGATCGCCGCGCGTCTTCGGCGCGGCCCGTCTCGCGCAGCAGCTCCGCACGGACGGCGTGCCACAGGTGCGAGCGCGATAGCGCGCCCTCGAGGGCCTCGACCTCGGCGAGCGCGGGTTCCGGCCCGTCCACGCGGGCGAGCGCGACGGCGCGGTTGAGCCTCACGACGGGTGACCGGTCGTACGCCGTCAGCATGTCGTACAGCAGCACGACCTGAAGCCAGTCGGTGGATGCGGCATCCTCGGCATCCGCGTGGCACGCCGCGATCGCGGCGTGAAGCTGCCAGCGGCCGGGGCGCCGCAGCCGCGCCGCGCGCTCGAGCGTGAACCGGGCTTCGGCGAGGAGCGCGGCATCCCATCGCGACCGATCCTGATCGGCGAGCAGGACGATCTCGCCGTCCACCGCGCGGGCGGGCTCACGCGCGCGATGGAACTGCAGGAGCGCCAGGAGTCCCCACGCCTCGGCTTCGCGCGGCAGCGCGTCGGCGATGACGCGCGCAAGCCACAGCGCATCGTCGGCGACGTCGCGATCAGCCTCGGCATCCCCGCCCGCCGTGAAGTGCGCCTCGCTGTACATCACCGACACGACCGTCAGCACGATGTCGATCCGCTCGGCGCGATCGGCGCCCTCGGGAATCCGCAGCGGAATCCCCGCGGCGCCGATCTTGCGCTTGGCGCGGACGATCCGCTGGCCGACGGCGGCGTAGGCGCTGAAGGTCGCGCGGGCGATCTGGGAGGTCGTGAGGCCGCACACCGCCCGGAGCGTCAGCGCGAGCTGCGCGTCGGGCGAGAGCGCCGGGTGGCAGCACCCGAACAGCAGCGGCAGGCGCTCGTCGGCGTCCGCGTCCGACCCCGCGACGGGCGCCTCCGCGCCGGCGGCAAGGAGAGCCAGCTTCGCGCGCAGGGTCTTGTCCCGGCGCACGCGGTCGAGGGCATTGCGCCGGGCGGCCTGCGTGAGCCATCCACCCGGGTTCGGCGGGATGCCGCCGAAGCGCCACGCACGCAGCGCCTCCTCCACAGCCTCGGCCACCGCCTCCTCGGCGATGTCGAGGCTGCGGAACGAGCGCGTGAGGGCCGCGACCGTGCGGCCGGACTCCTCGCGGACGACCCGGGCGAGGAGGACGTCGGATGCCGCGGCGGCGTCGCCCGCGGGGCGCACCGTCGCGGCATCCGGATCCGTCACTGCTCGAACTGGCTGTAGTCGGTGACCATGGGCCGGATCTCGACCGAGGATCCCGGAAGGTCCAGCGACGGCCACGTCCGCGCCATCGCGATCGCCGCGTCGAGGTCGGGGACGTCGATGATGCTGAACCCGCCGATCACCTCGCGCGCCTCCGAGAACGGTCCGTCGACCACCACCGGACCCGCGGTGTCGTGACGGACGGTCGTGGCGGTGGTGGCGGGCTCGAGCTCGGCCCCGCCCTCCTCGATCGCGTCGGCGTTGTCGACGAACCACTGGTAGATGCGGGCGTAGTCCGCTTGCAGCCGCTCGGGCGGAACCGCGGCGTCGAGGGCGGGGTCCGAGGCGAACATCAGCACATACTTCATCGGTTCTTCTCCTTCGTCAGTGGAACCGTGTCATTCCCACAGCGAACGGACAAGACCGTTTTCGACATGCGCCCGAGATTTCTACGGACCGAACAGCGAGACCGGGTTCACGATGTCGGCGAGGATCAGCACCGCCCCCATCGAGATGAGCGCGACGACGACGACGAACGTGACCGGCACGAGCTTGGTCGCATCGACCGGCGGCGGGGGTGGGCGGCGGAAGAGCTTCGCCCACGCGCGACGGATGCCGTCCCAGAGAGCGACGGCGATGTGACCGCCGTCGAGGGGCAGGAGCGGGATCAGGTTGAACACGAACAGCGCGATGTTCAGCGACGCCAGCAGCGACAGGAAGCCGGCGACGCGGTTGAGAATCGGGGCATCCGTCGCTGCGACCTCGCCCGACAGGCGCCCGGCACCCACGATGCTGAGCGGGCCGTTCGGGTCGCGCTCGCCGCCCGTGACGACCGTGACGCCGGTCTCCCACACCTTCACCGGCAGCTGCCAGATGATGCCTGATACGGCGCCGACCTGCTCGAAGGCCGCCTGCGGCCCGGCCCAGATCGGCTGGCGCAGGTATGCGACCTCTTGGCGGATGCCGGCGATGCCGACCTCCTCGGTCTGCGGCTCGCCGTCGGCACCCAGCACCTCGCGACCGAGTTCATCGGTAGCCGGTCGCGTCACCGCGACCGGGGTGAGGGTCAGCCGATGCGTCTCACCCTCGCGCTGGACGACGACGACGATCTGCTTGCCGGGAGATGCCTGGATGATCGCGGCCGCATCGGCGAAGTTCGAGATGGGAACGCCGTCGACCGCGGTGATGACGTCACCGGGCTCGATCCCGGCCGCCACAGCCGGGGCTGCCGGATCCGACGCCGCACACTCGGTGCGCTCGACGTCGGCCGGGATTATGCACTCGCTGACGGTGGAGACCGTCGTGGTCGCCGACTGCACGCCGATGCCCGACAGCAGGATCGCGAACAGCACGATCGCGAACAGCAGATTCATCGTCGGGCCGCCGAGCATGATGACGACGCGCTGCCACACGGGCAGTCGGTAGAAGACGCGGTCGTCGTCGTCGCTCAGCAGCGTCTCGTCGTTCGCGGCACGGGCGTCCTGCACCATGGTCGCGAAGAATCCGCCGCCGGCGCGGCCGGTGCGCTGCGCCGAACCGGCGGCTCCTGCAGCCTGCGCGCGCGCGATCTCCTTCGGCGACGGCGGGTACATGCCCGCCATGGAGATGTAGCCACCGAGCGGGATCGCCTTGACGCCGTACTCCGTCTCGCCGCGGCGGCGCGACCACAGCGTCGGACCGAAGCCGATCATGTACTGGCCGACGCGAACGCCGAACTTCTTCGCGGGCCACAGGTGCCCGAGTTCGTGGAGGGCGATCGACACGGCGAGCCCCACGACCATGAGCACGACCCCGATGACGAATGCGATGACTTCCACACGGCCACGGTACCCGCGTCAGGCTCCGAGTTGGCCGTGATCGTCCCGGATGCGCCGTCGGCTACGCTCGGGCCGAGGAGGAATCGTGACGCCACGCCACGTGCGCGCCCTGCGGGGCGCGGTCGGAGCGTCGATCGCGACCCTCGTCGGGGCGACAGCCCACACGCTCGCCGGCGGCGGCGCACCGTCACCCGGCGTCGTCGCAGCCGTCGCGATCCTGGCGTGGCCGCTCGCCGTCCTCCTCGCCGGACGCCGCCTCTCCGCCTGGCGCGTCGGCGCCACTGTGCTCGCGAGCCAGGCGCTGCTGCACGTCGCGTTCTCACTCACCGCGAGCGCCGACCATGTGCGCCGAGTCGCCCACGATCATCAGGCCGCGGGCGCGAGCGACCTTCTCGCGGGCGCTGAGATGTCCGGGCTGCTGCCAGATCCCGTGATGCTCGCGGGCCACGTGCTGGCGGCTGCGGCGACGATGCTCGCGCTCTACGGCGGCGAGCGGATGCTGCGCGCCCTGGGTCGCGGCATCCGGTCGGTGCTCGGGCGCTCAAGCACGCCGGCCCTGCGCCCCCTCACGCTCCCCAGCATCCCGGCGAGCGCGCCCCCCGTGCATGCCGGCGCGGTGCTGCTGTCGGACGCATCCCGTCGCGGGCCTCCCGCTTTCGTCATCGCCGTTTAGCGCGGCTTCCCCCGGCACCCGCCTCCTGCGCCCGTGCCGCTGCTCATCGCACCCCGCGCGCGGCTCGCTGCCGCGCGCACCCTGACGAAAGAGATTCCCGCATGACCCCTTCCAACACGCCCGCCCGCGCCGGCCGCACACTCGCCCTCGGCACCGCCGCCGGCATCGCTCTCGCGGTCGGCGTACCCCTCGCCGCATCCGCACATGTCACCGTGACCCCCGACGCAGCCGAGGCCGGCGCATACTCCGTGCTCACCTTCGCGTTCAGCCACGGCTGCGAGACGTCGCCCACCACGGCGCTCACGATCGGCATTCCCGACGGCGTCGACTCGCTCGCCCCGCAGATCGAGCCCGGCTGGAGCATCGAGAGCGTCGGGGCCGACGAGGGCATCCCCACCCAGGTCGTCTACACGGCCGACGCCCCTGTCGAGTCCGGGCTCCGCGCCACGGTCACCCTGCAGGTGAAGTTCGCCGAGGATGCGGCGGGCGAGACCCTCGCGTTCCCGGTGCTGCAGACGTGCACCGAGGGCGAGACCGACTGGTCCGAGCTCGCCGAAGCCGGCGCCGACCCGCATGACCTCGAAGCCCCGGCGCCGGTGGTCACCGTCGGCGAGATCGCGGCCGACGCGCACGGCGATGACGGCGGTCACGAGAACTCCGCCGCCGCCGGCGATGCCGCAGGCTCGGAGGGTGAAGCCGCCTCGCCGCTCCCCGTGATCCTCGGTACCGGCGGTCTCGTGCTCGGTGCCGCCGCGCTCGTCGTCGCGATCGCCGCGCTGCGCCGCTCACGTCGGGCCTGACACACTCCGGGGGTCGGATGCCGCAGCCGCGGCATCCGACCCCCACATCACGTGGGTGCCGAGCGCGCCGGATGAGAAGATGGATGCGCCATGCCGACCGACGCGCCCTCGAACCTTCCCCCCGTGCTCCGCCCGGACGCACCGCCCATCCACACGCTCGAGGACTTCGCCGCCCGCTTCGCGGTCGGCACCCGGGGCGACGTGGCCGGCCGCACGCTCTCGGGGATCACCCTCGCGACTGCGGACCTGCGCCCCGGCGACGTCTTCGTCGCTGTGCAGGGCGTCAACCGTCACGGCGCGGAGTTCGCCGCGACCGCCGCTGAGAAGGGCGCGGTCGCGATCGTGACCGACGCCGCCGGCGCGGATCTCGCCGCCGCGAGCGGACTGCCCGTCGTGCTGGTCGACGACCCTCGGGGGCTGCTCGGCGAGCTCTCGGCGTGGGTGTACAGCACCGGCCGCGACGATGAGCTGCCCATCCTCTTCGGCACCACCGGCACCAACGGCAAGACGAGCGTGTCTCACCTGCTCGAGGGCATCCTCGGCCAGCTCGACCTCGTCACCGGCCTGTCGTCGACGGCCGAGCGCCACATCGCCGGACACGTGATCGTCTCGCGGCTCACCACGCCCGAGGCGTACGAGATGCACGCCCTCCTCGCCCTCATGCGCGAGCGCGGCGTCGAGGCCGTCGCCGTCGAGGTGAGTGCGCAGGCACTCAGCCGCCGCCGCGTCGACGGGATCGTCTTCGACGTCGCCGGCTTCACGAACCTCACCCACGACCACCTCGACGACTACGCCGACATGCGCGAGTACTTCGAGGCGAAGCTGCCGCTGTTCCGCCCCGACCGCGCCCGGCGCGCCGTCGTCTGCGTCGACACCGCCTCGGGTGCCGAAGTGGTCGCCCGCAGCGAAGTCGAAACGGTAACGGTCGGAACGCCGGATCTGGCCGAGGATCGGGATGCCGCCGCCGCAGCCGACTGGGTCGTCGAGATCCTCGACGAGCGCCCCGACGGCACGCGGTTCCGCCTCTCGGGTCCTGACGACCGCTCGCTCACGACCGTCGTCCCCGTGATCGGCCAGCACATGGCCGCCAACGCGGGGCTCGCGATCGTCATGATCCTCGAGGGCGGCTACGCCTGGAAGCGCCTCGTCGACGCACTCGACGGCGAGCGCATCGACGCCTACCTCCCGGGGCGCACCGAGCTCGTCTCGGGCGAGCGCGGGCCCGCCGTGTACATCGACTTCGGCCACTCCCCCGACGCCTTCGAAAAGACGCTCGCCGCCGTCCGGCGCGTGACGCCCGGGAAGGTTCTGATGCTCTTCGGCGCGGACGGCGACCGCGATGCCACCAAGCGCCACGACATGGGCCGCACTGCGGTCGTGGGAAGCGACATCCTCTTCATCACCGACCATCACCCACGCCATGAGGATCCCGACTCGATCCGCGCGACGCTCCACGAGGGGGCGCTTCGCGCCCGGCCGGACGCCGACATCCGCGAGTTCTCACCGCCCGAGCGCGCGATCCTCGAGGCGGTCGCCCTCGTGGGCGAGGGCGACGCGATCCTGTGGGCGGGGCCGGGGCATCAGGACTACCGCGACATCCGCGGCGTCCGCACCCCCTACTCGGCGCGCGAACTCGCCCGTCGCGCGCTCCGCGGCGCCGGGTGGCCGGTTCCCGAGCCGCACTGGCCGGTGCCGTACCCCGACGACGAGACGCCCGCGTCCGACCCGCTGCGTCCGATCTTCCCGACGCCCTGACGCGTTTCGTCTCGCTTCGCTCGCTCAACGACCGGGAGCGACCGCGTTCACTCGCAGCGCGGGTCAGGCCGCGGCGATCGCGCGGTCGGCGGCATCCCGCGCCCAGCGCTCCGCGTCGGCGAGCGACGCCCGCGACAGCGCGCCGGGCGCCTCGTGCGTGTCCACGACCCGTTCGACGATCTCGAGGATGCCGGTGAAGGCGAGCCGCCCCTCGTGGAAGGCATCGACGGCCTGCTCATTGGCCGCGTTGAACACGGCGGGGTACGTTCCGGCCGCTCGGCCGACGCGCTTGGCGAGGCGCACGGCGGGAAACGCCTCCTCGTCGAGCGGCTCGAAGGTCCAGGATGCCGCGGCCGTCCAGTCCAGCGGACGCCCCACGCCCGCGACCCGGTTCGGCCAGTCGAGCCCGAGCGAGATCGGCAGTCGCATGTCGGGAGGCGAGGCCTGCGCGATCGTCGACCCGTCGACGAACTCGACCATCGAGTGCACGATCGACTGCGGGTGCACGACGACATCGATCTCTGCGTAGGGCACGCCGAAGAGCAGGTGCGCCTCGATGACCTCGAGGCCCTTGTTGACGAGCGTCGCCGAGTTCGTCGTCACCACGCGCCCCATGTCCCACGTCGGGTGTGCGAGCGCCTCGGCCGGCGTGACTCCGGCCAGCGACGCTCGGCTGCGACCGCGGAACGGGCCGCCTGACGCCGTGAGGACGAGCCGGCGCACCTCGGAGCGCTCCCCCGACCGAAGCGCCTGCGCGATGGCCGAATGCTCCGAGTCGACCGGAACGATCTGCCCCGGCTTCGCGATCGCGGTGACGAGGTCGCCGCCGACGATCAGCGACTCCTTGTTCGCGAGGGCAAGGGTGCGTCCGCACTCGAGCGCCGCGAGCGTCGGGCCGAGGCCGACTGACCCGGTGATGCCGTTGAGCACGACATCGGCCTCGACGTCCCGCACCAGCTGCTCGGCCTCGTCGGCGCCGAGAGCCGTGTACTCGACGCCGAACTCGGCCGCCTGCGACGCAAGCCCGGCGCGATCCGATCCCGCCGAAAGCCCCACGATCTCAAACCGTCGGGGGTTGGCCCGGATGACGTCGAGCGCCTGGGTGCCGATCGAGCCGGTCGAGCCGAGGACGAGGATGCGGCGCATCGAATCAGCCTAGCGACCGACCTATTCGGTCGCGCGCGCGGTCTCGATGATCTCGACGACGAAGACCAGGGTCTCGCCGACGAGGTCGTCGGCGTTGATCTCGCCCTCGCCGTAGCCGCACGCCGGCGGCATCGACACCAGGACGGTCGAGCCCACGGCCTGGCCCTCGAGCGCACGCTGGAACCCGGTCACGACGCCCGTCGTCTGGAAGGTCGCCGGCTCGCCGCGCTCGAAGCTCGAGTCGAAGACCGTGCCGTCGCTCCACTTGACGCCCGTGTAGTTGACCGTGACGCTGTCACCGGGCTGCACGACGTCACCGTCGCCCTCTTCGAGGACCTCGAGCTGCACCTCGGTCGGCGCGTCGGCGTCGGGGATCGTGACGGTCGGGATGCCCTCGGCCGAGAATTCGACGGTCGGGAAGTCGTCGCCCGGCTCGGTCACGGCGCACCATTCGTCGGCGGGGATGACATCGAGCACGTCGATGACGTAGACCTGAGCGCCGCTGCCGGCGTCGGGAACCGTCATCGCGATACGCGAACCCTCGGTCGCACAGCCGAAGAACGTGTCCGCACCCGAACCCAGCGTGATCGGCATCGGGGGAAGTCCGACTCCGTCGAATCCGCCCTCCTGGACCGACTCACCGGTCGTGGCGTCGAAGACGGCCAGAGCGTACGAGACGTAGTCGCCGTCTTCGATCGGGTCACCCTCGCCCTCGACGACGACGGTGCGCTCGGCGCTCTCGATCGTCAGCGGTGCGGTGAATTCGGCCGACGCGGAGACGCCGACCTCGCCGGTGACCGTGATCGACTCCACGACCTCACCCGTGGGCGCGGCGACCTCGCACAGGCCCGTGGCGGCGGTGTCGGTCGGCGTCGGCTCGGACTCCGGTGCACCGGAGGCGCAGCCGGCCAGAACGAGGGCCGACAGGACGGCGACGGAAAGAGCGGCGAGCGGGCGGATGCGCACGATGAAGACCTCGACAGAGTGGGGGCGGAGTCTCCATCCTCCCCTATCTCGACTCGTTCTGCGCTGGGAGACCCCTATGCCCGTCGTGGAATGGATTCGGGAGTACCCTCGTTCAGTGACTTCCGACCTCGTACCCGACGCGGACGACACCCCCGACCCCGGCCCTTCCGAGCCTGCGAAGCGGATGGGTGCGACCTACTGGTTCGGACGCTCGATCATCACTCCGCTCGCGCGCGTCGTGTATCGGCCGCACATCGAGGGGCGATCGAACGTGCCCAAGACAGGCCCGGTGATCTTCGCGAGCAACCACCTGTCGTTCATCGACTCCATCGCCATCCCGGTCGCCTCGCCCCGGCCGGTGCACTTCCTCGCGAAGTCGAGCTACTTCGAGAAGACCTTCTCGCGGTGGTTCTTCACCGCGATCGGCGCCGTTCCGGTGCAGCGGGGTGCCGGTCAGGCCGCCCTCGACGCACTCGACCAGCAGCGCGTGCTCCTGGAAGGCGGCAGCACCGTCGCGCTCTACCCCGAGGGCACCCGCTCGCTCGACGGGCGCCTGTACAAGGGACGAACGGGCGTCGCGTTCCTCGCCCTGCAGACCGGCGCGCCGGTCGTGCCGGTCGGACTCATCGGCACCGACGATGTCATGCCCGTCGGCGCGAAGCTCCCCTCGCTCACCCGCCGCATCACGGTGCGCTTCGGCGAGCCGCTCGAGCTTTCGCACCACGGCCCCGCCGACTCCGGCCGCGCGCGCCGGCTCGCGACCGACGACATCATGGCCGCGATCCACGCGCTCTCGGGCCAGGAGCTCGCGAACGCCTACAACGAGGTGCCTGCGCACAACCCGATCGAGCGGATCAAGCAGGTCCTTCCACACGAGCGTCGCTGACCGCCCGCCCCTGCCGTTTACGGACGGAACACGCCGCGACGGGACCGACGCCCCGCGGCGTGTTCCGTCCGTAATCGGATCAGGCGACAGCGATCGTCGGCTCGTGCCGCACGGGGAAGTTCACCGAGTTGGCGATGAAGCACCATTCGTTCGCCTGCGCGTGCGCGGCGGTCGCGGCATCCGTCATCGACGCATCGGCGATCGTCACGCGAGGACGCAGCACCACCTCGCGGAACGCGCCGCCGCCCCGCCCATCTTCGACCATGATCCCTGACGCCGCGTCTTCGTAGCCGACGACGACGACGCCTGCCTGTACGCACGCGTGCAGGTACGACAGCAGATGGCATTCGCTGAGGGCTGCCAGGAGCAGGTCCTCGGGGTTCCAGCGCGTCGGGTCGCCGCGGAACGGCTTGTCGGATGACGCGAGCAGCGCGGGCTTGCCCTCGATCTCGATCGTCACGGCACGGTCGTAGTCGCGGTATCCCGACGTGCCGCTGCCGCGGTCGCCCGTCCACGTCGTCCGGACGGAGTATCGATGCTCACCGAACATGCGCAACAGTCTGTCATGCGAGGGGTCGCGGCCTCGGCGGTAGGCTGGCCGGGTGCCGCAGACCTTCGCAGCGTCCGACGCCGTCGAGCTCGCCGTCGTCGAGCGAAGCGGCTTCGTCGAGTCCCGTCACGCGGGCATCGCCATCGTCCTCGGCGCCGACGGCACCCTGGTCGAGAGGATCGGCGACCCGACGGCCCTGATCCTGCCGCGCTCGAGCCTCAAGCCGCTTCAGGCGCTGGCCTGTCTCGCAGCCGGCGCGCCGCTCGAGGGCGAGCGCCTGGGGCTTTCGACGGCAAGCCATTCGGGCACCGACCGTCATGTCGCCGTCGTCCGGGACATCCTCGACGCCGCCGCCCTCGGCGAGGAGGCCCTCGGCTGCCCGGCGGCCTGGCCCGGCGACACAGCCACCCGCGACGAACTCGTCCGCGATCACGCCGAGCCCTCCCGCATCCGCATGAACTGCTCGGGCAAGCATGCCGCGATGCTTCTGACGTGCGTCACGAACGGGTGGGACCCGGCGGGATACCTCGACGCGCAGCATCCCCTCCAAGCGCACATCCGCGATGTCATCGAGCGGCTCATCGGCGAGAAGGTCGCCGCGACCGCGATCGACGGATGCGGCGCACCGGTGTACGCGATGACGCTCTTCGGCCTCGCACGCGCTGTCCATCGCATCGGCGGCTCGTCGAAGACCTCGCCGTTCGCGCTGCACCGCAGCGCGGGTGCGCTCGTCGAGGCTGTACGGGAGCACCCGTGGACGATCGACGGCCCCGGCAGGCCCGACACGATCGCCATCGAGCGACTCGGCGTCTTCGCCAAGGGCGGCGCCGAAGGGGTCATGGTGATGGTCGCTCCCGACGGCACGACCGTCGCCCTCAAGATGCTCGACGGCTCGGGCCGCGCGGCCACCGCGGTCGCGCTGCGGCTGCTCGAACGCGCCGGAGCGCTCGCCCCGGCGGCTGTCGCCGAGACCATGTCTGCACTTTCGCTGTCGGTCCTCGGCGGCGGAGAGGCTGTCGGGGCGATCCGCCCCGCTTTCTAGAGGCGCTCCCACAAGGAGCCCGAGCGCTCCAACGGCGGAGCGGAAAGGACCACGCGATGAGGATCAGCGTCCCCACCGAAGTGAAGAACAACGAGTACCGGGTGGCACTGACGCCGGCCGGCGTGTACGACCTGGTGGCATCCGGCCACGAGGTGTTCGTGCAGCGCGGCGCGGGGCTCGGCTCGTCGATGCCGGATGCCGAGTACGAAGCGGCCGGAGCGACCCTCCTCGACGATCCGGCAGAGGTCTGGGCTCGCGCCGAGCTGCTGCTGAAGGTCAAGGAGCCGATCGCGAGCGAGTACGGGTACTTCCGCGACGACCTCGTGCTCTTCACCTACCTGCACCTCGCCGCCGACCGACCACTGACCGATCGGCTCGTCGCCGACGGCGTGACGGCGATCGCGTACGAGACCGTCCAGGCGGCGGGCGGCGGGCTGCCGCTCCTCGCCCCCATGAGCGAAGTGGCCGGGCGCCTCGCGCCGATGGTCGGCGCGTCGACGCTCATGCGCTCGGCCGGGGGCCTCGGCCTCTTGATGTCGGGCGTCCCCGGCACCCGCCCCGCGGTGGTCACCGTGATCGGCGGCGGCGTGGCCGGCGCCAACGCCGCGGTCATCGCCGTCGGCATGGGCGCCGACGTCACGGTGTTCGACACCAACGTGCAGCGGCTGCGGTACCTCGACGACCACTTCCAGGGGCGCGTGAAGACCGCGGCATCCAATCCCCTCGACCTCGACCGGGCCGTCGTCTCGTCGGATCTCGTGATCGGCTCGGTGCTCATTCCGGGCGCGAAGGCGCCCAAGCTCGTCACGAACGACATGGTCTCGCGCATGCGTCCGGGCTCGGTGCTCGTCGACATCGCCGTCGACCAGGGTGGCTGCTTCGAAGACACCCACCCGACGACCCACGCCGACCCGACGTTCGAGGTGCACGGCAGCATCTTCTACTGCGTCGCCAACATGCCGGGCGCCGTGCCGAACACGTCGACGTCGGCCCTCACGAACGCCACGCTCCCCTACATCCGCCAGGTAGCCCGGCGCGGGTGGAAGGAAGCGCTGCGTGCCGACGCGGGCCTCGCGGCGGGCCTCAACACTCACGGCGGCGCGGTCGTGAACGCCGGGGTCGCGACGGCGCACGAGCTCGACCTCGCCTCACTCGAGGCGGCACTGGTCTGACGTCGGTCTCGTCGCCCGGCTCACCACAGTCGGGCGACGAGCGTCAGGCGAGCCCGCCGTCGATCGATCGGCTGAAGTCGCTCGGGTCTTCGGGGACGAGCACAGCCGTCTCGCGGTTCAGGCTCTCGCCGCGGAAGAACGGCTTCGCGCGAGGGAAGAAGAACCAGAGGAACATCAGCAGCACGCCGAACGCCAGCGCTCCGATGCCCATGACGAACGTGCCGCCGATCCCGAGCAGCACCGTGTAGCCGTAGTCGACGTTGTACATGTCGATCGCGGACTGCACGAACGCATACGTCAGCATCAGCGCGCCGAGGAGCGGGAAGAGGAAGCGGTAGAAGAAGTTGCGCGCCGAGTCGAACAGCGCGCGACGGAAGTACCAGACGCACGCGTACCCGGTGATCGCGTAGTAGAACGCGATCGCGAGCCCGAGCGAGAGGATCGAGTCCTGCAGGATGTTGTCGCTGATGAGCGTGAGACCCACGTAGTAGACGATCGCGACGATGCCCATGACCAGCGTCGAGAAGGACGGCGTCTTGTACTGCGGGTGCACCGTCGCGAAGCGCCTCGGGAGCGCCTTGTACGCGGCCATGGCCAGCGTGCCGCGGGCAGTGGGAAGGATCGTGGTCTGCGTCGACGAGATCGCCGAGATCATGACGGCCACGACGAGCACCCACCCGAGCGGGCCGAGAAGACCGTCCTTGATCGCCAGGAAGAAGTCGTCGGCGTTCGCCTCGTTGCCGAGCCCGGTGCCGGTCTCGCCGAGGCCCGCGTACATCATCGCGGCGACCGTGACGCCGACGTAGGTGAACAGGAGGATCACGGTCGTCAGCAGCGCCGCGCGGCCGGGGATGCGCTTGGGGTCCTTCGTCTCCTCATTGAGGGCGAGACACGTGTCCCAGCCCCAGTAGATGAACAGTGCGAGGAGGATCGCCTCGACGAATCCGCTCCATTCGGTGAAGGCGAACGGGTTGAACCACGCCCAGTCGAACGGCGTCGGGTCCGGGGCTGTGCCCGCGAAGAAGTGCCACAGCGCCGCGACGACGAAGACGACGAGGGCGACGTACTGGATGGCCAGAAGGACGTTCTGGATGCGCTCGCCGATCTCGACGCCGCGCCAGCTCACCCAGGTCATCGCCGCGATGAACACGACGCCGGTCGCCGTGACGAGCGGCACGTTGTCGGCGAGGAGCGCATCTTCCGACGTCCCGACGATGCCGTCGACGAGCGCCCAGAAGTAGATGCCGGCGATCTGCGCGAGGTTCGCGAGCACCACCATGCCCGCCACCGCGACACCCCAGCCGCCGAGCCACCCCACCCACGGACCGAACGCCTTCGTGCCCCACGTGAAGGTCGTGCCGCAGTCGGGAACGTCGTTGTTCAGCTCGCGATACGCGAAGGCGATGAACAGCATCGGGATGAACGCGACGACGAAGGCGATGGGCGCCTGGGCGCCTACCGCGAGGACGACGAATCCGAGCGTCGCGACGAGCGAGTACACGGGGGCGGTCGAGGCGAGCCCGATGACCGTCGATCCCCAGAGCCCGAGCGTCCCTGCCGCGAGTCCTTTGCCGTCCGGTCGCTGAAGGTCGATCGGAGTTGTAGCCACAGAGCGAAGGTATGCGCCCCGCCGAGGCCGGTCAAGACGCGCGCCTGCGACGGACCGACCGGACCTGCTATCCCGGAAGGACGATGCGGACGGGCTCGGCACCGGCCGCAAGAAGCCACGCACGCGCCCTGCCGGGTTCGCAATAGGGCGGGATCGTGCGGCTTCCGGCGAGCACCCGCAGCTCGGCCGCGCACGACGAGTCGACCACGAGATCGTGATCGCCTCGCACCTCGGCGAGAATCCGCCAGTTCCGCTGCCAGTCGTCGGGCTCGCCGAAGACCACAACCCGCGAGTCCGCGGGAGGATCGGCGGCGGCGTAGTCGTCGACGGAGAGCACGCGGACGCCGCTCGCCTCCCACTCCGCCTGCGCGGCACGGGCGGCGGGCGAGCGTCGTGTCACCAGCCCGGTGAGAGCACCCGTCGGGGCCCACGTCCGAGGCTGCAGAGCCGAGGAGGGCGGCGCGGGCGCGACGAGGGCGATCTGCACCGCAAGGGAGTCGAAGCGCGCGCGGCCGGGCGGGGGGCCGGCGACGAAGTGCGCCGGGTCTCCTCCGGCCGCGACGTGATCCGAGCGCGTCGGCAGCGCCAGCAGCACCCGGCGCGGCAGCAGTTCGGCCAGACGCATGACGGGGCCGGCGAGACGCTGAGCGGATGCCGCGACGAGCACGCCGTGCGCACCTGCGGTGCGCACGATCGATTCCAGGCGTTCGAGGAACGCGTGCGCGTGGTCGGGAGGGAAGAGCCCCGGCAGAGCGTCGAGGTCGTCGATCAGCACGAGCGTGCCCGAGTCAGGGGGCGCGTCGACGAGGGCTGCAACGGCATCCCACGCCCCTTCCGCGCTTCGCGGGATGCGGATGATCATGCCCGGCGCCTGGCTCGCGAGCACCGCAAGGGCGTTCGTCTTTCCGGAACCGGCGGCGCCCACGACGAGAAGCCCTCGATCGTGGATGCGAAGCCCGACAGGCACCTGACGCTGGTGCTCGGGCTCGTCCGAGAGGCCGAGAAGCATCAGCTCCTCCTCGTGCGACGCGGCGCGCAGCCGCTCGAGCGGCAGCCGCGACGGCAGCGGCGCCAGCCACGGCCGGCGCGGCGCATCGTCCGCAACGGCTTCGATGGCCGCGATGTCTGCGGCGTCCGAGAGCGCCACCGTCACCCGCCGGGCTTCGGCGTCACCCGCGCGGCGGATCATCGCAAGACCCCGGCCCGCCGCGCCGCCGGGTAGCTGCGCCGCCTCATCGGTGCCGATCACCAGCCTGCTGTCGGCGGCGTCCGCCACCCGCAGGCTCACCCGCAGCGGGCAGTTCGCCAGCACGCTCTCGCGGATCACGCCCGCCGCCCGCTGCGTGCCGAGCACGAGGTGCATGCCGAGGGCGCGGCCACGTGCGGCAATGTCGGCGAAGACGGCGTTGAGCTCGGGATGATCGCCCAGCAGCGCCGCGAACTCGTCGACGACGATCACCAGGCGCGGAATTCGTACGCGCGGATCGCGGATGTCGCGAGCACCGACGCGGGCGATCTCGGCCTCGCGCCAGCGCACTTCGGCACGAAGGCTCTCGATCGCACGGCGGGCACCCGCGCCGTCGAGATCGGTGATCACGCCGGTGACGTGCGGGAGCCCTGCCAGCGGGTCGAACGCGGTCCCGCCTTTGAAGTCGGCGAGCAGGAAGGTGACCTCGCGCGTGCTGCGGGTCGCGCACAGTGCGACGATCCAGGTGAGCAGCAGCTCGCTCTTGCCCGAGCCGGTTACTCCGGTGACGACGGCATGGGGCCCGTCGGCGACCAGATCGATCACAACGGGTGCGCCGGCGGCCACTCCCACCACGGCCGGGAGGCCGTCGCCGGGATCGGCCGGCGAACTCGCCAGGAGGGGTCCGAGCGCGATAGGCCCGTCGGCGTTCCTCGTCCAGCCGAGTGTGCGTTCCGCGCGCGAGGCGAGCTCGGCCGCGATCGCGGTCGCCTGCTCGCGCGCGATCGCCTCGATCGACACCTCGGCGGCCTCGCCGTGGTGCAGCGCGCGGGCGCGCTCGGGGGCGTCCACCGTGAGCACAGTCGCGCATCGTGGCGGCAGCGGGTCTCCCGGTGCGCGCACGGCGAGGGCGATGTCGGCGTCGTCAGGCACCGGATCGTGGCGCCCGACCAGGGCGAGGCGAAGACCAGAGGTGGCGCGCCGATGCGGCAGCTCCTCGGCCCACGCGAGATCCGGGCCGAGCGTGCCGACGATCCGCAGATCACCCGGAGCGTGCGCCAAGCACAGCTGGAGTGCGAGCGCACGCTGCACCGCCGCCGACAGCACCGGCGACCCCACGATGACGACGCCGTCCGCGGCCGGGACGGTGACGGGCGCGAGCGCGAGGCGTGCCGCGCGGGCGCGCAGAGCCGCGGCATCCGCATCGCCCTCGCCGCCCGTGACGCGCAAAGCGCTCGCGACCTCACCTGCTCCGATGACGAGCGCGACCCCGCGTGTCGGCACGGGGCGCCAGATCTCGTCGCTGCGCAGCGCGAATCCTGAGACATCGGGATGCCGGGTCCAGCGGCGCCGGCGCTCGAGGTCGTGCCGACGCACGATCGCGTCACTCACACGCGCGCGCTCCGCCTTCGCCGCGGCGTCGGCGATGCGACGGGCCCGACGAGCGCCCCGGCCGGCATCGAGCAGCGTCGCGACCGCGATCAGCGGACCGAGGAGGGCGAGCCAGAGTGCGAGGGTCGACCCCATCACCAGCCACAGCGCGACCGCGCCGATGACGGGCACGATGCTCGCCATGATCGGGATGCCTGGGCGCGGAGGCGGCGTCCACGCCGCCGGCAGCACGAGAGGCTCGGTGTCGGCGGCTTCGACGGGCTCGAGGAGGGACGGAGCATGCGTGGGGGTGAACGCGGCGATGGTCACGCACTCAGTCCACCGCGACGCTCGTCGGCTTCGCGGCGCGGCGTGTCGATCTGTGGAGAGCGCCGCTCAGGTGGCGGCTGGGGAGGAACCGGTGGCCGGTGCGCTCGCATCGACGACGTCGAGCACGATGATCGTGATGTTGTCGCGACCGCCGTTCTCGAGCGCTGCGGCGAGCATCGCCGTCGCTGCGGCGGCGGGATCTTCGTTCTCGTCGAGGAAGTGACGGATGCCGTAGTCGGTGAGCTCTTTCGTGAGCCCGTCCGAGCAGATCACGAAGCGATCGCCCGAGACGACGTCCAGGCGCACGTAGTCGGGGGTGACACTGTCGCTCGGTCCGACGGCGCGCGTGATCACATTGCCGTAGGGGTGGTTCTCGGCCTCTTCAGGACTCAGCCTGCCCGAGGCCACGAGCTCTTGCACGACCGAGTGATCCGTCGTCACCTGCACGATCGATCCGTCACGGACGAGATACACGCGCGAGTCGCCGATGTTGAGGGTCACCCAGTGCGCCGCCTCCCCCGAGGTGTCGAGGTAGACGCCGGTCAGCGTCGTGCCGGTGCCGTCGTCGGTGGCGTCGGGATGTGCGGCGATGTCCTTCACCGCGCGAAGGAGCGCCTTCTCGATCGCCTTGGGCGTGACGGTTCCGGCGTCGGCGACGCCGCGCATGCGAGCGATCGTGGTGGCGCTGGCGATTTCGCCGCCGACGTGTCCGCCCATGCCGTCGGCGACGACGAACAGCGGGAAGTCCGCGAACACGGCGTCCTGGTTGACCTCACGTCGACGCCCGGTGTCGGTCACGGCCGCCCAGGAGAGGTCGAGGGCACCGTGCGGAATCCGCACGCGCTGGGACTGGGTGGATACCTCGGGCACGCCGTGATCCTCCCCATCGGCTGGCGGCGACGCTCCGGCCGATCGGCCGGGCGCGTCCTCACATACTAGTGGGTTCGTGTCGGACGCCCTCGGCGGCGCCCCCGACGGTCAGACCCGCCCGCCGGGATCCTCGGGCAGTGGGAAGAGCGCATCGATCTGCGCCAGGTCGTCGGCCGTGGGTGTCCACGCCGTCGCGGCAGCGGCGTTCGAGCGCACCTGGTCGGGGCTCGTCGCCCCCGCGATGACGCTCGCCAGCGAAGGTCGCGCGAGCAGCCAGCCGAAGGTCGCCTCGAGCATCGTGATCCCGCGCTCGTCGCAGAATGCGCGGTACTGCTCGAGCGCATCCCACGGCGCGTCCTCCCATACGTGCTGGCGCTGGCGCATGATGCGGGAATCGGCGGGAGCGTGATCGCGGGTGAACTTGCCGGTGAGCAGTCCGTTGTGAAGCGGGAAATATGGCAGGAATCCCACGCCGAACCGCTCCGTGGCCGGCAGCACCTCACGCTCGGCGGCGCGCGCGAGCAGGCTGTAATGATTCTGCGCCGACACGAAGCGGATGCCGCCGCGCTCGGCCGCGACGTAGTGCGCTTCGGCGATCTGCCATCCGGCGAGGTTGGAGTGCCCGAGGTAGCGCACCTTGCCCTCGCGGACGAGGTCGCCGAGAGCATCGAGCGTCTCCTCTATGGGCGTCAGCGGGTCGGGGGTGTGGAGTTGATAGAGGTCGATCCACTCGGTCTGCAGCCGGGTGAGCGACCCTTCAACGGCGCGTCGGATGTAGGAGCGCGAGCCCTTGGCCCCGGACGCCGGGTAGCCGATATCGCGACCGGAGTGCCCGAACTTCGTCGCCAGCACGACCTCGTCGCGCCGACCGCGCAGCGCCTCGCCCATGAGGCTCTCGGAGAGCCCCGGGTCGCGGCCGTACATGTCGGCGGTGTCGAGGAAGGTCACGCCCGCCTCGATCGCGGCATCCAGCACCTCGCGGGTGCCTTCGATGGTCTCGGTGCGGGTCCCCGGACGCCCGAAGTTGTTGCAGCCGAGGCCGACGGCCGAGACGAGGAGTCCGGAGGCGCCGACGCGGCGCAGAGGAACGGAGGTCATCCCTCCACGCTACGGCTTCGGCGGCTCCGGTGCTGCCGGAGGCTCGGGCGTGATCGGCGGCTCGGGCGCTGCGGGCGGCGCCGTGGGGGGTTCCGGTGCGGCCGGCGGCGGGGTGGTCGAAGGAGGCGCGGCCGGCGGCGGGGTCGGTGCGCCGTAGCCCGACGGCGGAGCGGGCGGCGCGTAGCCGGTCGGTCCGACCGGAGGCTGCGCACCCGGTGCGGGGTACCCGGCGGGCGGGTAGGCACCGCCGGCGGGCGGGCCGGCGGCCGCAGCCGCGGGCTGCACGGGGATCCCCTGCCACACCGTCGTGTCCTTCAGGAAGGAGTTCTGCCACGGCGACGGCGCGACGTTCGGGTTCCACGTCGACGCGCCGAACGCGAGGATGCCGAGCCAGATGATGGGACCGAGTCCTGGGATCAGCCACAGCAGCAGCAGTGGCCATTCCTGCCCGAGCTTCAGGCCCACGCGCCAGCTCGCCATGACGCCGACGGCGAGGGCTGCGAGGGAGAGTATCCAGCCGATGGCCGGCACCTGCCCCAAGATTGCGGACGCTGCGACGGCACCGAGCATGACCCACGGCGAGAGATCGCCGAGCTTTGCGAAGACCATCGTGTTGTACACCGGCACCCAGGCGCGCCATCTGCCCTGGACGCCCGCCTTGTCGAACACCTTCATGAGGAAGAACGATCCGATGACATAGCCGGCGAGGGACAGCACGATCAGAATCGGCAGGAACACCAGCCAGAAGGCGACCATCGCGCCAAAGCCGTCGTAATCAGACATCAAAGCCCCGTTTCCCGTGGTCACCGCTCGTCAGACCGACGCGCGTCGCCGCTGCGCTCATCGTAGCGAGGTCGCGACGCGCGACGCACGATCACGCGGTCGTGTCGAGGCATGGGTAGCCTGGCGCACAGCGCTGACATGAGTCCGACCGCGGAAGGAACCCCGATGAGCGACACCACTCCCCCCGTCCCCCCGCTGCCGCCGCGCCCTGCCGCCG
>NZ_SCMR01000032.1 GCF_005502885.1 Microbacterium sp. 2FI
CCCCCACCCCCAACCCCCCAGTCTCGCGGTCAGGGTGAGCGTCGGGAACCAGGGAGCGCCGGGAACCGGGGCTCAGAAGACGATCGTGTGGTTGCCGTGGCGGATGACGCGGTCTTCCGCATGCCACAGCACCGCGCGCGAGAGCACCTGACGCTCGACGTCGGCGCCGCGGCGCGCGAGCTCGGCAGTGGTGTCGGCGTGGGTCACCCGGATCGTGTCCTGGTCGATGATCGGGCCCTCGTCGAGGTCGTCGGTGACGTAGTGCGAGGTCGCTCCGATGAGCTTGACACCGCGCTCTTTCGCCTTCTTGTACGGCTCGGCGCCGATGAAGGCGGGCAGGAACGAGTGGTGGATGTTGATGACGGGCACCCCGAGCTTCTCGAGGAAGTCGGCTGACAGGATCTGCATGTAGCGGGCGAGCACGACGAAGTCGACGTTGCCGGCGAGCAGCTTCAGGATCTCGGCCTCGGACGCGCTCTTGTCAGGGCCGGTGACGCCGGGCACATGGAAGAACGGCACGCCGAACGAGCGCACGTCGTCGGCGGCGGTGGTGTGGTTCGAGATCACCATCGGGATCGTCACGGGCAGATCGCCCCGGCGGTGCCGCCATAGGAGGTCGAGCAGGCAGTGGTCCTGCTTCGACGCGAGGATGGCCATGCGCTTGGGCACCGACTGGTCTGTGAGTGTCCACTCCAGGTCGAAGCCCGCGAGGGTCGCGGCGATCTCGGCCTCGATCGCCGGCCGGTCTGCGGCGAAGTCGGGGCGGTGGAAGACCACGCGCTGGAAGTACGCGCCGCCGCGCGGGTCGTCGGAGTACTGGTCGAACTGCACGATGTTGCCGCCGATGCGCGTGATCATCGCCGAGACCGCCGCCACGATCCCCGGCTTGTCGCTGCCGTGGACGATGAGGCAGGCGTGGTCGGGATGCAGGTGGGGTGAGACGGGCGCGGCCATGTGTCGATTCTGCCGTGTGATGCGGGATGCCGATTGCCGCAGGCGTCGATACGGGGTAGTCGTGGCTGGATCTCCAGCTGACCTGAGCCTCGGCGGCCGGGCCGCGGTGGCATGATGGGCGTGTGTCAGGCCAGGCCGGTGGAACCGGCGCCCCGCTGCGACGGGTCTCGCCCGCACGTCAGGTCCTGACGCTCTTCGGCGACTACTGGGGGGATGCCGACGAGCCGATGCCCTCGGGCGCCCTCGTCGCAGCCCTCGGCGACCTCGGAGTCAAAGAGGCGGCGGCGCGAGCGACGCTGACCCGCCTCACCCGCCTCGAGCTGCTGGTCTCGGATCGCGTCGGCCGCCGCACGACCCACCGTCTCTCGCCGCGGGCGGCCGAGATCGTCGCCGAGGAGGCGGCGTGGCTCGACTCGTTCGGCTCGGCCGAGCCGCGCTGGGACGGCCTGTGGAGTGTGCTCGCGTTCTCGATTCCCGAGTCGCGCCGCGATGTGAGGCACAGCGCACGGTCGCGCCTGAAATGGCTGGGCTACGCCCCGCTCTACGACGGCGTGTGGATCTCGCCGCTCGATACCGTGGCCGAGGCTATGGCAGAGCTGCGGGAGCTGGGAGTCGCCGACCTCACCTCGATGCGTGCGAGCGTCGAGACGTCGACCCCCGACGGGCCGCGGTCGGCGTGGGACCTCGACGAGGCGCGTCGCGAGTACGACGCCTTCGCGTCGGAGCTGGCCGAATCCCGGGGCGAGGCCGGACCGCTCGCGCTCGCGGAGCGCTCGCGGCTCATGCTCGGCTGGCAGCGCTTCCGTGGCCTCGACGCGGGTCTGCCACGCGAGGTGCTCCCCGAGGGATGGCCCCGGGTGGCGGTGCGCGCCGAGTTCGCGCGGCGCTACGACGACCTGGGTCCGGATGCCGAGGAGCGGATGCGCGCGCACGTCGGAGCGATCGCGCCGGAGCTGGTCGGAGCGATCACGCAGCGACGGCTCTCCGTCTGACGCGCACCACGGCGAGCTCGGTTTCAGGTGTCAGCGGCGAACCGGGCGCGCAGTTCGGCCTTTCGCACCTTGCCGCTTGCGGTGCGGGGGAGCTCGTCCACGATCACCACGCGCTGGGGCAGCTTGAACCGGGCGAGGTGCCCGTCGAGGTGCGCGCGCACCGTCGCGGTGTCGATCGCGGCGCCCGCCTGCACGGTCACCACCGCCCACGGCACCTCGCCCCAGCGGTCGTCGGGCATGCCGATGACGGCGACGCCCGTGACCCCCGCGATGTCGTTGATGAGGTTCTCGACCTCGGCGGGGTAGATGTTCTCGCCGCCTGAGATGATCATGTCTTTGAGCCGGTCGGCGATGTGCAGGTAGCCGTCGGCGTCGAGGTAGCCGAGGTCGCCGGTGCGGAACCAGCCGTCGTCGGTGAAGGCTTCAGCGGTCGCGTCGGCGAGCCCGCGATAGCCGAGAAAGACGTTCGGACCGATGATCTCGATCTCGCCCACGACGCCGGCAGGCGCTTCGGCTCCGCCTTGGCCCGCGACCCGCACGTCTGTGAAGAAGTGGGGGAGACCGACGCTCCCCTGCTTCGCGCGCGTCATCGTGGGGGCGAGGGAGGTCGCGCCGGGCGCGGTCTCGGTCATGCCGTAGCCCTGCGAGAACGACAGCCCGCGCTCCTCGTACTCGTTGAGAATGCGGTCGGGAACGGCCGAGCCGCCGCACGTGAGCTTGCGCAGAGTCGAGAGGTCGGTCGCCGCCCATTCCGGGTGGTCGGCCATCATCTGGTACGTGGTGGGCACGCCCGAGAGCATCGTCACGGCGTGCCGCTCGATCTGCGCGAGAGCACGCCCCGGCTCGAAGCCGGGCTCGAGCACCATCGTCGCGCCCTTGAGGATGACCGGGAGCGCCCCCATGCCGAGCGAGGCGACGTGGAAGAGCGGCGAGATCATCAGGGCGATGTCGGCCGAGACCACGTCGTAGTCGATGATGCAGTTCAGAGCCACCCACGTGAGGTTGCCGTGCGTGAGGATCGCGCCCTTGGCGCGACCCGTCGTCCCCGACGTGTAGATGATCGCCGCAGGGTCGTCGGCGCTCACCGGTGTCGCCTCGGTGTCGGGGATGGCGGCCGCGACGAGTCCGTCGAGCCCGCCCGGCCCGCGCGTCGGCAGGGCTGGCACGCCGGGGGCCGCGGCGCCGATCCGATCAGCCGCCTCGGGGTCGTGGACGACGATGCGGGCGCCCGAGTCGGTGAGCACATGCGCGATCTCAGGAGGTGCCAGCCGCGTGTTGACCGGTATGAAGACGGCGCCGAGGTGCGCCGCGGCGAACATCACCTCGAGGAAGCTCGGACTGTTCTCGCCGAAGAACGCCACCGCATCGCCGCGGCCGACGCCCTGCGCGCGCAGGACCGCAGCCGTGCGCGCGGCGGCATCCGCGAACTCGCCGTAGGTGATGACCTCGTCGCCGAAGATCAGCGCCGGCTTGTCAGGGTTCTTGAGGCGGCGGCGCGGGAGCCACCGGCCGATTCCTTCGTCGCGCAATGCCCTCTCCTTCGAGTGACTCGCGTGGTCAGAGTGTCGAGCGGGTCAGGCGTAGAACCGGTACAGACCGCGCGCGACGACCGCGGGCTTGGTCGCGCCCTCGATCTCGATCGTCTGGTCGACGGCGAACTGATAGCCGCCGGGCACCTCGGTCACCTCGGCGATCACGGCCCCGCCGCGAACCCGCGAGCCGACCTTCACGGGCGACACGAAGCGCACCTTGTCGAGGCCGTAGTTCACCTTGGTGCCGACGCCCGTGACGTCGAAGAGCTCGGTCCAGAAATTCACCGTGAGCGACAGCGTCAGGAAGCCGTGCGCGATCGGCGCGCCGAACGGGCCGCCAGCAGCGCGGGCGGGGTCGACGTGGATCCACTGCTGGTCGTCGGTGGCGTCGGCGAAGAGCTGGATGCGGTCCTGCGTCACCTCGAGCCATTCGGTGAATCCGAGGTCGGTGCCGGCGAGTCCTGCGGCGTCTGCGTAATCGACGATCGTGGTCATGGTGTCTCCTTGGTGGTCAGCGGATGTCTGGGGCAAGGCCGAGCAGCCGCGCGGCGTTGTGCTTGAGGATGCCGGGCATCACGGCGTCGGCGAGGTCGGTGTGCCCGGCGTCGCGCAGCCACCGGTCGGGGGTGAGCAGGGGGAAGTCCGAGCCGAACAGCACGCGGTCCTTGAGGATCGAGTTGGCGTACCGCACGAGCTCTGCGGGGAAGTACTTCGGGCTCCAGCCCGAGAGGTCGATCCAGGTGTTGACCTTGTGGGTCGCCACCGACAGCGCCTCGTCCTGCCACGGCACCGAGGGGTGGGCCATGATGATCTGCAGCTCGGGGAAGTCTGCGGCGACGGGATCGAGCAGCATCGGGTTCGAGAGCCCGAGTCGCAGGCCCCTCCCGCCCGGGATGCCGGCGCCGATCCCGGTCTGGCCGGTGTGGAAGAGGGCGGGGATGCCGGCATCCCGAATCACCTCGTAGAGCGCGTAGCGGCGCTCATCACCCGGGTCGAAGCTCTGCACCGTCGGGTGGAACTTGAATCCGCGCACCCCGTGGTCGTCGACGAGTCGCCGCGCCTCGTCGACGCAGGTGGGGCTGTGCGGGTCGACCGAGCCGAACGGGATGAGCACGTCGGCGTGCTGCGCGGCCCCCTCGGCGATCTCGGCGCTCGAGATCGCCGGGTGCCCGAGCGTGGTGTGCGCATCGACCGTGAAGACCACGGCTGCCATGCGGCGCTCGCGGTAATACTCCGCGATGGAATCGAGCGCGGGGCGCGGGCCGTCGGCACGGAAGTAGCGGCTCGCCGCCGCGACGAGGTCGTCGGGGAGCGAGTGGTGGCCGTGGGCGTCGATCTCGACGTGCACGTGCATGTCGATGGCCTCGAGGGCATCGACGTCGATGCGGGATTCGTAGCGGGGCATCAGGTCTCCGGGGCTAGGGCTTCGGGCGCTCGAGCTCGGGCGGCAGCGGCGGGAAGCTCTCGCCCACGCTCTGGCGGTGGGCTGCGACGACCTCGTCGAACTCGTCGGCGAGCGCGTCGGCGGTCCACCCGCCCTCGCGGTACGACGTGGAGACGGGCTCGGGGTGCGACCACACCTGGATGCGGTCACCGCCGATGCCGATGGCCTGGCCGGTCACGCCGGCCGCAGCATCCGACGCGAGGTGGGCGATGAGCCCGCCCACGTCCTCGGCCGTGCCGAAGCCGAGGTCGTGACGGAAGAACGCCGGCATCGGCTCGCCGGCTTCGTCGGCCTCGACCGCCGCGGCGAAGTAGGGGACGGTGGCGGTCATCGCGGTCGCTGCGACCGGGATCACCGCGTTTGCGGTGATGCCGCCACGCGCGAGTTCGAGCGCCCACGTGCGGACCATGCCCACGATGCCGGCCTTGGCTGCCGCGTAGTTGGTCTGGCCGAAGGTGCCGCGCTGCCCGGTCGGCGAGCCGATGCAGATGATGCGCCCGCCCTCGCCCTGCTCGCGCATCTGCAGCACCGCTTCGCGCACGCACGTGAACGTGCCGCGCAGGTGCACGCCGATGACGGTGTCGAAGTCATCGTCGCTCATCTTCCAGAGCACGGTGTCGCGCAGCACCCCCGCGTTCGTGACGAGGATGTCGAGGCGCCCGAACTCCGCCACGGCGGTCTGCACGAGCAGCTGCGCCGTCGCGGTGGGGCCGACGGGAGCGGTCACGGCGACTGCCCTGCCTCCGTCCGCGGTGATCGTGGTCACGGCCGCATCGGCGACCTCGCGATCGACGTCGTTCACGACGACGGCGGCGCCCTGCCGGGCGAGTTCCTTCGCGTAGGCGAGCCCGAGACCCCGGCCCGAGCCGGTGACGATGGCGACCTTGCCTTCGAGTGCTGACATCTTCGTACGCTCCTTCGGTGTGCCCATCATGGGGCCACATCGCCCATTCTTCACTATTCCTGTGACGATCGTCACCAATACGTTGATAATTGAAAGTTCGCCGGCCTCGTCGCCGAGCGCGACTCCCCTCAGCCTGCGGAAGCGAGCGGCCAGCCGGTATAGGCCTCGGCGAGGTAGGTGCGGCCGGCCTCCGACTCGACGACCGAGCGCAGCTCGCCGAGTTGGCGCAGCCGATCGAACTCCGTCGCCTCGGGCACGGTGTGCAGCATCGAGGTCATCCACCACGAGAAGTGCTGCGCCTTCCAGATGCGCTGCCGGGCACGGTCGGCCCAGCCGTCGATGAGCGACTCGTCGCCGTGGTTGAGCAGGCTGTCGAGCGCACGCGCGAGCAGGATCACGTCGGCGACGGCGAGGTTCATGCCCTTCGCTCCCGTCGGCGGCACGGTGTGCGCGGCATCCCCGACGATCGCGACGCGGCCGCGGCGCAGCTCGTGCGCGACGAAGCTGCGGAACCGCAGCACGTCGCGCTTGATGATCGGACCCTCGGTGAGCGTCGTGCCGGGAACGCGCCGCTTCAGCGTGTCCCAGATCTCGGAATCCGAGAGCGCATCCGGGTCCGCCTCGGGGTCGCATTGGAAGTACATGCGCTGCACGGTCTTGGACCGCTGGCTGATGAGCGCGAACCCGTCGGGCGAGTTCGAGTAGATGAGCTCGTCTGCGCTCGGGGCCGCTTCGCACAGGATGCCGAACCACGCGAACGGGTACTCGCGGAAGTAGCCGCCCGTGTGCGAGCCGGTCACGGCCACGCGCACGTTCGAGCGCGAGCCGTCTGCCCCGACCACGAAGTCGGCCTCGATCTCGACCGGTGCGCCGGTGGCGTCGACGCCGACGACGCCGGGGCGCGAGGAATCGGCATCCAGAACCTCGTCGATCGTGATGCCGAAACGCAGGTCCTGACCCGCGGCGAGCCGCGCGGCGATGAGGTCTTTCAGGGCCTCGTGCTGGGGGTAGAGCCAGACGCTGCGGCCGACGAGGCCCGGAAAGTCGATGCGGTGCCCGTGACCGTCGAAGCGCAGTTCGATGCCGTCGTGGCGGGTGCCGACGCTGTGCACGCGGGACCCGGGGATCTCGGCGAGGAGGTCGACCGTGCCCTGCTCGAGGATGCCGGCGCGGATCGTCGTCTCGATCTCTTCGCGCGAACGCTGGTCGACGACGATCGAGTCGATGCCGGCGCCCGCGAGCAGGTGCGACAGCAGGAGCCCGGCGGGCCCCGCGCCGACGATCGCGACCTGCGTGCGGAGGGGGGTGGTCATGGCGTCTCCTTCGACGGCGTCGTGCGGTGCTTCCTACGCCTCAGTGTCCGCCGGGCCGCCCGTACCTGGCCCGATGTTCCCGTTGAACGGGACTCCCCGCCCGCACCGGATCGCGAGTGCACGGGCTGCCTCCGAGCGCACGGCTTCGCCGCGCAGGTCGGCCGTGCACTCGGCGAGAGGTCGTGCGCTCGCGGGAAGAAAGGGGGGAGAAGGGGGGATGCTGCTAGCCGCGGAAGCCGAGGGCCCGCTCGATCTCGCGCTTGCCGTTGTGCAGTTCCACCAGAGCGGGCGCGGTGGGGGCATCGCGGCGCAGCACCACCGACAGCGCGGCGGCGACAGCGCCGGTCTCGTCGCGCACCGGCACGGCGACGCCCGTCGACACCGTCTCGATGAAGCCGGGGGCTATCGCGTGGCCGAGGGTGCGCACTTCGGCGAGCTTGCGGCGGAGAGCGGCGGCATCCGTGATCGTCTCGCGCGTGAGGGCTGTGAGCGGGGCGGCGAGGATGCGCTCCTGCAGGTCGTGGTCGCCGAAGGCGAGCAGCACGAGTCCCGACGACGAGGCGTGCAGCGGCAGTCGACCGGCGACCCGCGTGACATTGGAGCCCGACTGCGGTCCGCTCAGCCTCTCCAGGAAGAGCGCCTCGTCCTGCTCGAGGATCGCCAGCTGCGTGTGCTCGCGCACACTCGCCTGCACCCGTTCCATCGCCGGCATCGCCGCCTGACGCAGTCGCAGCGCCTGCGACGAGCGCGTCGCCAGCTCCCAGAGCCGCATGCCGATGCGGATGCGGCGGTCGTCGTCGCGCTCGAGGAGCCCGGCATCCACCAGTTCGCCGACGATCCGATGCGCGCTCGAGCCCGGGAGCCCCGCACGCCGGCCGATCTCGGCAGCCGTCTGCACCGTGCGGGTGGGGGTGAAGGTCTCGAGCACCCGCACGAGGCGATCCGTGACGGAGTCTCCCGAGGACGAGTTGGCCATGGCGTCATCCTGGCACGACTCCCATTGGGTGGGAATCGGCACCCTCGGCTCGAAACCGAGCGGGACGATGGACGAGCCCCACCGTTCGTGTCGAGGGAGACACCCATGTCCGACCCGCAGGCGCTCCAGGCTGCCGCCCCCGAATCGCTCCTCGCACCCGCCGTGCAGGTGTCGCAGGACGAGATCACCGCCGAGATCGTCGCGATCCATGCCGAGGCCGAGCGGCGCCTCGCCGCCGGAGAGAACGTGCCCGCGACGCTCTACGACTTCCCGCCGTACCGCTCGAGCATCCTTCGGCATCCGACGAAGAACCCGAAACTCGTCGACCCCGAGACGATCGAGCTGTTCTCGCCGGCGTTCGGTCAGCGCGACGTCGCCGCGATCGAGTCAGACCTGACGCTCCAGCACACCGGCGAGCCGCAGGGCGAGCGCATCACGGTGCAGGGGCGTCTGCTCGATTCGTGGGGGAGGCCGCTGCGCAATCAGCTGATCGAGTTGTGGCAGGCCAACGCCGCAGGCCGCTACATCCACCAGCGCGACCAGCATCCGGCGCCGCTCGACCCGAACTTCACCGGCGCCGGGCGCGCGATCACCGACGACGACGGCGTGTACCGCTTCACGACGATCAAGCCGGGCGCCTACCCCTGGAAGAACCACGTCAACGCGTGGCGACCGGCGCACATCCACTTCTCGGTGTTCGGCTCGTCGTTCACGCAGCGGATCGTGACGCAGATGTACTTCCCGGGTGATCCGCTGTTCCCCCTCGATCCGATCTACAACACCATCCGCAGCCAGAAGGACCGCGACCGGCTCATCGGCCTCTACGACCACGACCTCACGGTGCCCGAGTTCTCGATGGGGTATCGCTTCGACATCGTGGTCGACGGCCCCGACGCGACGTGGTTCGAGCCCGAAGGAGCAGGCGCATGAGCGTTCCCGCCAAGACCCATGAGCCGACCCCCGGGCAGACGGTCGGGCCGTTCTTCGCCTACGGGGTCGAGTACCCGAAGATGCACCAGGTCGCCTTCCCCCACTCGGCGGGCGCGATCGTGCTGGGCGGCGCGGTGTTCGACGGCGACGGCAATCCGATCCCCGACGCGATCCTCGAGATCTGGCAGGCAGACGCCGACGGTTCGATTCCGCGTGCGCGGGGCTCGTTCCGCCGCGACGACCACACCTTCACCGGGTTCGGCCGCACGTTCACGAACGACGAGGGGCATTGGGAGTTCTGGACCCGCAACCCCGGCGCCGCCGCGGACAAGGCGCCGTTCATCGCGCTGATCGTCTACGCCCGGGGCCTGCCGAACAAGCTCCACACGCGCATCTATCTGCCCGACGACGACGCGCTCCTCGTCGCCGACCCGCTGCTGTCGTCGCTCGCCGAGGGCGACCGCGCTACTCTCATCGCAACGCGCACGCCCGACGGCGGACTCCACTTCGACGTCCGCCTGCAGGGCGAGAAGGAGACCGTGTTCCTTGCCTTCTGACCGCTCCGGCTTCGACGTCGGGCTGCTCTCGCCCGTGACGGTCGGGTTCGACGACCTCGTCGCCGACGCCGCGGTCGCGGACGCGCTGGTGCAGGTCGAGATCGCCCTGACGCGTGCGTGGGTCGAGTCCGGTGCCGCGCCCGCGGAGACGGCGGACGCGATCGCGGCGGCGCTGGGCGAGGGGACGGATGCCGGCATCTCGCGCGTCGTCGACCTCGACCCGCTCGCGGCGGCGGCTGTCGCCGGCGGCAACCCGGTGATCCCGCTCGTGCCGCTGCTGCGCGCGGCCGTGCCCCCAGCGCACCGCGCATGGGTGCATCGCGGGGCGACCAGCCAGGACATCCTCGACTCGGCGATGATGCTCGTCGCGCGTAACACCGCGCGACAGATTGTGGAGGCGATGACGGATGCCGAGCGGCACCTCACCGCCTTCGCCCGCACGCACCGCGACACGGTCGCCGCCGCCCGCACGCTCGGCCAGCACGCCGTGCCCACGACGCTGGGGCTCCGCGCGGCGACGTGGCTCGCCGGCATCCGTCGCGCGCGGATGCGGCTGGAGCACGTTGCGGCGGGGCTGCCGGCCCAGCTGGGAGGCGCGGCCGGCACTCTCGCAGCCTTCGTCGAGACGGCGACGCGCGAGCTCGGCGACGCCGCCGGACACCAGGCAGTCGAGCGCCTGCCGGCGCTCTTCGCCGCTGGCCTCAGGCTCGCGGTGCCCGACGCGCCGTGGCACACGACGCGCTGGCCGGTGACCGAGCTCGGAGACGCACTGGTGCAGGCGATCGATGCCGCCGGTGTCGTCGGGACGGACGTCGCGACGGGATCGCGCACCGAGATCGGCGAGCTCTCCGAGAGCGCCGCCGGCGGGTCGTCGGCGATGCCGCAGAAGCAGAATCCCGCGGCATCCGTCCTCATCCGCTCCGCCGCGGTCCGCGCACCGCACCTCGGCGCGACCCTCCACACGGCCGCAGCTCTCGCCGGAGACGAGCGCCCCGACGGCGCGTGGCATGCCGAGTGGCAGACGCTGCGGGAACTCCTGCGGCTCGCGCTCGGCGCGTCCGGCACGCTCGCGCGGCTGGTCGCGGGGCTTCAGGTCGACACCGACGCGGTCGCGCGGAACCTCGGCGCAACACGCGGCCTCATCGTCGCCGAACGCCTGTCGGCCGCGCTCGGCGGTCTCGTCGGCGCCGATCGGCTCGCCGGAATCATCGCGCAGGCCGGGGCCGGGGGCGATCTGCGAGCGCTCCTGCAGGCCGAGCCCGAGCTCGCCGGCCTCGATCTCGACGACCTGCTCGATCCCGCTCGCTACACAGGGCTCGCCGGTCACCTCGTCGACCGTCTCGCGCCCGCGCCGGAGGAGTCGTGAGCGTTCCGCGCATCGCGCTCACCCCGGCGGTCGGCCCGGCCGGTGCTCCGCTCGTCGTACTCGGGCCGTCGCTCGGCACCTCGACGATCCTGTGGGAGAACGTCACGCCGGCTCTCGCCGAGCGCTTCCGCGTCACGGCGTGGGATCTCCCAGGCCACGGTGCGTCGCCGGCCGCCGGCGACTCCTTCACCGTCGCCGATCTGGCCGATGCCGTCGCCCGGGCGGTGCGCGATACGGGCGAGGAGCGCGTTCTCTACGCCGGCGTCTCGCTCGGCGGCGCGACCGGGCTGGAGCTCGCGCTGCGGCATGCCGATCTCGTGCAAAGCGCCGCCATCCTCGCCTCCGGAGCGCAGCTCGGGGATCCCACCGCGTGGCACGAGCGTGCCGCTCTCGTGCGCGCGCAGTCGACGTCGGCGCTCGTCATCCCCTCGGCCGAGCGCTGGTTCGCCCCCGGGTCGGTGGCCCGCGAGCCCGACCTTTCGGGGCGCCTGCTGCATGCCCTGCGCGACGCGGATGCCGACAGCTATGCGCGGTGCTGCGAGGCGCTCGCCGAGTACGACGTGCGCGATCTGCTGGGCGGGATCGGGATGCCGGCGCTCGCACTCTGGGGCGAGCACGACCGGGTCGCCCCCGAGGCCAAGGCCGTCGAGATCGCCGCGGGCGTACGCGACGGGCGCGCGGCCATGATCGCGGATGCCGCCCACCTTCCGCCCGCCGAGCAGCCGGCAGCGGTGGCCGCTGTGCTGGCGGCGTTCTTCGAGGAGACGACCCGATGAGCCGTGACGACAACCTGACCGACGACGAGCGGCACGCGCGAGGCATGGCGGTGCGGCGCGAGGTGCTCTCCGATGCGCATGTCGACCGCGCGATCGCGGGCACGACCGCGCTCACCGACGACTTCCAGGACTTCATCACACGGGTGGCCTGGGGGGATGTGTGGTCGCGGCCCGGGCTCGATCGGCGCTCGCGGTCGGTCGCCGTGCTGACCTCGCTCATCGCCCACGGGCATCACGAAGAGCTCGCGATGCACCTGCGCGCGGCGCTGCGCAACGGCCTCACCGTCGCCGAGATCCGTGAGGTGATCCTGCAGTCGGCGATCTACTCAGGCGTCCCCGCCGCCAACACCGCCTTCCGCATCGCGAACGATGTGCTGAACGACGCCCCTGAGGGCTCCGACGGCCGCGAGCCCTAGGCTGACGCCGTGAGCACCGACGCCGCCGCCCGGACGACCCCCGACAACCGCGTGGTGCTGCGGTTCCTCGCGACCCCGGCCGACACCGCCGCGGGTGGCCGGTCGGTCGCCGCCGGCAGCGTCATGGAGTGGATCGACAAGGCCGGCTACGCCTGCGCGGTCGGCTGGACGGGCGCGTACTGCGTGACGGCGTACGTCGGCAACGTGCGGCACCGCCGCCCCATCCCGCCCGACTCGCTCATCGAGGTGCAGGCGCGGATCGTGCACACCGGGCGCACCAGCATGCACGTCGTCGTGACGGTCTCGTCGGCGCCGGTCAGCACGCGCGCCTACACGCCGGCAACCACGTGCGTGCTGATCTTCGTCGCGAAGGGCACCGACGGTCTGCCTGCCCCGGTGCCGGCGTGGACGCCGGTGTCGCGCTCCGATCGCAAGCTCGCCGACGCGGCCCTGGATCGCATGGCGGCGCGCGCCGAGATCAAGCGGCTCATGCTCGACGAGGAGTACTCCGACGACTCGGCCGCGCCGCGCACGACCCTCCGCTTCCTCGTGCCGCCCGGTGTGGTGAACTTCGGCGGCAAGGCGCACGGCGGCACCGTAATGCGCTGGATCGACGAGGCCGCCTACGCGTGCGCGGTCGGGTGGGCGGGAGCTTCGCCCCTGGCCGATCACGCCATCGGGGTGTACTCCGGCGGCATCCATTTCCTCGCCCCGGTGCGCATCGGCGAGGTCGTCGAGGTCGACGCGCGCATCATCCTGACCGGACCCCACAGCATGCACGTCTCGACCCGGGTCTCGACCGCAGACCCGCGTACGCCGACCGTGCTGACGGTGGCGACCCAGTGCCTGAGCGTCTTCGTGGTTCCGGGCGCCGACGGCGTCGCGCTGCCGGTGCCGCCGTGGCAGCCGATACTCGCCGAAGACGTGCGCCTGCACCAGCACGCGCGCGAGATCATCGCGCTGCGCGAACAGATCGTGCCGCTGGCGGCATCCCTCACCCTCGAGCCGTAGGGGCGCGCCCGCCGCCCGCCGCCCGCCGCCGTCAGGCGGGGCTGAGGAGTCGCCAGCCCAGGGCCTCGGCGGCATGCCGGTCGAAGGTCACCGTCTCGTCGACGCCGAAGACCTCGCTGCTCGCGTGGATCAGCGCGTCGGCGAAGTCGGCACCCTCTTCGGCGAGGGTGAGCGCACGCACCACGGTCTCGCCGTCTTCGAACTCGAGCACCTCGGTCTCGACGAGGCTGCGGATGACCGCGAGGCACTCGTGCTTCTCGAAGCGATAGCGCCGCGACAGCACCCATGCGATCTCCGCGAGAGTCACCTGCGTCACGAAGCCGGGTGCCGCGGGCGTCAGGGCCTCGACGAATCGCGCGGCGAGCGCATACTGCGGCTCGTCGTCGCGAACGAGATATCGCAGCAGCACGTTGGTGTCGATGCCGGTGAGCCGCGCGTCGAGTCCGAGGACCGCCATCAGTGATCCAGCCCGCGCATGCCGCTCTCGGCGCCACCCTCGGCGATCGCGTCATTGATCTCGTCGATGGTGAGCGCCGGACGGTCGGGATCGTAGAGCATTCCCGCGAGATCTTCGACGCGGCCGGTCCGTGCGATGAGTCGATATTGCCCGCTTCGCAGCTTCACGAACATCACCTTCGAACCGGCGACGAGGTTCAGGTCGTCACGCACTTCCTTGGGGACCGTGATCTGGCCCTTGCTCGTCATCGTCGCGGTGGCCATGGTGATTCCTTTCTCTGTCCAGTGAAGCTTACTGGTGAGCCTCTCGTAAGGAGACGGCATCCGTGAGTCAACGCCTGCTAAGGTGTGCGTATTGCGTATCTCTGTGCGCACAGCGAACACGCGAGGGAGCGAACGTGATCGACAAAACGGTGACGGATGCCGCGGCCGCCGTCGACGGCATCCGCGACGGCTCGACCGTGATGATGGGCGGGTTCGGTCGTGCCGGGCAGCCGGTCGAGCTGATCGACGCCCTCATCGCGCAGGGCGCGGGCGACCTCACCATCGTCGCCAACAATGCCGGCAACGGCGACACCGGACTCGCGGCCCTGCTGGCGGCCGGCCGGGTGCGCAAGATCATCTGCTCGTTTCCGCGCCAGCACGACTCGTGGGTGTTCGACCGCCTGTACCGGGCGGGCGAGATCGACCTCGAGATCGTGCCGCAGGGCAACCTCGCCGAGCGCATCCGCGCTGCGGGCGCCGGCATCGGCGCGTTCTTCTCGCCGACCGGGGTCGGCACCGAGCTCGCCGAGGGCAAGGAGCACCGCACGATCGACGGCCGCGCATACGTGCTCGAGTATCCGATCCGCGCTGACGTCGCGCTCGTGAGCGCGCTGAAGGCCGACCGCTGGGGCAACCTCGTCTACCGCGAGACGGCGCGCAACTTCGGGCCGATCATGGCGTCGGCAGCGACGACGACGATCGTGCAGGTCGACGAGGTCGTGCCTCTCGGCTCGCTCGACCCCGAGGCGGTCGTCACACCGGGCATCTTCGTCGACCGGGTCGTCGCCGTGGGCGAGCGGCTGTGGCTCGAAGACGGCGCGTTCGTCGGGGGAGTCGACCTCGAGGGACGTCCGGTCGAATCTGCGTCGAAGGAGGCAGGCCAGTGAGCACCCGCATCAGCCGCGAAGACCTCGCCGCGCGCATCGCCGCCGACATCCCCGAGGGTGCGTACGTCAATCTCGGCATCGGCGCGCCGACCCTCGTCGCCGATTACCTGCCCGAGGGGCTCGAGATCATCCTGCACACCGAGAACGGGCTGCTCGGCATGGGGCCGGCACCGGATGCCGCGCACGTCGACCCCGATCTCATCAACGCCGGCAAGCAGGCCGTCACCGCGCTCGCCGGAGCCGCGTACTTCCACCACGCCGACTCGTTCGCGATGATGCGCGGCGGCCACCTCGACGTCTGCGTGCTCGGCGCGTTCCAGGTGTCGCAGGCGGGAGATCTCGCGAACTGGTCGACGGGGGCGCCGGGCGCGATCCCCGCGGTCGGCGGCGCGATGGATCTCGCGATCGGCGCCAAGGCGGTCTACGTCATGACCGACCTGCTCGCGAAGGACGGCTCGTCCAAGCTGGTCGCAGCGTGCACATACCCGCTCACCGGTGTCGGCTGCGTCACCCGCGTCTACACCGACCATGCCGTTTTCGATGTGACCCGCGACGGCTTCGCCGTCCGCGAGGCGTTCGGTGGCAACACGGTCGAGTCCCTCGCTGAGCTCACCGGACTCACGCTCACATCGGTCGTTGAGCGAGGGCAGCGAGACGAAACGCAGGAGGCCTGAGATGCCCGCATCCTTCATCTACGACGCCGTCCGCACTCCGTTCGGGCGTGCCGGCGGTGCGCTGTCGGCGGTGCGGCCCGACGATCTCGCCGCCGTCGTGATGCGCTCCATCGTCGAGCGCACCGGGCTCGACCCGGCGCGCATCGAAGACGTCATCTTCGGTGACGCCAACCAGGCCGGGGAGGACAACCGCAACGTCGCGCGGTTCGGGGCGCTGCTGGCGGGCTTCCCGACGAGCGTGACCGGTGTCACGGTCAACCGACTGTGTGCGTCGTCGGTCGAGGCGGTGGTCCAGGCATCACGTGCGATCGAGGCGGGGGATGCCCAGGTCGTCCTCGCCGGCGGTGTCGAGTCGATGAGCCGCGCGCCGTACGTCGTCGAGAAGTCGGCGAAGCCGTGGCCGGCCGTCGGCAACCAGACGATGTGGAACACCGCGATCGGGTGGCGGATGACGAACCCGGCGCTGCCGAAGCACTGGACGATCTCGAATGGCGAGTCGGCCGAGAAGATCGCCCGCGAGTGGGGCATCACGCGTGACCAGCAGGACGCGTTCGCCGTGCGCTCGCACCGGCTCGCGGCCGAGGCATGGGATGCCGGCGTCTACGACACCGAGATCGTGCCCGTGCCGGGGGTCGAGTTGGGGCGCGATGAGGGCATCCGCCCCGACACGTCGCTCGACAAGCTCGCGGGGCTGAAGGCGCTGTTCGCGGTGGACGGCACGGTCACCGCCGGCAACTCCTCGTCGATCAACGACGGGGCATCGGCCGTGCTCGTGGGCGCAGAGGGGGTGCTCGACGCCGAGCCGCTCGCCCGCATCATCTCGCGCGCGGCGCACGGCGTCGACCCGGATCAGTTCCCGATCGCCCCGATCGAGGCCGCGAACAAGGCTCTCGTCCGCGCGGGGCTCACGTGGGCAGATGTCGACCTCGTCGAGCTGAACGAGGCGTTCGCGTCGCAGTCGCTCGCGTGCCTCGCCGGATGGCCGGACCTCGATCCCGACAAGCTCAACATCCACGGCGGTGCGCTCGCGATCGGGCACCCGCTGGGCGCGTCGGGCGGACGCATCATCGGCCACGCCGCGCACGAGCTGAAGCGCCGCGGCGGCGGGGTCGCGGTGGCGGCGATCTGCATCGGCGTGGGGCAGGGGCTCGCTGTTGTCCTGCGGCGGTAGACATCTACCATTCGACTTCTACCGTGGGTAGAATCGCGGCCGTGAGTCTTAACATCAAGAACGAGCGCACGCACGCTCTCGTCCGCGAGCTCGCCGCGCTCACGGGGATGAGCCAGACGAGTGCGGTGGAGGATGCCGTGCGGCGGCGGCTGGAGGCGCTGCGGTCCGACCGTCAGCCGGCGGGGCGCTTCACCGAAGCCGAACTCGCGATGCGCAAGGCGGAGATCCGACGGATCGTCGCCGACCTCCACGCCGAGACCACGCCCGAGCAGTGGGCGGCGTTCGACCGCGCCGAGGACGATCTCTACGACGAACTCGGATTGCCGAAGTGATCGTCGACACCTCCGCGCTCGTCGCGATCCTCAAGCGCGAAGCAGGTCACGAGCAGGTACTCGATGCGCTGCTGTCCGACGACGCGAGCATCTCGGCAGCGACGCTGGTCGAGACCAGGGTCGTCGTCGGAAGCACTCTCGGCGTGGCGGGTCGACGACGACTTGAATCATTGCTGACTCAAGCGGCCGTTCGGGTGGTTGCGTTCGACGAGGAGCAGGCACAGGTGGCTGCCGACGCATACCGTGACTTCGGCAGGGGCGCGACGCATCCTGCCAAGCTCAATCTCGGCGACACCTTCAGCTATGCACTTGCGTTCATCTCCGGTGAGCCACTCCTCTATGTCGGGAATGACTTCGCTCGCACGGATCTGCGGTCAGCGCTCGAGGAGTTCGACACGTGATGGACGGTGCGGCGGCATCCGGCGACTTCGTCCAGTCCCTCGCGCGGGGGCTCGCGGTCATCCGGGCGTTCGACGCCGAGCATGCCGAGCTGACCCTCAGCGACGTCGCGCGCCGCGCCGACATGACCCGCGCGGCGGCACGACGGTTTCTCCTGACCCTCGAGTCGTTGGGATACGTGGCCTCCGATGCGCGGGTGTTCCGCCTCACCCCGCGCGTGCTCGAGCTCGGCTTCAGCTATCTGTCGTCGCTGTCGCTCCCCGAGATCGTGCAGCCGCATCTCGAAGCCCTGTCGCGTGAGGTCGATGAGAGCGTGTCGGCGGCCGTGCTCGACGGGGTCGATGTCGTCTACGTCGCGCGCGTCCCCACTCGGCGGATCATGAGCGTGCGCATCACGATCGGCACGCGATTCCCGGCGTATGCGACGAGCATGGGCCGGGTGCTGCTGGCGGGGCTGGGGGAGGGCGAGGCGGATGCCGCGCTCGCGGCATCCGATCTCTCGCCCCTCACCGAGCGCACGATCACCGAGCCCGCGGCGCTCCGATCCGAGCTCGACCGCGTGCGCGCACAGGGCTGGTCGCTCGTCGACGGCGAGCTCGAGCCGGGGCTGCGCTCGATCGCGGCGCCGCTGCACGGCCGCGACGGGCGAGTGGTCGCCGCCCTCAACGTGTCGACGAGCGCGACGCGCGACTCGGTCGAGCACGTGCGCGAGGCGTATCTCGGACCGCTGCTGCAGACGGCGGCCGCGATCGACGCCGAGCTGCGGCTGGTGTGACGGGCCCGTCGTGCCCTCGAGTGAGGTCGACCACCGGATCGCAGCCACTCGAGCCGCGGCATCCCGGAACACATGCACCCTCGAAGCCTGCCCGCTCCAGTTCTTCGCGCATCATCTCGAGGTAGCCGTTGGGTTCGGCGCCAGTGAAGCTGTAGCGGGTGACGACGTGCTGGCCTCACCGCCGCTTCAGAAGCCCCGAACGTTCAGCAGCGGCTCGTGCGTCGCGTCGGGGTCGCCGGACCAGTCCGCGGTCCCGGCCGAGACGAGCGCCGCGCGCACCTGCACAGGTGTCGCTTCGGGGTGGGTCGAGAGGTAGAGGGCGGCAGCACCGGCGACGTGCGGGCTCGCCATCGAGGTTCCCGAGATCGACCGGTACCCGCCGCCGCGCCACGTCGAATTGACGCACATGCCGGGAGCGGTCATGTCGACATCGGCGCCGTAGTTGGAGAAGTTCGCGAAGGTGTCGTCGTACCCGGTCTGGCAGGTCGGGGTGCCCACACCCCCCGACTTGCCGTCGAAGTCGGTGATCGCCGAGACGGCGATCACCTCGTCGAAGGTCGCGGGGACGAAGTTCGACGCGTCGGATGCCGCATTGCCGGCCGCGACGACGTAGGTGACCCCCGCCGCGGTCGATCGGCAGATGGCGGCGCGGAGCCCCTTGTCGGCACATGATCCGTCAGTGCCGCCGCCGCCGAGGCTCATGTTCGCGACCTCGATGGTCGCGGCACGCGCGGTGACCCAGTCGATCCCGCAGATGATCGACGACCACGAACCGCTGCCGTTCGCATCGAGAACGCGCACCGCCCACAGCCGCGCACCCGGAGCGACGCCCACGACGCCGACGCTGTTGTCCTTCGCCGCGGCGGTTCCGGCCACATGCGTGCCGTGGCCGTTGAGATCGTTGTACGAGTTGTTGCCCTTGATGCAGTTCACCCCGCCGACCACGTTGAGATCGCGGTGCTTGGGGTCGATGCCGGTGTCGAGGATCGCGATGTCGACGTCGACGGCGCCGCGGCCGTCGCCTGCCGCGGCGGAACTCTCATCGGCGCCCACGCGGTCGATTCCCGGCGGCAGCGCCTGCGCCGTCATCCGCACCTCCTGGTCGGGGATGACCGCTGCCACCCGCGGGTCGGCGGCGAGCGTGCGCGCCGCAGCCGGAGTCATCGATGCCGCATAGCCCTTGAGGGCATGGCGGTAGACATGCGTGACGGCGGCTCCACGCGAACGCGCATGATCGGCGGCGACCGCTGCGGGGTCGGCGCTCGCGACCATCGTCACGATGTACTTCTCGGTCGGTGGCGCCGCGGTCGCGGTCGCGACCGGAGCCAGTGCGAAGGCGAGCGCCGCCGCCGCCGTGAACGAGAGAACGATGATCCGCTTGCTGCGCATGGGCTCTTCCCCTATTCCGCCGGCCACCCACCGGCGACTGAGCGCTAGCGTAGACCCGCGATTCGCGCCACACTACTGGCAGTCGATCAGCATCGCTCCCGTCGGGCAGGCAGAGGGATCGGCCACGACGACAAAGGGGTGGTTCGATGAAGGTCTCACAACGTCTCTCGATGGTGGCGGTCGCAGCCCTTGCGATCGTGATGGTCACCGGTGGCCCGGCACAGGCCGCGACGCCGAGCAACGACACCTTCGGGGGAGCGGAGCCGATAGCGGGGCTTCCCTTCGCCACCACGCTGGATACGAGCGATGCGACCACCGACGCCGACGACGCCGAGTTGAACGCGACCTGCGGTGCTCCCGCGATGGATGCGAGCGTCTGGTACACCTTCACGCCGACGACCGACGGGGCCTACCTCGCTGACGCCTCCGCCTCGGACTACGGTGCGGGCGTGTTCGTGGCCACCGGTGCCCCGGGCAGCTTCGAAGTGCTGGCGTGCGGCCCCGGTGGCGGCGCATGGGAGGCGCTTGCCGGAGTGACCTACTCGATCATCGTGATCGATGACCAGGCGGACGGCGGCGGCAACGGCGGCCTCATGTCGCTGACGGTCGACGTCGCACCCCCGCCCCCGGCGCTCGAGGTGACGGTCGACTCGACCGCACGCTTCGACTCCAAGACCGGATCGGCGATCCTCTCGGGAACCATGATGTGCGGCGAGGACGCCGAGTTCGGGTTCCTGGATGCCCAGCTCACGCAGCGGGTCGGCCGTCTGCTGATCCGGGGCTACGGGGCGATCGAGGTCGAGTGCGACGGAACGGTCCGACCGTGGACCATGGAGGTGCTCGGCGACAACGGGCTCTTCAAGGGCGGCAAGTCGGCCACCGTCACCTTCGCCGCCGCGTGCGGCATGGTGTTCTGCTCGGAGTACTTCGACGAGTCCACGATCCAGCTGAAGGGCAGCAAGCGCTGAACTAGCGAACGCCACTCAATGGGGCTCCGCCCCACACCCCCGGGTGCTACCGCACGCCCGACATCAACTTCAGAACCGGCTTCACCGACAACAGGAGCCCGGCGCCCACGATGATCGCGAGACCGCCGAGGATCGAGAAGTAGGGCACCTCGTTGTCCACGTCGTAGAACTGGGCGAGCCAGCCCGAGATCGAGGTGCCGAGGGCGACCGAGAGGAAGAACAGCGCGACCATCTGCGTGTGGAAGCGCTCGGGCGCGAGCTTGGTCGCCACCGACAGCCCGACGGGCGAGACGAGCAGCTCGGCGATCGTGAACACCAGCAGGATGCCGACCAGCGCGATCAGCGGCGTCGAGTTGGGTCCGCCCCCGGCGAAGGGCAGGAACAGCAGGAACGCAATGCCCATGATGATCGTGCCGAGGCCGAACTTCACGGGCGTCGAGGGCTGCCGCGTGCCGAGCTTGGTCCACAGCGCCGCGAACACGCCCGACAGGATGATGATGAACACCGGGTTGATCGACTGCACCCAGTCGGGCGGCATCGTCCACCCGAAGATCGTGCGGTCGAGCTTCTGCTCGGCGTACACCGGAACGACCGTGAACTGCTGCTGATACAGCGACCAGAACGCCACGCTCGTGATGAACAGCGGAATGAAGCCGAACACCCGCGAGCGCTCGATCCGCGTGATCGCCTTGCTCGAGAGGATGACGCCGAAGTACGCCACGGCCGCGATCACCGTCGCGGTCGCCACCACCACCGACAGGTTGTCCGCGGTGATGACGCCCAGGAACACCAGGGCGAGGATGACCGCGACACCGACGACGGCCACACCGATCGCGATGCCGTAGCGCTTTCGCGGCAGCGGGTTCGGAACCCGGCTCGCCTCGGCGGGGAGCGAGCGACGCCCGAACGCATACTGGGTGAGTCCGAGCGCCATGCCCACGGCGGCTGCGCCGAACGCCCAGTGGAACCCGTAGTTGACGCGCAGGAAGCCCGTGATGATGGGCCCTGCGAAGGCGCCGAGGTTGATTCCCAGATAGAAGAGGGAGAAGCCGGCGTCGCGACGGGGGTCATCCGCCGTGTACAGCGTCCCCACGACCGAGGTCGCGTTGGCCTTGAGTCCGCCGCTGCCGAGCGCCACGAGAATGAGGCCGACGATCACGCCGCCGAACCCCGGGATCAGCGCGAGCGCGATGTGCCCGGTCATGATGACGATCGCGCTGTAGAACAGCGTGCGTTCCGACCCGAGCAGTCGGTCCGCGATCCACGCGCCGAGCACCGTCGCGAGGTACACCGACCCGCCGTACGCGCCGATGATCCCGACCGCGGTGGTCTGCGGCAGTCCGAGACCGCCCTCGGACACCGAGAAGTAGAGGTAGTAGGTCATCGCGACCTGCATGCCGTAGAAGCTGAATCGCTCCCACGCCTCGACGCCGAAGATGTGGATCAGAGCCCACGGCTGTCCGAAGAATCGCGTGTCACTGTCGCCGGACGCGCCCGCAGGGGCTGATGTCGCCGCCCCGGTTGAGGCCGGATCCGCGGCTGCTGCCGCAGGCGTGAGGTCGTCGCTCATGGCGTCAGGCTATATGCGGTGCCGCGCCCGATGCGATAAGCACGTGACCATGCGCATCGCGGTCGTCGGAGGAGGAGCGGCCGGTCTCGCGTGCGCGTGGCTGCTCGAAGAGCACCACGAGGTCACGCTCTTCGAGAAGGACGAGCGTCTCGGCGGACACGCCCACACCATCGAGATCGAGGCTCACGGCCGCTCGCTGCGGGTCGACGCCGGCTTCCAGTTCTTCGCGCCCGGCGGGGTGTATCCGACGTTCAACCGGCTCCTCGACGAGCTCGCCGTCGAGAGGCGGTCGTACCCGGCGACGCTCACGCTGTTCCGCCGCGAAGACGCGCGCTCCCTCGTCATGCCGCCGATGCGCGGCGCGCGCCCCGCCTGGTCGTCGCTGACGCCGAGGGCGATCGCCGACCTCATCCGATTCCGGCGCTTCCTCGGCGGCATCCCCGCCTTCCTCGCGAGGCACGACACCGCACTCACGATCGCGGAGTACCTCGAACGCGAGCGGATGCCGCGATCCTTCGTCGACGCCGTGCTCCTGCCGATCATGCAGGCGTTCTGGTGCGTGGAGCCGGCCCAGTTCCGCCGCTTCGCCGCCTACAACGCCCTGTACTACCTCGGCGCGAACCTGCCGCGCGGGCTGCGACCGCCGGTGCAGAGCGAGATCCTCGGCGGCACGGGCGCGTACGTCGACGCGCTCGTCGCGACGCTCGGCGGCACCCGCATCCGGCAGGGTCGCCCGGTGCTCGGCATGACGCAGGACGCCACCGGATTCTCGATCGACACGGGCGACGGGTCACGGGCATCCTTCGACCGTGTCATCCTCGCGACCAGCGCGCGCGAGGCGCACCGGCTGGTCTCGCCGAATCCGCTGCTCGCACCGATCGCGCGCGAACTCGGTCGCTTCGAGTACTTCGACACGACGATCGCGATCCACGGCGACCGCACGCTCATGCCCCGGAGTCCCCGCGACTGGTCGGTGGTCAACGTGCGGTGGAACGACACGCACAGCGCCCTGTCGGTGTGGAACCCGCGAGCGGGGCTTCCGGTCTTCAAGAGCTGGGTCAGCTTCGACGAGCGGCTTCCCGAGCCGCTGTACGCCGTCGCGCGCTACGAGCACGGCGCGATCACGCCGGAGTACTTCGACGCGCAGCGCCGCCTCGCGCCTCTCCAGGGGTCCCACGGGCTGTGGGTCGCAGGGCTCTACGCCGCCGACGCCGATTCGCACGAGAGCGCGCTGCGCTCGGCGGTCGCCGTCGCGCGCGAGCTCGCGCCCGGCTCGCACCGGCTGCGCATCATCGACGACTGACGAGCCCCGGCGCTCTCATTCGGGGAGCGACGGATGCTGCTCCTGCGGTGCCCGTTTGGCGGGGATGAACAGCCCGATGACGAGAGCGACGATCGCCGCCGCGCCGCCGAGGATGAGCGACAGGGTGAAGCCCGCCGTCGTCGGCACCGGCACGCCTTCGAAGTCGACCGACGACGTGGCCAGCACCGCGCCGATCACAGCGGCGGCGGTCGAGGTGCCGAGTGAGCGGAACAGCGCGTTCAGGCCGTTCGACGCGCCCGTCTCGCTCTGCGGCACCGAGCGCATGATGAGCATCGGCATCGAGGCGTAGCCGAAGCCGATGCCCGCGCCGATGAGGATGTTCGCCACGAGGATGTGCCACACCTCCGACGAGAACAGCAGCGTGAAGCCGTACGCCGCGATGAGCGAGATCGCACCCAGCAGCAGCAGGAGCTTCGGACCGGTGCGGGTCGCGATGCGCCCGGCCACCGGCGAGAGCAGCATCATCACGATGCCCGAGGGCATCACGATGAGGCTCGCCGCCAGCAGCGACAGCCCGAACCCGGCACCGGTGGCGACCGGCAGCTCGAGCATCTGCGGATACACGACGTTCGACGCGAACAGCGAGAACCCCATCGCGATCGAGGCGATGTTCGTCAGCAGCACCGCGGGGCGCGCGGCGACGCGCAGGTCGAGCAGCGGCTCGGCGATGCGCAGCTCGTACCAGCCCCAGACCAGCAGCACCACGAGCCCGCCGAGGCCGAAGGCGAGCACCGGCGGCGATCCCCAGCCCCACTCGTTCCCGCGCGAGATCGCCAGCAGAATGCCGACGAGTCCGACCGCGAGCCCCGCGGCACCGACGTAGTCGAAGCGCCCGGCCGTGCGCAGCACGCTCACCGGGATGATCCACACGACGAGCGCGAAGACGACGATCCCGAGCCCGGCGGCGATCCAGAAGAGCACGTGCCAGTCGCTGCGCTCGGTCACCAGCGCGCTGATCGGCAGCCCGAGCGCGCCGCCGACACCGAGCGTTGCGCTCATGAACGCGATCGCCGAGTCGACGCGATCCTCATGGAGCACATCGCGCATGATCGAGATGCCCAGCGGCACGACGCCGACGATGGCCCCCTGCAGCGTCCGCCCGACGATGATCCCGATGATCCCGGGCGACAGTGCCGCGATCACCGAGCCCAGCACCATGATGCTCACCAGCACCAGCACGATCCGTCGCTTGCCGTACATGTCGCCGAGGCGGCCCGAGATCGGCGTGATGACGGCGGCCGCCAGCAGCGTCGAGGTGACGACCCACGCGGTGTCTTCGCGACTCGCGTTCAGGAGCTCGGGCAGCTTCGACTGGATCGGCACCATGAGCGTGAACATGAACGACGAGCACAGGCCCGCGGTCGCCAGCACCGCGATGATCGCGCCTTGGCTCGGCATCCGGGTGAGTCGTCTTCGCGCGTCCTCATCCCGTGTACCCATCGGTTCAGGCTATCGGCGTTCGCGTGGGCCGGGCTCGGGAGTACCGTGAACGCATGGCCGACATCCAGGCGCCGCCGGGCATCAGCATCCGTCCCCTCGACACCGTCGACGAGGTCTTCCGCGCCTCCGAGGTGCTGGCCGAGGTGTGGGGCGGCGACCGCGGCGGGATGCCGCCGAACCTGCTGCGCGCGATCGCGCATTCGGGCAACTACGCCGTCGGGCTGTACCAGGGCGAGCGGATGGTGGGCGCCTCGGTCGCGTTCTTCGCCGAGCCCGGCGCGCGGTCGATGCACAGCCACATCACCGGGGTGCTGCCGGGCCTGCAGAGCCGCGGACTCGGCCGCGCCCTCAAGCAGCACCAGCGAGAGTGGGCGCTCGCGCGCGAGGTCGGCCACATCACGTGGACCTTCGATCCGCTCGTGGCGCGCAACGCCCACTTCAATCTGCGGGTGCTCGGCACCCGCGTGACCGAGTACCTCGTGAACCACTACGGACCCATGGACGACGGCGTGAACCGCGGCGACGAGACCGACCGCATCATGGTGTCGTGGGCGCTGGCCGCGCCACCGGTCCCGACACCCGCGGACGATCGCGTGGTCGCCTCGGTCGCGGTGCCGCACGACATCGAGGCGATGCGGCAGACCGCGGGGACGGATGCCGTGGCCTGGCGACTCCGCGTGCGCGAGGGGATCCTGACGCACCTCGCCGACGGTCTCGCGATCGGGGGCTTCGACGACGAACGCGGGTACCTGTTCGTGCGGCCGTAGGCTCCTGTCATGCCCGAGTACCGCGCCCACTTCGACTTCGACATCCGCTTCGCCAACGGCGGCGCGCTCAGCGGCACGGGGTTCCGTCTCGACCTGCCGGGGCCCGAGGCCTCGAGCGACGAGGTCGCCCGGCTGCTGATCGGCCACCTCGGCCTCGCGCTCGTCGACGAGGTCGACCTCCGGGGCCTGCGGATCGTCGAAGAGCCCCACCGCGGCAGCCGCGGCATCGAGATGACGGATGCCGAGTCCCCGGCATCCGGTCGTCGCATCGTAGATCTCAGCCACGTCGTCCGCGCGGGACTCGTGACGTACCCGGGGCTTCCCGCGCCGACCATCACGCCGCACCTCACGCGCGAGGACTCGCGCGCGAAGTACGCACCGGGCACCGAGTTCGCGATGGACGTCATCACGATGATCGGCAACACCGGCACCTACCTCGACTCGCCCTTCCACCGCTACGCCGAGGGCCCCGACCTCGCCGGACTCGACCTGTCGACCCTCGTCGGGCTCCGGGCGGAGGTCCTCCATCTCGAGGATGCGTGGGATGCTTCACGTCGCGGGATCCGTCCCGAGATCCTCGCCGACCGCGACGTGCGCGGAGCCGCCGTGCTGCTGCACACCGGATGGGACCGGCACTTCGGCACGCCCGCGTACGGCGTCGGCGCGCCGTTCCTGACGGGCGAGGGTGCGCAGTGGCTCATCGACGCCGGCGCCGTGCTCGTCGGCATCGACTCGGTCAACATCGACGACACCGAATCCGGCGGCGAGCGCCCCGCGCACTCGCTGCTGCTGGGTGCCGGCGTGCACGTCGTCGAGCACCTCGCGAACCTCGGCGAGCTGCCGCCGCGCGGTACGCGCTTCACCGCGGCGCCGCCGGCGGTCGAGGGCTTCGGCACGTTCCCGGTGCGCGCGTTCGCCGAACTGCCCGGCTGACGCAGCCGCCGGCCGCGGTCGCTCGGCCGGCAGGAGATGTGCGGCTCTACAGGAGGGATCCGCCCCGAGGCTCCTGCGGAGGCCCTCATCTCCTGCGGAGCGCGTATCAGCCGTGCCCCCGAGTGCTCCTCAACAGCAAGGAGCAGTCAAGGAGCACACCATGCGCGAGCACATCGAAATCCTGGTCGTCGCACTGAGGGACGCCCGCCACCGCGAGCGCCCGCGGCACGGGTCCCGGCGGCAGCCGCGCACGGCGCGCTCGACGTACGTCCCGGTCCGCGGCTTCGCGCCGACCGGACGCTACGCCGGCTGAACGCCCGGACCGGCCGGACCGGTCCGGGCGTAGCCTGGGCGCATGCCCATCGCCCGGCCCGCGGCATCCGTCGCCCTCGAGGGATTCGAGCTGCGCGTGCTGCAGCTGCCCCTCGTCTCGCCCTTCACCACGAGCTTCGGCACCGAAACGGTGCGCGAGGTGATCGTCGTGCGTGCCCTGACCGCGGGCGCCGACGGCTGGGGCGAGATCGTCACCGGTGCCGCGCCGCTGTACTCGAGCGAGTACACCCAGAGCGCATGGGATGTCGCTCTGCGCTTCCTCGGACCGGCACTGCTGGATCGCGGAACCATCGCGCCCGAAGAGGTGGCCGAGGTGCTGCGACCCTTCGTCGGGCACCGCATGGTGAAGGCCGGGCTCGAGCTCGCCGTGCTCGACGCCGCACTGCGCTCCGAGGGCAGGCCGCTCGGCGAGTACCTCGGAGCCGTGCGCGACCGCGTTCCGTCGGGAGTCTCGGTCGGCATCCAGCGTGATCCCGCGACCCTCGTCGACGCCGTCGGCGGGTACCTCGACGACGGCTACGTCCGGATCAAGATCAAGATCAAGCCGGGTCGCGACGTCGCCGACACCGCCGCCGTGCGCGACGCCTTCGGCGGCATCCCGCTGCAGGTCGATGCGAACTCGGCGTACACGCTCGCCGACATCGATACGCTCGCCGAGCTCGACCGCTTCGATCTGCTGCTGATCGAACAGCCGCTGCAGGAAGACGACATCGTCGACCATGCGACCCTCGCGCGACACCTCCACACGCCGGTCTGCCTCGACGAATCGATCGTGTCGCAGAAGGCGGCGATGGACGCGCTCGCGCTCGGGTCGGCATCCGTCATCAACATCAAGGCCGGCCGGATCGGCGGCTACCTCGAGGCGGTCGCGATCCACGACCTGTGCCGGGGTGCCGGCATCCCGGTCTGGTGCGGCGGCATGCTCGAGACCGGTATCGGCCGCGCCGCGAATGCCGCATTGGCCGCCCTCCCGGGGTTCACGCTGCCGGGCGACATCTCGGCGTCGGCCCGGTTCTATCACCGTGACATCGTGACCGAGCCGGCGGTGATCGAAGACGGGCACGTGCGCGTGCCGACCGGCCCGGGCCTCGGCGTCGAGATCGACCCGATCGCGCTCGACGACGTCACCGTCCTTCGCGAGACGATCACGCGCCAGTGATGGCGGCGACGCGGGGGCGGTGGGCCGGGGCGGTGCTCGCGCTCGCCTGCGCACTCGCCCTCACCGCGTGCGCCGCCCAGCGCGAGCCCATGATCCCCGGACAGCACGCGGCGGTGATCCCCGACGAGGTCACCGTCGAGCTCATCCAGCTGCGCTCGGACGTCGCGGCGCGCCAGGTGCAGCTGCGCATCACGAACGGGTCGGACGACCCGCTCACTGTGGGCGATGTCACCGTCGACGATCCGCGGTTCCGTGATGACATCACCCGCGTGCTCGAGCGCACGAGCACGATCCCGGCGGGCGGGCAGGTCGACATCCGCCTGCAGCTGCCGGCCGTGGAGTGCCCGAGTCCGCCCGACGGCGAGGTCGTCGTCGAGGCGGCGCTCGAGCTCATCGTCGCCGGCGACCCGGCGATCGCGGTGACGCCGCTCACCGACCCGCTCGACGTGATCGGCCCGCTTCACGAGCGCGAGTGCCGTGCGGAGGCATTGACGGATGCCGCATCCATCGCCTTCACCGGGTTCGAGCCGTCGCCCCCGGGAGAGCCGGCGACGCTCGAGCTCACCGTCACCCCGACCGGAGACGCCGCGGCGACGGTCGCGGGCATCCAGACCACGAACCTGCTGACCTTCGGATCCGCCGACACGACCGCCGAAACCTATCCGATCGACCTCGATGTCGCCCCCGGCGATCGTGAGGCCGTCGTGATCGCGCTCCCGCTCGTGCCGCTGCGGTGCGACGCCCATGCCGTGCAGGAGGACAAGAGGGGCACGATCTTCGACGTCGAGGTGGCCGTGGACGGCGAGCCCGGTGAGATCGAGCTTGCGGCACCCGAGGATCTGCGCGGGCGCATCCTCACCTGGGTCGCCGAGTGGTGCGGGTTCGGCGGCTGAGCGGGTACGACGAAGACGGCCGGTCCGGGGATGCTCCCCGGACCGGCCGCCGCCGTTCTCAGCCGATCAGTGGACGGCGATCAGATCGTTCGCCCAGCCGATCATCCGGGTGCCGAACACCGAGTCGACGCCCTTGCCGAGCTGGCCCTCCAGCTGCTCGACGACCGCACCCAGCTGGTTGACCTCGGTCGGGTGCTTGGCCGTCGCGTGGCTCTTCAGCGCGGCGTTCAGCTTGTCGCGCAGGCCCTTCACGACCTTGGTGTCGGTGACGAGTCCTTCCGACACCGCGCGGGTCAGGTTGTTGCTGAGCGACTGGGTCGTCGCCAGCAGCGTGAACGCCCGCGTGGCCGTCGCCGTGTTGTCCACGAAGTCGGTGGCGGTCGCCTCGGCTGCGTGAGCACCGGTGTCGAGGGTGAACATGTCGAGCACGTAGCCCGTCGGCACCTCGGTGCCGTCGAACTGCACCGACTGCGTCTCGACGCCGCTGTGCGCGTCGGTGATCGTGTACTGCACGCTCGCCATGTCATCGGTGTCGTAGCCGGTGGCGGCGGGCTCGGTGAGCGCGATGACCGGTGCCGTGCGATCGACGCGGACGACCTGCGTTCCGCTGATGTTCTGGCACTCGCTCGACGCCTTCCAGTCGATGACCCACGGGACGTTCTCGGAAGCGTCGGCGGGGAGCGCGAACTCCGCGACCGGGCCTTCGACCGTCGTCCAGCCCTGCGGCTGCGAGCCGAACGGGTAGACGGCGTAGGTCGTGGTCAGCGACTCCGGAGTGAAGGACTCGTCGGCTGCGGTGAGCGTGAAGGTGTGGTCGATGCCCACCCACTGCACTCCGCCGACGACGGCCTGGCTTCCCGTGATCGCGACGTCCGCCGTGAGCGACCCGTCCAGCCACGCCGGTGCGGTCGGGGCGTCGCCCAGGTCGGGGAAGTTCATCCCGGGCCGGTACCACGCGCCGTTCTCCCAGTCGCGGAAGATCTCGCGGAAGGCGGGGCGAGCGATGCACGACTCCCACATCGGCATCTGGCCGGTGCCGGCGTAGTGCGCCTCGTTCTCGGAGTGGTGACCCGGGTCGGGCGAGTTGAAGACCGGCAGGCGGTCGGCACGCCACGAGTGGTCGGAGTCGATGCTGCGCAGCCACGGCTGGCCGTCGAGGCCGTCGACCATGATGTTGGCCGGGCGCCCCGAGGGGTCGGCGTAGATCGCGGTCGAGACGCTCGGCAGCAGGTTGGGGCTCGCGTTGTCGGCGATCACCTGGTTGAGGCCGTTCGCGTCGAGCAGCAGCAGCTTCGACGTCTGGACTGCGTCGTACGCGGGCTCGAAGTTCTCGAGATCCCACTGGGCGCTGTCCTTGAGTATCGACGCCTCCACGATGGTGCCGTCGGGCAGCTCGATGTTCCTGTCGCCCTCCAGCGGGTCGTGCAGACCCATGACGGCATCCAGGTACTCGCGGTCGCCCTCTTCGAACAGGTCGACGTGGACCGGGTTGTCCGAGAACGGCACATCGATGTCGGCCGAGCCGACCTCCATCCAGTACGTCGGGTGCTTGAGGAACGACGACAGCTGCTCCACGTCGAAGCCGAGGGCCTCGGACGCGAGATCCAGCAGCAGCACCTTGGCATCGGCGAGCACCGGGTCGAGGAAGTCGATGTCGGGCATGATCGTCTGCATCAGGTCCTGCAGCCAGAGGAAGACGGCGCCGCCCTCCTCGACCGCCTCGCCGACGAAGTCGGGGGCGCCGAGCATCGACAGCAGGTACTCGTTGATGAAGCCGGGCTTGTCCGAGTCGTTGAGCCCGCCGAGCGTGTAGCCGGCGACCTGGAGGATGCCGATGCCGTCCTCGCACTTGGCGCGGTCGGTGTCGAGCACCTCGTCGATCTCGCCCTCTTCGGCGTCGCCGTCGCACAGGAAGTTCTGCGCGTCACGGAAAGTGCCGGCGTCGAACAGCGTGCGCGAGAGCGCCTCGCCGAGCTCGGGCCAGTGCTGCAGGCCGCGGTCGATGTCGTCGATCCACGCGTCGAGGTAGGCGATGGCGAGCGGGTTGACGAACTCGTCGTCGGCGCCGTCGATCGGGTCCCACGCGCAGGGGTAGTCGATGCACTGCATCACCGGGATCGAGGTCGACACGTTTCCGCGCACGGTGCCGGCGAGGACCGCCTTGTTCTGGTCAACGCAGTCCTCGGTCTCGAAGAGGCACTCGGTCTGGTTGAGGTCCGCCTGCAGCTTCGCGCGCTCGATCTGGAGCTCGGCCTTCAGGTCGATGAAGTAGTCGATCAGCGGGCCGCGGTTGGGCTCGGGCTCCTCGCCGACCGTGTACGGGCTACCGGGACAGCCGTCGTCGGCCGTGCCGTCGCCGTCGTCGTCGAGGCCGTCGCCGCACGTGCCGACGGGCAGCGGGTTGGCGGGGTTCACGAGCGTCTCGTAGATCCAGCCGGTCGGCGCCGCATATGCGAACGCGGGCGTCGCGTCGTCGCTGAACTCCGGACCCGTCTCGTCGTTCTCGCCGGGCACCTGGGAGCGGAGCGGATTGCCGTCGTAGCCGGCGGTCGCATCGCCGACGTAGCCCTCGGCGATGACGTGACGCAGCGCGATCTCGGCGGCCGTCGGGTCTTCGCCGATGTCGAGGATCTCGCCGACACCGGGGAAGACGCCCTGTGCCACCTGGTTGATGAGCGTGTGCGCCCACATGTCACCGGCGGCGTGGGTCATGAACCCGTAGGCGAACGCGAGGATCTGCTCCTTCTCGGCCGCCGTACGGCCCGCGTCGTTCTGCGCGTCCCATGCTTCTGAGAGCAGGTGGTCCAGCCACTTGCCGGTCTCTTCGGGGTGGATCGCCGACTGGCCGTAGGCGAGGTCGGGGAAGCCGTCGGGGCCGATGACGCCGGCGTTGTAGGCCGCCGGCTGGTTGCGCAGCGCCGTGACGATCTCCGCACGCACGGCGTACTCGTCGCCGTTGACGGTGACGAAGCCGTCGTCGGTGGCGTCGTCGTACGCGTTCTCCGCGGTGACGTTGTGGGTATAGGGCTTGAAGGCGGCGGCGGGCATCGTCGTGGCGACGAGTGTCGCCACGGTGACCGCGGTGACCGTGACAAGGCCGGCGGCGAGCTTGATGAAGCTCCGAGGCCGGTCGATGGGGCGAGGCATGGGGTTTCCTTTCCTGAACCACGTGAGGAACTGACGATCACGAGAGTGGCGGGCCGGCAGGGGGTGCGTGATGGGTAGCAGGTGCTCAACAGCGCGCGGCGATTACTCAGTTCGCTACTCACCCCGGCGGACAGAAGGCTGCGCATAGGCTTTCGGCATGGCACAGAGCAGCGTCGCTCCGCACGATCCGGCCGCCGCGCGCGGCATCTCCCGCCGGGCCCAGTCCGAGATCTACCGCGCGGGCATCAGCGGCACCCGGCCTCGGATTCCGGTGGATGCCGATCAGCTCGAAGCCGCCGCGCGCAAGGCGCTCAGCGCCGAGGCGTTCGCCTACATCGCCGGCGGCGCCGGTGCCGAGCGCACGATGGCCGCCAACCGCGCCGCCTTCGGGCGCTGGCAGGTGTGGCCCCGGCCCTTGCGCGACGTCTCACAGCGCGACCTCTCGATCGACTTCCTCGGGCGCCGTCGGCCGACGCCCCTGCTGCTCGCCCCTCTCGGGGTGATGGAGATGGCGCACGGTGAGGCCGACCTCGCCGTCGCGCGGGCGGCGGCATCCGTCGGCGTTCCCTACGTCCTCTCGAACCAGGCGTCCGTCGCGATGGAGGATGTGGCGGCGGCAGCGCCCGGCGGAGCCCGGCTGTTCCAGCTCTACTGGTCGGCATCCGACGACCTCAACGCGTCGCTGCTGCGACGGGCCGAGGCATCCGGCTGCGAGGCGATCGTCGTGACCCTGGACACCCATCTGCTCGGCTGGCGCACGCGCGACCTCGATCTGGCCTATCTGCCGTTCACACGCGGGATGGGGATCGCGCAGTACACCTCCGACCCCGTCTTCCAGCAGCTCGTGCGCGATCGCGTGAGGCGAGGACCGGATGCCGCGGCCGCCGCCGCACCGCCGGTGAAGGTCACCGCGAAGGCGGTCGCCGCGGGCGTCACGATCGCCCGCAAGGGGGCGCCGCTCACCGGCGCGGGGCTGCGCGAGAGCCTGCGCTCGCCGCTCCCTCGTGCTGCCGTCGAGACGTTCCTCGACGTGTTCTCGACGCCCGCGCTCACGTGGGACGACCTCGCCAGGGCCCGCGAGTGGACGAGCTTGCCGATCATCGTGAAGGGCATCGTGCACCCCGATGACGCGATCCGCGCCCTCGACGTCGGCATGGACGGCGTCTGGATCTCCAACCACGGCGGACGCCAGATCGACCAGTCGGTGCCGACGCTGGACGTGCTGCCGACGATCGCCGAGCGCATCGCCGGCCGTGTGCCGATCGTGTTCGACTCGGGGGTGCGTCAGGGGTCCGACGTCCTCATCGCGCTCGCACTGGGAGCGACGGCGGTCGCGATCGGGCGCCCGTACGCGTACGGGCTGGGGATCGCGGGCGAGGCGGGGGTGGGCGAGGCGGTGCGCAATGTGCTGGCCGAGCTCGACATCACCCTCGGGCTCTCGGGTCACACCGCGATCGGCGAGGTCGGGCGCAGCGCGCTGCGCGAGGT
>NZ_SCMR01000033.1 GCF_005502885.1 Microbacterium sp. 2FI
GGTCCGGGGGATATCCCCCGTGCGATGGGGCAGTTCCAGCACCTATGCTGACGGCGTGACGAATCCTCCGCCTCCTCCGCCGCAGTCTCCGTACGGCGCTGCCGCCCAGCCGCCCGCCCCCATGTCGCCGTCCGACGAGAAGCTGTGGTCGACGCTCGTCCACGTCGGCGGACTGTTCTTCAGCTTCCTGCCCGCCCTCATCGGCTACCTCGTCCTCAAGGATCGCGGTCCGTTCGTGCGCGCGCACACCGCAACGGCGCTGAACTTCCAGCTGACGCTGATCATCGCCTACATCGTCGGGACGATCCTGACGTTCGTGATCATCGGCATCTTCATCCTCATCGCCGCGTACGTGCTCAACATCGTGTTCTGCATCATCGCCGCGGTGAAGGCGAACAAGGGCGAGTGGTACGAGTACCCCCTCACGATCAAGTTCATCAGCTGACGCTTCTTCGACGGGTTCGGCCGGGCTCCTCCCCAGGTGGTGCCCGGCCGCTGTGCGCGGTCCCCGCTGAGGCTTAGGCTTTCCCCATGTCAGCCCGACCTCGGCGGGTCTCCGCCGCCTCGCCCATCGCAGGATCCCCACGGCGCCCTGTGCGACGCGCCGGTCGCGGCCTCGCTGCGGTGGGTGTGCTGCTCGTCTCGGCGATCGCCCTCTCGGGCTGCTTCGGAGGCGGTCCCGATGGCGGCGACTTCGGTGACGGCGACTTCGCCGACGACGGGTGCACGAACGTCGTGATCGCGACGTCGTCCGAGAAGGTCAACATGCTCGACGCGCTCGCCGACGCCTTCAAGGAGTCGCCCGAGCACGAGGGTCTCGACGAGTGCGCGACCGTGCGGCCGATCAACGTCTCGTCGGGCGAGGCGACCCGCATCCTCACCGCCGGCGGCGACTGGCCCGACGAGAACCCGCGCCGCTGGCCTTCGATGTGGTCTCCGGCCTCGACTGTGTGGACCGAGCGCGTCGCCGCTGCGGCATCCCCCTCGCTCGTGGGCGAACCCGCCTCGTTCACCCGCACTCCCGTCGTCTTCGGGGTGCCCGAGACGATGGCCAAGGCCCTCGGCTGGCCCGACGCCGAGATCGGCATCACCGACTTCGAGGCGCTGTGCCAAGACCCCGAGGGCTGGGGGAGCGTCGGCAAAGACCTGTGGGGCTCGTTCAAGATCTCCAAGACCAACCCCAACACCTCGACCACCGGGCTCTCGGCGATCCTGATGCAGTCGTACGAGGCCGCCGGCAAGACCGAGGGCTTGACCGCCGCAGACGTCGCCGCCGCCGAAGAGTTCTCGCGCGTGTTCGAGGAGTGCGTCATCCACTACGGCGACACCACCGGCAAGGTGCTGACGACGCTGTACGACGAGACGCAGAACGGCGCCGGTGGATCGGGCTACGTCTCGGCCGTCGCGCTGGAGGAGACCTCGCTCCTGAACTACAACCAGGGCAACCCCGACTCGCACACGGTCCAGCCGGGCGAGACGCTCACCCCGCCGAAGGAGAAGCTCGTCGCGGTGTATCCGTCGGGCGGTTCGATGTGGTCGGACAACCCCGTCACGGTGCTCGGCGCCGACTGGGTGACCGACGTGCAGGCCGAGGCCGGTGCGGCCTTCGCGGCGTTCCTGCAGACCGAGGCTGCGCAGCAGATCCTTCCCGAGTACGGGTTCCGCCCGCTCGACGAATCCGTCGCCCTCGGCGAGCTGTTCACCGCCGCGTACGGCGTCGATCCGGCGAAGCCCGCGGTGACCCTCCCCAAGCCCGAGGTCGACGTCGTGTCGGCGGCGATCGACCAGTGGACGCAGATCCGCAAGCCCTCGTCGGTGCTCGAGGTGATCGACATCTCGGGCTCGATGGACGAGCCGATCGGCGACGGCCGGTCCAAGCTCGACGGCGCGATCGAGGGCGCGCAGGCGACACTCGGCCACTTCCGCTCGAGCGACGAGGTGGGCGTGTGGGCATTCACCACCGGGGTGAGTTCGACCGCCGGCGAGAACCTCGTGGTGCTGCGCGACGTCACGCCGCTGGCGTCGGACCGCGAGAGCCTCGACACCGCGCTCGACGACCTGCGCTTCGCCCAGCGCGAGGGCACGCCCCTGTACGACGCGGTCGCCGCCGCGTACGACGAGATGACGGCGCGCGCCGAGCCCGGGCGTATCAACGCCATCGTGCTGCTCTCGGACGGCCAGGACACCGACTCGGCGATCTCGCTCGACTCGCTCGTCGCCAAGATCGGGCGGGCATCGCGCGAGGGCGGCGACGATGCTCCGGTGCGCATCTTCCCGATCGCCTACGGCGAGGGCGCCGACACCGGCGCTCTGGCCCGGATCGCCGAAGCCACCGGCGGCCAGTGGTTCGACGCGTCCGACGCGGCGAAGATCGACCTCGTGTTCGCCTCGGTCATCAACAACTTCTGAGCGCGGGAACATGCAGCGCTCAGCCGACCCCGCCGGATACGTCGACGAGGCGACCGCCGCACTCGCCGGCGGCAACGTCTTCGTCTCGCGCGAGGTGAGCGGATCCTCGGCGCTCGCCGACACGCTCGCCGAGCAGATCGGCGATGCCTCGATCGGTGTCGCAGTTTTCTCCGACAACGCCGCACTCGAGGCGTCCGGCCCCGACATCGTCGCCGAGATCGCGACGCAGACCGGCTTCGACACCATCATCGTCGCGGTCGGCGACGACCTCTCCGCCGGATCGAATGTGCTCGAGCGCGGCGAGGCCATGCGCATCGCCAACGAGTCCGAAGATGCCGGCTCGGTCGAGGCCGCGCTCGTCGAGACCGTTCAGGGCGTCATCGCGGCATCCGATTCCGTCCCCGGCCCCGCCCCCGACGCCGGCGTCGACGGCGGGGCGATCGTCGGCGTGGCGCTCGCCGTCGCTGCGGTGCTCGCGGCCGGCGGCGTCGTGTTCGGCGTCGTGCGGTCGCGTCGGCGCAAGGCCGCCACGAACGGATCCGCGCCCGAGGGCGTGCGGCAGCAGGTGCAGAAGCTGCGTTCGCTCGCGATCGAATACGGCGCCGTCGGGGCCGCCGGCAACGAGACCGCGATGCAGGTCGCGTGGGACGTCGACAAGATCGCGGCGAACACCACCGAGCTGTTCGACCGGCTCGGCCGCAAGGGCGGCGACGAGGCGCAGCTCGGCATCGCCGAGGTCGAGTACGGCGACACGCTCCGCAAGGTCACCGCGGCGCTCGATCGCGACTACCTGCTCGACATCCTGAAGCACCCCGACCTCTGGGACGACCCCGCCGAGCGGGTGCTCGAGGTGCGCACTGCCGTCACCGCGTTCTCGACCGAGCTCGTCGAGAACATCAAGCAGGTCAACGCCCGGCGAGGCCTGCACTTCCAGGTGTCGCTCGACGGCCTCATCGGCCGCCGCAAAGAGCTGCAGGAGTGGGACCGCGAGTTCGGCCGCGCCGCCGGCGACGACGCCGGGCCCGCGGCTCGCGGCGGATAGAATCGACGGATGCCGCCGCTCGCGGCATCCGCGATTCTCGCACTCCCCTCACCCGACCATTGGAGCCACCGTGGCCGAGCAGTCCCGCCTCGACAAAGTCATCGCCCTCGCCCGCCACCGCGGGTTCGTCTTCCAGGCGGGCGAGATCTACGGCGGATCCCGCTCGGCGTGGGACTACGGCCCGCTCGGCACCGAGCTCAAGGAGAACATCCGCCGCCAGTGGTGGCAGACGTTCGTGCGCGGCCGCGGCGATATGGTCGGCCTCGACTCCTCGATCATCCTGCCCAAGCGCGTGTGGGAGGCCTCGGGCCACGTCGCGACCTTCACCGACCCGCTGGTGGAGTGCCTGCAGTGCCACAAGCGCTTCCGCGCCGACAACCTCGTCGAGGACTTCGAGGCGCGCAAGGGGCGCACTGCCGAGAACGGCCTCGCCGACATCCCGTGCCCGAACTGCGGCACGAAGGGCCAGTACACCGAGCCGAAGGCGTTCTCGGGTCTCGTGAAGACCTATCTCGGCGTCGTCGACGACGAGTCGGGCCTGCACTTCCTCCGCCCCGAGACGGCGCAGGGCATCTTCGTGAACTTCTCGAACGTGCTCACCGCGTCGCGCAAGAAGCCGCCGTTCGGCATCGGCCAGGTCGGCAAGGCGTTCCGCAACGAGATCACGCCCGGAAACTTCATCTTCCGCACGCGCGAGTTCGAGCAGATGGAGATCGAGTTCTTCACGCCCCCGGCCGAGGCCGGCGAATGGTTCGACCACTGGGTCGAGGCGTGCTGGAACTGGTTCATCGACCTCGGCGTCGACCCCGCCAACATGCGGCGCTTCGACGTGCCCGCAGATGACCGCGCCCACTACTCGGCCGGCACGATCGACGTCGAGTACCGCTTCGGCTTCCCGGGCAAGGAGTGGGGCGAGCTCATGGGCATCGCCAACCGCACCGACTACGACCTCTCGAGCCACACCGAGGCCTCGGGCCAGAGTCTCACCTACTTCGACCAGGCCTCGGGCGAAAAGTACATCCCGTACGTGATCGAGCCCTCGTTCGGCCTTACGCGAGCCATGATGGCGTTCCTCGTCGACGCGTATCGCGAGGAGTCGGTGCCCAACGCCAAGGGCGGCACCGACACCCGCACCGTGCTTGCGCTGGACCCGCGCCTCGCACCCGTGAAGGCCGCGATCCTGCCGCTGTCGCGCAACGAGCAGCTCTCGCCGATCGCGCGCGAGGTGGCCGAAGACCTGCGCGGCGAGTGGAACATCGACTTCGACGACGCCGGCGCCATCGGCCGTCGCTACCGCCGCCAGGACGAGATCGGAACGCCGTACTGCGTCACGGTCGACTTCGACTCGCTCGAGGACCGGGCCGTCACCGTTCGCGACCGCGACACGATGAACCAGGAGCGCGTGCCCCTCGGGGGCCTGCACGCCTATCTCGCGGAGCGACTGCAGGGGGCCTGAGCGGCGGCGGAATCGTCAGCCGGTGATGGTGTACGTCGCCGTGCCGGTCTCGCCGGCGACGACGCGCCGGTAGTCCTCGGCGATCATCGTGCGCAGCACCTCGGTGTCGACCGCCTCGAGATCCTTGATGTACAGGCATCCCGCGCCGGTGTCGTGGGGGCCGAGCTGCGCGAGCGCGCCCGCGTGCGCCCCGGTGTCGAGCAGGTAGACCGTCGTCGCCTGCCGGCGCGGGGCGAACGCGGCGATCGGGACGTCGCCCTCCGTGCCGGTGGGATAGCGGTAGTGGCACGAGCCGAAGCCGATGATCGTGCCCCAGAGCTCGGGCTCGCGTCCCGTGATCTCGCGCATCAGGGCAACGACGGTCTCGGCATCCCGCCGGCGCTTGGCCGGCGCGACGCCCGCGATGAAGGCGGCCACGCTGCCGCCGGTCTTCTGCATCAGACGCCCCCGCCGCCGGACTTGGCGGCGAGTTTGGTCGCGCGCTTGTGCTCGCGCACCTTTGCGAGCGACTCGGGCGAGACGATGTCGGCGACCGAGCGGAACGACCCCTCGTCGCCGTACGATCCCGCGGCCTCGCGCCAGCCGTCGCCGGTGAAGCCGTACTGCTTGCCGAGGAGCGCCAGGAAGATCTTCGCCTTCTGCTCGCCGAAGCCGGGAAGCGCCTTCAGGCGCTTCAGCACCGTTGGGCCGTCGGGTGAGCCTTCGGTCCAGATCGCGGCGGCATCCCCGCCCCATGTCTCCTCGACCTCGCCGCACAGCGCCTGCACGCGCGCGGCCATCGATCCCGGATACCGGTGCACCGCGGGCGTGGTCTTGAACAGCTCGGCGAACGCGTCGGGGTCGAAGGCCGCGAGGGCCGCGGGATCCAGGCTGCCCGCGCGCTCGGAGATCTTGAGGGGACCCGCGAACGCCGTCTCCATCGCGACCTGCTGGTCGAGCAGCATCCCGATGAGAAGGGCGAGCGGGTCGTCGGTGAGCAGGCGATCGGCGGCGGCGTCGCCCGTGATGTGGAGCGTCATGCCGCCCAGTCTCGCACTCGCGACGATCGAGGCGCTGGGGGAGACCCGTCGGTGCGAGGATGGAACGCGTGACCGACGCTCCCGCGCCCTTCGAAAGCCTCGTCGCGAATGCGCACGACACGCACGTCGTCGTGATCGGCGGCGGTATCGCGGGGCTCGTCGCGGCCCTCGAATGCGCAAAGGTCGGGATGCCGGTGACGCTCCTCGAGGCGGCGGACGAACTCGGCGGCACGATCGCGTCGGCTGAGATCGAAGGCGTGCCGGTCGACCTCGGCACCACCTGCTGGTCGGCGCGAGGCGCCGCTGTCGAGGCGCTTGTGGAGGAGCTCGGCCTCGGCGACCGCGTGGTGGAGCCCCTCACCGAGCAGACCTGGATCGCGGGCTTGCCCAAGGGCGCGGCCGCTCCGGTTCCCGCGGACTCGCTGCTCGGCATCCCCGCCAATCCGTGGGACGAGTCGGTCCGGCGCATCATCGGCGGCCGTGCGGTGTGGCGCGCGTACGTCGACCGCCTGCGACCGCCCCTCACGATCGGCGCCGAGCGCAACCTCGGAAAACTGGTGCGCGCCCGCATGGGCGACGCCGTGGTCGACGATCTCGTCGCGCCGCTGACCGTCGGTCGCTTCGCGCTGACCCCTGACGAGGTCGATGTCGCCGTCGCCGCTCCCGGACTCAATTCGGCGCTCACGCGTGCAGGCTCGCTCGGCGGCGCCGTCGCCGACCTGCTCGTCGATCGCGCCGACGGCCCCTCGGTGCGCTCACTCGAGAGCGGGATGCCGCAGCTCGTCGCAGCGCTGAGCGCCAAGCTGACCGACCTCGGCGCCCGGGTCGTGACCGGTGCGCCGGTCGCCTCGCTCGTGCGCGCCGACGAGCGCTGGCACATCGAGCGGGAGTCGGGGACGGATGCCGCTCCCGGCCGTGCCGGCGACGCCGATGACCCGATCACCGTGGACCCGGCTGACATCGTCGTCGTCGCGACGGGGCTGCGCGAGGCGCTGCGTTTGTTGGCGCCGTTCGTCGACGATGCGCTCGCGGGCACAGCCGTGCCGCGATCCGTCACGCTCCGCGACGTCGTCACGCTGGTCGTGGATGCCCCGGCGCTCGACGCCGCGCCGCGCGGCGCCGAGGTCTACGCCGTACCCGGAAGTCATCGCGCCTCGGGCGTGGTGCACCAGACCGCTCGGTGGGGGTGGCTCGCCGCCGCGGCCGGCCCGGGGCGCCACGTGCTCAGCGTCGCGTTCGACGGACCGGCAGCTGCGCACCCCACGACGGGTCTTCCAGACGCCGAGATCGCCGAGCTCGCACGGACCGAGGCGGCTGCCCTCCTCGGAGTGCCGCTCGAGCCCGCGAGCGTGCGAGGCGCCCGACGCCGGGCCTTCGAGCTCGCCCCGCCCGTCTCGGCGCTCGGCCACGGGGCCGTCGCCGAGAGTGTGCGCGCGGCGATCGCGGCGCAGCCGGGTCTCGCCGCCGTCGGCGCGTGGATGGCGGGCAGCGGGCTCGCGCGGGTCACCGCAGATGCCGTGGACCAGGCCGACCGGGCGCGGCGAAGCGCGCTGTGGGGTGGATCCGCGCGCACGTGAGCCTGCTCCGAGCCGACTTGTCAAGGGCGGATGCCGGAATCGGCATACAGGGCTACCCTGGTGAGGATCAGCAGGCGCACCACCGAGCGTGAGGAGACCCCATGAGGGGCAAAGCAGGACTCGTCGTAGGACTCGCGATCGGCTACGTCCTCGGTACGCGGGCAGGCCGCGAGCGGTACGAGCAGATCAAGGAGCAGTGGCTGAAGGTCTGGCACCTGGAGCCGGTGCAGGAGCAGGTCGGCAAGGTCAAGGACTTCGCGAAGTCCACCGCCATGGCGCTCCCGAGCACCCTGTGGGACTCGGCCGTCAAGGTCACCCAGGCCGCTTCGTCGAAGGGCACGGCCGGGCAGAAGCTCGACGCCGCGCTCAAGGTGAGCAAGGACTCGGCCGACGACATCGGCGCCGCAGCGAAGACCTCGGCCAAGGCGGCGCGGGATGCCGCGGAAGAAGCCGTCGACGACATCTCGAAGACCCTCCGCGACGGGGCCTGACATGACGATGCCGCGCGGGTTCCGTGATCGGTCGAAGGACAGCCTGCTCACGCTCCTCGGCGACGTGCCCGAGTTGGTGCGCAACCTCGTCATCGCCGAGGTCGACTCGGCGAAGAAGTGGCTGGCGCGCACGGCGAAGGACGGCGGCTGGGGTGCGCTGTGGGTGTTCCTCGCGCTCTTCGTGCTGTTCTGGTCGGTGCCCGTGCTCGGCACCTTCGCCATCGCCGGGATGTCATCCCTCTGGGGCTGGGACGTGTGGCTGTCGGCCATCGTGCTCTTCGGCCTCATGATCGTGATCGTCGCGGTCTTCGTGCTGCTCGGCGTCCTGCGCTTCAAGCGCCTCACGGCGCGGCAGAACCCCGTCCAGTCGATCGCCCAAGACGTCAAGGAGGTGCGCGATGAGCTCTGACGCACCCGCGCCCGTGCCCGTGCCCCGAACCGCCGTCCCGCTCGGCATCACCGATCCGGTCGAGAAGGCGCGCGCCGAACTCAAGGCGGCGCTGGCGGCCATCGAGGTGAAGGCGAACTACCCCCGTCGCATCGCGAACGCCGTCGACGACGGTGTGGACAAGGCTCGCGCCTTCAAGCGCCGGAGTCCCGCACTCGCCGCCGTCGCGGTGATCGCCGGCGCGGCAGCGATCGGCGGAGCGGTGTGGGGTCTGGTTCGCCTCTACACGCGCTGAGTCTGTCGGCGCTCGCGGGGCAGCGCGCGCACCACGTCGGTCCCCGGACACGGCGATCGGCTCGCGGGGTATGCTCGACTATCAGGCAGTGCAAAGGTGCGTATGCTGCCGACCGCGCGAATCCGATTCGTATCGCGCGTCGGCCGCTCGAACTTCAGGGGCGGCTGACTGGCACCACGAGAGTCGACCCCACATGAGCACAGCCCCCCGACACAGTCCCGAGAAGCCCCTCGCTGGCTGGCGCGTCCTCGTGCCCCGCGGCGGGCCCTGGGGCGACGGTGTGGCCGCCACACTCCGCCGGCAGGGCGCGACGCCGGTCATCGCTCCGCTGATCAACTTCGCGCCGTCGAGCGACGAGGCGACCCTCGAGCAGGCGCTCGCCGACCTCGCCTCCGGCGCCTTCGACTGGCTCACCGTGACGAGCGCGACCACCGTCGACGTGCTCTACGCGTACCGCGCGTCGATCCCCTCGACCACGAAGGTCGCAGCCGTCGGCGAGACGACCGCAGCGGCACTGCAGTCGGTGGGGTATCGCGTCGACCTCGTGCCCGAACAGGACAACTCCGCCGCAGGCATGGCCGAGCAGCTCATCGGCCTCGAACCCGACGCGCGCGACATCCTCACGCTCCGCAGCGAAATCGCCAAGCCCGTGCTCACACGCATGCTCACCGATGCGGGTCACCGGGTGCGCAGCGTCGTGGCGTATCGGACCGTCGGGGTGCCGGTGACCGACCGCATCGCCGAGGACGTGCGCTCGGGCCGCATCAATGCGATCCTCGTCACGAGCGGCTCGGTCGCCGAGCAGGTGCACCGGCAGTTCCCCGTCGTGCCGCCCGAGACCCTCATCGCCGCGATCGGCCCCCGCACCGCGAAGGACGCGCGCCGCGCCGGCCTCGACGTCGACGTGGTCGCCGACACGCAGACCGTCGACGCGCTGATCGAGGCCGTCGCCCGGTTCTCGCTTCCCCATGCCGCCGACGAGTTCGCGCCGCGCACCGGCGCGCTCCCGCTTCCCGGTCGCGACTGACCGGGCCTCGTCGATGAGTCGAACGCCCCGTATCGTCGTGCTCGCCGGGGGCGTCGGCGGTTCGCGCTTCGCCCTCGGCGTGCGCGGAGCCCTGCACGCGCGCGGGATCGACAACACTGCGGAATCCCTCACCGTCGTCGTCAACACCGGCGACGACCTCTGGCTCTCGGGCGTGCGCCTGCAGCCCGACATCGACTCGATCGTCTACGCGCTCGCGGGCGTCAACGACACCGCGCGCGGCTGGGGGCGCGAGGGCGACAGCGAGCGCGTCAACGCCGAACTGCAGGCATGGGGAACCGGGTGGCCGTGGTTCACCCTCGGCGACCTCGATCTCGGCACGCATCTCGCGCGCACCGATTGGCTGCGTGAGGGACTCACCCCCACCGACGTGCTGGAGCGGATGCAGCGACGCTGGCCGCTCGGCGCAAGACTCCTTCCGATGACCGATGCCGAGGTCGACACGATCGTGACCGTGCGCGCCGAAGACGGCGCCCTGACCCGGCGGATGCACTTCCAGGAGTGGTGGACGCGGCATCGTGCGACGCTCGAGCCGGTGCGGTTCGACAACCCGGGCATCGAGGTCGCGACCCCCGCTCCGGGGGTGATCGCGGCGATCGAGGACGCTGATGCGGTGCTGATCGCACCGTCCAACCCCGTCGTCTCGATCGGGCCGATCCTCGCCGTCCCCGGCATTCGCGACGCACTGCGCCAGACCGCTGCACCCGTCGTCGGTGTCTCGCCGATCATCGGCGGGCGGGTCGTCCGCGGCATGGCGGACGTGTGCCTCGCGGCCATCGGCGTCGAGACGTCGGCGGCCGCCGTGGCGGAGCACTACGGCGCGCGCGCGGCCGGCGGCGTGCTCGACACGTGGCTCGTCGGGGAAGAGGATGCCGCCGTCGCGCCCGATGTGGAGGGTCTCGGCATCCGCTCGGTCGTGACTCCCTTGTGGATGACGGATGCCGAGACGTCGGCCTCGCTCGCGGAGCGCGCGCTGTCGACGGCCGGCGTCTGACATGCCCGACCTCGCGTGGTTCGCGTGGGCACTGCTCGGCCTCGCCGCCGTCATCGTCGGGCTCTCCAAGACCGCGGTTCCGGGGGCTGGCACGCTCGCGGTCGCGATCTTCGCCGCGGTGCTGCCGGCCAAGCAGTCGACCGGCACCCTGCTGCTGCTCCTCATCGTCGCGGATCTCTTCGCGGTCACGATGTATCGCCGGCACGCGAACTGGCGCGTGCTGCTTCGCCTCGCCCCCGCGGTGGTCGTCGGCATCCTGCTCGGGGTGCTCTTCCTGTTCGCGGCGAACGACGAGTGGGTCAAGCGCACGATCGGGGTCATCCTGCTCACCGTCATCGCGGTCACGCTGCTGCGACGGCGCATGGGGCGGGTCGCGGCATCCGAGGGCCCTCACCGTGTGGCGGCCGCGACCTACGGCACGCTCGGCGGGTTCACCACGATGGTCGCCAACGCCGCGGGGCCGGTGATGTCGATGTACTTCCTGGCCGCGCGATTCCCGGTTAAGGAGTTCCTCGGCACCGCCGCGTGGTTCTTCGCGATCGTGAACATCGCGAAGGTGCCGTTCTCGGTGGGGCTCGGCATCATCACGCCCCCTGGGCTCGTGCTCGACCTCGTGCTGGTCCCGTTCGTGGTCGGTGGCGCGTTCCTCGGGCGCTGGCTCGCCGGCCGCCTCGATCAGGTGCTCTTCGAGCGCCTCGTGATCGGCTTCACGATCGTCGGGGCCGTGTACCTGCTGGTGTGACGGGGTGGCGCGGGCGGATGCCGCGCCTTCACACTCCGAGCAGCGCGGCGGTCCGGGGGCCGAGGCCGAGGGCTCCGGCATTCGCGAGCTGGTCGGCGGTGTCGACGTCGTGTCGCAGGGTCGAGGCGTCCGTGATCGGGAGCGCGGTGCAGCCGAGCGCGACGTGCCGCGCGAACGAGCCCTCGCCGAACGACGACTCCCACGCGATCCCCGGCGCGGCGGTCACGAGGGTCGAGCCGCTGCCGTCGGCGTCGGCGACGACGGCACGGTCGACGGTCGCCGCGGCGCTCAGCGCCGCCGACAGATCGAGGGGCCGGAGAGCCGGGAGGTCGCCCAGGAGCGCTGCGCGCGGCATCCGTCCGCCGGGATCCACGGCGGCCATGGCGGTCGCCACCGCCGCGTCGAGACCGCGCGCCTCTCCCTCGGGCACGAACCGCAGGGCAGGAATCGTGGCCGACGCGCGCGCGAGCGCGGGGTCGTCGGTCACCACGACCACCTGCGCGACGAGCTCGCATGCGGTCGCCGCCGCCAGCGTGTCGAGGGCGATCGCGTGCGCGAGGTCGGCGCGCGAGACCCCCGCAACCTCGAGCCGCGACTTGCCGCGCGTCGGGCTTTTCACCGGCACGACGACGATCCAGCGCGCCGGCGCCGAGCCCGGCGCCGAGCCCGTCACGCGCCGAACCGCGCGCGCAGGCGCGGCAGGATCTCCTCGCCGTAGCGCCGCAGGAAAGCCTCCTGGTCGTGTCCGGGGTCGTGGAAGACGAGGTGGCGGAACCCGAGCTCGACGTACCACGCGATGCGCTCGACATGCTCGTCGGGGTCGTCCGAGACGATGAACCGTGACGCGGCGCGCTCGATCGGCAGCTCTTCGCCGAGCCGCTGCATCTCGATCGGGTCGTCGACGCCCATCTTCTCTTCGGGCGACAGGGCGAGGGGTGCCCAGAAGCGGGTCTTCTCGCGGGCGGCCTCGAGCGACCCGTCGAGCGAGACCTTGATCTCCATCAGCGTGTCGATCGAACCGCGGTCGCGCCCCGCCTTCGACAGTCCGTCATCGAGGGCCGGCAGCAGCGTGTCGGTGTACAGCTCGCGCTTCTTGCCGCTCGTGGTGATGAACCCGTCGGCGATGCGGCCGGCGAGTCGTGTCGCGGCGGGGCCGGCAGCGCCGATGTAGATCGGCACGGGCTCGGGCAGCTTGTCGTAGATCGTGATGTTCTTCGCCGTGTAGTACGTGCCGTCGAAGGTCACCCGGTCGTCGGACCACAGCCGGCGGATGAGGCCGATCGCCTCCTTCAGCCGCTGGAAGCGCTCGGGCGGATCCGGCCACGCGATCCCGAGGTTCGCCTCGTTGAGCGCCTCGCCGGTGCCGACGCCCAGGATCACGCGCCCGGGGTACATGACCCCGAGGGTCGCGAAGTCCTGCGCGACGACGGTCGGGTTGTAGCGGAACGTCGGCGTCAGCACCGATGTTCCGATCAGCACCTTCGAGGTGCGCGCGCCGAGCGCGCCGAGCCAGGGGACGGATGCCGGGGCGTGCCCGCCCTCGTGCAGCCACGGCTGCAGGTGGTCGGAGATGAAGACCGAGTCGAACCCGACCTCTTCGGCGAGGATCGCGTAGTCCAGCAGCTCGGTGGGGCCGAACTGCTCGGCCGAGGCCTTGTATCCGAAACGCAACGGAACGCTCATGTCTGTTCTCCTTCGCTGCCGGTGCTGTTGCCCTCGCCGCTGAGGGCGGTGAGGGTCGGGGTGGGGATGCCTACTGGGGCGAACTCGGAACCCGTCGCTTGGGCCAGGCGCGCGCGGAACGCATCCACCGTCCCGGGCCACAGCAGGGTGAGGCGACCCGAGCGCTCGTCGACGTACCAGTTGCGGCATCCGCCGGTCATCCAGGGGGTGGATGCCGCGGCCTCGGCGATCTCGTCGGTGTAGGCGGCTTCGGCACCGGGGTCGAGCCGCAGCACGCCCCCGGACCGGTCGCGCTGCACGAGCGCGCGCGTGACGTACGCCGCCTGCTCCTCGATCATGAGGACCGACGAGGAGTGCCCGAGCGCTGCGTTCGGGCCGTCGAGGACGAACATGTTGGGGAATCCCGACACCGCCGTCGACCCGAACGAGGTCATGCCCTCGAACCAGTGGACGGCCAGCGACTCGCCGCCTTCGCCCTCGACGAGGTCGGCGTACGGCTGCTCCGTCGTGGCGAAGCCGGTGGCCAGCACGATCGCGTCGACGTCACGCCGGGTCCCGTCCGCGGCGAAGAGCGTCGACCCGTCGACGCGGGCGAGCGCCGACGGCACGAGGTCGACGGCGCCCGAGGCGATCGCCGGGTAGAACTCGTCCGAGAGCAGCACGCGCTTGCACCCGAACGCGTAGTCGGGGGTCAGCAGGTCGCGGAGCGCCGGGTCGGCGACCTGCGCCTCGAGGTGGGCATGCGCGATGGCGGATGCTGCGGCCGCAGCATCCGGATCACCCGACCGCGACGCGAAACGCGTCTCGCCTTCGGCGTACTGCTCCGCGCGCAGCCGCGCGAGCTCGCCCGGATGCGACGCGAACCGGGAGCGCTCGGCGTCGGAGTAGAGCCGCGCGCCGCGCGGCACGATCCACGCGGGGGTCCGCTGGAACAGCGTCACGTCTGCGGTGCGCGCGAGCGGCGGAACCAGCTGCACCGCGCTCGCGCCGGTGCCGACGACGGCGACGCGAGTTCCGGCGAGGTCGGCGGAGTGGTCCCATCGTGCGGAGTGGAAGATCGGGCCGGGGAAGGTCGCAAGTCCCGGGATGGCGGGGATCCGGGGCTCGGTCAGTCGTCCGCACGCGAGCACGAGCGTCGTCGCCGCAAGGGGTCCGCGCGAGGTGTCGATGCGCCACAGGTCGTCGTCGTCGTCCCAGCGGGCGCCGGTCATCGCCGTGCCGAGCCGGAGGCGCTCGCCCAGCCGCTCGGAGGCGGCGACGTCGTCGAGATAGCGGCGGATCTCGTCACCCTGCGCGTATAACCCCGACCAGTCGGGGTTCGGATGAGTCGCGAACCCGTACAGGTGCGCGGGCACGTCGCACGCGACGCCGGGGTAGGTGTTGTCGCGCCAGGTTCCGCCGACGGATGCCGCGCGCTCGAGCAGCACGAAATCGTCGCGACCCGCGTGCCGCAGCGCGATCGCCATCGCGAGCCCTGCGAACCCGGCCCCGACGATCGCGACATCGACCACGGCGGGCCGCTGCGGGGTCGCGTTCTCCGTGGCCATCACTCGGCGCCCCGTGCGGGCGTGCGGGGAGCGGGGGTTCGGGCCGCGGGCGTGCCGTAGTCGGTCGTCCGCAGCCGGAACGGGCGGAAGAGCCGGGCGGCGATCGCAGCGGCATCCGTCGCCGGCAATTCGAGACCGTGCTCGATGCCCGCCTCGGGCTTGACGCGGCCGTCGAGCAGCGTGCCGCCGAGGTCGTCGCCGCCCGATTGCAGCAGCTCCGCGGCGGCGCCCTGGCCCACGCGGGTCCACGGGATCTGCACATGCGGGATGCTGCCCGACAGCAGCAGCCGCGACACCGCCACCATCGCTCGATGCTCATCGAGCGCGCTGCGCCCCGCGACGAGGGAAACGCCGCCGGCGGCACCCGGGAGCGGGATGGGGACGAACTCGGTGAACCCGCCGCCGGCGGCGGCGATGGTCGCGGCATCCTGGAGCGAACGCAGCCGGCGCAGGTGCGCGATCCGCTCGTGCGCCGTCTCGACGTGACCGTAGAACAGCACCGACGTCGAGCGGAAGCCGGCGCGATGCGCGGCCGTGATCGCGGCGATCCAGCGGTCGATCTCGAGGTCGCCCGGAGCCACGAGGCCGCGCACGCGCTCGCTCAGCACCTTGACGCCCGTGCCCGGGATGGTGTCGACGCCCGCGTCGCGCAGCGCCGCGAGTGCTCCGTCGAGGCCGAGGCCGCCGCGTTCGGCGAGGTCGGTGACATCCTGCGGGCGGTACGCGTGCAGGTGCAGACCGGGAGCGGCCGTCTTCACGGCGCGGGCGATCGCGAGGTAGCCGACGGGGTCTTCGGATGCCGGGAGCATCCCCTGCACGCACAGCTCGGTCGCCCCGAGGTCCCACGCGTCGGCGGCGATCGCCTCGACGTCGTCGAGCGTGTAGGTGCCGGGCTCTCCCGTGGGGTGCGCGCGCAGACCGCTCGAGGTGAGGTTGCGGTTGACGACGAGGCTCACCGCCTCGCCCACCGTGTAGCGGCGGACGTCGTCGGCGGCCGCGGCGAGGGCGCCGAGGTCGTCGCCGGTCGCGGTGAGGAGAGCGACCCACTCGTCGTCGGAGAGGGCGAGCGGGTCGGATGCCGCGCGGGCGGCGCCCGACGCGATGCCGGGTCGCTGAGCGCGGCCCTTCGTCTCGCTTCGCTCGCTCAGGGACCGGGAAGTCTCGGGTCGCTGAGCGCGGCCCTTCGTCTCGCTTCGCTCGCTCAGGGACCGGGAAGTCTCGGGTCGCTGAGCGCGGCCCTTCGTCTCGGCGAGGCCCGATTCGGCATCCGCGAGTGCCGCGACAGCACCGTGAAGCGCCGGATCGATCCAGGTGCCGGCATCCCGAACGAACTCGGGGTGAGCCGTCAGGCGCTCGCGCAGGACGAAGCCGAGGTCGGCTGTGCGCGCGGCGAGGTCGTCGAGGTGCGGCCACGGGCGCTCGGGATTCACGTGGTCGGCGGTGAGGGGCGACACGCCGCCCCAATCGTCGGCGCCGGCGCGCACGAGCAGGTCGAGCTCGGTCGGGTCGGAGAGGTTCGGCGGCACCTGGATGCGCATCTCGGGCCCCATCACGAGCCGGGCGACCGCGACAGCGGCGACGTACTCGACGAGGTCGGCGTCGGCGACCCCTCGCATCGCCGTCCGCGGCTTCGCGCGGAAGTTCTGGACGATGACCTCCTGCACATGCCCCTGCCCGGCGACCGTGTGGCGCTCGTGCGCGTCGCGGATCGCGACGAGCGACTCCGCGCGATCGCTCAGAGTCTCGCCGATGCCGACGAGGATGCCGGTCGTGAACGGCACGCGAGCGCTCCCCGCATCGTCGATGACGGCGAGACGCACCGCGGGATCCTTGTCGGGCGAGCCGTAGTGCACCTGCCCGGGCTCTTCGAAGAGGCGGCGCGACGTCGTCTCGAGCATCATGCCCATCGACGGCGCGGTCGGGCGCAGCACCCGCAGCTCGTCCGCCGTCATCACGCCCGGATTGAGGTGCGCGAGCAGGCCGGTCTCGGCCGTGATGAGCCGTGCGATGTGGCCGACGTAGTCGATCGTCGACGCGAAGCCGTGCTCGTCGAGCCACGCGCGGGCTTCGGGCCAGCGCTCCTCGGGGCGGTCACCGAGGGTCAGCAGCGCTTCTTTGCAGCCGAGTGCCTGGCCCTGCCGCACGACGGTCAGCACCTGCTCGGGCGACATGAACGCGGGCTTGTGGAGCTTCTGCAGCTGCGACGGCGTGTCGACGAAGACGCAGTAGTGGCACCGGTCGCGGCAGAGGGTCGTGAGGGGCACGAACACCTTGCGCGAGTAGGTGATGGTTCCCGCGCGCCCGGCCGCTTCGAGCCCGGCGTCGCGGGCGACGCTCGCGAGATCGAGCAGCGCTTCGAGGTCGGGGCCGGTCGCCGTGAGTAGTGCCGCGGCGTCGTCGGCGTCGAGCCGAACGCCTGCGGCTGCCCGCGCGAGCGCCTCGACGAGCGCGGAGCGCGTCGCCGGGCCGTGCGCCGGAGACGGCTCGAGCAGGGTCACCGAACCAGTCTTGCACCGCTGGTGCGACACGGGCCGCGATGATCGTTGCCCTCCCGTAAGCAAATCATCACGGACTCGGCGCGAGCCGCTGGCAGACTAGAGGCCATGGTCACCCTCCTGCTCGACTCGACGCAGCTCGAGGTCGTGCTGTCAGGAGCCGAGCGGGCCATGGCATTCCGGCGGGGGAATGTCGTCATCGAGCGCTCCGCGATCGCCAAGGTGCAGCTGACCGACGACGCCTGGACCTGGCTGCGCGGCGTTCCGAGCCCGGGCACGCATCTTCGCGGCGTGGTCGCGATGGGCACGTGGCGCTTCGCCGGTGCCTCGGACTTCGCGATCATCCGCCGCCACCGCCCGAGCGTCGTGATCGACCTCGACGGCCACCCCGAGTTCCAGCGGATCATCCTCACCACCCGCCACGGTCTCGCCCTGGTGCAGGCGCTCCAGCTCGAGACCGGTGCCGAGGCCGCGGACGTCGTCGACATCGCCGCCGAGACGGGCACGATCCCGGTCGTTCCCGCGCGCAAGCCGCGAGCGCGGAAGGCGCCCGCGGCCGCTCCCGTGGTCTGATCAGCTCGCTCAGCTGACGTCGCGGCGCCAGCTGGCGAGGTAGCCGAGCAACACCAGCACCGCGGCGTAGCCGAGCAGCACGACGCCGCCGGCCCACCATTCCAGCTGTGCGATTCCGCTCTCGCCCATGCCCATCGAGAACACGCTCGCGCCGACGAGCGCGTCGCTCGCGGCGCCGGGAAGGTACTGCGTCACCTCCGAGAGACCATCGACGAAGGATGCCGCGGCTCGTGCCACCGGCTCGAGGAACTGCGTGAACACCAGCACGCCGACGATCGCTCCGACCTGATTGCGCACGAGCGCGCCGACGCCCACGCCGATGAGCACCCACAGCACGTAGGCGAGCACCATGCGGCCGATCATGGCCCAGGTGTCGAGTTCGGTGAGCTGCGTGTCGAGACCGGATGCCGCGATGAAACCGGCCGAGGGACCGACCGACGCGATCACCCCGACGATTCCGAAGATGACGCCCACGAGCACGCCCACGAGGAGCTTCGCCCACAGCACCCGGCCGCGGCGCGGCGTCGCGAGGAACGTCGGCGTCAGCGTCTTGTGCCGGAACTCCGTCGTCACCATCAGCGTGCCGATGAGGAGGGGGAAGACGTATCCCACCGCCGTGGCGGTGCTGTACAGCAGGGCGGGAAGCTCGTCCTCGGGAAGCTGCGGGGCGCCGCCGGGCAACGCACCGCTCGCCGAGGCCGAGAAGACGAACCCGAGGACGGCGGCGGTGAAACCGACGTAGGCGAGCAGCACGATGAGCAGCACCCACCACATCGACGTCGTGAACTGCTTGACAGTCTCGGAGCGCGTGGTTGCGGCGAGGCTCATCGCTGCTCACCTCCTTCGTCGTCGGCGTGCTCATGGTCGGCGGGGGAGTCTTCGGGCTCGTCGGGCTCGTCTGTCGCGTCTTCGTCGAAGGCGGCGAAGAACCGATCCGCTTCGACGTCGGCCTCGGTCTTGGACTGGTCCTCCCACGGCCGGTCGCTCTCGGCGTGCTCGGCGGGCTCGGGTTCTGGCTCGGGGTCGGGCCCGGGTTCCGGTTCAGGTTCGGGTTCGGGTTCGGGTTCGGGTTCCGGTTCCGGCTCATCGGCGGCAGCGGGCGGAACGATGTCGATCACGCCGGTTCCGGCGACTGCGAAGGTCGCAGCGGTCGTCGTCGCGGGGGCGTCGGGCTCCGGCTCGGGGTCGGGCTCCGGCTCGGGGTCGGGCTCCGGTTCGAGATCGGCTTCGGCTTCCGGCTCGGGCGCCCCGTCGTCGGCGAGCACCGCGGCGGCGACCGCAGCTTCTTCGATCGGAGTCTCGTCGACGGTCTCAGCCTCGACGGGAGCCGCCTCGACGGGAGCCGCCTCGACGGGAGCCGCCTCGACCGGCTCTGCCTCCTCGACGACCACATCTTCCTCGACCGCAGCCGCGACAGCCGCGACACTGGCGGCGCCGGCGGCGCTCGGATGCACCCGCGTGCCGTTTACGAGGTCGAGGAACACCTCTTCGAGTGCCGGTCCGCGGCGCTGCAGCGACGACAGCGCGACGCTGGCGGATGCTGCGATCGCCCCGACGCCGGCAGGTTCGAGTCCTTGCACGGTGAGGCCCGAGCGCAGCAGCTGGAACTCCACGCCGGCCGCGGCCAGTGCATCGCTCAGCGCAGCGCGGTCGGGGGAGTCGACGACGGTCGCGTGCTCGGCCGGGTCGGAGAGCTCCTCGAGTGCACCCTGGAAGACGAGTCGGCCCTGCGAGATGATCAGCAGCGCGTCGACGGTCTGCTGCACCTCGGCCAGCAGGTGCGACGAGACGAACACCGTCCGGCCCTCGCGCGCGAGCTGACGCAGGAACCCGCGGATCCACTTGATCCCCTCGGGATCCAGTCCGTTGGTCGGCTCGTCGAGCACCAGCACGCCGGGGTCGCCGAGCAGCGCATATGCCAGCCCGAGTCGCTGGCGCATGCCGAGCGAGTACCCGCCGACCTTGCGCCCGGCGGCATCCGAGAGCCCGACCAGGCCCAGCACCTCGTCGACGCGACCCTTCCCGATGCCCGCTGCGGCGGCATACACCGCGAGGTGTCCGGCGCCGGTGCGCCCGGGGTGGAAGCTCGATGCCTCGAGCACCGCACCGACCGTCTGCAGCGGTCGTGCGAGCTTCGCGTACGCGGTGCCGCCGAACGTGGCTGTCCCGCCGCTCGCTCGCACGAGCCCCAGAAGCACCCGCAGCGTCGTGGTCTTGCCGGCCCCGTTCGGGCCGAGGAATCCGGTGACGCGGCCGGGCTCGACCGTCGCGGTGAAATCCGACACCGCGGTGATGGCGCCGAACCGCTTCGTCACTCCCGAGAACTCCAGCACCTGTCCGTCAGGCATGCAGAACCCTCTCGTCGTCGTGAGCTTTCCCATATCCTGGCGGATAACCGGCGCTCCGTGCGGGAACCCGCCCCGGTAACGTTGCGATCGTGACCGATGTCTCCGATCCGACCGTCCTCGTCCGCGCTCGCGGAGGCCTGGGCAGACTCACCCTCAATCGCCCCCGCGCGATCAATGCCCTCGATCTCGGCATGATCCATCAGCTGCACGCGGCTCTCGACGCCTGGGAGCACGACAGTGAGGTCGACATCGTCGTGCTCGACGGCGCAGGGGAGCGCGGACTCTGCGCCGGCGGCGACGTGCGTGGCCTCGCCGACCGGGTCGTGAACCGACGCCTGGAGGATGCCGCGGTGTTCTTCCGCGACGAGTACGCCCTGAACGTCCGCATCGCGGAGTACCCGAAGCCGATCGTGGCGCTGGCGGACGGCATCACGATGGGCGGTGGCATCGGGCTCGCCGGGCACGCGGCGATCCGCGTCGTCACCGAGCGCTCGCAGCTCGCGATGCCCGAGACCCGCATCGGCTTCACCCCCGACGTCGGGGGGTCGTGGCTGCTGGCCCGTGCCCCCGGCCGGCTCGGCGAGTACCTCGGCCTCACCGGAGCGACGATGGATGCCGCCGACGCGGTCTACGCCGGGTTCGCCGACCACCTGGTCCCGTCCGAGAGTCTCGAGGGCCTCCGCGAAGCGCTCGAGACGCGCGCAGACCCCTCGAGTCCCACTGAGCTCGTGCTGCTCTTCGACGAGACCCCCGCCCCGTCGAAGCTCGAACAGGCCCGGGTGTGGATCGACGAGGCGTTCGCCGCCGACAGCGTCGCCGACATCATCGAGCGTCTCCGCGCGCTCGCGGACGACGGAGACGGGTCGCTGAGCGAGCGCCGGCGAGACGAACGGTCGCTGAGCGAGCGCCAGCGAGACGAACGGTCGCTGAGCGAGCGCCAGCGAGACGAAGCGCGCGCCACCGCGGAGCTGCTCGGAGAACTCTCGCCGACCGGCCTCGCCGTCACCCTCGCCGCGGTCCGACGCGCGCGAGAGCTCGCGGGGCTCCGCGACGCGCTCGAGCAGGAGTACGGCCTCGTGATGTGGTTCGCCACGACCCAGCCCGACCTCGCCGAGGGGATCCGTGCGCAGGTCATCGACAAGGACCGCTCGCCGAAGTGGCAGCCGGCGACGCTCGCCGAACTGCAACCCGAGGCGGCGGCATCCGCTTTCTCGTTCCGACCCGACGTGCCGCTCTGGGATTGACGACGTCGCCATGGACGACGAAGAGCCGCGCGAGCGCCGGGCCTACTCGATCGGGATCGCGATCGACTGGTTCTTCTTCGTCTTCGCCGGCCTCGCCGCGATCTGGCTGGCGTATCTGAGCTTCACCGAGACCTTCAAGGTCGGGTGGTGGGGCATCCCGTTCTTCATCGCATTCTGGGTGCTGCTGGCGTATCTGGTGCTGCCGCGCCTGCACCGAATCCTCACGACGATCTACGTTCCCGACTACTTCATCGGCCGCACGCGCACGAGCGACGGACTCCTCGGCGACCCGGTGAACCTAGCATTCCAGGGGAACGGCGACCAGATCGAGCACGTGCTCCGGGCGGCCGGGTGGACGAAGGCCGACCCCGTCACGCTGTCGTCGTCGTGGCGCATCATCACGTCGACGCTCACGCGCCGCAGCTACCACGAGGCGCCGGTCAGCCCGCTGTTCCTCTTCGGGCGCCAGCAGGACTTCGCCTACCAGCAGGAGGTCGACGGCAACCCCGCCCAGCGCCACCACGTGCGCTTCTGGCGCTGCCCCGACGACTGGCTGCTCCCCGGCGGTCGGCGCGTGGACTGGCTCGCCGCCGGCACGTTCGACACGAGCGTGGGGCTGTCGCTGTTCACGCTGCAGGTGACCCATCGCATCGACGCCGAGACCGACATCGAGCGTGACCACATCGTCCAGACCGTGAGGGATGCCGACCCCCGCGTCTCCGTCGACGTCATCGCCGACTTCGCCACCGGGTATCACGCCCGGAACGGCGGAGGCGACAGCATCCGCACCGACGGTGATCTGCCGATCGTGGACGTGCGCGCCGTGGCGGAGGTGACCGCATGAGCGCCGGGGCGGGCGGGCCCACGCCGAACAAGCGCCCGGCGTTCGAGCCCGCGGCGCGGCTGCTCAAGCCCGTCGCGTACGACCCCGAGATGCGTCGGCCGATCTCCACGGTCGCCGGCGTCGTGCTGGTTCTGCTGCGGGTCGTCGCGGGCGTGCTCGTGCTCGTGGGCATCGCCGCGGGCTGGAGCGACATGCTGGCCGATCCCGACACGGTGCTCGAGGGCTTCGACCCCACGGCTGAAGGGGAGCAGGCTGCGCTCTGGTTCGTGCTGGCCACCGGTGCCACGGTGCTGCTCATCGACCTGCTGCTGGCGGTGCTGACCTACCGCGGCCGCAACTGGTCGCGCGTGGTGCTCATGCTCATCGCGGTCGTCTCGATCAGCTCGATCTTCGTCGCGTGGTGGGTGCAGGGGCAGGAGATCACGCTCGAGGGGGCGTTCCTCTCGCTGAGCCTCGACATCCTGCTGCTGTTGGCGCTGTCGAGCCGAAGCGCCGCGGCCTACGCGCGTCGCAACGAGAGGCGCTGAGCCCGCCGGTCGCGGGTGGCATTAGCCTGTAATCGCCGCAGCCGCGGTGATGGAGCCTTCGAGGAGGGCACGTGTTCGACAGCCCGCTGTCCGCCTCGGCGTATGACGTGCTGGCGGTCGACCCGGGCGTCGACGAGGAGTCGCTGCGACGGGCCTACCGCCTCCGGCTGCGCCAGACCCACCCCGACACCGGAGGAGATGCGGCCGTCTTCATCCAGGTGCAGCGGGCGTGGGAACTCGTCGGCACCCCCGATGCGCGGGCAGCCTATGACCGCGGGCACGGATTCGGGGCGGCATCCGCTCCGTCGTTCGCGGCCGATGCGCCCGGGTGGCGCCCGCCGCGCGCGAGCGCGGACACGCGACCTCGCGCGCGCTCGTACGGGCACCCCGGCGGCTGGCGCCGCGAACGCTACCTCGACCTCATCCGCGAGTGGGCCGGGCGCGGTGTCACCCTGGGAGACCCGTACGACCCCGCGCTCGTGCGCACCGCACCCCACCACCTGCGGCGCCTGCTCGCCGACGCGCTCGCCGAAGAGGCGACGGCCCGCATCGTCGCCGACCTCGGCATGGGCTACACGGTGTGGCATGACGTGGCCGCAGCGGGTCGGGATTCAGGCTCCGACGCCAAGATCGACCACATCGTGCTCGGTCCCAGCGGGCTGTACGGCATCCTGTCCGAGGATTTCGGCGGCCCGGTGCGCGTGCGCCGCGGCGACCTCATCGGCGACGGGGTCACCGGAGCGCCCGTCGGCGAACTGGTGGCGCGCATGCGGGGGCTCGCCCGCGCAGCCGGCGTGCGCTTCAGCGGAGCGATCGCCGTGCTTCCCGACGACGACGTGCTGCAGGCGATCGACGAGATCGGCAAGGTGCGCGGAACGCCGGTCGCGATCGTCGGGCGCAGCGCGCTGTCGACGGTGCTGCGGCGCGGAATCACGGGCGTCCGCTCCATCGGCGGCAACGAGGTCTTCGACGTGCGCACCCGCCTGCAGCAGGCCGTCCGCTTCGCCTGACTCCTGGCTTGCCGGCGGTTGTGCCTCGGCGTCCCATCCGCGAGACGACGCAGATTGCTCTCTGACCGCGCTGCGCACAGCAATCTGCGTCTTCTGGCACATGTGGGTCGGAGCCCCCATGGTCGAAGCGACGCAGATTGCACTGTGAACTACCGTCGCACTGCATTCTGCGTCGTCTCGGTGCTCGGAGGGCGGCTCCTCCACACGCGGCAAGGCGGCGGAAGTTGTCCACCGACGCCGGCGCAGAGCGCGTGAGGGCGGTGCGCCGAGTGGATGGTGGGGGATGCCGCGACCTCGCCCGCTTCCGCCCGCGCTCGCCGGTCGGCCGTTCACCGTCGCCGAGGGGCGAGCCCAGGGGCTGACGCCCGGGCGGCTACGGGGCGCCGACCTCGCGCATCCGTTCCATGGCGTGCGCGCAGACGCGGCACCGACGACCCACCTCGAAGCGTGCCGCGCATATGCGCCGCTCATGCGGCCGCACGACCACCTCAGCCACGACTCGGCATTGAGGGTGCATGGCGTCGCGTTGCCCAGGCGGCTCGACGGCGGGCCGGTTCACGTGACGGCGGTGCTTCCGGCAGGGCGTCCGCGCGGGGTCGGCGTTCGTGGGCACGCAGTCGCCCCCGAGCGCGCGCGGGTGGTGACGGTGGGGAGCATCCGCGTGTCGCACCCGGTGCAGGCATGGTGCGAATCGGCGACCGCACTCACGCTGCCCGAACTGGTCGCCGTCGGCGACGGCCTCGTGCGGCGCACGCGACCGCTCGTCAGGATGAGCGACCTCGCAGACGACGTCGCCGCGTGGCGCGGCCGGCGCGGCTGCGCCGCGCTCGCCGAAGCGCTCGCGCTCATCCGCCCGCGCACGGATTCGTGGGAAGAGACGCTGCTGCGGCTTGACCTCGCCGCCGCGAGGCTGCCCGACCCCGAGGTCAACGGCGAGATCCGAGGGCCGGCGGGGGAGTTCATCGCCTACGGTGACCTGGTCTACCGGCGGTACAGGGTGCTCGCCGAGTACGACGGCGAGCAGCACCGTCTCGACAGCCGGCAATACGCCCGCGACATCGCGCGGCTCGACGACCTGGCCCGCTGCGGGTGGCGGGTCGTGCGGTTCACGAGGCACCACCGCGGCGCAGCGCGCGCTGAGCGGATCGAGACCGTGCGCTCCGCCCTGCTGAGCCGCGGATGGCGCGCCGATTGAGCGCGACGCGACGCAGAGTGCGGCATCCGTCCGCCGAAGCCGACATTCCGCGTCGTCTCGGCGGCAGGCCGACGCGGAGGTTGACGCCGGGATTCGCTGAGGGCGTACGGATGCGTTGGCGGCGTGTCGGAGGTTGGTCGTAGCCTGTAGGGGCTCCAGACGGATGCCGAGGAACCGGCATCCCGATCTGTTGAGCGACAATCCCAGAACTCATCGGAGACCCAGTGCTCGGCAAACTCCTCATCCGGTACCTCAAGCCCTATCGCTGGCTGCTGCTCGCGCTGCTGGTCTTCCAGATCATCTCCGCCGTCGCGACGCTGTATCTGCCGCGACTGAACGCCGACATCATCGACCAGGGCGTCTCGCAGGGCGATGTCGAGTACATCTGGTCGACGGGCGCGACGATGCTCGCGATCTCGTTCGGGCAGATCGTCGCGGCGATCATCGCCACCTACTTCGCCGCGCGCGCGTCGATGGCGGCGGGCCGCGACATGCGGCGCGACATCTACGAGAAGGTGAGCGCGTTCTCTGAGCGCGAAGTCTCGGCCTTCGGGCCCGGCTCGCTGATCACGCGCAACACGAACGACGTCCAGCAGGTGCAGATGCTCGCCATGATGGGCTCGACGATGCTCGTCACCGCGCCGCTGCTCGCCATCGGCGGAGTGATCATGGCGCTGCGCCAAGATCTGGGCCTCGGGTGGCTCATCGCCGTCGCCGTTCCGCTGCTGCTGGTGATGGTGCTGCTGGTGGTCAGCCGCATGGTGCCGCTGTTCCGCGCGTTCCAGAAGAAGCTCGACGCGGTCAACCGTATCCTGCGCGAGCAGCTCACGGGTGTGCGCGTCGTCCGGGCATTCGTTCGCGAAGACATCGAAGAAGAGCGGTTCGGCGCCGCCAACACCGACATCATGGTGGTCGGCCGCAAGGTCGGGTCCCTCTTCGTGCTCCTGTTCCCGCTGGCGATGCTGGTGCTCAACGTCACCATCGTCGGCGTGATCTGGTTCGGCGGCATCGAAGTCGACGAGGGCAGCATCGAGATCGGCACCCTGTTCGCGTTCATGCAGTACATCGCCCAGATCCTCATGGGCGTGCTCATGGCGAGCTTCATGGTGATCATGATTCCGCGCGCCGCCGTGTCGGCCGAGCGCATCGGCGAGGTGCTCGCGAGCGAGTCGACGCTGGTGCGCGCGGAGCGTCCCCTGACGGAGTTCCCGGCGCGCGGCGCCGTGGAGTTCCGCGACGCGGAGTTCACGTACCCCGGTGCTGAGCAGCCGGTGCTCCAGAACATCACCTTCGACGCGGCGCCCGGCGAGACGATCGCCGTGGTCGGCTCGACCGGTGCCGGAAAGTCGACGCTCATCTCGCTGATCCCGCGCCTGTTCGATGTGACCGGCGGTGCCGTGCTCGTGGGCGGTGTGGACGTGCGTGAGGCCGACCTCGATGTGCTGTGGAAGGGCATCGGCCTGGTTCCCCAGCGCCCGTTCCTGTTCTCGGGAACCGTCGCGTCGAACCTCCGCTTCGGGCGCGAGGAGGCGACCGACGAGGAGCTCTGGGCGGCGCTGGAGATCGCGCAGGGTCGCGACTTCGTCGAGCAGATGGAGGGTCAGCTCGAGGCCCGCATCGCGCAGGGCGGCACGAACGTGTCGGGCGGGCAGCGCCAGCGACTGGCGATCGCCCGGGCGATCGTGCACCAGCCCGACATCCTGGTGTTCGACGACTCGTTCTCGGCGCTCGATCTGACCACTGACGCGAGACTGCGGCAGGCGCTCTGGCGAGAACTGCCGCACGTGACCAAGATCGTCGTCGCCCAGCGCGTCTCGACGATCACCGGGGCCGACCGCATCGTCGTCCTCGAAGACGGCCGCATGGTCGGGATCGGAACCCACGAAGAGTTGATCGAGTCCAGTACCACCTATCGAGAGATCGTCGACTCGCAGCTGGCGGTGCAGGCATGAGCGCCCCCGACACCCTGACCGAGGAAGAGCGGCTCGAGCTCGAGCTCGCCGAGCAGGCGCGACAGAACTCCGGCGACTGGGACAGCGTCAAGCCCGGCAAGGCGGCGAACTTCGGCAAGAGCTTCGCGCGACTCCTCGGGCTGCTCAAGCCCCACGCGGTGGCCTTCACGATCGTGTCGTTCCTCGGCGCGATCGGCGTGTTCCTCGCGGTGATCGCCCCGAAGGTGCTCGGCGAGGCGACCAACCTCATCTTCGAGGGCGCCGTCTCGGCAGGGCTCGCGGCGCAGTTCCCCGCGGGCACGCCGAAGGATGACGTCGTCGCGGCGCTCGAAGCGGCCGGCGAGACCGAGTTCGCCAACATCATCGGCGCGATGAATGACTTCTCCGTCGGCGCGGGCGTCGACTTCGACGCCCTGCGCACGGTGATCGTCGCCGTGCTCGCGATCTACGTCGCCTCGTCGTTCCTCAGCTGGATCCAGGGCTACGTCATCAACATCATCATGGTGCGCACGATGTGGCGTCTGCGTCAGGACGTCGAGGTGAAGATCAACCGCCTGCCGCTGTCGTACTTCGACAAGGTGCAGCGCGGCGACCTCATCTCACGCGTCACCAACGACATCGACAACATCACGCAGACCATGCAGCAGTCGCTGTCGTCGGCGCTGACCGCGGTGCTGACGGTCATCGGCGTGCTCTTCATGATGTTCTCGATCTCGTGGCAGCTGGCGCTCGTCGCCCTGGTATCGCTGCCCCTGATGGCGATCATCTTCGGGGTCATCGGTCCCAAGTCGCAGAAGGCCTTCGGCATCCAATGGCGAAAGGTCGGACTCCTCAACGCCCGCGTCGAGGAGTCGTTCTCGGGGCACGCCCTCGTCAAGGTCTACGGGCGTGAGCGCGACTCGCGCGAGAAGTTCGAGATCGAGAACGAAGAGCTGTACCAGGCGAGCTTCCGCGCCCAGTTCCTCTCGAACGTGATCATGCCGGGCATGACCTTCATCGGAAACCTCACCTACGTCGGCATCGCCGTGCTCGGTGGCGTGATGGTCGCCGGCGGACAGCTGCGCCTCGGCGACGTGCAGGCCTTCATCCAGTACTCGCAGCAGTTCACCCAGCCGCTGTCGCAGCTGGGCGGCATGGCCGCCATCGTGCAGTCGGGCACGGCGTCCGCCGAGCGCGTCTTCGAGCTGCTGGATGCCGATGAGCAGGAGCCCGATGCCCTCGACGCGCCGAAGCCGGTCGACGGCCGCGGAGTCATCGAGTTCGAGAACGTGCGCTTCGCCTACACGCCCGAGCGGCCGCTGATCTCCGACCTGTCGTTCCGGGTCGAGCCCGGCCAGACGGTCGCGATCGTGGGTCCGACCGGCGCCGGCAAGACGACGCTCGTGAACCTCATCATGCGCTTCTACGAGCTCGACGGCGGGCGGATCCTGCTCGACGGACAGAACATCGCCGAGCTCACCCGCGACGACGTGCGCTCGCGCACCGGCATGGTGCTGCAGGATCCGTGGCTGTTCGCCGGCACGATCCGCGAGAACATCCGCTACGGGCGCGAGTCGGCGACGGACGACGAGGTGATGGATGCCGCGAAGGCGACCCGCGTCGATCGCTTCGTGCACTCGCTGCCCGACGGCTACGACACAGTGCTCGACGAGGATGCCTCCAACGTCTCGGCCGGTGAGAAGCAGCTCATCACGATCGCGCGCGCCTTCGTCGCGCAGCCTTCGGTGCTGATCCTCGACGAGGCGACGTCGTCGGTCGACACGCGCACCGAGCTGCTGCTGCAGCACGCGATGGCCGCGCTCCGCGAAGGACGCACGTCGTTCGTGATCGCGCACCGCCTCTCGACGATCCGCGACGCCGACCTCATCCTGGTGATGGAGCACGGCGACATCGTCGAGAAGGGCTCGCACGACGAGCTCATCGCCGCGCGGGGCGCGTACTGGCGGCTGTACCAGTCGCAGTTCGAGCAGGCGGCCACCGACCTCGACGCCGAGCCCGACGCGACGGGGGCTGTCGAGACGATCACCGACGCCGACGAGGCCGAGGTCACGGCGTCCTAGCGAGACAGAGAGCCGTGCGGCGGGGTGGGACCGGGAAGACCGGTCCCACCCCGCCGTCCGTTGTTGCTACGGCGTGACGATGTTGAACGCCGGATCCCCGGCGTCGAGGACGCCCAGCAGTGCCTGAAGCGCGCCGGCGTCGCCGGTGATCTCGAGTCCTGGGCTGGTGAGGTCGCCGCCGGCAACGGCGATGAGCCGTGCTTTCGTGAGCGTCAGCGCCACATCGGGCTCGTCGTCGGGGTTCCGCTTGCGGTAGACCAGCACCCCGTTGTGGAGTGACAGGCGGTAATTGACGTCGAGATCGGTGAGGGTCACATCGATGTCGATCGTGAGGTCCCACGCCTTCGGGCCGTTGACCGAGATCGCCAGCGAGTCGAACAGCTGCTCCGGGCTCAGCTGCGCCACGATCGCGGGTGCGGCGGTCACCGTCGGCGTGCCGAAGTTGCCTTCGCGCAGCTCGGTCGCGCCCGAGAGGAAGAAGTTGCGCCACGTGCCGTTCTCGGCGCCGTAGCCCAGCTGCTCGAGCGTGTCGGCGTAGAGCTCGCGCGCGGCCGCGTGGTGCTCGTCGGTGAAGATCGCGTGGTCGAGCAGCGTCGCGGCCCAGCGGAAGTCGCCCTCGTCGAAGGCTGTCTGCGCAAGCTCGACGACCCGATCGATGCCGCCGATGGCCTTCACGTACCGCTGGGCCTGCTCGGTGGGCGGATGCGGCCACAGGCGCGCGGGGTTCGCGTCGAACCAGCCCATGTAGCGCTGGTAGATCGCCTTGACGTTGTGGCTCACCGAGCCGTAGTAGCCGTGGGTGTTCCAGGCCTCCTCAAGCGCAGGCGGCAGCTGGATCATCTCGGCGATCTCGGCGCCCTGATAGCCCTGGTTGACGAGGCGCAGCGTCTGGTCGTGGAGGTACGCGTACAGGTCGCGCTGTGTCGCGAGGAACTCGACGATGCGCTCGCTCGTCCACGTCGGCCAGTGGTGCGAGGCGAACGCAACATCCGCCCGGTCGCCGAAGGTGTCGATCGCCTCGGTGAGGTACTGCGACCACACGTGCGGGTCGCGCACGAGCGCGCCGCGGAGCGTGAGCAGGTTGTGGAGGTTGTGGGTCGCGTTCTCGGCCATGCACAGGGCGCGGTACCGCGGGAAGTAGAAGTGCATCTCAGCCGGCGCTTCGGTGCCCGGCGCCATCTGGAACTCGATCTCGACGCCGTCGACCGTATGCGTCTCGCCCGTGGTCGTGATGAGGAGCGTGGGCACGATCATGCCCACCTCACCCTCCGAGGTGGTCTGCCCGAGTCCCGCGCCGACCTGCCCGAACGGTCCGCGGGCGAGCGCCGCGCCGTACATGTACCCGGCGCGGCGTGCCATCGCCGTGCCCGCATAGACGTTCTCCGAGACCGCGTGCTCCACGAACCCCTCGGGGGCGATGATCTGCACCGCGCCGGATTCGACATCGGCCACCGTGGTGATGCCGAACACACCGCCGAAGTGGTCGACGTGGCAATGCGTGTGGATCACGGCGACGACCACCCGGTCACCCCGATGCTCGCGGTAGAGCGCGAGTGCGGCCGCCGCCGTCTCGGTCGAGATCAGCGGATCGATGACGATGACGCCGGTATCGCCCTCGACGAACGTGATGTTCGACAGGTCGAGGCCGCGCACCTGGTAGATGCCTTCGACGACCTCATAGAGGCCCTGCTTCGCGACGAGAGTCGACTGTCGCCACAGACTGGGATTCACCGAGGTGGGCGCGTCGCCCTCCAGGAACGCGTAGCTGTCGTTGTCCCAGACGACGCGGCCGTCGGCGGCGTGGACCACGCCCGGCTCGAGTGCGGCGATGAATCCGCGGTCGGCATCGTCGAAGTCCTGGGTGTCGTCGAACGGGAGGGACTCCAGGAGCGCGGCGTGCTGGGCTTCGATGGCAGGGGTGACTGGCTTGTTCTGCATGCGTCTCAGCCTGGCACGTCCGACTCGGCTCACGCGAGGCCGAAGAGCTCCAGGGGATGCGTGAGTCGCCACCAGGCACTCGGCGGCTCGACGTCGTCGGCGAGGCGCAGGTCGACGGTGGCCTCATCGAGCGGCCCGACGACCGACAGTGCGCCCACCGTGTCGCCGGCGTCGCGGCTGTCGCCGAGCGCATAGGTCGTGGTGGCGGTCCCCGCGCCGCCGTTCCACAGCAGCACGGTGGCGTCGCCCGCCGTCACGATCTCGACCTGCTCGCCCCACCGCGTCTCGACGATGCCGGCGACGGTGTCGGCGGTGACCGACGGCACCGGCTGCAGCTCGGCCTCCATCTGGGCGTAGAGCGCCCGCGACGCCGCCAGCCGTGCAGCGTCGTCGGGTTGGCCGAGCACGGATGCATACAGGCGGACGGGCGTCTCGCCCACGACGATGTCCTTCGCCGACAGCAGGTTCCAGGCGTCGAGCGTGCCGGTCTTGATGCCGACGACGCCGGGGTCGGCGAGCAGTCCGTTGGTGTTCTCGACCAGCCCGGCGCCCGGGAGCTCCACCGACCGCTTCGCGACGATCTCGGCGATGACCGGGTTCGCCAGGGCCTTCTGCGCGAGAGCGATGAGCGCACCCGGACTGGCGGCATTCCCCTCGTCCATGCCGGTCGGCTCGACGACGGTGACGCCCGGCACGCCGTGTGCGTCGAGCCAGTCGCTCGCCGCGGCAGCGAACACCTGGTCGGAGGGCCACAGGTTCGAGGCGAGCCGGTCGGCGTAGTTGTTCGCCGAGCCGATCAGCATGCCCTCGAGCAGCTGGTACTGCGTCAGGCTCCCGCCGACCGGCACGTCGAGCGCCGATTCGCCGTTGGCGCGGTACTGCCAGTACTGCAGATTGTCGTAGTAGCTGAAGCGGAACTCGGGCCCCTGCTCGCCGAGCGCGAGCGGCATCTCGTCGAGCACGACCAGCGCGGTCACGACCTTTGTGATGCTCGCGATCGCGTCGGTGTCTGTGGCGGATGCCGGAGCCCCGGCGATCCCCTCGACGCCGATTGCGGCGCTGCCCACGGTGGGCCACGGGGGAGTGGATGCCGCTGCCGCAACGGGCTGCACGCTCATCGCCGTGACCGTGGGGGCGACCGCGTGCAGCGGCCACAGCAGGGTCGTTGCGGCATACGCTCCGGCGAGCGACGCGATGATCGCCGTCGGGACGATGACCCCCGCCCGCCACGGCGTCCGGTGCGGCGCATCGGCGAGCAGGTTGGTCTCGACCGGGACGTACGGGGTGCCGGCGGCGGCGAGATCAGCGGGGACGGGCGGGAGG
>NZ_SCMR01000034.1 GCF_005502885.1 Microbacterium sp. 2FI
GGGGCGAGAGCGAGGCGGGCGTGAGAGCATCGACCGTGCGCATCGTCCGGGCCCTGTGGGGGTCGTCCCACCCCGGGCCCACGCTCGTCGTCACGACGCTCGCGTTCGCGCTCGGCCTCGCGATCGGTCTCGAGCCGTGGCGGCTGGCGCTGTTGAGCGCATCGGTGCTGTTCGGCCAGCTGTCGATCGGGATCTCGAACGACGCGTTCGACGCCGAACGTGACCGCGCCGTCGGACGCTCCGACAAGCCGATCGCTCGCGGCGACGTGAGCGTGCGCACGGCGTGGGTCGCGGCATCCGCGTGCCTCGTGGTGGCGCTGGCATTGTCGGCGCCCCTCGGATGGCGGATGCTGGCGGCGCACGCTCTGGCGCTCGGATCCGCGTGGTCGTACAACGCGGGGCTGAAATCCACCGCGCTGTCGGTGGTGCCCTTCATCGTCACCTTCGGGCTGTTCCCGTCGCTTGCGACGCTGTCGGCGCCGGACCCGGCGTTCGCGGCCGGGTGGGCGTGGATCGCCGGCGCGGCGCTCGGCATCGCGGTGCACCTGACCAATGTGCTCCCCGACCTCGACGACGACGCGCAGACAGGAGTGCGCGGGCTGCCCCATCGGCTCGGCGCGCGGGCCTCGGCGGTCATCGCTGCAGCAGCCGTGCTGGCCGGAGCCGTCGCGGTGCTGCTCGGCACGTCGGATGGAGTCCTCGCGGCGGTCTCAGCCCTCTCGTGGGTTCTGTTCGCGGGTGTCGTGGTCACAGCGCTCGGGACGATGGTGCGGGCGCTCGGCCGTCCGCCCGGGCGCATCCTGTTCCGTCTCGTGATGCTCGCCGCGCTCCTGCTGGCAGCTCAACTCGTGGTGAGCGGGGCAGCGCTCGCGGGGTGAGTGGGTGAGCGCTTCGCGCGGTCGTTTTGGTGAACGCGCTCGTCTGCTTCGGCCGCGCGTACAGGAAACGAGAGCGCGAACCTCAGGCGCTGCGGTCGAAGCCCATCGCGTACGCTCGGGCGAACGCTCGCCCGGCCGGCGGCGCGAGCATCGCACGGACGACTGCGCCGCGCACCGCTCCGCCGACGCGGGGAAGCCCCCGCCCGAGGACGGTGTTCGCTGCGGCGAGCCGCGCGGCCGTGCGCGCGGAGGCCACGCGGTCGGCCTCCCACCGGCGCAGGGCGCCCTCCGGCGCGGTGCCCGTGCGCACCCAGGTCACCAGGTGCGGGGCGAGGGTCGCCGCGTCCAGCAGGCCGAGGTTCATGCCCTGGCCGCCGATCGGACTGACCTCGTGCGCGGCGTCCCCGATCACGAACACCCGTCCGTTGCGCAGGCGCGGCGAGACCACGCGGCGCACGCCGAACGCGCTCGCCGTGGCGATGGCCGCGGCTGCCTCGCGCTCGGCGCGGGCGTCGAGCGCTTCGCGGAGGCGCTCGGTCTGCGCCCCGGGATCGGGGTCTTCTCCGTGCGGGTCCCACGCGACGAACCGTCGGATGCCGTCCGGCAGCGGAAACGACTCCAGCACCCCGCGGTCGTCGAGATTGACCACAGCGAGGTCGTGGTCGCCGCGCGCGCCGACTTCGGCATCCGCCATCAGATAGCGGTCGCGGTACTCGCGCACCGGCACCGCGCCGGGGCGGAACACGAGGTCGCGTCCGCCCGCCCCCGACGCCACGACGACGATGGGGCAGGTCAGTTCAGTGGGTCGCCCGCCGATGCCGACGCGCACGCGCACGGTGCCGGGACGCGGGGTGACCGACATCACGTTCGCGGCGCGGAGCGGCACGGGCGAGAAGGCGCCCAGCACGCGCTCGGTCGCCGACTGCGGCAGGGTCGCGACGAAGGGGAACCGCGCCGACAGCCGGTCGAACCGCACGACGCCGAGCGTCCGGCCACCCGATCGCGCCTCGCCGCGAGAGACGCGGGACGCTGCGGCGAGAAGCTGCTCGGTCACGCCGCCGGGCTCGAGCGCGGCGAGGACCGGCCCGTGCACGCCGATCGCGCGCGTGCCGCCGCCTGCGGTCGGCCGGCGCTCGAACACCTCGACCTCGATGCCCCGCCGAGCGAGTTCGCCGGCGAGAAGCATGCCGACGGGCCCCGCGCCGACGACGACGACGTCAGGCATGCCGCTCTCCCTGACCGCTTCGTGAGACGGCGAGCAGCCGGAACGGCACCGGGCGCTCGACCGACCATACGCCGGGATCGTCGCGATCGAGCAGGTCCTGGAGCTCGGGCCGTGTGTAGCTGCGTCGGATCGAGCGCAGGCCGTCCGTGCGCAGGAACGTCCCCGGGGCGAACGGTGTGATGCCGACCCCGTAGAGCCCGTAGGCGAGCCGGCTGCGGGCGATGTCGCCGTGCAGCACGATGCCGCGCGCGAGCTCGCGCGACTGGGCGAAGAACCCCGGTACTTCGGCACCGAGGTGATGGAGGACGTGGTTCGACAGCACCGCGTCGTAGGTCTCGCCCGTCGCAACAAGCGTCGCGGCATCCGTGCACCGGAAGACCACGTTCGCGGGCGCGTTCCGGGCCGAGGCGACCTCGTGCGCGCGCGGATCGGGGTCGGCCCCCGTCCATCGCACCGCAAGCCCGTCGCGTGCCGCGAGCCGCGCGAGTCGAAGCGCGAGGTCGCCGCCGCCCGAGCCCAGATCGAGGACGCGCGCGGGTCGGTCGAGTGTGCGCAGGAACGGGGCGAGCGTCGCGCGGTAGGCGGTACCCCATCCCGATACGAACCGGTTGATCGTGCCGAAGCGGCGGAGGGTCGCGCGCAGGCGCTCGGGATCGCACGCCGGGTCGTCCATGAGCTCGACGAGATCGGGATCGCGAGCGGCGAGGGTCATGCGCCGGCGCCGACGACCTGGCCGAGCGACGATCCCGCGCGCTGATCCCGCGTGACGGCGGGAACACGCTTGGTGAGCAGGGCCGATTCCACCGTGAGTCCCGGGCCGAACGCGAGGGCCGCGACCCGGGCACCGTCGCCGATGTCGTCGTCTTCCAGCATCCGTCGAAGGATGAACAGCACGGTCGCGCTCGACATGTTGCCGTAGTCGCGCAGCACCGAGCGCGAGGCGTCGAGGGCCGCGGGGTCGAGCTCGAGGCCGGCCTCGACGCGGTCGAGGACGCTCCGACCGCCCGGATGCACGGCCCACGCATCGGGGGCCGGCGCGCCCCCGAGGAACCGGTCGACGGCCCCGCGGATCTCGCGGCCCACGATGCGGGGGACCTCGGCCGAGAGGATCATCTCGAACCCGTGGTCGCCGATGGTCCAGACCATGTCGTCTTCGCCCTCGGAGGTCAGCGCCGTGGTGAACCGGTCGAGCTCGAGACCGCCGGGGCCGCCCGCTTCGGGGTCGGCGGTGACGATCGCCGCGGCCGCGCCGTCGGCGAAGACGGACGCCGCGACGATCTGCTGCGGATCGGCGGAGGGCCTGATGTGGAGGGTGCACAGCTCGGTGCAGACGACCAGGATGACGGCGGTCGGGTCGGAATCGGCGATGCGCGCGGCCAGGCGGATGCCGGGCAAGGCGGCCGCACATCCCATGAAGCCCACGTGGTAGCGCTCGACCGTGGATGAGAGCCCGAGGTCGCGAACGAGAAGGTAGTCGGGACCGGGGGCGACGAAGCCGGTGCATGAGACGGTGACGACGTGGGTGATCTCGGATGCCGCGACCGCAGCATCCGCCATCGCCATTCGGGCCGCCGCGGCCGAGAGCGCCGGTGCCGCCCGGATGTAGAGATCGTTGCGCGTGCCCGTGGTCGGACGCAGGAGCACGCGTTCGTCGTCGATGAAGCGGGCGTCGTCGATGCCGGAGCCCGGACGGGTCTCATCCAGCTGCGAGAGCACCGTGTGCCGATGCTCGATCGCCGCGGCGTCGAACGCCGCCCGGATCAGGCGCTCTGTGAGCCGATCGGCGCCCGGCTGCGTTGCGAACAGATCGCGTGCGCGATCCTGGGCGATGCGGGTCGTCGGTACGGCGGTTCCGATCGAGACGATGCGCGGGGTCATCCTCACACCTTGTCACTGCCGGGGCGCAGGTGGGGCGGGCTTGCGGGAACACACAGGTTCGTGCAGGTTCGGCCGGTCCCTCGTCGCGGGTCGCCGAGTGCACGGCATCCCGGCGAGTGCACGGCCTGCCGACGCGCGTAAGCCGTGCACGCGGCGGCAACCCGTGCACTCGCGTGAGAAAGGAGGGTGCTCAGGCGGCGTCGGTGGGCTCGGGCAGCTCGCGCATCTTCCAGAACGGGCCGAACACGACGAACGAACCCGCCGCGAACTGTCCGATCGCGGCGATCCACATCGTCGGGACGACGCCGAGCCACGTGCCGAGGCCGCCGGCGATGAGCGCCGCGATGGGCATGACGCCCCACACGCAGAACCGCACCGACGCGTTCATGCGGCCGAGAAGCCGCGGGGGAGTGATGCGCTGGCGGAAGGTGACCTGGGTGATGTTGTAGACGAGCACGAGGAAGCTCATGAGGAACCCCTGCACCACCAGCAGCGGGAACGCGAACTCGGGGACGACCGCGGCGACCGGCAGCAGCAGCGGCACCGCGCTGAAGCCGATCGCGCCGATCGGGATCGCGCGCGCCTCGCCGAACAGCGCCACGATGCGGGGGGTGGCGATCGCGCCGACGAGCCCGCCCACGGCGGCGAGCGAGAAGATGACGCCCATCGAAGCGGGGCTGAGGCCGAGCTCGCGCAGCAGGAAGATCGGCAGCAGCGTGAACGAGAGCGTGTTGAAGAAGTTCGCGACGCCTGTCGTCCCGACGATGCGGCGCAGCAGCGGGTTGCCGAACACCCACTTGAGGCCCTCGGCGATCTCGTGCAGCAGCGGAGCGCGGTCGTCGACGTGACGCGGCTGCTCGTGATCGCGCGTGAACAGCAGCGCGACGAACGACGCGATGTAGGTCACGACCGTGACGAGGATCGCGAGAGGAGCTGCGAGGATGCCGACCAGCCACCCGCCGAAGGCGGGCCCGGCGAGGCCCGCGAGCTGCTCGGTCGACTGGAACTTGCCGTTGGCCTCGGCGATCTGTCCGGGGCGGACCAGCGACGGCACGATGGACTGGTTCGACACGTCGAAGAACACCGTCGCGACGCCGATCACGAGTGCGACGACGTAGAGGTGCCACATCTCGAGCACGTCGAGCGCCCAGAGCGCCGGAACCGCGCCGAGGGCGACGGCGCGCACGGCGTCGGCCCAGATCATGACGTGGCGCTTGCGCATCCGATCGATCCACGCGCCTGCGGGAAGTCCGACGACGAGGAACGCCGCGACGCCGGCGGCGGTGAGGATGCCGACCTCGAACTCGGTCGCCTGGAGGACGAGCACCGCCAGCACGGGGAGGGCGAGCTCGGTGATCTGTGCACCGAACTGGCTGAGCGCCTGCCCGCTCCACATCGTCAGGAAGTTGCGGTCGCGCCACAGCGACCCCTTCGGCGATGGAGTCGCGGGCTCGGCCGATCGCTCGACGTTTCGCGCGGCATCCTGATCCGCCTCGACGGCCTCGTCGACGCCGGCGCGGGAGGTGGGGATGGATGCCTCGGCCCGCGCTTCGGCGAGGATGCCGTCGTCGTAGCCGTCCTCAGGTGATTGAGACATGTCGATCAGTCTGAGCGACCGATTGAGGAAAGTCAATCGCTACCGTACTCTGAATCCGTGGCGAAGCATCGCGAAGAGGGCGTCGAGCCCGAGCCCGACGAGCACGATCCGCTGGCCGAAGCGCGCCTGCGCGCGCTCAGCTCACCGTTGCGCCTGCGGGTGCTGCGCCTGTGCGCGTTCGAGCCGAGGACCAACAAGGAGCTCGCCGAGCTCCTCGGCCAGAACCCCGGCACGATGCTGCACCATGTGCGCACGCTCGTGCAGACCGGGTTCCTCGCCGCCGATCCCGAGCGCACGGGCGCGCAGGGGGCCCGTGAGGTGCCGTACCGCGCGACCGGCGCCTCGTGGCGCGCGCCCCTGCCCGAACGCAGTCGGGTGCTGGTCGAGGTGTTCCTGCAGCAGATCGAGACGGTCGAGCCGAACGAACTGCACACCGCATGGCTCGGCCTCAAGCTCACCGACGAGCACCGCGACGAGTTCGAGCGACGGCTGCACGAGCTGCTCGTCGAGTTCAAGGAGCGAGCACCCGATCCCGACGGCGAGACCTATTCGGTGTTCACGGCCTTCCACCCCGATCACAATCCACCCGGACCCCCGGCGTCGACCGCGTAGCGTCGTGGCATGACGATCGCCACGGCCGACCTCTACGACGAGCGCGGTGACGCGCTGGACTCGCTCTCGCTGCAGCTTCTCGATCTCGGCGGGCACGTCGCATTCGACGGGCCGATCCGCACGGTCCGCTGCCACCGAGACAACGCTCTCGTGAAGGCGGTGCTCGCGACGCCGGGCGCCGGCGCGGTGCTCGTCGTCGACGGGGGAGGGTCGCTGGAGTCCGCGCTCGTCGGCGACCTCATCGCGGCATCCGCCGTTTCGCACGGCTGGGCCGGGATCATCGTCAACGGCGCGATCCGCGATCGTGAGGCGATCGGGATGCTGCCAGTCGGCGTCAAGGCGCTGGGATCCAATCCGCGCAAGAGCGCGAAGGACGGAGTCGGCGAGGTGGACGTCGAGGTCGAGATCGCAGGTGTCGTCTTCCGCCCGGGCGCGCACGTGTGGGCCGACGCCGACGGCGTGCTCGTCGAGCGCTGACCCCCTGGACAGCGCCGGCGAACGGGCGGATGCTGGGCGGTGCGATCCCGTGAACGAACCAGGAGCACCCCATGTTCTCGAAAACCGCCGCCTTCAGCGGCTTCGCCGTGGACGACATCGACGCCGCCCGCTCGTTCTACGCCGACACGCTCGGCCTCACCGTGAGCCTCAACGACATGGGCATCCTCGACATCGAACTCGGGTCGGGCGCGCACGTCATCGCCTACCCGAAGGAGGACCATGAGCCCGCGGGCTTCACGATCCTCAACTTCTCGGTGGATGACGTCGAGGCGGCCGTCGACGAACTCAACGCCCGCGGCGTCGTGACGAAGATCTACGAGGGCGAGTACGGCGGCGACGAGAAGGGCATCATGCGCGGGTGGGGTCCGCCCATCGCGTGGTTCCGCGACCCCGCCGGCAACGTGCTGTCGGTGCTGCAGGAGCCGTAGCCCCTGCCGCGCGCCGACAGCACGCGACGGCAGTGCCGGCCTCAGCCGGCGAGCGCTTCGCGCAGCTTCACGCGCGCGCCCATCCGCAGGAGCGAGTTCTCGTAGATCCGCGCGCCCACGAGGATCGCGGCGAAGCACGTCGCGATGAGGATCGCGAGCGACAGCAGCGGCTCCCACCACAGCGCGTCGCCGAGGAACAGCCGCATCGGCATGCCGACCGGCGCCGAGAACGGCACGTACGACATCACGGTGAGCACCAGCGGATTGTCGAAGAAGAAGATCACGAGGAAGTACGGGGCCATGACCAGCATCGTCAGCGGGGTGGTGGTGGCGCCGATGTCCTCCTGGCGCGAGACCATCGACGCCGCGGCGGCGAAGAGCGACGCGAGCAGAATGAACCCGAACAGGAAGAACACCGCGAACCACGCGATCGGCCCGCCGAGGCCCTGCAGCAGCGCCGTCTGATCGGTGACCGTGAGCCCGACGACCGCGATCGCGGCGAGGATCAGGATCTGCCCCATCGCGAGCACCGTGTTGCCGATCACCTTGCCTGCCAGCAGCGACCGCACCGGAATCGCCGAGATGAGCAGCTCGACCACACGGGTCTGCTTCTCTTCGACGACGGACTGCGCGATGGTGCCGCCGAACATCGACGCGGCGAAGAGGAAGACGACGCCGAAGCCGATCGCGGCGACGTAGCCGAGCGCGTCGCTGCCGTCGTCGGGGTTCAAGAGCTCGACGGTCGGCAGCTGCGCGAACTGCAGCAGCAGCTGGGTCGGCGCGCTCGAATCGGCGATCACCGCGACACCGACGGGGGATGCGGGGTCGGCGATCACGGCGGCGTCGACATCGCCGCTCTCCACCAGAGCCGCAGCCTCGTCGCGGTCGGCGGCCTCGGTGACGTCGAGCCCGGGCACATCGGCGACGATGGATGCCGCATCCGGCGTCACCGCCACGGGCGTGCCCTCGTTCGAGCTCGCGGCGAACCCGCCCCAGATCACGAGCGCGAGGGCGCCCAGCAGCAGGATCGCGGTCGAGATGACGAAGGCCTTGCTGCGCAGCTTCGAGCCGATCTCGCGCTCGGCGACGAGCCAGATGCTCTGCGCGCCGGTCGGCGCCAGGGCGCCGGGGGTTCCGGCGGGGCGGGGGGTGCTGGTGGTGGTGCTCACTGGATGACCTCCTTGAAGATCTGGGCGAGGGTGGGATGCTGCGGCGCGAAGCTCGCGACATCGCCGTGGGCGACCGCCTGGCGGAGCACCCGCTGCGCGGTCTCATCGCTATCGGCGTCGAAGACGGCGTAGCCGCCGTCGAAGTCGAGCACCTCGACTCCGGGCTCGGAGCGGAGCCAGCCGGCGTCGCCTGCCGAGACGAGCTCGAACCGGCGGGTCGAGTGCTGCGCCCGCAGGGCATCGCGGGCACCGGCTGCGCGGATCGTGCCGCCCGCGATGATCACGAGGTCGTCGCACAGCCGCTCGACGACGTCGAGCTGGTGCGACGAGAACAGCACCGCGGTGCCGGCGGCGGCGCGCTGCTGCAGCACGCCGGCCACCACGTCGACCGCCAGCGGATCCAGGCCCGAGAACGGCTCGTCGAGGATCAGCACCTGCGGGTCGTGCACGAGGGCGGCGGCGATCTGCGCGCGCTGCTGGTTGCCCAGCGACAGCGTCTCGACGTTGTCGCCCAGCCGTTCGCCGAGTCCGAGCTGCTCGAGCAGGGCGCCCGCGCGGGCCGCGGCATCCGTCTTCGAGAAGCCGTGCAGGCGCGCGAGGTAGGTGATGTGCTCGTGCACCTTCATCTTGGGATAGAGGCCCCGCTCCTCGGGCATGTACCCGAAGCGGCGGCGGTCGGCTGCCGACACCTCGGCCCCGTCGAGCGTGACCGAGCCGCCGTCCTTCGCGAGCACGCCCAGCACGATCCGCATGGTCGTGGTCTTGCCGGCGCCGTTGCCGCCGACGAAGCCGGTCAGCCTTCCCGGATGGACGTCGAAGGCGACGTCGTCGAGCACGCGACGCCCTCCGTAGCTTTTGGTGATCCCCGTGAGTTTCAGCATGCGTGCCACGCTACGCATCGGCGGAGGATGCCGGATCCCCCGTGAGGCGGATATCGGGGAGATCTCTGCGATCTGCATTCGTCGGAATAGATCGCCGGAGTAGGTGCTTGCACGTGAATGGAATGTCCACGGTGGCCCCCACCGGGGGCCTTTCTGTTTTCGCAAGGAGAATTCACATGTCGGACCGCACCATCGGCTACATCGTCGGCAGCATCTCGTCGACCTCGATCAACCGCCGCCTCGCGAAGGCGCTCGAGCGCCTGGCGCCCGAGGGCACCACGCTGGTCGAGATCCCGATCAAGGACCTCCCCTTCTACGCTCCCGACTTCGACGCCGACTACCCCCAGGTCGCGCGCGACTTCAAGCAGGCGATCGACGACGTCGACGGCGTCATCATCGTGACTCCCGAGTACAGCCGCTCGATCCCGGGCGTGCTCAAGAACGCCCTCGACTGGGCCGCGCGCCCGTGGGGCCAGGGCTCGTTCAACGGCAAGCCCACCGCGGTCATCGGCACCTCCGGCGGCGGCATCGCGACCGCAGCGGCCCAGCAGCACCTCAAGGCCATCCTCAGCCACTACAACGCCCCGACGCTCGGTCAGCCCGAGGGTTACGTGCAGTCGACTCCGGGTCTGTTCAGCGAGAGCGGCGAGGTCACGAACGACCAGACGGCGGAGTTCCTCGTCGGCTACCTCGAGGCCTTCGGCGCACTCGTCGACCGCTACGCCGCGGTGCCCGTCGCGGCCTGATCCTGCGCTGGGCCGCCGCGTCGGTCAGGTGAGGCCGTGGCGATGGGCATAGACGACGGCGGCGACGCGATCGCGCGCGCCGAGCTTCTGCAGCACATTCGACACGTGCGTCTTCACTGTGGCCTCGCCGATGAACAGGCGCTCGGCGATCTCGGCGTTGCTGAGAGCCTGCGCGAGCAGCCGCAGCACCTCGCCCTCGCGGTCGGTGAGCTCGATCGCGGGGGCAGGGCGCGGTGCCGCGGGAGCGGCCGCTTCGCCCGGGCCGCCGTCTGAGCCGTCGGTGAACCGGGCGATCACGCGGCGGGTCACCTCGGGTGCGAGCAGCGCGTCGCCGGCGGCCGCCACGCGCACCGCCGAGACGAGCTCCTCGGGGCCGGCGTTCTTGAGCAGGAACCCGCTCGCGCCGGCTCCGAGGGCATCGAACAGGTAGTCGTCGCGGTCGAAGGTCGTGACGATCACCACCGCCGCTGCGACGTGCGGGTCGGCGACGAGCAGCCGGGTCGCGGTGATCCCGTCCATGTCGGGCATCTGCACGTCCATGCAGATGACATCGGGATGCAGGACGGATGCCGCGGCCACCGCCTCGGCGCCGGTCGCCGCCTCGCCGATCACGGCGATGTCGTCGGCCGACTCGAGGATCATGCGGAAGCCCGCCCGCATCACGGCGTGGTCGTCGACCAGCAGCACGCGGATCGCGGGGCCGGTCATGCCTCGATCCGCTCGGCGAGCGGCACGCGCAGCCGCACGAGGAACCCGCCGCGCGGGCGCGGACCCGCCTCGAGGATGCCGCCCGATGCCGCGGCCCGCTCGCGCATGCCGACGATCCCGAGGCCCGGACGCAGGGCTGGGCCGAGTCGGCCGGAGTTCGTCACCTCGAGCTCGATCGCGTCGCCGTCGTAGCGGAGGCGCACGTCGGCTGCGGCATCCGGTCCGCCGTGGCGTCGCGCGTTGGTGAGTGCCTCCTGCGCGACGCGATACACGTTCACCTCGATGAGGTCGGGCACCGCAACGGGCTCGCCCACGACCGCGAAGGTCGTCGGGAGGCCCGTGTCACGGGCGTGCTGGACGAGCTCGGCGAGTCCCGTCAGCCGCACGGTCGAAGCGTTCGGCGGCTCGCCGTCGGGAGTGCGCAGCGTCTCGAGCAGGTGGCGGAGCTCGTCCAGCGCCGACCGGGCAGACGCCTCGACGCCGACGAGGGCGCTCCGCGCGGCATCCGGGTCGCGGTCCATGACCGCTCGCGCCGCCCCCGCCTGCACGCCCATCGCCGAGACGTGGTGGGCGACGACGTCGTGGAGCTCGCGTGCGATCCGCACGCGGTCGAGGGCGACCGCCTGCGCCGCGGTCACCTCGCGCTCGGCTTCGAGCTCGCGCGTACGCTCCTCGAGCGCGGCACGCTGGAGCGCGGCGGTGTACGCGCGGTCGCCCATGTAATACGCGCCGCCGAAGAAGGCCGCATTGACCAGGAACTGGATCAGCATGAAAGCCACGAACGGCGAGAACACGCCCTCGCGTGAGAATCCCTCGTCGGTCGGGGCCGTGGCCGACTGGAACGTCGTGACCATCAGCCACACGAACATCGCCACGATGATCCCGACGCGCACATACAGGGCGCGCCTGCGGTCGTCCACCCAGGCGCCGACCGTGTACATCGCGATGAACAGCGCGATGTTGCCGACGTAGAGCTCGGGGATGTGCGCCGAGACGCCGATGATGAACACGACGGCGACGGCGACGGCCACGAGTTCGGGATACCGGCGCCGGACGGCCAGCGGAGCCGTGAGCCCGGCGGCGTACAGGAGCGCCCACTGCATGCCCTGGGTGGTGTCGTCGCCGTAGAGCCCGACGACCGATCCGAGGGCGGCGCTGAGCACGGCTCCGAGCAGAAGAGCGCCAGCGAGCCACGCGTCGCCGCGCAGGTCGTGCGCCGACGCGGGCGGGCGGTGTGGCGGGGCCGGAGGGGCCGGAAGGTCTGCCATCTCTCCACGCTAGGGCCGACGGGGGAGTCGGGCATCCCCCGTGCGGGGGATGCTTCACTTGCTATTGACAAGCAAGGTTGTTATTTGCAAGCATTGCGAATGTCGAGAAGTCCTCGGCCTCGCCGACACCGGAGCGCGACATGACCCACATCTTCGTCAACATCCCCACCAACGACCTCGAGCGGGCGAAGGCCTTCTACACCGGACTCGGCGCCGGCATCAATCCGCTCTTCACCGACGAGAACGCCGCGTGCATCGTGTGGGACGAGAACATCTTCTTCATGGTGCTCACGAAGGAGTTCTTCGCGACGTTCACCGACAAGCAGGTCACCGACACCACGACGCACGCGCAGGCGCTCATCGCCCTCAGCCGCGACTCGCGCGAGGCGGTCGACGAGGTGATGGCGGCCGGCCTCGCGGGCGGCGGCTCCGAGCCGCGCGACGCGCAGGACTACGGCTTCATGTACAGCCGCGACCTCGAAGACCCCGACGGCAACATCCTCGAGTTCCTCTACATGGACCCGCAGGCGGCCGAGCAGGGTCCTGAGGCGTATCTCGCAGAGCAGAGCACGCAGGGCCTGGCCTAAGGTGGTCGCCCGCAGCTACGGCCAGTACTGCGGGGTCACGACGGCCGTCGAGCTGATCGCCGAGCGATGGGCGCTGCTCATCGTCCGCGATCTGCTGGTCGGCCCACGGCGTTACACCGACCTCAAGCAGGGGCTCCCGAAGATCCCCACCAACATCCTCTCCGCGCGGCTGAAAGAGCTGCAGGAGGGAGGGGTCGTCCGACGCGTGCCGCTCATGAACTGCGGACTCGTGTACGAGCTCACCCCCTACGGCCGTGAGCTCGAGCCGGTCGTGCTCGCGCTCGGCCGATGGGGATTCGCGCAGCTCGGCGAGCCCGGCCCCGACGACGTCGTGACGGCGGACTCGCTCACCATGACGCTGCGGTCGGCATTCCGGACGGATGCCGCGGCGGGACTGCCCGCGGCGGACTACGAGCTTCACGTCGGAGACGTCGCCCTGCGGGTGCGCGTCGACGGCGCGGAGCTGCGGGTGCACCAGCTCGCGCCGCCTGCGCTGCCGGTGGGGGGAGTACTGCCTGCCGGTGACCCCGGGATCGTCGTGGCCGCGGGTTCCGGCATCCATCGCCTGATCTCGGGCGAGCTGACCCCGGCCGAGGCGATCGACATCGAGGCGGTCACGATCGTCGCCGGTGACGCGCTGCTGCTCGAGTGGTTCGCCGCGACGTTCCGCATCGAGGCTCAGAGCGGCGCCGTGCGGACGACGTGAGGTCGCGGTCGTATCCCGCGCATCAATCGGCGGCGTCGCGCATGCGCAGCGCGGAGCGGATGCCGAGCAGACGGATCGCGAACCCGTCGGTCGACGCCAGGGGAGTGCGCAGGATCGGCACGACTTCGATGCCCGTCACGTGCCGGCGCTCGCCGTCGACGCGCAGGTATGCGTCGCCGGCGGCGACGGCGTTGCGTGCCCACGAGGCCTCGGCGCCGTAGGGGAGCGAGATCACCCACCCGTCGCCGTCGCGCACCGCCCCCACCGGTGTCTCGTAGGCCGTGCCGGTGCGGCGGCCGACATGCTCGATGACGGCGAACTGCGAGCCGGGGGTGCCGGCGGTCTCGAGGGCTCGCGGGTTGACGACGTCGCGCTGGAAGGCCGAGATCGCCCGGATGAATCGGCGATCACCCGAGCGGATGCCGAGCACAAACAGTGCGAGAGGGATCGCCACGATCAGCGCCACCACGCCGAGCACCTTCAGAAATCCGCGCATGCGGCCTCCGTCCGTCGGGCTCACCCTACCCGCCGGGGGCCGAACCCGCCCGGGTCGGGCGGGCTCAGAAGATCATCGGCCGATCGTCGTCCTCGTCGTCCGAGGCTCCGAAGTCGAGGTCGACGACTACCGGCACGTGGTCGCTCGGCAGCTCGCCCTTGCGCTCGTTGCGGTGGATCTCGGCGCCGGTCACCGCGTCGGCGAGGGCGGACGAGCCGAGGATGAAGTCGATGCGCATGCCTTCGTTGCGGGGGAAGCGCAGCCGCTTGTAGTCCCAGTAGGTGAAGCCCGTCGGCACGAGCGGCCGCACGACGTCGGTGAGGCCGGCGGCTTCGAGGGCTGCGAACGCGTCGCGCTCGAGCGGTGAGACATGGGTCGAGAAGCCGGGGACGACGGCGGGGTCGCCGTTGTCGGCATCCGTCGGGGCGATGTTGAAGTCGCCGACCAACGCGAGGGGAAGGTCGGGGTGGGCTTCGAGCGTCGAGCGGGTGTACTGCTCGAGGGCCGCGAGCCAGTGGAGCTTGTAGTCGTAGTGCGGGTCGCCGAGCGCGCGACCGTTGGGCACGTACAGGCTCCACACCTCGACCCCGCCGATCGTCGCGCCGATCGCGCGCGCCTCCTGCGGAGCATCCGAGCCTTCGACGCCCTTCTCGAACCCGGGCATGTCGGGGAACGCGGTGCGCACATCGGTGACGGGCTCGCGGCTCGCGATCGCGACGCCGTTCCACTGCGAGAAGCCGTGCGCCTCGACGTGGAAGCCGGCCTCTTCGAACTTCTCGAAGGGGAACTGGTCGACCTTGCACTTGATCTCCTGCATCGCAAGCACATCGATGTGCTCGCGCACCGCGAAGTCGACGATGCGGTCGACGCGGGCGCGGATCGAGTTGACGTTCCAGGTGGCCAGGCGCATGGGCTCCAGCCTAGGACGAGGGTGGGACGGAGCGGATCCCTCCCGGATCCCCGGGATCCCTTGCCCGGGAGAGCCCCCGGTGGCATGCTCAACGCAACACCCAGGGAGAGGGGTACATCCATGCGCCACAAAGCGCTCGTCGCCGCAGCCGCGGCACTCATCCTCGTCGGACTCGGAGCGGCACCTGCGGGCGCCGTGACAGACGGCGTCCCCGACGGCGACGGACACCCGTACGTCGGCATCATGGTCGCCACCGACGCCGAAGGCACTCCGATGTGGCGGTGCACCGGCACGCTCATCTCGTCGACGCTGTTCCTCACCGCCGGGCACTGCACCGACGGCGCCGCCGGCGCCGAGGTGTGGTTCGCCACCGATCTCGAGCCGAACCCCGCGGCGCTCGGCTACCCGTTCATCGGCGAGGTGTCGGGAACCGCGCACACGCACCCCGACTACGACCCGAACGCGTTCTACCTGTACGACCTCGGCATGGTCGTGCTCGACACCCCCGTCGTGATGGACACGTACGGCACGCTGCCGGGGCTCGATCAGCTCGACGCGCTGGGGGCCAAGAGCGGCAAGAAGGACGTGACCTTCACCTCGGTCGGCTACGGGCTGCAGAAGGCCTTCCCCGACTCGTCGTCGATCAACGACAAGACCGAGGCCCTCCGCACGCGCATGGTCGCGTACCCGAAGCTGAACTCGATCAACACCGGGTACACCGGCGACTTCGCGATGATCCTCTCGAACAACGCGAAGACCGGCGGCACGTGCTTCGGCGACTCGGGCGGGCCGAACTTCCTCGGGGATTCGACCGTCATCGCCGGCGTCACCTCGTTCGGCAAGAACAGCACGTGCGCAGGCACGGGCGGGGTCTACCGCATCGACCGCGCCGACGACCTCGACTGGATCGCGACCTTCACGGGCTGAGCCGAGAGCGATGGATGCCGAGGCCGGGGTGACACGCGTCGCCCCGGCCTCGGCATCCGTAGACTCGTCCGCATGACCGTCGCCTCCTCGCCCGAGCTCGAAGCAGATCGCCAGTACCTGATCGCCCTCATCCAGGACGAGGCCGTGTTCCACGGCGACTTCACGCTCTCGAGCGGCAAGAAGGCGACCTACTACGTCGACATGCGAAAGCTCACGCTCGATCATCGCGCGGCTCCGTCGATCGGGCGCATCATGCTCGACCTCATCCGCGACGTCGACGGGATCGTCGCCGTGGGCGGTCTCACCCTCGGCGCCGATCCCATCGCGAACGCCGTCATGCACGAGTCGGCGCGCACGCACCACCCGCTCGACGCCTTCGTCGTGCGCAAAGAGCCCAAGGATCACGGGCGCGGCCGCCAGGTCGAAGGGGCCGATGTCACGGGCAAGCGGGTCGTCGTCGTCGAAGACACCTCGACCACCGGCCAGTCTGCGCTGAAGGCGGTCGAGGCGCTGCGCCGTGAGGGTGCGGAGCCCGTCGCCGTGGCCGTCATCGTCGACCGCAAGACCGGCGCTCAGGCCGCGGTCGAGGCCGAGGGCCTGCAGTGGCTCGCCGCGATCGACCTCGACGACCTGGAGCTGCAGCCGCAGTAGGCGCGCTTCGTCTCGGCGAGGGGTCAGTCGTCCTTGTCGCGGCGGTTCATGCGCACGTACTGCCAGATGACGACGACGAGCGTGCCGCCGAGCGCGATCGCGGTCGTGGCGAAGAGCAGTGTCTGCTCGGTCTCGGGGCTCACGGTCGCTTCCCTTCGGCGGCATCCGCCACGATCTTCTCGATGCGTGCCGTCTTGGTCTCGGACCGCTTCGCCATCGCGATCTGTGAGAGGGCGAACTTCTTGGTCGACGGCGGGAACGCGTTCCACGCCGCGCGCGCGGCAGGGACCGCATCCAGCGCCGCGGTGAACTCGGGCGGTTCGATGCCGGCCTCGGGGCCGTCGAGGATCGTCCACGATCCGTTCGCCTTCGCGACCTCGATCGCGCGGCGCCCGGCGTCGGTCATCTGCCCCGACTCCTCGAGCTGGATCACGCGCGCCTTGTTGGTCGCCGCCCAGTTGCCGTTGGGGCGACGCGGCGCGCACCACTGCCCGTTGGTTTCGTCGTCCATGGGCTTGACGGTGCCGTCGATCCATCCGAAGCACAGCGCCTGCAGCACGATGTCGAGGTAGCTGATCAGCTCGAGGTCGACGCCCGCCCGCGCACGCAGCACCCACACGCCCGACGACGTCGCGTGGTTCTCGGCGAGCCAGGCCCGCCATGCGGCCGCGTCGCGGAAGCGGAGCCTTTCGGCGTCGTCGTGCACGCCCATCAGAAGCCTTCGGGCAGGTCTGTCTCCAGGGGCTCGGGAGCCAGCAGGTCGGCCACCGAGTCGAGCACCTCGTCGGGTCGGAACGGGTAGCGCTCCAGCTCAGCCGGGTCGCTGATGCCGGTCAGCACGAGCACGGTGTGAAGACCCGCCTCGATGCCGGCGACGATGTCGGTGTCCATGCGGTCGCCGATCATGCCGGTGGTCTCGGAGTGCGCGCCGATGCGGTTGAGCGCCGACCGGAACATCATGGGGTTCGGCTTGCCCACGATGTAGGGCTCCTTGCCGATCGCCTTCGTGATGAGCGCGGTGATCGCCCCCGTCGCCGGCAGCACGCCGTCGGTCGAGGGGCCGGTCGCGTCGGGGTTGGTGGCGATGAAGCGCGCGCCGGCTGCGATGAAGCGGATCGCCTTCGTGATCGCCTCGAACGAGTAGTTGCGCGTCTCGCCGACGACGACGTAGTCGGGGTGGGTCTCGGTCATGATGAACCCGGCCTCGTGGAGGGCGGTCGTGAGGCCGGCCTCGCCGATCACGAACGCGCTCGCCCCGGGCGCCTGGCCGCGGAGGAAGTCGGCGGTCGCGAGCGCCGAGGTCCAGATCGATTCCTCGGGCACGATCAGGCCGGATGCCCGCAGACGTGCGCTCAGATCGCGCGGCGTGAAGATCGAGTTGTTCGTGAGGACGAGGAACGGAGTGCCCTGTTCCCGCCACTGCTGCAGGAGCTCGGCGGCTCCGGGCACCGGGGTGTTCTCGTGGACGAGGACGCCGTCCATGTCGGTCAGCCAGCATTCTATATCGGCGCGGGTCCGCATGCGCTCAGCCTAGAGGCCTGCGGGGCGTAGGGTCGAAGCCGTGACGTGGGACCCCCGGAGCCTTCCCGACCTTTCCGGTCGCGTTTACCTCGTCACGGGCTCCAACGCCGGCCTCGGCTACTTCGCCTCGGAGCAGCTGGTGCGCGCGGGCGCGAAGGTGTTCATGACCGGTCGCCACCCGAATCGGCTGTCGGCTGCGCGGGCGGCGATCCGCAGGCGGGTTCCGGATGCTGCGCCCGACGCGACCGAGGTGCTCGTCCTCGACACCTCGAACCTCGGCTCGGTGCGCTCCGCCGCCGCGAGCGTGCGCGGCCGCGGGCCGCTCGACGGTCTGCTGCTCAACGCCGGGATCGTGCACCCGCCGAAGACGCGCGAGACCACGATCGACGGCCACGAGGTCGTCTTCGCGACGAACGTGCTCGGGCATTTCGCGCTCGCGGGGGAGCTGCTCGGAGTGCTGGCCGCGGCATCCGGTCGCATGGTGTGGGTCGGCAGCATGTCGACCTCGCTCACCCCGTACGACCCCGTCGACCCGCAGCTGGTCACCGGGTACACCGGGTGGCGGGCGTATGTGCAGTCGAAGGTCGCGACCACCGCGCTCGGATTCGAGGCCGACCGGCGATTGCGGGCCGCGGGCGTGCCGGTGTCGAGCGTTGTTGCGCACCCGGGCTATTCGACGAGCGGGCGCACGCCCGGCATCGTCGGGGTGAACGCCCCCACCAAGATGACGCGCTTCGCCGACAACCTGCAGGGGGTCGTCACCCAGTCCAAGGAGCACGGCGCGTGGTCGCTCGTGCGGGCGCTCGTCGATCCCGAGGTGCACGGCGGCGAGTTCTGGGGTCCGCGGACCGTTGCGCGCGGCGAGCCTCGCCGGCAGCCGGCATCCCGCATCACGCGCGACCCGGAGGTCGCCGCGCGCCTGTGGGCGGCGAGCGAGGCGGCCACAGGCGTCGCGTGGCCGTTCGCCCAGGCGGCGCGGGCCGGGAGCGCGGGGCACCGGGACTGAACACGACTGCGGGAGCCGTTTCCGGCCCCCGCAGTCGCTTTCTGCTGTGTCAGGTGATTCAGATGTGCGTCACGGCCCGAAGTTCGGGTCGGGCACCCAGACACCCACATCGAGGTGGATGCCGTAGAACTTCGCCAGCGGGATCACTCCCGAGGTGCACGGATCCGACACGCACGACGTCTTGTACGTGAACAGACCCGGTGACGGGTTCCCGGAGGGCGCCGTCGAGGTGTACTTCTCGATTTTGAGGTTCGATCCCACTCCGGCGAACTCCCACGCGCCGCCGAGATCGACCGTCACGGTGACCCCGCCTGCGACCGGTGTGACGGTTGCGGTGCCCGCGAGGTGCGTCTGCCCGGCGTACAGGTTGTACACCTTCTGGACGGGAGCGGTGTTGGGGTACTGGACGTAGGTTGCCCAGTTGCCGCCCTTCTTGGTGTTGTACTTCAGCGTCCCCGCCGTGGTGTTGGCCGCCCACGCGGTCTCACCCTGGAACACCTGGCACTGCACGTGCACGTCGACCGAAGCACTCGCCGAGTCGATCGGGTCGAGGTACGCGTCGATGGCAGTTGCCGACAAGCGACCCACGACACCAGGCTCGCTGCTGGTGAGCGTGACGGTGTTGTCGTAGCTGTAGTCGCCGCACTCCTCGTACTCGTCCCACGCGAACGTGTTCGAGTACGTCTCGGTGCCGCCGGTCGGGGCGGTGTAGTTCCACACCTTGTCAGCACCCGGGAACAGCTCGCTCACATCAGTGGCGGTGATGCTCGCGTTCGTCTCGGTCGTGGGTCCACCCCACTCGACGTCGACGGTGTGGTAGTAGCTTCCGCCGGCGGTGGTCGCTGTTGCGGTGTTCGTGCCGCCGATCATCGAATCGACTTCCACGCCGTACGTGCAGCCGATCATGTCCCCCGGCTCGAGGAAGTAGGTCCCGAGCGTGAAGTCGATCGGGCCTTCCTCGGACTCGCAAGCGACCGCGACAGGGTCCGCCCAGTCACTCAGATCATCCGTGACGTCGGCGATCGGAGCCACGGTGGGGCCGTCGTTGAGGACGACGATCTCGCCGAACACCATGTGTCCGCTGTCGGTGTAGCCGTCGTAGCTGACATCGACGCTCCACTCGACCTCGGCTTCGCCCGGGCCATTGCCGTTCGGAGCGTAGAGCCACACCTCAGCCGGGTCTGCCGACTTCGTGACCGACCAGTCGTGCGTGCGGTCGTACGACGTGTAGACGCTCTTCTCGACCTTCAGCGACTCCCTCGGCTCGTCGTCGTCGCCGAAGCAGAACGTGATGTGACTGATGTCGTACTTGTCGCTGGGCTCGAGTCCCGAGCCGGAGTCGGTGCCCGCAGGAATCACGAACACGTCGTACTGCGTGCCGGCCTTGACGAGGATCGCCGCGATGGTCGGCGGCGGGTCGTTGTTGACCCAGCTGAACGTGCCGTCAGCGTTGATCGTCACCTCGAGGTCGAGGTCGAGGCCGTCCGGCTCCCACGGGCCTTCGGTCTCATACACGTAGGTGCCGGTGTCACCGGTGTTGAGCTTCACGCCGAGGTCGTACCCGGCGCTGCGACACTCTCGCGCCGCGTTGCCGGTGATGATTCCGCCAGGATCGTCCTCGGCGAACGCGGGTGGTGCCGCGATGAGTCCGGCAGCGACGAGCGCGACGGATGCCGCGATCGCCAGCTTCTTTCTGAACATGGTTTCCCCTCCATGGTTCACGTGGTCGCCCACGTCGGAGGATCGCCCGCTGTGTCGAGCAGGAACGAAGTCCGAAGCAACGCCGCTCGGAATCCCCATTCCCGGTGGTGCGGCGTGCTCGGGAGCGCGCCCCATGCGCGCACTTCGTCGTTCCGAAAGAACTCCCCCACGCGCGATTGTCCTCCCGCGTCAGGATCGGGTCAAGGGTGAGGCGGGTTTCAGGCGCTCAGCCAGATCGCGTCGGCGGCGCCGTGCGGCAGCAGCACCTCGGCACCCGCGATGCGGAGGGTGGCGGCATCCGTCACCGTCGCCTCCGCACCCACCGCGACGCCCGCGGCATCGACCGCGCGCAGCAGATCGGGGTCGCGGTCGCTCACCCGCAGCACGCGCCCGACGTGCCCCGCCGGGGCGGAGGCCACCAGCACGAAGGGCTCGCGGTGGACGACGCCGGCGGCATCCGGGATCGCGTCGCCGTGGGGGTCGAACCGGGGCCGGCCGAGGCGCTCGTCGATGCCCTCGAGAAGCCGGTCGCTGATCGCGTGTTCGAGGATCTCGGCCTCGTCGTGCACCTCGTCCCACGCGTAGCCGAACTCGCGCACGAGCCACGTCTCGATGAGCCGGTGCCGGCGGATGATCGCCGCAGCGCGGTGCTCACCGGCCTCGGTGAGCGCGATCGGGCCGTAGGGGCGGTGGGTCACGAGACCCTGCGCGGCGAGCTTCTGCACCATCTCGGTGACGCTCGACGGCGCGAGCCCGAGTTCGGCGGCGAGCTGCGACGGCGTGATGCGCGCGGTCTGCCACTCGGTGTGGTGGTAGATCGTCTTGAGGTAGTCGTCGACGGCGGGGGATGCCACGCGATCAGGCTACCGGGCCGAACTCACGCGCCCGTCAGCACGAGCCAGAGCAGGAGGGCGTTGAGGGCGATGAGGAAGACGGATGCCGCGATCCCCGCGATCGTCGTCACGATTCGGTTGCGGTACCGGCCCAGCACGTCGTGGCGTGCGGTGAGTGCGACGAGCGGCACGAGGGCGAACGGGATGCCGAACGACAGCACGACCTGGCTCAGCACGAGCGCGAGGGTGGGATCGACGCCGGCGGCGAGGATCGCGAGCGCCGGGATGAGTGTCACGAGGCGGCGCGCGAGCAGCGGCACGCGGATGCGGAGGAGGCCGTGCATGATCTCGGCACCGGCGTACGCGCCGACCGACGTCGAGGCGAGACCGCTGGCGAGCAGGCCCACCGCGAACAGGGTCGCCACGAGTGGCCCGAGTCCGACCTCGAGCGCCGCGTACGCGCCCTCGAGGCTGTCGGTCCCGGGGACTCCGGCGAGGTTGGCTGCGGCCAGCAGCAGGATGCAGAGATTCACGGTGCCGGCGATGAGCATCGCGATCGACACGTCCCACTTCGTCGCGCGCAGGAGGCGCGAGGTCGGGATGCCGCGGAGCTTCTCGAGCGTGTCGTTCGGGAGGGCTGCACGGGGGCCGTCCGAGGGGTGCTCGGTCTGGGGGTTCGGGGTCGCCTGGCGCGGCGCGAACCGGTCACGCGCGAGCGCGGAGTGGGCGTAGATCGCGTGCGGCATGATCGTCGCGCCGAGGATGGATGCCGCCAGCAGCACCGACCCGGTGTCTTCGAAGCGCGGGACGAGCCCTCCGATGACCCCGGCCGGGTCGGGTGGGGCGATGAAGACGCCGAACATGAAGCCGATCGCGATGATCGCGACGAGTCCGATCACGACGAACTCGAAGGTGCGAGGGCCGCGGCGGGACTGCAGGAGCAGCAGCGCGATCGAGACGCTGCCGGTGATGATGCCGCCCCACACGAGCGGAATGCCGAAGAGCAGATTGAGCGCGACCGCCCCGCCGATCACCTCGGCGATGTCGGTCGCCATCGCGACCAGCTCGGCCTGCAGCCAGTAGGCGCGGCGGCCCGTGTTCGAGCGGATGCGGGTGCCGAGCGTCTCGGGAAGGCTGCGGCCGGTGACGATCCCGAGCTTGGCGGAGAGGTACTGGATGAGCCACGCCATCACGTTGCCGAGCACCACGACCCACACGAGCAGGTATCCGTACCGCGCGCCCGCGGTCATGTTGCTCGCGACGTTCCCCGGGTCGAGGTAGGCGACGCCGGCGACGAGCGCGGGGCCGATCAGCCACGCGAGGCGGGGGATCGACGGCGTGCGCCGCCGGTCGGGCGATGACGGGGGAGCGGATGCCGCCGCCTTCGGCATCCGGGACTCCTTCGTTGGAGATTTCGGCACACCGAAATCGTAGGCGATATTTCGGCATACCGAAAGATCTGCGACTCAGGTTCGGAACGGAACCGTCTCGTACGTCGCGCCGTGCTGGTTCGCGAGTGCCACGGGAACCCCGTCGACGGTCTGCACGAAGCGGTGGTGCGTGTCGAGGTCTGCGGGCACGCGGGCGTCGATCTCGGGGAGTGTGCCGAGCGTCTCGTTCGAGAGCCATACGACGCGGCGGCCTGTGCGCGTGCCGAGCGCGGCGATGACGTCGGCGAACCGGCGGCGCTGTGCGGCATCGAGGTACAGCAGCACCGCGCTGTGGAACACGACGAGGGTGGCTTCGGCGGGGGCATCGGCGGCGAGCGGTTCGAGACGCTCGAGCAGGTCGCCGCGCACGATGCGGGGTGGGTCGGCGGCGGCGAGGGATGCTGCGCCCCGCAGCCGCGCGCGGCGGGCGTCGTGGTCGGGCCCGGGCCAGATCAGCGTCTCGAGCCATGCGACCGCGTCGGCGTCGCCTGCGTCGATCGGCGCGAGGTCGATGCCCGCCCGCCACGCGACGTCGGGGAGCCGGGTCGGGGCGGAGTCGGCGTCGTCGAGCCGGCACGCGAGGGTTACGGCGGCGGTCGCGCCGGTGGGTGCGAGCGTGCGCTCGCCGCCGGGGCTGTCGTACCGATACGCGTACCGATCGGGATACAGGCAGAGTCCGGCCGCCGTGCCCACCTCGAGGAGGGCGACCGGTCCATCGATCTGCGACATCACCGGCATGAGGGTCGCGCAGCGATTCACCTCGTTCGTCTGCGTCGCGCGCTCGAGTGCGGTCTCCGCGACCTGCGTCCAGTGCGCGGTGAGCCACTCCCGCCACGCCGGGTACGGGTCGAGGGGCGCGCCCTCCCACCGTGCCGCTGCGAAGACGAGGTTCGGCTGGCGCTTCGGGGCGGGGAGGGTGCGGATGAGCCCGAGCACCTCGGCATCTCGCGCGATCCCCGTCGCCCAGTCCTCGTACAGCGGCGAGGTGCCGTGCGCCCAGCGGCGCCCGAACTCGTCGTAGGTCGCCGCGAGCGGGTCGTCGGGAACGGGGCTGCCGGGGTGTGAGGATGCGGTGCTCGCCATGGCGGTCACGGTACGCCGGGCGGGCGAGACGCGCATCCGGCCAGACCGGGCCGCGCGGCTACCCTTGGCCTGGTGACCGACGACATGCCCGCGCCCGATGAGGCGTCAGTGCCGGACGCACCGACGCATGGGGTGGGCCCGTGGCCGGGCGGCGAGACCGCATGGCCCGACGACCCGCGTTTCGACCGCGAGCTGCTCGCGCACGGCGATACCCGCAACGTGCTCGATGCGTACCGGTACTGGACGATGGACGCGATCGTGGCCGATCTCGACGGGCGCCGGCACGGCTTCCACGTCGCGATCGAGAACTGGCAGCACGACATGAACATCGGCTCGATCGTGCGCAGCGCCAACGCGTTCCTCGCCGCCGAGGTGCACATCATCGGCCGCCGACGCTGGAACCGTCGCGGCGCGATGGTCACCGACCGCTACCAGCACGTGCGGCACCACGAAGACGTCGCGGCTTTCGCGGCGTGGGCGGATGCCGCATCCCTCCCGATCATCGCGATCGACAACGTGCCGGGGTCGGTCGCGCTGCCAGACGCCGACCTGCCCGAGAGGTGCGTGCTGCTGTTCGGCCAGGAGGGGCCGGGGCTCTCGGCCGAGGCGGTGGGTGCGGCATCCGTCGTCGTGGAGATCACCCAGTACGGCTCGACCCGCTCGATCAACGCCAGCGCGGCGGGCGCCGTCGTGATGTACGAGTGGTGCCGGCGGTGGGCGTCCGCCTAGAGCGCGATGTGTGTGGCAGGGGGGTTGACGGGGCACTTTCATTTTGCAAGTGTTAACCGCATGAGCCTCTTCATCACCTGCCCGGTCGAGAGCGTCGAGCGCGCGACCGCCTTCTACACCGCCCTCGGCTGGAGCCTCAACGCCGAGATGTCGGATCACAACGTGTCGTGCTTCGCGATCGCGCCCGAGCAGTACGTCATGCTCGGCAGCCGCGAGATGTACGCGAGCGTCGGCGGCGCGCCGGAGCTGGTCGGCGGACCAGACACGCCCTCGAAGGTCACGGTCTCGTTCGACCTCGGCAGCCGCGAGGCGGTCGACGAGATGGTCGAGCGTGCCGGCGCCGCTGGCGGCCGGGTCGGCGACGTCGACGACTACCCGTTCATGTACCAGCGCCAGTTCGACGACCCTGACGGCTACCACTACTCGCCGTTCTGGATGAAGCCGGACGCCGAACCGACCGCGTGAGCGACCTCGCCGCTGCCCTCGACGTCGTCGGGTCGCGGTGGGCGCTGCTCATCGTGGAGCGGCTGCTCGACGGGCCTCAGCGCTACGGCGATCTGCAGCGCGACCTCGGAGTGCCGACGAACATGCTCGCGACCCGCCTGCGCGAGCTCGAGGCTGCCGGCGTGCTGACCCGCCTGCCTCTGCGTCACAACACCCGGGCCTACGCGTTGACCGACCGCGGGTTCGCCCTGCACGAGGCGATCGGCGCGCTCGGGCGCTGGGGTGCCGAGGAGGCCTAGCCGGGCCGCTGCGTAAGTCCGCGAGACGACGCAGAATGCCGGTTGTGAGCGCCCACGCAACGATTTGCGTCGTCTCGGCGGGGGAGTGAGGTGGCGGGCTCACGCTCCGGCGGTCATCCACGCCTCACCGCGCACGCGCCACCCGAGGGTCGCGAGGCGCGCGAGCATGTACACGCCGAAGAATGCGACCGACAGCCACGCGAGACCTGCCGCACCCTGTGGCTGCAGCACCGCGACGAGCACAAGTGCGGGCGCGAACGGCACGAGGTTCAGCACGCCGACGATCGCGAGGTACTTGGCGTCACCGGCGCCGATCAGCACGCCGTCGAGCACGAACACGATTCCGCACACCGGCTGCGCGATCGCGAGCACCAGGAGCGCCGGCTGCACGAGCGCCGCGATCTCGGCATCCCCGGTGAAAAGAAGCCCGATGACCCCCGAGAGCGCCGCGATCACCGCCCCGACGATCACGCCGAACCACGCGCCCCACGCCAGCGTCCGCGCGAGGACGTGCCGCACGAACGGCTCGTCGCCCGCGCCCAGCCCCTTGCCGATGAGGGCCTGCGCGGCGATCGCGAGGGCGTCGAGGGCGAACGCCGCCGTCGAGAAGATCGTGAAGGCGACCTGCCAGCCGGCGAGCTCGTCGGTGCCGAGGCCGGTGGCGACGCCGACCGTCGCCAGCAGCGCGATGCGCAGCGACACGGTGCGCAGGAACAGCCAGCCGCCCGAGCGCGCCGAGCCCCGCACTCCCTCGCGGTGGGGTCGGACGGATGCCGCGTGGCGGCGCGCCAGGCGCCCCACGACCACCGCATAGGCGGCGACCATGCCCCACTGCGCGACGACCGTGCCGACGGCCGAGCCTGCGATGCCCCAGCCGAGTCCGTAGATGAACGCCCAGTTCAGCAGGGCGTTGGCCGCGAAGCCGAGGCCGGCGATCCACAGCGGCGTCACGGTGTCCTGCATGCCGCGGAGGAGCCCCGTCGCCGCGAACACGATGAGCATCGCGGGGAGCCCCCACATCGAGATGCCGAGGTAGATCTCGGCTTGCTCGGCGACCTCGGGCGTCGCGCCGAAGAGGCCGACGAGGAACGGGGTGGTGACGTAGCCGACGAGGGCGAGCACCGCGCCGATGCCGAGCGCGAGCCACAGCCCGTCGATGCCGACCGACACCGCGCGCGACAGGTCGCCCGCGCCGAAGCGCCGTGCCACCGCCGGGGTCGTCGAGTAGGCGAGGAACACCATGAGCCCGACGATCGTCTGCAGCACCGCCGAGGCGATCCCGAGGCCCGCGAGCGGCGTCACGCCGAGGTGGCCGACGAGCGCGGAGTCGACGATGAGGAAGAGCGGCTCGGCGATCAGCGCGCCGAGCGCGGGCACGGCGAGACGCAGGATGCTGCGATTGAGCGTCGCCGGGCGTGCGGTCACGCCTCGAGCCTAGGCATCCCCAGCATGCGCGCGGGGTCGGCGCGGGAGCATATCCTGGAACGCATGACCGACGCCCCCCGTTCCGGTCTCGCGCTCGAGGAGCTCAGCGCCGAGATCCGCCCGCAGGACGACCTGTTCCGCCACGTGAACGGCGCGTGGCTCGCACGCACCGAGATTCCCGAAGACAAAGCGCGCTGGGGATCGTTCCACCTCATCGCCGAGCAGGCCGAGAAGGACGTCCGCGAGATCATCGAGGAGTCGACGGATGCCGAGCCCGGCACCGAGACCCGCAAGATCGGCGACCTCTACACGAGCTTCATGGACACCGAGCGCATCGCGGCACTCGGCGCCGAGCCGCTCGTCGACCAGCTCGCCAAGGTCGACGGGGTCGCCTCGATCGCCGACTTCCTGCGCACCGTCGGAGAGCTCGAGCGCGACGGCGTCGCCGGCCTCATCCACCTGTACATCGAGCCCGACCCGGGCAACCCCGAGCGGTACGTTCCGTTCTTCATCCAGGGCGGGCTCTCGCTTCCCGACGAGAGCTACTACCGCCTCGAGAACTTCGAGGCGACGCGCACCTCATTCCGCGCCCACGTGCAGCAGATGCTCGAGCTCGCCGGTGTCGCCGATGCCGCCGCATCCGCCGATCGCATCATCGCGCTCGAGACCGAGCTCGCGACGCACCACTGGGACAACGTCAAGAGCCGCGACGCGGTCGCCACCTACAACCTGAAGACGTGGGACGAGGTGCAGGAGCTCGCAGGCCTCGACCTCGGTCCCTGGATCGCCGGCGCCGCGCCCGAGCACGCAGCGGCGTTCGCCGAGGTCAACGTCTACCAGCCGAGCTTCATCGAGGGTCTCGGTGCACTGCTGGTCGACGAGCGCCTCGAGGACTGGAAGGCGTGGCTGCGGTTCTCGATCGTGCACGGCACCGCTCCGTTCCTCTCGGACGAGTTCGTCGCCGCGAACTTCGCCTTCTACGGCACGCAGCTGACCGGCGTTCCGGTCAACCGCGAGCGGTGGAAGCGCGGGGTCAGCCTCACCGAGGCCGCGATGGGCGAGGCCATCGGCCGTGTCTACGTCGAGCGGCACTTCCCGCCGGCGGCGAAGACCGCGATGGACGAGCTCGTCGCCAACCTCATCGAGGCGTACCGCCAGTCGATCGCCGAGCTCGAGTGGATGAGCCCGACCACGCGCGAGCGTGCGCTGGCCAAGCTCGCCGCGTTCACGCCGAAGATCGGCTACCCCGTGAAGTGGAAGGACTACTCCACCCTCGCAGTCGACGCCGAAGACCTCGTCGGCAACGTCCGCCGCGCTCACGTGTGGGAGCACGACCGTCAGCTCGACCGCGTCGGCAAGCCCATCGACCGCGACGAGTGGTACATGACGCCGCAGACGGTCAACGCGTACTACAACCCGCTCATGAACGAGATCGTGTTCCCGGCGGCGATCCTGCAGTACCCCTTCTTCGACCCCGAGCGCGACGCCGCGGCCAACTACGGCGGCATCGGCGCGGTCATCGGCCACGAGATCGGCCACGGCTTCGACGACCAGGGCAGCCGGTTCGACGGCGACGGGTCGCTGCGCGACTGGTGGACCGACGACGACCGGGCCGCGTTCGAAGAGCGCACGAAGAACCTCATCGCGCAGTACGACGAGCTCACCCCTCTCGGCCTCGAAGGCGACCACAAGGTCAACGGTGCGCTCACGATCGGCGAGAACATCGGCGACCTCGGCGGCCTCGGCATCGCGCTGAAGGCGTACGCGCTGTCGGTCGAGGGCGAAGGCGCTCCGGTGATCGACGGCTACACCGGTGTGCAGCGGCTGCTGCTCAGCTGGGGCCAGATCTGGCAGCAGAAGGGGAGGGATGCCGAGACCATCCGCCTCCTCACGGTCGACCCGCACTCGCCCAACGAGTTCCGCTGCAACCAGATCGTGCGAAACGTCGACGCGTTCTACGACGCGTTCGGCGTGACCGAAGCCGATGCGCTGTGGCTCGATGAAGCCCAGCGCGTCACCATCTGGTGAGAACCCCGACAAAACCGGAAGGATACCCCGTGGGCACTGAGCCCCGAAGGGAAGCCGAGTCGCCGCGGGGGTTGCGACGAAGCTCCTCAAGAAGACTGCCGAGGCGGGCGGCAGTCAGCCGGCGATCGTTCGCCTCGACGCTCAAGGCGCTCGACGACCTCGCCGCATCCGGCGCACAGGTCTCGGTGCGCATCACCGACCTCGACCGCAGCACCTCGGTGCTCGCGGGCGACGACTACGTCACGCTGCCGGTCGCAGGCCTCGGCGTCGTGCCGCTGCTGATCGAGGTCGCGGCAGGCTTCGAGTCCGGCCAGCTCGATCCCCTCGAGATCATCGAGCGCTCGAGCATCGACAGGGTCGCGGTGGCGGGGGTATGGCAGCACCTCAAGGCGCCGGCGCTGCCGCTCTCCGATCTCGCGGTGCTCACGGCATCCACCGGCGACGCGCTCGCCGCCAACGCGCTGCTCGCACGCGCGGGCCTTCCGGCCGTGCGCGCCCGCATCGAGCAGCTCGGCATGAAGCGGGCGGCGCTGCTCGACCGGTTCCGCGACACGCGCGGGCCCGACGACGCCCCGCACTTCGCCCTCGGCTCGTCGCGCGAGCTGGCCGAGATGTTCGCGGCGCTCGTGAACTCCGACGTCGTCTCGCCCGGCGTCAGCGCTCAGGTCGCGGAGTGGCTGAGCCTCAACCACGACCTCTCACTTGTGGCGTCCGCCACGGGCCTCGACCCGTTCTCGCATGAGAACGACGAGCACGGACTGCTCTTCATCAACAAGACGGGGCGGGATGCCGGCATCCGGGTCGAGGCGGGCGTGCTCGCCGGGCCGCGCGCCGGAGTCTCGTACGCCCTCATCGTGTGCTTCGACGACCTGTCGATCGTGCACCGCATGCGCGCGCACGAGGCGTTCCGCACGCTGGGGATGGACCTGATGGAGTACGTGTTCTGAGGTCGGCGCCCCGCGCCCCCACCCCCAAC
>NZ_SCMR01000035.1 GCF_005502885.1 Microbacterium sp. 2FI
CGCCCGTCCCGCTGTGGAGGAACCTCGCCCTCCCCGCCGCCATACCGTTTACGGACGGAACGCGCCGCAGCCGGCCCCGAGCTTCGCGGCGTGTCCCGTCCGTAAACGGTCGGAACCAGGGCCCGGGGCGGGAGACGCGGGCGCCGCGCGGCGCAGCGCGCAGGGCGGGGGCTCAGAGGCCTGAGACGGCGTGCCCCTTCGGCACGACGACCAGCAGAGCGCCGGCGGCCACGCGGGTCTGCACCCGCACGGCTGCGCCGAACTCGTCGCCGTCGAGCTGCACCGGCTGAGGATCCTGCGTCGCGATCTCGATCCCCGAGCCGCGCGAGTACCGCACCGAGTTGTCCTTCGTCCGCAGCGCCAGCACACGCCGCCCGGCGCGGAACCGGCGCAGCACGCTGTTGTCCCACGCCACGCGCCGCCACACGAAGATCCAGCCGAGGGGCCCCTTGGGCTGGAAGATCACAATGTCGAGTGCGCCGTCGACGACGGACGCCTCGGGGATCAGCTCGAGGCCGGCCGGCAGCGACCCGCAGTTCGCGAACAGCACGCTCTGCACGCGGGACGAGTGCAGGCGCGACTCGGGCAGCTGGTACATCACGCGGAAGGGCTTCGCGCCCGGCAGCGACCGCGCCGCTCCGTCGACGTAGGCGACCCATCCGACGGTCTTCTTCAGCTGCGGGTTCGTATTGGCGATCATCGCCGCGTCGAGCCCGATCCCGCCCATGACGACGAACGCATACTCGTCGCTCGTGCCGTCGGCGCGGACGAGGGTCGTCCAGCCGATGTCCATCGGCAGCGTGTCGCCGTCGAACACCGCGCGGATCATCGCCTCGGGGTCGGTGAGGGGAAGCCGGAGGTTGCGGGCGAGCAGGTTGCCCGTGCCGCTCGGAACGATCGACAGCGGAACACCCGAGCCGCTCATCGCCTCCGACACGGCGCGCACCGTGCCGTCGCCGCCGGCGACCAGCACCGCGTCGGCGCCGGCCTCGAGAGCCTGCCGCGTGATGTCGTCGCCCAGGTCGTCGACGGTCGTCTCATAGAAGAGGGGCTCGGCCCAGCCGGCGGCGGCAGACAGTCGCGTCATCGTCGCGCGGATGGTGTCGGCATCCACTTTCGTGGGGTTGTAGACCAACGCGGCGCACTTCGGCGGGGCATCGGTCTGCGTCATGTGCCCCACGATAGTGCCCGGGTCTCTCGTCCTGACCGCCGACTAAGCTTGTCGGGTGATCGATCCCGTCCTTCTCCGCGACAATCCCGAGCTGGTCAAGCGCTCGCAGGAGGCGCGCGGCGAGTCCGCCGACACCGTCGACGCCGCCCTCGCGGCCGACCGCGACCGCCGAGCCGCCATCACCGCCTTCGAAGAGCTGCGTGCCGCGCAGAACGCGCACGGCAAGAAGGTGGCGCAGGCGCCGAAGGGCGAGAAGGCGGCCCTGGTCGCCGAGGCGAAGGAGCTGAGCGAGCGCGTCAAGCTCGCCCAGCACGCCGTCACCGCCGCCGAAGAGGCGTCGGACGAAGCGCTCGCGAAGATCGAGAACATCGTCATCGAGGGTGTTCCCTCTGGCGGCGAAGAGGACTTCGTCACCCTCCGCACGCACGGCGAGACGCCCACGTTCGACTTCGAGGCGCGTGACCACCTCGCCCTCGGGGAACTCCTCGGCGCGATCGACATGGAGCGCGGGGCCAAGGTCTCGGGGGCACGGTTCACCTTCCTCACCGGCATCGGCGCGCGCCTCGAGTTCGCGCTCATGAACCTCGGGCTCGACCGAGCGCTCGCCGCCGGGTTCATCCCGATGGTTCCGCCCACTCTCGTACGGTCCGAGGTCATGCGCGGCACCGGATTCCTCGGTCAGCACGCCGCCGAGGTCTACCACCTGGCCGACGACGACCTCTATCTCGTCGGTACGAGCGAGGTGCCGCTCGCCGGCTTCCACATGGACGAGATCCTCTCGTTCGAGCGGGGCCCGAAGCGCTACGCCGGGTGGTCGACCTGCTACCGGCGCGAGGCCGGGTCGGGTGGCAAGGACACCCGCGGCATCATTCGCCTGCACCAGTTCAACAAGCTCGAGATGTTCGTCTACACGACCCCCGAGGATGCCGAGGCCGAGCACCTGCGTCTTGTCGAGATGCAGGAGGGGATGCTGCAGGACCTCGGTCTCAGCTACCGCGTCATCGACGTCGCCGCCGGCGACTTGGGCTCCAGCGCCGCACGCAAGTACGACGTCGAGGCGTGGGTGCCGACGCAGGGCGCGTACCGCGAGCTCACCTCCACGTCGAACTGCACCACCTACCAGGCGCGTCGGCTCGACATCCGTCATCGCCTTCCCGCAGAGCCGGGCGGCAAGCCCGGCAAGACGCAGCCTGTGGCGACCCTCAACGGCACGCTCGCGACCACCCGCTGGATCGTCGCGATCCTCGAGACGCACCAGCGCGCCGACGGCTCGGTCACCGTCCCCGAGGTGCTGCGGCCCTACCTCGGCGGCCTCGAGGTCATGGAGCCGATCGCGTGAGGCGCGGTACGCGTCCGGCGCGCGCCAGCGCGCATCGCCCGAAGGGGGCGATCGAATGAGCACTGAGCACCTGCCTCCGACGGGGTCGATCAAGGTCGTAAAGCCGAAGAAGGCCGCCAAGCTCGTCGAGCGGGTCGCGCGCGACACCGAAGATCCCGCCGTTCCGACCGAGCGCCTGCTCATCGTGCTCGACATCGACGGCACGGTGCTGCTCGAGGACGAGTCGCTGAGCCCCGGCGTCGTCGACGCCGTCGCGCACGCGCATCGCGCGGGCCACGAGGTCATGATCGCGACCGGCCGCAGCTGGGAGGGCACGCGCGGCATCATGCGGGTGCTGCAGATCGCGCCCGAGTTCGTCGTGTGCTCGAACGGCGCCGTGGTCCTCAAGCGCCTCGACGGCGACGAGCTGCAGTACGAGCGCTGGCACATCGAGACCTTCGACCCCTCGGTCGTGCTCGCGCAGCTGCGCGAGCACCTGCCCGACGCCCGATACCTCGTCGAGCTGCCCGACGGGCGGCGCCTGTACACCGAGTACCTCGACGACTGGAACCTCATCCAGGCGCGGCGCGTGCCGTTCGAAGAGCTCGACGAGCAGCCGGTGTGCCGCGTTGTCGTCGTCGCTCCCGAGCAGGGCGAGCAGGACTTCGTCGACCTCGTCGACCGGATCGGGCTCAACCAGGTCTCGTACGCGGTCGGCTGGACCGCGTGGCTCGACATCGCACCCCAAGGCGTCGACAAGAGCACGGCGCTCGAGCGCGTGCGCATCGAGCTCGGCTTCGACCCCGCGCACGTGCTCGTCATCGGCGACGGACGCAACGACGTCGGCATGTTCCGGTGGGCGCTCGAGAACGGCGGCCGCGCGGTCGCGATGGAGCAGGGCCCGCAAGAGGTGAAGGATGCCGCGGGCGAGACCACCACATCGGTGCAGGCGGGCGGCGTCGCCGAGGTGCTGCGCCGGCTGTAGGCGTTCTCGGGCGTTCCAGCCCGACTGACGGCGATCGCCGCGCCGTTCAGGGCCTCCACAGGCGTGCCTGGAACAATGGGTCGACAGTGCTGTCGGCTAGACTCGACGCCTGTTCGACGGATGCCGTTCACGCGGTTTCCATCGGGAGGGTTGTCCGAGCGGCCGATGGACCTGGTCTTGAAAACCAGTGGGCAGCAATGTCCCGTGGGTTCGAATCCCACACCCTCCGCAGAACGTGTGTCGGGGGACCGGAGTCGTAAGAAGCCCGAGAGGATCCCGAGTGAGTGAGACGAGCAAGCGCGGCCGTCACACCGTGGCGCGCCACGGTGAGCTGCGTTCGCCGCATCCGCTCGCCTTCCTTGCGAAGATCGCCGCCATCGTCGTCGCCGTCGTGCTCGTCTCGACCGCCGGCGTGGCCGCCTACGCCGCGTACGACTTCAGCGCCAGCTTCGCCGACGATGCCGTAGCTCTCCCCGATCAGGACTCCGTGCCGCCAGACATCGGCGCGATCGAGGGCGGCGTGAATCTGTTCCTCGCCGGCACCGACGCGTGCGAGCCGGCGTACGCCCACCTCTTCGGCGACCGCTGCACCGGCCCCGATGCCGATGTGGAACTCAACGACGTCAACATGCTCGTCCACATCTCGGAAGAGCCGCGAAAGGTGACGGTCATCTCGTTCCCGCGCGACCTCATGCTGCCGATCCCCGCATGCACCCGCGCGGACGGCAGCGAGAGCGAGCCGATCAGCAAAGAGGCGATCAACACCGCGTACTCGATCGGCGGCCTCGCGTGCGTCGTGAAGACCGTGTCGCAGCTGAGCGGTCAGCGGATCCCGTTCGCCGCGAAGGTGACCTGGGGCGGCGTGATCGAGGTCACCGACGCGATCGGCGGCGTCGAGGTGTGTCTCGCCTCAGGCATCAAGGACTACTACACCGGCATCGACTGGCCGGCCGGCATGCGCGAGGTCTCGGGGATGGCCGCCCTGCAGTTCCTCCGCACGCGCCACGGCGTCGGTGACGGCTCAGACCTCGGCCGCATCTCGAACCAGCAGCAGTACATGTCGCGGCTCGCCAACAAGCTCATGAGCGAGGACGTGCTCTCCAACCCGGCGACGCTGTACAAGCTCGCCTCGACCACCGTCGAGAACATCACGCCCAGCGAGTCGCTGACCAACCCGCTCACCCTCGTGCAGATCGCGCTCGCCGTGAAGAACGTGCCGTTCGCCGAGATCGTCTTCGTTCAGTTCCCGACGGTCGAAGACCCCTGGGACGCGGACCGTGTCGTTCCGAACGAATCGGCCGCCGCCGCACTCTGGGCAGCCCTCGAGGAGAACAAGCCGATCGAGCTCACCGGGGAAGCCGGCTCGAACGACGGTGTCGTGGTCGTCGAGCCCGAGCCGGGTGATGAGCCCGCGGCATCCCCGAGCGCCACGCCCGAGCCGGGCGAGACCGCAGCGCCTGCCGAAGACGTCGTCGAGTTGCCGTCATCGATCACGGGATCGACAGCCGCCCAGGAGACCTGCTCGAACGGCAACCTGCGAGACAACGGCTGATGCCCGGCACCGTCGGGCCCTCGGAGGAGGGCCGCAGCACCATCGCGCGTCACGCGCAGGCCGACCAGCGGCATCCGATCCTCCGTCTCCTCGCGTTGCTCGCGGTCGTCGTCGGCGTGGTCACGGTGAGTGCGACGGGTGTCGCCGCTTACGCGGTGTGGGATGCCGCGACCGCGCTCGGCGACAACGCCGTCGTGCTCGGCGATGAAGAGCCGCCGCCGTCGCTCGGCGCGATCGAGGGCGGCGTGAACCTGCTCGTCGTCGGCACCGACTCGTGCGAGGGACAGGACGTCAGGCTGTTTCCGCGCTGCGGGATCGACGACGACGGCGGAGAGCGCAACGACGTCACGATGCTCGTGCACATCTCGGACGAGCCGCGTCGCGTGACCGTGGTGTCGTTCCCGCGCGACATGATCGTGCCGATCCCCGCCTGCCCCGACGGCAGTGGCGGCGAGTACTCGGCGATGAGCGCGCAGATGATCAACGCGTCGTACATGTACGGCGGGCTCGCGTGCACCGCGCTGACCGTCGAGGAGCTCACCGGCGTCGACATCCAGTTCGCCGCAGCCATCCGCTGGACCGGCGTGATCAACATGTCCGACGCCATCGGCGGCGTCGACGTGTGCGTCGCCGGCGACATCAGCGACTCGCACACCGGGCTCTCGCTCACCGCCGGCGAGCACACACTGCAGGGAACGCAGGCGCTGCAGTTCCTGCGCATCCGCCACGGCATCGGCGACGGTTCTGACCTCGGCCGCATCTCGAACCAGCAGCAGTTCATGTCGTCGATGGTGCGGAAGCTCCAGTCGGACTCGGTGCTCGCAAACCCCGGCACGCTGTTCAACCTCGCCACCACCGCGATGAGCCAGGTCACCCAGAAGCAGCTGGTGCTCAGCCAGTCGATCGCGAACCCGACGCTCATGGTGCAGATCGCGATGGCGGTCAAGGATGTGCCGTACGAGGACATCGTCTTCGTGCAGTATCCGACGGCGTATTCGTCGGACGGCGGTTCCGACCGCGTGCTGCCCGTCTACGAGGCCGCCGCCCCGCTGTTCGCCGCGCTCGCCGCGAACAAGCCGGTGACCCTCACGGGCGATGCCAGCCAGGGCTACGGCGTCGAGGTGACCGGCGAGGCGGTGCAACCGGTGGCCACGCCTTCGGCTCAAGCTTCGGCGTCTGAATCTCCTTCGCCGACGGCGGATGCTGAGACTCCTGTCGCCGAGGAGCGCGTCGACCTGCCCTCGGAGATCGCGGGCACCACCGCGGCCCAGGTCACCTGCACGCAGCCCGAGTAGTGGCTCTGCGTCTGGCTCCGGGTTCGACGGTTCTGGCCGGTTCGGCGGAACCGGGCGCAGCGGTTATGATTGCTGGGCGCATCCGTGCCGCCTCGGCGGCTGGTTGCCTGGAGACGTCGCATAGTTCGGCCTAGTGCACCACCCTGCTAAGGTGGAGTCCCCTCACGGGGACCGAGGGTTCAAATCCCTCCGTCTCCGCAGAAAAACCCCCGGTCAGCCGGGGGTTTTTTCATGTCATGGGGGAGGGTGGGGATTCATCCATGGGCGCTGTTTTCGCTCCAGGGGTCCCCCAGGGGTCCCCCGCCGACAGCGGGGCTCTCAGCCGAGCTCAGACGTTGCACGTGATCGCGGCGTTGTCCCTCGCCGAGGACGTGGGCGTAGACCGCGAGCACCGTGCGTGCCTCGTCGCCGAGGTACTCTGCGACCTCGTGCACCGGCGTTCCGAGCCGAAGCCACGACGACGCGGCAAAATGTCGGAGCGCGTGGCGGCGGAAACCGAGCGGGAACTTGCGGACGACGCCGACAGAGAGCTGACCACCATCCTGATTGGTGAAGAGGTAATCGTCGGGTGACTTCCCTGCTGCGTGCTGGCGGAAAATGGCGACGGCCCGAGGCGAAAGGGGCACGGCGCGCGTGCCTCGCCAGGACTTCGGGCGCTTCTCTTCGTATCGATCGGAATGGGATCGGTCGATGGCCAGTTGCGGGATTGGTACCTCGGACAGCCAGTGGACGCGAATGGCGCGCAGCTCGCCCCAACGCACGCCGCTCAATGCCATGAACTCGAACACGTCGGCGATGTCTGGACGGCGCTCCCGCAGCGCGGCGATCGAGCTTGCCACCTCGACTGGTGTCGGGATGTCCTTCACGGTGAGCGCACGCTGCGCCACGGTGCTCAACTCCGGGATCTTGGGCATGGTCTGCACCGGATGCGGCTGGTGCAGGAGGCCTTGATCGAACGCATAGGTGAAGAGCGCGCTGAGCGTGGTCTTGGATCGGGCAACAGTCGACGGCATCTTGCCGTTGCGAAGCTCGGCGAGAAGATGTTCGCGGATGTGGCCGGCGTGAATCGATGCGAGCGGCCGGAGGAGCAGCGACTTCGGGAGGGCAGCGAGGTTGTTCCGGTCGGTGTCGACCGTGTGGGGGTTGCCGCGCTCTCGAGAGACAAGAAACATCGTCACCAATTCATTGAGGGTGAACGAGCGCTTGGGCGGCAATGGCCGGCCTGTCTCCAGAAGATGCTTCTGCGTGCGTTCCCATGTCTCGGCCTCGCGCTTCGTATCAAACGCCCTCGTCGCCACGAGCTGCCGACCGGACTTGACCCGCACGTAGTAGTAGGTCTTGCCTGTCTTGGTCTTGCGGGCCTCGATACTCATGTCTCCACGCCTGCCAGGCGGTGGATGTCGACGCGGCGATAGACCCGCCGATGCTCGGTGAGGTGGATGGCCTCGACAGGCGCCCGCCCCTCGAGCGCCAACGCACGAAGAGTCGTTCGATGGAGCCCGAGCCGATCGGCGGCCTCGGATTCCGAGTAGAAGAGGCATTCCAACCGCTCTTGGGTCGCCGCGCCAACCTGTTCCGCGGGGGGATCGATCACTTCGCCGTGTCGTGATGCGTGGCTGATGGTCATCGTCTCATTCCTTCCGCGGACTGCTTCGGTGAGTTCTATCCACCCGCCGGTCGACCGGCGTTGTAGTTCATGCCCTCGAGGCGCCCCGCCTTGCGGGCGTCGATGATCCATTGCGACGCGGTGCGGTGGGGGATGCCGAGCTCGCGCTGGATCAGCTTCGCCGGCGGCAGCCCCGCCAACGCTGCGCTGCCATAGAGCAGTTCGATGACCTCCATGCGTGCCTCGCCCCCGCCCCGCTTGACGACCTCGGCGGCAACTGCTGGCGGCAGGATGCGTCGACCGGCAGTCGTCAGCTGATCGACGCTGAGCCACTCGGCGCGAGCATCTTCCTCGTCGTCGAGCGTGAGGAAGATGCACCTCGGCGCGGCGGACTGCACGATCGCTTGCATGCCGACCTTCGCGACGGTGGGGTAGTTGATCTCGACGTCGTCTCGCGTCGAGGTGTTCGCGACGCCTCGGATCACATACCGACCCTCGTCATGCATGTATCGAGCCGTGACGGATGTCTCGACGCCCAGCGCGGCGTCAGTCGTCGTCGCCACGAATGCCGGGGCGATCCGCAACACGGAACCGACCGGCTGAGTGGCCTCGCGCCACGTGACCGGGTTGCCATCGAGTGTCTTCACGTCGACCTTCACCCCCCTAGTCTGTCTAACCGCGCGGCGCTTTGGCATCGCCTCTTGCACAGCGTAGCAGAAAGTGCTTCACTCGGCGTAAACCAATTGGAACATACGCAGATGGAGCAGATCGTGGTCACGATGATCACCGTTTACACGACGGGCGACGCATGCATGCAGTGCCGCATGACGAAGGACGTGATGGATGCCGAGGGCCTGCGATACGCCGCCTTCGACCTCACTGACCCTGCCAATGCTTCGGCTCGCGAGTACGTCACCGAGGAGCTCGGCTACTCATCGGCGCCGGTCGTGGTGGTGGATGATCACCATCACTGGACGGGCTTCCAACCGGATCGCATCAAGCAGCTCGCGTCGCGCCTCGATGTGTCGCCGGCAGCCGAGCAGGACTGAACGATGGCTGACGAGCTCGAAGGCCGTCGCAGCGGGCCAGCTGCGTCCGAAGAGGAGCGCGCCGCACGCCGGCGTGAGAGCGACCGGCGGTATCGCGAGAGACACGCCGACAGCATCCGTGAGAATCGTCGTCGCTGGAAGGCGGAGCACCCCGACAAGGTGAAGGAGTATCGCGATCGATTCCGAGAGAGGCATCTCGAGCGGGTCCGCGAGCAGAACCGTGTTCGTGAGCGCGCCCGCGCGGATGCGGCGCGCAAGGCGGCTGACGCGGCCGAGCGGCGACGCGTGCGCTCCCGCGACCGCTACGCCGCCGACCCCGAGGCGCACCTCGCCTACCAGCGCGAACGTCGGCAAGCGCAGCGCGCGGCCGACCCTGAGGGCTACCGCGAGGCAAAGAAGCAGCGCACCAAGCGCTGGCACGACGCGCACCGCGATGAGGAGAACGCGAAGCTGCGTGCGAAGCACCGCGACAACCCCGAGCCGAAACGGGCGGCGGCTGAGCGCTATTACGCGAAGCATGGCGACGAGGTGCGCGAGCGCCGTATGGCGTACTACTGGGCGAACCGCGAGAAGCAGCTCGAGAAGCAGCGACAGTGGCGCGCTCGAGAGAAGCGTCGTCGCGAGGTCGGATTGCCGCCGCGACGGTTGCATCGCGTCGGTGCGGCCGAGCGCGCCGAGAATGCCGCCGCCGCAGAAGACTTCTTCGCACGCGTCCGCACAACCGAGGAGGTGAAGGCCATGCGCCGCGAGCCCGAGACGCCTGCGCACGAGCTCGCGCGGTGGTTGCGCGCGAGCGCCCGGGTTCGAATCGCTGCAGGAATCGCCGACGACTCCGATCCGACGCGTCCGGTTTCGGCCAGCGAAGTGCGCGCACGCGAGCGCCTCGCGGCCGCCGAAAGCAAGAGAAATGCCGATGCCGCCGAAGCGGCCCGCATGGACGCCATTGCACGCGCGATCAACGACCAGCTGCGTCTCGCCGCTCGTCGCCCACAATCGCAACGACACGCGCACGCTCCGCTGCCCACCCCGCCGATCCAAACTGGAGGACTATCGCTATGAACACGCAATCGAAGGGAGCCGGCATCGTGCTGGATCGATCCGTCGCCGAGGCGATGCTCGCCCGCGTGGCCGTCGCCGCGTTCACGTACTACCCCGGCAAGAGCGAAGATGAGCCCGGATACACCGTCGATGAGGATGTCGACTGGGTGATGGAACGGGCGGGCGGCCTCGATCCGGCGCTAGCGGGGGAGTGGCGACGTCGAATCGCCGACGTGATCTCGAGCCAGGACGCCGACCACCGAGAGTTCGTCGCCAGCCTCATGGCGCTCGCCGAGGAGTAGCGGAGCGCACCCCTCCGGCCGCGAGAGTGTAGCGGTCGCGAACGGCTGCGCCCGGGGCTTTCGCGGCGTATGCTCACTCGCTGCGCTCCTTCCGCTACTCCACGGTCCCCGCGCTCCGCCGTTCTCGACCGCTGGATTCGCCAGGGTCGGAAGGATGGTGGGGATTGGGTGCCGTTGATGGATGCCGTAGGCCTGGCGCGCGGCGACCAGTGGGGTGTCTGAACCCCCGAGCAGACTCGAATCATCGAACAGCCGAGTCAGACGGGAGCTGAGATGAACGAGCAGATGATCGTGGGAATAGCGCTCGTCCTCGTCGGCCTGTGCAGCATGTGCTTCGTCATCCTCGTCCCGGCGGTCGCTGTCGCAGCCGTGCGCGGCAACGGCGTCGCGGCTGTTCGGATGACGGCCGCCGTGGCAGTCCTCGCAGTAGTAGCGATCGCGGTGGCGGCATTGCTGGGCGCGTCTACGGCCAGTTACTCGATCTTGACCTGATCGTTCGGCGGCGGCGCGGCCGCTGTGAGTGCTCGGCGCACCGCCGCTTCGCTCACACCGAGCGCGCGGCCAATCTGCGCGAACGACCGCTTCTGCGCTCGCAGCTCTTTCGCGACCGCGAGGCGCTCATCGGTCATCACGCGCGGACGCCCGGGCTTTCGGCCGGCAGCGGCTGCGGCATCCAATCCTTCGCGTGTTCGCAGACCGATGAGGCCTCGACGCAGGGCGTCCAGGGCGTCGAGTGCGTCTGCGGATGACATCGCGGAGTTGGGGATGGTCGACAGTGCCGGCTCGGCGATCGAATGCAGATGGATGCCGCGCGACTTGAGCTGTGCGACCGTGACAACGTACTGCTCGACCGAGGAAACAAGGGTTGCCGCAGAAGCGATGAGCAGCGTGTCGCCCGAAGCGAGCGCCTGCAGGCATCGATCGAGCTCGGGTCGCGTCCGATCGCTACGGCGGTCGACGTACACCTTCGAGGCTCCGGCCAGGCGAAGCGCCGCCACGGCCTCGATCGGGTCATCGGAGGCGAGCAGTTCGCGCACATAGCCGATCGCGCGGGTCATAGCGAGATGCCGCGATCGGGCTCAGGCATCGACACCACCGGGCCGGGCTGCGGTTGGACCCGCCGCGTGACGGGGACCGCCTGGCGGATTGCTACGAGCTGCCGACCGAGGCTCGCCTCGGCAGCAGGGCGCGCCTGCGAGTCCTTGGGGAGCGGGAGTCGGGGGAGGACCTCGCGAATTCCGATCTCGTGTAGCTCGATCAGCACATCGGCCAGGGGGCGCTCGACCTGGCGCGACGACATCGCGTAGTCGGTCATCGCTCGCAGCTCCGACAGCCAGCGCATCGCCTGTGGGCTGGGGAGCGCAGTCGCCCGCTCGCGGTCGAGTGCGGCTGTGGCGCCGCCGAAGGCAGCAGCGTCGGTGCGGAGAGAATCGAATCGGCTTACCCCGTCACGCCCGAGGATCGTGAGGCGGTCAACAGTTGGTGCCGACTCGAGCGTGTGTACCAGCGCGCGGGCGGCTTCGAAGCTTGCATCGTGCTCGGCGATACTCGTGAACGTCGACGGTCGACCGGACCTCGAGTCCAGAAGGAATTTGGATGCTGTAGCCAGGAGGCTCTCGGTGCGCGGTACGGCCACCACGACCACGGTCGTTTCGAACCCGCTCTTCCCGAACAAGTTCGTCGTTGCAAGCGCGAGGTCGAGAGTGCTGCGCGTGCCGTCGAGCGATAGGGAGCGGCGGGTCGTGCGTGCGTAGTTGAGAGCGGAACGCATCCACTCGGTCGTCGCCTCCGTGAGTGGGCTCAGGCCTTCGGGCGACCGGGATTGATCGAGGTGCTGGGGGTGGAAAGTGCGTAGGTCGCCGGCGCTCAACTTCGCTGGCAGGTCATCGCCGATGAAGTGCGACGAAGCGCGCGCGACTCCCGCTCCAGGCTGGCCAACGACGAGCGTGAGAACGGGCGCATCGGAGGGGGGATGAGGAAAGATCACGGGCCGGACGCGCGCATCGAAGAACGTTGAGTCGCTCACTGGCGGAGGCTCTCAAGTTCAGCGATGCAGACTTCAAGCCGCGCAACGTACCGTTCCACAGCTTCGCGATCGAAACCGTCGACTCTCAGGAACTCACGGCGAAGCGTCGTTGCCTCGCTGACCGCAGTGGGGAGGTCAAGCGTTCCCGCAGCAGCGAGATCGAAGAGCATGGCCGTCGAGGTGTTCACGGCATCCACCGCGCTTTCATAGTTGACGGCATCGCTGGCGCGCCATGCCGATTTCTCGAGCGACATTCGACCTCCAACGGGAGTCTATCGACACCCGTCAGAATGGGTCAGGTCGGGTTATTGCGGAATCGGGCACTGTTCTGAGATCGCACGCAGAATCGCCTGCGCCGTCGCGCGACGGCGCAGGCTTGGAAGCTATGGCTCCGGTCTCGCGGATGACGTCGTAGCCAAGCTCTAGGCTGACCGCATGATCGACTATGGGGAAGTCGTGGGGGAAGGTGTCCGCTCAGGGCTCGGCATGCTGTGGGGTGCGCTGACGGCGAGTCCAGGGGTGGCGGTGCTCTTCGTGGGGGTGGTGGTGGGCGCGCTCTGGCTGCAGCTCACCCCGACGCGGCGGCGCCGGCGCTGATGACCACAACCAATTCTTTCGAGCAGTTCGGTAGCATCCCCGCTTCAGCCGTGATTGCCGCGTGCCTGCAGGTCCAAGCAAGCGTTCCCGGGCGGTCGACGGTTTCGAAACTGTTCGGTCGGTCGCCGCTCTCGGCTGACTCGCGGCCGTGGTATCTCGGAGCGCTGGGAGAGTTGCGAGTTGCCCAGCGGCTCGCGACCCTTGATGCCGGCTGGACGGTGCTGCACTCTGTGCCGATCGGCGACCGCGGCAGTGACATCGATCATGTCGTCATCGGCGCCGCGGGCGTATTCACGATCAACACGAAGTTGCACGAGGATGCCCGGATCTGGGTCGGCAGCAAGCGACTGCTGGTCAACGGCCAGAAGACCGAGCACTTGCGCAACTCCCGCTACGAGGCGCAGCGCGTCGAGAAGCTGCTCACGGCTGCCACGGGCTTCCCGACCGCCACACATCCCGCGATCGTCATCGTCGGAGCCCGGAGCATCACGATTCGCGAGCAGCCCGACGATGTGGCGGTGCTCCGTGACACCGAACTTGTCCGATGGCTGAACCGTCGCCAAATCACACTCGATGCTGAGGTGCGCGATCGCCTCGCCACAGCCTTGGCGCGTCGAGAACTCTGGACGGCAGCAGTTCAGCCAGAAGCCGACGTGGACATGTCGGCTTTCGGCGCTCTGCGCAGCGAGGTCACTGCGGCCCGCCGAGTGCGTGTTCTGTGGGCGGTGGCCCTGATCATCAGCAGCGTGGCAGTCGCAGGCACGATTGCGCTCAACGCCTATGCGACGCTGATCGGTGGCTAGGCAGATCCACCGGCAGGCCCACCTGGTGGACTACTCGCAGGCGAGGCCGTCTCCATCGCCGTCTCCCGCGTTTCCGGTGCGGTTCGCGAACCAGTCGTAGGCCTGCGCTTGACCAGGATCATCGCGGTTGAATGGACCGGTGGGGTGGTCAACGGCGTTCCTCTTCAGCTTTGTGCACGACGAATACTGTTCCCACCATCGATCGCCAGCCGGTGGGGTGTTTGGCGCGTTGGCTTGACAGCCGACGGCAATGACGGCTCCGTTGGGACTGAGTGATGCTAGCTGGGCGGCGTGGTAAGTCGCTTCTCGGGGGTGGCCGGGGTATCCGTCCAGGGAGTCGTATCGAGCGACCGCGTTGCCTGCTTGCAACTGCATCAAGCCGAGATCGACACCGTTTTTCGTAGAGACGTAGCGAATGAGTCGGTCATACCGATCCCGATCGTTCTGGCCCGCGGGCAATTTAAGCTCGACATTGTTGCCTGGAGCGAGCAACTCGGCGATCGCCTTCGATGCCGCTGAGTCTCCGCATTCGCCGCGTTCCGGGGCGTCTATCCCGATGATGCGAACCGTACCGGCAGAGGTCTCGATCGTGTCGCCATCGACCACCGATACGAAGGTGAATACCTCTGGCGCAGGGTCGACCGGCACGGTGGCCGCCGTGGGTGTTGCTTCGGAATGGACCGCTTCGGCAACCGAAGGGCGAGGCGCGCACGCTGACATGGCTCCCGTGATCGCGGCCGCGGCTAAGCCCGCGGCCAGCAGCGTCGTCGCCTTCGACCGCAGACGTGGGATGACGGCGCGGGATGACGAGGTGGCGGTCTCGGATCGCGTTGTCACGGCTCGCAAGCGAAGCCGTCGCCGTTTCGATCCAGATCGTAGATGTCGACCCCGACGACCCGCGCGACACCGTCAAAGTACGCGGGGCCGTTTCCGCTTCCGCTGGCGCAATCCACATCGGACGCCACCGGGACGCAAGCGTCAGCGTAGTTCGAGTCGCAGCCGGCAGGCTGGGCAGGCGGCGGAGATGGCGGCGGCGGGGCGACATAGGTTCCAACGGACGTTACCTGAGAGATCGGCTCGGTCGTTACGACGTCAGAGACAATTTCACGCTTGGTTTCCTCGCCATCGACCAGCGTGATCCGGTAGGTAAGCGTGCGCTCTCCGACCTTCCCGATGGTCGTGATCTTGGTCTCCCCCTCGGCCATCGTCGCGTCTTCGAGCGTGGACTCTTCGAATGCCACGGGTTCGGTGATTACTTCCTCAGCTACCGTCGTGACGGGCGTCGGAGTGGGTGACGAGCTGGGCTCCTTCGCAACTTCGTCACTGCCGCTCGAAGACTCGGAGTCGGTGAAGCGCGCGGCGGTGACACCTGAATCTGTTCGCCCTGCTTGCGCGGCGGCCGAAACACCGCCGAACACCAGGAAGGCCGCCGCCGCGACAGCCGTGACCCCCGCCGCGGCTTTCCGGCTGCGGAAGCGCAGCCATGTCGGAGTGCCCTTGGCTAGCGCGACGACGCCCGTGACCACGATCGCGAGCGCTACCGCCGCCACGAACGGCGACAGCAGGATCGCGGGCACCAGCAGCACAACACCGATGAGAATCCATGCCCAAACTGGCATCCGCCGTCGCCGTCGGGCTGGCACAACCTCGGGCATTGGGAGAACCCACGTGGTCCCGTCGCGCGTCACATGGGCAGACCACTGGCTTCCGTCCCACCATCGCCGGAGAGACGAGTCGATTGGGTCCGGGTACCACCCGGGCTGCAGAGTCGCCATTCGCCTACCTTCGATCGGCACCAACACTCCACATTGCCAGGCGCGCGCCGTCGCCTCGGCGCATCCGGACCAGACCTTGGATAAGGCTGATCGATCCCTGAGCTTCGGTCCGTCAGGAACCATTTAGGGCGGGACGCGACTCCAGATTTCGACGCGCATGTGAACACGACTCCCGCCGAACGCGAGCTCAACGGCCATCCCCATCCGTGCGTCGCCCGGAAGCGGGACCATCGCGCACAACTGCGCACTGGCGGTTCTAGAGCATCACGGTGTTGCACTCTCATGTAGCTTCGTCGCCATGGGAACGAGCGGAGGCACTCTGCCACAACTGCGCGAGCTGCACACGACAGCGGAGGCCGCCCGCGCGGTCACCTCGTTCGCCGTTGTGATCGGGGTACTCACCGTCCTGTCGGCGTTCTTCCTGGACGACCTTCCCCGCCTAGCACTGAACGTCGCCGCGCAGGCCGCTCCTATCGTCCTTCCGATGTACTTGTCCGCTCTGGTGGCCGCGCTCGTTTTTCTAGTGGTTCCGGGTTTCAGGCGCGAACCTGGGGTGCGGGAGTCGGATCAAATCGCGGAAACGCGTCAGCTTGTGGGAGTGTTCGGCGGGATGCTCACGGGGATATTCATCGTGTGGGTCGGCTGGTCGATGTATTCGGCCTTCGAACCGGCCATCGCGACGGGCGCGAACGGTGCAGTCCTATTGTGCGCGCCACTGCTCGTGCCCCTCGGCGTGCTCGTTACCCGTGTTTCGCGGGGCACTCTCGAGCAACAACGACGTGACCTTGTTCGGGACCTTGAGACGGGCCGCGCTTGGAGGGCGAAGGTTGAACAGCGCGTGATTCGCAGGGAGCACGGTCAGCCGGCGCGGTGGCCAATCCTTGTCGTCTCCAGTGGCTCGGTCGCTTCGCTTGGTCTGAACTGCGCCCTGTGGGTGACCACCGGCCAGGTCGCCACGGCATGGATCGTGTTCGTTGGGCAATTGTCCCTAGTCGTCTTCGCGGTCACCGCGTATCTGATCGCGTACCGGACAATCAATCAGGCAGATCGGTTGAACAAGTTCATCCTGTTCGGGCTGATCACCGCCGCCTATGTCCTCCTGCTCGACGTTGTCGCACTAGTCCCCGCACTGATAGGCGGGGCACCGGGCTGGCTTGTGGCAAGCCTCATCGCCACGAGCGTGCTCGGCCTGCTCCTACCCCTTATGCCATGGGGTTCGAAGCGTCCCCTTGCGGCACTGTCCCTCCGCAAGCTTGTGGACGATCTAGCCAAACTGGAAGAACGGGCGAACCGCATCGAAGATGCTCTCCGTGTAGAGCCCGCGCGGCGTCACCCGTGGTGGAAGACAAGCCTCAGCTCGCGGTCGGCGCGTTAGCGATCCCTGACCGGACAGTGTTGGCGAGATCAGTGGCGATCGTCCCGCAGATGGGGCGCTCATTGAGGATCCGTGGTGGCCGGACGCCACCTTGCAGTAGGGCGGCGCTGGGATGAGCGCCGTCGTCCCGGCGGCGCTCGGCGGGTCTGTTGCCGGCGTGGACCCGGTCCTACACTCAAGCATGAGAACTGGACTGGCAAAGGCCGGCTGGATCGTGCTGATCGTGCTGAACACGGGGATGCTGCTCAATCACCTGGTCGCGATCTTCTTGGTGGCCACGTCACCGGACGAGGGCCGGATGTTCATCGCCTACGCGGTCGTCAACGCGTTCGCCCTGCTGGTGCTGTTCTTCCCCTACCGCGCCAGGCAGCGCTGGGCGTGGGCTTCGATCTGGCTCGTCGTGCTGGCTACCGCGGTCACGATCGCCTACGGCATCGACATGATCGGGCTGATCTACCTCTCCGTGGCCGGCGTGATGGCACTCGCCCAGTTGGCGACGGCACGCGAGTTCTTCGGCGCGGTGCAGGTTTAGCCCCACACTGAGGCGGTCCGCGGCCGCCGAGAGTGTATCGCGGAGCGGGGAACCCGGAACGCCGACGTGGCGCTTGCTCTACTTCGTCGCCGGGATCGGGTCGAGGATCCCTCAGCAGGCCCCGGGCAACTGAGGGCCAGCTACGTGCGCGGTCGCCAGACCAACCGAACTGATTGGGACAGAGCAGCGCTTCGGCCACACTCGCGCAGTTGTGTCTAGGCGGGCGTCGCCGCCTACGTGAGATCGACTGTCGGGGAGTCGGCGTTGGTCTTCACCGAGGCGATTCCGTTTTGGGCGCTTGCCTTAGACGCATACGACTCCGACGTGGCGATGATCTCGCCGTTACCCGCCTTGAGGCGGAATCGAAAGCCACCCGCCGAATCCTTGTAGAGCTCGTAATTGCCGGCCACGTTGTCCGCCAATCTGGACTCGTCGATGAGCCGCAGTCACATCCTGGCGTCGATCCGCGTGTCTGCGCAACGCCACAGCATCGCGATCGCAGGGTCGTTCAGTGATTGCTACGCGCCTTGGCGAAGCGGGGCCCGCTCGCATGCGGCCGCGAGAATCCGGCGCGACCCGCATGAGGCGCTCGCGCGGCGGCCACGTGGCTGACATGTGAGTCCGACCGCTGAACTTCGCAGCCGAACTCTTTACATCGCTCAGACACCACGCCATGATGTGGCCTGTCGGTACTCCGCGTCTGTCCGGGCTTCGGTATGGGGGAGTCCAGCGCAACCGAAAGCGAGATGCCGCATGTCCGAGATCGATGTGAATGGAAAGATCCTGTCGGCGCTGGAGACCAGCTACAAGAAGACCGGTGACCAGTGGTCGGTGAATGCGCGGCCCGTCACCCAGTTCGACACATCCAAGGTTCTGCTGCGACTGATCAGCCTCGACTATCCGGGTCTCGCTGACCGCCTTATCCACAACCCGGTGCTGCTCGAGCAGACGGACGTCAAGAATCCCACGCCCGCGTCCGTCAAGAGGACGATCACCTATTCGACGAGCGTCACCGACAGCTACGAATGGAACGTCACCGCCGGACTCAAACTGACGGCCTCCGCGAAGTTCTCGGCGGGGCTTCCGCTCGTCGGTGAAGGGGAGGTCTCGACGTCTGCGGAACTCAGCTTCGCAGCCGGCTACAAGAACACCCACTCTGAGACCGTGTCGTTCGGTGGAAGCGTGGAAGTGCAAGTGCCCGGCCAGACGAGTGTGAGCATCAAGACGTTGCTCGCGCAGGGCAAGGTGGACGCCGTTCCGTTCAAGGCCGTGCTTCAGGCTTACGGCCAGGTTGGTGCCTATACGGCGTTCGGTGGCGGGCAGGGCGGGCTCAGCAACTTCTCCTGGCAGTGGTCCGACCTGGACACGGGTATCGGCTGGACCAACCCGAACTTCAAGAGCTTTCCTGCGCTTAAAGACGAAAGCGTGCGCATGTTCGAAGTGAGTGGGCTCTTCACCGCGACGTGCGGCTACAACGTCAACGTCGTCGTCGATCCGCTGGCGGCGCTCTGACCAGATCCCTGTGATCGGGGCCGCGCAGTCGCAGCGGGAGAACTGGTCGCTCGAGCACCCACCGTGCTGGCACACCGAGTTGCCAGCACGGTGGGCGCCGGCGGCGACGCGCCATGCTCAACGATCGGGCGTGCGCGAGATTTGTTGGGCTGAGATGCGATTCGCCCGCTGTTCCCCAGAGGCTCGGTACGGACGATTGACCCCGCGCCTAGTTGTACTGCCCAGGGACGTTGGTTGATTTGCGACGACTCGCTGTAGTCGTTTGGGTGTGAAGAGGGCCTCCTGCGTTGGAGTGGAGCTGCTTAGGTTCCGTTCTGAACGAGGAGGCCCTCGATGTCCCACGCTAATGCTGCTTTGACCCCTATCCAACGCCTGCGGATCGGGAAACTCATCGTCGATGACGGGTGGCCGGTCGCGCACGCGGCCGTGTTCTTCCACGTCTCGTGGCCGACCGCAAACCGGTGGGCCGAGCGATACGCCGCGATGGGCGTCGAGGGAATGCAGGATCGGTCTTCGCGGCCGCACCGCTCACCGAACAAGACCGGTCAGGATGTCGTGCGGCGGATCGTGCATCTGCGGTGGAAGAAGCGCCTCGGCCCGGTCGCGATCGGCGGGAAGCTCGGCATGCCCGCCTCGACCGTGCACGCCGTCCTCGTTCGTTGCCGGTTGCACCGGCTCCGGCACGTCGATATCCGGACCGGGGAACCGATCCGTCGCTACGAGCACGCGTATCCGGGATCGATGATCCACGTCGACGTGAAGAAGCTCGGCAACATCCCCGACGGCGGCGGCTGGCGCACCGTTGGTCGCGCGCAAGGCGGTAAGCACCGAATCGCGACCCCCGGCAAGGACCGAAACAACCGTTATCAGCCGCTGATGCGTCATGCGTTCGTGCATACCGTCGTCGATGACAACTCCCGCGTCGCCTATGCAGAGATCCACGACGACGAGACCGCCGTGACAGCAGTCGGCGTCCTGCGACGGGCCACGTCCTGGTTCGCTGCCCGCGGCGTGATCGTCGAACGAGTCCTTTCGGACAACGGCTCCGCCTATAAGTCGCACGCGTGGCGGGACGCGTGCGCCGAGCTCGGCATCCGTCCGAAGAAGACTCGACCCTACCGACCGCAGACCAACGGCAAGATAGAGCGCTTCCACCGTACGCTCGCCGACGGATGGGCCTTCAGCCGGCACTACAACTCCGAGTCAGCCCGCCGAGCCGCTCTTCCCAGGTGGCTACATCCCTACAATCACCACAGGCCCCACACCGCCATCGGCACGGTCCCACCGATCACCCGGCTAACCAACCTGCCTGAGCAGTACACCTAGTTGACCGCCGACGTCGTGCGCGAGTTCGGTTACGCCCCGCGGCTGGATCCCTTTGCGCGCATTGCACGGAAGACGGACCTTGGGGTGCATTCCGACGGGTCCGATCTACGGCCCTGCGGCGACGATGTCCCGGAACGCGTGCTTAATGTGTTGAGACAGCCCCCCGAAGTCGGGGTAGATGCTCGCCCGGGAGTATCCGAACCAGCGCTCAAGCATCCTGCGTATCTCCAGCTTTGCTGAGGAGCGAATGCGGATGCTGAACGATGGGGCGATGCTCGCACCGTTCGCGGGCGGCCGTCTGGTGGTCGAGTACATTCGGGCGTATATCGATGCCGATGCGAGGAGATCCGCCTTCGTCCAGGAGTGGCCGTCGCTGGCCTTGAAGTATCTGGATACACGCTGCGTGAACATCGGAACTCCGTCGAGCACGAAGGCCGCGTTCTGAGCGGCGATCCGGGGGTCGTATTCAGGCGGAACCCACACGAGGCGATTCGAGCCTGTTCCCCAATCCAGCTGTTGACGTTTTGCGGTGGTGTCGAGCGCGTGCCAAAACGGTTCAAAGCTCTGTGTGAGCGCCGTACTCAGTGCGGCGTACGCCGTGTTGGCGGACTCGGCTTCTGGGGTCTTGGGGACGGGCGCAGTTCCGAGGGCGAACAGGCGCGCGTCAGATTCATCATGTTCGTCGCTCGCCTCTACCGCGAACCAAGCGGCGATGTACGGATTGCGCGTTACATCGAGTAGCCGAGTCGGAGCACCTTGATGCTGCAGCCGCGCGATCGTCTCCATGGCGGTCAACTGACTGAACCGCCAGGACTCTCGCGCCACGCGCAGAATCGCACGCTCGGCTGCGACCATGTCATCTTCGCTCGGGTAAGGCTGGACGCCGACCGGATTGTCTTGGGGTGGGACGACCCCCTTCAGTGCCGCGAGTTCTCTGAAGAGCGAGCTGTGCAGGGCCCAGTCGGCGTTCTGCTGTCCGCGCCACACAAGCGGAACGAGCTGGGCCTTGTCCGTGAGCCGACGGATTACTTGATTCAGGTCCTCCATCGACTCAACAATGGCCTCCTGATCAGCGAAGTAGTCGCCCGGTGACGAAAGCCGCGATGAGTACGAAGTCGGCGGTTCCTCAACCGTCTCAAAGTCGCTGGGGCGACTGCGCGCAAGGCTGGCGGCCGTCATCAACGTGATGATCGACGAAGTTGCCGCACCGAAGATGCCGGGTGTCAATTTCGGAAGGTCCAGTGCGCCGAAGATGTCTGCTGCCGTTTGGCCGATGCCGAGTAACGCCGGACTGATCGTTGGGAGGTCGAGCGGCGCAATCGCCTTCAGTACCGCCATGCCAAGGTTGGTTGCGGCGTTGGCCTTCGCGTCCTTCCCGGATGATTTCTCCTGCTCGGCGAGCGGAGACTCGTGCTCCTGCAGATTTGCCGTACCGTCGGAGTCGGTGTCTCCGCCAGGCTCGTCTCCCTCGAGCTCTTCCGTCAACGCTTCCCCCATCTCGTCCGAGCCAATTGCGGCAAGCGTACTTCGAACCAAGGGCCGCTCAACCTCCCAACTTTGAGCCGATTCCGAAGGCTCGCATCTTTGGGCTCGTCTCACCGGCGTGTGGGCCCTATGGATCAGCCACGTGTCCGAGTCGTACCGTGAGCTCGCAATCGATCTGGTCCTTCGTGAAGTAGACCTCACCACCAAGTTCGCTCGGGCTCGGGAACTTGGGGGTGTCGACGACGCTCGAAAACTGGTCAGTTTCGGCGGTGAAAAGTGAACACTCGACGATTGGAGAGTGATCACTTTGGAGGACTGGGCGCTGATCCGGAGGTTGGCTGCGGAG